>CAWFPY010000006.1:322500-813096 GCA_963817815.1 uncultured Alphaproteobacteria bacterium | reverse complement strand
TCAGATTCTCTCATTCCTGTCAAATGGCGGCAGTGGCCTCTTGCGGGAAACGAGACGGATCGAAGTCGACACCCTGGGAGAAGACGGCCCAGGCCCAGATCAGGATCTTGTGGGCGGCGGCCACCAGGGCCAGGCGCTTGGCCTTGCCGCGGCTGACCAGGCGGTCGTAGAACAGGCGCAAGGCATTCTTGCCGCGGACACCGCCCAGCGCGCCCATGTACAGGTAGTGGCGCACGGTGCGGTCGCCCATCTTGGAGATGGTGGCGCGTTTGTGGACGCTGCGGCCACTGTCGTAGGGCTGCGGATCCAGGCCGGCGAAGGCGACCAGACCTTTGGGTGTGCCGCGCCCGCGGTGCGGGCCCGCCAGCGATAGAACAGGACCAGAATGGGCAGGACGTTCTTCTCGCCGACGCCGGGCACCGAGCGCAAGCGTTTGGCTTCGCGCTTGAGGTCCGGGTCGCGCTGGATGAGATCGTCGATGGCCTGCTCGATGGCGGCCAGTTCGGCCTCCAGGGCGGCGATCGTGCGCTCGAGGCTCTGCAGCACGGCCTGGGCCGGGCGTGGGCGCTGTTGGAGGCCCAGCAAGCGGTTGCTCTCGCTGCGCTTGAGTTGCTGCAAGTCGTCGCGGCGATGCAGCAACTCGGCCAGTTCCTGGATCTGGGCGCGGCAGTTCCTGCTGCGGTTCGGGCTGCTGTTCGGCGCCGAACTGGGCCAGGAGCAGGGCGTCCTGGCGGATCGGTCTTGGCCCGCCGGCCGCGGCTCTTGGCAAAATCGCGCACTTGCTTGGGATTGGGCAAGCAGACCTGCCAGCCGTGGCTGTAGGCGTAGGCGACCAGGGCCAGCTCGTAACCGCCGGTCGGCTCCGAGACCAGCACGATCTGCGCGTCTGGGGCCGGCAGCAGCGCTTTGAGGCGTTCGGCCAGGACGCGCGAAATCCGTCGCACGGTTCTGGAACTGGCCCAGCGCCGTGCCGGGTGCGCTCAGCCAGACGGCGGCATCGAACTTGGCTTGGGCGATGTCAGCGCCCACATACAGCTTGCTTGGCATGTTGCACCTACCTTGCGAAATGGCGACCATCGCTGACCAGCCTGAGGGCCCTTACGACCTGGTATGCGGGCTCGCGGCCCTAGCTTCTCTACGTTATCTCAGGCTGTGGGCCAACGGCCCAGCGCAACCAGTCTACCGTCAGGCTCGTGGCCTGGGGGCGTTGGAACGGTTTCTACAGCAATGATCGCAGATTTGTCGGCTATCATACCACTGAGCGGCGGGTTGGACTGATCTACGAGCCGGGTCTCGAGTACCCTGGGGCGAAGCCAGCCTCTCCGCCGCTCAGTGAAATGATACCAGGGGCGAAGCAGTCCCCCACACATCTGCCGCAATCGGGATTGGCGCAGCAGGTGTCACGCTCCTCATCTCGGCAGATTCATCTAGGATTGCTTCGCCCTACCGAGTGTCACGGCTTCCGTTGGGCGATCAGTATCGAAGGAAACGAACTATGACAACCTCAGAAGAACGTATGCGCATCTTGAAAATGATCGAAGAGAAGCAGATCACAGCCGAGGAGGGCGCCAAGCTGCTCGAGGCGCTGCGCGCGACCGGCGGCGACGCGGCTCAGCGCGAAGAGGTTCCCAAGGCGCGCTGGCTGCGCGTCCGGGTGACCGACCGCTCCAGCGGCAAGCTCAAGGTCAACGTGAATATCCCGGTCGGCTTGGTCGACGTTGGGCTGAAGATGGGCGCTCGCTTTGCTCCCGAAATGAACGGCATGGATTTGAGCGCGATCCAGACGGCGATCAAAGGGGGCATGCAAGGCCGCATAATCGAGGTGGACGACGAGGCGGACAACGAACGCGTAGAGGTTTTTGTGGAATGAAGTTGAAGTTCCGGGTTGAAGGTTGAAGGGAGCTCCTCTCACCTTCAACCTTCAACCGACGCGGAACCTTCAACCGCGTCCAAGCTGCCGCCGCGCATGCACTGCAGCGCCCAATAGCGCGGCGTTATCTCCCAGCCTGGCCGGAACGATCTGCACATCGCCCGAGCCGCGCTTATTGATGAAGTATTGATATGCCACCGGCCGGATCGGCTCCAGGTATTTCTCTCCCAGCGCCTCGGCCACCCCGCCGCCGATGATAACCATCTGCGGGTCGACGATGTTCACCACATTCCCCACCAGTACCCCTAAGTAGAACTGCGCCCGGCCGATCACTTCACGCACGAGCGGATCGCCCTTCTCGAAGGCCTCGGCCAGCGCGCCGCTGGTCAGCCGTTGACGTTTGTCTCGCTGCATGATCTCAGGGATCAGGCTCGGCCGCCCGGCCTTGATGCCGGCCCAGATGTCCCGCTCGATGGCGGTTCGGCTGGCCAGCGCCTCGACGCAGCCGCGGCTGCCGCAGCCGCAGACCGGCCCCTCGGCCAGGACCACTGTGTGACCCACTTCGCCCGCACCGCCTCGCCAGCCGCCCCACAGCTTGCCATCCAGGATCAGCCCGCCGCCGATGCCCGTGCCGACGAAGATACCGACCACGTTATCAATCCCCTGCCCGGCGCCGAGGACATATTCACCCAGCGTGCCCAGGTTCACATCGTTCTCTACGAAGGCCGGCAAGCCCAGATTGTCGCCCAGCAGCTTGGCCAGCGGCACGTTCTCCCAGTTGTGGAGATTGGGCGCGAAACGCACGACGCCCCGCTTGGCGTCGATCGTGCCCGGCGCGCAGGAGCAGACCGCGGCGATGTCGCCCGACGACAGTTCGGCGTTGCTCACGGCTTCTCGCACGGTCTTGGCCATGCGCTCCACGACGGCCTCGACACCATCTTCCGGCTTCGTTGGCTCGCTTGGCCTGCCCGATGATCTTGCCTTTCGCGTCCACGACCCCAGCCAGGATCTTGGTGCCGCCGAGGTCGATGCCGACAACCGGCCGGTCTCTCGTCTCTTTTGCCATGTGGTTATGCCTCCAGCGTGTGGTATTCGACATTATATCACAGCCGGGACAGAGCGAAGAAAGAAAAAGGCCCCCGTGATCGTCGACGATCACGAGGGCCGCAAAGGCACGCTGGAATGTCACGCCATTTGTCGGAGCAGTGGCCGGAACTTATACCCGTACAAGATCTGGCCCTCATCACCGTCCTGCGTCAGCTTGCGGGTGACCATCTCCACCGGCATGCCGATCTTCACCTGATCCGCTTCGACGTCGGTCAACTGCGCGGTGACCATCGGCCCTTCGGCCAGCTTGACGAGCGCCATGGTGTAGGGCGCGTACTCCTCGAAGCCGGTCGGCGCGTTGAACATGGTCGTGAATGAGTAGACCTCACCACGGCCGCTGAGATTGGTCCAGTGCTGGCGTTCCTGGGCGCAGTGCGGGCAAACATCCCGTGGCGGGAAAATGGCCTGGTGGCAGTTTTCGCACACCTCGGCCTTCAGACTGTAGCGTTGCTGGCGAGTTCGCCAATTGCGCGGTATAGACATGATCGTGATCCTCCTGGAACAAGTCACTTGACGATGATTGTAACGAATTGGGTCCCTCAAAAGCTATCAGAAGCGAGTTCATCCTCGGTCAGGAGGCGCCATTGATAGGTTTTGACAGGTTGAATGAATCAGCAAGACAACAAATCAGCGAATAAGTGAATGGCGAATGCCACAGAGCGCACTCACACTGCGCCCAGGATGTGCGTAACGACCGTCGCGCCGCTGCCGCCGATGTTCTGAGCCATGCCGATGCGTCGCGCCAACCACCTGGTTCTCGCCGGCCTGGCCGGTCAACTGCTGCACCACCTCGACGATCTGATAGACGCCGGTGGCCCCGACGGGATGGCCGCGCGCCTTCAGCCCGCCCATCGTGCTGATAGGGATGCGCCCGCCGATGGCGATCTCGCCTTCCTGCGCCAGCCGCACGCCCGCGCCGCGTGGCGCAAAGCCCGCCGCCTCCAGCGACAGCGCCGACATGATGCTGAACGCGTCATGGGCCTCAAACAATTGGATGTCGGCGGGGGTGAGGCGCGCCTCGGCATACGCCTTCTGGCTGGAGATCACGGCCGCGTCCAAGACCAATGGATCGCGGCGGTCGTGGATCGCCAGGCTGTCGATCGCGACGGCCGAGGCGAGGATGAGCGCTTTGGCCCGGCTGCGGTAGCGATCGGCCGGGGCCAGCACGACGCAGGCCGCGCCGTCGCACACCGGGCTCGAATCCAGCAGGTTGATCGGATCGGCGATCATGCCGGCGCGGGCATAGGCCGCCTCGCTCACCGGGCTCCGGAACATGGCGTTCGGGTTGTGTGCGCCGTTGCGGTGCGCGTTGACGGTGAAGCCTGCGAACGCCTCCTTGGCGACGCCGTACTCGTGCATGTAGCGCCGCATCAAGAGCGCGTTCAATCCTACGAAGCTGACCCCCTGGCTCACCTCGTATTCCTGGTCCGCCGCAGTGGCGAGGGCGCCTGTCGTCAGATTCCCGATGGCATCGGTCATCTTTTCGATGCCGCAGACCAGCACCAGCTCATGCATGCCGCTGGCGATGGCCATCGCGCCCACGCGCACGGCGGCCGCGCCGGAGCCGCAGGCGGCCTCGACCTTCATCGCTTCGATGCCGCGCAACCCCACAAAATCGGCGATCAACGCGCCCAGGTGCTCCTGGCCGTTCAGCGCGCCCGACAGCATGTTGCCCACGTACAGCGCGTCGGCCGCCTCAATCGAGGCATCGCGCATGGCCGCCATGATCGCGTCGTGGGCCAGATGGCGCAGCGATTTCTCCCAGTGCTCGCCTACCGGTGTCTGGCCGATGCCGATGATTGCTACATCACGCATGAATCAACCTTCCTTGGACCGGTCACAGGTTCAAGGTTGAAAGTTCAAGGGAATGCGCACCCTCAGACCTTGAACCTTCTACCTATTTCATCTGCAGCTTATGCCTGATAGCGCGCATACGTCGCGTAATCGATCTCCGTGCGGCGTGCGATATAGTCGCGGGTCAGCGGCGCCCGATCGCGCCGCTCGGCGATGCGGTCGGTCACACGGATCGAGAAGGCATCGGAGCCGGCGCCCGAGCCGAACGACACCATCAGGATGCGATCGCCCGGCTTGGCCTCATCCAGCACCGCGGTCAGGCCGATCAACGAGGAGCCGGCGTAGGTGTTGCCGATGACGGACACCAGCAGGCCGGTCTTGATCTGCTCCGGCGCGAAGCCCAGGATCTCGGCCGCACGCTGCGGGAACTTGGTGTTGGGCTGATGGAAGACGGCGTAGGTGTAATCCGCCGGTTTCGTCCCCATCTCTTCCATCAGCTTGCGACCGGCGCTGGTGATGTGCTCGAAATAGGCCGGCTCGCCGGTGAAACGGTGGCCGTGGCTGGGATAGTGCGCGTAGGCCCGGCGCCAGAAGTCCGGCGTGTCGGTCACATGAGACAGCGTCGCCTCGTAGACCGCGACGCTCTCTTCGGCCGGGCCGATGATGAACGCCGCGCCGCCGGAGGCCGCCGTGTATTCCAGCGCATCGCCGGGCCGGCCCTGCGCGGTATCCATGCCGATGGCCAGCACATAGCGGCCCATGCCTGAGCCGACCATGCCCATCCCCATGACCACGGCTTCGCTGCCGGCCTTGCAGGCAAACTCCAGATCGGCGGCCTGGATGTGGGGCGTCGCGCCGATCGCCTCAGCGACGATGGTCGATGACGGCTTGACCGCATACGGATGCGACTCGCTGCCCACCCACACCGCGCGCAGCTCTTGCGGATCGATGCCGGCGCGTGCCAGCGCGTTGCGCGCTGCCTCGATGGACATCGTGATCGTATCCTCGTCCAGCCCGGCGACCGCCTTTTCTTTGATCGGCAGGCCGCCCGAACTGTCCTTCCAAACCCTGCCGACCTCGGCCGCGGGCAGCCGGTAGCGCGGCACATACGCGCCGTAACCCACGATGCCCACGTCACGTATTGGTTTCAACATGAAGACCTACCCTCGTTCGTCCCGCACCCATCTGGTGAGATGTATTGATGCGTGACCATCTTATCGCGATCCACAGACATTTGCGGTAGGATGCATAACAATCCCGTTCAGTTTGTCTATGGTTTGATTAATGTCCGCGCGTCTACCCTTGGTCCTTGGTCCGTCGTCCTTCGTCCGTCGTCGCCCGCCGCATCTCGGCCAGCAGCTCGACCGCGCGATCGCCTCGCACGACCCGCTCGCTCACCATGGCCGCCGCGACCCGATCCACCTCGTCGCCGGCCGCGCCCGCCGCGATGGCAACCTGCCGGGCGTGGAGCGCCATGTGCCCCTTCTGGATGCCCTCGGTCGCCAGCGCCCGAATCGCGGCCAGGTTCTGCGCCAGCCCCACGGAGACGATGATCTCGGCCAGATCGCGCGCCTTGGTGACCCCCATGATTTGCAGCGCGGCGCGCGCCGTCGGGTGCACGCGGGTCGCCCCGCCGACCGTGCCCACCGCCAGCGGCAGCTCCAGGCTGCCCACCAGATCGCCGGCTGGGGTCAACGACCATTCGGAGAGGGAGCGATACTGCCCGTCGCGGGCGGCATAGGTGTGTGCGCCGGCCTCGATGGCCCGCCAGTCGTTCCCGGTGGCGATGACGACCGCATCGATGCCGTTCATGATGCCCTTGTTGTGCGTCGCAGCCCGGTACGGATCGACCGCGGCGAGGGCATACGCCTCGACGATGCGCGCCGCGACCAGCGTGCCGGGCAGCTCGGCCGTGTCCAATGCCTGCGCAGGCACGACGCAGCGCGCCGAAGCCAGCCGCCGATCGGCCAGGTTGGAGAGGATGCGCAGATTCACCCGCCCGCCGGTGATCTCCTCGACCACGGGCGCCAGCGCCTCGCAGGCCGTGTTGACCATGTTGGCGCCCATCGCGTCGCGGCAGTCGTAGATGACGTGCACGACCAGCATCGGCCCGACCGGGCTTTCCGTGTAGACATACGTCTCGATGTCGCGCGCGCCGCCGTGCAGGCTGACGATCACCGGATCGGTGCGATTGGCCAGCTCGATGAGACGCTGTTTCTGCGCCGTCACCCGGGTGGCCGCCTCACGCGGGTCCGCCAGGTCGAGCACCTGGATCTGCCCGATCATGAGCGACTCGGTCGTCTCGGCGTGGAAGCCGCCTCCGGCCCGGGCCAGTTTGGCGGCGAAGCTGGCGCCCGCCACCACCGACGGCTCCTCGATGACCATCGGCACCAGGACGTCGGCGCCGTTCACCAGGAAGTTGGTGGCGATGCCCAACGGCAAGGCGTAGATGCCGATCGCGTTCTCCACCATCTTGTCGGCCTGCGCCAGCGCGAGCCCGCCCTCCAGCGCGGCGGCCTGCTCGGGTGTCAGCTCGGCCCAATTCACGACGATCTGTTTGCGTTCTTGCGGAGAGGATCGTTTGCGGAACACGAACTTGTAGCCCTGCTCGGTAATTGGCGGGGCAGCGGCGATGTTGATGACGTAAGGAACACCCTTCTGCTCGGCGACCTGGGCGATGGCCGAGGACTGGCCAGAGTCGAAGGCGCCAACCAGAAGCTGCGCGCCCTCGCCGATCAGCTTTTCGGCCCGTGCGCGGGCGACTTCAACATTCGTTTCGGTGTCGGCGTTCATGATCTGGATCGGCGGCAGCCCGAGGTCCTTGAGAATCCCGGCCGCGATATCGACGCCGCGCTGACAATCCTGGCCGATACCGGCTTGGTAGCCGGACTTCGGCAACAGCACGCCCACTTTCAGGGCCGCGCCTTGCGCGCGCGCAATATTGAACGGGGCCGCTCCGGCGACGACGCTCGCGCCCAGGCCAGCGGTTACGGTACGGCGCGTAACGCGCACGGTATGCAGTTTGCGGTTCATGGTTTCCTCCCTGTCGGCTCTCAGGCCGTTAGCGGCATGATGCCGGATTTTCGCGTCGCTAAACAAGCCGTGGTTAGGCCGTAAAAAGCCGTTCGACCGCTGCTGCGATGCGGAACAAACGATGGTCCTGGCCGTTGCGCGCGATCAGCATGAGCCCGGTCGGCAGGCCGCCCTCGCGCGGAATCGGCAGTGAAATGGCGCAGAGATCGAAGAAATTCGCAATGACCGTATTGCGCAACAGCATCGCGTTCTTGCGGGCGAAATCGTCCGGCGGCGCCACCTCCTGCATGGTCGGCGCGACGATGGGCGTGGTGGGCATGGCCAGCACGTCGAGGTCGGCCAGGCGCAGGTCCATGGCCCGGATCAGGCGCGCGCGTTGCCGCACCATGTCAATGTAATCGGCGGCGCTGATATTGCGGGCGCGTTCGAGGCGCGCACGCACGTTCGGGTCGATGGCGTCGGCCCGCCGTGACAGAAGATCGCGATGCACGGTGAAGGCTTCGGCCGGCTGCACGCCGCCTTTGCTGTTGACCTGCGTCATGTCGCCGAGGAGCGAAAGCGTTTCCTCCGAAATTCGGGCGCCGGCCTGTTTCAGGCGACCGATCGCGTCTGGAAAACGTTTCGCGACCGTCTCATCGAGATTCTCCAGCGGCGCACCCTGCACGACACCGATGCGCAGGCCTGCGAGCGGTGCCGGCTCGAGCGACACAAAGTTTTCGCCTGCCATCACGGAGTCGGCCTTGGCGCAGGCTTCGACCGAGCGCGCGATCGGTCCGATCGAGTCGATACTGTAGGACAACGGAAAAGCGCCGTCGGTTGGAATGCGCTGCCGGCTTGGCTTGTAGCCGACGATGCCGCAGAGCGAGCCGGGTATGCGGCACGAGCCGCCGGTGTCGGTGCCGATCGCGATCTCGCACATGCCGTCGGCAGCAGCCACGGCCGCGCCCGACGAAGAGCCGCCGGGAACGCGCTTGCGGTCGGCCGGATTTCCGGGCGTACCGAAATGCGGATTGGCGCCGATGCCCGAGTAGGCAAATTCGCTCATATTGGTCTTGGCGACGATCACCGCACCAGCTGCGCGTAGCCGTCGCACCACCGGTGCGTCGACTGCGGCGGGTTTTCCTTCGTCAGCCAGCGCCTTGGAGCCCGCTCGAGTGACTTCACCGGCGACATCGAACAGATCTTTGATTGTCATGATCGTGCCGTCGAGTACGCCGAGCGAAATACCGGCCTTGGCGCGCGCATCGGCTGCGTCGGCTGCAGCGGTCGCCTGCTCGCGATAAATCGTCAGACAGGCACGCGCACCCTCGCCCTTCGGGTCCTCGATGCGGACGAGCGCTGCTGCAAGGCGCTCGCGAGCGGAAATTGTTTTCATTTGTAATCCTGAGCGTTCGGACAAAACGAGGTATATGCATAACCCGTGTCGTCATGTTTTGCACGGGCACTGCAGTCCCTAGCCTGGTCCCGCATTTGGCCAGCTGGGAATTTTTTCAAAAAATGACCGCCGTAATTCATCCCCGCATTTATCAACAGCGTTTTCGCGGGCCTTGCCTCGCCGAACGACGGGCGTAGGCTTTCACGCAGGTCATCCATCTTCGGCTCTGCCGGACACGGATGGCCGCCATGGCCGAACGGGCGTGGGACGTGGGTGCTGCTTGCAGTACTTGTGGTCCATGGTTGCCGGTCCTGGCTCTCAGTAACTGGTACCAGCGTTGAGCTCACGCTCGCGCCGGAAATGGATCCGAGAGCTTGTAACGGGTGGACGACGGTCCGCCCGTTATGGCTTTTGGGGGGCTTTTGAGGCCTCGCCTACAGGCTGGCGCCGTCGAATTTCTTCACCTCGAACTGATCCACGTCGACGCCGTCGAGGCAGCGCACATTGAGCATCACCATGTCCATGCCGCCCGGCCCCTTGCCATAGGCGTAGGACTCAATGCCGCAAGTCTTGCAGAATGGATGATGAACGGTGCGCTTGTTGAATTGGTAGTCCGTCATTTCGTTCTCGCCGGAGAGCAGCTTGAAGTCGGACATTGCAACGGCGGAGAGTAGCGGCCCCAACTTGCGGCAGCGCGAGCAGTTGCACGTGATCACGGCGCCGATGTCGGCCTGCGCTTCATAGCGGACTTTTCCGCACTGGCAGCCGCCGGTATAGATCTTCTTCATCGTGGGCTCCTGTGTGCGCAATCGTTGTGCAAGGTCGCTGCCAAGTTACGTCGACCCTGCGCCAGCACAATAGGAAATCGGCAGAACGAGGGCCTCGCCGCTTGGCATCATTACCGAGGTTCAGTGTGTCGCTTCGGCATTTGCCATTGTGAGATGCCATCCAGCCGACGGCTTGACCGCCGGGTGCACTACCTAGTTTAACCAGCGGGCACGGGAAAGGGAGTATTTATGTCCGATCCGAAGACGGGGCTCGTCATCACCGCCCATCCGGGCGATTTTGTCTGGCGCGCGGGTGGCGCCATCGCGCTGCATGCCAAGCGCGGCTACAAGATGAAAATCGTCTGCATGTCCTATGGCGAACGCGGCGAAAGCCAGTTTGCCTGGAAGGAACCCGGTGCGACGCTTGCGAAAGTGAAAGCCGGCCGCAAGGACGAAGCCGAGCGCGCCGCCGCCCTGCTCGGCGCCGAGATCGAATTCTTCGATTGCGGCGATTACCCGCTCAAGCTCAACGAACAGCATTTCGACCGCATGGTCGACATCTACCGCGAGCTCAACCCATCTTTCGTGCTCACGCACGCGCTCGAGGACCCATACAATTTCGATCACCCGAATGCTGCCCATTTCGCGCAGGAAACCCGCGTGGTCGCGCAGGCGATGGGTCACAAGCCTGGCGCCCAGTACAAATATTCGGCGCCGCCGGTTTTCCTGTTCGAGCCGCACCAGCCGGAAATGTGCAACTACAAACCCAATCTCATTTTGAAAATCGACGAGGTATGGGAGACCAAATACAAGGCTTTCCAGATTCTCGCCGCACAAAAGCACCTTTGGGCCTATTATGATCGGGTCGCGCTTAACCGCGGCATTCAAGGTAGCCGCAACACCGGCGTGCCGATGACCTATGGCGAGGCCTACCAACGCCTCTTCCCGACTGTCGAGGAGATCCTGAAATGAGGCCCGTCGTCGTCCGCAACATCAAACGCGCCGACAGCAACGCCATCGGTACCATGCAGGCGCTCGGCGTCTCCACCGTGCACGAAGCGCTCGGACGGTCCGGCCTGATGAAGCCCTACATGCGGCCGATCTGGGCCGGCGCGCAGATTGCCGGACCCGCGGTCACCATTCTGGCGCAGCCAGGCGACAATTGGATGATCCATGTCGCAGTCGAGCAATGCCAGAAGGGCGACATCGTGGTGCTCGGCTGCACCACCGACAACACCGACGGCATGTTCGGTGAATTGCTGGCGACTTCGCTGCATGCGCGCGGCGTCAAGGGCCTGATCATCGACGCCGGTTGCCGCGACGTGAAGGCGCTGCACGAGATGGGCTTCCCGGTGTGGTCGCGGGCGATTTCGGCCAAGGGTACGGTGAAAGCCACGCTCGGCGCGGTCAACGTTCCGGTGGTGTGCGCCGGCGTCAACGTCGAGCCGGGTGACGTGGTGGTTGCCGACGACGATGGGGTCTGCATCGTGCCAAAGAAGCTCGCCAGTCGAAGTCGCGGCCAAGGCGCAAAAGCGTTTCGACGACGAGGACGGCAAGCGCAAGAAACTTGCCGCCGGCACGCTCGGTCTCGACATGTACAACATGCGCGAGCCGCTCGCGAAAGCAGGACTGACCTACGTAGACCGTCCAGAGGATGCCTGATTACCGACATACCCAGCACGCGGCGATGAACAAAACACTCATCTCGTCTGTCGCGATCGGCGCAACTCATATCGCAGATAGTCCAATCGAAACTCGTAGTCACGTCACACGCACGTCCAACTGAGCCTGTGACGATAACGCTTGTCGTAAAGCGGTCCGGATTTTCTGATATTTCGCGCGCGCGATCGAAGATCAATTTAATGCGGCGACTCTACTGTGACGCTGTTTGCAGCCACAGGGAGCAAGAACAATGCATAACGTGTTTTATTTCTCAAGGACGAGTCTGGCGGCACCGCGGTCGAATACGGATCTGGTTGCCGTCGGCATCGCCACTGCCGTCCTCGCGGTTGTCAATTCGGTCGGCGGGGCGATCAATGAAAAGATGACGCTCATCTCCAGCAAGTTCGGCAACTGATCTGGCTCGAATGGATGGTGGAAGCCGCCGGCAACGGCGGCTTTTACTGTTTTGGAGCTAGCAACGCATCGCGGCGGATAGACTGTGCAATCGCAACATCCCTTTTTCGCGAGAGGAGCCGTGCGCGCACGATAAGCCTGCCAGTCAGTAACCCCATACGGTATGGAGGCTCTCCATGAGCTGGACATGGCGCATGCGATGCCATGGCGCGACGTGGCGCGACATGGCGCCGCGGCGTTCCGCAGAACTTCAGGAACTCTTATGGGCTTGGATAACGACGCGTTAATAAACGAACGCCTCGGCACGACCAGGTCGCCGGGCACCGCGCGAGAGACGCTGCAAACACGATAGAAAGTCCCCCTATTTGCAGGCCCGATCTACGCACAGTCCGAATTGCGGCGGACGGCGCTATCGGAAAGATTCATAAAATTTGAATCAATTCCATCGAGACTTTGCGCGAACCGCCGAAGCTTCTTTTTAACGGGCCGACGGTACGTTGCTGCCGTCATCCATATGGATGGCGTCTGCAGATTGAGATTTAGCCACATGGAGGATGCGTGATGTCTAAGGTTTTTGCGTTTCTGAAGGACGAGTCCGGCGCGACCGCGATCGAATATGGTCTCATCGCCGCTGGTATTTCGGTCGTGATCATCGCGGCTGTTAATGCGATCGGCTCGAGCCTGAACGCCAAGTTCGACTACATCTCGAACCAGCTTAAATAATCGTCGCCTAAATCGGTCAAATTGGTTGAAGCCGCCGGCGACGGTGGCTTCTTCCTTTTTTGGGGGGTCGTATTGCGGCCCGCGGGCCGATTTCGCGTGCTAGCCCGAAATCGCGGCTGGACGGAACCGCAACGCCGCCATGACGCCAAGCACCAGGAAGGCGGCCAGCGCCACACCCTGGGCAATCAGGAAGGGCGGCTCGGACTGCGTCGGCGCCAGCGTCTGGAGGATCGAGATCTTCTGGAACGACTGCACGATCAGCACGAACACGTTGAACCAGAGCGCGGTGACCGCGGTGGCAACATAGATCCAGCGCCAGGCTCCCGCGAGATGCTTGCCGTAGAGCGCCAGCAGGGCGATCGACGAGGATAACCAGGGATACCGCGCCGACACCCAGAGCCGGCGTGAAGCCGTTGAATGGGAAACATGAAGCCGGTCACGCTCGTGAGTATGGTGGTCACGAGAAACAGCGCCGTCCAACCCGGTAGCCGATGTGCGCCAAGCATGCCGAACAGAACAATCACGCCGCTCGCAATCGCCACCAGCGTAATCGCGACGTGCAGCAGCGTGAAATTGTGAATCGAAAGGCCGATAATCATGACGCGCCTCCGCTGCGAAGTCTGGAAGAACCGGCGCGCGCAGTGTTACGCAGCAAAATGACAAAAACAATACGGTGGAGCCGCAACGGCCTAGCGGTTGGCAGCGCTCCAGGGAGCAACACGGCGTCCAACCCACTTCAGCATTGAGGTCAGCGAGACGCCGAGCACCATCAGCACGATCACCGGCACGAAGGTCTTGTCCATTTCGAACACATTGGCGTAGCGCGTGATCATGAAGCCCAGACCGGAGATGGTGGTGTAGAATTCGGCAATGATCATGCCGATAAGCCCGCGGCCGATGGCGAGACGTACGCCGGCGATGATGTAGGGCACCGCAAACGGGAGCAGCACGTCGCGCCACACCCGCCACTCGCTCGAACGGAAGGAGCGCGCCACTTCGAGCATATTCTTGTCGCACTCGCGCACGCCCTGATAGGTGTTGATCAGGACCGGGAACACGGCGAACAAGAACACGACGATGATCTTGGCCTTCAGATAGATTCCAAACCACAGCACCAGCAGCGGCACCACCGCCACCAACGGCATTGCGTAAAGCGCATTGATCGGCAGATCGAGCGCCCAATCGAGCCAGCGTATGCGTGCCATCCCGATTCCCAGGGGAATGCCGACCAGAATGGCGATGCTCAGGCCGTAGACCATGACCTCGAGGCTTTGCCCGAGGAAATAGGGCAACTCACCGGACACGGTGGTCGTATAGAACGCTTCCGCAATCTTGGTCGGGTAAGTGAAGAAAATCGGATTGATGAAGGGGCCGACGATTTGCCAGACGATCAGGATCACCGCAACGAAGCCGTAGCGAAACAGCGCCGGCCGGTCCCACCAGGGCGTCCTGACCACAGCCGGCGACGGCCGTGCGCCTTCTGCGACAGCGCCGGTGTGAACCTGATGGGCAACACTCATCGTGGTCTTTCCTTCGCGGCTTTGCCGGCTCTTTAGTGCGACCGGCGCCGCCATGCAAGGCGGCGCCCGTCTCAACGTTCAAACAGGACTAAAAGGCAGCCGTGGGGCAAACCGGCCCTTTCCATTCGCCGACCTGCTCGATCGCTTTTTTCGCGAACGTCGTGTCGACGATCTCCTCGTACGTTGGCTTCTTGCCCTCTTTGATGTTGCCGACTTTGGCCATCAGATCGGCGGTGAAGTTGATGCGTTCGGGGCTTAACCCGCTATTGGCGTCCCAGATGCACTGTTGCACGAGAAAGTCGAAGCTCTCGGACAGGATCTTTTCCGGATAGCCGGTCTGCTTGACCAGGATCGGCATGATCTTCGCCTTGTCCGTATACATAATCCGGGTCGCCTCGATATTGGCGGTAACGACAGCCTGCACCGCCGCAGTCTTGTCCTTGATCGTCTTCTCGGTTGCAGAGAGGAATGTGTAGAGCGTCTTCGGCTGCAGTTCCCACATGCGTCCGATGGCGTGCAGGTCCGGAACCTTGCTCTTAGCCAGCATTTCCTGCTCAACGTGAAGGATTGCGGTATCGACCTGGTCGGCGACCAATGCCGGCACGTCTTCGCTCGCGATGCTGACAAAGTTGACCTCTTTGGGATCAACCTTCGCCGCGCGCAGAACGGCACGGCTGAGGAGATCGGCGAAACCGCCAGGCTCCTGGATGCCGATGCGCTTTCCCTTGAGATCTTCCATTGTCTTGATGTTGGCGCGCACGATCATAGAGGCTTCGAATTTCGGCAGGTTGGCCGAGAGCGCTTTCACCTCGGCGCCGTTGGAGCGGCCAATGATGGTCGGGGCACCCGGCGTCAGGCCGAAGTCGATGTTGCCCGCGAGCAGCGCCCGATAAACCTTCACGCCATCGCCGAGCGAGACAATGTCCACGTCGAGGCCAGCCTTCTTGTAGAGGCCGAGTTCCTTCGCAACGATGACCGGCATGTGAACGATATTGGGCGGCGACGTCGGTATGCCGATGACGATTTTCTGTTGTGCGCTGGCCGTACCGGGCAGCGCCATCGCAATGACCGCAAGCGCGGCCAGTGTCGGATTAAATTTTCGCATGTGATCCTCCCAGAGTCATTATTCTGCCGGTCCATTGCGCATGAGCGTCGAACCGAGCACGGCTTGGCCGCAGATGGATGATTTTGCCCGATCGTACCCATAAAAACAACGAAGGCGGTGGCAAAGTCCGCGTTTCGCCCGCCAATCCGCGCCAAATGCGCCTTTGACCCCGGCAATCCGCTATGTCTAGTTGCAGCCATGGTTAAGTTCGTCGTCGATTTTGCAAAAACAGGAACCCCACCCGCGTCCGACGGGCGTCTGGACGCGCCGGCCTTTCACCGCAATCACGAAGCGATCTGGTCGGCGATTGCCGAGTTTTTGTGCGCACAGTCCGGCGACGTCCTCGAAATCGGCAGCGGCACCGGACAGCATGCCGTCACCTTTGCACGGCGCACGCCACAACTGACCTGGTGGCCGAGTGATATTTTTCCATCCCATCTCGGCAGCATCGAGGCGTGGCGGCACTTCGAGCGTCTAACGAATGTGCGGCCACCGCAGCGCATCGATCTCACCGATCCCACCTGGACCTGGCAGGCCGGTGAAAAATCCGGTCAGCCGCTCGCGGCCATGTTGTGCATCAATGTGCTGCACATTTCTCCCTGGCGGGTGTCGCAGAATCTGTTCTCCGGTGCCGGGCGGTTGTTGCGTCCAGACGGCCGGCTGTTCGTGTATGGACCGTTCATTCGAAACGGCGAGCACACGGCACCGAGCAATGCGGCCTTTGATGCCACCTTGCGGGCCGAGAACCCGGAATGGGGTGTTCGGGATATCCGCGATCTCTCCGCCCTTGCAGACAAAGCCGGTCTTTCACTTGCCGAAATCGCGCCGATGCCAGCGAATAATCTGGTGCTGGCCTTCGCCCGCGGGGTTCGGCACAATTAATCCACCAACTCGATAGAAGAAACGGACCATGCCCGCCGAACCGATCTACGACATTGCCCATCTCGGCCACCTCGAGATGCTCACACCGAAATTCGAGGAAAGCCGCAAGTTCTTCATCGACGTCATGGGCATGACCCAGAGCGGCGAGAAGGGCGACAGCGTCTATCTGCGCGGGTGGGACGACTATGAGCGCTACTCGCTCAAGCTCACCGCTTCGAAAACCTCCGGCATGGCGCACGTCGCGTTCCGCACCCGCACGCCGCAAGCGCTGGAACGGCGCGCGGCCGCGCTGAAAGGCTCAGGTTTCGATGTCGGCTGGAGCGACGGCGATCTCGGCCACGGCAAGACTTTCGTCTGCAAGGACCCCGATGGGCACACCATCGAACTCTACTACGAGACCGAATGGTACGATCCACCGCCGGACAAGAAGCCGGCCCTGAAGAACCAAGCCGAGCGCTATCCGGCCCGCGGATGCAATGTCCGGCGCATCGACCATTTCAACGGGCTCGCCACCGACATCAAGGCCAACCGCGAGTTCTTCGAGAAGTATCTCGGCTTCAAGCTCACCGAGCAGATTGTGCTCGACGATGGCACCGAAGCCGGAATGTGGATGACGGCGACCAACAAGAGCTACGATTTTGCATATACGCGCGACCACACCGGTACCAAGGGCCGCTTCCACCACGTCACCTACGCACTTGATTCGCGCGAGGACATTCTGCGCGCCGCCGATATTTTTCTGGAGAACGGCATCTATATCGAGACCGGTCCGCACAAGCACGCGATCCAGCAGACATTCTTCCTCTACGTCTATGAGCCGGGCGGCAATCGCGTTGAAGTCGCCTGTGCCGGGGCGCGGCTCGTCCTAGCGCCGGACTGGAAACCGATCGTGTGGACCGAGGCCGAACGCAAGAAGGGCCAGGCCTGGGGTCTGCAAACCATCAAATCGTTTCACACCAAGGGAACGCCTCCGGTCCCCGGCGTTCCCGAGTCCTGATCCCAGATCTGCTCATGACCCGCCGCAACACACCGCGCATTTCCTTCATCGGCTTCGGCGAAGCCGGCCAGGCGATTGCCTCCGGCCTGCGTGACGAAGGCATCGAGCGCATCGCCGCCTGGGATATCCTGTTTCCCGAATCTGGCGGCGCGCACCTCAAGGCCGCCGGCGATGCCATCGGCGTGAGGATCGCCGCATCGGCCGCCGACGCGGTGCGCGAAACCGATATGGTCATCTCGGCGGTGACAGCCGCATCCAGCCTGGAGGCGGCGCGCTCTGTGGCGCCGCATCTGACCGGCAATCCCTATTATCTGGACATCAATTCGGTATCGCCTGGCCGCAAACAGGAAACCGCAAAACTGCTCGGCGAGCGGGCACGCTATGTCGATGTGGCTGTCATCGCGCCCATCCATCCCGCCCGTCATCGGACGCCGCTGCTGATCGCCGGTGGGCAGGCCGAGGAAATCTCGCCTCTCTTGCGCGAACTGGGCATGCAATTGACCGTTGTCAGCGATGAAACCGGCTCCGCAGCGGCGATCAAGATGATCCGCAGCGTGATGATCAAGGGGATCGAGGCGCTGACGCTCGAATGCTTCCTCGCCGCCGAACGGGCCGGCGTGCTGGAGGAAGTCACGGCGTCCCTGAAAAACAACTATCCGACGCTCGATTGGACAAAAATCGCCGACTACAACCTCGAGCGGATGGCCAGCCACGGCGAGCGCCGGGCAGCCGAAATGGAGGAATCGGCCGCAACCCTGCGCGAACTGGGGCTTGAGCCCCTGATGGTGGATTCAACCGTCAAGCGCCAGCGCGAGATGGGCGCCCTTGGCAAGCAGGAAAAGGTGCGAAAAACGCTGACTTCCGGGCGTGCGGCCATGCTCGGCGCGATCAGTACCGCGGCCAAAGACCGGACTTAAGTCGCACAGTCGCATGAACGCGCGTTCAGATTTGCGACGCAAGAATCCGTAAAATTCTTGTAATTGTCGCGTGTCACCTCCTAGTATGTTCCGTCAAATTGTCGGGAGGAATGACATGACAATCAGAAACGTAGCGTACACCGCGCTTGTTGGGGCTGCTGCTATCGCATTCATTATCGGCTCAGCCGTACCCAGCGAAGCGGCCAAGAAGAAGAAAGCAGCGGCGGCTCCGGCTCCGCAGCCGGTGAGCTGCCTGGTGGCCGCTCAGGGACCGGTTTGCGCGACGAAGGGCGGCCAGAAGTTCACCTACTTTAGCGCGTGCTACGCGGCGAAGGATGGTGCGACCGCTGCGAAGGCGGGCGCGTGCAAAGAAGCGAAAGCCAAAAAAGGCGGCGGCAAGAAAAAAGCCGCCAAGATGAAGAAATAAGCTACCGCACAAGCAACAGCTGACAATCAAACGGGCCGCTGTGATACAGCGGCCCGTTTTCAATTCAGCGCGCGAACGCGGTATTATTTCTTGCGCGGCGGAATCTGGATCAACTCCGCCAGTTGTTCCTTGGTCAGCGGCGTTTCCAGAAACTTCAACGCCACCGCGTCACGAATGGCGCCATCGAGATCAGCCATCTTGTCGGTCTGCAACGCTTCCTTCGGCTGGAACTTGGCCATCGATTCCTTGAGCATGTCGACCGGCCGGTTGATCTTCTTCGAGTACATTTCGACCGCCTTGGGATCGGAATACATCCAGTCGACCGACTCGCGATAGGCCTCCATGAACCGCATGATCGCGTCATGCTTTGTCTTGAGCGCATTGGCATTGACGATCAGCACACGCACGGTTTGACCGCGCAATGAGGGCACGTCGCTACCATGCGCGACGATGCGAATCTTGCCGTCCTTGATTTCCTGCAAGCCGAACGGCGGCGCAGCCCAGCCGATATCGACCTGGCCAGACATCACAGCAGTCAGCGTGGCGGGAGGGCCGCCCGTCGCGGTGGGCTTGGCCTTGGCTCCGAGCTCTTTGACGAAGGCAACGACGATGTTGTTCGAGCTCGACCCGTTGGTCGAATAGGCGATGGTGTTCTCTGCTGTCGCGTCTTTCAGGCTTTTAATTTTCGAATCTGCCTTGACGTACCAGTACAGATCCCCGGTACCGGTAAAGGCCGGCGCAAGGATGCGCACGGGCGCACCCTTCGCAGAATGCGCGCATCACGCCGGCAACACCGACGCCGGCGCCGATATCGGCGCTGCCGGAAATGACCGGCTGCATGGTTTCGCCTGCGCCCGCGGTGCCGGTGTTCTCCAGCACCAAACCGTGTTTCTTGAAGATGCCGGCGTCCTGGCCGAGCGTCGGTGCCTGATTTTCCCAATTGTTGATCTGCCCGATCGCGACCTTGAGCGTATCTTCGGCCGAAGCCGAGCCGGCGCTCAGCGCCAACGGCACGACCAGACCGATCGCACCGACCATGCTCTTAAATGTTTCATGCGGTTCCTCCCTTGATGACTTTATTTATTTGTTGTCGTCCCCTTGGTGGGCGGCATTCAACACCGGGACCTGCCTCCGGGGAAGCCCATTATTATCAGCGCCGCCGTTTCCGGGCGGCTTGCTTGGCTTTGGCCTTGGCGCGCGTCGGTTTGGCCTTTTTGGTGGCGGATTTGGCGCTCGTTTTGGCCGCAGCTTTAGCGGAGCCGCCGGCGCCGGCCTTGTTAGCCACCCGCATCGACCAATACTCCCATGAACGCGTGAGCCCGGTGGTCTTGCCGCTGATCTGGCCAGCCAATTGCGTCTCGCCCGGCGAAAGCGACGCAATGTTGGAGCCGACCGACATTGAACGCACCTGATACTCGGCATTGCGCGCCGAAAACACCGAGCGGAACACGCAATCGCGAACGCTGGTACCGGCGACGGTGACGCCGTGGCGCATCATCAGCACCATCCAGTGCTTGCCGAGCGCGCGTGCGAGCGAGGCGCCCTCCTCCGGTTTGATCACCAGCATATTGGTATCGCCGAATTCGTCGCGTTGATCCCAGAATGGCGGACGAATGCCGCCGACCGCGCCGAGGTGAAAGATCGGCACGTAGTCGGTGCCGGTGGCGAGCAGAGGCATGAAGGCCGGGCAATGGTGATGACAGACTGAATTGACTTCGGGCCGCGCCTTGTAGATTTCACCATGGATCACGCGCTCGGAATATTGCCCGACGCCCGGATCGCGCAGCGGCTGCGATTCGATATCGTATTCGATGAAGTCGTCCGGCGTCACCAGTTCGGGTGCGCGCGAGCGCGACAGCAGATAGCGGTTCGGATGATCCGGATGTCGCATGCTGACATGCCCGAAGGCATCGATGATGCCCTCGTTGGCGACGATGCGGTTGGCGAGTGCAAGCTCGCGGCGGGCTTCGACAAGCGTATTGGCCACTGAGATTCCCCTGAAAACGCTGATGGATTGATGTCCCACATTATAGGACAAGACCTGCGCCGAGCCAGAGCGCGGCGGAACTTGACAGACGGCGGCCATTGGGCACGCATGTTGCAATGACTGCAAGCGCGCAAATCGTCGTCGACCGTGTGAACCACCTCTATCGCCCACCACGCGGCCGCGAGGTGCTGGCGCTCGACCAGGTTTCACTCGAGGTCGCCAACCGCGAATTTGTCGCGCTGCTCGGCCCTTCCGGCTGCGGCAAATCCACCCTGCTTTATTTGATCGGCGGCTTTCTGCCGGTCGAAACCGGCTCGATCCTCGTCGACGGCAAGAAGGTGGCAGGCCCCGGCCCCGATCGCGGCATCGTGTTTCAGCATTTCGCTCTGTTTCCGTGGAAAACCGTCCGCGGCAACATCCTCTATGGCCTCGAACGGCAAGGGATGCCGAAAGACGAGCGCGAAAAGCGGGCCATGGATTTCATCGAGCTCGTCGGGCTGCACGGTTTCGAGGACAGCTACCCCTCGCAATTGTCCGGCGGCATGAAGCAGCGCACCGCGATTGCGCGCACCCTCGCCTTCGACCCTAAGATCCTGCTGATGGACGAGCCGTTCGGCGCGCTCGATGCGCAAACGCGCGGCCTCATGCAGATCGAATTGTTGCGCATTTGGCAGCGTACGCCGAAGACCGTCATCTTCGTCACGCACGATGTGCAGGAAGCGGTCTATCTCGCCGATCGGGTGGCGGTGATGTCGGCGCGGCCCGGTCGCATCAAGACCATCGTCGACACAAAGTTCGACAAGAACGATCCGGACATCTTCAAGAACAAGTTCTTCGTCGAGAAGGTCGACGAAATCTGGAACCTGGTGAAGGACGAAGCCATCAAGGCGCAAGGCAAGCGGACGTGAACCGCGTGGATACGAAACGATGAAGCAATCGTTGATCCGCTATCTGCCGCTTCTGCTCCTGGCCGCGGCCTGGGAAATCTCCGCACGGCTTGAGCTGGTCTCGAGCACGGCGCTGCCGCCTTTGTCCGACGTGATCCGCTCCTGGATCGACATGATCAAGGACGGCGAACTCATCACCAACGGCGCCTCATCCCTTTACCGCGCGGGCGCTGGTCTTGCGCTGTCGATCATTGTCGGAACGCTGCTCGGCATCGGCATGGCCTGGTGGAAACCGGTGAACGTCATCATGGCGCCGATCGTGGAAATTTTCTATCCGCTGCCAAAATCCGCGCTCATCCCGGTGACCGTGATCTGGCTCGGCTTTGGCGACGGTTCGAAAATCCTGCTCATCTTTCTCGGCTGCATGCTGCCGGTCACCATCGGCGCCTTCAATGGCGCACGCTCGAGCGAACAGGTGCTGGTGTGGTCGGCGCGCAGCATGGGCGCCAGCCGTCTGCGCATGTTGTGGGATGTGGTGCTGCCGAGCGCCATGCCGGAATTGCTCAACGGCATCCGCACCGCGCTCGCGCTTTCGTTCATTCTGCTGGTGTCGTCGGAGTTGATCGTGGCGCAGAAGGGCTTTGGCTACCTGATTGGCTTTCTCGGCGCCAACGGCACCTATGACGCAATGTACGCCGTGGTGTTCAGCGTCGCCTTCCTCGGTTTCGCGGCTGATCGGATCTATCTCCTCGTTACAAAAAGAGCGTTGGCATGGCGCGAATAGCCACAAGTGACCAACCGAACGGCTTGCCCGAGAAAGCGGCGCGGCTCGCCGTCTCCATTTCCTGGATGGGCGCCCGCGTCGTTTCCGTGGTCGCGCTGCTGGCGGCGTGGGAACTGGTGGCGCGCAGCGGCGTTGTGACGCCCTTCCAGTTGCCGGCCCTGAGCAAGGTGCTGGAGCGTATCTGGAGCGATGCCCTCTCCGGCGACCTCGCCCTCAACACGGCCGTCACGCTCTATCGGGCGATGGTTGGCTTCGTCATTGCGGCGGTTGGTGGTGTCGTATTGGGCCTGGCGATGTCGCGAAATGCACTGACGCGATGGTTCTTTGATCCGATTATTTCCGTCGGCTTTCCGATGCCGAAGATCGCCTTTCTGCCGGTGGTCATGCTGTGGCTTGGCGTCTTCGACGTTTCCAAGATCACCATGATCGTCTTCGACGCAATTTTCCCGGTTGTGGCGGCAACCATCATCGCCATTCAGGGTGTCGAACGTGAACTGATCTGGTCTGCCCGCAACATGGGGGCCGGCGAGCGCGAGCTGCTCTGGCAGGTGGTGCTGCCGGCGGCGCTGCCGACAATCATGACAGGGCTACAGGTCGCGCTCCCGCTGTCGCTGATTGTTGCGGTCGTGACTGAAATGCTGATGGGCGGCTATGGCCTTGGCGGCGCCATGATGACCGCCTCGCGTTTTGCCAATTCCGTGGGTGTTTTTGCCGGCATCGTCGAGATTGCCGTCGTTGGCTACGCTTTGGTGAAAATCATGGCGCTGACCCGCCGCCGGCTGCTGATCTGGCACCAGGAAGCCAACGAACCGACCACGGCGTAATTTTAAACCATTGCAGACCGCCCACTAATCCTGTGAAATCGTGGGGTGGGCGATAACAAGAATAAGCGCACGCCAGGGGAAACGGCTTGAGCGAGACGGCAACGCTGCTGCAAGGCGCGGTGCGGGAAGGGCATGCCGGCAAAAGCCGCAATGTCCTTGCCATAGCCTGGATTTGGCTGCTGCTGGCGATCCTGACCTTCCTGGTTATCTATCCGGTTCTCACATTGCTGCTTGGCGCCCTCACCGACACCAACCCGGTGGTCGAGGGCTTTAGCCTTGCGCGGTTGTCGGTTGCCAATTTCCTCACAGTGCTCGCTAACCCGAATGTTGCCGATGCCCTGATCAACACGTTGGTGGCCTGCGCCGGCGGAACGGCGATCGCGGTGGCGATCGGGCTTGCCTTTTCATGGATCGTTGTGCGCACCAATACGCCGTTCAAGCGCTTCATCGCTGCGGCCGGCATCCTGCCGCTGTTTGCGCCGCCACTGGTCGCCGGTGTTGCCTGGACCATTCTCGGCTCGCCCAAGACCGGCCTGATCAACACGATGTTTAAATGGGTCGGGCTCGACTGGCGGGTTGATTTTTATTCGCTGTCCGGATTGATTTTCGTGTTCGGCATCTACTACGCGCCTTACGTCTACATGTTTACCGCTTCCGCTTTGCGCAACATGGATCCGAGCCTGGAAGAGGCCGCCGAGATTGCCGGCGCGAGCGCTTTCTCGACGCTCTTCACGGTGACCTTTCCGCTGATTATGCCGGCGATCGTCTCCGGCATGCTGCTGTCATTTATCGTGATGCTCGGCATCTACGGCATCCCGGCGGTGCTCGGCGCGCCGGCCAACATCAATGTGCTCACCACTTATATCTTCAAACTCACCAACTGGTCGCCGCCGCTCTACAACACCGCCGCAGCTGTCGCGATCATCCTGATGGTGGTCACCGGGCTGCTGGTGTTCCTGCAACAGAAAGTCCTGACAGGACGCAGCTACACGACCGTCGCCGGCAAGGCCTACCGCCCGCGCAATCTCGATCTCGGGCGCTGGCGCTGGCTCACCTTCGGCTTCGGCGCGGTCTATCTGCTGGTCGTCGTCATCCTGCCGACCCTCGCGCTTATCGTCGCGGCCTTTCGCAAATTCATGTTCATCCGAGATGCCGCCAGCCTGTTCGACATGCGGCAATATTCTCTGATGCACTTTCACAGCATCTTCGACAATCCGCTCACCATGAACTCGATCTACAACGCGGTGGAGGTCGGAGTTATCACCGCGTTTTTCGGCGGCGTTCTCGCCTTCGCAATCGGCTACACGATCCATCGGTCGCATCTGCCGGGACGGCGCTCTATCGATCTGTTGTCAACCCTACCGGTGGCGATTCCCGGCCTGGTGATCGGCGTTGCCTATCTGTGGGCCTGGATCGGAATTCCCGGCGGGCTCTATGGCACGATCTGGATTCTCGCGCTCGCCTTCATCGCGCGCTTCCTGCCCGACACGGTGAAGTCGCTCTCGACGTCGTTCCTCCAGATTCATCGCGAGCTGGAGGAAGCGGCCTGGGTTTGCGGCAAGGGCATGCTTGGCACGATCCGCACCGTGATGCTGCCGCTGGCAAGCCCGGGCGTAATCGCCGCGATGACGCTGCTGTTCGTGCTATCGATCCGCGAACTCGGATCCTCGCTCTTTCTCTACACCAGCAACACCATGGTGATGTCGGTGTTGCTGCTCGACTACTATGAAGGCGGCAATCTTGGAAAGACCGCCGCGTTCAGCCTGGTGCAAATCGTTCTGCTTGGAGTGCTGATAGGGGGCGCTAACTGGCTATCCAGAGGCGCGGCGCAAGGCAGCGTCGCGCGGACGGGATAAGAAAACATGGGAGGATTGGTCATGATGAGAAGCATCGTTGCCGGCTTTGCCGGCTTGGTCGCGCTCGCCATCGTACCGGCGCAGGCGCAGGAATTTGGCTCGCCCGAATTGATTGCGGCCGCCAAAAAGGAAGGCAAGCTGGTCTACTACACCGCCAACTTTGCCGAAGTCGAACAGCAGGTCATCAAGGCGTTCAACAAGCGCTTTCCGGAGATCTCTGTTGAAATGGTACGTGCACCGGGCGGCCAGCTCATCACGCGCGTGAAGACCGAGGTCGCCGCAGGCAAGCTTTCCGCCGACGTGATCGACCATTCGGACCGCGCATTGATGCTGCCTTTGGTCGATCTGTTCCAGGATTACGCGCCGCCCAATGCGGCCGACTATCGCAAGGACGCGCAGATCTCCCCCAACCTGTGGCCGCGCGCCACCTTGGTCTGGTCGATCGCCTACAACACCGAGCTCGTGAAAAATCCACCGAAAACCTGGATGGATCTGACCAAGCCAGAATACGACAAGATGACCGCGCAAGTGTTCGCGCAATCCGGCGGCACCACCTGGACCCGTATCATGTTCGAGCGCCAGGTGCTCGGCGAGGATTATTGGAAGAAGCAGGCCTCCACCCACCCGGTGCTCTATCCGTCCGGTGCGCCGATGTCGGATGCAATGGTGCGCGGCGAAGTCGCGATGGGGCCCCTGCTCTACAACGCGATCTATCCGAAGCAGAAGGACGGCGCGCCGGTCAAAATTTTCTTCCCGCCCGAAGGCGTGCCGGTCAACCCTTACGCGTCAGGGATTCCGAAGACGGCAGCGCATCCCAACGCCGCGAAAGCTGTTCCTCAACTGGTGCCTCTCGAAAGAGGGACAGATTTTCATGATCAAGGAGCTCGGCAACCTCACCTCGCTCAAGGAAGTGCCGGCCTACCCGGAGGGCTTCGATCCGAAGGTGGTCAAGGTCTGGCTGCCGAACATGGACGATTACGTGAAGCTGCACGGACCGTGGGTCGCCGAATGGGACAAGACCTTCGGCTATCGGCAGTGAACGCGACGCGTGAGTGACACCAGAGTTATGCCGAAAGTGATCCCAAGAGTGGTTCCATGACGGCGACGCTCGAGGTCAGCGAGCTGCGCAAGCAGTTTTCGGTCGGCCGGCCGGCCATCGACGGCGTGAGTTTTGCCGTGCCGGCCGGCGAAATCGTGGTCCTGCTTGGCCCCTCGGGCTGCGGCAAGACCACGACGCTGCGTTGCGTCGCCGGACTCGAGCACCCGACCGCAGGCACGATCAGCATCGGCGGCCGCGTGGTGTCATCGCCCGCGCGCGGCGTTCTTCTACCGCCGCGGCTGCGCAATATCGGCATGGTGTTCCAGTCCTATGCAGTCTGGCCGCACATGACGGTGCGGCAGAACGTCGTCTATCCGCTCAAGCATCGCAGGATCGCGCGTGCCGATGCCGACCGCATGGTGGACGAAGTGCTGGAACTGGTCGGCTTGTCGGAATACGCCGAGCGCCCGGTGGTGGCGCTGTCAGGCGGGCAAATGCAACGCGTCGCGCTCGCTCGCAGCATCGTTTACCGACCACAACTGCTGCTGCTCGACGAACCGCTTTCCAATCTAGACGCCAAGTTGCGCCTGCGTCTGCGCGACGATCTGCGGCGAATTCTCAAGGCCGCCGGCATGACCGCGCTCTATGTGACGCACGACCAGGCCGAGGCGGTCGTGCTCGGCGACCGCATCGGCGTGATGCGCGAAGGCAAGCTGCTGCAAATGGGCACACCGGACGAAATCTATAACCGCCCCGCCGACCTGTTCGTTGCGAACTTCACCGGCGCCACCAACGAGCTCACCGGGACCTTGCTCGAGCGCAATGGCGCCTTCGGCGTGGTTGATATCGGTGGCGGCAACCGCGTCGAGGCCGCGTTGCTGCACGGCGTCGGAACGGGTGAAAGAGTGCGCATCGCCTTGCGGCCGGAAAATATTGCACTTGGGGCAAATGGCAGCGGCAACGCGTTTCGCGCGCGGGTACTGGATCGACGTTACCAGGGCACGCAGACGGTCTACGACATCGACCTTGCCGGCCACCATCTGGAAGTGCTCGAGCTGGGCACCGCGGCACGTCACGATATCGGGACAGACGCCCCGGTCTCGCTGCCACGCGAAGCGCTCTGGGTCTATCGCGATCAGGGTGCCTTGCCGGAAGCGTAGCGGCTTGGCCAAGCCTGTACCGGATGGTGGGCGTTTGGCCGCGTCATCAAGGCAGGTCACAAGGCAGGTCACAAGACTTGCCAAAATCCGTTGGACCTCCGACAATCTTGCCAGTTCGCGACGAGAAGCTTGCGGATAAACCAGGCAAGCCCGGCGACAGTGGGAGGAAAACCATGCGCTTTCTGAAATTCGCGCTGGCCGGCGCCTGTGCGCTCGGCCTCGTCGGCCTCAGCCCGGCCAACAGCGCCGAGCCGGTGAAAATCCGTATGTCATGGGTGGCACCGGTCGCAAACTGGGCCTCGATCATTCTCGAGAAAAAAGATCTGGCCACGCATTTGGGCAAGTCCTACACGCTCGAATCCGTCCGCTATCAAGGCACGCCGCAAATGATCACGGCGATCGCCAATAACGAACTGGAAGTCTCCAACCTCGCCTATTCCTCGCTCGCCATCGCGATCGAGAATGCCGGCCTCGACGACATCCGCGTCATTGCGGACGAATTCCAGGATGGCGTGCCGGGTTATTTCAGCGAGCAGTTCTACGTCCGCAAGGACAGCGGCATCAACAAGGTTGAAGACCTCAAAGGCAAAGTCATTGCGACCAATGGCGGCGGTAGCGCCGTCGACGTTGCCATGCGCGCCATGCTGAAGAAGCACGGCCTTGAGGAAAAACGTGACTATACGATGATCGAAGCGCCGCTGCCGACAATGCCGGCGGTTCTTTCCGACAAGAAAGCCGACCTCGTTCCAGCCGTGTTGCCCTTCGCGCTCAATCCCAAGCTCAAGGAAGAAGGCAAGGTCCTGTTCGAGCAACGGGAGGCCATCGGCATCACGCAGATGATCGTGTGGACGGCGCGCAAGTCCTTCATCGACAAGAACCGCGCCGCCATGGTCGACTTCATGGAAGACATGCTGCGTATCACGCGCTGGTATCTCGATCCCGAAGAACCACGACGAAGCGGCCAAGATCGCATCCAATGTCACCAAGGTGCCGCCCGAGCGCTTCGGCTGGCTCTTCACCAAGGCCGATACTTATCGCGATCCGAACCTGCTGCCGAACGTCGAAGCGTTGCAGCGCAACGTCGATATGACGCAGGACCTGGGCTTCGTGAAAAAGAAGATCGACATCAAGAAATATGTCGATGTGAGCCTGGCGCAGGAAGCTGCCAAGCGCCTGAAATAGCCGCTATTCCTTTAGTCGGCGCAACGGCCCCGGATTGACCCGGGGCCGTTTCGTTTTTGGGGCAATCAGATGCGCTTGAGCGGAATGGCCCCGAGAAAATCGCGCTTGCCGACATCCACACCGAAATTGCGCGCGGCCGCATAGGCCGCGGTGAGGTGAAAATAGAAGTTCGGCAGAACGAAATGATTGAGATAGTCACCGCCCTTCATCTGCCCCTTGTTTGGTCCGAGCGGAAACGTGATGTCACGATCAACCGTCGCGTCGATGGCCTTGGCATCGAGCGTCTTGAGGAAGGCGATGGTCTTGGCAATGCGTTCCTTGAGTTGATCGATGCTCGCCTCATTGTCCTCCATCTTCGGCGGCTCCACGCCGGCGAGACGGGCGGAGCCGTTCTTGGCCTGATCGCAGGCAACCTGGACTTGCTTCACCAGCGCGAACATGTCGGGCGCTAGCCGCCAGCCAAGAAGCACCGACGGATCGACTTTCTTGGCCGTCGCATGGGCCGCGGCCTTGTCGAGCACGCCTGACAGGGCATTGAGACCGATCTCGAAGACCGGGAGAGACGCCTGAGACATCGTGAAGGGCATAACTTTGACGTCCTTGAATGAAGTTTGATATCGGGGCGGGACCATGCCCGCAAAACAATGGCGGTTCAACACGTTACCGCCCGCTTATACTTAAGAATTGCGCCTGGGGACCCGATCCGGCTCGCCTCTATTCCTGGCCCGCGGAGTAACATAATTGAGCTACAGTGCTGGTCCCCCGCCCAGTGAATGCAAATTGAAGCATGACCGAATCGGAAGACAATAAACAACCAGCGATGATCGCGTTGCGCGAAACATCGGGCGTTCGCGGCCGGCCAGAGGTTTTGCGTTGGGGCGCGTGTATTGCGGCCGCCCTGTTCATTCACGTTGCCGGCGCGGTTGCGTTGCTGGCGCGATGGAACGACCCTGCAGACGCGGTGGCGAACGCGCCTGTCATCTTGATCGAACTCGCCCAGGTGCCGGTCGCGCCGGATGTCACGCCAAACGAATTACCGCCTGGTCGGCAGCAAGCTGATGCGCAGGCGGAGCCCGATCAACCGAAGCCAATTGAGAAAATCGAAATAAAGACCGAACTCGTGAAAGAAGCTGAGCTGGCGGCAACGCAACCAAAGCCGGCCGATACACCGGCTGAGAAAAAGCCGAAGCAAAAGCACGCGAGCCTCGCCAGTGCCCCAAGCACAGCCGTGCACCAAGCCGAACGCGCCGCGGCCACAGCGCCCGGTTCGACGTCGCACAATCCTGATGCAGTGCCGAACTGGAAATCCGCGCTCGTTGCTCGCCTCGAGCGCTACAAGCGCTATCCGCCCGAGGCGCAATCGCGTGGCGAATATGGTGTGGCGCAGCTTTCGTTCAGCGTTGATCGAAATGGCGCCGTACATCATGCACAAATTGTGCGCAGCTCCGGCTCGAACGTACTCGACCGCGAGACGGTCGCTCTGGCGGAACGTGCGTCACCGATGCCACCGCCTCCGAGCGAAATCACCGGTGCGCAGATTCCGATCGTGGTGCCGATCCGTTACAACGCGCGATAATCCGGCATCAGCCGTATTTCGACTGAATGCCGGACGCGGCGTTTTTCTCGCCGATCACGTGCCCGATCATAACGAGCACCGGACCGGGCAGATCGGCTTGCGCAAGGCGGCCGGGCAGCTCGGCGATAGGTGCCGAGACGACGGCCTGGTCTGGCCTTGTGGCGCGCGCAATGGCCAGCGCCGGCGTGCGCGGGTCGAGACCTTCAGCCGTTGCTTTCTCGACCAACGCTGCCAGCGTGCGCACCGGCATGTAAATCGCCGTCGTGGTCGCCGGATCGGCGAGGCTCTGCCAGTCGAGATCGGCGGGCAACGCCCCGTTGGTGGCGTGACCGGTGACGTACTGAAGCCTGCGTGCGTGCTTGCGGTCGGTGAGTGGAATGCCAAGCCTGGCGGCGGCGCCCTGTGCCGCCGTGATGCCGGGCACCACGTCGAATACGATATTGGCGGCCTGACAGGCTGCGATCTCCTCGGCAGCCCGCCCGAAGATCAGCGGATCGCCGCCCTTGAGGCGAACGACGCGCTTACCCTGTTTGGCGAGGCTCACCATCAGGGCATTGATGTCCTCCTGTTTGCAGGAGGGACCAAAGCCGGTCTTGCCGACCAGCATCTTTCTCGCTTCGCGGCGGGCAAAGTCCAGCACATCGCGTGACACAAGATCGTCGAACAAAATCACGTCGGCTGATTGCAGCGTGCGCACGGCGCGCAATGTCAGTAACTCTGGATCGCCCGGCCCTGCTCCGACCATCGTCACAGAGCCGTTCTCGACGGTGGTGCCAAGTCCTTGCACGTCCGCAACAAAGCTGTCGAAGTCGCGTTGGCTCGGCTCGCTGTCCGGATTGGCTACCGCGTGCGCCGTGAACAGCTGCCAGAACTTGCGCCGCCCCGCGAATGAAAGCCCCGACGCTTTCAGCGCCGAACGCCAGCGCGCGGCGGCGGCGGCCCATGCAGAAAAACCGTTGGGCAGGAAGGCTTCCAGCTTGGCGCGAATTGCCTGGGCGAAAACCGGCGCGGCGCCGTCAGTCGAGATCCCGATCACCAGCGGCGAGCGGTTGACGATCGCTCCGAACGCGAAATCGCAGAACGCCGGTCTGTCGATCACGTTGACCGGAACGCCGGACGACCGCGCCGCGGCGGCGAATTCACCAGCGGCCTTGTCATCTTCAAAGGCGCCGATAGCGACTGCAGCACCCTTCAGGTCTTCAGCCGTCCAGCCACGGCGATTGATCGTTACGGAACCGCGTGGCGGATCGACCGCAACCTGAAGCAGTTCGTCGCTCGCTTCTGTTGCATAAACATCGACGTGTGCGCCGGCTGCCGCCAGCAATTCCGCTTTCCAGGCCGCCGCGGCACTGCCGCCGGCCAACACGGCGCGCTTGCCCTCCAGCGCCAGAAACACCGGCAGCCGCGCCAGCGCGCTCATGCGCGTGCGGCCTGCCTCGGACGGGGCACGTGGTTCAGTCATCACCGTGAACTCTCAGTAAACATCGGCTTGATAGCGGTCATTCTTCTTCAGATCGGCAACGTAGCGCGCGGCATCTTCGGGGCTGCGCTTGCCATGCTCAGCAATCACATCGATCAGCGCACGCTCAACGTCTTTTGCCATGCGCAAGGCATCTCCGCAAACATATATGTGCGCGCCGTGGCTCAGCCAGTCCCACAGATCGCGGCCATCATCGCGCATGCGATGTTGAACGTAGATTTTCTCGTTGCCATCACGCGACCAGGCAAGCGTCAGGCGATTGAGGTGGCCCGCCGAGCGCATCGCGACGAATTCATCCTGGTAGAAGAAGTCAAAGTCACTGCGCTGATGGCCGAAGTAGAGCCAATTGCGGCCGGTAGCCTGGGTGGCGATTCGCTCCTGCAGAAATGCACGGAACGGGGCAACGCCGGTGCCGGGGCCGATCATGATGATCGGCACATTCGGATCGGCGGGCAGCGCGAAGTGTTGCGCCTTTTGCACGTAGACCCTGATCTTGTCGCCGGGCGAAACGCGGCCGGCAAGGAATGTAGAAGCAACGCCGAGGCGCGTCCGTTTTTCGACGTCGTAGCGTACCGCATCGACCGTCAGAGAGACGCGACCTGGATTGCATTTGAGCGACGAGGAAATTGAATAGACGCGCGGCTGCAGCACGTCGAGGGATTCAATGAAAGCTTCCGGGTCTGGCCGAATGCCGGAAAACTTTTGCAACGCTGCCAGTACGTCGAGCGTGGCCGCGTCGCCGTCAGGATCCTGCCCGTCGGCAAGCGCCTTAGCCTTTTTCTTCCGGTCTCCGCCGGTGAGATAGGAGATAAACTGGAATAGCATGTCCGGGGCCGGCGACAGCGATACGCTGTCGGTGAGGACTTCACGTAGGGTTCGCCCGGCGATCGGGAAATCCGGCGGCGCATCGAGCGCACGAATAACGGCGTCGACCAGCGCAGGATCGTTGGCGGGAAAAATACCGAAGCTGTCCCCGACCACATAATCGAGCCCGCATTCGGCGAGATCGAATTCGACATGCCAGGTCTCCTTTTCGGACCCTGGTTTATTGAGGCGCCGGCGCGAGAGAAACGTTGCGTAGACCGGATTGTCGCGCGAGCGGCCGGGCATGGATAGCGCAACGACCGGCGCCGGTGCGGGCGCAACGGCGGCCTGCCCCTCGCCGAGCTCCGCGTAAAGATTCTTGAGCATGCGCGCGGTCTCCTTGCCACCGGGCACACACAGATTCAGCCGTTCTTCCTTTTTCACGAACAAGGCATCGGCGTAGTCCTTGCAGTTGTAACCGCACTGGCCGCAGTCCTGCTGCGCCATGGCAGCCATCAGCCTGCGCGGCAGCGGCTTGCCCTCAGCGAGCTTCATGCGCTCCGGCATCGGCATTGCGGGATCGTGCCAGGGCGCACCGTCGTCGGCTTCCGTGGGTGTTGTGGGCGCGCCGATCAGCCCGGGGAGGAGCTTGGCCGCCTCCTCGCCAGACAAAGGCGTGACGCCCTCCTGCAATCCGAACAGGCCGGCGAACAGGCCATTCAGCCAGGTGCGCTGTTCCGGCGTGAACGGTGCAGTTTCCGGGAGGAAAGACGGGATCGGCGGCCGTTGGCTGACGCTCATTCGGCGGCCTCCAGTTCAGTCATGGCTTTGAGCTCGTCGAGTTCGTGCCGGCGCGCAAAAGCGATGAAGGTTTCTTCGCTGGAAGCGCGGTGCGCGAGATAGGCCTTGAGAATGCGTTCGACCGTCCGCGGCGCGTCGTCCGCCACAACATCGCGATAGAGCTCCCTGCCGAGGGCCGCATCCGGGCCGAAACCACCACCGATCGAGACGTGGTAGCCCTCAACCGGATCGGCCTCCTCGGTCGGTTGGACCTTGCAGGCCAGCAGCCCGATTTCGGATACGAAATGCTGCGCGCAGGAGTGATGACAGCCAGTGAGATGGATATTCACCGGCTTATCGAGCGCCACACGCGTTTCGCACCAGGCCGCGATTTCCTCGGCGTGACGCTTGGTATCCGAGGCCGCGAATTTGCACCCGGTATTGCCGGTACAGGCGATCAGCCCGGCCCGAATTGCGTTGGTCTCTGTTGCCAGGCCAAGCGCTTTGAGCTTCGCCTGAACGGCTTCAAGTTTTTCAGTGGGAACGCCGGAAATCAGCAAATTCTGCCAGACCGTGAGCCGGATATCGCCGTCGCCGCATTCCTGTGAAATCGCGGCAATGCCATTCATCTGCGCGACGGTGAGGCGGCCAACTGGCACCACAATCCCAATCCAGTGCAGGTCATCCTGCTTCTGCGCGTGCACGCCGATGTGGGCCGTCCGATCGAAAGCCGGACGCGGCGCGATCGCACCAGGCACCGCGCGATCGAGCTTGCGGCCGAGTTTTTCCTCCATCAGCCCGAGGAATTTCTCGACGCCGATCTTGTCGAGCACATATTTAAGCCGCGCCTTGGTGCGATCGGTACGGTCTCCGGTCTCGATGAACACGCGCACCACCGCATCAGCCACCATCGTCGCATCGTCCGGCTTGACCAGCACACCCGTGTCGCCAGCGAAACTCTTGTGGCCGGTCAGACCGCCAAGGCAGAGCTTGAACCAGATGCCGGGCGGCAGCCCAAAACCGTCGTTGACCGATACCGCCTGGAAGCCGATATCGTTGGTATCCTCCAGCACAGGGATGACACCGGCGCCGTCAAAGGCGACGTTGAATTTGCGCGGCAGACCGTAAAGCGAGCGATCATTGAGAATATGGAAATGCCACTCGCGTGCGTAAGGTCGGGTGTCGATCAGTTCCTGCGGATCAATGCCGGCAGTCGCCGTGCCGGTGACGTTGCGAATGTTGTCCGCGCCGGAGCCACGCGAACAGAGACCCAGGTCCTGAACGGCCTCGATCATGTTGACGGCATCGGCCGCCCTGATTTCGCGGATCTGAATATTGGCGCGCGTGGTGACGTGCGAATAGCCGCCGCCATAACGCTCGGCGAGATCGGCTAGCCCTGAGAATTGGGACGCTTTCAATATGCCGTTCGGCAATCGCAGCCGGCACATGTAGGAATTCTGGTTCGGCGCGACGTAGAACAGGCCGAAGTAGCGCCAACGGAAATTGTCCGGCGGCTTCGGGTATTCGCCTTTCGCGGCATGCGCCTTGAGCCGCTCGTAGGTGTCAAACGGATGTTCTTCGCGCTTGAATTTTTCCGGGTCCGACAACTTTCCGCCGGCCGCGAGCACGCGATCTTGTGCCTTGCGCGCAGCCGCGTCCGGACCAATCGGTTCGACTGCGGCTGCCGGCGCGCCAGCGCCGGTTAAACTCTTCGCGGTTCGCGCGATCTGAACGCCAGCGACGAACCCTTCCAGGTATCGTTTCTGTTCAGATTCAAAGTCGCCAGTCGTTGTGTCTCCGGCTGATGTCTGCCCGGCTTCCGTCGTCATCAATTCGGCACCCACATGGTGACCTGATAATGAGCAACGACCATGCCAAACTATAACCAGTTGAAATTACTTATATTTTATTGTTTTTGGAATATCGCTGCCCTGAAATTAGCCGCTGGAGGCAAAATTTTGTGCAGCGCAAAACACATCGCGGTGACGGTCGGTGTGTCAGAGCCAGAGTCGATTTCGAGATAAGCGCATGAAGCGGCGCTTTTCTTCACTGTCAGCGCGGCGCCAGCACAGTGAGGTGTGGAGAATTCCCAATTGGCATGTCAATTGCTCAGGGCTCCTTGGGATTGCAAGCGACCAAAGGAGAACTCACGTGGCCTATCTCGTTCCTTCTGAATTCGTCACCAAAATGGTGGACGCAGGCGAATCGAAAATTTTCATGTCGACCCGCGACACGTTGATCCGCGCATACATGGCCGGCGCCATCTTGGCATTGGCGGCCTGGTTCGCGATCACCATCAACGTGGCAACCGGCCAGCCACTCGTCGGCGCGCTCCTCTTCCCCGTCGGCTTCGTGATGCTGAACCTGTTCGGCTTCGATCTGCTGACCGGCGTATTTGTGCTCACGCCCTTGGCTTTGATCGACAAGCGGCCAGGCGTGACGTTCAATGGTGTTTTGAGGAACTGGGGCCTGGTTTTTGTCGGCAACTTTGCCGGTGCGTTAACAACAGCGTTTCTGATGGCGTTCGTGACGACGTTCGGTTTCACGCAGGCGCCCGACAAAGTCGGCACCGTGATCGGCAATATCGGCGAAGCCCGGACCTTGGGCTACGCAGCGCATGGCGCGGCCGGCATGGCGACGTTGTTCTTGCGCGGCGCCTTGTGCAACTGGATGGTGTCGGCCGGCGTCGTAGGCGCCATGATATCGACAACCGTCCCCGGCAAGGTCATCGCGATGTGGATGCCGATCCTGGTCTTCTTCTACATGGTGTTCGAACATTCTGTCGTGAACATGTTCCTGTTTCCGGCGGGCCTGATGCTCCACGCCCCATTCTCGATCCTGGACTATTTCATCTGGAACGAGATCCCGACCGTGCTCGGAAACCTGGTCGGCGGCCTGACCTTCACCGGCTTGACGCTCTACGCCACCCACATGAAGACCGCTCCCAAACGCGCGCAGCTCAAGCGCGTTGCCTGAGGAGATTTGCTATCGTGGAGCCTCAACCCACCCGGGTTGAGGCTCTTTTCTTTTGGTCCAACGCATGTCAAGCCAGCTTGCGATATCGATCGGGCAATATTCGGACAAGGGCCGAAAGGACACCAATCAGGATTTTCACGGTGCATTGATTCCGGATGAGCCGCTGCTCGGCTTGAAAGGCATTGCCGTTGTCCTGGCCGACGAAATCAGCACCAGCGACGTCAGCGGAGTTGCCAGCGAGTCGGCCGTCAAAAGCTTTTTGACGGATTACTACTGCACTTCGGAAACGTGGTCGGTCAAAACGTCGGCGCAGCGCGTGATCGCAGCGACAAACTCCTGGCTGCATTCGCAAACCCGCCAAAGCCAATACCTGTACGACAAGGACCGGGGCTATGTGTGCACGCTCAGCGCAATGGTCATCAGGTCCAGAACCGCACACATTTTCCACATCGGAGATGCACGCATCTACCGGGTCGCCGGCCCCGCCCTTGAACAGCTGACCGAAGATCACCGCATCGTCTTGTCATCGGTACAAAGCTACCTGGGGCGGGCCTTAGGCGCTAACCCGCAGATCGAAATTGATTACCGGACCCTCGCTGTTGAAAGAGCTGACGTCTTTCTGCTGGCGACCGACGGTGTCTACGAACACGTCAGTAGCCGCTTTATCGCCGAAACGATCAATCGCTGTGCAGGCGACCTGGACCGCGCCGCCAAAACCATCGTCGAAGAGGCGTACCAACAGGGCAGCCCGGACAATCTGACCGTACAGATTGTCCGCATCGACGATTTGCCCGAAAGCGAAGGCAGCGAACTCGTCAAGCATGCGCTGGAGTTGCCGTGCCCGCCGCTGCTGGAAGCTAGAATGGTGCTGGACGGGTACCAGATTGTCAGGGAAGTCCACGGCAGCAGCCGGAGCCATATCTATCTGGCCGTCGATTCAACGGACGGGGCGCTGGTTGCCATCAAGACGCCTTCGATCGACCTGCGTGCCGACCCCGCCTACCTGCAGCGATTCATGATGGAAGAATGGGTCGCCCGCCGCATCAACAACGCTCACGTCCTCAAACCGCGCAGTCAATCGCGAACGCGAAATTACCTCTACGTCGTGACGGAGTTTGTCGAAGGGCAGACCTTGACCCAGTGGATGATCGATAATCCGAAGCCGAGCCTGGAAGCCGTCCGCGGACTCATCGAGCAAATTGCCGGCGGGCTGCAAGCGTTTCACCGGATGGAGATGCTGCACCAGGATCTTCGTCCGGAGAACATCATGATCGATGGAACCGGCACGGCGAAGATCATTGATTTCGGCTCGACAAAAATTCCGGGTATTGCCGAAGATTCACCGTCAGGCATTGACGACAGTATCCTCGGAACGGTGCAATACACTGCGCCGGAATATTTCCTCGGCGAAGGCGGGTCCGCCCGCTCCGATATATTTTCACTCGGAGTCATTGCGTACCAGATGCTGACCGGCCGCCTTCCATATGGCGCTCAGGTTCCGAAAATCAGGACCAAATCGCAACAGAAAAAGCTGCGGTACAGATCCGTCCTCGACGACAATCGCGATATCCCGGCATGGATTGACGGAGCGCTCAAGAAAGCGCTGCACCCTGATCCACGGCAACGCTACGAGGAATTATCCGAATTTGTTTTCGATCTTCGTCACCCCAACAAAACATTCCTCAAGACGTCGCCTGTCCCGCTGATCGAACGCGACCCGCTTGTGTTCTGGAAGGTTCTTTCGGCGGTACTCTTCTTTTTTGTTTTGGCCTGCGTAGCCTTGCTATTGATACAGGCCGGCAAACACTAGCGACCGCGGCGACGACCCCACTGCCTTCACTTCGGCTTTTGAGCGCCCACATTTGCGTGGAAATTGGCACCGTTGCCGGTCTTGGCGACGAAGCCGGCGCGGATAGCGAAATCGCCAAAGCGTTCATCCTTCTGCCGGCCGGACGCATAGGCCGCGAAGATCGGATCGAGCGCGGCCACGATGCCGTTGTGATCGAGATCCTCGGCGTAAAGTTTGGACAGCCGCGAGCCGTCGAAGGCTGCGCCGAGATAAAGATTGTAGCGGCCCGGTCCTTTGCCGACCAAACCGATTTCGGAGAGATAAGGCCGCGCGCAGCCGTTCGGGCAGCCGGTCATGCGGATGACAATGTCATCAGCCGATAGCCCATGCGCGGCAAGTTTCTCATCGAGCGCTGTCATCAGCTCGGGCAAATAGCGTTCGCTTTCAGCCAGCGCGAGACCGCAGGTCGGCAGCGCCACACAGGCCATCGAGTTGCGGCGCAATCCTGACCATGGCGCGAGCAACCCGGCCTCGCGCGCGATGCGCTCGATCTCGGCCTGCTGCTCTGTCGGCACGTTGGCGATGATCAGATTCTGATTGGGCGTGATGCGGAAGTCGCCCTGATGAATACGTGCAATCTCGCGCAAGGCCGTTTGCTGCGCGGCGCCCGGGATATCCTGCACGCGTCCATTCTGCACGAACAACGTCAGATGGCCGCGTCCGTCGTCACCCTGCGACCAGCCATATTGGTCGCCGGTCGACGTAAAGGTGTAAGGCCTCGCCGGCGCGAGCTTCACGCCGGCACGGCGTTCGACCTCGGCGCGGAAGGCATCCAGACCGCGGTCCTCGATGGTGTACTTGAGCCGCGCGTGCTTGCGGTTCTTACGGTCGCCCCAGTCGCGCTGCACGGTGACAGTGGCTTCGGCAATCTTCACCGCATCGGCAGTCGTGCAGAAACCCATGACGTCGGCGGTGCGCGGATAAGTGTCCGGCTCGCCATGGGTCATGCCCATGCCGCCGCCGACCGTCACGTTCCAACCGGCGATCGTGCCGGCATTGTCAATGATGGCGATATAGCCGAGATCGTGCGCAAATATGTCGACATCGTTCGATGGCGGAACCGCCACGACAATCTTGAACTTTCGCGGCATATAGGTCTTGCCGTAAATCGGCTCGACCACCTCTTCCTCGCCGCCGGCAATGCGCTCGCCGTCCAGCCAGATCTCGCGATAGGCCGGCGTGCGTGGCAACAGATGGTCCGAGATCGCACGCGTGAGTTCGATCGCCGCGGCGTGCGCATGTGATTGATGCGGATTGGGATTGCACATCACGTTACGATTAACATCGCCGCAGGCCGCAATGGAGTTGAGCAGCGCCGCATCGATCTGCTTTAGCGTGGCCTTCAGGTTCGTTTTGATGATGCCATGCAGCTGAACCGTCTGCCGGGTGGTCATGCGCATGCTGCCGTTGGCATAGTCGCGCGCCACCTGATCGAGGATGAGCCATTGTTGCGGCGTCAGCACCCCGCCCGGGATGCGCACACGGATCATGAAGGCGAAGGCCTTCTCCATTTTCTTGCGAGTGCGTTCGGGCCGCAGGTCACGGTCATCCTGCAGGTACATGCCGTGGAACTTCACCAGTTGCTGGTCATCCTCAATGATGGCGCCGGTGATTTCCTCGCGCAGGCCTTCGGCCAGCGTGCCGCGTAAATAGTCGCTCGCCTCCTTGATGCGCTCATTGCGCGAACGGTCGTCGGTCATAGGCAATCCAATGGGGGCAGGATCAATAAGTGTCCTGCAGATAGCGCTTTTCGCGCTCAAGTGTCACCACAGCCTGTTCGGCAGCCTCGGGCGACAATGATTTTACATCGGCATAGGCGCGCACCAGTGCAGCGCGCACATCCTTCGCCATCGCCTTGGCATCGCCGCAGACGTAGAAATAGGCGCCTTTATCGAGCCACTCGACCAGCTCGGCACGGCGATCCCAGATCTTGTGCTGGACGTAGACCTTCTCCGGCGTGTCGCGCGAGAAGGCAACATCCATCCGCGTGAGCGCGCCGCCGTTCAGAGCTTCCTGCCAGTCGAGCTGGTAGAGGAAATCATGCGTGAAGGTGCGGTCGCCGAAGAACAGCCAGCTTTTGCCGGTCGCCTCGGTGGCGCGGCGCTCCTGAACGAAGGCGCGGAAGGGTGCGACACCGGTGCCGGGGCCGACCATGATGATGTCCTTGTCAGGCTCCGGCAGGCTGAAGTGCCGGTTCGGCTTCACCTTCACCCGCACACGGCCGCCACGCTTGAGACGTTCGGCCACATAGTTCGATGCAACACCCTTGCGGGCGCGGCCATGGCTTTCATAGCGCACGGCTGAAATCAGCAGATGCGCCTCGTCTCCCACCTCGCGGCGGGACGACGCGATCGAATAGGCGCGCGGCGCCAGTGGACGTGTCAGGGCGCGTAGCGTCTCGGCGTCGAGCGCGATCGGGAAGGTCGCGATCAGATCGATGAGCTGGCGTCCGGCAATCCACTCCTTGACCTGTCCGTCGACGATCAGCGCCTTGACGTATTGGTGACCGGTCTTTTCGGCATAGGTTTCAACGGTTTTGGCCGACAGCGTCGTCACGTCGCGCGTCTTGATGAAGTCGCTACGCAGCTTGTCGTCACCCGCAAGGCCGGCGGCCTTCAACAGCTCGTCGACATAGGCCGGATCATTTTCGGCATAGAGATCGAGCGAATCGCCCGGCTCGTAAGCCGGCGCGCCGCCCTCGAACGACAGCGCAAGATGGATGGTCTCCTTATCGGAGCGCGAGGAATTGAGGTCGATATGCTCTGTAATCTCGGCTTCGACAATATCGGTGGCGGACGCCGCCGCCGGCTTGGCGCCGAAATCGACTTCGATTACCCGGCCGCCGGCATTCGGCGGCGTCAGCACTTTCACGGCATCGCCGATCCAGCGCGCGGCGGGCTCGGCAAAATCGAGGTCGCAATCGACGCGATCGACCACGCGCTTGCCGCCAAGGGCAGCGAGCCGCTCGTCGATCTTCTTGCCGATCGCGCAGAACTCGACATAGGCGGTATCGCCGAGCGCCAACACGCCAAATTCGACGCCATCGAGACGCGGCGCGCCCTCACCCATCAGTTCGTTATAGGCGCGGATGGCACGCGCCGGCGGCTCGCCCTCGCCCCAGGTGGCGGCAATCACGACCAGTCGCTTGGCAGACGTCAGCGCGGACAGTTCAAGATCCGCCATGTCGATGATGGTCGGCTTGAGGCCACTCTTGCGCGCCGCCTTGGCGATATCGCCGGCAAGCTTCTCCGAATTTCCCGACTCGCTGGCGTAGACGATCGTCAACGGTTCGGCGGGCCGCGCCGGCGCCAATGGCTGCGGTGCCAGCAGGCCGCCAGACGCATCAACGCCCGCGAGGAATCCGGCCAACCAGGCGCGCTGGATCGGGCTCGCGGTGCCGACCACGCGGTTGAGGAGATCGATGTCCTCTTCGGCGAACGGCGCGGTCTTCGGAATTGGCGACATTACGTTCTCATTTCTGCGGTGCGAGCTCGACGTTCGCGGTCGTCATCAAGGCTGTCCTCTACCCGTGCAGGCGCGGCACAATGCCGACGGCAATCAGCGCCACCAGCACGGTCGCAAGCGTGAATGCCCAGGCTTCCAGGCGCGAAACGCGTTTGGGCTCGTTTGGAAAATCGGTCATCGGAGCGCTCCGCCATCAACAGGAGCGTTTAAGTAGGAGATTATTCTGCCAAACGGCAATAAGTGCCGGAAAATAAGAAGAAATTTGCTTCCCCAGGCGCTTCTAGTGCGTAACAATTTCCTTTCGCCGGACCCTTGTGGAGAACACCGGTATTGCTCGAATCCCGCGTTTACGTATGCAAAACACGGAACGTGTTGCTCACTCTGGAACCGTATCGCAGCTCATGGCCACCTACCGACGCAGGCTGCATTCGCTGCTGACCCCTGCCGAGCATCGCCTGTTCGCGCGTCTCGATTCCCCGCAGAAGATTTAGGATTTCCTCGACCGGTTGCCGGTCAACTTCAGCCTGAACGGCGACACTGCGATGTCGCCACGCAGCGTGCTGAAAGCGCGCATGGCGCATTGCGCCGAAGGCGCGGTCTTCGCCGCCGCTGCGCTCGCCTATCACGGCAGGCCGCCGCTTCTGATGGACATCCGCGCGTTGCCAGCCGACCAGGATCACATCATTACGCTGTTTCGGGAGCGCGGCCTGTGGGGCGCCATCAGCAAGACCAATCACGCGATCCTGCGCTGGCGCGACCCGATCTATGCCAGCGCGCGCGAGCTGGCGATGACCTACGCGCACGAGTATTGCTTGCCGGGGGGCAAGAAATCCATGTTGTCGTTTTCCAGGCCATATTCGCTCGCTCGCTATACGCCCAAGAGCTGGGTCATCGCGCCGGAAGATCTCGACTGGCTGCTGGTCGATCTCGATACGTCGCCGCATGTGCCGGTCGCACCAAAGCGTGCGCTCCGTAAACGCCGCCGCTCCTCGCGGGTCGAGTTGCTGTCGCAGGATGTGGTGGAATGGCCGGATCCGCGCAAACTGAAACGCAAGCGAAAAAAGAAAGCAGCTCGCTCCTGACAATTTACCGGACGGCACGCACCCGCTAATGTGGTGCGCCCAATAACAGCAGAGGCAATTGCGTGGCTTCATTCACATTCCGCAGACAATTGACGGTCGAATGGGGCGACTGCGATCCCGCCGGCATTGTGTTCAATCCACGATTTTTTGAATTCTTTGACGCCAGTTCGTGGCTGCTGTTCGAAACAGCATTAGGTGTAAAGCAACAGGAAATCGCGTCCACTTACGGCATTGTTGGTATTGCATTAGTTGACGCGCGCGCCAACTTCCTCAAGCCGATCAAGTTCGGCGACACCATCGAGATCGCTTCGCGCATCAGCGAATTTCGCCGCTCCAGCTTCGATGTCGAACATCGATTGACCATCGGCGGCGAACTGGCCGTCGAAGGCAGCGAAACGCGAGTGTGGGCGACGCGCAGCGCAAACGATCCGGAGAAGATCGCGGCTATGAGCATTCCAAGAGATGTAATCGCCAAATTCGAAGTGAGCTGACCGCCTGCCGCGCTACGCGATCTTCACATACTCGAAATCACCCGGTTTGTTATCGATGCCGACTTTGGGCGGCGCAATCCAGCTCGCGAATTTACCGGGCTCCATTTGAGGCTTCATCAGACTTTCGATGAAATCCTTGTCCGCCGCGGATGGCAGAAAATCGATCCGCTGATTTGTCCATTCGGCAGGTGACAGGATATTTCCGTCGACATCGGCATTGGTGCGCGAGAATTCGCCTATATGGCGGTGGAATGCCACATGCGGCAGCTTGATCCGGAAAGGAATGCCTATCTGTTCAATCACCTTGTTCCAGCGGGCGACTCCGTTGTTGCAATCGGCCACGTAGTCGTCGCGCAGACGCATGTTGAGCGCTGACAATGCCGGCGATTCCTCGTTCTGGATTTTGCCGTCGACCAGGCGCAGCACAGGATAGCTATTGCTCTCCAGCTGATGGTCGTCGTCAAGCCGGTGCTCGCGATATCGACCTTTAAGACCTGCATGGAACGCATTCGCCGCGTTGGTCGAAATCTCGTTACCGAAGAGATCGAGCGTCAACGAAAAATGCAGGTTCGCTTTTTTCTGAATGGTGGGCAGATCGATGACGCCGAGCTTACGCACTTTCTCGATATCATAAGGGTCGCTGATCCCCGCATCCTTCATCGCCTCGCATGTACGCTGGATAATCCGGGTGACGCCGGTTTCGCCCACAAACATGTGGTGGGCCTCTTCGGTCAGCATGAACCGGCAGGTGCGCGACAGCGGATCGAAGCCCGATTGTGCCAAGGCCTCAAGCTGCATTTTGCCGTCGCGGTCCGTGAAGAAGGTGAACATGAAAAACGACAGCCAGTCGGGCGTCTGTTCGTTGAAAGCGCCAAGCATGCGCGGCGTATCTGGGTCACCTGAGCGGCGCTGCAGAAGGGCTTCCGCCTCTTCGCGCCCGTCAGTGCCGAAATATTTCTGCAGCAGATAGACCATGGCCCAGAGATGGCGACCCTCCTCGACATTCACCTGGAAGAGATTCCGCATGTCGTAGAGCGAAGGGGCGGTCTTGCCGAGATAGCGCTGCTGCTCGACCGAGGCCGGTTCTGTGTCGCCCTGAATCACCACTAGCCGGCGCAACATGGCGCGGTATTCGCCCGGCACATCCTGCCAGGCATTCTCGCCTTTGTGCGTCCCGAAGGGAATCTTGCGGTCTTCCTGCTGCGGCGCCAGCAACACGCCCCAACGGTATTCCGGCATGCGCACGTAATCGAACTTGGCCCACCCCTTGGGATCGACGCTCACGGCCGTCCGCAAGTAGACGAGCGACTCCTGGAAGCCCTCCGGCCCCATGTCTTTCCACCAATTGATGTAGCCGGGATGCCATTTCTCCAGCGCGCGCTTGACGCGCACATCGCTGCCGAGACCGACATTGTTGGGGATCAAGCCGTCGTAATCGACTTGCTGGATATTCATGGCTACACCCTTTCCTTGTCGAACGTCGCCTTAACACCGGTGCCGTAGAGCTTGAGCGCGCCGTGCTCACCGACTGAATTCGGACGCTGGAAGATCCAGTTTTGCCATGCCGTGAGGCGGCCAAAAATCTTCGTTTCCATGGTCTCGGGGCCGGCGAAGCGTAGATTGGCTTCCATGCCGGTCAACGAATCCGGCGAATGGCTGGCGCGCTCCTCGATCATCACACGCAGCTCGTCATCCCAGTCGAAGTCTTCGTAGGAGAAAGTAACAAGACCAAGCTCGGCTGCCTTTTCGCCCTCGATCGCAACGCCAATCTTTTCTTTTACGCTCGCCAGCACCTTCGGCTCACCCAGAAAGCGGCTTTGCAGCCGCGTGAGGCCATTGCCCATCGGATACGAGCCGAAATTGGCCATACCCAATGTGATCGTGGCCGGCGGACGGTTGTCGCCTTCCCGCGTGCCAATCAGCATCAGCGAGCGGTCGGCGGCAAAGGCGAGCTCAGCCAGCGTTCCGGCAAAACAGGAGCCCGGCTCGATCACCGCAAAGAACGTCTTGGCGGTGACGTCGATGCGCTTGAATACGCGTTTGAGGTAATGGCGAATTTCGCGCATCAGCCAATCACCATTGGCCTTGACGAGGAATTCATCGTGCGCGATCACCGCCTGCGCACTGCCGTCGGTGCGCAGCAGCACGACATTGATGGTCGGTTCGTTAACCCGCAGATGCAGGATGGCATCTTCCAGTTCGCGCGCGACCGTGAGCGGCCAGAACTTGTCGCCGAGCGCATGTGCGGACTCGATCGAATTGGGGACTGGCTGCGTCGGCCCGCGCACCGTCACCGTTGCAACCGAACGGCCGCGGTCAATTTCGATGTCGATGTGAGAATATGAAACCCGCCCATCGGTGATCTCGCGCTGCAGCGGCGTGAGCTTGATGCCGCCCGTTGCCGGCCGGTCCGAATGCTTGGCCAATTCATGTGCGCGCGCGGCCACTGCATCCTTCCATTTCGAGGGCGGCACAACTTCGTCCACCAGCCGCCACTCAACCGCCTTGGCGCCGCGCAGCCCCTCCTCCGTCGAACAGAAAAAGTCGGCGCGATCGCGACGCACCTTGCGCTTGTCGGTGACGCGGGTGAGCCCGCCTGTACCCGGCAGCACCGCAAGCAGCGGCGTCTCCGGCAGCGACACGGTCGAGCGCCGATCATCGACCAGCATGATGTGATCGGTCGCCAGCGCCAACTCGTAGCCGCCGCCGGCGCAGCTGCCGTTCACTGCGCACATATAGGTTTGTTTGGAATTTTCGGTGGCGTCTTCGATCGCCAGCCGTGTCTCATTGGTGAACTTGCAGAAGTTCACCTTATGCCCGTGCGTTGCCTTGCCGAGCATGCGGATATTGGCGCCCGCGCAAAACACATTGTCCTTGCCCGACATTATGACGACGCAGTGCACGTCGGGACATTCGAACCGCAGGCGCTGGATCGCGTCATTGAGCTCGATATCGACGGCGAGATCATAGGAATTGAGTTTGAGTTCGTAGCTATCCGACAATCCGCCGGCGGGATCGACATCCATGATCAGATAAGCAATGTCGCCGTCGCGCTCGATGCGCCAATGGCGGTAACGCGAGGGATCAGTCTGAAAATCTATGGTTTGCATGGCCAAAACGGACGCCGGGACGATGCCGCCCGTCCCTCATCTCCCTCTATGCATTATTTTGCATATCCCTAACATCGCGGGGGCAACGCGACAACTGGGTCTTAGCGTATTCAGTTCCTAACGTGATGTTGCTTAGCATTATAATGCATGTTAGCGAAGCGACCATGAAAAGCGCCCGCCCGACTCCTGTCGCCGTCCGCGAGACCGACGCCTACTTGCGCCGGCTTGGCGAACGCGTCCGGGTGCTGCGCAATCAACGCGGCATGACACGAAAAGCGCTCGCCCAGCACGCCAAGGTCTCGGAACGCTACCTGGCGCAGCTCGAAGCCGGCCTCGGCAACGGCTCAATCATCCTGTTGCGGCGGATTGCGCGGGCCATTGGCTTGCCGGTCACGCAACTCGTGCAGGAAGGGGCAGATCCGGCGCTCGATATGGTCTTGCTGTCGCAATTCCTGGAGCGCTTGCCGCCATCGGCGCTCGCAGAGGCGCGTAATATGCTGCTCAAGAGTTTTAGCACGCCGTCGGAAGAAACGCGCCGCAACCGCATTGCACTTATCGGATTGCGCGGCGGCGGAAAATCCACCTTGGGTAAACTGCTGGCTGAGCGGCTCAACGTTCCCTTCATCGAGCTTGATCGCGAAATTGAAAAGCGCAGCGGCACCACATTGAGCGCGATTTTTGACATGTTCGGCCAGGAAACCTTCCGGCGCGCCGAACGCGAGGCGCTCGACGAAGTCCTGCGCGGACATTCAAGTTTTGTGGTCGCCACCAGTGGAAGCATCGTCACCGAGCCGGGCACGCTGGAATTGCTGCTGGCCTCCTGCCTTACGGTGTGGGTCCGCGCGGAGCCCGCCGAGCACATGAACCGCGTGATGGCACAAGGCGATATGCGCCCCATGGCAAACAGCAGCCGGGCGATGGACGACCTGGTCTCGATCCTGCGTAGCCGCGAACCGCTTTATGCCAAGGCGGAAGTCGCCCTTTCCACCAGCGGAAAGACCCCCGAGCAAGCGCTGGTGGAACTGTTGCGTCTCATCGAAGTTCCCGCTAATCGCATAAGCCGAAAATTGGCATGACAGCCGCGAGAAAAGACCCGCTTTGGCCGGGACGACAAGGACGAGTAGTATGAGCGAAACGATCAAGACCGATGTTCTGATTATCGGGGCGGGGCCAGTCGGCTTGTTCGCCGTATTCGAGCTCGGCCTGCTCGATATCAAGACTCACCTCGTCGATATTCTCGACAAGGTCGGCGGTCAGTGCGCCGAGCTCTATCCGGAAAAGCCGATCTACGACATCCCCGGCATCCCGCTCATCACCGGTCATGGGCTGACTGACGCGCTGATGCAGCAGATCAAGCCCTTTCACCCGACCTTCCATCTCAACGAAATGGTGACCGCGCTGGAAAAGACCGGCGAGCCGGGCTTCCGGTTGCGCACCGACGCCGGCAAGACATTCGAGGCGAAGTGCGTGGTGATCGCAGCCGGCGGCGGCTCCTTCCAGCCCAAGCGGCCGCCGATCCAGGGCATTGAGCCGTACGAAGAAAAGTCCGTTTTCTATGCGGTGCGCAAAATGGATGCCTTCCGCGGCAAGCGGCTCCTGGTCGTCGGTGGCGGCGACAGCGCGCTCGACTGGACACTCAATTTGCAGCCCATCGCCAAACGTCTGACGCTCGTGCACCGGCGCGACGACTTCCGCGGGGCCCCCGATAGCGTGAACAAAATGCGCGCGCTCGTGGCGGCCGGTGGCATGGACCTGAAAATCGGCCAGGTGACCACTCTGGAAGGCAGCGACGGCCAGCTCGCCGCCTGCTCGATCAAGGGTAATGATGGCGCCGTTGCGCGCGTCGAAGTCGATGCGATGCTGCCGTTCTTCGGCCTCACCATGAAGCTCGGCCCGGTCGCTGACTGGGGCATCAAGATGGATGACGAACTCATCCCGGTCGACACCGCTGCGTTCGAGACCAATATTCCCGGCTTGTTCGCGGTCGGCGATATCAACACCTACCCGGGCAAGCTCAAGCTGATTTTGTCGGGCTTCCACGAAGCCGCGTTGATGGCGCAGAAAGCGCACCGTTACGTCTATCCGGAGAAAAAACTGGTTTTCCAATACACGACGTCATCGACCAGCCTGCAAAAGAAACTCGGCGTCGCTTAATCCACCGCATGCCGAAAATCACCTACATCGAACACGACGGCACGCGTCACACCGTCGACGCCGAGCTTGGCTCGACCGTGATGGAAACCGCGTTGCGGAACGACGTCGCCAGCATCGTGGCGGAATGCGGCGGCGGCTGCACCTGCGCGACCTGCCTGGTGCACGTCGACGACGCGTGGAGCGCCATAGTCGGACCACCGTCGAGCGAAGAGGAAGAAATGCTCGAACTCGGCCTTTGAGGTGAAACCGACGTCGCGGCTGTCCTGCCAGATCAAGGTCACGGACGCGCTTGATGGCCTGATCGTGTATACGCCGGCCTACCAAGGCCGCTGAGCTCCTAAGCCAGCGCCCGCATGCTGTCGTCGAACAATTCATCGACGGAAAATTTTCGCGGGATCAGCTTCTGCCGGAAGCTGTAGTCGATAATGATTTCGAGCGATCGACGATTGGCTTCGATTCCGAACCGCCAGGGATCGAGCAAGCCATTATCCGCCGCCGGCGGTACCGCGCATCGGCTGTCGTGCAGCATGCGGTAAATTTCCTTCACAACGTCGGGGCGCGATTTTGCGATTCCGTCGCGTACCACCATCATATGGTTGATCGGCACCCCGCCGTGTTTCTGCGCCCATTGGCGCGCCACCGCATCGGCTTCCGGAACGAGTGGTTTGAGCCGCGGATCGGGCAACTTGTCGCCAACAATGGCGGCATCGAGTTCGCCGTCGAGCAGCATCTGCGTGATGTTTTTTCCCTCGGGCGCGCGCGTGACAAAATCGGGGTCTTTGTATTCGGCCAGATGCGGATCTTCGAACGTCACCCAACGGACCTTTGATGTGTCGACGCCGTAATCGTCGGCAAGGAAACCGCGCACCCAGGCACCGGTGGTTTGCGTATAGGCGCGCACGCCAACCCGCTTGCCGGTCAGGTCGGACGCCTTTAATGGCCCGCGCTCCGGATTGTAGGCGATTGTGTGGTGCTGGCCACGTCCCAACACGGTCGCCGGAATGAGCGCATAGGGTTTGCCGTAAACCTTGGCCTGCAAAAAGGTAACAATTGCAAGCTCGGCGACGTCGAATTTGGCTTCGCGCACCAAAGGCTTGAATGCCGTATTCGATACTTTCACGTCGGCGAAATCGAGCACGACCAGATCGGATTTTACCGCGCCGTCCTTGAGCGCCATCACGTTCGGATAACTTCCGAGCAGCGTCGAGAGTTTGACTTTTTCCGCGGCCATCGACCGTCTCCTCAATCCGCCAGCGCCGGATAGAGCGCCTGCGCAGTCCCGCCGAAGATCCATTCCTGATCAGCCTTCGTCAAACTGGCCACGGATTCGCGCGCGACCGCCAAAAGTTCCGGCAGCTTGCCTTCGCTGGACGGATAATTCGATCCCCACGCCAGCCGCGAGGCACCAAACGCGGAGACCATGCGCGGAAAAAACGTTTCAGGTGATGCCTTGCCCCGGCGGGACTCGGCGAACATGCGCGGCGTGAGCTTGATGTAAATGTTCGGACAGCGCGCCAGGTCGAGCAGACTTGCGGCCGCATTGTACGGCGGCCCGTCTTCCAGCACCGGCCGCGCGCCATGATCGAGAATGATCCGCACGTTCGGAAAGCGCTTCGCCATGGCGGTCGCCTGTGGGATCGCCTTGGCCGACATCTGCAGGCAGATCGAAAGGCCAAGTTCACCGGCACAGTCCCATGCCGGATAGGATTTCGGATCGTCGAGCCAGTTGGCCTGTTCTGACATCGTGCTGCCGAAAGTGAAAAGTCTTAAACCAGTGAGCCCTCGGCTACGCCAGTGCCGAATGCGTTCCGGCGCATCCGCAGCCAGAACATCCACGGAAAACACGCCGGTGAAGCGTTGCGGAAAGGCCGCGACCGCATCCGCTACATAAGAGTTGTCATGACCGTAGCAGGTCGAGGCCTGGACGATCGCGGCCTTTTGGACGCCAGACTCATCCATAGCGGCAACCAGCTGTTCCAGTGTGACCGGCCGCGTGCGCGACCAGTCGGACTGATGGCCGCCGAGCGGCGCCAAGGGGTAGCGCGTGGTGTCGCTGGCAATGATATGCGGGTGAATGTCGATGGTGGTCATGGGTCCGGACCGTCTTCCGTAAAGCAACCGGCCGACACCGTAAAGCGGCATTCGCTATGACCAGCGATGCGCCACCCGCAGCTGAGGCGTATTGTCAGCCGCGTCTTGACTTCCTAATGTCCGCGCCAGAAAACCCAGGGACTAATATGCTGCACCCCGTTATGCGCACCACCCGCCGTCTGTTGCGAGGCACGGTGGCTATCGTCTGCGGAATTTCGCTGACGCTAGCAACAGCGATGCCATCCGCACGGGCGGACACTTACCCCTCGAAACCCGTGCGCATCATCGTTCCCTACGGCCCGGGCGGCATCGCCGACGTCACCATGCGGATCGTGGCGCAGAACTTAAGTCAGCATCTAGGCCAGCAGTTCTTTATCGAAAACCGCCCCGGTGCCGGCGGCATCGTTGGCATGCAGTCAGCCAGGGAAGCGCCAGCCGACGGCTACACAATCGTCATGCTGGGCGGCGGCCTGACCATCGCCAAGGCACTGTTCAAGTCCCTGCCCTACAATATCGAAACAGATTTCACGCCGATTTCGACCACTGCATCGTATGGCCTGGTGATTGCGACCAAAACCGGATCGCCCTACAAATCGATCAAGGACGTGGTTGCCGCTGCCAAGTCCCACCCCGGCACGCTGAACTTCGGAACCATCAACGCCGGCAGCGCGCAGAACCTGTCCGCCGAGCTTTTCCGGACGATGTCCGGCCTCGACGTTACGATCGTGCCGTACAAAACCACGCCAGATCTTGCCAATGCTGTTTTGCGCGGTGACGTCGATGTCGCGTTCGAATATTACGTCGGCTTCCAGTCACCGATTACCAACGACCAGATAACGGTGCTTGCCACCACCGGGCGCGAGCGCGCGAGCAATTTGCCGAACGTCCCCACTGTGATCGAAAGCGGGCTACCCGACTACGAAGTGACAAGCTGGAATGGCCTTGCAGTTCCGGCAGGAACACCCGCCGATATTGTCGCCCTGCTCAACCGCGCCGTGGACGGCGCGCTGAAGTCGCCAGAGGTACAGAAATTCTCAGGTGAGGCCGGCATGGACGCGCGCAGCATGTCGTCCGACGACTTACGCAATCGCATCAAGAACGATGTCGCCAAGTGGTCCCAGGTGATCGAGAAAGCCGGAATCAAAAAACGATAAATGAATGCGGCCGCCATCCATTCTTGCTCAAACTGCGATAGCCTCGGTCAATCGAATTTGCAGATCGCCTATCGGTCATAGTCCAAAGGAGACCCGGATGAATTTCGAGGACCCCTGGGCCTGGATGCAACCCTACGACGCGCGCCGTTTCGGCGAGGTCATCCTCGACAAGACCGAGCAGGAACGCTGGTGCCGCGCGGTATTGCTCGGCGGTTTGCCATTCATGTGGCGCAAGGCGGAGGCCGCCCGCAATCTCATCTATGACCGGCTCGAACTGCGTGCGGACGACAAGGTCCTCATCATCGGCGAGTGCATCGAACCGTGCGGTTTTGTTGAGGATATCAATGCTCGCATCGGCCCCAAGGGCGAGGTCAAGGTCTTCGACATTACCGATGAGGCTCGCGACAACTACATCGCGAAAAAGCGTGGCCGCGGTGGCCAGCTTGCGACCTGGCAATGGACCTACACGCGAGACATCGCAGACCGGACGTTCGATTGCGCGGTCTGCCTGCAGGGCGTGCAGCACACCGATGACTGGCGTGAAACAGGCGCGGAAATGCTGCGCGTCATGAAAAGTGGACGCAATCTTGTGCTGGCAGAAATCGCCTACAGTCCCGAAACCCGGATGAAAATCGAACTGGACATGCACATTGAATATGTTTTCAGCAAGTTGCTGTCGCGGGTCGGATGGAAACTGGACGAGTTCCCCTACTACAGCCCGAAAGACCTGGAGGCCGCCTTTAAGGGGCTGCTCAACGACACCGACAGCTTTGTCTGGAAAGGCATCGAAATCTTCTGGGGCCGGAAACCGGCATAGGCTGACGAATTCAGCAGCCGCAATTATTCGACGAAGTTGAATAAACGGTTGGGCGTGTCCCAGAACAACCTGCGCCGGTCTTTGGCATCCGGAAATAACTGACCCACGAGTTGCACCAGCGGCCCGTAGTCTTGGCGCTCCGATGCACGCAGGAAAGGCCAATCCGACGCCCACATGCAGCGGTCGAGCGTAAAAGCATCGACGATCGCGCGGACAAACGGCCAGCAGTCCTCAAATGGATAATGCAGCCTGGCAAATTTCAGGTAGCCGGAAATCTTCACATTCACACGGCCCGTCCTGGCCAATCGTAAGATGGCAGCAAAGGCCGGCTGATCGAGGCCAGCCGGCGGCGTCGGCCGGCCGGTATGGTCGATCAGGACCTTCACGGGGATCCTTTCGATCCACGGCGCGAACATCAGAAACTGATCGTTTTCAACCTGGAGGTTCAAAAACATGTCGAGATCGGCAAGCCGCTTTATCAGGCCATCGGCTCGCCTGTAGTAATCATTGCCGTGAAATGTCGGGTTGATCGCGGCCCCGATGATGCCACGCGACCGCAATTCCTTCAGGGTAGCGACCTCGACGTCCAGATCGACGATGGCGATGCCCTTGAAGCGGCCCTCGCCTTTCGCGATCGCGTCAAGCATGCACGAATTGTCGCTTCCGTATCCCGAGTTTGGCTGTACCAGGAGCGCATGCCTCACCCCGTGGCACTTCATCACCTCGATAAATTGCGCCGTGGTCCCAACTTCTTGTCCGACCGGCTTGTAGGCGACGTCTTCCCCGTACGGAAAATTCGTCGGATCAATCACGTGGATGTGGCAATCGATCTTCGGCTCGTCGAATATGTGCATCGGGTTGGTGTGCCGATTACGCGTTCTCGGACAATGATCGTGGCTCTCTTCTTATTTATTTTCGTCGGCCGCAAAGTACCTTGATAGCGAACTACGACTTTATTTCATTGCCAGGTAACTCGACGAGTGCGCGCGTGTGTTCTTTCGCATCGTACACACTGACCTGGATTTGCGGATATTTCTGCTTGAGGTCAGTGGCCGCTTTCATCGCCGATTCAGACGTGTCGTACACTGTTTTGAATTTTCCATCGATCTCAAGAACATAACCTTCGGACGGAATCGTGTTGGCTGACGGATTTTTGGGTCGCGTCGTAGGACCATTGTTCGCACCATGTTCAGCTGCTGACTCTTTCACTGCAAGAACAGGCTTCTTTATATTCATGCGCGGGTTCCTTGGTTGAATTTCCACCGATGATGCCTGGAGATCACTTTGACTATTTAACCGCGCGTGAATGACAACGAGCGGCAACAACCTAAATTCGCGGGAAAAATTGGTGGGCGCACCAGGGCTCGAACCTGGGACCCGCTGATTAAGAGTCAGCTGCTCTACCAACTGAGCTATGCGCCCGGATTGCAGCGGCGGAGACCCCGCCGAGCGCGCGTGGCTTAGCAAAGGCCGCTGGCAGTGTCCAGCCGCGCCGCCCATTCAAGCCTCGGAAAGACAAAGGAAAAGCCGCCGGATATTTCCGGCGGCTTCTGGAGGCGGCGCGCGTCGGGGAGACCGCGTTGGCCGCCGTCCGCTACTTTGAGTGCGCCTTATTGCGGCTGCACGTCGCCGCCCTGCATCATTCCGCGCGGCCCACGTTGGTGCCAGCCGCCAAAGCCATGATGTCCGCGGAAGCCACCGCCTTCCCGGCTGCCTTCACGTCCGCCAAGCCGCGCCAGCATGGCAAAGCGATGCTTCTGGCTATCATCGAGGCTCTTGTAGAGCGGCGCCGGCCGCGTCGGCGAGCTTCTTGAGGCCGGCCGCGCGCTGGCCCATCACCTCCGCGCGAAGATGTCAGACGCTCGACCGGATCCTTCGGACGATCCGCGCTGGCGCGTGCGGCAAATCGTTCAGATCGCTGCTTGGCGAGATCGCGCAGCGCGCTCTCCACGGCCGGCCAGTTCTTTTCCTGTTCGGCGGTGAGCTTTAGCCCGGCATGCAGCGCCGCAATACGAGCATCACCGAACGCAGCGATGTCTTCCGCACTCGGGCGCCAGTGCTGGATGCGCTGGAATTCGCTCGAACCCTGCTGCGCGTAGGCAAGCGTAGCGCCGGCGATCGCGAGCGCGGTTGTGCCGGCGAGAAAGGTTTTCAACATGGCCACCTCCAATGGCATTTCCTGATGCTGCCAAATAGAGGAGCACGCCGCTGCCTTATCAAGTTAAAGTTTGGACAGAGATTACGCCGGTGCAATGTTGATTTACAAATGTTCAGCTTGCGCAGGCGCGTTTCACATCATTCCGAGCATGCGCGGCAGCCAGAGCGACAATTCCGGGACATAAGTCACCACGCCAAGGAAGATCAGCATGGTGACCAGCCATGGCCATACCGCGACGGTCAGCTCGGTGATTCCCATTCGGGCGATACCCGACGCGACATAAAGATTCAATCCAACCGGCGGGTGGCAGAGGCCAACTTCCATGTTCACGGTCATCAGGATTCCGAGGTGGATGGGGTTGACGCCGAGACCAACCGCAACCGGAAACAAGATCGGGCCTGTGATCAAGACAATCGATGAAGGCTCCATCACGTTCCCTGCCATCAGCAATAGGATATTCACGAACAGCAGGAACTCGATCTTGCCGATACCGGCGCCGGTGATCCACGCGGTGATCGTTTGCGGAATCTGCTCGCTTGTCATCAGAAACGAGAACAGCACCGCGTTGGTGATGATGTAGAGGATCATCGCGCTCATGTTGGCGGACGTGAGCAGCACGCGCGGCACGTCCTTGAGCTTCATGTCGCTGTAGACGAACACCGCGATGACGAAGGCATAGACCGCGCTCACCGCCGCCGCCTCGGTTGGCGTGAAGGCGCCGGTGTAGATGCCACCGAGCACGATCACGATCAGCAGCAGGCCCCAGATGGAATCGCGAAACGCAATCAGCGCTTCGCCCCAGGTGGCCTTCTGCATGCGCGGATAATTGTTCTTGTACGCGCGGTAGAAAGTGGTCAGGCCGAGCATCGTGGCAAGGATCAGTCCCGGAATGACACCGGCCATGAACAATTGCGCGACCGAGGCCGAAAGCACGCGCTTGCCTTCCGGGTCGATCGCGACGCTGCCGCCGGTGGCAACCGCGTAAAGCACCATGACGATCGACGGCGGGATCAAGATGCCGAGCGCGCCGGAGGTCGCAATCACGCCGGCGCCGAAGCGTTTCGGATAGCCCTGCTGTATCATCGCCGGCAGGATGATCGAGCCAATAGCGACCACGGTCGCTGGCGACGAGCCTGACACCGCCGCAAACAGCGCGCAGGCTATGACCCCGGCAAGCCCCATGCCGCCGTACCAGTGGCCAACCATCGACGTGGCAAAACGAATCATTCGGCGGGCAACACCGCCATGGGTGAGGAAATTGCCGGCCAGGATGAAGAACGGGATCGCCATGATCTCGAAGCTCTCGATCCCGGTGAACAGCTTGAGCGCCACCGCCTCAATCGGCACCGTGGTCATCACAAACAGAAAGCTGAGCACGGTCAGGCCGAGCGCGATTGAAATCGGCATGCCGGTGAGCATCAGCGCGAGCAGCAGGCCGAAGATCATGGCGCTGTTCATCGCGCACCACCCCCGGCCGTATCCTCGGCGACATCGGCGGGGTGGAGGTTGTCCTCCACGCCCTCAACCTTGCCGGGGTCATGATGCGGCAACTCGCCGGTCCACCAAAATCTCCAGGCCACCTGCAAGAAGCGGAAGCACATTAGGTATGAGCCGAGCGGCACGCACAGGAAGATGATCCAGCGCGGCATCTCCATATCGGGCGAGACTTGATCGGTCGGATAAAGCTCGATCACGAACTTGGCGCCCATGGTGCCGACCACGAACGTGAAAAAGGCGCCGCACAGCAGGCCGAACATGACGACCTTCATGCGATTCTTCGGCTGCAGCATATTGACGACGACGTCGACACCGACATGGATGCCGGTGCGCACGCCATAGGCGGCGCCGAACTTCGCCATCCACACGAACATGTAGATGCACAGTTCCTGCGCCCACGTAAGGTTGATGTCGTAGAAAATCGGATAGAGCAGCGGGATGCCGACCAGATAGCGCTGCACGACTGCAACAAATATCAACAGCGTTGCCGCCGCGATCAGGCTCGCAATCAATATTTCTTCAAGTCGATCAAGTATGCGAAGAAACACTTCCGCCTCGAACTCTCAGGGCTACTGAATCCTCGAGCCCGGCGGCCGGCAATCCCACAGCCTCGGCAAGCCACGCCCCACGCCGGCCTGCCAGGCGAACTATAGAATCCCCCACCCCTGGCTCGCGAATCGAGCCCCGGCGGTCTCTCCCGCCGAGGCTCGCCGTTTCTTATTAGTTGGTGGCGCCTTGCGCCGTCTTGCGAACGTCGTCGATCAGTTGCTTGCCGACGCGGCTGGCCATGTCGTGATAGAGCGGCTCCATGGCTTTCTGCATCGCCGCCATCTCAGCTTTGGTCGGGATGATGATCTGCGTCTTGCCGGACTTCTTGATCTCCTCCAGCGCTTCAGCATTTTCCGACTCGGAGATCTTGTTGGCGTAGACAGTCGCCTCCTTCATCGCCTTGTCGAGCTGGCCGCGGATGTCGGCCGGCAGGCCGTCCCAGAATTTCTTGTTCACAACGACGACATAGCCAATGTAGCCATGGTTGGTCAGCGCCGTGTACTTCTGCACTTCGTAGAATTTCTGGGTGTAGATGTTCGACGGCGTATTCTCCTGGCCATCGACCACGCCGGTCTGCAGTGCCTGGTAGACTTCCGAGAATGCCATCACTTGCGGGGTCGCGCCGAGCAGACGGAATTGGGCTTCCAGCACCTTCGATGACTGGATGCGGAACTTTTGGCCCTTATAGTCTTCCGGCATGTGCAGCGGCTTGTTGGCGCTCATATCCTTGAAGCCGTTGTCCCAATAGGCAAGGCCGACCATGCCTTTGGCATCAAGCAGCTTGAGCATCTTCTGGCCGATCGGACCGTCGGTAACCTTGCGTAGTGCCGTTATGTTCGGCAGCAGGAACGGCAGATCAAACACTTCGAAGTCCTTGATGCCGATGGGTCCGAACTTGGAGTTCGATGGCGCCAGCATCTGCACCGCGCCGAGTTGCAACGCCTCCAGCTCTTCCTTGTCCTTGTAGAGAGTCGAGTTGGGATAGACCTCAACCTTGACCTTGCCGTTGGTATATTTCTCGGCCAGCTCTTTGAACTTGTCGGCGCCCTTGCCCTTCGGCGTGTTTGGCGCAACCACGTGACTGAACTTGATCACGATCGGTGCCTGCGCGCTTGCCGCGACAGGGGCCACGAAAATGGCGGCCGCAGCCGCCGCGAAAATCCATTTGCGCATGGACATATTCCTCCAGTTGAACGCTTCGGACCGGCTTTATGCCTTGTTTTTCTGCCGTTTAGGGTGGCATTAAACCACTTTTGCGGCAAGTGGACCTTCGCCGCAGTGGTTAAACCCGGAATTCAACTGGAGCTGGATGCGACGAAGAGCCGCCGCCTGGCTTATCTCAGCGCGGCGACGACCGGGCCTAGACCCATTTCCGCGGCCAAACTGTGAGCCGCCCGCATCTGGTCCTCATCGAGCTTGGCAAGCAGCGGACGGGCCGCAACCGCGAGTCGCTGCACAGCAGCGCTGCTCAGCACAACCGATACAACCCTGTGGCTGATCCGGCGAACCAGACCGTCCGATTCCGTGCGCGCCTGCTGCCGCGCCAGATCACGCAGCGCTGCCTCAACTGGCGCCCAATACGGCTCCTGCGCAGCCGTGAGTTTGAGCACGCTCTTGATGCGGGCGATATTGATCGAGGCCGAAGGCTGCCCCTGCTCGCCATACACCGAGTTGAACTCCCCGGCTTGGGCCAGCGGAGCGTTGAGCAACAACACCGTGGTCGCGAGCGCGAAGGCGCCCGCGCGTACTATCTTGTTCATTTCGAAAGTCCCCAAGGCTAACGGGTTATGTCGGGGCAAGTAGCCGGGAATCTTGCCGCGAAAGCGAACGAAATGCGGATAAAATGTGATTTATGGGTTCCGAGAGGAACTATTTACCGACTTTGTGATCAGAAACGTTAAATGCCGCACCCTTCGGGGGCGCGGCATTTAACGTTAACCCGCACAATTTCACCCGACGTCGGTCGAGTGAATGCGGTGTTCAATGGACGGCGTCTTGTTGCGTTTGCTGGTGAGCTTGTTGAGCGCGCTGACATAGGCCTTGGCGGACGCGACCAAGGTGTCGGGATCGGCACCTTTGGCCGTGAAAGAGCGCCCGCTCTCCGAAAGCCGCACGGAGACTTCCGCCTGCGCATCGGTCCCGCCCGTCACCGCGTGAACCTGGTAGAGCTCAAGCGCGGCCTCGTGCGGCACCAGCGCGCGAATGGCCTTGAAGATCGCATCCACGGGTCCATTGCCGGTCGACTGCGTCGTGACATGCTCCCCATCGATGTCGAGGGTGAGTGTTGCCGTCTGCGGGCCCATCGTGCCGGCGATCACCGTCAACGACAGCACCTTGATGCGGTCATGCGCGTGCGCGATTTCTTCATCGACCAGCGCCTCAATATCCTCATCGAAAATTTGTTTCTTGCGGTCGGCCAGCGCCTTGAACCGGACGAAAGCATCCTCAAGCTGGTTGCCCGCGAGTTCGTAACCGAGTTCTTCCAGCTTGTGGACGAACGCGTGGCGTCCGGAATGTTTGCCCATGACCAGCGATGTCTGTTTCACGCCGACCGATTCCGGCGTCATGATCTCGTAGGTCTCGGCATTTTTCAGCATGCCGTCCTGATGAATGCCGCTCTCATGCGCAAAAGCGTTACGACCGACGATGGCCTTGTTGTACTGCACCGGGAACGACGTTGCTGCTGATACGAGCTTTGACGCGCGGGTCAGCATGGTCGCGTCGACCCCGGTCCAGAACGGCAACACATCGTTGCGCGTGCGGATCGCCATCACGACTTCTTCCAGCGCGGTATTTCCGGCGCGCTCGCCGATACCGTTGATGGTGCATTCAATCTGGCGCGCGCCCGCCTTCACGCCGGCCAGTGAATTGGCCACCGCCATGCCGAGATCGTTGTGGCAGTGCACCGAAAACCGCGCCTTATCGGAATTCGGCACCCTGTCGCGCAACATCTTGAATAAAGCGAAGTGTTCCTCGGGGACCGTGTAGCCGACGGTGTCGGGTATGTTGATCGTGGTGGCGCCGGCGTTGATTGCAGCCTCCACACAGCGGCAGAGAAAATCCGCCTCGGTGCGGGTCGCATCTTCGGCCGACCACTCGACGTCATCGGTATGGCTGCGCGCACGCGTGACCTGCGCGATCACCATCTCATAGACCTCGTGCGGCTCCTTCTGGAGCTTGTATTTCATGTGAACCGGCGAGGTGGACAGGAACGTGTGGATGCGCCTGCGCTTGGCCGGACGAATGGCCTCGGCGCAGCGATCAATGTCCTTGGGTGCGGCGCGCGAGAGACCGCAAATCACCGAATTCTTGGCGCGCTTGGCAATTTCGTTGACCGCCGCAAAGTCGCCTTCCGACGCGATCGGAAAGCCGGCCTCGATGATGTCCACACCCATATGGTCGAGCAGCTCGGCAACCTCGAGCTTTTCTTCATGGGTCATGGTTGCACCGGGGCATTGCTCACCATCACGCAAGGTCGTGTCGAATATGACGACACGGTCCTTTTCGGACTGAGTCTTTGAGTTCATCGGATTTTTCCTTCTCGTCGAAGGCGCCGCTCTTGGGCGCTATGGGGTTCTCTTGCTCTTTCCGTCGATCCCCCGAGTGCCCAGGCGCAAATGGCCCAGCCGGCCCTCAGGGGCGGATAAGGAGAAGGAGCGAGCCCAGAATGAGGGTTGCCGCGGAGCCGGCGTATCCCGCCGTCCGCTCGATCGCGCAGATATTCGGGCGCGTCGACATGGCTTTCGAATGACCCTCGTCTTCAATCGTTAGGGTGGCGGAAACTCTTTAAGTCCGCGTTAACCCGTCCAACGCGCCCTTTTAGCGGATTGCCGCACCGCGAAGCAAGACCTCAGGCCAAGGCTTTAAGACAAGGCAAGGCTTCAAGACTTGCGCTCCGCCTTCAATGCTTTGCCCGCCTTTTGCAGCTCCTTAAGTGCCTTGCCCTTGATCCTTGGAAAGTCGAGACCGAGCGCCTGGAGCTCCTGCACGAGCGCGCCCGCAACCACCATACGCGTGAACCACTTGTGGTCGGCCGGCACCACGAACCATGGCGCCTCGGGCCGGCTGGTGTGCCGGATCATGTCCTCGTAGGCGTTCTGATATTTGTCCCAGAGCTTTCGCTCATTGACGTCAGCCATTGAGAACTTCCAGCGTTTGGCCGGCTCGTCGATGCGATCGAGAAAGCGCTTGCGTTGCTCGTCCTTCGACACATGCAGGAAGAATTTCAAGATCAGCGTGCCATTACGAGCGAGATGGCGCTCGAAAGCGCGGATATCCTCAAAGCGCTTTTGCCAAATGTCCTTGCCGCTCAATGCCGCCGGGAGCTTCTGTTGTTCCAGCAATGTTTGGTGCACCCGAACAACCAAAACCTCCTCATAATAGGATCGATTAAAAATACCGATACGCCCGCGCTCGGGCAGGTGCCGGGCCGCGCGCCAGAGGAAATTGTGATCGAGTTCCTCGACGCTCGGCTGCTTGAAAGGATGGACTTCAACACCTTGCGGATTGAGGCCAGCCGTCACGTGCTTGATCACGCTATCCTTACCGGCAGCATCCATCGCCTGAAGAACAATCAGCACCGACCAGCGGTCGCATGCGTAAAGTCGCTCCTGCAGTTCGGACAACCGCTCAATGCCCTCGGCGAGCATCGCCTTGGATTCGCTTTTATCGACGGTAAGCCCGTAACACTCGGCGGGGTCGCAAGCCGACAGGCGAAATTTGTCCGGCTTATCGACCCTAAAGCGTTTAGCGATGCTGTAGAGCGTCATTTCTGCCTCTTCGCGCCGACCATCGCCTACCCTATCCCTCCGCAAATCGCGATGCCAGGAACGCGGTAACGAACTTCGGCATTGCGGAGTCAAAATCGGCGGACCCGCGGACGATACGAATATCGGCAAGCTCCGGATGCGGTTCGGACGCCAAATGCGCAAGAACGCGTTCGCGCAGGACCGTAGATGTTTCGTTTGATCGCAAGACCTTGATCTGCGCGATCAACGGGCCATCGACAACCATGGTCCAGCCTGGCTCGGCGTCAAACTCCGCGACGTCAAGACCGGTCTCCTCCTTCAGCTCGCGCTGCACGCTGAAATCGAGATCGACCGTGCCGTCGACGATGTCATCCGGATCCGGCGTGCCGCAGGGAAAATAGATCAGCCCGGCGCTGAATGTCTCCGCGCCCATAACGCCCAGCAATATTGCCCCATCCCCTGCAACGATCGCGCCGGCGCCAAAGCAATCGCGCACGCCCGCAGGTGGCCGGCCCCAATGTCGCCAGGCAGAAAAGCTCGCGTAGTCGGTTTCGAGATATTCGCCGCGGAAAATACCGGCCTCTAATACCTGATGATGCATAAGCAGCACGCGCCCGTTCCAAAGTGTGGGTTTCTCTTTGCGCATTGCTTCGAAAAGCGCGTCAATCTCGGCCCGGCGCTCATTTGCAAATGCCCAGGGTTTCGGCGCAAAGACGAGCTCCAGCCTATCAACATGGAACACCGACGGCGTGCTGGTCATGGCCCAAGCATTTCCGCTTCAAACACGCGCGTAGGCATCACTATTTCCTCTTGCGCGCTAACGAGCTGGATTTCGCGCGCGCCCATTTCCGCCGTCTTTGCCAACACACCGAAGATGCTGGACGCCGACTGAGAAAGGGCCTCACCGACATTTCCATCACGCAGATAATGCGCGAAAAATAACGCCGCGATGGCATCGCCCGCGCCATTCACCGACAGCGGCAGCCTCGGTGTACGCAAGATAAAGCAGCCGCCTGTCCCGGATGCCAGCAAGTCAATCGCGTCGTCTGGTGTTTTGTCGGTATGCAGAGACGTCACCAGAATCGCGCGCGGCCCGAGATCGTGCAATGCTTTCACGGCTTCACGCGCCTCCCGTAGCGTCTTGCTGGCGCGCGCACTCAAATAATCGAACTCAAACTGGTTGGGCGTAATGACATCGGCGACATGCAATGCCCTGGTCTTCATGAAGTCCGGAATGTCTTCGCGTACAAATATGCCGCGGCCGACATCGCCTATCACAGGGTCGCAACAATACTTAGCCGCCGGATTGGCGCGTTTCACCGCGGCAACTGCGTCCAGTATGGCATCGCCAATGTCGACCGACCCCATATATCCGGACAGGACACCGTCGCATTGGCCGAGCACATCGCGTTGCGCGATCCCGGACACCACCTCGCTGATCATGCCGGCATCGAACACGCGGCCTTTCCAATCGCCGTAGCCCGTGTGGTTGGAGAATTGCACGGTGTGGATCGGCCACACCTCTACGCCCATGCGCTGCAGCGGAAAAACGGCGGCATCATTGCCGACGTGGCCATACGCAACGTGCGACTGGATGGAGAGGATATTCATGGCGCGCAGGACTTTGAAGCCGTCATGCCCGGCCTTGTGCCGGGCATCCACGTCTTAATGCATGACAGGCCGATCCCAAAGACGTGGATGGCCGGGACAAGCCCGGCCATGACGTAATTTTTGCCGCTGACGATCAGCGAAACAGCGTTTTACCTCATTCCCATTTTCTTGATTGCCGCGTCGACAAAATCGTTGGTGTAGGTCTTCGACAGGTCGATATTGGCCTTGGCCACATCCGGAGATGATTGGCTGAATACCGCCAGCACCGCCGCGGCGCCCTTCGGATCCATACGCCCCGTCTCTGAATACATCGGGATCGTGTTCTTGAGCGCAGCGAGATAGAGATCCTTGTCCTTGCCGACCATTTCCGGCGGCATCTTGTTCATGATCTCTTCAGGCGTGTGCGAGTGGATCCACTTCAGCGTGGCAACAATCGCAGTAGCCATTCCCTGCACTTCCTTCTGATGGCCGGCAACCCAATCCGCCTTGGTATAAAGCGCGCCACCGGGATATTCGCCTCCGAAGACGGCGAGAGTATCTTTCTGCGTCCGCGTATCGCTCAGGATCTTCAGACCCTTGTTGCGGCCCTGAAGAATGGTGACAGACGGGTCAAGCATGACAGCCGCATCGATTTGCCCTTGCTCCATCGCCGCCACAGCCGTGGCACCGAGACCGACGCCGACGACGCCAACCGAATTCGGATCGACGCCATTTTTGCTCAACAGGTACTTAAGGAAAAAATCGGTCGAGGAGCCTGGAGCACTGACGCCAACCTTCTTGTTGGCGAGATCCTTCACTGACTTGATTTCGTCTGCGTGTTTCGGCGACACGACCAGTGCCAGCCCAGGATAGCGATCGTAGACCACGAAAGCCTGCAGGTGCTGGCCCTTGGCAGCAAGATTCACGCAGTGGTCGAAATAACCGGACACAACGTCGGCGCTGCCGCCAATCACGGCCTTGAGCGACTCCGAGCCGCCCTTGAAGTCGACGATCTCGACACTGACGCCGGCTTTTTCAAATTCGCCGAGCTGCTTAGCCAGAATGGTGGGCAGATAGCACAGGCAGCCGCCACCACCGACTGCAAGCGTAACCTTAGACTGTGCCAATGCGAGGCCGCTCGTCAGCACGAGCGCGACCAGCACTGCAGCTAACCGCCGGAACATTGCGGGCATGACTTCCTCCCTTGTTTTGCAAGGCCTTTCAGCAGGCCATTCGAGCGAGACGATAAGCCAGGGCGGCGAAGCTGACTAGGGCCTGCTGTCCGCCGCCACCGGCCGCCAGACCAGCAAACGCTTTTCGACCACGCTGACAATCAAATCGATCACGATCACAAAGGTCGCCAGCACAAACATGCCGGCAAAAACCCCGGCAACGTCGAATATCCCTTCCGCCTGCTGGATCAGGTAACCAAGGCCGGCGGCGGAACCAAGATATTCGCCCACCACCGCGCCCACCACGGCAAAGCCTACCGAGGTATGCAGCGAGGAGAACATCCAGGAGAGAGCCGAGGGCCAATAGACGTGGCGCATCAATTGCCGTTCGTTCATTCCCAGCATGCGGGCATTCGCCAGCACCGTCGGGCTGACTTCCTTCACGCCCTGATAGACGTTGAAGAACACGATGAAGAAAACCAACGTGACGCCGAGCGCGACTTTCGACCAGATGCCGAGACCAAGCCAAAGGGTGAAGATCGGCGCGAGCACGACGCGCGGCAGCGCGTTGACCATTTTGACGTAAGGATCAAATACGGCCGCTGTGCGCGGTTGGCGCGCAAACCAGAAGCCGACGAGAACGCCACCGATCGAGCCGATCACGAACGCCAGAATCGACTCGACTCAGCGTGACCCAGAGATGCTTCCAGATCACCCCGGAAACGAACCAGGCGACGATTTGCTGCGCTACATCCACGGGATTTGAAAAGAAGAACGGCGGCAGGATCACGTGGCCGAAGATCGGCCAGGTGGTGAGAACGTGCCAAAGCACGATCGCCACCACCGCAACCAGAATCTGCAACAAGGTCAGCCTGACCCGATCCATTCCTAACCTCGACGCCGCGCTATGGCCGCCCGAATAATCCGATGAGCCCTGCAGCGCCCTTGGCATGGCCCTTGAGCTTCTCCTGCAACTCGTCGCGCGTGAGCCCTGCAGGCAGCGCGCCCGGCTCCAGATCAGTCGCGATGACCATGAAAATATAGTGATGAAGGCCAGTGCCCGGCGGCGTGCACGGTCCACGGTAAACCGTCGTTCCCGCAGATTCCTTACCGCCTGTGAACTTGTCGGATGCCTTGCTGAGCTCGTTTTCGGCGAATCCCGTCAGCGTCGGTACAATGTTGTATGCGAGCAGATGATGTGCACCGAGACCGCCCTGCCCTTCCGAATCGGACATCACCAGCACGAGACTTTTCGCCGCCGCCGGCGTGTTCGACCATTTCAACTCCGGAGAAATGTTCTGGCCGATACAATTCTTGTTACTGGCGATGTTGCCCGCATGCTTGCTGTCCATCATCGCGCCATCCTTGAAATTGGACGACGTGAGCATGAATGGATCAGCATGAGCTGCTTCAGCGACCAGCAGAATGCCAGCGGCAGCGGCGAGAACTTGAAGTTTCCCAATCATTGCATTCCTCCAATTGCGTAGTGGCATTTCACTAACACGTCTGGCGCGTCTCTATTCCGTGACGATCAGGTTCCTTCGACCTGCGCATACCCCTTCACCACCTCGGCCTTCAGCGTGTGCCAGATATCGCGATGCAGATCGTGAAAAACCGGGTCCAGCTTCACTTCGGATATATCGCGCGGGCGGGCGAGCGTAACGGACCAGTTCCCGATGATACGCGCGGCCGGTCCTGCCGACATGATCACAACACGATCGGACAGTGCTATTGCCTCCTCCAGATCGTGCGTGACGAAAAGCACCGCCTTGCGATCGGTGGTCCACAAATCAAGCAACAGATTGCCCATGATCTGGCGGGTTTGCGCGTCGAGCGGACCAAACGGTTCGTCCATCAAAAGGATCTTGGGGTCGCGGATCAGCACCTGCGCCAGGCCAACGCGCTTGCGCTGCCCGCCCGACAGCATATGCGGATAGCGATCGCCAAATGAGCCCAGCCCAACACGCGTCAGCCACAATTGCGCGCGCTGGCGCGCTTGATCGGTAGGTACGCCAGCCGTTTCAAGTCCGATCGCAACGTTTTCAAGCGCAGTCTTCCAAGGAAACAACGCGTCAGCCTGGAATAGGTAGCCAGCCTGGCCATTGAGGCCTGCGAGTGGAGTGCCGAATATATCGGCACGGCCGGATGAGGGTGTGAACAAACCCGCGGCCACATTGAGCAAAGTGGATTTGCCGCATCCAGTAGGGCCGACAATGGCGACAAATTCACCGTCTGCAACACTGAGCGTTGCACGATCCACAGCCGTATAAACGCCACCGCCCGCGAGACGAAACGCGACCGAAACATCGTCGAGTGCGACGGCCGCCGCCGCGGACGATTTTCCGGTACGGCTTGAAGCGGCGGCAATGGCGCCCGTCATGCGTTCCTCCCCGCTTCCGTTTCTTGAAGGCAACGTATCCGGCCAACTCCGACTTGCAAAGCCGGGCGCGTGGCGTGGCCCTAAAGACCCTTGATCAGGCCCGCATCGATCAGCATTCGGTTAAATCGGCTCGCCTCCGCGCCGCCACTGCAGCGATAGAAAAGTCCATGGCATCGTTTGAGTATCTTCTTCTGCTCGGCGAACGACGGATCGAGTGGCACTCCCGCCGCCTCTTGCACCAGGAGCGGAATATAGGGCGCGTCGAGTGTATTGAGGGCCGATGAAAGATCGACGGGTTTGAAATTCACGGCGTCGATCGCATAGTAGCTCGTGTAGTAGCGCGGATCGAAAGCCTCAAGGTGGTGTGCAAGCTCGGGCTCGCTCAGAGATGGATCGATAATGCGGTAGCCGAATTCCGGTTGATGATCGCCGAACCGTACGACCAGAAACGATTCAGTCGGAAAGTCGCGTTTCAGCCGATCGAGCAGCGCGGAATAATCGCGCGCGCTCAAAGTTTGTCGCCGAATATATTCGTCGATATTCGCCGCATTGCCGAGATCGCGCCAGCCGGGCGTCAGCTCCGGCCGGTACCGAAAATCCCACGGAAAGTGATTGGCCGCCGTATAAACGAAAAGGAACAACGGACCTTGGCCACGCTCGCGCGCAATGATGTTGGTCGCTTGGTCGAAATAGAAACTGTCAGGCTCGAGCCCGCGCGCGCCAAGATCCTTCATATCGAGGTAGCGTTCGACACCCGCCGTGGTCTGAAAACCGCGTGAGCCAAGAAACGCACCATAAAACGGGTACAGACTGAATGTCTTGTAGCCGCAGCGGCTGAGCGCGTTGGGCAATCCGCGGGCAACGTGACCCGCGGCAATGCGAGTCACGGACGTCGCGAAGCGGCCATAAGAGCGGGCCGAAAGGCCCGTCAGCACATTGTATTCCGTGAACCAGCTGGGACCACCTGCGCCTTCCACGACCAGTTTCCGCGCTTTGCCATCGAACGACCGGAAGTGCCGCTGATATCCGGGCGGCACCTTGATCCCGGGTGCTACTGTAATGTCAAAGCTGGATTCATCGTGCAGCAGGATGATGTGCGGAAGTTTTGCCCCCGGGCTACACGCTGCCGCCGGTAATTTCAGCCGCTCGGCGACCATCGCATCGGATTCGAGTAACCCGTGCGTTGCAAATTCGTAGACCGCCTCCACGCCCGAGCGCGCAAACTTCGACACATAATCGCGGCTGAAAAATTCCCCGTAGAAGTCCGCTGGATAGGCCATTGAAAACGCCACCAGGCCGCCCATGCATAGTGTGCTGCCGAACGCACTCGTGCGCAGACGCACGCGAAACGGATCAACCCGCCACAGCAGCACCAGCGTTGGCACTGCAATCGCCAAGCCAATCAGAATGGGTCCGCGCAACCGCGGCATGATTGTGAAAAGAAACGCCGACGTGTCCGGATCGATGATCATCAGGTCGACGAAATTAACCGTCATCATCAGCTTGTCGTACTTGAATTGCGACAGAACGATCAGCGTGATCACCATCGCAAGCGACAGCAGCGCTGCAATTGTGGGCCTTCGCAACAGCCCCAACCAGGCGAAATTCAGCAGAGCCCAAAAAAGCAGAAAGGTTGCCTTGGTTGCGAGGTCAAGCTCAGTCGCCGTCATGACGACGAGCGCGGCAAGATGAAGGACGGTGATGATAACGAGCGCCAATGCATCGCGGCGCGAGATCGCCTCGGCGGGCGCAAGACGACTAAGCAGAGCTGACGCTGCGGACAACATGGCCTTCGGACGGCCCTGCCCGGCTGCGATCCCCACGGCTTCCCCAGCGCACGGCCCGCTGTCATATGACTGTAATCAAACTGTCATTGCAAGCATGCGCCCACCCCCTGGCCAAAAATTAATGATTTGGGCCAAAGGGATGAGGCGTCTGCGGCCGTAAACCACGGGTTCCGCGCACCTGCCTCGCATGCCATCATCGCCATGATGATGTTTGACGCCCGCTTCGCCGATGCGTGGGCACGGCTGCCGGATTATCTCGGCGGTCATGTGCTGGTCAGTCTCGTTGCGCTTGCAATCGGACTTGGCATTAGCCTGCCGGTCGCGGTCGCCTCGAGGCACCGTCCAGTCCTGCGCGGCACGCTACTGACGATCGCCAGTGTCGTGCAGACCATTCCCGGACTGGCGCTGCTGGCGCTGTTCTATCCGTTGCTGCTGGCGCTTGCCGCTTTATCGGAACGCATGATCGGCAAGAGCTTCTCCGCGCTCGGATTTCTGCCGTCGGTCCTGGCGCTGGCGCTCTATTCGATGCTTCCCGTCCTGCGCAACACCGTGACGGGCCTTAACGGGGTTGACCCACGCCTGAGCGAAGCCGCGCGCGTCGTGGGCGTTCCGCCGTGGAAGCTCTTGCGCGACATCGAGTTGCCGCTCGCGCTGCCAGTCATCATGGCGGGCATCCGCACATCCGCCGTCTGGGTCATCGGCACGGCAACACTCGCGACGCCGATCGGACAAACCAGCCTTGGCAATTACATTTTCACCGGCTTACAAACCCAGAACTGGGTCTTCGTCATATTCGGCTGTATCGCAGCGGCGGTGCTGGCGCTCGCGGTCGACCAGATGCTGGCGCTGATACAGGCGGGTGTGGGCCGCCGCAGTCGCTGGCGGACAATGCTGGGCGCAATAGGCCTGGTGGCCCTGACGCTCGCTGCGTTGCTCCCCGGCTTGGCGCGGCCACAGGCAGCTTATCTCATCGGTGCCAAAACCTTCACAGAGCAATACGTGCTGGCCGCAGTGATTCAACAGCGTCTCGAAGCCGCCGGGCTCACGGCCGCGCGCCGTCCGGGACTTGGCTCCAACGTTCTATTCGATGCGCTTGCGTCCGGCGAAGTGGATGTTGCCGTCGACTATTCCGGGACCCTGTGGGCCAATCGCATGCAACGAACGGACGTGCCGCCGCGCGCGCAATTGCTCACCGAATTGTCTAATGCCCTTAAGACACAATATGGCGTTCAGGTGCTCGGCTCGCTTGGATTTGAGAATGCCTATGCACTAGCCATGACGCGCAAGAAGGCCGAGGCCCTCAACATCCATTCGATTTCCGATTTGGCTTCGAAAGCCAGCGAATTCACCATCGCTGGCGACTACGAGATTTTTGCACGGCCCGAATGGACCGCACTGCGCAAGGCCTACGGATTGAATTTTCGCAATCAGCGCCAGATGCAGCCCGAATTCATGTACAGGGCTGCGGCCGACGGCACGGTTGACGTGATTGCGGCCTACACAAGCGACGGCCAAATCTCGACTTTCGATCTCGCGGTGCTCTCCGACGACAAACACGCGATACCGCCTTACGACGCGATCTTGCTGGTTTCGCGCAAGCGTGCTGGCGACTCGGCATTAATCGACGCGCTCAAGCCGCTGATCGGCTCGATTGATGTAACAACGATGCGCGAGGCTAACGCCCGCGCATCCAATGGCACTACGACCCCCGATGAGGTCGCGCGGTGGCTGGCGCAGGAAACATCGAGAAAACGATAGAACAGCGCGCGACTAGTTGCGGTCGTCTTTGCCTTCCAGCTCAAGCGCGCGGCTCTGCGTTATCCGCAGCATGCAATCGCCAGCGTCAATGCGAGCGATCGTGCCCTCGCCAAGCCCGTAATAGAGGCAGTTAGCGTCGCGGTATTGGATCCATCGGCGCTGTGCCACCCGCAATTGCTCGCGCTGCTTGGGCTCTCCCGCATTCAACATGCGCTGGTAGGCAATCGTCATGCGCTTGTCCCACTGCGCTGTTTTCGCCTTGAGGCACTGGACGATTTCGTAGGTGCTGCCGTCGCAGGACTGATCGGGCGCGCCCTGGTCGCCTGCATAAGCAAACGCGGCCGCCCCGATCCGGACGGCCGTTAATATAATATGGGCGATGCATTTCATGGATTGTCATGGCCGGGCATAGCCGTCCGAAGGACGGCGTGCTTGCACGCCTATGTCCCCGCCATCTCGCTTAGGAGTGCAGTGCTCTCCTGACCGGGATCACCGGGTGACGGCGCTTTCGCGCCGGCCCGGTGATGCCACAAGTGTGTCAGTTTTTGCTCTTGTCGACCAAAGCCCTCTGCTTAATCCACGGCATCATCTCGCGCAGCTTGGCGCCAACCTGCTCGATCGGATGCTCGGCGAGCTTGGCGCGCGTCGCCTTGAAAGAGGTCTGATTGACCTTGTTCTCCAGCATCCAGTCTCGGGTGAACCGGCCGGACTGGATGTCAGCCAGCACTTTCTTCATTTCGGCCTTGGTCTCGGGTGTGATAACGCGCGGGCCTGATACATATTCGCCATATTCGGCGGTGTTCGACACCGAGTAGTTCATGTTGGCAATGCCGCCTTCATAGATCAGGTCGACGATCAGCTTCACTTCGTGCACGCATTCGAAATAGGCCATCTCCGGCGCGTAGCCGGCTTCCACCAGCGTCTCGTAACCGGCCTTCATCAACTCGACCAGGCCGCCGCATAGAACAGTCTGCTCGCCGAACAAATCGGTCTCGCATTCTTCCTTGAAAGTCGTCTCGATGATGCCGGCGCGGCCGCCGCCAATCGCTGACGCATAAGAGAGACCGAGATCGTGCGCGTTGCCGGAGGCATCTTTATGGATAGCAACGAGACAAGGCACGCCTGCGCCGCGCTGATATTCCGAACGCACAGTGTGGCCGGGACCCTTGGGCGCGATCATCAGCACATCGAGATCGGCGCGCGGCTCGATCAGGTTGAAATGCACATTAAGACCGTGCGCGAACATCAGCGCCGCGCCGTCTTTCATGTTCTTGGCGAGGTGATCGCGATAGATGTCGCCCTGCAATTCATCAGGCGTCAGCATCATCATCACGTCGGCCCATTTGGCCGCATCCGCGACTTCCATGACCTTGAACTTCTCGGCCTCGGCCTTTTTGACCCCGGCCGAGGTCTTGCGCAGCGCAACTGCAACTTCCTTCACGCCGCTATCGCGCAGATTGAGCGCATGGGCGTGGCCCTGGCTGCCATAGCCGATGATAGCGACCTTCTTGCCCTTTATGAGGTTCAGGTCGGCGTCGCGGTCGTAGTAAACACGCATGATACTTGGTCCTTTTAATCCTTCGTTCGGCCAATGGTCGCTTGCGATATCGGAGATTGCCCCGTCGCGGTGCTTCTAGGTTGCTCCGGGAGCCGGGGCAAGTCCCTCCCGGCTTCCCGTCATTTTCCGTCTCGTTGCTGCTTGATCTGTCGTCTCCCCGCGTAGAGCAGCGCAAAGCCAAATAGCACGCTGCCGTATTTGACGATCTCAGGCATTTGCGAGCTTTGTTCGAAACAATAGACCTTGCCGACGAGATTGAAGCAACGCGCGTTCGTCTGCGTATAGGGCTTGAGGAAGACGCCTAGCATGATCAGGGGGATCGCGAGGATGGTCAGACCCATCTCACATCCCCTCCGGGCCGCGCATGATGGCGGCGATGCCGGTGCGCGCCACCTCCACGAGACCGAGTGGCAGCATCAAAGCGATAAACTGCTCGATCTTTTCACTGGCGCCGGTGATTTCGAACACGAAGCTTTCGGTGGTCGCGTCGATTACGCGCGCACGGAAGGCATCGGCCAACCGCAACGCCTCGACCCGGTTTTCTCCCTTGCCCTTGACCTTCACCATGGCGAGTTCGCGCTCGATGGCGTTGCCGGCGAGCGTCATATCGACCACGTGATGCACCGGCACCTGGCGGTCGAGCTGGTTCTTGATCTGCTCGATCACCATCGGCGTGCCCGTCGTGACAATGGTGATCAGCGAAAGATGCTGCCGGTGTTCGGTCTCCGAGACCGTCAGTGACTCGATGTTGTAGCCGCGGCCGGAAAACAAGCCGATCACACGCGCCAGCACGCCCGGCTCGTTGTCGACCAGCACCGAGAGCGTGTGAGTCTCAGCCTTCTGCGCCGTCGGCGCGGCGGGATAATGACTCGTCGTGGGGGCGTTCATGAGTTGTGTCCTTACCGTCGTAAGATCCCAAACGCGAAATCGCGGCCCTGACCGCGCACGAGTGCGAGATCTATCCAGAGCATGGCGTGGGCCTCGAGCAAACGCGCATTGCGCAAAGGGCCCGCATCGATCACGTCGAACCCGAGATCGCTGACCAGTTTTGTCACCTTCGGCTTGTTGCCGGCGTCGTCTCCAGCGACGAACATCACCGATTTCACGCCCCTGAACTCCGGATTCGTCATATTGCCGAAACCGGTTGTATTGAGGCTCTTGAACACCGAGGCGCCCGCCGCCCACTCCTGCACTTTTTCGCCGCCCGAGATCGAGTGGCCGATCTCCAGCGCTATGCCGTCCGGTCCGCGCGCGAGCGGGTTGGTCGCGTCGATGACGATTTTGCCTTTCAGATTACCCATTGAGCGGACCGCAGCTTCGGTCGCCGGCCATGGCGTCGACAGCACGATCACATCGGCAGACGCCGCCGCCTCGGCGACCGTCGCCGCGCGCGCTTTTGCGCCAATCTTTTGCAGCAGCGCCTGCGTTTTCTCTGACTTGGGATCGCGCGCGCCGAACACGATGTCGTGGCCTTTTTGCGCCCAATTGGCGCCAAGCGCACCGCCGACATTACCAGCGCCGATGATGGCGATTTTCATGGCTACACCATTACCTTGCCTTCCTCGGTGATCGCGTCGTCCACGCTGACGCCAGCGTCACCGAGTATCATCTCATTGTGCGCGCGCCCCGACGGAATCATCGGGAAGCAGTTTTCCTTCGGATCGACCACGCAGTCGAACAGCACCGGCTTGTCGACATCGATCATCTCCTTGATGGCGCGGTCGAGATCGCCGGGCTTCTGGCAGCGGATGCCGTGCGCATGCATCGCTTCAGCGAGCTTGACGAAATCCGGCAAAGCCTCGGAATAGCTTTCGGCATAGCGGCCACCATGCAGCAATTCCTGCCACTGCCGCACCATGCCCATGTAGCCATTATTGAGGATGAATATCTTGATCGGTAGCCGGTACTGCACCGCGGTGGAGAGTTCCTGCATGGTCATCTGCACCGAAGCTTCTCCGGCGATATCGATGACCAGCGAGCCCGGATGCGCAAGCTGCACGCCGACTGCGGCCGGCAAGCCATAGCCCATGGTGCCCAGCCCGCCGGACGTCATCCAGCGGTTCGGCTCCTGGAAGCCGAAGAACTGCGCCGCCCACATCTGGTGCTGACCGACCTCGGTGGTGATGTAGACGTTCTTATCCTTGGTCAGCTCATAGAGCCGCTGGATCGCGTATTGCGGCTTGATCACGTCATTCGACGGTTTATAGGCGAGCGATTTGCGCGCGCGCCATTTGTCGATCTGTGTCCACCACATCTGCAGCGACTTCTTGTCGGGATGGATCGCGCTTGTGCGCCACAACCGCACCATATCTTCGAGCACATGCGCGCAATCGCCGACGATCGGCACGTCGGCCTTGACGTTCTTGTTGATCGACGACGGATCGATATCGACATGAATTTTCTTTGAGCCGGGCGAGAAGGCATCCAGCCGTCCGGTGATCCGGTCATCGAAGCGTGCGCCAATACAGATCATCACATCGCAATCGTGCATCGCCATGTTGGCTTCGAGCGTGCCGTGCATGCCGAGCATACCGACCCATTTTGGATCGGCGGCCGGAAAAGCGCCAAGCCCCATCAAAGTGGAGGTGATCGGATATCCAGTCAGCTTGACCAGCTCGCGCAGCAGGTCACACGCGGCCTTGCCCGAATTGACCACGCCACCCCCGGTGTAAAACAGCGGCCGCTTGGCGTGCGCCATCAAGTCGATCGCTTGCTTGATCTTGTCCAGGTCGCCTTTGACTTTAGGTTTGTAGCCGGTGTGCGGAAACTCTTTCGGCCGCGAATAGATTCCCTTGGCGAACTGGATGTCCTTCGGCACATCGACCACGACCGGCCCGGGCCGGCCGCTCGATGCAATATGAAACGCTTCGTGTAGCACGCGCGGCAGATCCTCGATGCGCTTGACCAGATAATTGTATTTGGTGCACGGGCGCGTGATGCCGACCGTGTCGGCTTCCTGGAATGCATCGTTGCCGATGAGATGGGTCGGCACCTGACCGGTGATGCAGACGAGCGGGATGGAATCCATCAGGGCGTCGGTCAAACCAGTGACGGCATTCGTCGCGCCGGGGCCGGAGGTGACGAGCACGCAACCGACCTTGCCGGTCGAGCGGGCATAGCCTTCGGCGGCATGCACGGCGCCCTGCTCGTGCCGAACGAGAATGTGCCGCACCTGGTTTTGCGCAAAAATGGCGTCATAGATTGGCAGCACGGCGCCACCCGGATAGCCGAACAGATGTTCGACGCCCTGATCGGCGAGCGCCTGGATCACCATTTCTGCGCCGGTCATTTCGCGTGTCATGTCATGCCCTTTCGTCGACTCGTTACCCAATCCGCGTGGCCAATAAAAAAGGCCCGTAACGGGCCATGTCCGGACGCTCGCCTGCGGTCCCGCTCTAGGACCGAGCCAGCGCCCGAACTTCTACGACGTGAGTAATAATATTGCGTAACACTGTCTCTGCTCGTACTTTCATTGCGCGGTTTTATAATGGGGCGAAAGGGCCCGGTCAAGCACAAAACTGCGTCATTTATGGCCTGAAAGCCGAGCCCGGATGACGGAATGGGCATTTTCCGGGGTTTCCCAAAGCCAATCCTTCATCTGGTTACGAAACCAGGTGACCTGACGCTTTGTGTAGCGGCGCGTGTCCATGATGGCGCCGGCCGCAGCCTCCTCGATCGATATTTCCCCGTTCAGGTGCCGCACCAGCCACGGCACGCCATGCGCCTTCATCGCCGGCAGCAAGGGATCGAGCTTTCGGGCGGCCAGCAGTCTAACCTCATCCAGTGCCCCTGCGTTCAGCATTGCCGCAAAGCGCGTCTCGATGCGGTGAACCAGTTCCTTGCGCTCGCAGGCGAGGAAGATCTTCACGGCCCTATCGGGATTCATCAGCGCCGGCATGCCTTCCTTGTGCCAATCGGATAATGGGCGCCCGGTCGCCAGCACGACTTCCAGCGCGCGCGCGATGCGTGACCGGTCGTTGACCATCAGCCGCTGCGCAGTAGAGGGATCGAGACTGGTCAGCTCGGCGTGCAGCGCCGGCGCGCCTTCGCGTTGCAACCGGCCACGCACGCCGGCGCGAATGCCCGCGGGGACAGGCGGCACAGCAGCGAGGCCTGTGGTCAAAGCTTTGAAGTAAAGCCCGGTGCCGCCGACCAAAATCGGCACGCGTCCCTGCCCCGCAATCTCCTTTAGCGATTTTTCGACGTCGCGACACCATCTCCCGACGGAGTAATCTTCTGCGGCATCGACAAAGCCATAGAGCCGATGTGGGACCCGCTCCTCGTCCTCCAACGTCGGACGCGCGGTGATGATGCGCAGATCGCGATACACCTGCATGGAGTCGGCATTGACGATGACACCGCCTAGACGGTCCGCCAGATCGAGCGCCAGCGCCGACTTGCCGCTCGCTGTCGGCCCTGCAATAAGCACCGCGCTGACTGTCGTCATTGTGTCGCCATGGTTACGACCCTGATAGCACCAGCTCGATGAGAACTCACCCAGCGCACGGAGATAGGCTTGACGCTCATTAAACCTTTCCGCGCCTTACGGCCTGCGCCGGGGCGCGCCGCCGAGGTGTTGGCGCCACCTTACGACGTGCTTTCCAGCGCGGAAGCGCGCGAGCGCGCCAAAGGCAAACCTTGGAGTTTCCTGCATATTTCAAAGCCCGAGATCGATCTCGACCCGGCCACCGATCCTTATGACAAGGCGGTCTACGTAAAGGCGAATGAGAATCTCAACCGCATGATCGCGGATGGCGTTCTGATCCGCGATCCCGATCCCTGTTATTACGTCTACCGGCTCACATGGCGCGGCCACAGCCAGACCGGCATCGCCGCCGCCGCTTCGCTCGCCGACTATGCGACCAACCGCATCCGCAAACACGAATTGACGACCCCCTTGAAGGAAGACGACCGCGTCCGCCAGATCGAGGCTATTAACGCCCAGACCGGTCCCGTGATGAGTGGTTATCCCGGCACGCCGGCAATCGACGCCATACTGGCGCAGGCAGCCGCCGGCACACCGGAAGTCGACGTCACCGCCGATGACGGCGTACGGCACCAGCTCTGGAGGATCGCCGACGATGCGGTCATCAACAAACTCACCGACGCATTCGAGCGCTTGCCGGCGATCTACATCGCCGACGGCCATCATCGTTCGGCTGCTGCCGCTCGCGTTGCTGCCGCCCGAAAAGGCGAAGGCTCGCACAGCTATTTTCTATCGGTCATCTTTCCCGAGCGTGAGATGACGATCCTCGACTACAATCGCGTGGTGAAAGATCTCAATGGCCGCAGCGCCGAACAATTTCTCGCCGAGCTGCGCAAGAAATTCACGGTGACCGCATTCGATGCAGCCGGTGCGGCCGGCATCATCGAACGAATACGGGATGTATCTCGCGGGGCACTGGTACAAGCTCTCGATCCAACCCGAGCTGGTTCCGGGCGACCCGATCGGCCGCCTGCCGATCACCGTGCTTACCCGCAACGCGATAGAGCCGTTGCTCGGCATCAAGGACCCGCGCACCGACAAGCGCATCGACTTCGTGGGCGGCGCGCGCGGGTTGGAAGAGCTTGAGAAGCGCGTGAAATCAGGCGAGATGGCCGTCGCTTTTGCGCTTTATCCCACGCAGATGCGCGACCTCATGGCGGTGGCCGATGCCGGCGGCATCATGCCGCCGAAATCGACCTGGTTCGAGCCCAAGCTCGCCGACGGTATGATCAATCACGTGCTTGACTGACGAAAGCACCAGCCCACAGATCGCAAGACACACAACGCTACTGCAGGCTAAGCGCTACGAAACTCGGATCCCCGTCAGGCGTGACAACAAGCAGAACAGCCGCTTTTTTGCCGTCCTTCTTGAGCTTCTCGATGCGTTGCTGCAGCTCGGCGGCATTCGTTACCGGCTGCTGCTGGACCTCAGCGATGACCATTCCCGGCGCGAGGCGCTTCTCGGACGCTGGCGAATTCGGATCGACGCCCGTGATCAGAACGCCTTTCACTTTTTCCTTGATGTTGTGTTTTTTGCGAAGGTCGTCGGTCAGATTGGCAAGATCGAGGCCGAGCGCTTTCTTCACGACTGGCTTCGCATCCGGCGCCGCATCCTTCTTGGGGTCGAGCGCAGCCTGCTTTTTCTCGTCCTCAAGCCGGCCGAGCTTGACGGTTTTCTTTTCTTCCTTGCCTTTGCGAATGATGATGACTTCCACGTCCTTGCCGACCGGCGTATCGGCAACGATCTTGGGCAGGTCACGCATTTCCTTGATGTCTTTGCCGTCGAATTTGACGACGACGTCGCCTGGTTCAATGCCGGCTGGCTTGGCCGGACCTTTGTCGTCGATGCCGGCAATCAGCGCGCCGCGCGCCGGCTTGATGCTCAGGCTTTCGGCGATCTCATCGCTGACCTGCTGGATGCGTACTCCGAGCCAGCCGCGACGCACCTCCTTGAATTCGCGCAATTGATCGACCACAGGCACCACGGTCTTCGACGGGACAGCAAAGCCGATGCCGATCGAGCCGCCCGACGGTGAAATGATCGCCGTATTCACACCAATCACTTCGCCGTTCAGATTGAACAACGGGCCACCCGAATTGCCGCGGTTAATGGCAGCGTCGGTCTGAATGTAATTGTCATAGGGTCCGGACTGGATGTCGCGGTTGCGTGCAGAGACGATACCTGCGGTCACCGTGCCGCCAAGACTGAACGGGTTTCCGATTGCGATGACCCATTCTCCCAGCCGCAGCTTGTCGCTGTCGCCAAATTTTACCGCCTTGAGCGGCTTGGTTGGCGTGACCTTGAGCAAAGCCAGATCGGTCTTCTGGTCGCGGCCGAGGACTTCGGCCTTTAGCGTGGTTCCGTCATTGAGGATTACGTTGACTTCGTCGGCATCGGCGATGACGTGGTTGTTGGTTACGACCAGGCCGGACGTGTCAATAATGAAACCCGAACCCAGCGAGTTGACGCGGCGCGGCGAAGGCGTCTGGCCGTTTTGCCCATTCTGACCGCCTTGCCCGCGCCGGTTCTTGAAGAACTCCTCGAAGAATTCCTCGAAGGGCGAGCCTGGCGGCAATTGTGGCATCGCGCCGCTGCTCAGATCCACGGACTGTTTGGTGGAGACGTTGACCACGGCGTCAATCACCTGTTCGGCGACATCTGCAATGCCGTCCGGCCCACGTGCCGCGGCCGGCACAGTCAATATTGGCCAGGCGATGGCTGCAGCGGTCAAAAGGGCCAAGCCGGCGCGGCTGACAGGGATCGTCGAGCGGAAGAAGAAGGATGCGCCCATGGGCGTCGTGTCTCCTCAGGATAAGGTTTCAAAGAGAGTGGCCCCGACTTCAGGGCGATTCAAGGGCACCACAAATCAATACCATGAGAGGCCGTTTCCCGACGTCACCCCCGCACCAACCAGACCATGAGCAGGCCGACAATGGCCGAACCGATTCCGATCAGGCGTAGCGACAAATCCGGGGTTTCCAACACGCTCTTCATCGCGCGTTTGGCCGCCTCCGGAAAGGCCGCAAAGATCAGGCCTTCGATGACAAAAACCAGTCCCAACGCGGCCAAAAAGTCGGTCATGCCGCTCGCGCGCGTCCGCTATCGGGAGGGCGCCGGCGCGGCCGGAGCAGCTGTCGAATTGTCCCGCGGCTTGCCCAACGGATCGTTGAAATACCGGAAGAAACTTGAGTCCGGCTTGAGCACCATCCGAGTGTCACCCTGCTTAAGGCCATTCTCGTAGGCCTGCATCGAGCGATAGAAAACGAAGAAGTTTGGGTCCTGGTTGAAAGCATCGGCAAAGATCTTGTTGCGGGTCGCGTCGCCCTCACCGCGGATTTGCTCCGATTTCGAGGTCGCGTCAGCCACCAGCACCGTAACCTCACGATCGGCACGCGAGCGGATTTCCTGCGCACGCTGCGCGCCTTGCGCGCGGAACTCGGCTGCCTCTCGCTGGCGTTCTGTTTGCATGCGTTGGTAGACCGCCTGGCTATTCTGCTCCGGCAAATCGGCACGGCGGATACGCACGTCAACAACCTCCACGCCGTAGCTGGTCGCTTCACGATCAAGCAATTCGCGAATGCGAGCCATGAGGTCAGAGCGCTGATCGCGCACGACGTGCATGAATGTAACCTCGCCAAGCACACGACGCAGCGCTGAATTGAGCAGGATGGAGAGCTGCGAATTGGCGCCGGTGATTGAACCGAGCGTCTGATAGAAACGGAGCGCGTCCTTGATGCGGTATCGCGCAAAGGCATCGACGACCAGACGTTTCTGGTCGGACGCGATCACCTCCTGCGGCGGCGCTTCGAGATCGAGAATACGCTTGTCGATGTAGACGACCGAGTCGATGAACGGCGCCTTGAAGTTCAGGCCTGGCTCGTCGACCACACGCACCGGCTGGCCAAGCCGGACCACCAGCGCCTGCTCAGTCTGGTAGACCGAGAATAGCGACGAGTAGCCGACGACAAGCGCGGCGACAAAAAATACAGCAACAATGCCGCCAATGAAATTGAGTCTCATGGCCGGCCTCCCGTCGCGTTTTGACCGCGTGTCTGCGGCGGACGAGTGAGTTCATTGAGTGGCAGATAAGGCACCACTCCGCTGCCACCAGGGCCGGAATCCAGAATGATCTTGTCGGCACCGCCGAGGACCCGTTCCATGGTCTCGAGGTACATGCGTTCGCGCGTAACGTCCGGAGCTTTCTTGTACTGCTCGAAGATCTTCAGGAATCGCGACGTCTGACCGGTCGCTTCTGCAACGGTCTGCTCGCGATACGCTTCCGCCGCCTGGACAATTTGCGCAACGCGGCCACGCGCCTCGGGAACAACGCGGTTGGCGTAAGTCTGCGCCTCGTTCTGTGCACGCTCCTGATCGATACGAGCGGCCTGCACATCACGCAAGGAATCGATTACCTGCGACGGCGGATCGACTTTCTGCAATTGCACCTGTTGTATAATGACGCCAGCGCCGTAGTGGTCGAGAACCTTCTGCATGAGGTCCTGCACCGAAAGTTCGATGCTCTGGCGCGCGACCGTCTGGATCTCGCGGCTGTCAGAGCGCCCGATTACCTCGCGCATCGCGCTTTCCGCCACGGCCTTAACAGTCCCTTCCGGGTTCTGAATGTTGAACAGAAACTCGCCGACACCGGTCGGTTTGACTTTCCACAGCACCGAGAAGTCGACGTCGACTATATTTTCGTCGCCGGTGAGCATCAGGCTCTCTTCAGGGACATCGCGCACCGTGGTGCCACCCCGCCGTACGTCGTCAACAGCACGCATGCCGATGTCGATCTTGTTGACCCGCAGCGCTTTGGGCGTGAGCACTTTTTCGATCGGATACGGCAGATGATAGTTCAGGCCAGGCTGCACTTCTCGCACTTCCTTGCCAAATCGCAGCACCGCACCAAGCTCATCCGGCTCGACACGGAAGAATCCGGAAAAGCCCCAGAGCACCAAGAGACCGAGCGCGATCAGCGCAAACCCGCGGCCACCGAAATTGCCGCCGGGAAGGTATCGCCGCAATTTGTCCTGGCCGCGTCGGAGGATTTCCTCCAGGTCCGGCGGCGTTGGTCCCGGCGATTGCGGTCCGGAGCCCCACGGCCCCTTGCCGCCCGGGCCCCAAGAGCCGCCACCGCCCTGATTGCTCCATGGCATTGAAAATATCTCCCGCGCCGGAGTTCTTGCCCGGCTGCCTCTAGTTGGGAGGGGTTATAGGGGACGCCAAGCCCCGTTACAACGCGCCGCCATGCCGCATATTTTCGGCGATTCAGCGCCTTACATAGGTCGCCAGCGTGAAATTGGCATCATCATCCGGGCCGGCATAGTGCTCTTCACGCCAGATCTCCTGCCAGACCTCGGGATCGATTGCTGGAAAAACCGCGTCGCCCTCCGGCGCAGTGTGGACGTGCGTGATCTCCAACCGGTCAGCCAACGGCATTGTGGCGGCAAAAATATCACTGCCGCCGATCACCATGATTTCATCGACGCCACGCTTGGTCGCATCAGCGCGCGCGAAGCTCAGCGCGGCATCGAGGCTGGTCGCCAATACGGCGCCCTGCGCAACCAAGGTCAGATCACGCGAGAGCACGATATTGGTCCGCCCCGGAAGCAGCTTCCCGATCAACTCATGCGTCTTGCGCCCCATGACTACGGGGCGGTTCAGCGTCACTTTGCGGAAATGCTGCAAATCAGATTTCAGTCGCCATGGCAGCTGGCCATCACGGCCAATGACCAGGTTCTCACCGATTGCTGCGACCAGCACCATTTTCATCACTTTGCGCCTTTACGCACGACCGACAATGAAACAGGAAGCAGACCGAAGAGCATAAGACTGCTTTGTGATCGTACGATCATCTGCATAGGACAATTGTTCTGACATTTCCCTAACGGCTGCACATTCGGCGCGTAAGACGCGTACACCGAAAACGTCGGCCAAATGGGCCGAAATCCCCTCTTAAAATCATCTTAGTTGGATGCGTACAAACAGCGACAACAAGACTATCGCTTATTGGCAAACGCCTATACGGCAACTTCCGCTTTGATGTGCGGATGAGGATCGTAGTTTTCGATCGAAAAGTCCTCATAGCGAAACGCGAATATATCTCGCACTGATGGATTGAGACGCATCGCGGGCAAGTGGCGCGGCGCTCGGCCCAATTGCAGCCGCGCCTGCTCGATGTGGTTGAGATACAAGTGCGCATCGCCGAACGTATGGACGAAATCCCCCGGCTCATAGCCGGTCACCTGCGCGACCATCAGCGTCAGAAGCGCATAAGACGCAACATTGAACGGCACACCGAGAAACACGTCGGCCGAGCGCTGATAGAGCTGGCACGACAGTTTGCCGTCAGCGACGTAGAACTGAAACAGACAATGACACGGCGGCAGCGCCATCTTGTCGACATCGGCCGGGTTCCATGCAGTAACGATCAGCCGCCGCGAATCCGGGTTGCGCTTGATCATTTCGATGACGTGGCTGATCTGGTCGATGGTCTTGCCGTCCTTTGCCGGCCATGACCGCCATTGCTGACCATAGACCGGACCGAGGTCGCCGCGTTCGTCGGCCCACTCATCCCAGATGCGAACACCATGTTCTTGCAGATATTTTACATTGGTGTCGCCCGCCAGAAACCAAAGCAGCTCGTGGATGATCGACTTGAGATGCAGCTTCTTGGTGGTGAGCAGCGGAAAGCCCTCGTGGAGGGGAAACCGCATTTGATACCCAAAAACGGAAATTGTTCCGGTTCCGGTCCGGTCATGCTTTTCCACGCCGTCGGCGAGGATGTGTTCCATCAGATCGAGATATTGACGCATCGGTCTCTCAAATCGCTCACGACTCAAAAGATGGGGAAGTTTACCGCAGGCGGCAACCGCTGGCTGGTCTTTATCAACGGCCGAAATCCTCACGGTTTTGCGACCCGCGGATGCCCCGGATTTGCTACCATCGCAACGTCGCTGTTGGGGGAAATGCCATGAGCTTTGATCACCTTCTTGTCGCCAGGGTCCTGTTTACGCTGACCACCGCCGGCTGGGCGGTCGGTACCGTGGTCGCCGATTTCAACAAGACCCACGCCACAAACCCGAAATGGACGCCACATGCCCGCTTCCACGTCGTATGGCAGGTTTCCAGCTACGTCGGCTTCGGCCTGCTCGCCTTCGCGCTCATTTGGTGGCCTGGTCCGCTGGCGCTCGAGCGGCTCTATCTGGTCGCCGCAATGAGCGTCATCGTTTACGCCGCCTTCTTCGGGGCGCTGATGGCTATGCCGGTCTTTGGTGGCTCGGCTTACGACAAGAACGGTTACAAACCGTTCAAGGCGCCCGTCCCGATCATTTCCAAAGCCTGGGACGTCAACATCACCGTCTTCTCAATCCAGGTCCTGCTTGTTGCGGGCGGGCGTACCGCCGTAACCCGCTGATATGACAAATTGGCAAAGCCGGCAACGTGCCGGCTTTGCCATTGCGCAATGTGCAATAGCGCTCGCTACTCGACGAACACTTCTTCGCGCCGCTTGCGGATCATCGGCAGTGCCGCGATGACCAACAATGTTGTCGCAACCGCGATCAATCCAGCCGAAATGGGCCGGGTCAGGAATACGGTCGCATCGCCACGTGCAATCAACATGGCACGGCGCAGATTCTCCTCCATCAACGGACCGAGCACGAAGGCCAGAACCAGCGGCGCCGGCTCGAATTCGTGCTTGTTCAGCCAGTAACCGAACAGACCGAAGATCGCGGCGATCACCACGTCAGTCGGCGAATTGTTGATGGAATAGATGCCGATACAGCAGAACACGATGATGGATGGATAAAGCAGCCGGTACGGCACCCGCAGCAGGCTCACCCACACGCCGACCAGCGGCAAATTGATGACGACCAGCATCAGGTTGCCGAGCCACATCGAGGCAATCATGCCCCAGAACAGTTCGGGCTGTTTCGTCATTACCTGCGGACCCGGCACGATACCGTGGATGGTCATCGCGCCGACCATCAGCGCCATCACGGCATTGGGCGGAATACCAAGCGTGAGCAGCGGAATGAACGAGGTCTGTGCGGCGGCATTGTTGGCGCTTTCCGGCGCCGCCACGCCTCTGATCTCGCCGCGTCCGAAGCGCTCCGGGTGCTTCGAGATGCGCTTTTCGAACGTGTAGGCTGCGAACGAAGCCACCACAGCGCCGCCGCCTGGGAGAATTCCCAGGATGGACCCGAGAATGGTGCCGCGCGCGATTGCGCCGGAGGAATCGATCAGATCCTGCCGCGTCGGCATCAGTCCGGAAATCTTGCCTTTCACAATGTCGCGGCTTTCCTGCGACATCTCCAGGTTGCGGATGATCTCGGCGAAGCCGAACAGCCCCATCGCCACATTGGTGAAGCCGATGCCGTCGGAGAGCTCCGCGATGTCGAAGGTCATACGACCGGCACCGGTTTCAAGATCGGAGCCAACCATCGACAACAACAGGCCGGTGAGAACCATAGCGATGGATTTGAGCACTGAGCCTTTGGCCAGCACCACCGCGAAGATCAGGCCGAGCAACATCAGCGAGAAATATTCCGCCGGGCCAAAGAGCAGCGCAATCGAAGTCAGTGGCACGCCGAGTGCAGCGACGAGCACCGTGGAGATGCAACCTGCAAAGAAAGAACCGATCGCTGCGATCGACAGCGCCGCGCCGGCGCGGCCTTGCCGCGCCATCTGGTGGCCGTCGAGGCAGGTGATCACGGAAGTCGCTTCGCCCGGAATATTGACCAGCACCGAGGTCGTCGAGCCGCCATATTGCGCGCCGTAATAAATGCCTGCGAGCATGATCAGCGCGCCGACCGGCGGCAGGCCGAACGTGATTGGCAGAAGCATGGCGACTGTCGCAACGGTGCCGATGCCAGGCAGTACGCCAACGAGCGTACCGACCAACGCACCAAGCAGGCAGAAGCCGATGTTGTATGGGTTCGCGGCAACCGAGAAACCCATCGCGAGATTGGCAAGAAGTTCACTCATGGGGGTTCTTCCTGCTCAAATCCAGGGCCACAGCTGGAACGGCAGCTGCAGCAGATAAACAAATAGCCCGACGCAGAACGCGGTCATCGCCACTGCGGCGATCAGGCTTTCAACCAAGCGGAATTCGGTCGACCCGAAGATCGAGACCAGGAAGGCCGCAAAAGTCGACGGCACCAGACCGAGCGGGGGAATGGTCAACGGGCCCACATTGAGGCCGCGGATCATGCCAGCGAATGCGAGGATCGCGAGCAGCACCCAAGCTGGCCCGCGGACTGCGTATTTTTCGATCGGCGGACCATCGACCATAAGGCCGGAGAGCGCCACCAGCGCGCCGCAGACCGCAAGCAGCCCGGCAAACAAACGTGGTGCTGTGCCTGGCCCGAACGCAAAGCCATGGGTCCCCGGCAGGTCACCCGACAACAAAATCGCAATAAATGCGAGCCCGATGAGCGCAAGCCCACCGTAGAAATCGCGCGGACCGCGCACCTTAAAACGAAACCCGCCCCCGTTCGCGGAGGTTTTGGCCCCCTCGGACATCCACTTCCTCCCCTGGCTCTTTATTCTTGTTCTTTTTTTAGTTCTTGGGTCTTGCTGAACCCCTCACTTGAATCCCTAGCACACGAGCGGGGCCGCCCGGAAGATCGATCTAGGGTGGTGTTCCGCTACAGCCAGCCGCTCAGCCCCAGCAGGCCGCCAACCACGAAAATCCAGAGCGGATTGATGCGGGTGGCAAAGCCAACAACAGCCGTAATCGCCGTAATTGCGGCGGCATAGATATTGTGGTCGGCGCTGCGCGCGAGCACAAAGGCGCTGGCCGCGATCAGCCCAAGCGAAACCGGAACGAGCCCGGCCTGTATTGCAATTCGCCAGCGCGCCTCCTTGAAACGGTCCCACGTGCGCGCGACAAAAAAAGCCATCAGGCAAGTCGGCCCGCACATTGCGGCGGTCGCCACCGTCGCGCCGGCGAACCCGGCCACATGATATCCAATCAAGGTCACAATGATGATGTTCGGCCCCGGCGATACCTGGGCGATTGCGAACATATCGGCGAACTGTCGATCGTTCATCCAATGCATCACGTCGACCGCGATGCGGTGCATTTCTGGGATCGCGGCATTGGCGCCGCCAACCGCAAACAGCGACAGCAGCGCGAAATAGCCGGCGAGCGTGAGCAGCGGGTTGTCGTTCATCGCTTGAACCACGCGAAGGCAACACTGACCGGCGCCAGCACCACGAACACCCAGGGCAGTGGCCAGTTCATGATCGCAACGCCGGTGAAAGCGGCGATCGCAATAAACGGCGCCCAATCTCGCCGCACGCGAAACAATGGCGCAGCCATCTTGGCGACGACCGCCATCAGCAAGCCAACCGCGGCGGCCGTAATCCCGGCGAGGATACGGCTGAGGACTTCGAGATCGCCGAAATGCGCGTAGAGCACTGCCAGTACAAAAACGATGATGAGCGGCGGTCCCATGAGGCCGGCGAGGGCAACCGCAGCGCCGGGCGCACCGCCGAAGCGGGAGCCGAACACAACCGAGAAGTTCACGACGTTCGGTCCAGGCAGGAATTGCGAGAGCGCAAAGGCCTCGTTGAATTCCTCCGCCGTCATCCAGCCTTTCTGCTCGACAATCTTGCGTCGCGCCCACGGCAGAGCGCCGCCGAAACCCGAAATTGATACGATCGCGAAGGCGCGAAACAGTTCGGACAAGGCCGGACGCTTCGCAGCGGACAACGAAGTGTCCGGATGTGAGCGGGTGGAATCGGACATGCGCCGTAGAGTTACATCGTGCTGGAGGCTGCGACTAGGTGGCAGCACGCAAACCACCCTTGCACCGCGACCGCGTACTGCCGATGATTGGCCGCACATGCAGCTTCTGGGAGGCGCACCATGCAGCGGCGGGACGTCTTTGCTTTGTTGGGCGGCGCAATAACCTGGCCTGTCATCTGGCCACTCACGGCTCAGGCACAAACCGGCTATCCGAACCGTCCGATCACGCTGATCGTTCCGTACGCACCCGGCGGCGGCAACGACGTGGTGGCGCGCGCGGTCGCCGAACCCATGAGCAAGTCGCTTGGCCAGCCGATCGTGATCGAAAACCGCGGTGGCGCCGGCGGATCGGTCGGGACGCGTCAAGTCGCCAAGGCCGCGCCAGATGGCTACACATTGGGCCTCGGCGGGACCGGCACTCTCGCCATCGATCCGACTTTATATCCGAACGTCGGCTACGACCCGCGCAAGGACTTCGCGCCGGTCGGATTGATCGCGACGACCCCGCTTATTGTTCTCGTGAACCAATCGGTCCCGGCACACAACGTGAAGGATCTGATCGAGTTGGCGAAAAAACAGCCGGGCAAACTCAACTATGCGTCGGCCGGTACCGGCAGCGGCATTCATCTCGGCACAGTGTTGTTCGCTGAATCCACCGGCATCAACATCACGCATATTCCCTATAAGGGCTCGGGGCCGGCGCTGACCGATCTGCTCGGCGGGCATGTGCAGATATATTTTTCGTCGCTGCCGCCGGCTATCGGCCTGGTGAAGGATGGCAAGCTGCGTGCACTCGGAGTAACCAGTCTCAAGCGCTCGGCGTCATTTCCGGATGTTCCGACGGTGGCGGAGCAAGGGCTCCCCGGCTTCGAGGCCGTGCTGCACTATGGGATCGTCGCGCCGGCTGGGACCCCGCGACCGATCATCGACAAACTCAATGCGGCATTGCGTGCAGCGCTAGGCGACAGCAAGGTGCATGATCACATCGCAACGGAAGGCGCGGAGCCGTTGCCGACGAGTCCGGACGAATATGCGGCCGACATCGACCGCGAGGAAGCCAAGTGGTCGGCCCTCGTGAAAAAATCCGGCGCGACTGCCAAATAGCCACGGTCAGCCTACACCGAGCTCCCTGAAGATCTCTGAATTATGCTGGCCGAGGGTGGGCGGCGGCGCATCGATGCGTGGGCCGCCGTGCGCAAACGTAAAAGCAGCGAGCGGAACCCCGAAGACGCCCGTCAATACCGTGACCAGCTGCGTGGCGATGAATAATCCCGCGCGACTCGAGCTGAGGGTCGGCGGCCGCCTCGCCCATCGTGCGCACACGCGCGGCCGGCACGTGATTCGCTTGCAGGAAAACCTCCCATTCGTCGGCGGTGCGCGTCCGCATGATTTCGCGTAGCGTAGCCGCTTCGTGCTCGCGGTCGGCGTCGCGCTCCTCATTTGTTTTTTTGATCATGTCCGGACGCTCGAGCAACGTCCAAAGTCGGCGCTGCTGGCGCAAATTGCTTGCGCCAAGCATCACGATTGCATCTTTGGCCTGATAGGCGCTGTTGGTCGCGTGCGGATGTTGGTTTCCGCTTGGCTTTGGCGTGCACGCCGTTCCGCAAATAGCCGGTGAGATGCGAACTCATCAGGATCATCGCCACGTCGAGCATGGCCATGTCGATACGCTGGCCCTTGCCGGTACGTTCGCGCTGGAACAGCGCCGCTGACAAGGCGAAAGCGCCGGTCATGCCGGTCGCGTAGTCGACCGCCGGTGATCCGAATTTTATGGGATTGACCTCGGGCGTTCCCGTCATCGCCATGATACCGGACGTTGCCTGGATTACGTGATCATAGGCGGTCTGAGCGCTGCGCGGCCCCTCCTGGCCGAATGCGGAGAACGAAGCGTAGATCAGACGCGGATTGATCGCGGCGAGCGCGTCATAACCCAGGCCGAGTGCCTCGAATGCGCCGGGGCGATAGTTCTCGATAAAGACGTCGGCGGTCGCGACCAGCTTTTTGAGAATGTCGCGATCCTTCTCCTGCTTTAAATCGAGCGTGATCGAACGCTTGTTGGACGCCTGCGTGAGGAACGCCGTGCCCATGTTACGGCGATTGAGCTCCTTGTCGGTTCCCGCGCCGCGACTCTGATCTGGATCGTCCGGATGCTCGACCTTGATCACGTCAGCGCCAAGCACGGCCAGCTGATAGGCCGCAAATGGCCCCGCCAGCACATGGGTGACGTCAATCACTCGGATGCCCTCGAACGGCTGCATGCTGACCTCCCGCGTCTGAGCGAGAGCATAGCCGTTCAACGCGGGACGCGTTCAAGCCCTTTCGCCTTGAACAGCGCAGATGCGGCGGGCGCAGCCAAGACGTCGACGAAAGCTGTGGCCACGTCCTTTGTCTTGCAGACGGCGCTGATGCCCGCGGAAAAAACCGTGTACAGCTGCAGTTCATCGGGTAGCGGCCCGGCGATGTCGACGCCCTCGACCGGCAGGAGCTCCGGGATCTGCTGCACGGCCATGTCCGCCTCGCCGCGCGCCACCAACTCCGCAATGCGGCCGCTTCCGCCCAAAACGATTTTTCCGCGCATCGCTTCGGCGATGCCGAGCCGTGTGAGCAGGCTTTCGAAATACAAGCCGCTCGTACCCTCCCGCGAACGTACGACCGACCGTGCCGCGAGCAGCGCGCGCTTGAACGCGTCGGAACTTGTGACATCGGGCCTCGCCGCGCCTTGCGCACTGCGATTCCGAGACCGGAACGGCCAATGTCGACGCAGCTCTCGCGAACAACTTTGCCTTGCTCTGCCAACGCGTCGATCACAGGGCGCGTAACAATCGCCACGTCGAACGCGACACCGTCTTCGATTTTGCGCTTGAGGGCATTGGCGGGGTCATAGTCAATCACGAGCCGCGCCCCGCTCGCGTGCTCGAACGATGGCCCAAGCTCGCGCAAGACCTCTTCGACGGCGTGGGTGCTGAGAACTTTAATGTCGGCCACTGCAAGCCTCCGGCCCCATATCGCTTCGGCTAAGGCCGCCTGCCAAGGCTTATATGCCGTCTTTTAGGCCCCATTCACCGCTCTTTCTTCGGTAACCTTCAGCGCCTATATTCCTAGGTGCCGGGGCAACCCGGCTATGGCGATAAACGGCCGTCGTAATAAACCTTTCGGACCCGGGGGCAGTACCCGGCGCCTCCACCCAAGCCCGCAACCAAGCCCGCCGGATCCGGGCTTCGGCGGGGGCGAAATAGGATCGACGAGGGCGTAAAGGACGGACTTTTGCTCGGCATGGTACCGCCGTTATCGGGCCGTCTCATAGTTGCAAACGACAACTATGCTCCGGTTGCTCAGGCCGCGTAAGCGGTTTGACTAACCAAGCCTACAAGCCCTAGCCGTCTTAGCAGCGGTTAGGCGGGGTTCGGAGGCACCTGGCAACAGAAGCCTCCACTTCATCCTCCAAAGGTATGCAATTGTGACAGCGAGGCCTTGAATGGCCCACGCAGGGATAGCGCAGGGCGCGTGCGGCGCGGTACATTTGCGCGATTCATGAAAAGGCGCGCTCCGCCATGGCCGACCAGATCCGCTACGACCTTTTGACCCAGCAGGCACTTCGGGGGGTCGTGCGCAATGTCCTCGCGGATGCCGCGAAGAAGGGGCTGCCGGGCGATCACCACTTCTACATTTCGTTCGATACGCGCGCCGACGGCGTGCGCCTGTCAGATCGCCTGCGCGCGCAATACCCTGACGAGATGACCATCATCCTCCAGCATCAATTCTGGGACCTGAAGGTCGGGGATGACGAATTCGAAGTCGGCCTGTCATTCGGAGGCATCCCCGAACGTCTGACGGTGCCTTACGAGGCGATTAATGGATTTTTCGATCCGTCGGTGCAATTTGGCCTGCAATTCGAAGAGGTCACCGAGGGCGAAGAGCGTTCGGCGCCGGCGAACGTACAAGACCCACCCGCGACCAAAAAGAAGCGATTGCCGGTCGGCCCGCCTGCCGCGGCCGGTCAAACCGAGGCACCCACACCGGTACGTCCGGCCGCGCCCGCCGCCAAGCGCGAGAAACCCGAGAAGCCCGACAAGCCAGCCGATGGCGGCGGTGGCGGTGAAGTGGTCCGGCTTGATCGTTTTCGCAAAAAATAGTCGGCACGCTCGCACCGCGCCCGCCCGCACTTGTTTCTGACGTTGGTCGGCGTAGCCTCGCGCTGGCACAATCTGATTATGGCAGCGTTAGACCAATTCCATGGCGAAGGCGCGCAAGACATCCGGCAAGACCCGTCTGGAGAGCGACGCGTTCGGGCCATTGGAGATTCCCGCCGATAGACTTTGGGGCGCGCAAACCCAACGATCGCTGCATAATTTTCGCATCGGCAGCGAGCGAATGCCGATTGAGATTGTGCGCGCGCTGGGCCTGATCAAGCGCGCCGCGGCCGACGTCAATCGTGCGCTGGGATCGCTCGATCGCAGGCGCGCCGCGGCCATTGCCGCGTCGGCGCAAGATATCGCCGACGGCAAACTCGACGAACATTTTCCGCTGCTGGTTTGGCAGACCGGGTCGGGCACGCAAACCAACATGAACGTCAATGAAGTGATCGCCAATGCGGCCAATCTCAAGCTTGGCGGCGCTCTCGGCGCCAAATCGCCGGTGCATCCGAACGATCACGTCAATATGAGCCAGTCGTCGAACGATTCAATTCCGACTGCCATGCATATTGCCGCGACGATGGAGATCGAACGGCACCTCAAGCCGGCCCTCGCGCGCCTGCTCAAGGCGCTCAATGACAAGGCGAAGGAATTTGCCGGCATCATCAAAATCGGACGCACGCACACGATGGATGCGACGCCGATCACGCTGGGCCAGGAATTTTCCGGCTACGCCGCGCAAACGAAGTCTGCGCTCGCGCGGCTCGCGCTGGCGCAACGCGAGCTTTATCCGCTCGCGCAGGGCGGCACCGCCGTCGGCACCGGCCTCAACTCGAAACCACAATTTGCAAAAGCATTCGCGCGCCGCATTGCCAGGCTGACCAGGTTGCCTTTTGTCAGCGCGCCCAACAAATTCGAGCACATGGCCGGCCACGATGCCTATGTGTTCGTGCACGGCGCCATCAATTCCGCCGCCACCGCCCTGTTCAAGATCGCGAACGATATTCGCCTGCTGGGCTCCGGTCCGCGCTCCGGCCTGGGCGAACTGATATTGCCGAGCAACGAGCTTGGGTCATCGATCATGCCAGGTAAAACCAACCCGACCCAGAGCGAGGCGCTGACCATGGTCTGCTGTCAGGTCTTCGGCAACAACACCACCATGACAATTGCGGGAAGCCAGGGACATTTCGAACTCAACGTTTACAAGCCGTTGCTCGCCTACTGCATGCTGCAGTCGATCCGCCTGCTTGGTGATACGGTGAACTCGTTCACCGATAACTGTATCACGGGAATTCGCGCCAACGAACCTCGCATCCGCGAGCTCATGCAGCGGTCGCTGATGCTGGTCACCGCGCTCGCACCGCGGATCGGCTACGATAAAGCCGCGCAGGTTGCCAAGGCGGCGCATGCCAATGGCACGACGCTGCGCGAAGAAGCCCTGCGCCTCGGATTTGTGAGTGCGGCGGAATTTGATCGCCTCGTTCGGCCAGAAAAAATGACCAGACCCCGCTAGCGCGGGCGCGCTGAACACGCTTTCCTGATCGTGATGAATAAATTAGCAGCTCAGATCATCATTTCGTCGGAACGGACGGCGCAGTCGTGAGTTGTATTCCGGCGAAATACCGGTAAGTCGGGTAGTGGACATAAGTATCCTGCTACTAGTTTATTGAGTTTTGGAGCCGTTTTTTCGAATACCGAAAAAATGCCGTAACGTTTTAGTTGGACTCATTTCATGATCTCGCCAGTAAAATTCTGGCTACCTCTAAATATACATGGGTTAGTCCCATAGTACCTCCCCAATCGATGTCATTATTTGTTTTGGTATTCGTTCGTGCGCATGCATGGAACTTTTGCGGTCAACTAACCGTGTATTGAATTGCAGCAGCAAACAGCCACAAAATATCAAACGCAATCTTGTGGAAACTGCCAAGAAATTTCCAAAAGGCGAAATTTCGCCCACGTGTGGGCGCATTTGGCAGCGAAGGTTGGAAGTTAGCTGAACGCTGAACTGAAACGTATCCGGCTACCCCTTCGAGGGCCACGGAATGGCTGAAGTGATCAATCTTCGGACCGTGCGCAAGCGAGCCAAGCGGCAACAAGACGATCAGCGTGCCAGCGCCAATCGTGTTGCCTTTGGCGAATCTAAACGTGTCCGAAAGCTTGAAACAGCGCAGAGGGCGAAAGCCCGCCGTGATCTTGATCAGTGCCGGATCGAAATAGGGGACCGCTAATGAAATCTCCGGTAGTCAAACGTTCGATCGTTATCGCAGGTCACAAGACGAGCGTGAGCCTTGAAGACGCTTTCTGGAAGGGGCTCAAGGAAATCGCGAATGGCAGGGAAAAAACCTTGTCAGATCTTGTGGCTTCGATCGACACCGATCGTCGTCATGGAAATCTGTCGTCTGCGATTCGCCTTTTCGTTCTGGACCACTATCGCGTGCACAACGAAGAGCACCGGTCGCAGGATGAACCGCGTGACGTTCAAAGTCCGCCGCGCATGATGCACTCAGTTCTGCGGGCCGACTGAGGCCGCCGGCCGGCCCGCGTTTCGTGGCGCGGGCGCCGGCCGGATATCAACTGGAGCCGGCAAGGCAGGTGCCTGCTGGCTCTGGTTCTTCGGCGCCGGCCGCACGCGTTGCTGCGGCGGCGCGTTTTCTATCGTGCGCAGCCGCCTCGTCTGATCATCAACCGCCCGCAATGTCAGCCAGCCTGTAAGCGCCGACACATCAACGCTGCGCGTTGGTGCGCTCGACGGCCCCTTCAATGACACGAAAATCTCGGGACGCGCACCGGCGGCGGTGCCCTGCCCCGTGAGCGTTAATCGCGCATCCATCGTTCCGTCGGTCAGGTCGAGCGTGCTAGCCGCCGACAGGGCCGCATCCGCGCTCTCGGCCGCGACCTTGTCGATCCGCAATTGACCTGCAGCCACGCGCACAGCGGCCTCCACGCGCTTCAATGAGAGCGACCCGCTCTCCAATGACTTGACCGCGAGTTCGGAAATGCGGCCGCGCTCGATTGGCACGCCGCCCTGATCGACCGCGCGGATGACCGCAGCGAATACGCGCGGGTCGAGGCCGGCGATTTGTGCGTCGGTGAGCACGACCTTGCCCGAGCCCTTCAGCGATCCGATCAGCGCAACCGGACTCAAGCCCGTGCCCACGACTTCAGCCGTCACGGCGCCCGTTCCACGGAACGGCGGTTGCGCAGTCGCGGACGACCACGCGGCCGCATCGGCGCCCGTCACGGAAATCCTGGCGTTCGCAGTCAAGCCGTCGTCGCCGCGGCGGAACAAAATCTCGCCGGACAATGGCCCGCCGGCGAGATGGCCGGCCGCGTCGGCGAACAGGATGTCATCCTTGCCGAAACGCAACGTCGCGTTGATGTCGCTCGCCGTCAGCTGCGGCAGCAATTTTACCTGTTTGAGCTTGAGTGCAACCTGGCCGGACAATTTTCCGAACAAACCAGCACCGAATGGTTCGCCCGACCAGTTCCAGGCCGCCCCCGCGTGGGTTGCCTGTGCCGGCAAGCCGACAGCCCAGGCGATGAATGCCGGCACCTCGGCTGCATCGGCTTCGATCGTTCCGTTGATCCGGCGCGGCGACGCATTGTCGACTGCAACGCGCCCGCGAACGCCGGATCCGCCGAATTTGGCGTCGATACCGTCCAAGGTTATGGCGCTGCTAGTGATCGCAATGCGCGATGTCATCGTCAGCGGCAAGGGATCCGCGCTGCCGGCAACAGCGGCTGGCCGCAGAGGGCGAATATCGGCCTCCTGAACCTGCAAATTCCCTTCAGCTTGCGGACCTTTTTCTGCGGAAAACCGCGCCTTGCCGTTCGCCTGCGCCGACAGCCCGGCAGCGGCCACCTGTATACCAAGCGTCATATCGCCATCGACGGGACCGCTGACCTGCAACTTCAATTGCCCCGGACCTTTGCCCGCCGCCACGAATTGTTCGAGCCTCAGCAGCGAAATCAGCGGCGCGCCCTCCGCCGCTGAAAGGCGTCCATCGAAGCGAATATCGGCCACCGTGCGTTTCGGCCAGTCGCCCGAGACGCGCGAATGCACATCGATGCGCGCATCGGCGAGATCGCCCATGACCACCAGTTGCGCAACGGACGTTTTGTCGTCGCCGGCAATATCCGCCGTGGCGTGCAGCTTCGCATGTCCAATACGATCAATAAGACTGCGGACGGGGCCAGCAAGTTTCGGAGCGAACCTCTCGACGATCGTGCCGACCGCCGCCGTCTGCCTGGTGTCGATATCGATACTCAGCAGGCCACGCGGTGACCGACCGCTGGTATCGATCCGTCCGCTGGCGGCAAAACTCCCGCCGCCATAGTCGGCGACCGCCAGTCGGTCGATCTGCAAGCCGGCGCCATCGATCGTCACGCGGGCGCTGACGTCGCGCGCTTCGATGCCGGCGAACGTAGCGCGTCCGATATCGGCGGCGAGCGTCATCTCCCCGGGCCGGCCCAACGTGGATCCGGCAAGTATGGCCCGCCCGAATTCCAGCGCGGCGTCGACATCGAACTGGGCCGCCGTGAGCGTCGCATCAAGCCGGGCCGGCTTGCCCGCTGCCGCGAAGCGGTAGGCCAGCCGTCCGGCAGCCGGCTTGCGGTCGAGTTCGACCTTGAGCTGATCGATCGCAACCTTGTCGCTCGCGAGTGTCACATCGCCCCGCAGGGATAGTGGCCGCAACTCGCCCGACGCTGTTTCGCTGCGTCCTTCGAGCCAGCCGGCCAATGTTCTCGGATCGGAGGTCTCGATCTCGGTCGGCCCCGAGAAGGCGACGGTGTCGGCTTCGACCGCGAGACGGCCGCTCAAACGCACTTGTGTCAGGCCGGGCGCGCGAAACTCGAGCTTGTCGAGACTCCATCCGCTGCCGCTGCTGCTGATATCGCCGCGCAGATTCTGGATGGTGCCGCCGCCGAGCGTGACCTGGTCGATGCCGACGCCGATCTGAAACGGCAGCGCCGGGCGATACGCAGCGCCGGCCAGCTCTGCCAGCTTGCGAATGACGGCAGCCGGCGATTGGCGTGTGCCGTCCGCGCTCGACACCGCACGATCGACGTCGATCTGCCGTCCGGACAGCACGCCGTTGAAGCGCGGATGCGCGCCAAATGTCAGGTCGGCGACGCCGCCCAGCCTGAAGCCGCGGTCCTCCGAGCCATAAAGAAAGTCGACATTCTGCACGAGCGCCGATTGCGCGCTCGCCTTGATCTTGCCGCTTAACTTCCAAGGTTGGGTAAGTGGCTGGGTGAGACCCTGCGCGGACGGCGTGGCGCCGTGCGAGCCGATCCCGACCGGTTGCGACAGGCTGACCGTGCCGTCGAAACGCGGTTCGCCGCCAACGAAGGCCAGCGCGCCATCCGCCTCGATCGTGAGCGGATGGTCGGCGGACGCGACATTGATATGCACACGGGCGCCACCGTCGTCGGTAAAGCGACCAACGGTGAGACGATAGGGATAATGCCGGCCGTTGAACGTGACCGCACCGGTGCCTTTAATGGGGCCGGCCAGCGAGCGCGCCTCGCCATCAAATGACACGCCGCCAAGCGTAACGCTCGCTCCGCTCGCCACATCATTGAGCGCAATCGAACCATCCTCGACGCTCAGCCGGTCGATCGATAATTCGTCCGGCCTGAAAGCAACCGCCAGACTCGGCGCGCGCACGTGGCCGGACTTGTCGAGCCCGAGGCTAACCTGCGGCCCGGCGAGCCGTAATTCGGCGGCCCGCCACTCGCCACGCATCAGGGGCCCGAGCGCGAACTCGACGCCCAGCGAACGCGCGCGGACGGCGTCGGTATTGTTGCCGATGACGATGTCATGCAGCGTGAGACGCGGCGACGGCAGCAAACGCGCATCGATAGGGCCGGTCACACGCACCGGTACGCCGATGAGGCGGCTCGCTTCCGTCTCGAACAACGCGCGGTGGCTGCCCCAGTCGATAACAAGAGGACCGACCAGCGCCGCAACGAGCGCCAGAATGATCGCAATCGCCAATCCGAGCAAAGTGGTCTGCAACGCCAGCTCCAGCACCGTACCCGCATCCGGCGCGCGTCTCGGGCCATCCTTGTGAAATCTAAAGTATTTTGGCGATTTTTGGCGGCGAATCTATGTCGCCACAAATTACCCTGTCCGTTCATTCCCGCGTAAGCGGGAATCCAGAGTGCAATCGTACAGCCTCTGAATACTGTGGCCCTGGGTCCCCGCTTTCGCGGGGACGAGCGGGCGCTCAACTCAGCGAAACGATCTTGCCCGGATTCATGATGTTTTGCGGATCGAGCGCGCGCTTGATCGAGGCCATGACGGCGAGCGCGGCCGCACCGTGCTCGGCTGCCATATATTTCATCTTCCCCTGCCCCACGCCGTGTTCGCCGGTACAGGTTCCGTCCATGGCCAAAGCGCGCTCGACCAGCCGCTCGGAGAGCGCCTTGGCGCGCTTGACCTCATCGGCATCGTCCATGTCGATGAGCAATGTGAGATGAAAATTACCGTCGCCGACGTGGCCGACAATGGGCGCCAGGATTCGACTTTCCTCGATGTCGCGCTGCGTTTCGGTCACGCATTCGGCCAAGCGCGAGATCGGGACACAAACGTCCGTGGCCACCATGGATGCGCCCGGCCGCAGCGCGAAATTCGACAACGCCGCGTGGTGGCGCGCTTCCCACAAGCGGGTGCGCTCTTCCGGCCGCGTCGTCCACGTGAACGGGCCGCCGCCGAATTCCGCGGCGATCTCGCCGAAGCGTTTGGATTGCTCGGCCACCGAGGCTTCGGTGCCGTGAAATTCGAGGAACAGCATCGGCGTTTCCGGCAGGCCAAGCTTGGAATGCAGGTTGCACGCGCGCACCTGCAAGGCGTCGAGCAATTCGATGCGCGCGACCGGAATGCCGGACTGGATGGTGTGAATCGCTGTGTTGCAGCACGCTTCCACCGAAGGGAAGGGACAGGTGCCGCCGGATATCGCTTCCGGAATCCCGGAAAGCCGCAGCGTCAATTGCGTGATGACACCGAGCGTGCCTTCCGAACCGACCATCAACCGCGTGAGGTCGTAGCCGGCGGCGGTCTTCCTGGCCCGCCTTGCTGTGTCGATCACCTCTCCATTCGCAAGCACGACTTTGAGCGCAATGACGTTGTCTTTCATGGTCCCGTAACGCACGGCATTGGTGCCGGAGCAGCGTGTTGCCGCCATACCGCCGAGCGAGGCATCGGCGCCGGGATCGATCGGAAAGAAAAGTCCGCTGTCGCGCAGCTGCTCGTTAAGCGCCTTGCGCGTGATGCCGGGCTCGATGATGCAATCAAGATCCTCGGCATGCACGGCCAGCACTTTGTTCATGTCGTGGAAATCGATCGAGACACCGCCGCGCGGCGCATTGACGTGGCCTTCGAGCGATGTCCCCACTCCGAAGGGAATTACCGGCACGCGATTGGCCGAGCAAATGCGGACGATCTGTTGCACCTCTTCGGTGCTCTGCGGATAGACCACGGCGTCCGGCGGCTGGTTGACGATCCAGGTGACGGTATTGCCATGTTGCTCGCGCACCGCCTGCGACGTCACGACGCGGTTGCCGAACGCCGCCGTGAGCGCCGCGACAACGGCCTTGATCGCCGCCGGGTTGCGGTTGTCCTGCTCGGCAGCGACGTCAGCCATGGCCATAGGTCATTTCTCCGCTCGTTCGCCGGCGGACGTTAGCAGAGGATAGTGTGGGGATGAAACGAGGCCGGCGGTTGCGCCGGCCATTTGGTCCAACGGACAATTAGAAACGCCGTCAGTGCGGCATCAGGCGAAGAGGTACCAGATCTGTTCGGCCGCGGGCGGCTGCTGCGGATCGGCAGGTGCTTCTTTCGTGAACGAAACGACCCACGCCGTGACCATCGTCGCGACCACGAGCACGTACGTGCCTCGAGCCAATCTGCCAGCCATTGTGACGCTCCCTTATTTTTTTTCAGGATAGTCCAATAGGCCCGCCACGCGCGGTTGTCCTTAATTTTTGGTTAATCCAGGTAAGCCATTGAAATCGCGGCCTCTCGACCCGGTGTCATGGTAGACGCGTCAACGGCGCTGTCGTAGTTTTCGACAAGTTCCGTTCCGTTTTCCGATTGGAGTTTGCAATGGCCGGCCCTGTGATCGCGGTTACCGACAGTGTTTTCCCCACGCTCGATCCGGCCAAGGCCGCGCTGGCGCGTCTCAATCCAACCTACCGCATGTCGAAGAGCGTCAACGCCGACGACATCGTCGCGGTGGCCAAGGATGCCGATGCGGTGCTGGTGACCTACGCCAAACTGACGCGCGAGGTGCTCAACCAGTTCACGCGCTGCAAGGCCATCGGCCGTTTCGGGCTTGGCGTCGACAACATTGATCTGCCGACCGCGAAGGAAAAAGGCATCGCCGTCAATTACGTGCCGGACTATTGCATCCGCGAGGTGTCCGATCATGCCATGGCACTGTTGCTGTCGCTGATCCGCAAAGTCCCGCTGTCAAACAAACTCGTGCAAAGCGGCCGCTGGGAAATGCCGGCGGTGGTGCCGATCCGCCGCATCGAAGGCACGGTGCTCGGGCTCATCGGCTTCGGTCACATTCCGCGCTTGGTGGCACCGAAGGCGCAGGCCTTCGGCATCAAGGTGATCGCGCACGATCCTTTCGCCAAGCCAGAAATTTTCAAGGCCGCCAATGTCGAGAGCGTCGACCTCGACACGCTGTTCAAGACCTCCGACTACGTTTCGGTGCACGCGCCGCTGTTGCCGGCAACGCGCGGCATGATGAATGCATCAGCCTTCGCCAAGATGAAGAAAGGCGCCTACATCGTGAACACCGCGCGCGGGCCCTTGATCGACGAGCCGGCGCTCATTGCTGCGCTCGAACTCCGGGCAGATCGGCGGCGCCGGGCTCGACGTGGTGGCGGCGGAGCCGCTCGCCAAGGATTCACCGCTGCTTGGCCGCGACAACGTCATTATCTCTCCGCACACTGCGTTCTACTCGATTGAAGCACTCGACGAGTTGCAGACAAAATGCGCGACCGATGTCGCGCGCGTCTTGAGCGGCGAAAAGGCGGTTTATCCGATTAGCGCATGATCACCCAGGCCTCACCCGTTCGTCCCCGCGAAAGCGGGGACCCAGGGCAGAAATTCTCAGGCCCTGCAACCGCGCTCTGGATCCCCGCTTTCGCGGGGACGAACGGAGTACAAGCGAGCCCTGTCACACTCAAACTGAGCGCGTGCTGAGATGCTCGATCGCACCGACCTCGAACCGGTCTTCTTCGCGCCTTTCGTGTCGTCCTTGATGCGCGTCGAACCGCAATGGATCGACTACAACGGCCACCTCAACATGGCCTATTACAACGTGCTGTTCGATCGTGCGGTGGACGAGGTCTACGAGCTCCTCGGCTTCGGGCTCGATTACCTCAAGCAGTACAATCATTCGACCTTCACCGCCGAAGTCCACGTGCGCTACGTGCGCGAGCTGCGTGAAAACGACCCGGTGCGGGTGACATTCCAGCTGCTCGACTACAATTTAAAGCGCGTCCATTATTTCGAGCAGTTGTTTCACGCGACCGAAGGCTGGGTCTCCGCCACATCGGAAAACATGACATTGCATGTCGATATGGCGGCAAAAAAAGTTGCGCCATTTCCTGCAAAGATCATGGGCGCACTCGCGCGCATGAAAGCGGCGCACGCGCAATTACCGCGGCCGGAGGCCGCCGGACGGCGGATTGCGATGCCGAATAAAGACTGATCCGTGGCATACGTTTTCCGCTCATTCCCGCGAAAGCGGGAATCCAGAGCCACAAGTGCGACGGCAGAAATATGCGCCACTGGGTCCCCGCTTTCGCGGGGATGAGCGATTTAGGGGCCCTCGGAACTATACCCGCTACTTCCCTGCCAATTTGGCCGCATCGGCCTGCACGCTGGTATCGATCAGCGTGGCCGTCGGCACCGCCTTCGGGATGACTCCGGCTTTGACGAAGAGCTGCTGCATCCACTCGATGCGGTCGACCGGGATCGCCAAGGTCGGGTCGATCTGCTTGTCGCGGATCGCCTGGTCGGAGATGAACTCGGCCCGCTTGTCGTCCGGCTTGGCGTTGGTCATTTGATGCGCGACCTTGACGGTCTCGTCGCGATGCGTCGCGGCGAATTTGTAGGCATCCATTTCCGCTGCAATGAATTTCACGAGATCGTCGCGCCGCTCGGCCAGCACCTTGCTGCTGGTGGCCACACAGAGGCGGATGAATTTCGGCACCGCCGTGCCGCCTTTGGCCAGCACCTTGATGTTGGCCGGCATGACAGCCTCGAACTCGTTCGAGACCACCGCGGCATCGGTGATACCGGCAACAAGCGACTTGTAGCGGTCGAGATCGGCGCCCTGCGTCGCCAGCTTCACGTCCGAAAACGGCACATTGGCGGCATCCAGCATGCCGCGGAACAACAGATCTGGCAGCGAGCCGGGAGACGAAATGGCAACGGTCTTGCCCTTGAGATCCGCCATCGTCTTGATCTCGGCCTTGGCGAGCACGACTTGCGGTACGCCCGGCCAGGTGCAGCCGACGATCTTCACGCCGGTGCCGCGCACGCCGGCCACAATTGATTCCGCCGCGCCCATGTCGACGCTGTCGATCTCGCCGGAAATCAACGCCTTCATGAGCGTTGCGCCGGCCTTGATCTGAAGAATTTCGACTTTCAGTCCGCGCTTGGCGGCAAAGCCGCCTTTATCGACCATCGCGATGAAGCCGGCGTCGCTCTTGGCTTCCAGGATTCCGTGTTTCCAGATTTTTTCTTGCGCGTGGGCGGCTGAGAGGCTGACGGCGAGAACAGTGGCCACCGTGAGTGTGGATGTTTTTTTGTACAAGGGTGAATCCTCCAATTGCGGCTTTGTTTGTCGGGGAGGCTACGTGCGTGCCCCTTGGGACGCAACTTTGATTTTGTTTTTCCGGGAAACCGAACTCCGCTCATTCCCGCGAAAGCGGGAATCCAGGGTCGCGAATAAACGACGTGGTGCCCTGGGTCCCCGCTTTCGCGGGGACGAGCGGGGATAGTTTTAGTTTTAAATCCTGTACTCGCCGCCGCGCTTGCGGCCCTGGTCGACATTGAGAAAGAGGTGCTCCAGCGTCGGCCGTTTCTTGATCAAACCCTGTTCGTGCGAGTAGCCGACCAGCGTGTCGAGCACCTTGCGGTTCTTCTCCGAGAGCCCGTATTCCCACGGGTCCGCACCGAGAACACGCTCCTGCTCCTCCCAGGCGTCGCGATACCACGCGAGCGGCACGATGCGCGGGTTCGCCATGCGTTTCATGGCGACGGCCTTGGCTTCGTTGAAGGCCCGGAACAGGTTGACGGCGAGCCATGGATGCTCATCCGCCAGCGATTGGCGGATGCCAAGCACATGCATGATCGGGAAAATGCCGGTGCGCTTGAAATAGGCCATCTCTTCGGCCTTGTGATCGGGAAAGAGCCGCGCCACGCGCGGGTCTTTGGCGACGAACGGCTTGACGAAATCGGAATGGAAGACCGCGTCGAGTTCGCCCTCCGCCAGCATGGTCTCGACCGATTTGTTGTCCGGCAGGCAGGAATATTTGATGTCGGGCGGGAGCGCGACTTTGACGTCGTCTTCGATCTCGGCAACCCATTCGATGCTGTTGAGCGGCACGCCATATTCATGTTGCAGGATGCCGCGCATCCACAGCACCGCGGTCGTCATCATTGTCTTCACGCCGATCCGGCGGCCGCGCAAATCCGCGGGCTTGGTGATGCCTTTCGACGTGTTGATGAACATGAAGCCGTGCCGGAACCGGCGATGCAGGAACACCGGGACTGCGCGGAACGGCAGGTCATTGTCGCGCGCCGCGAGATAAGATGAGCCGGACACTTCGGCAATATCGAATTCGTTGTTGTTGAGGAAGCGCCAGTGACGCGTCGCCGAATCCATGTCGGTGAGGATGGTCAGGTCGACGCCATCGACCTCCACCTTGCCACGCAGCAGGGGACGGATGATTTCGTAGTCACCGCAGGCGAGGGTCAGGTTCAGTTTTTTCGGCATGTCGCATTCCTTACACGTCATTCCGGGGCGCGCCGAAGGCGCGAACCCGGAATCCAGCCAAGACGGTCGCCTATGTATCTGGATTCCGGGTCCGGCGCTAACGCGCCGTCCCGGAATGACGAATGGAATTCAATGCCCCGTCGCCAGCGCGGCAAGCTTGCCCGGATCATCGGGCAACCGGTTGCCGCGCCAGACCACATGCAAATCCGGACGCACCAGCAGAAGAGTCGGAGCCATAGATGTCGCGCGGGCGCGGATCGTCGATGGCGAGAACGGAAAACGGCGCCGACAAAGCGGCAAAAGCCCGCGTCAGCACGGCGCCGTCGCCATCGCTGTCACCTTGCGCGCCGGCGAGCCGCAGCAGCGTGTAGCCGTCGCCGATGCGGTCGTGCAGCGCCGTGCCGTCGGCAAGCCAGACGTGCGGGAGCCGCGCGCCCGGCCATGTCGTCGGCACATATTTCATGAAATCGGGTTCCGGCGCCTCGCCCGGCTTCCGGCCAGATGACCGGCGAGCCGGCATAGCAGTAGCCCAGTTCGGCGCCGATCATCTCGTTGCTCTTGCGCTGCTCGACGTCGGCGATGCGCGCGAGATTGGCGCGCGTCGCCGCGCCCTCCGGCGTCTTGTCGCGGATGTTCGGTTTATAGGCCGCCCGCCAGGCGCGCCGTCCGCGCGAGGCATGCCGCGAGGCCTCGACGTTGCGCGCACCGATCTGCCGGCGTTCGATTTCATATGAGCGCAGCAGCGCCGGGCCGCCCCACCCCTTCAGCGTCGCCGCGAGCTTCCACGACAGGTCGATGGCGTCGCCAACGCCGCTGTTCATGCCGAGCCCGCCGGTCGGGATCACCAGGTGCACCGCATCTCCGGCAAGAAAGACACGCCCCTGCCCGTAATTGTCCGCCAGCAGCAGGTTCTGCCGCCACGGCTGGCAGGACAGCATCTCATATTTCATTGGCATGGCGACGGTCTGCTCGAACATCGTCTTCATGTCGTCGTCACTGTCGACCACGGCATGCAGCGTGAAGTGACGGGTGGAATCCTGCACGATCAGGAATGAATTATGCGCATCGGCAACGTGATAGTGCCGGCCTTTGCCGATCGGGATGCGCTCGAACAGGTCGTCGCAGCGATACAGCGCCTGCCGCAATTGCAACAGGTTCGCCTCACCCTGCAGCTTGATGCCGAGCTGGCGCCGAACATTGCTCGATCCGCCGTCGCAGCCGACGAGATATTGCGCCTGATATTGCACGGTCGAGCCGTCGCGACGCTTCACGCGCGCCCGCACGGACCCTGCGTCCTGCTCGAAATCAATAAATTCGCATCCGTAGCGCACATCCACCCTGGGCAGGGTCTCGGCGACCGACTTCAACAATGGCTCGAGCGTGTATTGCGAGATCAACTGGTAGGGCTCGAGCGGCATTGAGCCATCGGTACACGCCGCAATCTCGGCCTGTGCCTGTGCGACCGACGGATAAGGCAGATGCAGCAGCGGCGGTTCGACCAGCGAGGTGACGATGAACACATCCATCGGCACGTCGCGCGGGAAGCCGGCATCGCGGACTTTCTGCGCGATGCCGAGCCGGCGGTAGATCTCCATGGTGCGGGCGTTGCACCGCTCCATCTTGGGCAGAAACTGCGGCGCGTCCTTCTGCTCGAGCAGGATGCAGCGCACGCCGCGGCGGCCAAGATCGATGGCGAGCGTGAGCCCGACCGGGCCGGCGCCGACAATGATGACTTGCGTGTCCAACTCAGAATTCCGCGACCGGTGAAAACCAGCGACTGTCTAGCATAGAGCGGGTGGGTTGGGAACTCCAGCCACTCCCCAGCGGGATCGTCGGCACAGGGTTGGCAATGACGCTTTGCTAACACGTCGGCCGTACTGCCGGACGGCTGCCTGCGAGCATTGGCCCGAACGACAAGGCAAAGCCAAAAAAAGCAACGCACCAGGCGAAGGCTGTAACGTGGAGCAGCGCGTCACTCCATCCGGGCTCCAATGAAGCATATACCCGCGCGAGTGACGCAATAACGACGGCTGCATAGATCGCTTGTGTCATCGGCGAAGCGATCAGCGCATTGCCGGTATGCCCGAGGCTGGCGCGAGTCATCACCGCGAGCGTCATGGTCCCTGCCGCCCCGACTGTCCAGGCATGGACCCCTGCGCTGGACACAATGATGTCGAGCGCTGCTGCGCTTGCGAGCAGAAAGCCGACCGGCACAAATGCGTAGCCAACATGCAGAATGACCACCAACCGGTCGCGGCAGGTCCGATCCCCGGCCCATCGGGCCAGGCGCACGATATTCAGCACCCCTGCCGATGACGAGGCCTGCGGCAATCAGCTGACCGGTGGGCTGCACGGCCCACAGCACCAGGGCCGCGGCGGTAATGGCCATCGTCACAACATCGAAGCGCGCGAATGGCGCCGGCAGCCGGCCCGGATTCTCGCGCGCCAGCCAGTTGCGGGTGAAGCTTGGAACAATGCGGCCGCCGATCACCACGATCAGCATCACGATGACGGCGATGCCGACGCGGGTGCCATATTCGGCCGTGCCCCGGATATGCGCCTCGATGTGAAATGCGATATTGCCGGCAAGCAGCAGCGTGACCAGACCCACGACCCGAAGATTTCGCCAATTCTTGCCCGCGACAATCTCGCGCGCGGTCGCAGCGACGACCAGCGTGAGAAAACTGACGTCGACGATCGCTGCCAACAGCCAGCCGGTCTCGGCGGAACAGGTGACGCAGATACGGCCCGCCAGCCAAACCAGCACCAGCACGAGCAGAGGCGTCCCCTGGATCGGCAGCCGCCCGGTCCAATTGGGGATCGCCGTCAGCAAAAAGCCGGTCACGACCGCCGGCAGATAGCCGTAGAGCATCTCGTGGACGTGCCAATCGACGGCGGAGAACGCGCTCCACAAATTCAGCTCGCCGTTGAAGATCGGCAGCCAGGCCAGAACGGCAAGCCCGGCGTAGATCGCCCCGAACAGGAAGAACGGCCGGAAGCCGTAGGACAGCAAAGCCGGGCCGCGATAGTCCCGCAGGCGAGGAATAGCGTTCATGACTATCCGCGCTGAGCTTGCTCGAATGCGCGCTTGAGGCAAACCGCCCCCGGATCGTTGGCGCGATTCATCAATCCGAGCAGCGTCACCCATTCCTCGTCGGATGCTTCATGTGTGTAGCGCTGCACCGTTTGTGTCACGCAGGCCGCAAGATCGAGCCCCTCGGCCGCGGCCCGTTCCTTGACCATTGTGAGCAGCGTCAGGTCGCCCGCTCCGAGAATCGTTTCAACCGCGGCCGTCTCGTCGGTCAACCGGGCCAGAACATCGCCGAGCATTGTCGTTGCTCCTATTCCAAAGCCGTTAGTGCACGCGCAACGCGTCTGCGCCGGCGAGGTCGATTCCTTCGATCTTTGCCGCCGTCACCAGCCGCGCGATGTATTGCGCATCCGCACGCCGGCGCACGCTTTCGCGGAGATAGTCGGCGATACGGTCGGCAACCACCTCATAAGGCAGCGTGCGGCCGTCATGTTTCCTGTCGAGCCGGATGATGTGGAAGCCGTAGCGGGTCGCGACCGGCTCGGCACATAGCGCGCCCGGCGCCAGCGCCAGCAGCGCCTGCTCGAATTCGGGCGTCGTCTGTCCGCGCGTGATCTGACCGAGATTGCCACCATGCTCCGCTGACGAACATGTGGAATGGGTACGCGCTAATGCGGCAAAAGAGTTCCGGATTGTCCCGCAATGTCGCAAGCACGGCGGCGGCGTCCGCCTTCGCCTGCGCAAAGGCCGATTTATCGTCCGGCAATGCCGCGAACAGGATGTGCGATGCCTCATAAATATCAGGCGAACGGAAGCGCGCGCTGATTGCGCTCGTAGAAACGCCGGCACGTCTCGTCATCTGGCTGCGGACACCGTCGACCTCACGCTCGACGACCGCCCGCATGAGGGCTTCGTCATCGGTTTCGCGGCGACCGGCCTCATCACTGATCGGGCTCCGGCGTAAGCCCGAGAACTTTCGCGCGCTGGAGCAGCAATTCCCTGACCACCAGCGCCCGCGTCGCCTGCTGCCAGGCTGCGATCGGTTTGGATGCCGGGTGATGCTGCATTTCGCGCTGGATGTCGTCGCGCGCAATGGCAATGCCGTTGACGCTGACGGTGACCGGCTTTCCGGCCGGGAATTGCACATGGACCGAGCAGGACATGGCGTTTACTCCGCTGGAACCGCACGCGCGCGCGACGCGGCCGGCCTCCGGCCATCGCTGCGCACGACCTGGTAGCCGCGCCGGCCGAGATACCAGATCGGCGCGCTCCAGACGTGGACGAGACGCGTGAACGGAAACACCAGGAAGATCGTCATGCCGAGGACCAGATGCGCCTTGAAGATCGGGTTTGCGTCGGCAACGAGATCGGCGACGCCCGGCTGCAGGGTCAGGATGCCCTGCGCCCAGGCCATGAACTTCACCATCTCGTGGCCATCGAGATGCTGGAGCGAGACGGTGATAGTGAGAAGCCCAAGGATGAGCTGCGCATACAGCATCAGCAGGATCGCGATATCGCCGAATGACGAGGTCTTGCGGATCCGCGCGTCGAACAGCCGGCGATGCACCAGCAGTGTGATGCCGACGAAGCAGAACACGCCGGCGACACCACCGACGTCGATGGCCAGCCACTGCTTGAAGGTGTGCGAGATGCCGAGGAAATCAAACACCCAGATCGGCGTCAGGAGGCCGACCAAGTGGCCCATGAAGATGATCAGAATGCCGATATGGAAGAGGTTCGAACCCCAGGCGAGCTGCCGCTTGCGCAGCAACTGACTCGATCCGCTCCGCCACGTGTACTGCTCGCGATCGAACCGCAACCAGCTGCCGAGGAGAAACACCGTCAGACAGAGGTAGGGATACCAGCCGAACACAGCGTATGTGATCAATTCGCGCATGATCGTTTCCTTACTGGCGCGGGTTGGTACGCGTTGCCGCCGGCATATCGGGCGCCGGACGCAATCCCCCGCGGACGTGAGCCATCAGCGTATCCTTGCAGCTATCGCCGGCTCCGGGCCCGAACTTGACCGGCTCGTCTTCCCAGGCGGCGTCGAGCGCCGCCAGGTCCAGCGGATCCGGATCGGGCAATGCCAGAAGGGCGGAGACCTCCTCACCTTTCGGCTTGACCGAAGACAGCGCGGTCAGCGCGCGGAACACCGCTTCGTAAGGTGTTTGGCGCTTACGCAGGCGCTCGGCCATTGCCGCGAGAATATGAGCCGGCTGGGCGAGCAGCTCGCACGCCTTTGCCTGCGGCAGCGTTGCAAGAAATTCGAGGAACAGCGGCAGGAAATCCGGCAATTCGTTCTTGACCGCCGCGAGCCCACGCTCCTCGTACATCGTGAGCAGATCGACCATGGCCTGGCCGCGATCGCGGCTTTCTCCATGGACATGTTCGAACAAGTGGAGCGACAGCGAGCGTGTGCGGTCGAACAGCAGGACATAGCGCTCCTGCAGGTCGTAGAGATCGCCGCTAGCGATGTCGTTGAGCAGATCATCGAGCTGACGCCGTACCGCCGCCGGCACCAGTCCTTCCGCTTCAATCGCCGCGCGCAATTCGCCAACAGCCTGCTGAAGCTCGGCACTTGGGTAGCTCAGCAAAAGCGACAAGGCCTTAAAGGTTTTCGCCATCACACCACCTCCATCGGAGTCTTGCCGCGTATTCTTGGGCCTTTAGGCGTGCCGAACAGGTTGGTTTCGGTCTCGCCGCCCGAGCAGCCATTGCCGAACGAGAACCCGCAGGAGCCGCGCAGGTCTTGCGCGTCTTCGCCCAGCTCACGGTGCGCGGTCGGGATGACGAAGCGATCCTCGTAATTGGCGATCGCCATGATGTGGTACATGTCCTCGATCGCCGCACTGGTGAGACCGACACGCTTGGCAATCGCCTCGTCGATCACGCCGTCCACGGTCTTGGCGCGCATATAGGCGCGCATGGCCAGCATGCGCTCGAGCCCAAGTGCCACAGGCTCTTCCTTGCCGGCCGTGAGCAGGTTGGCGAGATATTTGAGCGGGATGCGCAACGAGCGGACATCCGGCATCTCGCCGTCATGACCGATCTTGCCGGCCTGCGCCGCCGACTGGATCGGCGAGAGCGGCGGCACATACCAGACCATCGGCAGCGTGCGGTATTCGGGATGCAACGGGAACGCGACCTTCCACTCCATCGCCATTTTATAGATCGGAGAACGCCGAGCACCTTCCAGCCAATTCTCGGCGATACCATCGGCACGGGCCTGGGCGATCACCGCCGGGTCATGCGGATTGAGGAAGATGTCGAGCTGTGCCTGGTAGAGGTCCTGCTCGTCCGGCACGCTCGCCGCCTGCTCGATGCGGTCGGCGTCATAAAGCACGACGCCGAGATAGCGGATGCGTCCGACGCAGGTTTCCGAGCACACCGTCGGCTGGCCGGCCTCGATGCGGGGATAGCAGAAGATGCACTTCTCGGATTTGCCGCTCGACCAGTTGTAATAGATCTTCTTGTACGGGCAGCCGGACACGCACATGCGCCAGCCGCGGCACTTGTCCTGGTCGATGAGAACGATGCCGTCTTCCTCGCGCTTGTAGATCGCGCCGGACGGACAAGCCGCAACGCAGGCCGGGTTGAGGCAATGCTCGCACAGCCGCGGCAGATACATCATGAAGGTGTTTTCGAACTGCCCGTAGATGTCCTTCTGCACGCCTTCGAAGTTTACGTCCTTCGAGCGCTTGGAGAATTCTCCGCCGAGAATTTCCTCCCAGTTCGGACCCCACTCGATCTTCTCCATGCGCTCGCCGCTGATCAGCGAGCGCGGACGCGCCGTCGGCATCGCCGTCATTTCCGGCGATTTCTGCAAATGCTCGTAGTCGAAGGTGAATGGTTCGTAGTAGTCGTCGATTTCCGGCAAATCGGGATTGGCGAAGATGTTCGCCAGCACACGCCATTTCGAACCAATGCGCGGCTCGATCTTGCCATTCTTCTTACGGCGCCAGCCGCCATTCCAGCGCTCCTGGTTCTCCCATTCCTTGGGATAGCCGATGCCGGGCTTGGTCTCGACGTTGTTGAACCAGGCGTATTCCATGCCTTCGCGGTTGGTCCACACGTTCTTGCAGGTGACGGAACAGGTGTGACACCCGATGCACTTGTCGAGATTGAGCACCATCGCAATTTGCGCACGGATTCTCATTCTGCGGCCTCCATTTTGGACGCGACGGTGAGCGGTTCGGGTTGATCGGGCGTCGGCGTGTCGAGCCAGTCGACTTTTGCCATTTTGCGGACGACGACGAATTCGTCACGGTTGGAGCCAACCGTGCCGTAATAGTTGAAGCCGTAGGACTGCTGAACGTAGCCGCCGATCATATGGGTCGGCTTGAGCACCGCGCGGGTCACCGAATTGTGGATGCCGCCGCGCTGGCCGGTCATCTCGGAGCCTGGCACATTCACGATCTTTTCCTGCGCATGATACATCATGCACATGCCTTGCTTGACGCGTTGCGAGACCACGGCGCGCGCAACCAAAGCGCCATTGGTGTTGAACGCCTCGATCCAATCATTGTCGACAATGCCGGCCTTCTTGGCGTCGATCTCGCTGATCCACACGATCGGCCCACCGCGCGACAGCGTCAGCATCAGCAGATTGTCGGTATAGGTCGAGTGGATGCCCCATTTCTGGTGCGGCGTGATGAAGTTGAGCACGACTGCATCATTGCCGTTCGGCTTGCGATCGATGACCGAATTGACCGACTTGGTATCAATGGGCGGACGGTAGACACAAAAGCCTTCGCCGAACGCGCGCATCCACAGATGATCCTGGTAGAGCTGCTGACGGCCGGTCAGCGTCCGCCACGGAATGAGTTCGTGAACGTTGGTATAGCCGGCGTTGTAGCAGACCTTTTCCGACTCCAATCCCGACCAGATTGGCGACGAAATAATTTTGCGCGGCTGCGCCACAACGTCGCGAAAGCGGATTTTCTCATCCTCTTTTGGAACGGCGAGATGCGTGTGTTCGCGCCCGGTAAAACCTTCCAGCGAGGTCCAGGCCTTAACCGCGACCTCACCGTTGGTTTCCGGCGCAAGACTGAGGATGACTTCGCATGCATCGATGTCAGAATTGATTCGCGCGAGACCCTTGGTCGTCCCCTCCTCCGTCACCTCGCCGTTGAGCTTCTTGAGGAACTCGACCTCGTGCTCGGTATTCCAGCTCATGCCCTTGCCGCCGTTGCCGAGCTTGGCCATCAGTGGTCCGAGCGACGTGAACCGCTTGTAGAGGTTGGGGTAGTCGCGCTCGACCACCGTGACCGACGGCATGGTCTTGCCGGGGATCGGATCGATCTCTCCCTTTTTCCAGTCCTTCACGCCGAATGGCTGCGCGATCTCGCCGGGCGAGTCGTGCATGATGGGAGTCAACACCACGTCCTTCTCGACGCCGAGCACTTCCGGCGCGACCTGCGAGAATGCCTTGGCGATGCCCTTATAGATGTCCCAATCGTTGCGCGCCTCCCAGACCGGATCGACGGCCGAAGTCAGCGGATGAATGAAGGGATGCATGTCGGACGTGTTGAGATCGTTCTTTTCGTACCAACTCGCAGTTGGCAGAACGATGTCTGAATACATGCAGGTCGTTGACATGCGGAAGTCGAGAGTGACCAGCAGGTCGAGCTTTCCTTCAGGCGCCTGATCGTGCCAGACGACGTCGGACGGCTTCTTCTTGCCGTCCTGGCCAAGATCCTTGCCCATGACGCCGTGCTTGGTGCCGAGCAGATGTTTGAGGAAATACTCGTGGCCCTTGCCGGATGCACCCAAAAGATTGGAGCGCCAGATGAACATGTTGCGCGGCCAATTCTTCGCATTGTCCGGGTCATCGCATGCCAATTTGAGCTCGCCGGACTTCAAAGCCTTGGCGACATAATCCTTGGCCTCGCCGCCCGCGGCGGCGGCGCGCTTCGACACTTCCAGCGGATTAGTCTCAAGCTGCGGCGCCGACGGCAGCCAGCCCATGCGCTCGGCGCGCACATTGTAGTCGATCAGCGCACCGTCCCACGGACCCGCGGGCGCGGTCGGTGACAGCACTTCCGACACGTCGAGCGTCTCATAACGCCATTGGTCGGTGTGCGCATAAAAAGCCGAGGTCGAATTCATTTGTCGCGGCGGGCGGCCCCAGTCGAGAGCGAAGGCGAGCGGTAGCCATCCTGTTTGCGGGCGCAGCTTTTCCTGGCCGACGTAATGCGACCAGCCGCCGCCCGACTGGCCGACGCACCCGCACATCACCAGCATGTTGATGATGCCGCGGTAGTTCATGTCCATGTGGTACCAGTGGTTCAGGCCGGCACCGACGATCACCATCGAGCGGCCTTTGGTCTTCTCCGCGTTGAGCGCGAACTCGCGCGCCGTGGTGATGATCTGGTCGCGCGGCACGCCTGAGATTTTCTCTGCCCAGGCCGGCGTATATGGCTCGACATCATCGTAGCTCTTGCCGAGGTGCTCGCCGCCAAGCCCACAATCGACGCCGTAGTTGGCGACAAAGAGATCGTAGACCGACGCGACCAGCGTCTCACCTTCGACCAATTGCAGCGTCTTGGCCGGCACATTGCGCACCAGCACGCCCGGATGATCAGTGCCGAGGAAATGATCGTGTTCGCGATTGCCGAAATACGGGAAACCGACGGAGGCGACCTTGTCCTTGACGGCCGCCAGCGAGAGTCGAAGCTTGGTATCCACGCCCTGTGACGTCCGCTCCTCGAGACTCCACTTGCCCTTCTCACCCCAACGGAATCCGACCGACCCGCGCGGCACCACGACCTCGCCGCTGGTCTCGTCGTAGGCGACGGTCTTCCACTCGGGATTATTGGCCTCATTCAATCCCTGCACGAAGTCCGACGCGCGCAGGAAGCGTTCCGGCACGTAGTGCTCGCCCTGCTTCACCAGCCGCACCAGCATCGGCATGTCGGTGTATTGGCGGGCATAGTCCTGGAAATACTTGGCCTGCCGATCGACATGGAATTCGCGCAGAATGACGTGGCCCATGGCCATGCCGAGCGCGGCATCGGTGCCCTGCTTGGGCGAGATCCACAGATCGGCGAATTTTGACGCCTCGGAATAGTCCGGGCAGATCACCACGCTCTTGGCGCCCTTGTAGCGAGCCTCGGTATAGAAATGGGCGTCTGGCGTGCGCGTCTGCGGTACGTTCGAGCCCCACAGGATCAGAAATCCGGAATTGTACCAGTCGGCCGATTCCGGCACGTCGGTCTGCTCGCCCCAGGTCTGCGGCGAGGCCGGCGGCAGGTCGCAATACCAGTCGTAAAACGACATGCACACGCCACCGAGCAGCGACAGATAGCGCGAGCCAGCGGCGTAGCTCACCATCGACATCGCCGGGATCGGCGAGAAGCCGAACACGCGGTCCGGTCCGTAGGTCTTGACCGTGTAGGCGTTGGCCGCCGCGATCAGTTCATTGACCTCATCCCAGGTCGATCGGACGAAGCCGCCGAGGCCGCGTTTGCTGACATAGGCATTCCGCTTCTCGGGATTTTCGACGATCGACTTCCAGGCCGCGACCGGCTTCATCAGCACCCGCGCCTCGCGCCACAACTTGAGCAGGCGCGAACGGACGAGCGGATATTTTACCCTGTTCCCAGAATACAGGTACCAGGAGTAGCTGGCGCCGCGCGCGCATCCACGCGGCTCGTGGTTCGGCAAATCGGCACGCGTGCGTGGATAGTCGGTCTGCTGCGTTTCCCATGTAACGATTCCGCCCTTGACGTAAATCTTCCAAGAGCACGAGCCGGTGCAGTTCACGCCATGCGTCGAGCGCACGATCTTGTCGTGCTGCCAGCGCTTGCGGTAACCGTCTTCCCAGCGACGGTCTTCCCGCGTTGTGATGCCGTGGCCGTCCGAGAACGCCTCGCCGGGACGGGTGAAGAAGGTCAAGCGATCAAGAAAATGGCTCATGGTCCCCTCATTCTGCCGGCGCTGCAGCGGAAGCCATACTCCGCGGTTTCGATGATCGGCGTTCGACGTCATAGAGAAGCCCACCACGGCGCGTGTAGAACGCCCAGGTGATCAACACGCAGCTGATATAGAAGACAAAGAATCCCCACAGCGCGAACTCGACGCCACCGGTCAGGGCGATCGACGAGCCATACGATTTCGGAATAAAGAACGCGCCAAACGCGGCGATCGCCGATGTAAAGCCCGTGATGGCAGCGGATTCTTTTTCCGCCTGCCGCAGATGCTCGTCTTTCGTGAGCTTCGGCATCAGACGCGGTATTTCCTTGCGCATGATGTTGGGGATCATCTGGAACGTCGATGCATTGCCGACGCCTGTTGCGAAGAACAGCAGCAGGAACATCGCGAAGAAGCCCCAGAACGCGTTCGGCTGATCCTTGATGCCAAGGAAATAGAGCACCCCCGCGACACCGGTCATCATCAGCAGGAAGACCCAGAAGGTGACGCGGCCGCCGCCCCAGCGATCCGAGATCCAGCCCGTCGCCGAGCGCGACAGCGCGCCAACCAGTGGACCGACGAAGACGAAGGGCAAAGCGTCGACCGCCGGGAATTGAGTCTTTGCCAGCAGCGGGAAGCCCGCCGAATAGCCGATGAAAGAACCGAAGGTCCCGGTATAGAGCCAGCACATCAGCCAGTTATGCTTGCGCTGGAATATGACAGCCTGTTCGCTGAACGATGCTTTGGCCGAAGCAATATCGTTCATGCCAAACCATGCGGCGAAAGCACTCGCCGCGATAAATGGCACCCATATAAAGCCGGCGTTTTGCAGCCAAAGTGGCGTCTGGCCGGCCGGGCCCTTCACCATCGCGGGATCGCCGCCGAACCAGCCGAAAACGCCGGCGGTGATGACGATCGGCACCAGGAACTGCACGACGCTGACGCCCAGATTACCAAGGCCGGCATTGAGCGCGAGCGCGTTGCCCTTTTCGGAGCGTGGGAAAAAGAACGAGATATTGGCCATCGACGACGCAAAGTTGCCGCCGCCAAGACCGCATAGCAGCGCCAGCGCGAGAAAGACGAAATAGGGCGTATTTGGATTCTGCACCGCATAGCCGATTCCGATCGCCGGGATCATGAGCGACCAGGTTGCAACCGTGGTCCACAGCCGACCACCGAAGATCGGCACCATGAAGGAATAGAAGATGCGCAGAATGGCGCCGGATATTCCCGGCAAAGCCGCGAGCCAGAACAACTGATCCGTCGTGAACTGGAACCCGACCGACGGCAGTTTGGCGACAACGACCGACCAGACCTGCCAGACCGCGAAGGACAGCAGCAACGCCGGGATCGAGACCCACAGATTGCGGCGGGCAATGGCCCGGCCCGTTGTATCCCAGAATTTCTTGTCTTCCGGCCGCCAATCGGTCAGCACGGCGCCTGACAATGCGCCGACATGGGCCGGCTTGTGAATTTCCGCAAATTCCGGAAGTTGCGGAAGCTTCGCCAGGGCGGTCCCGGCCACGGCACTTTCCATGTGACGGATGGAAAGATGCATCCAGAGCAAGGCGCCGCTCACCAGCACAAAGAGCAGCATGAAGCAGCTGGTCCACAGACCGGTGAGATCATTGAGCGCGCCGAATGCGATCGGCAGCACGAAGCCGCCGAGCCCGCCGATCATTCCGACCAGACCGCCGACGGCGCCGACGTTTTTCGGATAGTAGACGGGGATGTGCTTGTAGACCGCCGCCTTGCCCAGGGCCATGAAGAAACCAAGCACAAACACGATCACGGTGAACGGAACGACCGCCATTTCGAGGTGGAAGGTGCGCAGCCCGGTTGTTGTGCGGACGATATAGTCGCTGGGCGGATACGAGAGTACGAACGTGCAGGCGATAGCGACCATGAACGTCCAGTACATGACCGTGCGGGCGCCATAGCGATCGGACAAATGACCGCCGTAGGCACGAAAGACACTCGCGGGGAAAGAGAACGCGGCAGCGATCATGCCGGCTTTTTTGATGTCGACCCCGTACACATTGATCAGGTATTGCGGCAGCCACAGCGACAGCGCGACGAACGCACCGAAGACAAAAAAGTAGTAGAGCGCAAAACGCCAGACCTGGACATTCTTGAGCGGTTCGAGCTCGAGCCAGGCGCTCCGCGGCCGTTCACCGCGCGCCCGGCGCGCGACCAGCACCGGATCGTCGTACGTGAAAAACCAGAACAGGACCCCCATGATCGCAATGCCGGCGGCCCACACCTGGGCAACGGTCTGCCAGCCGTAGGCAACGAGGACGAATGGCGCGAGGAATTTTGTGACTGCGGCGCCCACGTTGCCCGCGCCGAAAATGCCGAGCGCTGTCCCCTGCTTCTCGGTCGGATACCAGCGCGAAACGTAGGCGATGCCGACCGCGAACGAGCCGCCGGCGATGCCCACGAAAAGCGCCGCGATGAGAAACTGCGGATAGGTCGAGGCCCAGGTCAGGAAAAAGGTGGCGACGGCCGCCGCCAGCATCACCGCCGTGTAGACGATGCGGCCACCATATTGGTCGGTCCAGATGCCGAGCGCGATCCGGATCAGTGACCCGCTCAGGATCGGAGTGCCAACCAGCAAACCGAACTGGGTCTCGTTGAGACCGAGGTTCTTCTTAATTTGGATGCCGATGATGGCGAAGATCGTCCACACCGCGAAACACACGGTAAAGGCAATGGTGGACATCCAGAGTGCGCGGCTTTGGCCGGCGACTGCGGCACCTGATTTTGCAGACATGGCGGAGTGTCGTCCCTGGTGGCGTTTTTAGAATTCCGGGCACGACAAAAGCGTGGAATCGCGATGAATGTTTTGAGGTCGATCAAATTGCGCGGGTAATACATCGCGACAATTCGGATTACTTGTTTTGACCATCCATTTGACTTTAGTAATTCTTTAAATTGATAATTATCAAGCCAACCGGTGCCTGAGCGATATAGATTTCAAACACCCCGCTTGCGGGGTTGGAGGCCCGTATGCGCGACACCGACCGGAAACTGATCCGCGCGTTGCCTCTCTTCCGTGACATGACTGAGGCGAATTCCGACGAACTCATGCGAGCGGCGTTTCTTCAGCGTTTTCCGCAGCACGTGACGCTTCTCCGGGAAGGCGATCTGCCGGACTTTCTCCACATCGTTGTGGAAGGCTCCGTGGAACTGTTTGGCACCCACGACCATCACGAGACGACGATCGATATCATCCGCCCCGTCACCACCTTTATTTTGGCGGCGGTGATCCGCGACGCAGTCTATTTGAAGTCCGCGCGCACGCTTGCGCCCGCGCAAATTCTGATGATCCCGGCCCAAACTGTGCGCGATGTGTTCAGCCGCGACGCCGCCTTCGCACGTGCGATTGTCGGCGAGCTTGCCGAGCGCTACCGCAGCGTCGTCCGTTCGCTCAAGAACGAAAAATTGCGCAACAGCGCAGAGCGCCTTGCGAACTGGATCCTGCAGGCCGGCTCCGAGCAGGGGAACCAGCACAACGTCGAATTACCTTTTGACAAGCGCACGCTTGCGTCACGCCTGGGAATGACGCCTGAGAACCTTTCGCGAAATCTGAACCTGTTGTCGAAATACGGCGTGCGCAGCTCGGGGCGAGATATCGTGATCGACGATCCGTCCGTGCTCAAGCAGTTCGCCAAGCCAAATGCATTGATCGATAATTGAAATTTCTTCGTCTCTTGGAAGACAAAACAGTTACAGGAACGCTCTGTTGCCGAATTGCCGCGGGTCGACGCCGCGCCGGAAGTCGCACCCCGCCGGGCCACGGGCGCCTAGGAAACGTCGCAACCGCATCGCGATTGACTCATTTTGAATTCGGCCGATAGCATCCCTGATCGCGGTACGCGTGTACTGAATTGCGGTACGGAGCAACGATGACAGCGACTGCCGGAGAAGCTGCAGCGCATCGCCCTGCGGCACGCGCGATTGAGATCCGCGAACACCGCATCCCCAGCGCCGACAGCGCGCCCTACATCTGTGTCGAGGGACCGGATCGCAATTTGTGGTTCTGCGAAAGCGGCGCCGCGAAAATCGGATGCTTCGATCCGCGCACCGCGGCCTTCAAGGAATTTTCACTCCCCACCGCAGGCGCAACACCGATCGGCATCGCGCTCGGCGGCGACGGCAATCTGTGGTTCGCGCAGAAGAAAGCCAACAAGATCGGCCGCCTGACACCCGGCGGCGCGCTCACCGAATTTCCTGTCCCGACCGACAATGCCGGGCCGGACGGCATCGCGCTGGGGCCGGATGGCAATGTGTGGTTTTCCGAAACAGAAGTCAGCCAGGTTGGCCGCATCACGCCCGACGGCGTCATCACGGAATTCAAGAGCGGCATTACGCCCGGCAGCAAGCCGCTGTCGATCGTGGTGCGCGACGGCGCGCTGTGGTTCAGCGAAGCGGCCGGCAACCGCGTCGGCCGCATCTCCGTCGACGGCGCGGTGAGTGAGTTCAATATTCCCACGGATGACAGCCAGCCGCGCGCCATGGTCACGCATCCCGACGGCAGCATCTGGTTCGTCGAGACCGGCGCCAATGCGCTTGGCCGCCTCGGCCGTGACGGCACATTCCAGGATTTCAAATTTCCGACGCCGAACGCATCCTTGCGCGGCGTCACTGTGGGCCCCGACGGCAATCTCTGGTGCACCGAGAACTTCGCCAACAAGATCGGCCACATGGCGCCCGACGGCGCGCTGATCGGAGAATATGACATTCCGACGCCGGCGAGCGGCGCGCGCTGCATCGCGGCTCTGTCGAATGGCCGTCTCTACTTCACGCAATACGACGCGGGTTCGATCGGGGAAATCATGCTTCTTTAAGGCCAAAGCGGGGGACACGAGGTGGCAGTCGAACGGATCAACTACCAGGCCGGCAACACCGCCTGCACCGGCGCGCTGGTTTACGATGAGCGCGCCAGCGGTCCGCGGCCTCTCTATGCTGATGGCGCCGAACTGGATGGGCGTGACCGACGACGCCATCAAGCGCGCGGCCAGCATGGCCGGCAGCAAATATGTCGCCTTCGTCGCCGACATGTATGGCGGCGGCAAAATTCCCGCCGGCCCGCCCGAAGCCATGTCCCTCGCCAATGCCCTGCGGGCCGATGCGCCCGAGCGGCGGCGGCGCATCACCGCCGCGCTCGATACCTTGCGCAGCGAGAGCACGAAACGAAAAATCGGCGACCTCAAGCGCCAGGTTGCGGTGGGCTTCTGTTTCGGCGGCGGAAACGTTCTGGAGCTCGCGCGCACCGGCGCCGATGTGCAGGCCGTCGTTTGCCTGCACGGCGATTTGTTGACGCTACTTCCGGCCAAGCCGGCGATATCAAGGCCGCCGTTTGCGTGATGCACGGCGCGAAAGATCCGGTGGTGCCGAAAAAGGACCGCGACGCCTTCGAAGCGGAAATGGAAGCGGTCGGCGCCAAATGGCAAATGCTGGTTTTCGGCGGCCTGCTGCATTCATTTTGCGAGGCCGAATCCGACGTCCCCGGAATCGCCTGCTTCGATCCCGGCGCGGCGCGCCAGTGCTACGCGATGATCGACGATTTTGCGACCGCGGCATTCGACGGGAAACTTTAAGCGAAAAAAATAAAACTGTAGCCATCGGGAAGGAAACGACATGACAAAGTTAGCCAGGTTCATTTTCGGCTTCATTGTCGCTTGCTGTTGCGTCTCGGCGCAGGCGCAGACTTATCCGGAGCGGCCGATCCGGTTGATCGTCTCGATCGCGGCCGGCAGTGTCACTGATGTCATCATGCGCAAGGCCGGCGCCGAGTTGCAGCCGCGGCTAGGCCAGCCCTTGATCATCGAGAACCGCGGCGGCGCGAGCGGCATCGTCGCCGCGCAGGCCTGCGCGCAGGCCGCGCCCGATGGCTATACGCTGTGCGTGATCTATCACAGCACGATGTCCTACAATCCGCTGCTGTTCAGCAACCTGCCCTATGATCCCGACCGCGACCTGGTGCCGGTGACGCGTCTCTTCTTTCTCAATGAAGGGCTGTTCGTGTCGTCCGCGCTCGGCGTGAATTCGGTGGCCGAGCTCAAGAAGCTGGCGCAGGCCAAGCCCGACAGCCTCAACTACGCCACGCTCGGCGAAGGATCGTTTCCGGACCTGTACCTGAAATGGCTCAACAACCAGTGGGGCACCAAGATCGTCGGCGTCCCCTACAAAGGCGGCGGTCCGGCCGCGCAGGCGCTTGCCGCCAACCAGGTGCAGATGACGCGCTTCGGGATCGGCAATTTCCTCGGATTGATTCAGGCCGGCAATGTGAAAGCGCTCGCGGTGTCGGCCGACAAGCGCTCGCCGCTGCTGCCTGATGTGCCGACGCTTACCGAGGCCGGCCTTGGTGGTTATCCGGGCCAGGGCTGGTGGGGACTTGCCGCGCCGAAAGGCACGCCGCCCGCGCTCGTCGACAAGATCAACGGCGTATTCGTCAAATTGTTCAGCGACCCGAAATTCGTCGACTACCTAAATCATCAGGCGGTGGTCGCGGCGCCGGACACGCCGGCCGAATTTGCTGCCTTCCTGAAAGAGGACCGCAAGGCGGCAGAAGCGCTGATCAAGATCGCGAACAGCAAGCGCGAGGAGTACAAGGCGGAGGGCGCGAAGTAGCCGCGGCACACTCGCTCGGCGTCATTCCGGGACGGCGCTCCCGACGCGCTCGGACCCGCGCAATCGCAGACACGGGCTCCGAGTCATCTTAGTCGTGGATCCGGGTTCCGGCCTTCGCGGAGGCCGGCGCCCCGGAATGACGGAGTGCAAGCTCGTTATCCAGCCGCGGTACACCACCCACCCCACCCTTGTTTTAGCGGAGCAAATTGCCCGACGCTGTCCGCCAGCGACAACGGATGCGCGGCGATTTTCATGGTCCTGCTCCACGGCCTTCTCTACGCCCTTGGCCTCTACGCCCTGCTCGGCATCGTGACGGCCGTCGCCTTCGTCAGCTTCGGCGTGACGCAAGTCCTGCCCTATTCGATGACCATCGGCGCCCGCATCCTGGTGTTGCCGGGCGCCGCCGCGCTCTGGCCTTACGTGCTGGTGCGCTGGTTGAAATCACGCAGGACCGCATGAGGCGGGCCCACCGAACGACGCACCGGTTGCTCTGGCCGGTTCTTACATTGGCGCTCGCGCTCGGCTTTTCGCTCGCGCTGATACTGCGCGTGCTGCCGCCGCCGTGAACCGCATGACCGGAGACCACCGATGAGCGTCGGCTTCCGCGCGGTGCAGTGGAACCAGGACAAGCTCGTCTACGACGGCATCCTGGCGTGCGCTGTCGCCTTCTTCCTCGCGGTGTTCGTGGCGCTGCACTGGCGGCTGCATCCGCCGAAGGACCATCTCGAAGCCATCGACATCGGCATCCGCGCCACCGGCACCTGCGCCTTTCTGATGCTGACGGTGATCTTGTGCATCGGCCCGCTGGCGCGACTCAATCCGCGCTTCCGGCCGCTGCTCTACAACCGGCGCCATTTCGGCGTGCTGACATTCATCATCGCTTTGGTGCATGTCGGCTTTTTGCTGAGTTGGTACATCGCGCAGCACAATCTGCCCAATCTCGGCGCCGAGCTGACGAAATGGGAAGACTACGGCAAGTTCATCGGCTTCCCGTTCAAGGCGCTGGGGATCGGCGCGCTGCTCATTTTGTTCCTGATGGCCGCCACCAGCCATGATTTCTGGCTCGCGTTCCTGACGCCGCGCATCTGGAAGAGCCTGCACATGGCGCTTTACGTCGCCTACGCGCTGGTGGTCATGCACGTCGCGCTCGGCATCATGCAAGGCGAAGGGACAATGCTCATTCCGCTGATGCTGGTGGGCGGCGCCGGCAGCGTTGCCGTGCTGCATATTATTGCGGGTTGGCGCGAGCGCACCGGCGACAGAGGCAACGCCCTGAACGCTGACGGCTGGATCGCGGTCGGCCCGCCTTACGCGATCCCCGATAAATGCGCGCGCATTGTCGCGGCGCCCGGCGGCGAGCGCATCGCGGTGTTCCGTGACGGCACGCAAATCGGCGCGCTCACCAATCTCTGCGCGCACCAGAACGGCCCGATCGGCGAAGGCCGCATCATCGATGGCTGCGTCACCTGCCCGTGGCACGGCTATCAATACCGCTTGCGGGACGGTTGCGCGCCGCCGCCATTCACGGAGAAACTCGCCACCTATCGCGTGCGGATCAACCGCGGCCTGCTGGAAGTCGATCCGCGGCCTTTGCCGCCGGGCACGCCGGCGGGCATCGACATTCCGCGCGAAGCGATCAGTGAAATACTCATGCCGAAAACGGCGATGTAATCCCGGAGGACGGTCATGGCTGGAGATGAAAACTGGGTCGACGTCGGCGCCACCGACGAACTGTCGCAAACCCCGCTCCGACACGTCACCGTGGCGCAGCGGGAACTGGCGATATCGTTCAAGGACGGCACGTTCGGCGTGGTGTCGAACGTCTGCAACCATGTCGGCGGCCCGCTCGGCGAAGGCTCACTCGACGGCGAATACATCGTCTGCCCCTGGCACAACTGGAAATTCCACCGCTGCAGCGGCCTTGGCGAACCTGGTTTCGAGGCCGACCGCGTTCCGTCTTATCCGGTCAAGGTCGAGAACGGCCGCCTGCTCGTTAATGTCGCGGCCGCCACCAAGCGCACCAAGGCGCCGCACGATCCGCATCCGCTTGCCCGCAAAGTCGAGCGCGCGGCCGGGCCGCTGCGGCTCGCCGGCATCGCGACAACGGCGATGGATGGCGAACACCCGCGCTTTTCCGGTTCGGACCACCTGCTCAATCACGCCTTGAAAGAGGGCGCCGCGCTCGGCGCCGAGACGCGGCTGATCCGGCTCAACGATCTCAAGTTCCGCAATTGCGAGGGCTACTATTCGAAATCGGCGCATGCCTGCACCTGGCCGTGCTCGATCACGCAGATGGATTCCGCCGACCAGATGGACCAGGTCTACGAAGCGCTGGTGCACTGGGCCGACGCCATCATCATCTCGACGCCGATCCGCTGGGGCGCGGCGTCGTCGCTTTATTTCAAGATGGCTGAGCGGCTCAACTGCGTGCAGAACGCGGTGACGATCCGCGACCTCGTGCTGATCCGCAACAAGGTCGCCGGCTTCATCATTGTCGGCGGACAGGACAACATCCAGTCGGTCGCCGGGCAGATGCTCGGCTTCTTCGCCGAGCTCGGATTTATCTTCCCGCAATTTCCCTACATCGCGCATTCGCGCGGCTGGTCGCACGAGGACATGGAGCGCAATGTCGAGATCGTGCGCGAACTCCAAGGATCTCGCCGAGGGCGCGGCCATGCTGACCAAGCGCTGCCTCGATCTCGCCAGGCATCTGATCGAGCGCGACGAAGCGCCGACCTCGATCGAGCGCGGCGGCCGCAAGGCGCACCCGCTGGAGATGGAGGCGGAGAAGCCTTAGGCTCCATTTCTTCAGTCATCACACTGAGGCCGCGCGGCACATTTTTCTCGTCATTCCGGGACGGCGCGAACGCGCCGGACCCGGAATCCAGACCCAAACTCCGAGAGCTTTTCTGGATTCCGGGTTCCGGCCTTCGGCCGGCCCCGGAATGACAAATGCTGTCAATCAATCCCGCCACCCAAAAACCGCCGACCTCTCCGGTTCTTCTGTCATCACCGGGCATGACGCTGAGAGTGCTGCATGCGGACATCGGAAAATTCGCTGGCTAAAGAAAAACCCCGGAACAACATCCCGGGGTTTTTGCGATGGGCAGCTTTTTGCGAAGCGCGCTTTACCAGATCTTATAATTCAACCCGGCGCGCACGACCTGGAAGCGGTTCTTGAATTCAGCACCGAACGTGGTCGGCGCCGGAAAAATGAAGTGGGTCTGGTTGCCAACGTCCATATAGAGAGACTCCACACGCGCCGACCAGTGCGCATCGAGCGCCACTTCGGTACCGCCGCCGATCGTCCAGCCACCTGCGGTCCTGGTTGTCACGTCGCCACCAAAGCCGAATGCCGGTGGGAAACCGTCCGTCAGGTGTACCCATGCGCCACCCGCAGTGAAGTAAATAAGCGCCGGGCCGGTATTGATGCCGAAGCGGCCGCGAAGTGTGGCGTACCAGTCGGTATTCGCGGTGAACTTGGCCTCTTCGTCGAACCAATCACTCATCTGCGCGCGCACGCGCAGCGAGCCGATGTCGCCTTCGACACCGGCAAAAAATTTGGGCATCAGGACGCCGGTAAAATTGTAACCGACCTGGCCGCCGGCGGCGAAACCGGTGCCATTGATGTCAGTCTCGCCGGGGAAGGCGCCCGTCTGCTTGGTGTGGACGAGAGACTGGCCGCCGCCAACGTTGACGCCGACGTAAAGGCCGCGCCAGTCATGATCCGACGGCAGCATCGGCGCATTTATGAACGCAAAGAAGCTCTCGGACTCACCGAGCTTGTAGTTCAACCCGGTCTTAACAAGATGATAGCCGTGGTCGAAGCTCGACGGTACGCCGATGGCTCCGCGTGGATTTGCGATGAAGTCGTTGCTGTCGCCACCGTCAATGAACAGATATTCCGTCTTCGCGGACCAAGCCCGCGTCAATTTGGTTTCGACTCCGTAGCCGGCAGTCCAACTCGCCGTCGTTCTTGAATTGAAGGTCGAAGGTACGGTGCCCAAAATCCCCGTCCCGCCAAATTCATCCCGGCTGTGCAAGAACGCGCCACCGCCAGTGGCATAGAGCAAGGATGGTCCGGTGACGTAACCAATGCGGCCCCGCGCGGTGCCATACCAGTCGGTCCTGAGGCCGACATTCATGACGTCATTAAACTCGAGGTTCGAGCGGCTAATGCCGAGATATCCGAATTCGCCTTCCAGGCCGACCAGCCAATGCGGAGCAAATTGCCAATTGTAGCCGGCCGTGAGGCCGCCCACGACCCCGTACTTGTTTACATTCGTCTGACCCGGATGGCTGCCGCTCACAGTGGTGGGGGTGCTGCCAGTTTGGCTGCCGATGGCGGTGCCGTAATAACCGCCGATGTAAAAGCCTGTCCAATTATACGTTGGCGGCAGCGGCGCGGCAGGAGCTTTTCTTGGTAAATCAGCTGCAAATGCGGCGTGAGTGAAACTGATGACGGCACAAGTCGCAATCAGCGCAACGGACAAGCGTTTCATTGAGCGGCCCCACATTTATTCCGATGCATTTATATCAGCACGCCGTTTTGTCACACGCGGCTGTGGCGCAAATATCCGCAATTTGGGTATATGTGGCAATTTCGCCACAGACCACGATTAATCGCAGTTCCACCCGGCCCAATCGTCAATCAATCCTTTCACCCAGCTTTCCCGCTCATCCCCGCGCAAGCGGGGACCCAGAGCAAATAATTTCCGACTGGGTGTGTCGCTCCTGGATCCCCGCTTTCGCGGGGACGAACGGAGATTTGGGATAAGCGCAAACCTAATCAATCCTGCCACCCGAGAACCGCCGCCCCGGCACCGTGAGGAAATAGCCGACCGCCTGCCCGCCATCGGCGCCGAGCACGCTGCCGGTGGTGTATTGCGATTTATCGCACGCGAGAAACATCGCCGGCCCCGCGATGTCTTCACCGGAGCCGACGCGGCCCATCGGCACGCCCTTGCGGCGGCCTTCGTAGATTTCCGGATCGGCATACATTGCCTCGGTGCCGGGCGTGCGGATGTAGCCCGGCGTGATCGCATTGGCGCGGATGCCGTAAGGCGCCCACTCCATCGCCTGCAATTTCGTCAGCATGATCAGCCCGGCTTTCACCACGCTGTAGGCGCCGGCCCAGTTGTAGGGAAACAGGCCCGCGATGGAGGCGATGTTGACGATGACGCCCGACTTCTGCGCGATCATGTGTTTCGCCGCCGCCTGGCTGACGAGGAACGCGCCCTTGAGGCCGATATTCACCGTGGTGTCCCAGGCCTCTTCCGGCAGCGCTTCCAGTTTTCCCGGCACGATCTTCATGGCGTTGTTGACCACGATGTCGATGCGCCCGCGCTCCTTGATGATGGTGTCGACGAGCCGCGTGATGTCGGCGGATTTGGCAACATCGGCGGCCACTGCAAGGCTCTTGCTGCCGAATGCCGCGGCGTCCTTGGCCGTGCTTGCGGCGGTCGCGGGATCGACGTCATTGACGACGACATGGGCGCCCTCGCGGGCATAGGCCAGAACGATATCGCGGCCGATGCCGCGGCCGCCGCCGGTGACCAGCGCCACCTTGTCCTTCAGTCGCACGTCAATTCCCCCATAAGTTGTTCAAAACAGACTGGAAAAATCACGCTAATTCGGTGGTCGGGAGCACACAAGTGTACCTCCGGCCTCGAAAATGGCACCTGCGGATGCCATCTTTGCTATGGAAAGAATCGATCCGGCGGCAAAAGCCGCCCCTCAACCGGACAACATGGCCGAGCCCATAAACTACGCCGCGTAACGACCCTGCGCCATTGAGCCCGCAACCTGTTGCGGGCGGCATTGCCGCGCGCGCGCTCGGCGCCCGGCCGACGCCCTATCTTGCCGACCTCAACCCGGAGCAGCGCGAGGCGGTGGAAACGCTGGACGGCCCCGTCCTGGTGCTGGCCGGCGCCGGCACCGGCAAGACCCGCGTGCTCACCACGCGCATCGCCCACATCCTCAATCTCGGCCGCGCGCACCCGAGCCAGATCCTCGCCGTCACCTTCACCAACAAGGCGGCGCGCGAGATGAAGAACCGCGTCGGTCAGATGGTCGGGCAGATCGTCGAGGGCATGCCGTGGCTCGGCACCTTCCACTCGATCGGCGTGAAGATTTTGCGCCGGCACGCCGAGCTGGTCGGGCTGAAGAGCAATTTCACGATCCTCGACACCGACGACCAGATCCGCGTGATGAAGCAGATCCTGGAGGCCGAGAAGCTCGACGAGAAGCGCTGGCCCGCGCGCGTGCTCGCGATGCTGATCGACGGCTGGAAGAACCGCGGGCTCACGCCCGAGAACGTGCCCTCCGGCGAGGCCGCGAGCTTCGCCAACGGCAAGGGCAAGAAACTTTACATGGCCTACCAGGAGCGGCTGAAGACGCTCAACGCCGCCGACTTCGGCGACTTGCTGCTGGAGAACATCCGGCTGTTCCGCCAGAACCCGGATGTGCTGCGCACCTTTCAGGAGCGCTTCAAGTTCATTCTGGTGGATGAGTATCAGGACACGAACGTCGCGCAGTATTTGTGGCTGAAGTTGTTGGCGCAGTCATCACCGGGCCAGCCGCGCAGTCGCGAGTCCCGGTGACCCCGATCAGGCGGGCACCGCGCTCTCGCCGTCAAGCGCCGCGCCACGCCGCTGAGCGAGAGGGTCGCAGTCAACCGAGCACCGGGAGGTATCGGATTACCGGGCCCGCCGCTTCGCGGCGTCCCGGAACGACGGCAAGACGACACTGTACCATCGCACGCCCGGCACGCAGCACCCCGCCACCCGAAAAACATCTGCTGCGTCGGCGATGACGACCAGTCGATCTACGGCTGGCGCGGGGCGGAGGTCGATAACATCCTGCGCTTCGATCACGATTTTCCGGGCGCCAAGGTCATCCGCCTCGAACGAAATTACAGAAGCACCGGACACATCCTGGCAGCAGCGAGCCACCTCATCGCGCACAACGAAGGCCGGCTCGGCAAGACGCTGCGCACCGAAGATGTGCTCGGCGAAAAAGTGCAGGTCACCGGCGGCTGGGACAGTGAGGAAGAAGCCCGCACCATCGGCGAGGAAATCGAGCAGCTGCAGCGCGACGCGCGCGAGCGCGGCGAGGATCACCCGCTCGACGAGATCGCCATTCTGGTGCGCGCCTCGTTCCAGATGCGCGAATTCGAAGACCGCTTCATCCAGCTCGGCCTGCCCTATCGCGTGATCGGCGGCCCCCGCTTCTACGAGCGCGCCGAAATCCGCGATGCGCTGGCCTACCTGCGCGTGATCGCGCAGCCGGCCGACGATCTCGCCTTCGAGCGCATCGTCAACGTGCCCAAGCGCGGCCTCGGCGACGCCACGCTGCAGATGCTGCACGACTTCGCGCGCAAGAAACGCATCCCGCTCAGCGAAGCAGCCGCCGTGATGTCGGCCACCGACGAGATGAAGCCGAAGCCACGCCTCGCGTTGCGCGACCTGATGGCCTCCTTCGAGCGCTGGCGCGAGAAGAAAGACTCGATGCCGCACACGGAGCTGGCCGAGATCGTGCTCGACGAGAGCGGCTACACCGACATGTGGCAGAAGGACCGTTCCGCCGACGCCGCCGGCCGCCTGGAAAACCTCAAGGAGCTGGTGCGCTCCATGGAGGAATTCGAGAACCTGCAGGGCTTCCTCGAGCACATCTCGCTGGTGATGGACCGCGAGGGCGCCGAGGCCGAGCAGGCCGTCAACATCATGACGCTGCATTCCGCCAAGGGGCTGGAATTCGACACCGTGTTCCTGCCCGGCTGGGAGGAAGGCCTGTTCCCGCATCAACGCTCGCTCGACGAGACCGGCCGCGCCGGGCTCGAGGAAGAGCGCCGCCTCGCCCATGTCGGGCTGACGCGCGCCAGAAAAAGCGCGCGCATCTATTTCGCCACCAACCGGCGCATCCACGGCATGTGGACCTCGACCATCCCCTCGCGCTTCCTCGATGAGCTGCCGGAGGCGAATGTGGAGGTGAAGGAGGCCACGGGCGGCGCCGGCGGCTTCGGCATGTCGGGCTATGGCGCCTCGCGCTTCGACGAGATGAATTCCTTCGGCTCGAGCTACACCACGCCGGGCTGGCAGCGCGCACAGGCGCGCAAGGGCAAAGGCGGTTTCTCCGAGAACGGCCAGCCGCGCTACGTGCCGGATGGCGTTTACGATGACGATGCCGATGCGGAAGACATCCCGCCGCTCAAGGAGAAGGCGGGCAGCACCGCGCGCCGGAAGACGGTGAAGCTGGGCAAGCCTCTCGTCATCGAAGGCGAGCTGGTGGCGAAATCCACCGGCACGGCGTCATCCTTCACCGCCGGCGACCGCGTGTTTCACCAGAAATTCGGCAACGGCAACGTGGTGGCCGTGGACGGCAACAAGCTCACCATTGCCTTCGACAAGGCTGGCGAAAAGCGCGTGGTGGATAGCTTTGTCGAGCGGGTTTGAAGGACCTGTTTCGCGAAACGTTAGGATTTGTCTGTCGATAATATTTTCGCCGCGGCTCTCGGGTGCACCTGGCGAGACGATGACATGGATGAATTCAAGCCGACATTTTCCAATGTGGAAAAAGATATCGAGAGATATCTGGAGCAATTCGGTGTCCGCGATACATTGTCGGACGGAACGCCTGTCATCAGAGGCCATGATAAAGCCCAACAAACCATTCTCGACCAGTATTATCGGCAGCAGGCCTATGACGCGCTGGTCGCCTATCTCCTGACATTCAATTGGGAGCTCGGGAATGGAAAATTTCTGCTGGACTTAAGCGATGCCCTTGTCCGGAAAAAAGATGTTCGCCGTTTAAAGCGGCTTTGGCACGGCGTCATTGCCAAGCAAAAAATACACTTTTGGCAATACAAAGCATCGCCTGTTGTTTCTGACACCGTGTCGGAAGCCACCGCCAGAGCCAAAGTCCGGATTCTCGGCACGCTGAAAACAGTGCGGGAGTATGATGCTTCAATTGGGAGAAGCGCAGGAAGCACAAAAATTAAACGATGACCTGGCGAGGATCGAAAAGGAAGAAAAGGGCAAGGCCTTGCCCAAGCCGATTGATCGATCGATGGACGAAAGCTGCTTTTGGGACATCATCGAAAAGACCAAAGCGAAATGCTTCATCCTCCGCCGAGCAGATCGAATTGCTGATCGCCGAACTGGAATTGTTTAAAGCAACCGAAATCGGGAAATTCCATAAGCTCCTGCAGCAAAAAATGGCGGAGCTTTACCATTGGGATATCTGGGCCGTGGCGTATCTGGCGCAGGGCGGCTGCTCGGATGATGCGTTTGAAGCGTTCCGGCCATGGATTATTTTGCAGGGGCAGGCCGTTTATCAACTGGCACTCAAGGACGTGACAAAACTTTCTGCCCATGTGCCTTCGGGAGAGGAAACGCAGGCGGAAGGATTGTTATTTGCGCCTGCAATTGCCTATGAGAACAGGGCCGGCAAACCGATGCGCCCTGCCAAGACGAAAGCGCCAAAAATACACGGCAAGCATTGGGAAGAATCGGAACTACAAAGCCGATATCCTGAAGTTTACAGGCGATATCGCTGAATTCGGGGCCGCGCTTCCCCCGCGCGCAGGCTGTGACATAATGCAGAGGGGCGGCGTGACCCAAGGAAGTACCAAGGGAGTCAGCCGTGCGACACCTGATATCGTTCCTCATTCTGGCCTGCGTTCTCGCGCTCAGCGGCGCGGCGCTCGCCGAAGAAGTCCACTTTACCCAAAACGAGCGCCGAGCAACTCAAGGACGCCTGCGCACAAGGCCGGCGGCAAGTTCTCGCAGGACGCCAAGAGTATCGGGTGCGGCACCAACTGCCAGGGCGGCCCCGGCACCGATTGCACCGTCTACTGCCCGGTCGACCAGAAATGCACCGCCCAGGTCATCGGCGCGCGGCGTCCGCACAGCGTGGCAGAGGCGCTGACCAAGCCGGAGCCGCGTCGGCGGTGAGTGGTATAACGTCGCCGCCCTACACCACCGCCACCTTCATCTGCCTCCGCAACGTAATGCAGAGCATCGCGAGACCTGCGGCGAACAGGAACACGATCGCCGGGAATGAGCCAGTTCAGCAGAAAGCCGCGGTCGATGATCGCCTGCCGCTGCGGGTCGCCGGGCAGATAGAGCACGGTCACCTTGTCGCCGGTGCGATGGCTGGGCGGATTGCTGCCGACGCTGTCCTTGAATTCGACCGTCGAATTCCCCGCCGTGCGAAACCGCACCACCGGATAATATGTGGTGCCGCTGCTGCCGGAACCATGCTCGCTGTTCAGGCGCACCACCTGCCCTTGCGCGCGCAGGCCCTGCGCTTCAAGCCGGCTGATCTTCATGCTCTGGTAGACGCCGATGCCGAGCAGAAGCACGGCGACGGCGGCGAGGATCGGGACAACCGTCTTGTAGCTCTGCGCCTGCTTCACCCGCGCCTGCGCTGCCTCGGGCGCCGAAATGATTGTCTCGATCGGCTTGACGTCGGCGAGATCGACCGTCGTCTTCCCGAAATGCTGCTTCCGCCATTCCTCGATGGACGGGCGCTGCCCCTTCGGAATGAAAATGCGATGGGCGCGCTCGCCAAGATAAATGAGCATGGCGGCGGCGATGATCCACGTCATGCGCGTGACCGGAAAAGCGGTGAGCGCGACATAACCAAGCAGGACGCCGATCCCGGCAAACACGAGGCCGACGAGATCGAACAAATAACTCCCGGCGTCGCACGCCTGCTCCGGATTGTGCGGGGCGATCATCAACGGGACGACGCGGCCGGTTTCCTTGCCGCGCACCCAGCCGGAGCTGGTGTCCGACTTTGCGACATGGCTTTGCCCGTCCGCCAAAGTGTAGCGGTACACCGGCGTATAGGTGCCGCCATTGGCGATCACGCCGATGACGGTGCCCTGCGCGCGCGGCGCGTGCACGCGCCAATACAATGAATTGCCGAGGATGAGGCCGCCGATGCCAAGGCAAAACAACGCGCCAATGAAAAAGCCCACCTGGTTCCAGGCCTGGGCGCCCTGAAAAATGAGGTCGAACATGGAGTTATCTCCGTTCGGCCTGCAATCTACACGTGAAGGCTTATCGCACCGTAAATCCGCGTGGCTGTCACGCAACGCACCGGACCAAAGTCGCATTGGCGCCGGGACAAATGGACACATAAACGCCGCTCGCACGTTATTTCGTTGCGTGCCCGGCTCCCCCTCTCCCCGAAAGCAGGCAGTCCACGCGCATGACCAGAGATGACGTTCTGACGAAGGTGCCGGAAGTCACGCTTGTTTTCTGGATCATCAAGATCCTCGCGACTACGCTCGGCGAGACCGCCGGCGACACCGTCACAATGACGCTAAACTGGGGCTACACGATCGGCACGCTGATTTTCCTGAGCGCGCTGGTACTGCTGGTGATCGCGCAGATCGTAGCGAAAACATTCCAGCCGCTGCTGTACTGGGCGACGATCATCGCCTCCACCACCGCCGGCACGACCATGGCCGATTTCGCCGACCGCTCGCTCGGCATCGGCTACGCCGGCGGCTCGACGCTTCTCTTTCTCAGCCTGATGGCCGTGCTCGGCCTGTGGTATTGGTCGCTCGGCTTAATTTCGGTCGCGACCGTGAACACGCCGAAGGTTGAAGTTTTCTACTGGGCGGCCATCACCATTTCGCAGACGTTCGGCACCGCGCTGGGCGACTGGATCGCCGACGTCGGCCTCGGCTACGAAGGCGGCGCGCTGGTGTTCGGCGCCGGGCTGGCGCTGCTGGCGGCGGCCTACCACTGGACAAGCGTGTCGCGCGTCTTCCTGTTCTGGGCGGCGTTCATCCTGACGCGTCCGCTCGGCGCGACCGTCGGCGATTTCCTCGACAAGCCGGTGAGCCAGGGCGGGCTGCACCTGAGCCGTCCGCTCGCCTCCGCCGTGATTGCCGCGCTCATCATCGGCTGCATATTTTTGCTGCCGCAACGAGCGGGCACGCATCCCGGCCACTCCGAAGCGACGTCGCAGTAAGCGGTTAATCCAGCCCGCGCTCCCAGGGCGGCTCGGGCGCAAAGCGGCCGGCCATAAAATCGATGAACGCGCGCACCTTCGCCGCCGGATTGCGATCCGGCAGGTAGACGGCATAGATGCCGCCGAATTGCACGGTCGGCTGATCGAGCGTGAGCGCAACGAGCTCGCCCGATCGCAGCTCGTCGGCGACCATGAAGGTCGGCTGGTAGATGATGCCCTGCCCGGCGATCGCGGCGGCGCGCAGCGCATCGCCATTGTTGGCGCGCAGGTTGCCGGTGACTTTCACGACGACGTCGTTCTTCGCGCCGAAGGTCCAGCGGTCGACGCCGGCGATGCGCGAGAGCGTGTAGCCGAGACAATTGTGCTGCGCGAGGCTCGCAACATCGCGCGGCATGCCGCGCGCCTTGAGATAAGACGGCGCCGCGCAGACGAGCGTGCGGCACGGCGCGATGCGGCGCGCGATCAGGCTGGAATCGCTGAGGTGCCGATGCGGATCGCGAGATCCCAGCCTTCTTCGGCGAGATCGACGAGACGATCATTGAGGCCGAGCTCGACGCTCACCAGCGGATGCGCCGCGCGCAAACTCCGGAGCAGAGGCGCGACCTGCCGCTCGCCGAAGCTCACCGGCACGTTGAGCCGCAGGATGCCGCGCGGCTCGACGCGCTCGGCGGCGACGGCGGCATCGGCCGCGCTCATGTCGGCGAGGATGCGCTCGGAGGCTTCGAGATAACTGCGGCCGGCCTCGGTGAGCGAGAGCCGGCGCGTGCTGCGGTGGAGGAGCTTCGCGCCGAGGCGCTGCTCGAGCGCGGCGATGTGCTTGGTCACCATGGTCTGCGACAGGCCGAGCGCGCGGCCGGCGGCCGAGAGGCTGCCGGCGGCCGCAACCTTCGCGAAAACCTCCAGTCCGGTCAGGCGATCCAGCATATCTCACTCTATTGGTGTGAGGTGTAATGCATAAATGCCATATTATCACACTATGGAGAATAGGCCATATCGGGGGCATCAAACAGGAGATGCCCCCATGCCAATCGATCGATACCCGCACCGCCCCCTATGCCGCCCTGCTGCTGCGCGTCAGCCTCGGCATCCTGTTCCTCGCCCACGGCCTGCTGCTCAAGGTCTTCACGTTCACGATCCCCGGCACCGTCGGCTACTTCCAGAGCATCGGTTATCCGGGCTTCTTCGCCTACCTGGTCATCGCCGGCGAGATCGGCGGCGGCCTCGCGCTGATCCTCGGCATCTGGACCCGGCCGATCGCGCTGCTGCTGCTGCCGATCATGATCGGCGCGACGCTGCAGCATGTCGGCAACGGCTGGCTGTTCACCAACCAGGGCGGCGGCTGGGAATTCCCGGTGTTCTGGACCGTGGCGCTTGTCGGTCAGGCGCTGCTCGGCGATGGCGCCTTCGCGCTGCGGCTGTCGCGCAGCGGTAAGCGACCCGTCGGCAAATTCGACCGGCGCTGTACGCGCACTAGCAGCGAACCGCACTCGAAGGACATCAGTCATGACACTGCCGAGCCTCTTCCTCTCCCATGGCGCGCCGACGCTGCCGCTCACCGATACGCCGGCGCGCGCGTTCCTCAGCCAGCTCGGGCACACGCTCGAACGGCCGAAGGCCATCCTCGTGGTCTCGGCGCATTGGGAGACGGAGACGCCGGCAGTGAACGCGGTCGACGCTTAACGAAACGATCCACGACTTCGGCGGATTCCCGCGCGCGCTTTATGAACTGAAATATCCGGCGCCCGGCGCGCCGGCGCTCGCGGCGGAGATCGCGAAGACTACTGCGCGAGGCCGGGTTCCCCTGCGCCATCGATACGAAGCGCGGCCTCGATCACGGCGCCTGGGTGCCGTTGCTGCTGATGTATCCGCAAGCCGACATTCCGGTGGTGCAGCTCTCGGTGCAGCCGCACCTTGGACCGCTGCATCATCTTCGTGTCGGCCGCGCGCTGGCGGCGCTGCGCCAGCAAGGCGTGCTGATCATCGGCAGCGGCAGCTTCACGCACGACCTGTCGGAATTTCGCGGCCACGGGCCGAACGATGCGGCGCCCGACTGGGTCAACAGCTTCGCCGACTGGTTTCATGGCGCGCTGACGAAGAACGAGACCGATGCGCTGATCGACTACCGGCGGCAGGCGCCGTTTGCCGCGAAGAACCATCCGACCGAAGAGCATCTGTTGCCGCTGTACGCGGCGCTGGGTGCGGCGGGCGAGGATGTGCGCGCCGAGCGGCTGCATGCCAGCGCGACCTACAGCGTGCTGCGGATGGATGTCTACGCGTTCAGGAGCGCGCGCGAAGCAACACAGGCTGCTGCCTGAGGCTGCTCCACGGCAGACGGCGCGCCGCCATATAGCCGCCGATGAACCCGCCGATGGCGCCGACAGCCGCCAGAGTCATGGCGCCGGACATCGTTCCGTAATGCGCCCAGCCGTAAGACCCGCACCCGATGGCGCCGCCGCCGGCGCCGAACAGCGCGATCCAGATGTTGGTTTTGACCGACATGGCGCCGCCCCCCAGCTGCGTTTGCCACCTTAGCAGTTCGGGGAAATGACGTAACGGCGCCGCGTCACGGCCGCACCGGCGCGTCGATCGGCACGATCATCTTGCCGATCGGCCAGAGCGCGATGCCGGCGAGCTTCAGGTGCGCCCACGCGAAGGGAATGCCGATGATGGTGAGCATGAGAAGAAACGCGGTGATGAGATGGCCGAGCGCCAGCCACCAGCCGGCGAGCACCAGCCAGATGATATTGCCGAGCATGCCGAACAGTCCGGTGCCGAGGTCTTCGGCGCCGGTCACCTGCGCGCGCGACACCGCCTTCTGGCCGAACGGCAGCAGCGTGTAGAGCGCGATGTTGAAGGCCGCGCGCGTCCACGGCAGGCCGACGATGGTGATCGCCATGATGAAGGCAGCAACGATCCACGCCACGGCCATATAAGCGCCGCCGCACACGATCCACAGCACGTTGAGCAACAGCGACATGACTGGCATTGGCGACCCCTCCGGCGCGGCCCGTCACTGCGTCGGACGAGCGTCGCCGCCGGGAGATATAGGGTCCGGAATGGCCAGTGCCAGGACCAGAAGCGCCAGGATGAGAGAGGACAGCACTAGAGACGCCAACGCTACAAGCGCCATGCGCGGCGGCGCGGGAAAGCCCCGGTCGCAAACCGCACAATCAGCAGCAACAGTATGGCGCCGATGGTCGCGACGATGATCTCGGACACAATGCCGCTGGCGAGGTGAATGCCCAGCCGCGGCAGCAGCCAGCTGCCGATCAGCGCGCCCACGATGCCGACGGCAATATCGCCGATCAGCCCGAAGCCGCCGCCATCGACGATGCGGCCCGCGAGCCAGCCGGCGACGAGGCCGACGAGCAAAATCACCAGAATTCCCTGATCCGAAATGTGCATGATCCACCCCTGTCGTTGCAGCGCACACGAATTCTTCGCGCGCGCTGTCTCGTGACAACAATAGAGATGGGAACCATTGGTTCCATCCAGTATCGTCGGTTCTGGCAACTTGTTGCGAAAACAAGGATGCTGGCGGGTGTGGGTGCCGCGTTGTCGAGGGGATGGGGACGATGAAGACAGCAAGGTTTTCGACTTGGATCGCAGCGTGCTTTGCGCTGCTCACGGGCGTGAGCGGCGCGCAGGCGCAGACTTACCCGGCGCATACGGTCACGATCATCGTGCCGTTTGCGGCCGGCGGCCCGGCCGATATCACCGGCCGTATCGTGGCGGACATTTTCTCGCGCCATCTCGGCCAGCAATTCGTGGTGGAGAATGTCGGCGGCGCCGGCGGCACGCTCGGCTCGCTGCGCGCCGCGAAAGCTGCGCCCGACGGCTACACCATCATATCCGGCCACATGGGCACGCACGCGGCGGCGCAGTTCTTCTATCCCAACCTCGGCTATGACCCGGAGAAGGATTTCGAACCGATCGGGCTGATCGCCGAGCAGCCGGAACTGCTGGCGGTGCGCAAGGACATCCCGGCAAACAATCTCAAGGAGTTCATCGCCTGGGCGAAGGCGAACGAGAGCAAGCTGAACATGGGACACGCCGGCGTCGGCTCGGTGTCTTACGTCGGCTGCCTGCTGCTCAATTCGGCGATCGGCATCAAGCCGACGATGGTGCCGTTCACCGGCACAGCGCCGGTGATGAACGCGATCCTCGCCGGGCAGATCGACTATGACTGCGATCCGATTTTGGGGCCGCTGTCGCATGTGCGCGCCGGCACCGTGAAGGCGCTGGCGATCGCCGCCAAGAAACGCAGCCCGCTGCTGCCGGATGTGCCGACATCCTACGAGCAAGGCCTGCCGCAATTCGATTGCGCGCCCTTCTACGCGCTGTTCGCGCCGAAAGGCACGCCGCAGGCGATCGTCGACAAGCTTGCAGCCGCGCTCGACGAAGGCCTCAACGAACCCGCCGTGCAGAAGCGGCTGTCGGACCTCGGCGCCGAAATCGCCGAGCCGAACCGGCGCGGCCCGAAAGCGTTGGCTGAGCTGGTGCACAGCGAAGTCGCGCGTCTGGGCCCGATCCTGAAAGCCGCGACGGCTAAATAGAACTCGCCGATGGCCCAGTCCGCCAAACATCTGTTCGGCCGCGCCCATGATTTCTGGCTGGCGCGCGGCGCCGTTCTCGTCATTGTCGGGCTGCAGATCGCCATCGTGAACGATCTCGCGATCGGGCCGCGCTGGCTGGCGCCGGCGATCGAGCTCGCGCTGCTCGTCCCGCTGACGATCGCCACCGCCTGGACGCAACGGCGCGCGCGCAAGGCTTCGACCAAGGAGCAAGTCAGCCTGGTCTGGCGCGGCCGCCTGCGCACGCGCCGGCTGGCGATCACGCTCACCGCCGTCGTCACGGCGATGAATTTCGGCGCGCTCGCCCGCCTGATCGAGGCGATCCTTGCCGGTCACGCCGCCAGCGGCCGCACGCTGCTGCTCGATGCGGTCAATATCTGGGCGACCAACGTGATCATTTTCGCGCTGTGGTTCTGGGCGCTGGATCGCGGCGGCCCCGCCGGACAGATCCTCGGCACCGGCCGCGGCAAGGATTTCATATTCACGCAGCAACAGCCGGGACGCCCGTTATCCGAACTGGTCGCCGGGATTTATCGACTACCTGTTCCTCGCCTTCACGAACGCAACCGCATTCTCACCTGCCGATACGTTCCCCCTCAGCGTCCGGGCCAAGCTGCTGATGATGGCGGAGTCCGGTATCTCGCTGGTCACCATCGCGCTGGTTGCATCGCGCGCCGTCGGCATTCTCAGCTAGCGATTTGCCCGTCGTCCGGCGAGCGCCTATTTATGAGGCCAATTGCGCGTGCCGCGCGAAAAATTAATGGAACAATTATTTGGAACTCGGCATTCGGATAGCGGCAAAGCCGACAAAAGGGTATCAGCCTACGGCAATCGGCCTGGGGAGCGCTGTGAACGAAAACCGGATCGCGCCACGCAAGCGCGTGCTCAAAGGCGCCTTCATCATCACGAGCGAGAAAGCTCCCAAGCTCGCTTGCACGGTCAAGAATATTTCCGATACGGGCGCCGCGCTGCAGGTCTCGACGACTTTCGGCCTGCCCGCGGCCTTCGACTTGATCGTCGACAACCAGCGACATCATTGCCGTTCGATGTGGCGGACCGACACGAAAATCGGCGTCAAATTTGAACCGATCAATCAGGCCTGAGTAGCGCCGCCAGCGTCAGGCCACGCGGACCTGCGCGAGATAGCGCTCGACCTCCTGCCGCAGCAGGTGGGATTGATCGGCGAGCTGGGCCGCCGCGGTGAGAACGGTCGCGGCCACCTGGCCGGTCTTGACGGCGCTCTTCGAGACCTCGGCGACATTTCCGGATACGTCCTGCGTGCCCTTGGCCGCAGCGCCGGCGTTGCGGGCGATCTCCTGGGTGACGGAATCCTGCTGCCGCATCGCTACCGAAACATCGCTTGCGACCTCGCTGAGCTGCGCGATCGTGGCCGCGATCTTGCGGATCGCCTGCACGGAGCGCGCCGTCGTCTGCTCGATCGACTCGATGTGACGGGTGATTTCTTCGGTAGCCTTGCCGGTCTGCGCGGCAAGGCCCTTGACTTCCTGGGCGACCACGGCAAAGCCGCGGCCGGCCTCGCCGGCCCGCGCCGCCTCGATTGTCGCGTTGAGCGCCAGCAGATTTGTCTGCGCCGCGATGCTGCTGATGAGATCGCTGACCTCGCCGATCTCGTCGACCGACGCCGACAGGCTCTCGACCGCCTCGGTAATGGCCTTGGCTTCGTCGGTGGCCTGGCTCGCCACCGTCGCCGAATTGGCAACCCGCGTCGCGATATGTTCGATGGATTGCGCGATTTCCTCGGCCGCGGTCGCGACTATTCCGACATTCGCCGTTGCCTGCTCGGACGCTGCCGCGGTCGCCAGCGCCTGTTCCTGGTTGCTGGCCGCGCTTTGCGCCATGTCGCGCGCCGAGCCATCCATCGCCGACGCCGCACGGTCGAGTGTCTGCACGATGTTGGACACGGCCCGTTCGAAGTCCTGCGTCGCGGCCTCGACCATGTGCCGGCGGGATTCGAGCGTGCGGGTCTGCTCGGTCTCCTTGGTGCGCGCGTTCGCTGCGTCGGAGGTTGCCTGGCGGAAGAACTGCAGCGAGCGGCTCATCTCCGCGATCTCATCGCTGCGCTCATCGTGGATGTCGACATTGAGGTCGCCATCGGCGATGCGGCGCATGGCCTGGCTCAGCAGCCCGATGCGGCGGGCCACGCTGCCGCCAACATAGAGCCATGCCACCAAAGCAGCGCCAATCACCGCCGCTATCGACAGCACGATCAATATGAGCTGCGCGGAGCGGATCTGCCGGCCGGCGTCAGTGGAAATCTGGCGCGCCATGAGGCGCTGCTGCTCGGCCAGATCGTCGACGGCGGTCTTGAGCTTGGCCGCGTCGGATTGCGCGGCATTGAAAGCCAATTGGGCATCGCGCTGCTGATTGAGCTCGTAGGTCCGCGCGGCCATGATTCCGTCATCCGAGCCGATGGCGCCAAGCTGCTTGTACAGCGCCAGCAACTTGTCCTGTTGCGCGCGATCGCCGATCGCATTCAGGTTCTTGACGATTTTTCGCTGCGCCGAGCCGATCAGGTCGCGCAACGGCTCCATCCGGCTGGTCTCGCGCACCAGCGAGGCTTCGATCAGAAGACCGGCCAGAAGATTGGCCTCCGATTCCGCTTCGCGCAGCCGGCGCAGCAGGTCGATCCGCCCTTCGATTGCGCCCGCACCTTCCTGCCTGGCGTTCATCACAAGATCGAAATTCGCATCGTCGATCGCCGGGGCAAGGCCAATGAGGAGTGCCTCGTGCGCCGCCCGCACCGACGAAGCCAGATACAGCCGCTCATTCGTCACGGTGATCCGGTTCGCCACCATCTGGTCGAGCGTATGCAGCCGCTCCGACAAGACCTTGCGGCTTGCGTCAATCTCGTCGGCCTTGGTGATGCCGAGTTCGCGCAGGCGCGCGATCCCATTTTCGATGCTTTTCTCCTGTAAGCCGATCTCGCCCATGATTTCGCCGCGAGCCTTGTCGGTGTTGGCCGCCATCAGGCGCGGGCCGGAGGACACAAGGCTACCGGCCTGTTCGGCGAGGCGAAGCGATATTGCCGTTGTCGGCAGGCTGCGGGACACGATCGCATCGGTGGTCATGCCGATGACGGTGAATTCATAGAAGGCCACCGACGCGCCGATGATCGTCAGTGCGGCGGCAAAGCCGAACGCGAGGTAGAGCCGCCCGCGAATGGTGGAGAGCCAGCCCGTTTTTTCGGCGGCTTTGGCGGCGGGTGCTGGTGATGATTTAAGCCACATGGCTCGCATATTCTTGATGTCCATGCAGCGTCACCGTGCCGATGTCTTGACGAGTTTGGTGACCGGCCTGAGCGAACCGTCATTCCCAATCACGGTGAAATAGACTTTGTTCGATCCCTGGTTTTGCGCGGGACCAAACGCGAGCGTCACACCGCCAAGATCGAACGGCGCGCCCTCGACCGCGTTGAGAAACGCCTCGCGTGTCGGCTCGCCGGGAATTCTCTTCAGCGCCTGAACCACGAGCTGGCCGACCAGGTAGCCCTCGAGCGACACGAAGCCAGGTTTCGATTTCGCATTCACCGCGGCCAAAGCAGCGTGATAGGCCGCCACTACCGGCAACGACTTGTCGCCGGGAAACGGCACGACCTGGCTGATGACGACACCGGCGCCCTGGTTGCCGAGCTCCTGCGCGAGCGAATCCGAACCGACAAATGAAATCGCAACGAAGGCGGCATCGAACTTGAGCTGCCGCGCGAGCTTGATGAATTCCGCGATCGGCTTGTAAGGACCGACCGTCACCACGGCCTGCGGCTGGGCTTTCATGATGTCGAGCAGCGCCGACTTGATCGCCGTCGTGTTGCGCTTGAACGTTCCCTCGGCGACCAACTCCATCTTGCGCTTGTCCATCGCCTTCTTGACGCCGGCGAGACCGGCAAGGCCGAAGGCATCGTCCTGATAAAGGATCGCAATGCGCGTGATGCCGAGATCGTTGGTCAGATGTTCGATCCAGGCTTCGGTCTCCTGGAAATACGAACTGCGGATATTGACGATGTAACGGTTGAACGGATTGCGGAGAAATTCCGCGCCGGTAAACGGGCCGATGAACGGCACCTTGGCCGCAGTGGCGATCGGCTGGCCGGCTTTCGACGTCGGCGTGCCGACCGCGCCGACAACCGCAAACACCTTGTCGTCCGTGATCGCGCGCTTGGTGGCTTCGATGGTCTTTTCAGGTTCGTAGCCGTCGTCGATCGACTTGAGCTCGAGCTTGCGGCCGCCGATACCGCCGGCGCGGTTGGCTTCCTCGAATGCGGCCAGCATTCCTTCGCGCATGCCCTGGCCAAGCGCCTGCGCCGGCCCGCTCAGGGCCGCGACCTGTCCGAACAGGATCTTGTCAGTGAATACGCCGTCCTCCGCATGCAGCGGAGTGTTGGCAAGACAGAAGACAGCAGCCCCGAAAATGCAGAGCCAGTCGCGATTGGTCCGCACGGGCGATATCCCCACCAGCAGGTGCGTGTAGGTTTCAATCGTGCGCCCACATGGTTGATGAAACGTTAACCATGCCTAAAGCAGCGGCAGCAGGGCCTGGAAATCCAGCGGTTTTGGCCCGCGGCCGGCGGTAAATGTTTTCGGTCAGGCCGCCTTCCCCGCATCCAGCGCGGTCGAAAATCCGGTCATCGGGTCGATCACCGTCGGCACCTCGGTGATTTTCGTGACCGGAAAGCCGGCCAGCCGCGAATGTTCGCGAACGAGCGGCTCGCTTTCGGCCAGGTAGATGCAGAAGGTCTTGTCGGCGGCGATATAGGAATGCACCCACTGCACCTTGCCGCCCAGCCGGTAGAGGACGCTGTTGGAGGTCGCGGCAAGATCCTTGAGCTGCGCGCGCGTGAGACGGCCGACATTCGGGATGTCGCGTTCGATCAGGTAGCGGTTCATGGCATTGTCTCCCTTGGTCACCCTTGGTCTCGTTCGATGATTGCCGCCGCCCAGCGCCGCAACGGGCAGGTGAATATCGAATAGCGGCCCGCAAGACTTTGCCGGCGCCTTGATTTGACCTTGAGATAGGCTTGATTATTTCCCGAGACCGCCTGGTTACATGCCAAAACGTGGTGGAACCGCTACGAATTCATCGCTTGTTCATCCGGAATCAGGGATTTATGAAGTCGGATGCATTCGCCCGCCAGGCCCGACCTCCCGTCCAAAACGCCGTCGCGATTTCGCTCAGCAAGCGTATCCGGGCTGCAAATTGCCGTGCTTTTCGGCGCCTTCACGCTGCTGATATCCATTCCGATCTGGACGCATCCGGTCCCGCCGCTGTCTGACTATGTGAATCACCTCGCGCGCATGCAGGTGATTGCCACGCTCGCCGAAGAATGCACAGCTCGCGCAATTCTACGAGATCAACTGGCAGGTCATTCCCAACCTGACGATGGATTTCATCGTGCCGCCGATTGCGCGCGTGATGAATATCTACCTCGCCGGCCAGGCGTTCATCGTCGCGATGTTCGCGCTCATTATATCCGGCGTGCTGATGCTGAACCGCGCGCTGATCGGCCGCTGGTCGGTGTTGCCGCTGTTCGCCATTCCCCTGCTGTACAACTACATCTTCCTCGTCGGGCTGATGAACTACATCTTCGGGATCGGCGTGGCGTTGTGGGCCCTGGCCGGCTGGGTCGCGGCGCGCGAGCGGCGCTGGCCGTTGCGCTTTGCACTGTCGACGCTGTGCGTCGTGGTGCTTTTCTTTTGTCATCTCTCGGCGCTCGGCATTTACGGCCTCGGCATCCTGTCGTTTGAAATATTCCGGCTCTGGACACAACGCGCCGAACCTTGGCCGCGGCGGATTGCCGAATTCGTCGCCAGCGGACTGCCGTTCCTCGCCGTCGCGCCGTTGCTCTACGCCAGCCCGACCATGAACCTCGTGTCCGACATCTCATGGGATCAGCGCGGCAAGCTCGACGGCCTGATGTACATATTCAGCAACTACACCGACATCGCTGCCTTCGCCCTGATGGCGATCATGGCCGCAAGCGCCATCTGGTCGGTCCGCCACCGCGTCCTGCAATTTCATCCGTGGGTGATCGTGCTGCTCGTCGTGGGCGGCGCGGTGTATTTTGCGCTGCCGCGGGTGATGTTCGACACCTACATGGCCGACCAACGCGTGCCGATCGGCATCGCCTTCATGGTCTTCGCGTGCGGCGAGCTGGATGTGCGACATCGGTTGGTGTGGCGCGGGTTCCTCACCGTCCTGGTGATCCTGACCGCCGGCCGCGTTCTCGAAATCGACTACAACTGGTCGCAGCTGTCGGATTCGACCAGCGAATTCCGCGCCTCGGTGCGCCGGATCGTTCCCGGTTCGAAAGTGTTCGTCGCCTACGGCAATGCCTCGGCCGGTGAGGACGTGCGCGATCTCGGGCTGGTGCATGCGGCCACGATTGCGACCATCGAGCGATCGTCATTGGTCACGACATTGTTCACCGTGCAGGGCAAGCAGATCGTGCATGTCCGTCCCGACTATCGCGACTTTGCCGACCTGCGCGACGGCACGCCGCCTTCGACGGCGCAGCTCATCCTGGCCGCGGAGCATCCACTGCCGAACACACCGGCGTTCTGGCTCAACTGGACGAAATTCGACTACATCTACATCCTCTTCACGGAAGACGATGCGCCCAATCCGGACCCGACGCGGCTGAAGCTGGTCGCCGATGGCGACCGCTTCCAGCTCTACCGCATCATCAAGCGGGAATAACGCGCGCGCCCACGCGTCATTCCGGGTTCGCAAGTTTCACTTGCGCCCCGGAATGACCGTGGTGGTTGTGCGAGACCAGCCTATTAACGGCCGACGCATGGGATGGTAGGCTTCGTCCTTGCCGGCATGATCGCCGGCGCCGGGAGGCGGCCATGAAACCACGCCACGTTGCTGCACTGTCGATGCTGGCCGGGCTTGCATTCGGCATGACAGCCATCGATCGCCTGCACGCTGCCGAAGATGGTTATGTGCGCAAGGTACCGCTCGATGCTTTGACCGTTCCGGTGCCGGTGCCGATCATACCGCAAGGCTCATCGCTCGATCTGCGTCCCGGCCGCGCGCCCGACGCCGGGGATCAGATCAACGGCTACACGCCGCTGAACCGGGAATCGACGACACCTTCCATCGGCCTGTCGATCAAGCCGCTCGACGATCGCAAATAGTTCTCATCCAAACAGATGATACGAGCCGACGAGGCCATCGCGATGAGTACGTCGTCGCGAGCACGTCGCGCATGCGCGTCGCGATAGACGCGGCGTAACGTTAATATCGCCGTTGTCCTACCAACGGACGTTATCGCGCGATTTCGGTGATGAACGCGACGCATGCGCGTACTGCATTACCGGTACCGCCACTGCTGCCTTGGTTCTGCCATGTTGAACCCTTCCACGTGCAGCAACGCTTCGACGCGGGATGATTTGCGATTTCTCTTTTGCGAAGTTTGAGACCATCCGGCGGCGCAGCCTAACGAGGGACATTTCAATGAAGCACGTTGGCATCCGATTCTTCATCATCGCGCTTGTCGCTCCGCTGGCGATCACGTCGGCGCATGCGGCGGGATGGGGATCAGTCCATAAGTATGTCAAGCCGACCGGCAACTGCGCCGGGCAAGAAGTTCTCGCGAGTTCTTATTCGTCCGGCAAACGGACCGCCACTGGCGAACGATTTGACGCGAGCGGCAATACAGCGGCCGCGCGGACCTGGCCACTCGGCACAAGCCTTACGGTGACCAACCCGCACAATGGCCGGTCGATCACAGTTCGGATCAACGACACGGGCCCCTGGGGAATTGCCTACCGTATGGGCGCCCGGCTCGATCTCGCGCGCGGCGCGGCGCAACGCCTTGGAATGCGCGCCTCGCAATACGTTTGTGTTGTGTAACAAGCGACCTGGCTGGGGCGCCGTCGCGGCGCCTCAGCTATCCGTACGCCGCCGGCTCGCGTATTTCCGCAAGCAGCATCATCAGACGACGGACTATTCGTACGGCCGCTGGTGATGCCAGTGCCGACGATGCCAGTGATGCAGCCTGCTGTTGATAGGCATAGGCGCGATAGCCGCTCCTGGGCGGATGCGTGCCGCTGGGCGGTTGGCCGAAACTATCGCCTGTTGCCGGCGCGTTGGGACCGAAGTTCGGCATGCTTTGCGCGAGCGAAACGGTCGTTGCACCCAGCAGCATCGCGAACGCGGCAATGACTATCTTCAATGTCATGGTCAATCTCCGTATTCTTCAACAACCCGCCAGCAGGCATTTGGTTCGGACATGATGGATGAATGACCGTCGCGAACTGCTGCGGTGGGCCTGCCTTGTGCCATCTCTCAGGAGCGCCACAGGGGCTCAGCCCCACTTTCCGGCGGGCTAGGATGCTTACGGATGCATATGACGAGAGAGACCGCCGCGAGGCGGTCTCTTTTTTCTATCGCCCCCAAAACCAACGGCAATCGCTCGGGAAAAAACGGTCTTGAGGGTGCAACCACCGTTGGCGAACGCACCGATTCCCATTAAGTTGCCGCATGGGCTGACGGCGCGTCGGGCCGGGAGGGCTAATATGAAGAAGCAGGCAATCCTGTTGGCGGTGCTGGCTTTGGCCCTCGCCTCATGTGGCGTCTATGGCCCGAAAGGAAACGACGTCGGCGGCATCATTCCGTGGTCGCCGGAAGCCGAGGCAATGGCTCTCGACACGGCACAAGCCAATTGCGGCCGCTACAACCAGTTCGCGGTGATCACGAGCATTCATCGGGCCTATGGCGACTACATCAGCTATAGGTGCCAATGGAATGCACCGCCGCACGTCCGCCGTCACAAGTCCTGAGCCGGTTTTCCACTTCCAATTCGCAGCATTCGTTTTGATTTACCGGGACGCCCGCTTCGGCGCGCGGCGAAAACGTAAAATTATCCGGTTTCCGGAAGCAAACATTAACCAGCGACGAAGTGTGAATGATTAAATTCTTTGCAGTACCACTGCACCCACATATTCGACGATTTTCTCATCGAGAGATGGCGTCACAGTGCGGTGGCTATCGCGACTTGCAACTGCGCAAGTCGGTCGTGCGCAAACAACGGCAGTGCCGTCCGCATCGAATTTTTTCGATCCGGCGCGGCTGATTATCGTTTGCGCCGTCACGCTCACGCTGGTCGTCCTGGGCAGCGCTGCTCTTATTACTTATAACCTCCGGCACCGGGCGCTGGTCGAGAACGAACAAAGCCTCTCGAATTCCGCGCTCATCATCGCAAAACAAATCGCACAGACATTCACGACAGTTGAGGCCGTACAAAAAGGTTTCTACGAAGATCTGTCCCGCCTGCCCACCGTAACCGAAGAAACGATCGAGAACGATCTCGGACGCCTCGATGTCCACCTGAAACTGCGCGACAAGGCTACCGGCGTGCCCTTTGTCGACTCGCTCGCCATATTCAACGCGCACGGCAAGCTGATCAATTTTTCCCGCCATTGGCCCAGTCCCGACCTCAACGTTGCGAACCAGGACTTCTTCACGGCGCTCAAGAACGATCCAGACCTGACGTCCTATCTCGGCGAACCGATGCGCGAGGGCGGCTCCGGCGCCTGGGTCACGCACCTTGCGCGCCGGATAGCCGGGCCGAACGGGGAATTTCTCGGAGTTATTTCGGCGTCGTTGAACCTGCGCTACCTGCAAAACTACTTCGGCGAGATCACCTCCAATCCCGACAGCAGCTTCGCGCTGTTCCGAAACGACGGAACATTGCTCGCCCGCTACCCGGGCGACCATATCGAGATCGGCCGCCGCTTTACGAACGCGATATCGTTGCGGCTGGTAAAACACGCCGACCACGGAGCGGGCGTGAGCGAAGGCGTCATCGACGGGTACTACCGCATGGTCGCCGCCTACCGGGTGACCGGTTACCCGCTGGTGGCCAGCGCGACCAAAACCACTGCCGCGATCCTCGCCCATTGGGAGAAGACTGCCAAATACATTGCCGGCGCGGCCGCTTTCATAATTGCGATGATCGCGGCCTTTGCATTTCTGTTCATCCGCTTGTTCGGAAATTACCGGGCACTGGAGGAGGCCCGTAGCGAGCGCAAGCGGGCTGAACAACTACGCGAACAAAGCCTGCGCTTCGACGTGGCCTTGAACAACATGTCGCAGGGACTGGTGATGTTCGATGCATCATCGAAGCTGGTCGTCAGCAATACGCGGTTTCTCCAGATTTACGATCTCTCGCCCGACGTCGTGAAGCCCGGGCTATCGCTGCTGGATCTTCTCAAGCACAGGAAAGAACGCGGCTCGTTCGGCGGCGATCCGGATGAATATTACGCCAAGCTCCTGAAGCAGATCGCGAAGCGGACGCTGACCAAACAGAATGTGGCAACGCCGGCGGGGCGCATCATCCAGATCGTCAATCAACCGATGCCAGATGGCGGTTGGGTCGCTACCCACGAGGACATCACCGAGAAAATCCAGGCGGAAAGCGAAATCAGGCGCCAGGAAGAGCAGCTCAATGCTGCACTCGACAATATTTCGCAGGGCGTCTGCATGTTCGACGCATCCCGGCGCCTGATCATTTGCAACAAGAAATACGCCGATATCTATGGATTGACCGACGAACAGACGAAGCCGGGCACGCCGATTGAAACAATTCTCGAGCACAGAATTGCCAGCGGCAACGCGCCGGAGGATCATGAAGCCTACATCCGCGACCGGCTAAACGAAGTTGCTATCAATCAGCCCTATCAGACCGTCAATCGCCTGCGCGACGGACGTTATGTGTCGGTTGTCCATCAGCCCATGAGCAATGGCGGCTGGGTAGCGACACACGAGGACGTCACGGAGGCCAGACTCCGGGAGGAATCCTTCCGCCTGCTGTTCGAGAACAATCCGGCGCCGATGTGGGTCTTTGACCGGGACAGCTTGCGCTTCCTCGCGGTCAATGAGGCCGCCGTCGCGCATTACGGCTACAGCCGTGAGCAGTTCATGACGATGACGGTCCCTGATCTGCGGCCCGCCGACGACCGTGAACGCTTCAGGAATTTCCTGCACGGCCTTGCGTATGACCAGTTCAACGAGAACATCGGACAGCACATCACGGCCGATGGCACCAAAATCGATATCGCGGTCTATTCAAGAGCGCTCACCTATAACGGCAGCCCCGCGCGCCTGGCGGTCATCCATGACATCACCAAGACCAAGAAAACCGAAGCCGAACTTCGCCGCACAAAGATCTTCCTCGATGCCGTCATCGAGCACGTCCCCGTGCCTATCGTCGTCAGGGACGTGGAGGGTACGGGAGCCGACGTGCAGGCCAGCCGCTTCACATTGTTCAATCGCGCCTATGAAGAACTGACGGGCGACAGCCGCACCCGTCTGATCGGAAAAACCGCGCACGAAATATTCCCGGCGCACGCGCCGATATGATCGTGCGGTCCGATAACGAGGCGTTGCAGACCGGGCGCGTCGTCTCGACGCCGGAACACCGCATCGAAACGCTCGGCCACGGGCAACGCTTGATCAAGGCAAGCAAGATTGCGATCCGGGACGAAAGCGGCGAATCGAAATATCTGCTGACCGTTCTCGACGACATCACCGAGCAACGCCGGAGCGAAGAGCACATTTCGTATCTCGCCCACAATGACTCTTTGACCGGACTGCCGAACCGGGCGTCGTTTCTCGAGCATCTCAACAAGACGCTTGGATCAGGCTTCGAAGGCCGGCGAGCAATTCGCCGTCATGTGCCTCGACCTCGACCGCTTCAAAGAGGCCAACGACGTCTACGGCCATCTGGTGGGCGACGGCCTTCTGCGCGAAGCCGCCCGCCGCCTGCAGGCGGCGGCCGACGATGCGTTCATCGCTCGTATCGGCGGCGACGAATTCATGCTGGTCGTCTCCGACGAGACGCCGGAGACGACGGCCGGGGAACTCGGTGAGCGGCTGATTGACGCGTTCAGCCGTAATTTCGAGGTCGACGGCCACCAGATCCAGGTCGGGTTGAGCATCGGCGTCGCCGTCTTCCCGACCGACGGCACCCACGCGAAGACCTTGATCGCCAATGCCGACGCAGCCCTTTACCAGGCAAAATCGGAAGTGCGCGGCTCGGTCCGCTTCTTCGAAGAAAAGCTTGGCTCGCGTCTGCGCGAGCGGCGCGAACTGCAAACCGACTTGCGGAAAGCCCTCGAAGGCGAAGGGCTGTCACTGCACTATCAGCCGCAGAAAACGATTGCCGGCGGCAAAGTCGTCGGTCTCGAAGCGCTTGGCCCGCTGGAACTGTCCGAAGCGCGGGATGGTTTCACCCGAAATTTTTATTCCGATCGCGGAGCAAAGCAGCCAGATCATCACGCTCGGCGAATGGATCCTGCGCGAGGCGTGCAGGGAAGCTGCGTCCTGGGAGAAGCCCCTCCGGGTCGCCGTCAACATTTCCCCGATCCAGTTCCATCACGGCGACCTGCCCAATCTTGTTCACACCGTCCTGCTGGAAACGGGCCTGAAGCCCGAGCGGCTCGAGCTGGAAATCACCGAAGGCGTCCTGATCGACGACTTCGCACGCGCGGTCTCGATTTTGCGCAAGCTCAAATCGTTGGGCATCCACATCGCGCTGGATGACTTCGGATCAGGGTATTCGTCACTGTCTTATTTGCACGCGTTCCCGTTCGAAAAGATCAAGATCGATCGCGTGTTTGTCGGCGACCTCGAACACAACCATCATTCGATGGCGATCGTGCGCGCGATCATCACACTCGGTCACAACCTGAACATTCCAATTCTCGCCGAGGGCGTCGAGACGGAAAATCAGCTCGCGTTCCTTGCACAGGAAGGCTGCGACGAAGTGCAGGGCTATCTGACCGGACGGCCCTACCCGATCGAGGACTATTCCGAAATGGTTGGCCGCAAGCATCTCAAGACGCCAGCCAGAGCTATTGCGGTCTAGGCCGCAGGCCCAAGGCCGCCTGCGCGCCTCGACGAACCACTAAGCTCGCGATTACTGAATTTTGCCGTTCGGGCTCGCCTGATCGACAATGCCGGGGAGATGCTCCGACAGCATCTTCAGCGCATCGTCAACCGGCACGCCGAAATGCTGGGCGATCTGCTTCACCTGATCGCTATTGAGGGCCGCGCGCAATTGCTCGGGCGTGACCTTCATGTTGGCGCCATTGCCCAACCAGGATTTGACCTGGTCGCCCAGGCCGCCTTGCTGCAGCTGATTCACAAGGCCCTGGAGATCACCCAGATTCGTCTTGGCCAATAGCGCGGAGATCAATGTCGATTGTTCGCCGGCGGCCACCGAAGCTAGAGCACTCTTCAGCGAGCCGCCTAACTGATCCAGTAGTCCCATTTAATCCTCCATAGCGTGAGCCATGGATGCGCCGTCATACGCTCAGGGGTGCTTCTCGTTTTTTGAGGCGCGCATGCCCTGGCTGGTCGCATCACGCTCGCACATATACGCGCCGGATTTCGTGTTGCCGTAATCCTTGTATGACGCGAAGTGATAGATCTTCGAATCCAGGTTGGCCCACACGACCGTTCCAGTCCCGCATCGTCCCTTGGCTTGCGCTTCGGTCGTGTACTGGTTGGCACCGGTTGGTGTCGTTGATGCAGCCGGCGGCGGCGCCATGGGAGTGGTCGCCGTCTTCTTTTCAGGCGCGGGTGCAGGCGCCGCGGTCGTCTTCTTTTCCGGAGCCGCTGCGGGTGGAGGCGCCGCGGTTGTCTTCTTTTCCGCGGCCGGTGCGGGCGCAGGCTGCGCGGCGGCGGTGCCGGCACGGCACTGGGTCACGTAGGCCTTTTCGGTGATGCCCTTGGCCTGGTTGTCGGCCTTGTTGGCGCGCCATTCGTCCCGGCATGCCTTTGCCGTTTTCTGCGTGGCAGCCGGCGCGGCGGCAGCTGTCGTCTTTTTCTCCTTTTTCTCCTTGGCAGTCGACGCCGCGGGCGCGGGCGCAGGTTTTGCTGCGCTGTCGCCCCCGCGGCATTTTGCGACGTAAGCCTTTTCCGTAATGCCCTTGGCCTGATTGTCAGCTTTGTTGGCGCGCCATTCGGCCTGGCAGGCCTTCGCCGTTTTTTCTTGCGCGAACGCGGGTGACATCAAAAACGCGACGCCAATAACGGCCGAGCAAACGACTGCGATGCTACGCATGATCAAACTCCGGGCAATACGCCGTTGAAACGATTAGGACTCTTTCTCGCATTTCGTCATGAAACTGGTCTTGGCCGCGCCGGCGAGTGGCTTGCCATCCTTGCTCATCGCCTTGCCCGCGCAGGCTTCTTCTTTGCACTTCTTGACGAAGCTGGTTTTGGCGGCGCCCGAGAGCGGCTTGCCGTCCTTGCTCATCGCCTTGGATTCGCAGGACTGCGCCATCGCTGAACCGGCGGCGAAGGCTGTAATGAGAAGCGCAAGAGCAATACGTTTCATCGTTCTCTCCCTATGATGTCTTTTAAAGCGTAATCGATGACGTTTAGAGCATAGATTGGAAATTGGCGTGTGGCGAATCTTTGCCACGCGCACTGCCCGGTGAATTTTTGGCGGGCAAAATTGCGGCAATTCGTTTTAATTCTCCACGCGGTAACGTCCATGAATTGAGCAGCCGCCATCGCGCCGCCGCACGGGCGGCAGCGGTAACCTGATGCTGCGAGGGGCGAAATTTCGTTGATATGGCCGTGCTGGACCGTCAGAACGGTGCACTAGGCGCCTTCGGTGACGTCCTCGTAAACGTCGATCTCAACCGCGCCGGGAAAGAGCGACCGCCACGTGTGCAAATAGGCCTGCACCATCGGTTCGCTGGCGAGCTTCTGGCGGTTGAATTCGAGTGCCTTATCCGCCTCATATTCAATCACTTGCAGGAATTGTGACGGATCGTCGGCGTTGCGCAGCAGGCGGATTTTCGCCTCGCCGAAGGCTTTGTACAGAGGCGCGGCGTTGTTCATCATGGACACAAGAAGCGTTGCCGCGTCCGCCGACGGCGTCCTGATTTTCAGATAGAGTACCCGCTTCGCCTTTACAGGCTCATTTGCCATGGTTGCGCGCTCCCTGGCATCCAGCGCCGCAACTACAGGCAGCGCATTTGCGGCCTTTGCGGGCACAGCTTGAATGAACTCGACAGCGTAAAGAGAAAGCGGACATTGTGATAGTCGTTTGCCGTCGTCCCAGCATGAACCGGGACGGCAAAGCCGACGCCGGCCTGCCAATCCTGCGCAAGGAAAAAGCGGATGCCCGCTCCCGCCGAGGCGATCGACAGCACTTGCCCGTCGTTATTGAAGCTCCAGACCGCGCCTTTGTCGACGTAGCCGTAGAGCTGGTAGCCCTTGAGAATGTCGTTCGAAACGCTTTGGTCAAAACGTAGCTCGCCATAAGCGGCGATCCCGCTGTCCCCGCTGTAAAAGCCTGGGCCATAAGCCGCGTCGCCAAGATAGAACTGTTGAGCAACCAGCAATGGCCCGGATGCCCACTGACCGGCCGCTGATATTTTCACCGACCAGACATCCGAAAGCGGCTGGTATCGAGAGAATGCAAAATCAAATATCGAGAAATTCGGTGAGGCGTCAGCGCGCGACATAAAATCGTCATCTCTGCGCGATGCACCAAAAATATCGACGCCATGGCGGAATGTCAGATTCAGATAATTCCAGCCGCTGAGACTATCGTTGAGCTTGTAATCGGCCATCAGGCTCACGGTGCGAAAGTGATCGTTGTAAAGCGTGCCGGCAGAGACATGCTCCGAGCTATCGCTGAAGCCCGCGGCGGCGGTCAGCCACAGCGACGATCGTCGCGTCTCGATGGGCACGACGCTCGCCTTGACTTCAAAGGTCTTGGTTACGGTGTGATCGCTGAATTGTTGCCGGATATCGCCAGGCGCAACATTGCTGTAAAGCGCCATCGCGCCGAGATGCAGGCCGTCAGTTCCGACGGGCGTGTCATAGGACAGTTTGCCGAACCCGAACTCGTGTAGTGCATTTGGCGTGGTCGATGCACTGACGCCGAGACTGTCGCCGGGACGAAAATAGGAATTGAAGGCGGTCGCCGTATACGCATTTAACGGACCGACAGCAGACGTTCCCATGTTGTCGAACCCGAACGCCTGGAAGATCTGCCAGGTTTTGATCCTGACAATGAGGCGGAATTTCCCGGAGGCTTTTCCGATTTCCTGGAGCGCCGTGTCCGGTGATCGCGCTGCCCGCCGAACAGAAAGACGGCATGTATACGACGATCTACGAGCAGGCGGGATCCGTTATCTTCCAGGCGGAAAAACGCAACTTCAAACACTTTCAGGTCGAGACCCCTTATCTCGCGGCTGTCGTAAAGGGCACACAGTTCCGCGTCACTTTGGACAAGCGTGGCGCCAATGTCGCAGTGCTCGGCGGTCAGGTCGAAGTAACCGATTTCAAGACCGGCCAGAACGCGCTCGTTCTTCCGGGTCAAGCAGCGAGAGTCTCGGCAGCAGGACACAGCGGCCTTTCCTTAAGCGGCTCGGGAGTCGGCCCCATCAAGCAGGGAACACCGCGCTCATCTCCATTCGAACAGATCCGCGTGCCGAAGGGCGGCCTGGCCATGCCTGCCGGTTCGACAGATGGCAAAGCAGTTCACGCCCTTGGCGCAATCGACCTGGCGAACAACAATCCGCATGTCGGCCTCGGCCACGACAAGAACGTCGTCCGCATCACCGCTCCGCTCGGCGACGTGACGCTGGATTTCGTGAAGGCGACGGATGGTCTTGCACACGGCGCCATCATTACACCTGCCGACCGCGGTAACGCGTCAAAACAAACGGTTTGGAGCAGCGGTGAGCTTACGCCAGGCAATGGCGCGTCAAAAAGTGCTGGCCAAGCCAACAACAGCAATGCAGCCGCAGCCACGGTCAGCAATGCCGGCGGAAACGGCGAACGGGAACGCCAACGGTATTGGAAATGGCGTTGCCAATGGCCTTGGCAACGGGAATGGCGCCGCAAACAGCATCGCAGTGGGGAACGGAAATGGGAACGGGAACGCCTTTGGCGTCGGCAACGGCAACGGCAAGGCGAAGGGCAAACTCTGACGCACCCGCGCGATCGCTGAATGATATGCGCGCGTTGCCTGACGGTGACGTGTGAAAGGCATTCGACCGCATCTCTTTGTCGTATGCGCTCTGGTGGCGATTTCGCTGACCGGGCTGAGCGCCACGTTGAAAAGCGCGCTGATCGATCTGCGATTTGGGCTGTCTCCACGTCCGGCTAGTGGCGGCATCGTTGTCGTGGCAATCGATTCACCCTCGATCGAATCAATCGGGGTTTGGCCCTGGCCGCGTCGCGTCCACGCCGACCTGATCGATAAACTGACGCGCGCTGGAGCCGCCGACATCGCGTTTGATGTCGATTTCAGTACCCCGTCCACGCCTGAATTTGACCAAGTCTTTGCCAAAGCGCTTGAACGAGCCGGTGGATCGGTTGTCTTGCCGACATTCGAACAACGGGTCGGCCCTGGCAGCAGTCAAGCAATCCATCTCAATCGGCCGCTGCCGAACTTTGCAAAACACGCATGGCCGGCCCTCGTGAACGTTTCGACGGAAATCCGACGGCGTTGTGCGTCGATATCCTTATGGAAAGACGCTCGACGGTACATTTCTGCCTTCGATGGGCGCCGTCATAACCGGTCGCTATGAACCGAACAAAGGGCCGTTCTGGATTGATTTCAGCATTCAACCTTTGTCGGTCCCGGTCGTCTCCTACAAGGATGTGCTGAACGAAGAGCCTTCTGTATTGAGGCTGCTCAAGACCAAAAAAGTCATCGTTGGCGGAACCGCCCTCGAGCTTGGCGATCGATTCAATATCCCGAACGGCCACACGATCTCGGGCGTGGTCCTGCAGGCCCTCGCTGCGGAATCTATCGCGCAAGGCCGACTGCTGCATGAAATCTTCGCTGCTCGCAAAACTTGCCGGCCCGATCATCATCATCCTCGGCATGCTCGTTCTATGGCACCGCACGTCCGCCATGTCGCGCGTTGCCATCCTGTGTGCTGCCGCCGTCGCTGCCGAGCTCGGCGCAATGCGTCCGCGATTTTCGGATTCCGATCTGAAGAAATGCTGGGTTGCCCGTTCGACATGATATGCGCGGGCAGCGCTGACCCATCGACGCCGCAATCATTTTCAATTCTCGCGCTACCGCACGAATTGCTGCAGGCCCCCGGCGGCAAGACCATCGAGCTCTACGGGCGACGCAAGAATGGCGAGCTTTTCCCACTCGAGGCGTGCTTTTCAGGCTGGCCGGGCTCGGACGGGTTTAACTATGGCGCAGTCCTGCGGGACATCTCGGTCCGGCAGCGCGAAGCCGCGCGCATCCGCTACCTGGCTGAATATGACGCACTGACGGGTCTTGCCAATCGTCACGCGCTCATCGCGCAACTGCAGGACGCACTTCCGAAAGCCAAATCGAACACCGCAGAAGTTGCGCTCCTCGTCATTGGCCTCGATAAATTCCAGGTCGTCATTGACATGTTGGGCCACGCCTACGGTGAACAAGTGATTTGCGCCGCGGCTGAGCGTCTCGTCAAAATTTGCGGTGACGCCGCGCTGGTCGCGCGCCTGGATGGCGACGAATTCAGTGTCGTCGTCGAGGGCAAGGACGCCGCGGCGGCCGCGAACGAGATGGCGGAGCGGATATGCCACACCTTTAGTGAAAGTCCGCTTTCTGTCGACACGCGCCTGCAGTCAATTGTCGCGAGTGTCGGCATCGCCGCCTTCCCCAAAGAATGCAGGTCGGCCGACGAGATGCTCAGCAGTGCTCATCTCGCCCTCTACCGTGCAAAAGCCGAGCGACGCGGCAGCTACGTCGTTTTCGAGCGCAGCATCAGGATAGAACTCGAAGTCAGGGCGCGGCTTGAGGCAGAGCTGGCGCAGCGCATTGGAGCGGAACGAGTTCGAGCTCTTCTATCAACCGAAAGTCAGCCTCGAAGATGATTCGGTGATCGGTGCTGAGGCACTCATCCGCTGGCAGCATCCCTACCGCGGCCTTCTTGCACCGGCGGAATTCATGCACGTCGTTAAAACGTCCTCGCTCTCCGACCGCCTGGCGCGGTGGGTCATGCAAACGGCTTGCAAGCAGGCCCGCCAGTGGCAAGCAAACGGCTGCGGACCTGTCTGTCGCCGTCAATCTCGCCCCCTCGCAACTTCGGTCGAACGATCTCGTAGCGACAATCGAAGCCGCCCTGAAGGAAACCGGTTGCGCGCCATCCCGTCTCGAACTCGAAGTGACAGAAGATATTCTTGTCGATGACGAGAAGGCTGTGGAGATTTTCCGCGATATCAGAAATCTCGGTGTCCACATTCTGCTGGACGATTTCGGCACCGGTTATGCCAGCCTGAGCTATCTGAAAAAGTTTCCAATCAGCGGCCTGAAAATCGACCGGTCGTTCGTGTGTCACCTGCGATCGGACATCGACAATGCCGCGATCGTCAGTTCGACAATTGGTCTGAGCACCTTGCTTGGGCTGTCGGTCGTTGCCGAAGGCATCGAGGACCGCGGCACAGCCAATCTGCTGGCGCGCATGGGATGCAAACAAGGTCAAGGCTATTATTTCGGCCGCCCCATGCCCGCTACGGAATTCGAGCGAAAATTTTTAAACGGCAACAATAGCTCCGAAAAAACAGAGCTAGTGGCCAGCCCCGCGGCATGAAGCTGGCGGCGCCTTCGGCGCCGGTAGATCCAACGCTCATCACCGCGTTACTGCTTCACCGTCACTGTCGTCTTGAGCGGCGCCAGCGGATTGAGATCGTTCGCCGGATGATAGCTGACCAGATTGATGGTCCACGCGCTGACGAGCACGAACGACGCGGTGATCGAGACCAGGATCGTGCGCATCATGACGAGCTCCCATTATCGTGCCCGGGTTTCCCGGTGCTGCCGCAGCGCTTTCGCTTCCGGCAAGTATGAAACGTAAGCGGCTGCCGCAACCGCTGCTGTGACCCGGGTCACAGGAAATTGAAATTTTCGCGGCATCCACCGGAAAGAAAAAGCGGCCCGTTGCGGGCCGCTGAAGAGTTTGGAGGTTCAGAGAATTGGGGGGCCTGCCCCCGGGGCAGGGGCAGGCCTGAAGACGGTCAGATGGACTTGAATATCCTGGCCGTCAGGCTGCCGATGGCGTGGGGACCGACCACCAGGCTAGCCAATGTCGTGTTGCCGATAGGGCCATCGACCGTACGGATGATGCCGGTCACCACCGAAGCGCTGGCGAGGAACATGGTGGCGATGGCGAGGATGATGGTCTTACGCATGATCGTTGGCCCTGAATGACTGGGGAGCAACCGGCTCCCAACACTTGTCAGACTAGGGGGGCGGCCGTCTCAACACTGTGACCGCCATCACATAAGAGCGGATTTATTTAACGACCCGGATACGGCCTGTTACCAGGCTCAAATTGCCTCTATTCGCGGCGCGCAGCCGGCGCGTCAGCATGCCCATGACATCAAGTGCGAAGGTCGGGGCCCGGCCGACGAGAGTCAGGAAATCCTTCTTCGAAATGGGCACCAGTGCAACGTCGGTCTTGGCGATAGCGGTTGCGCTGCGCGGGCCGGAGTCGAGCAACGCCATCTCGCCGAAGAGGTCATTGGCCTCAAGCGTATCGATCAGGCGATTGCCGAGCTGAATTTCGACCTGGCCACGTTGAATGACATAGAGCTCCTTGGCCGGCTCGCCTTCCTTGAAGATGGTCTCGCCCGGCTTGAGGTACCAAACCGGGACATTCAACTCCGCCAGAAAACTGAAACCGATGACATCATCGTCTGACATGGACGTGGACTCACATGTGGCTTCAAATAAGCGCTGGAAAGCTAGATTTTAAGCTCCTTTTCGAGCTTTGCCTTGCTCTCGATGCAGTAGTAGCCCGACAGCCGGGTGACCAATTTCAATCGCATCCATTCGTTGAGAATCCGGCTGACGTTTTCGCGCGCGATCCCGGCCATGGCAGCGACGTCGCTTTGGCTCAGCTTCTGCCGAATGACGATGCGGCCACCATCGACTTCCTTGCCGAAGGCCTTCGCCAGATCGAGCAATGCGCGCGCTACGCGGCCCTTGACCGGCAGGAACGTACCGGCTGCGACCACCTGGTCGGTGTCACGCAGGCGCGCCGCCAGCATGTTGAGCAGGTGCTTGTAGATCTCCGGATTTTTCGCAGCGATCGGCTTCGAAAACCGCGCGGCTGACGAAACTCAGCTTGCAATCACGCAGGGCCGAAACTGATGCGGACCTTGGCCGTCCATCGATCATCGCCATATCACCGACGATCGAGCCAGGCCCCAGGATCGCGAGAATGCGCTCGGCCCCCGACGGCGAGAGCATGCTGACCTTCAACAGGCCTTCCTCGAGGCGGTAGCAGCCATCGCCCGGATCGCCGGCAAGAAAAAGGGTCTCGTCGGCCGCCAGTTTTACCGGCTTGGCATTGGACAGGAGACTGGCCGACAGCCGCTCCGGCAGGTCCGAAAGCAGATCGTTGGATCGCAGTGGAGAAGCCATCGAATACCCGGCGCACAATAACCCACAAACGCGTCGGGCTTCTTTAGCAGAAATCGACTGGAAATACTCAGTGGCCGGTCAAGGCCGCGCGCGCAATGGCCTGGCGGGAGAGGCCACGGCTGGCAAGATCCGGGCGCGAAAGCCTGGAAAGCTCGTGATATCGGGCCGCAATTTGCTGGCCTTCGCGGGCGCCATCGGCGAACTGGCCGCACCAGGCGGCAATCCGGGTGAAAAACGTGGTCCCGGGGGCGACCATCGCGGAAGTATCGGTGCGATAGGTGATGTCGGTCATCATTCCCTCCTGGCCAGTCCCCACAAGCGCGACGCGCGCTCTACGGTTGTCAGATTAGTCCGTACTATTGTCACATTAGGCATGGCGTGCTCGGCCCGCTGTGCTGGCCATCACAAAAAAATCGATTTCGACGTGCTTAAATAACTTATTGATCGAATGTATTTTTTACCCGCCCGCCATGATGGCGACGGGCACTGCTCGCCACCCGGGTGCATCCATGATGAAACGTGACGGTTTGTTTCCGGCCGCCTTTGCGGGTTTAGCCGGCATCTTTTTCGCGGCTCCGGTCCTCGCGCTCGACCTCAATTCCTTCCGCGCACAGCACGGGCTGCCCGCCCTGAGCGCGAGCGGAACGCTCGCGGGCGCCGCCTATAGCCATGCGCACAATCTCGCCGCACGGCAGCGGCTCGACCATAGCGGCTTCCGGCAGCGCGTCTCGCTCACATCGGGAGCGGCGGCCGAGAACGTTGCTTTCGGGTGCGCGACGGAGGACTGCGTCATTCGTATGTGGGCAAGGTCCGGCGGCCACCGCGCGAATATGTTGCGGCGGGATGTCACCAGCTACGGCCTTGCGTCGGCCGACGGCGGCAATGGCCGACGTTATTGGGTGCTCGAATTAGGGAATTGAGCGGACGACGCTAGATAAACCGGACTGGCGCACCGGCCAGCACGGAGATCACCACCATCAACGCAATCCCAATCCCGAAGCCGATCAAACGCACATTCATCGTCAGTGCTTTGGCAGGCGCGGTTCCTTTGACGGCGTAAACGGCCAGGTCGAAAACACCGACAGCGATCAAAATCCAAAAATACGGCTTGATGACAAAATCCTGCACGTAAGGGATGGCAACCAGAATTGCGCCGGTGGCAATGCCCACCAGCGCCATGTACGCAAAAAAGATTCGATCTAAAGTCATACACGCCCCCGTGGCTGCCGCCTCGTCACGCGACGCTAGCAGAATTCCCCCACGGACCGCAGCGGACAGGTTGCCGCTACTTCTTTTCCAGCATCAGCTGGCCCTTCTGTCCGATCACACGCTGAGCCGCATGTGCAAAACGTGCGAGCAACCATGGCAACGTGACCTCAAGCCGCACGCCGGTCTCATAGACGTCGATGAAACCCGACGCGCGCTGCCCGAGCGCCGATGCGCGAAAGGTCAGGCGGTCGCCAGTCCACGCCTCTTCCTCCAACGACAGGATCCAGGCGAACTCGGTCTTGGCACGGCCGATTCCATCCTTGATGCGGCGCAAGGCCTCGTTCTTGCCGAGACGATGAGGAATGACGACGACGATCGGTTCCGACATTACGAGGACATCTCCTGATTGCTCCCGGATTATGTGGGGAGCATGCAGGCGCATAAAAAGGGCCCGCCAACGCGGAGCCCCTCCGCGCCGCAAAGCATGCTAGGCTTCGCCGCATCATGATGAAGCGCGAGAATTTCGCGGTTAACGCTATTTACGTGCCCACCAAGCGGCGGGCCACGCTCGATCCAAAACGCGTCGAGGAAATTGCGCAGAGCATGCTCGCGGACGGCCAGAAGACGCCCATCCTGGTGCGTGCGGATGGCGCGCGCTTCGTGCTGGTCGAGGGCCTGCACCGGCTGGAAGCCGCCAAGGCGTTGGGCGAGCAAACCATCGTCGGCTTCCGCGTCGACGCGCGGAAGCATTGAAATCGGGCGAGGCCATCGCCGAGGCGGGCTTGACCCGGGCGCCGCCATCCGAGTTTGCTAGATTTCGGACGCCGGACGCGCCGGACGGCGCTTCGCACAATGCGCCCGGCATGACAGACAAGGAAGACACCCGCCCATGCCATTTTCCGACACCCTGAAAACCCTCATCCGCAACGCCTGGGACGATGGCTATCCCTGCCTGGTCGCCACCCATGGACCGCAAGGACCAAACATCACGCCGAAGGGAAGCATGATCGTCTTTGACGACGCTCACCTCGCCTGGTGGGAACGCTCTAAACGGGCGGTGCTCGAAAATCTCGGCCACGACAAGCGCGTTTGCGTGATGTACGCCAACTTCAAAGCGCAGCGCGACGGCACATTGGAATCGGGCTTCCTGCGCTTCTTCGGTTCAGTTGAGCTGCACGAAACGGGACCGGTGCGCGAGGCTATTTTCGGAAAATTGTTGCCGCGCGAGCAGACCCATGCCGGCGCCGAGGCCGGCGTCGGCGCGCTGGTCCGCATCGAGAAAGCCATCGACATCCGCGGCAAACCATTCATGTGAGTTCGCGGAACCGGAATCCCTTGCTGGCATTGGGTTTTCAGCATCCGGCTTTGTAGACGGCCGGAAGTTACCCAAGATTCACGCTGCTCCCCGAAAGGTATTCGTCGGCCCCCTCACCCGCATGAACATTGCGTGATCGGTCATATTCAGTGTCGGCAAGCGTGCTAGGGTGGCTGCAATCGAAGGCCAACGGCTGATTTTTTTGGCTGGAGTATTTGCATGCGTATCCATCACATTGCGTTTTCCTTCGTTGCCGCGTTTGCCGCGCTCGCGATCGCCCAACCGGCACGCGCCAATGTCATGATCATCATCGACAAGTCGGAGCAGAAGATGACTGTGACCGTCGATGGCGAGGACCGTTACACATGGCCGGTGTCGACCGGGCGCCCCGGCTACGACACGCCGTCAGGTGAATTCCAGCCATTCCGCATGGAGCGCGACCACTTCTCGCGGGAGTGGGACGATGCGCCGATGCCCAATTCTGTTTTCTTCACCAAGATCGGCCATGCCATCCATGGCACCTTTGATGCGAAGAACCTCGGCCGGGCGGCCTCGCACGGCTGCGTGCGGCTTTCGAGGGAGAACGCCGCCACGCTGTTCGCGCTGGTCAAGGAAGAAGGCGTCTTCAACACGCGGGTGAGATTAACCGGCGATACGCCGAAAGCCTCCGATGTGCCAGTTGCGCGGCGCGAACCGGCGAAAAACCGCGATACGGCGCGCAACCGCGACAACGACCGCGATACGACGCGCCATACGAATCGGGACGCAACGCGCGACACCAGCCGCGCCTATGTTCGTAACGACACCACCGACGACGACGCGGCCACCAGCACGCAGTCGCAACGCAGCCGCCCGCAGAGCTCGCCCGATCCGCGCGCTTACTACAACCGGCAGCCTTACTATCAGCAACGCTACTACGGTCGCGGCCTCTTCCAGTCCGGCTGGTAGAGTGCGCGAACGCCGCGGAACCAAAGACGCGCGCGAAGGTTTAACGGCGCGGACAGGCGGAGGTTCAGCGATGATCCGCAAAATCGCCGGCGGCAAATACCGGCTCTACTCCCGTAAAAAGAATCCGCGCACCGGCAAGCGCCGCAATCTTGGTACCTTCAATAGCAAGAAGGCCGCGCAACAGCACGAGCGCGATAATCCAGTATTTCAAGAGGCACTAATCGACGTCGAGTGTCACCGCTAGCCGTGGTGAGCGACACCGAGTGCTTCCTCGCCGCGATCGAGGATCAACGGCACGATCAAATCTTCTTCGTCGTCGAGATGCCGGATCAGTCCTTTGATCAACGCGCCGCTCGAATCCGCATATGCATCGCTGCATTGACGAAGCGTATCCACGTCGGCGCGCAGCGCCTGCAATAGCGCATTGGCATTTTCCGCGGTCCGCGCCATGTCGGCATGGATGTGGTGGTGGTCGCCCTCCAGCACGTCAAATCCGCGCGCCAACCGCGTGTCCGCCGCGCGAAAAATCGGAAAATAGTGCAAGTCCTCGATTTGATGATGGACGTTGAGCTGATCGAGCATGAATTGCAGCCGCGGCACGAACTGACGGGCGAATTCGGCTGGCGGCATCACCTGGGCACGAAATTGCGTCGTAATCTGCTCAATCGCGTCGGACAATTCGCGAAACATGGCGTGGCGTGAGAGCCAGAATCGCGCCATTTCACCCAGATTGGCATGGGCGTCCCATTGCTCACGCGGGTAACGCGCGACCAACACGCGCAGATCGTCTGGCCAGCCGGTGCGGCGGGCCAGACCGAGGGCTTCAACTTCTGCGGATTGGGGTCTTTCGATCGTCACAGGCGCTTAAATAGCCATTGCGCCCGCCAATGCGAAGGGTGAATTTTGCGGCGCATGAACGCACCCACCACCGTCGCCCGCCTGACCTGCGACAAATCCACGGCCCGGCGGCTGGCCAGCTATCTCAGCGAGTCCCTCGATTCCGAGGACGCTGCCTGTGCCGCATTTGAAGGCGATGACGGGCGCTGGCAGCTTGCAGTCCACTTCCGTGCCGCACCGGATGAAGCCGGCTTGCGCGAATTGGTCGGAATCGCTGCCGGGGAAGCGGCGGCGAAGGCGCTCACCCTCGAGCGGATCTCCGGGGCTGATTGGGTCGCCCAAAGCCTCGCCGGCCTCAAGCCCGTGCGCGCCGGCCGCTTTGTCATCCACGGCGCGCACGATCGCGCACGACCGAAGCCCAACGATATCGGAATTGAGATCGAGGCCGCGCTCGCTTTTGGCACCGGCCATCACGGGACGACCTATGGCTGCCTGCTCGCGCTCACCGATCTGGCCAGGCGGCGGCGGTACCGGCGCGTTCTCGATATCGGGACCGGCAGCGGCGTCCTGGCGATCGCAGCGGCGCGCCTGTTGCGCACCGCAATTGTCGCCAGCGATATCGACCCTGTTGCCGTGCGCGCGGCGCGAGCCAATGCGCGGCTCAACCGCGCCGCGCCGCTGATTACGTTTGCACGCGCCGCCGGAACCGGCGCGTCCATCATTGCAGCCGCTGCACCTTATGATCTGATCCTCGCCAATATCCTGCTCGGACCGCTCACGCGGCTGGCGGTGCCGCTGCGCAAGCTGATGGCGCCGGGTGCACGCATCGTCCTCTCCGGTCTGCTTCCCAGCCACGCCAATGCAGCCCTCACGATTTACCGCGCGCAGGGTCTTATTCTTGAAAGACGCATTCAGCGGGAGGGCTGGACCACGCTGGTGCTCAAACGCGCGCCAAAACAAAACCGCCCCGGGCGGGGATGACCGGAGCGGTTTCGCTGGTGAAAAGCTTACGCTTACCGACCGCCAGGCAGCATTTCATCCAGATCAAAATCGATCAGCAAATTGCCGGGCTCATCGCGTGCGTGCGACAGCAAATGTGCGTGTCTGGCAATCTCGCGGCGCGCCTGCTGCAGGCGCAACTCCATCAGCGCCTCGATGAAGCGTGTAAAGATACTTTTGTGTGATGCAGCCACCTGCGAGCGTTCGGTGGCTTCGGCTGCGGGAACGCGGGTAACACCATAAGTAACAGCGACCATTGTGACTCTCCTTTTCGAAACAAAGCGTCAGCCAACGTCCCCATACTTACGTCTGACTATTGCATCGCAACATAACAGATTTTGTAACCGACACCATCCGTGACACTGCATAGATGCCCTGTAAAACCAACATGAATCGATTAATTGCGTATTGAGATCGATGGCATCATTGCGGCGAATTGATGCGTTGCACAAATTTGAATCAAACAGATAATTTGTTGCCAAATTAGCCGCCAGCAGAGCAAAGAATTTCACACTCCTCGGGCAGCATTTGCCCAAGCCTTATCCAAGCCATATCCAAGCCTTGCGCGCCGCTTTGCGCATGCCTGCATTGCTACACCCGCGTGGAGCGCTAGAGTGCCGCTCATGTTCGAAGCGCACCTTCAGTCATTCGACGATTCGAGCGAGCGTGGTGCGAGCGCCGCGCGCGTTGCGGCATTGCGCGTCGAACTCAAGCGCCGCGGACTCGACGGCTTCGTGGTGCCGCGTGCTGACCGTCAGCAGAACGAATATCTGCCGGCGAGCGAAGAGCGGCTTTCATGGCTAACGGGATTTACCGGATCGGCCGGCGCCGCCGTCGTCCTGATGGACCGCGCCGCTGTTTTCGTCGACGGCCGTTACACCGTGCAGGCGGAGGCCCAGGTTGATGGCGCAATTTTCGCGATTGAGCACCTGGTCGAGCGTCCGCTCGATCAATGGCTTGAACAAAATCTGAACCGAGGCGCCAAACTCGGCTACGACCCGTGGCTGCACACGAGCGACCAGACTGAAAAGCTCAAGAAAGCCTGCGTCGCCGCAGGCGCGGAGCTGATCGCGCTCGACAGCAATCCAATTGACGCGCTGTGGCGCGACCGGCCGGCGCCTCCAGCCGGGGCCGTCACGCTGCGTGAACTGAAGCTCGCCGGCGAAAGCGCGCCCGACAAGTTCAAGCGCATCCGCGCGGAGATGGTCCGCCTGCGCGCCGACACTCTGCTTGTTTCCGACCCGCAGAACGTCGCCTGGGCATTCAATATCCGCGGGGCGGATGTCGCCCACACGCCGCTGGCGCTCGCCTACGCACTGATTCCGCTCGAAGGGCGGCCGGCGCTCTACGTGGACGGCAGCAAGCTCAACAACGACGTGCGCCACGCGCTTGAGGAAATCGCCGACGTCCGCTCAACGGATGATCTGGTGCGCGATCTCGGCAAGCTTGCAGGCAAGACCGTACGTCTGGATCAGGCAAGCGCGGCCGATGCGTTCATACGTCTGCTGGCCAGCCAGGGCGCCAAGACCGCAGCGGGGCGCCGACCCGATTGCCCTCATGAAGGCCACCAAGAACCACGCCGAGATCGTCGGCAGCCGGGCGGCCCACAAGCGCGACGGGGCGGCGGTGGTGCGGTTTCTTGCCTGGCTCGACAAGGAGGCGCCGTCGGGCAAACTCACCGAAATCGACGCAGTGGCGGCGCTCGAGAGTTTCCGCCGCGAGACCGGCGCGCTCAAGGATATCTCCTTCCCGACCATCGCCGGCGCGGGGCCCAATGGCGCGATCGTCCATTATCGCGTCACCCACGCCTCCAACCGGACGATCGTGAAGAACGAGCTCTTCCTGATCGACTCCGGCGCCCAATACGAAGACGGCACCACCGATATCACCCGCACCATCGTCGTCGGCGAGCCGACCGAGGAAATGCGCGACCGTTTCACCCGCGTCCTCAAGGGACATATCGCCATCGCCACGGCGATCTTCCCGGAAAACACCAGCGGTGCGCAGCTCGATCCATTGGCACGTACCGCGCTGTGGCAAGTCGGACTCGATTTCGACCACGGCACCGGACACGGCGTCGGCAGCTATTTGTCGGTGCACGAAGGCCCGGCCCGCATATCAAAGCTGGGTACGGTGGCGCTTCGCCGTGGAATGATCCTGTCGAACGAGCCCGGCTACTACAAAACGGCCGCCTATGGCATCCGCATTGAAAATCTGGTGCTGGTGATCGCCGCGCCGGAGCCGGTTGGCGCCGAAAAGCCGCTCAATGCGTTCGAGACCCTGACCTTGGCGCCGATCGACAGACGGCTGATCGAGACTGGCATGTTGAGCTCCAAAGAGCGCGCGTGGCTCAACAGCTACCACGAGCGCGTCCATGAAGTGCTCGGGCCTCTTGTCGACGCACCGACGCGAAGCTGGCTCAACGCGGCGACCAGACCGCTGACCTAACTATGAAATGAGCTTGAGCCATTCGTCTTCGGTCAAGACTTTCACGCCGAATTTTTTTGCATCGGCAAGCTTGGAACCGGCGCCAGGACCGGCCACGACATAGTCTGTCTTCTTCGAGACCGAGCCGGCGGCCTTGGCTCCTAACCGCTCGGCAGTCGCCTTCGCTTCTTCGCGCGTCATCTTTTCCAGCGATCCGGTGAACACCACGGTCTTGCCGGCGACCGCGCTGTCAGTCTTCGGCTTTTCGGCGTCGAGGATTTTCACCTCTTTGGTGAGGCGTTCGACGATGCCACGGTTGTGGCTCTCGCCGAAATAGTTGCGGATCGCCTCGATCACCGTGTCGCCGATCTGGTCCAGCGCATCCATTTCGGCGATCGTTTCTTCGTCGCCCTTTGCAACTTTCAAACAGGCATCGTGGAACGCCTTCCAGGAGCCATAGCCGCGCGCCAGCGCCAAGCGCTGTCGTTTCGCCGACATGGCGAATGCCGAGCGCGAAGATGAAGCGGTCGAGCGCAATTTCGCGACGCTGCTCGATCGCCACGAAGAGATTGCGCACCGAGGTCTCGCCATAGCCTTCGACCTCTTCAAGCTTGATCTTCTTGTTGCGCGCTTCGAGCGTGAAAATATCGGCCGGCTCCTTGATCCACTCTTTCTCGAAAAAGAATTCGATCTGCTTTTCGCCGAGACCTTCGATGTCGAACGCACGGCGCGAGGCAAACAGCTTGAGATGCTCGATCTTTTGGTAGGGGCAGGCGAACTCGCCGGTGCAGCGGGCGCGGGCGCCCTCCTCGCCGGTCGCGGTTTCCTCGCGCACCACGTCGGTGTGCAGGTAACACGGGCATTTCTTCGGAAAATGATAGGGCTTGGCGTTCTTCGGACGCTTGTCCAGCACCACGTCCACCACCTGCGGAATGACGTCGCCGGCGCGCTGGATGATGACCGTGTCGCCAATCCGGATATCGCGGCCCTCGCGCAATTGCTCGCCGCCACCGCCGATGCCCTTGATGTAGTCCTCGTTGTGCAGTGTGGCGTTCTGCACCACCACGCCACCCACTCCGACCGGCTCGAGCTTGGCCACCGGCGTGAGCGTGCCCGTACGGCCGACCTGAATCTCGATGTCCTTTAAGACGGTCGTAGCGCGTTCGGCGGGAAATTTATGCGCAATCGCCCAGCGCGGGTTGCGCGACACAAATCCCAGACGCTCCTGCCAGTCGATGCGGTCAACTTTGTAGACGACACCGTCGATATCGTAGTCGAGCCCGGCACGGCCCTCCTCGATCTTGCGATGGAAAGCGATGAGGTCTTCGGTTGAGCGGCAGAGCTTGGTGAGTGGATTCGTCGTGAAGCCGCAGGCCTCGAACCACTTGATCATGCCTGATTGAGTGTCCGCTGGCATATCGCTCATCTGGCCCCACGCATATGCAAAAAAGCCGAGCGGACGCGAAGCAGTGATGGCGGGATCCTTTTGCCGCAGTGAGCCGGCGGCGGAATTGCGCGGATTGGCGAAAATCGTGTCGTCCGCCGCTTTCTGACGCTCGTTGAGTTTGAGAAAATCCGCCTTCGTCATGTAGACCTCGCCGCGCACCTCGCAGATTTTCGGTATGTGCTTGCCCTTGAGATGCTGCGGCACGTCCTTCAGCGTACGGATATTGGCGGTGACATCCTCGCCCTCGGCGCCGTCGCCACGCGTAGCGGCCGTGACCAGGTCGCCGTCCTCGTAGCGCAGTGACATCGACAGACCGTCGATCTTCGGCTCGGCACTAAATGCGATTGTTTCGTCCTCGCCCAATTTAAGAAAACGGCGAATACGGGCAACAAAATCGACGACATCCTGCTCGGCGAAGGCGTTGTCGAGCGAGAGCATCGGCACCGCATGTCGGACTTTCTTGAATTTTCCGGTCGGCGCGACGCCAACCTTGAGTGACAGTGATTCCAGCGTTCGCAGGTCCGGGAAGCGCGTCTCGATCGCGTTGTAACGCGCACGGAGCGCATCGTAGGCGGCGTCCGTGATCGTGGGCCTGTCCTGCTGGTAATAGCGACGGTCGTGTTCCGAAATTTCCGCCGTCAGGCGCGCGTGTTCAGCCTTCGCCTGCCGGGCGGTCAGAAGTTCAACTGGCGTCTTGTCGGTTTTTACTTTGGTCATAATATTCGTCGGCATTCCGGGGCGCGCCGGAGGCGCGAGCCCGAATCCATAACCCCAACGGCCGATGTATTGCGTTTACCTCACCGCGAGTCGCAAACACGGCACCTTGTATTTGGGTGTCACGAACAATTTGGTTCGGCGCATTCATGAACACAAGACCAAGGTCGTTCCCGGTTTCACATCCCAATACAACGTCGTCAGGCTAGTCTGGTACGAAGCATATGACGATCCTACGAGTGCATCACGCGCGAAAAGGACATTAAGAAATGGCGTCGCGATTGGGAAATTCGACTAATCGAGGAGGAAAACCCGGAGTGGCTGGATTTGTACTCATCGATTTCCCGATAGGCTGCGGAGTATGGATTCCGGCCCGGCCCCATAGCGCGTCGAAGACGCGCGTAAACGCGCTTATGGGGCCGTCCCGGAATGACATGAAGAACAGTATCTCGCAACGAGCGTCAACTCGCCGCCTTGATCAGCCGTTCCGCGGCGGCACGGGCCTCGTTGGTGATTTCTGCGCCGGCCAGCATACGAGCGATCTCCTCACGCCGGCGTTCTGATGCCAGTTCGGTGACACGGGTGGCCACCCGTTTTCCTTTTTCCAGCGCATCTTTGCTAATGAGATAGTGGCGGTCGGCGCGCGCGGCCACCTGCGGCGCGTGCGTCACTGCCAGGACTTGTACGCCCCGCCCCAGTCTGGCGAGCCGCATCCCGATGGCATCGGCAACGGCACCGCCTACTCCAGTATCGATTTCATCGAACACCAATGTCGGTGCCGAACCGCGGTCGGCCAGCACCACCTTCAAAGCCAATAGAAAGCGCGCCAACTCGCCGCCAGACGCAACTTTCATAAGCGGCCCGGGACGCGTCCCCGGATTGGTTTGCACCCAGAATTCCACACGATCGATGCCATTCGGTCCGGCAGCGGCCGGATCACTGTCGATCTGGGTCGAGAACTTTGCCCGCTCCAGCTTGAGCGGCTTGAGCTCGCCGTTGACCGCCTTGTCGAGAGACCCGGCAGCCTTGCCGCGCGCCTGTGACAGCGCCTCCGCCGCGGCACGATATGCGACCTCGGCCTGCGCGGCCGCCGCCTCCAATGCCTTGAGCTGGTCTTCACCGGCATCAATCAAGGCTATGTCGGCATTGTATTTGTGGGCCAGTGCCGCCAGATCATCCACGGCGACGTTGTATTTCCGTCCGGCCGCACGAAGCGCGAACAGGCGCTCCTCGATGCGCTCGAGCTCGGCCGGATCAAAATCCGCCGTACGCAAGGCCGCTTCAAGATGCGCGCGCGTCTCATCGAGCGCAGTCAACGCCGCATCCAGCGCCTTTACCGTGGGATCGACCAAACCCGGCGCCTGAGCCGCGCGCCGCTCCAACCGGCGGATCACCCCTGAAAGCGCCGGCACGCTGGAACTCGCTCCGGCAATGACATCGTGCGCATCGCGCAGATCCTCCGCCACCTTTTCCGCCTGCATCATGCCGGTGCGCCGTTCGGCGAGCGCCGTTTCCTCGCCGGCCTGCGGCGAAAGCTTGTTAAGCTCGCCAACCGCGTGGCGCAGCCAATCGCCTTCGCGTTTTGCGCGCTCAACCTCTGCTCGATGAGCATCGGCCGCAGTCTGCGCTTCGCGCCGCGCCGTCCAGAGCGCTTCGACCTTCGCGGCGCGATCTTCAAGCCCGCCGAAGGCATCGAGCAACCGGCGATGAGTTGCGGCGTCGACCAATGCACGCTCGTCATGCTGGCCGTGGATCTCAACAAGGGCGCTCCCGAGTTGCTTGAGCACCTGCACGCTGACGGGCTGGTCGTTGACGAACGCCCGGGTGCGCCCATCGGCAAGCTGCACGCGGCGAAGAATGAGTTCATCCTCGGCGGGAATATCGTCGGCAGCCAATTGCGCCCAGACCGGGTGATTGCGCGCGACGTCGAAAACGGCTGTCACCTGCCCCTGCTCAATCCCTTGGCGCACCAGAGCCTGATCGCCCCGTCCACCCAAGGCGAGCGCAAAAGCGTCGAGCAGAATGGACTTGCCGGCCCCCGTCTCACCTGTGAGGACGGCAAGGCCGTCGGCAAAATCAATGTCGAGACGGTCGATCAGAACGATGTCGCGGATGGATAGTCGAGACAGCATGGTTTTCCGCTTTGGGCCAGCATTCGTCATGCCCGGCCTTGTGCCGGGCATCCACGTCTTTACGGATTCGCCATCATCAAAGACGTAGATGGCCGGGACAAGCCCGGCCATGACGGTGTGGGTAAGTCAATAGCGCCTACTCCAGGCGACTAACCCAGACCGACGCCTTTGAAGGCTTTGCTGATCCAGGAACCCTGATTCTCCTTGGGCTCGAGGCCGCCCGTCTTCACCAGCCCGTAGGCATGCTTGTACCAAATGCTGTCCGGGAAATTATGTCCAAGCACAGCCGCCGCGGTCTGCGCTTCGTCGACGATGCCGAGCGCCATATAGGACTCGGTCAACCGCATCAGCGCTTCTTCAACATGCCGCGTGGTTTGATATCGGGTGACCACCACTTTGAAGCGATTGATGGCACCCGTGTAGTCCTTCTTTGTCAGATAGTAGCGGCCTATTTCCATTTCCTTGCCGGCGAGCTGGTCGCGTGCGACTTCGATCTTTTGCTTGGCGCTGGTCGCGTATTCGCTGGAAGGATATTTCCGGATGACTTCATCGAGGGCGGCGAGCGCCTTTTCAGTGCGCGCCTGATCACGCGTGATGTCGGGAATTTCATCGAAATAAGATGAGCCGATCAGGAATTGCGCGTAGGCGGCATCGGCGCTGCCCGGGTGCAGAGTGATATAACGCTTGGCCGAATTGACGCAGTCGTCGTATTCGCCGGCCTGGTAATATGCGTACGCGGTCATGATCAGCGATTTGCGCGCCCATTCGGAATAAGGGTGCTGACGATCAACCTCCTCGAATTTCTTGACCGATTCCTTTGGATCTTTCTTGGCGTTGAGGAGGTAGAGACCCTCGTTGTAGAGCCGATCGGCAGGTTCGTCGGGCGGCGTATCGTCCTTTTTGGAGAACATGTCGAAGCTGGAGCAGGCACCGACACTCGCGGCCACCAGAACGACGGCAATCGTACGAGCGAAACGGGTCCAGCCCGCCGTTTTTTCCGGCGCGATAATACCTTTGGCGCCCAATGGCACGGTGTGCTTCGTCATGAAATTTTTGAACTCGAACTCATCCACGCGAACGTGCTGCTTCCCCGAAAGCCGGCTTTGCAAAGTCCTGCACAGCGCGAACTATCCGCGCCAATTTTATCCGAAAACACGCGCTATCGCCATGCGACTAAGCCGGACATTCGGCCCGGATTAAGGCGAAGGTTAAGGCAAAAACCTGAGGTTTTCAGGAGACTTCCGGACCATAGGCCGGAGCGACCAGGCCGGGCAGAACAGCCGCACGACCGCGTGGGCGGCGCACCGTTTCAGCGGCAGCCTCAACGACCCGCCAGGCGCTCGGGTCGGCCATCAGCGCGGACAGAACGGCATGGTTGAGCTTATGTCCGCCCCGGACAGTCTTGTAGGCCGCGAGCAGCGGTTGGCCCGCAAGCGCCAGATCGCCGATCGCATCGAGCACTTTGTGGCGCACGAATTCATCGGCAAACCGCAAGCCCTCTGGATTGAGCACGCGATCCTCGCTGACGACGAGCGTGTTCTCGAATGAAGCGCCGAGCGCGTAGCCTGCGCTCCACAACTTGGCGACGTCCTTCATGAAACCGAATGTCCGGGCGCGCGCGATCTCGCGACGGAAGGTGTCGGGCTCGATATCGAGCGCCAGAGCCTGTTGGCCGATCAGTGGATGATCGAATTCGATTTCAGCATCGACCCGGAACCCGTGCTGGTAAGGCCGTATTTCACCGTAGGCGCCGTCTTTGGCCACCGAGACGGTCTTGACCACCTCGATATAGCGGCGCGGAAGCGCGCGCGCTGTGAGGCCCGCCTGATCAATTGCATCGACAAAGGCCGCAGCGCTGCCGTCCATAATCGGCACTTCGGGTCCGTCGATCTCAACCACGACATTGTCGACGTGCAGGCCGCGCAAAGCCGCCAGCAGATGTTCGGCGGTCGAGCACAGCGGGCCCTTGGCGTCGCCGAGCACGGTCGCAAATTCGGTTGCAGTCACCGCGCGCACGTCGGCGCGGATCTCGCGCTCAATCGAGCCGTCGGCCGTAACGCGCTGGAAAATGATGCCGCTGTCGTCGCCAGCGGGATGCAGCGTAAGCGTGACGGGAAGTCCGGAATGGACGCCGATGCCGGAGACGGCAACCGGGTGGCGTAGCGTTGTTTGCTTAGCGCCCTTCATCTACCCAACTTCCGCCGGCCCATTGAAGTGCCGGGCGGCCCCATCCCCTAGGCCCGTGCGGGCCACAATTTCGCCTTCAGTGCAGTCCGCCCTCTTATCGTGGGCGGTCGTCCCCAAGAGACCGAAAGTCCCTTTCGCTGCTGAAACTTAGGCCATGCGGCCGGCCTCCTCCAACTCACGCTTTCTTACCGTCTGTTACTCTTTTTTGCCGCAATTGCCCGTTGTGGCCGTCTATTCCTGCCCGGATTTTAGGCCGTGCTTCGGCGGGCCGCACCCCCGAATGCGCGGGGCCGGACCACCGCGTCAATGCGTCAGCGGAAATTCCCTCATCCATTCAGCCGGTTAAATACCACCTTCGGCAAGCAAACGGCCCCGTTCCTGAGGCTGGGACGGGGCCGCTGCTCATCCAATCGAAGGATCAGTTGGCCTGCCTGCGGAGGAAGGCGGGAATGTCGAGCTGATCATCCTCGCCCGAATTATGCACAGGCGCGGAACGGCCGTGCGGATCGAGACCCTGAGGCGCGGCCCGCCGAGCGTATTCCGACACCGGCTCCGCCGGTCGACCTTCGGGGTGACGGGCGGTCGGCCGCTGCGGCGGACGCTCGAATTGCGGCATCGGCCGTGCGGCGCGTGGCGGCGCCGCGGGGGCCTCGTTTTCCGCCCTGCGGCCAAGGCCGACTGACGCAAGTCTCTGCATCAGCGACATGCGGCGCTTTTCGGGATGATCGTCGTCGAGTTCGCCGCGCTGCGCCCGAATCTCGTTCTGCGCCGGTAATGGCAGCTCATCGATTCGGGGCATGCGTGGTGTGCGTGCGGTGCGCTCTGGCGCTGGCGGAATGAAGGCTGCCGGCATTGGCGGCTCTGCCATCGGCGCTTCATTCTGCGCTGGCTCGAACAGCGATGGCTTCATCGGCATCGGCCTGATCGACACGTCAGCGATCGCGGTCGGCGGCAGGATGGCCGCGGCAACGGCCGCATGCGCCGCCGATTCGACCGACGGCGCGGCATGCGCCGTCATTGGGGGCGCGTGGCGTTCGATTCGGTCAGCGATGCGGCGGCTATCGTTGCGGATCTTGCCGGCAAGTTCGCGCAACGCGCTTTCCGCCGGCTGCGCCTGACGCGCAATGCCCGTGTTGTCGATGCCAGTTGCAACCACCGAGACGCGGATGATGCCTTCCAGGCTCTCGTCGAACGTGGCACCGACGATGATGTTGGCGTCCTGATCGACTTCCTCGCGAATACGAGTCGCGGCCTCGTCGACCTCGTACAGCGTGAGGTCCTTGCCGCCGGTGATCGAGATCAGCAGACCGCGCGCGCCCTTCATCGACGCGTCATCGATCAGCGGATTGGAGATCGCAGCCTCAGCTGCGGTCAGCGCCCGCTTCTCGCCCGAGGCCTCGCCGGTTCCCATCATCGCTTTGCCCATCTCGCGCATAACCGCACGCACGTCGGCAAAATCGAGATTGATCAGGCCTTCCTTGACCATCAGGTCGGTGATGCAGGCCACGCCCGAATAGAGCACCTGATCGGCCATCGCGAAGGCATCGGCGAACGTCGTCTTCTCGTTGGCCACCCGGAACAGATTTTGATTCGGGATGATCAGCAGCGTGTCCACGACCTTCTGGAGTTCCGTAATGCCAGTTTCCGCAAACCGCATGCGGCGCTGGCCCTCAAAATGGAACGGCTTGGTGACCACGCCGACCGTGAGAATGCCCAGCTCACGTGCAGTTTTTGCAATAATGGGCGCGGCTCCGGTGCCGGTCCCGCCACCCATGCCGGCGGTGACAAACACCATGTGTGCGCCGGTCAAGTGGTCGCGAATCTCGTCGATCACCTCTTCTGCCGCGGCACGCCCGACTTCGGGTTGCGACCCCGCACCAAGGCCCTCGGTGACCTGAGTGCCCATCTGGATGATGCGCTCAGCCTTGGACATGGTCAGCGCCTGGGCATCGGTATTGGCGACAACGAAGTCGACACCCTGCAAGCCGGCCGTGATCATGTTGTTGACAGCATTGCCACCGGCGCCACCGACGCCAAACACGGTAATGCGAGGTTTCATTTCCCGGATATCGGGAATCGTCAGGTTGATAGTCATGTTTGCCTCATGAGTGCACGGGCAGCAGGCTTTGCGTCGCGCCGTAGGCGCCAACCCAATTGCACGCCGCCGAACTGGGCCGGTCCGCCACCGGCCGATGCGGGGTTCCGTTGATGAAGGGTCAGAAGCTTTCGCGCAGCCATCGTCCGACCCGTGCCATGTAACCGCCTGTCCCTGTCATCAATTGCCGCGTTCGCCGCGGTTCGAAGTGTTCGAGATGTGCCGCCTGTGGATAGACCAGCAGGCCGGCCGCCACCGCAAAAGCCGGGCCTTTTGCCGCCTCGGGCAAACCAGCCAGGCCAAGCGGGCGGCCAATACGTACGGGGCGCCGCAAGATGCGAGCGGCCAGATCGGCGAGACCTGTGAGTTGGCTCGCGCCGCCGGTCAGCACCACACGCCCGCGCGGCTCTGCCGCAAAGGGCGAAGCGGCCAGGCGATCGCGCACCATTTCCAGGATCTCTTCCACGCGCGGCCTGACGATGCGCACGAGCGACGCCCGCGAGACGAATTGCGGCGGCTCGCGCTCCTCATCATCGACCGGTGGTACCGTAATCATGTCGCGTTCGTCCGAGCCCCCCGCCAAAACACTGCCATAAATCGCTTTGATTCGCTCAGCGTCGGCAACGCGGGTGTTAAGACCGCGGGCGAGGTCCATGGTCACGTGGTTGCCCCCAAGGGCAAAACCGTCGGCGTGAACGAACTTGCCGCCGGAAAAAACCGCCAGAGTCGTCGTCCCAGCCCCCATATCGACGGTTGCCGCCCCGAGATCGGCCTCGTCGTCGGCAAGCGCGGCCAGACCGGCCACATAGGGAGACGCCACCATGGCTTCCACAGAAAGATGGCTGCGCTCAATCGTGAGCATCAGGTTCCGAACGGTCGCCACATCGGCGGTGACCATGTGCATATCGACACCCAGACGGTGCCCAAGCATGCCGCGCGGCTCGCGGATGCCGGCAGCGGCATCGACCGCGTAGCCGATCGGCAATGAGTGGAGGACGGCGCGGCCATCACGCACCGAATGGCGGCTTGCGGCCGCCAGCACCCGTCCAATATCTGATTCGGTCACAGCGCCGCCGAGATCGATCGTCGCAACAAACCGCTCGCTACCGAGGCGGCCGCCCGACATCGAGACAACCACGGATTCAAGCTGCACCCCGGCAGTGCTTTCGGCGATATCGATGGCCTGGCGAACCATTTCCTCGGCCTCGACCAGGTCGACCACTGAGCCCGCCTTCATGCCGCTCGCCGCGGTATGCGCGAAGGCCAAAAGACGCACGCCATGGCTGCGCCGGCGCAAAACATCCTGCGGCCCTTGTGGCTCAAGCCGCGCAATCAGACAGACGACCTTGCTGGTGCCGACATCGAGCGCGGCAACAACGGCGGCCCGTTTGGGCGAAACCGGCTTCATCTTCGGAGTGAGACCGAAGCGCAGCACGGTCATGCCTCGCCTCCTTTGCCGGACTTGGCTTTCTTGGCTTTCTCGGCGTCCTTGAGCGCCTGCTCGCGCGCGGCGGCTGCGCTATCGGACAGACGCACGATGACGCGGTCGGGCAGTCTCAAATCAACGGTCGTAATGTCCCGCGACAAAAGTCGTTTGCTTTGGTCGAGATCAACCAGAGTGCGCAGGGCCTGCTCGGCTTCTGTTTCCGGCAGCAAGACCTCGACGCCACTTTTGAGGTGCAGGTTCCAACGGCGTTCGGCCACCAGCACAGACGCTTCATTGAGTTGTGCAATCAGCGGGTACCGCGCCACGAGTGCGAGAAATTCCTGCGCGATCTGCTCGGCACCCTTGCCGACCACCAACGGGAGGCCGGAAAAGCGGGCGGGCACAGTCTCCTGGAGCACGCTGCCGTCGGCGGCAATCAGTGCGACGTGTCCGTCCTTCTGCCAGAGAGCAAAAGGCTGACGCTCCTTGATTTCGATGCGCAGACGGTCTGGATAAAGTTTGAGAACAGTGGCGTCTGAAATCCACGGATTGGCCAACAAGCGCGCGCGTGTGCGGGCAGCGTCGAGAAACAACAGCGACGTGCGATCGGTGATGCCGGCAAGCACCAGAATTTCGTCGCGACCGATTTCGTGTTCACCGGCGAGCGCGACTTCGGAGATCCGGAAGCCAAGTTTGTTGGCGACGGCGTCGCAGAGATTTTGAATGTTCTCGGTGATCTGCGGCCCGTGACCGCCGATGACGGCGCCATAGGTCACGCTGGCGAGCAACAACATGGCTGCTGCCGATGAACCGGCGCCGCGTGGCACTTTTATGCTGTCGAGCGAATTGCCCCAGCGGCGCAGAACCCGTGACCAGCGCCAATCATGCGAACTCGGCCACCAAGCGGACGATGAGCGTCGTTTCAGCTTCAGCGATTGAGCGAGGCTTACTCGACCGTCCATCACAATCCGCTCTTTACACGTTGCGCCTGCGAGAGGTGCAGGCTCCGTCACGGGCATGATGTCGGTCATGCCCCGGATATCCGGCTTCAGATGAGACCATCCCCGTCCCTCGGAGGCCGCCGTCAGCGGTAGGGTCCGCACGCACGACTGATCGGCAGCCAAGCGCGCGGCGCGCCGCCAATGCCTAGTCTTGGGTCTTTTTGGTAAATGATTAGTAAAATTTGAAGGAATTCGCTTCAAAGGCCCGTTGTAGTGGCCTTTTTATTTGCTTAGCGGTCGAGCGATGCGTCCTCAACCATCCAAGCCACCAGCTCTTCGAACGTGGTGCCCGCGTGCTGCGCCAATTCGGGCACCAGTGAGGTCTCGGTCATTCCCGGCTGGGTGTTGACCTCGAGACAAAACAGTCCGGTCGCTCCGGCGGCACTATCGTCGTATCGGAAATCCGATCGGGTAACGCCGCGGCAGCCGAGCGCGCGATGCGCGGCAAGCGATAGGCGACGGCATTCCTCATAGATTTCGGGCGACACCGGCGCCGGCAGCAAATGTTTGGAGCCACCAGGAGCGTACTTGGCTTCGTAGTCGTAGAACTTCACAGTCGGTACAATTTCAATAACACCGAGAGCTTTGTCGCCCATGACCGCGCAGGTCAGCTCCTTGCCGGGGATGTAGGGCTCGACCAGGATCCGGTCGCCAAAAGCCCAATCGGCACGCGTCAATTCCTGCGGCGGGTGCTTATGGTCCTCGCGCACGATGAAAACGCCGACGCTGGACCCTTCCGCAACCGGCTTGATCACATATGGCGGCGGCAGCAGATGCCGCTTGGCGGCTTCGGTGCGTGTCACGACCATGCCGCCGGGCACCGGCACCCCTGCGGCCTTGAGCACGCTTTTGGCTGTGTCCTTTTGCATCGCCAGGGCAGAGGCGAGCACGCCCGAGTGGCTGTAAGGAATGCCGAGAATTTCGAGCATGCCTTGCAGCGTCCCGTCCTCGCCGGGCCGGCCATGAAGAACGTTCAGCGCGGCCTCCGGCTTGAGCTTGCGCAACGTAGCCGCGATCTCGCGATCGACATCGACGCGGCTAACGCGATAGCCGCCCCGCTCGAGTGCATCGGCGCAGGCCTTGCCGGAACGCAAAGAAATCTCGCGTTCGGCCGACCAACCCCCCATGAGAACCGCGACGTGCTTCATTCAGACCTCTCTACCGTCATGCCCGGCCTTGTGCCGGGCATCCACGCTCTCTATGCAACAAGCAAGACGTGGATGGCCGGGACGAGCCCGGCCATGACGGGACTATGCAATGCCATTCCCCACTCGCTTGATTTCCCACTCCAGATCGACCCCGGAATGGGCCTTCACGCGTTGACGCACGGTCTCGCCTAAGGTTTCGATGTCGGCCGCGCTGGCACCGCCAAGATTGATCAGGAAATTGCTGTGAAGCTCGGAAACCTGAGCGCCGCCGATTGTCAGCCCGCGGCAACCCGCTTCGTCGACCAGCTTCCACGCGCTTTGCCCCGGTGGATTCTTGAATGTGGATCCACCCGTGCGATTGCGCGGCTGACTTGTCTCGCGTTTTTTCTTGATCGCAGCCATTTCGGTGGCGATTTGCTCCGGATCCGCCGGCCATACCCCGCAGCACTGCAGTCGTGAAGATCACATCGTCCGGCACGCCACAGTGGCGATAGGAAAATCCCATCTCACCGTCGGCAAAGCTGCGCAGGTTACCCTGGCGATCAACGCCGCGCGCCTCGATGAGGATGTCTTTAGTTTCGCCGCCATAAGCGCCGCCGTTCATGCGCAGCGCGCCGCCAATCGTGCCAGGAATGCCGCTGAGAAACGCCAGCCCCGCGACACCGGCCGTCTGCGCCGCGCGCGCCACCATCACATCGAGAACCGCAGTGCCGGCGGTGACACGTTGGTCTTCGATCTTCACCTCGTTGAATCCGCGGCCGAGCCTGATCACCACGCCGGCAACACCGCCATCACGCACGATCAGGTTGGAGCCGGCACCGATGACAGTAACGGGAATTTCGGGCTGTAGATTTCGCAAGAAATACGCAAGGTCGTTTTCGTCTTCCGGCATGAAGAACGCTTGAGCCGGGCCGCCAACGCGAAACCATGTGAATTCGCCAAGCGGCTGATTGGCCAGCAGCCGCCCGCGCAATTCGGGCATTCGGGCTTTCAGGTCGGGGACGATATCGGGAAAGTTCATTTGCCTTTCAATTCCCCGGGTAGTGCGTACGCCCATTGCGTGATGGAACCGGCGCCGAGGCAAACCACATAATCGCCCGGCTTCGCCAATCCCTTGATCAGGCCGGCGAGCTTGTCTGGCCCTTCGAGCGGAATGGCTTGCTTGTGCCCATGCGAGCGCAGTCCGGTTACCAACGCATCACGGTCGGCGCCCGCAATGGGCTGCTCGCCCGCCGGATACACCGGCGCAACGATCACCGTATCAGCGTCGTTAAAACATGTGCAAAACTGTTCGAACAAGTCACGTAGTCGCGTGTAGCGATGTGGCTGCATCACCGCGATCACCTGGCCCTTGGCGCTTTCCCGCGCCGCGCGCAGCACGGCCGCGATCTCGACCGGGTGGTGGCCGTAATCGTCGATGATCACCGCACCGTTCCACTCCCCCACACGCGTGAAGCGCCGCTTGACGCCGCCGAATGAGGCGAGCGCTTTGCGAATGACATCATCCTTGACACCGAGTTCCCGCGCGACCGCAATCGCCGCAGTAGCGTTCAACGCGTTGTGACGGCCGGGCATCGGCAGCGTGAGCTTGTCGATGGTGTGTGTAATTTTGCCTTCGCGGTCGCGGAACAGCACGGAAAAATGCGAAGCGCCGCCGTTATGTGTGAGATCGCCCAGCCGTACATCAGCCTGCGGATTCTCGCCGTAAGTCAGGATCCGGCGATCTTCAAGTTTTCCGACCAGTGACTGGACAACCGGATGATCAGTACACATTACTGCAAAGCCATAGAACGGCACATTCTCGACGAAGTCGCGGAACGCATTCTGTACCGCATCGAACGTGTGGAAATGGTCGAGATGCTCCGGATCGATATTGGTGACGATAGCGATGTCGGCAGGAAGCTTGAGAAATGTGCCGTCGGATTCGTCGGCCTCAACAACCATCCAGTCGCCAGCGCCGAGGCGAGCATTGGTGCCATAGGCGTTGATGATGCCGCCGTTGATCACCGTTGGGTCGAGACCGCCGCCATCCAGCAACGATGCGACCAGCGAGGTTGTTGTCGTTTTGCCGTGCGTACCGGCAATCGCGACGCAGCTTTTCAGCCGCATCAATTCAGCGAGCATTTCGGCGCGGCGCACGACCGGCAGCCGCTTGGCGCGTGCGGCAATCAGCTCCGGATTGTCGCGCTTGATGGCCGAAGAGACGACGACGACGTCGGCGCCATCGATATTGTCCGCCTTATGACCGATGGCGACTTTGACACCCTTATCGCGCAGGCGTTTCACGTTGGCGCTGTCGGCGACATCAGAACCGGTGACGCTGTAACCAAGATTGGCCAGCACCTCGGCAATGCCGCTCATGCCGATGCCGCCGATGCCGACGAAATGCACCGGACCGATGTCGCGCGGCAGCTTCATAAGTCGCCCTCAGCCTCTCAACCGTCATGCCCGGCCCTGTGCCGGGCATCCACGTCTTTCAGCCCTTCATGCAAGACGTGGATGGCACACACAACTCGGGCCTGCCCGAGTTGCGTAAGCTTGTTATTCGATACCACCAGTCGGGTAAACCCGACTTGCGGTGACAAGCCCGGCCATGACGAAAACCTAAATTGCGGCGACTTTCAGCACCAGATCGGCCAACCGCTCGGCGGCATCGACGGTCCCCGCGGATCTGGCGGCCTTTGCCATACCGGCAAGCCGTACGGTATCGCCGGTCAGCGCTGCAATTTCCGCGCCTAGCCGCCTCGGCGTAAAGTCACGCTGCTCGATACAAATCGCACCTCCGGCGGCCTCCAAAATGCGAGCATTGGCAAGCTGGTCCTGATCGAGGGCATGAGGAAGCGGCACCAGGATCGCCGGCCGGCCGATAGCGGAAAGCTCCGCCACGGTCGAAGCGCCGGAGCGCGAAATCACCAGGTGTGCCGCCGCCATGCGTGCCGGCAGGTCAGGAAAAAACGGGGCAACCTCGGCCGTCACACCAATGCGCGCATAAATAGTTCGCACGCTGTTGAGATCCTCCGCCCGCGCCTGTTGCATGACCGACAGCTGCCCAAGCAGATCGCTCGTCAGACCTTCAATCGCCTGCGGCACAATCTCGGCCATCACGCGCGCGCCCTGGCTGCCGCCGAACACCAGCAATCGAATCTTGCCGTCGCTCGACGCACCGTAAGGCGACGCAGCCGCCGCAATGACCTGTGCGCGCACCGGATTGCCGGTGAAGGCGATCTTGCCCTGCCAACGCGGGTCCAGGTTCTTGAGCGTATGGAAACTGGTTGCGATTTTTGTGACGCGCGGGGCGAGCAGCCGATTGGCGCGCCCCATGACTCCGTTCTGTTCGTGCAGCACCGTCGGCACGCCCCGCCAACTTGCTGCGAGCAGCGGCGGCACCGTCGGATAGCCGCCAAAACCGACGACCACACGCGGCTTGATGCCGCCAATCAGGCTCCAGGCTTTGGCGGTGCCGAGTGCCAATAATGACGCTGTGCGGACGAGAGCAAATGGATTGCGGGCACGCAGAGTATCGCTCGGAATAAGATGCACGCTGCGCGCGGGAAACTTGAAATGCGCGGCACGATGGTCGGTGGCGAGGTCGATGGTGACACCATGCTTGTCGAGCGCGGTCGCCAAAGCCTCGGCGGGAAACAGATGGCCCCCCGTGCCACCGGCAGCGAGCAGAACGAGCGGCGCGCCGCTCGCGCCCATCAAATTCTGCTCCCGGCCACCGCGAGTTCGGGCGCCGTAATCGCCGCGCGCGGCTGTTCGCGCGTCAGCGCCAGCAACATGCCCATTGCGTAAGCGAGCGAGATCATCGAGGAGCCGCCGTAGGAAATGAACGGCAGTGTCATGCCCTTGGCCGGGATGAGATGCAAGTTCACCGCCATATTGATCGCTGACTGTGTCGCAAACAGGATGGTCAGGCCGGCAGCCGCGAACCGGGTGAACGGATCGTCATTGCGCATGGCGCGTATCAGCATGCGAATGACAATGAAAGCAAACAGCGCCACCAGCGCAAGGCAGAGCACGACGCCGAATTCCTCCGCCGCGACGGCGAATACGAAGTCGGTATGACTTTCCGGAAGAAGCCGCTTCACGGTCCCCTCGCCCGGCCCCTTGCCGAACCAGCCGCCACGCATGAAGCTTTCGGTGGCGATGTCGATATTGAAAGTATCGCCCGAGGTCGGATCGATAAAACGCTGAATGCGCCGCGCCACGTGTGGCACCGTATAGTAGGCACTCAGGAGTCCGACACCGGCCAGACCCGCGATGCCGGCGACCCACACAACGCGCATGCCGGCCATAAAGAAGAGCGCGCTCCACACCAGCGCGATCAGCATCGTCTGGCCGAAGTCGGGTTGCACGACCAACAGCGCGACCACCACGAGAAGCAGCGCAAGCGAGAAGGCGTTCGCGGGCATGTCGGGACGCTTGGCCGATTCACCGAACAACCATGAGACCAATATGACAAACGCAGGCTTGAGGAATTCGGATGGCTGGATATTGAGGCCGAGCAACACCAGCCAGCGCCGCGCGCCTTTGATCTCGGGGCCGAAATACGGGGTCGCCGCAACCATGACCACGCTTATGGCAAACACAACGAGCGAAAGCCGGCGGATCTGCTTTGGATTGAGGAACGACACCCCCAACATCACGGCGATCGCGGGCAGTAGGTAGAGAATGTGACGGTTGACGAAATAGAATGGGTCAAGGCCGAGCCGGCCAGCCACCGGCGGGCTGGCAGCAAGCGATAAAACCACGCCAGCCAACATCAACGCGCCGATCGCGGCCAGCGTGAGCCGGTCGACCGTCCACCACCATTCGCCGATGGGCGTGCGTTGCGCGCGCGAAAGCATTCCAAATCCCCGTCCGGCCCAAGCTGACGCTTCGCGGTTTAGGAAACATTAACGGTGCCTTGAACGCTGGCCCATGTCTGCTGGGCGCGCGATCGATCGGCAGCGATCAAGAGGTTATCGAGCTTTCCCTGGCCGCGCCTTGGTTTCAGGTTTCAGTTGCTCGGCAAGATCAGTTGCCTTGGCGTCTTTCACTTTAGCGTCTTTCACCTGGTCGGCGGTTTCGCTCTTCTCATGTACTGCGTCGGTACTCGGTTTGGCGGGCTGCGGATCAACCGTTGCCTTATCCGCAATTTCAGGCACGCGGGGATTTCGCGGCGGCAACGGGATTTCATCCGGCCCATTCCACGCGAGCAGGCCGGCGAACTCCTGGCAGGGGGCCGCTCGCGGAAGTTTGAGAGCCGGGCTGCCCGTTTGAGCATCGGTCCAAGCCTCCGCCGGCCAGCCTGTGATGGCTTTGACGTAGTCTTGAGTTTCCTGCGGCAACGGGCCCTTGTTCGCGCGCCAGTCCGCAATGCGTTTGGGGCCCGCATTGTAGGCCGCAGCGGCAAGGCCAAGATTGCCGAACTTCTGATACAAATCTCGCAGCAAGCGCGCGGACGCCGGTATGGCTTGCAATGCATCAAACGGATTATCGAGGCCGCGATCGGTGGCAGTCTCCGGCATAAATTGCGCGATTCCCAAAGCGCCGGCCGAACTGATGGCGGCGAGTTTAAAATTGCTCTCCTGATACAATAGACGAATGAAGAAATGTGCAGGCAAATCGTTGCTACGCGTTGCCCGAGCTAGTGCGTCGCAAATCTCCTCGCGCGAACGGTAGATAACCGGCTTGAGAAGAGGACGAAGTGGCGCAAGTGGCAGAACGACCGGCTCATATGGTGGCGCCAGATTTGCGCTCTCGTTATTTGCAGGCTTGGTCAGCCACAAGTTGATCATCGCTGCATCACGCCATGCAAGCGTGAGCAATGCCGCAACAACGATACCGCCAATGCCGCAGGCAACGTCTCTGACGAAGCCACTGCGTGTTCGTTCCACAAACATGCTGGGCAGCAGGCCAATAACGAGGCCCACCAGCAGAATGATCAAAATGTTTTCGCCTGATAAGTCCATGGGCCCTGGCCCGGTTGGCATTTGGAACAATCGCTAACTAGCGTGACTAATATGAGGCGAAGCGACCGCAGACCGCACAACCGCTATTTAATCGTAATATTTTCAATTCCCGGGATTGCCATCACAATGTCGGTGAAGGCTTTGCCGCGGACTTCAAAGTTCGGGTACTGGTCAAACGAGGCGCAAGCTGGCGACAGCAGCACCACCGCATCCTTCAGGCCAGATGCTGCGGCATCGCGCGAAGCCGCTTCCACCGCCGCCGCCATAACCTTATTTACTTCGTGCGGCACCATGCCGCCCAGCGTGCCAGCAAACTCCTGGGCCGCTTCGCCGATCAGATAGGCCTTGCGGATGCGCGGAAAGAACTCCGCCAGGCCGACGATGCCGCCGGTCTTCGGCTTGCCGCCGGCAATCCAGAAGATGTCGTGAAAGCTCGCCAGCGCCTTGGCCGCGGAATCCACGTTCGTGGCTTTCGAGTCGTTGACGTACAGCACGTTGCCCTTACGGCCGACCTGCTGCATGCGGTGCGCGAGGCCTGGAAAACTCACCAGTCCTTTCTGAATCTTGGCGAGATCGATTCCAAGCGCGACACAGGCCGCGACCGCACAGGCGGCGTTCTGCGCATTGTGCAGGCCACGCAAGGATCCGATGCCGGCGAGTTCGGCAACCGCATGCGCCTTGCCGTCAACGGCGTGCAGGATATGCGTGCCTTCGGAAAAATAGCCGTCGCTCAACTTCCCGACCACTGAGACACGGACGACCTTTTTGCCCGCGCGCTCAATCCGATCCGCGGCCGCGCGCGTGTAACGATCGTCGACGCTGATGACCGCGGTACCGCCCGCCTCCACATTCGCCGGCAACCGCTCCTTGATGGCAGCGTAGTTTTCCATGCTGCCGTGGCGATCGAGATGGTCTTCCGACACGTTGAGAAGGATGCCGACGGTCGGCCGCAAGGTTGGCGCCAGATCGATCTGATAGGACGATACTTCGAGGACATAGGCCCGCCCGGCCTTGAATGGTTCGAGCGCCAGAACGGGCACGCCTATATTGCCGCCCATCTGCGCGTCGAGGCCTGCGCTATTGATAAGGTGAGCGATCAACGCCGTCGTGGTCGATTTCCCGTTGGTGCCGGTGATCGCCACCAATGGACAGCCCATACCCGTTTTGGCGCGTTCGCGGCAAAACAATTCAATGTCACCGATCACTTCGACGCCGGCCTTGCGCGCAAGGTTCACAGACCAATGCGGCTCGGGATGCGTGAGCGGAACGCCCGGCGCCAACACCAAAGCGGCGACCTTCGACCAGTCAAGATCTCGGAGGTTTTCTATTTTTAATCCAGCCGCTTGCGCGGCGGCGATCGTCTTGTCGTTATCGTCGAATGCGACGACATCGGCGCCGCCTTCTTTCAGCGCGCGCGCTGCGAGCAAGCCGGAATTTCCGAGGCCGAAGACGGCGACCGCTTGCCCGCAAACGTTGTGACCGGGATCAAGGTGACACCTTTGTCATCCCGGGCGCGGCGCAGCACGAAGTGGTGCGCTGCAGACCCCGGATCCAGAGGTGAAGTCGCTGGATCCCGGATAGCCGTCCCAATGCGACGGCTTCCGGGCTGACATACATGGCGTTGGCCAACGCCATGAATGTCATCTCAACTTCAGTGTCGCCAGTCCGGCGAGCGCCAGCACGACGGCCACGATCCAGAAGCGGATCACGATCTGCGGCTCGGTCCAGCCGAGCTGTTCATAGTGATGGTGGATTGGCGCCATCTTGAACACGCGCTTGCCGGTGAGCTTGAAGGAGACCACCTGCACAATCACCGAAACGGCTTCGAGCACGAACAGCCCGCCGACAATGGCAAGCACGATCTCATGCTTGATCGCGACCGCGACGGCGCCGAGCATTCCGCCAAGCGATAGCGAACCGGTATCACCCATGAATATCGACGCCGGTGGCGCATTGAACCAGAGAAAACCGAGACCGGCGCCGATCACGGCACCACACAACACCGCAAGCTCGCCGGTGCCTGGCACATAATGGATTTGCAGGTATTCGGCGAAGACCGCGTTGCCCGCGAGATACGAAATCAGGCCGAAGCTCGCGGCCGCGATCATCACCGGCACGATCGCCAGGCCGTCTAGTCCATCCGTGAGATTGACCGCATTGCCCGCGCCGACAATCACGAAAGCGCCAAGCAGCACGAACGCCCAACCGAGATTAATCACCAGCTCTTTGAAGAACGGAAACACGAGCGACGTCGCCGTTGGTCCACGGCCGAGATGCGCTAGTGCAGTACAAGCGAGCACCGCGATAAGGGCTTCTGCGAGCAGCCGGGTCCGCCCGGCAAAACCGGCATGCGTTTGTTTCGTCACCTTGAGGTAGTCGTCATAGAATCCGATAAGCCCAAATGAGAGCGTCACACCGAGCACGACCCAGACGTAGGGGCTTTTGGGGTTTGCCCAAAGCAGAGTCGACACCAGCAATCCTGACAGGATCATCAGGCCGCCCATGGTCGGCGTGCCCTTCTTGGTGACCAAATGCGACTGCGGGCCATCCGTGCGAATGGGCTGTCCCTTGCCCTGCTTCAGGCGAAGGACATCGATGATCGGCCCGCCGAACAGGAATACGAACACCAACGCGGTGACGATCGCGCCACCCGTGCGAAAGGTGATGTAACGAAACACATTGAAGAAAGAGACTTTGTCAGAAAGCTCGGTCAGCCAGTAGAACATTGGGTCGAACCCTGAATCTTTACCCCTGTGCCGTCGCCTGTTCGAGCGTCGCCTGCCTGGGGAATTGCTTTTCCAACGCTTTCACGATGGGGCCCATTTTCGAACCGAGCGAGCCCTTCACCATCACTGCGTCGCCTGCCCGGATGGCCTCCAGCACGGCCGATTCCAGCCCTGCCGCCGTCTCGGCATAGCCGCCCCGGGCGCGCGAGGGAAGAGCCTCCCACAACGTTCGCATCAGCGGCCCCGAACAGAAAACAAGGTCGACACCGGCAGCCTCGATCGTTTGCGCAAGTCCACGATGCAAATCAGCGCCTGGCGGCCCCAATTCCAGCATATCTCCGAGCACCGCAATGCGGCGGCCGAGTTTCCCGACCGGCGTCTGGCCGAGCAGCGCGATCGCCGCGCGCATGGACGCCGGGTTGGCGTTGTAGCTTTCGTCGATCAGCAAGGCGTTGCCACCGGGGACTGTGAGATGAGCGCGCGCACCGCGCCCGCTCACGGGCTTGAGATTGTTGAGGGCGAGCGCAGCCAGTGCAAGATCAGCGCCCGCGAGTGACACTGCGGCGAGCACGGCGAGCGAATTGAGTACGATGTGGCGACCGGGCGTGCCAAGCTTGTAGGTGACAGGCTGGCCAAGAATGCTGGCCTCAACCGTCGATGTATCCGGTTGCAACGAAACACGGAGCAATCTTGCTTCTGCACCGCCGTCTTCACCGAATGAAACCACGCGCTGGACGCCGGCAGCCTTGGCGGCCGATGCGAGCCGCGCGAATTGTGCATTGTCGCGGTTGAGAACGGCAACACCACCCGCTTCGACGCCGGAAAATATTTCGGCCTTCGCGTCGGCGATCTTTTCCAGCGAACCGAAAAATTCCAAATGCACCGGTTCAATACCGGTTACGATGGCAACGTGCGGACGCACCAGCTTTGTCAGCGGCGTGATTTCGCCGGCATGATTCATACCGATTTCAAAAACCGCGTATTTCGCGCTTGCCGGCCAGCGCGCCAGCGACAGCGGCACGCCCCAGTGATTGTTGTAGGACGCAACGGAAGCATGAGTCTCGCCATCGGCGGAAAGCGCCAGCCGCAGCGCTTCCTTGGTGCCGGTCTTGCCGACCGATCCCGTGACGGCAATCACCTTGGCCTGCGAGCGCGCACGCGCCGCCCGCCCGAGGTCCTGCAGTGCCTCGAGCACATCGCGTACGACCAGCAGCGGCGCATCGGAGAACCGTCCCCGCTGGTTGCTCGCCACCACGGCAAGTGCGGCGCCGGCCTTCAGCGCATTGTCGACAAATTCATGCCCGTCGCGACTTTCGCCCTGGATGGCAAAGAACGCATCGCCCTTGCCGGCTGTGCGGCTGTCAATGGACACGCCGGACACCTCCGCCGGCAACGGTCCGACGCGCTCCGCGCGCATCGCTGTCGCCATGGTGTCAATCGTCCACAACGCGCTCATGCGAGTCTGCCTTGCAGGGCGGCTGCGACTGCTTCGTGATCGGAAAATGGCACCACGCGATCGCCGATAATCTGCCCCGTCTCGTGTCCCTTGCCCGCAATCAATAGCACATCACCGCCTTTGAGGTCGGCGATCGCCCGACGGATCGCTTCGGCGCGATCGCCGATTTCGACCGCTCCCCGCGCTTCGGCAAGAATGGCGGAGCGGATCGCCGCCGGGCTCTCGCTGCGGGGATTATCGTCGGTGACAATGACGCGGTCCGCATTCTCTGCAGCGATACGGCCCATGATTGGCCGCTTGCCGGTGTCGCGGTCGCCGCCAGCGCCGAAAACAACGGTGAGTTTGCCGCGCGCATAGGGCCGCAGGCTTTCGAGCGCCTTCTTCAGCGCATCCGGTTTGTGCGCGTAATCGATAAAGACGGGCGCGCCGTTGTACGTGCCGGCAAGTTCGAGCCGTCCCTTGGCGCCGCTGAGCTTTTCCAGCGCCGCGAACACGCGAGCGGGCTCGCTGCCGGTTGCGATCGCAAGTCCGGCTGCGATCGCAGCATTCTGAACCTGGAATGCGCCCACGAGTGGCAACTTGACTTTATATGTGCGACCGCCGTGCGCGATGGTAATTATTTGCGCGAACCCCTCGATCGCACCGCCGGCAAGCTTGATGTCGTCGCCGTGCTCGCCAACCGCAATGATCTTGAGGCCACGCTTCTTGGCGGCTTCGACCACTTGCCCCGCATAGCAATCGTCAACGCCGATCACTGCGGTGCCGCCCGGCACAATCAGGTCCTCGAACAGCCGCAGCTTGGCAGCGAAATAGGCTTCGATGGTCGGATGATAGTCGAGATGGTCGCGCGACAAATTGGTGAAGGCGCCGGCAGCGACACGGACACCATCGAGCCGATGCTGATCGAGGCCGTGCGAGGATGCTTCCAACGCAAGATGCGTGACCCCCTCGCCAGTCAATTGGTCCAGGGTACGGTGCAGGTCAACCGGATCGGGCGTGGTCAACGAGCCATAGTGTTCGCCTTTGGGCGACACGACGCCGATCGTGCCGATGCTTGCGGCCGGATGCCCGAGCGCACTCCAGATCTGGCGGGTGAATGCGGCAACCGACGTCTTGCCGCTGGTGCCGGTGACGGCGGCGATGGTTTGCGGCTGGCGCGGGAAGATTTTTGCCGCGGCGAGGGCCAGTGTGCGGCGCGCGTTTTTTACGGAGACAAATGTAATACGTATCGGGCAGCCCGTCCGGCTGCTGTTCGGCTGCAACGGCAACCGCGCCGGCCGCGGCCGCCTGCCTGGCGAAGTGCGCGCCATCGGCCTTGGCACCGGAAATTGCGACGAACAAAAACCCGTTCTTGATCTTGCGGCTGTCGGAAGCAACTCCGGCGATCTCGATCGCAGATTGTTGCGCATCAAGGACTGTCTCCGGCAGAAGATCGCGCAGCCTCACCGCGTGTCCTTCGCGCTGACCAGCAACATCTGGTCGGCCTTCGGCAGGTCGAAACGCGGCGCGATGTCGAGCAGCGGCGCCACACGTTCGATCACCCGCGCGCCGACTGGCACTGCATTCCAGCCGGATGTGCTGAAGCCGTGCGTTTCGGGCAACCCTTCTGGTTCGTCGAGCATGATCAACAACAGATAGCGCGGCTTGTCGGCAGGCAATATGGCAGTGAAACTGGTCAAGACTTTGGTCTTGGAATAGCGCCCACCGACCACCTTTTCCGAGGTGCCGGTTTTGCCGCCGACATAGTAACCCGGCACATTGGCCCGCGTCGCGGTGCCTTTTTCCACATTGAGACGCATCAGATAACGCATTTTTTCGGCTGTTTCCGGCTTGATCACGCGCACGGCCAGGCGATCCGCCTCAGCCTGATCGCGCTTGAGGAATGTTGGCGGCATCATCTTGCCGCCATTGACCAGCGCCGAAATGCCCATCACCGCCTGCAGCGGTGCCACCGAAAGGCCGTGTCCGAAGGCGATCGTGACGGTGTTGAGCTCGCCCCAATGCTTGGGCACCAGCGGCTCGGCGCTTTCCGGCAGCTCGGTTCGCAACCGGTCGAGCTGGCCGAGTTTTTTCAGGAACGCCTTGTGGTATTCGACGCCCAGCGAGAGCGCCATGCGCGCCGTGCCGATATTGGATGAGTATGTGAAAATTTCCGGCACCGACAGCACGCGCTTCTGGGCGTGAAAGTCGTAAATCTCGAATTTGCCGTAGCGTAGCGGCAGGCGCGCATCGAAAGAGGACGACAGCGAGATGCGCCCGCTGTCGAGCGCCATCGCAAGCGTGAGCGCCTTGAAGGTGGAGCCCATCTCATAGACGCCCGTTGTCAGGCGGTTGAGCCGGTTGGGATCGTTGGCCTCGCTCGGGTTGTTTGGATCGAAATCCGGCTCCGAGACCATGGCGACAATTTCGCCGGTATTCACATCGGCAATCACGCCGGCTGAAGCCTTGGCCTTGAACTTATCGCGCGCGGCGATGAGCTCATCGCGCAACGCGTATTGCACGCGCAAGTCGACCGCGAGCTTGACCGGCCGCTGCATTTGGTCAGTGGCAAGCCCAGCCATGTGCAAAGCAGCGAGTCCCTGCCCGTCCAGCCATTTCTCGATACCGGCGATGCCCTGGTTGTCGATATTCACGTGCCCAATCTCATGCGAGATTACTGCGCCGTTGGGATAGACGCGCTTGTTCTCGGTGAGAAATCCGACACCCGGAATGCCGAGCCGGTGGATCTCCTGTTGCTGGTTCGGCGTAATTTCGCGCTTGAGCCAGACAAAGCCGCGCTTCGATGACAAGCGTTCACGCACTTCGGTCGCGTCGAGGTCCGGGAGAACCGCCGTGAGCAATTCCACCGCCTCGTCTACGTCTATGATCTTGCGCGGTTCAGCGAACAGCGACGGCGTCTTGATATCGGTTGCGAGAATTTCGCCGTTGCGGTCAAGGATGTCGGGACGAGCCGTCGCGACCGCGTCTTGCGTGATGCTGCGGCGGCCGCCGTGGCCTTCGCCTGTGACTGCAAACATAACGAGGCGGAATGCAATGATCGAAAAGATTCCAGCAAATGCAACGATTGCAAGGCCCAACCGGGCCTTTGCTTTCACATTGCGATCAACGTCGAGGCCATAGAGCAGCGAGCGCAGAACGCGCTGCCAGCGGCTTTCTGTAAGCTTCTTTGGTGCGTGCATCGCGCTCACCGCGTCTTCGCCGGCGGAATGCTGCCGGTGCTATCGGGGACGGCGGGAGCGAGCATGGCGCCGATCGGATCGTTATTGGGCGTCGGCACCACCGCGGGCGGGCGCTCGGGAAGGCGGTCAAAACTATCAAATTGCGTGGACTTGGCCGGCTGCAGTGCCAGGTGACGATCGGCGAGCCCGCGGATACGGCCCGGCGTATCAAGTTTTGCCCATTCGGCCCGTAGAACGGCAATTGCACTTCGCTCCCGGCGCAATTCGCCGCGCAGCTTGGCCACACGTTCGGCCTGCAATGTGGAATCGAACTTGATCTTGTAGACGAAGGACGCCGCCAGGATCAGCGCGCCGATGACGAGAATATTGAGGAGGCGCATGGTCTACCGCCCCTTCAGCACGTCGGTGAGCGAAGGCAGCTGCGGCAGCAGGCCGGACGGCAGGCCTGCCCGGCTTGGCGCCGATGTGCGCTCGGCGGCCCGCAACTTGGCTGAGCGAGCGCGCGGATTGCTTTCGACTTCGGCCTCTTCGGCAACCATCGGCCGCTTGGTCAGGACATTGAAAGTCGGCGCGGGCCGCTCGACCTGCGGTGCGTGACGCGAGCCACCGCGTGTTTCACTGCGATCAGCGAAAAACGACTTGACGATACGATCTTCGAGCGAATGGAACGACACAACTGCAAGCCGTCCGCCGGATTTGAGAATCCGCTCGGCGGCCTGAAGGCCCGCAACAAGTTCACCGAGTTCGTCATTCACGAAAATGCGGAGAGCCTGAAACGTGCGCGTCGCCGGATGAATATCACCCGGACGGCCACGCACAACCGAAGCAACGATGTCGGCAAGAGCGCGAGTTGTTTCAATGTGCGCGCCGGCACGCGCCTTGACGATGGCGCGAGCGACGCCGCGCGAATGACGCTCTTCGCCGAGAATGAAAATGATATTGGCAAGATCGCGCTCGCTTGCCGCGTTCACCACGTCAGCCGCGTTGGCGCCCACCCCACCCATCCGCATATCGAGTGGCCCGTCGAGGCGGAATGAAAAGCCGCGACCGGCCGTATCGAGCTGCATGGACGAAACACCGAGATCGAGCACCACGCCGTCGACAGTTTCGTAGCCAGCGTCACGCGCAATCGTATCAAGATTGGAGAAGTGTATCTTCGGTGAGAGTCAGTCGGCCTTTTGCATCTTCCACACGATCGGCGCTCGCCGCGATCGCTGTCTGGTCGCGGTCAATGCCGATCACTTTGCAATCCGCGGCCGCGAGGATTGCACCCGTATAGCCGCCGGCACCGAAGGTGCCGTCGATATAGATTCCGCCGTCACGAACGTTGAGAAATTCGACCGCCGGCTGGCCGAGCACGGGAATGTGGAGGGCCGGTCCGCCAGCGACAGCCGAGCCGCCGCGGCCTGCCATCATTCCCGTGCTCCTGACGCGTTGCGCGCCGCCAACTGGGAACTCAGCTCGCCCTTGAGCGCGCGCACCTTTTGGGTGGCCTCCGCGAGCTCGCTTTGGAAACGGCCGGGTTCCCAGATCTGAAACTTGTGACCCAGACCAACAAACGCCACCGCATCGGTAATGCCTGCGTGACGCTTCAGGCTTCTCGCTCAGGACCACCCGCCCCTCGCCGTCGATCTTCAGCGTCTCGCTGGTGCCGTAGAGCGCCAGAGCGAATTGCTCGCGCTGGTCCGAAAACGGGGTAAAGCGACCAATCAACGCCTCGATCTCCGCCATCAGTGCGTTCCCGCCGGCGTCGATCGCCGGACGATCCAGCGCCGGGTAGCAATAAAGGCCCTCGAAACCGTCGCGGCCGAGCACCGAGCGAAATAAACCAGGGATGGAGACGCGTCCCTTGGAATCCAACCGCAGCGTGAAGTTGCCCACGAAGCGGTCCATACCCCGCACTCCACGCAAACCAGACGCGACCAATGACCGTGTCGGAACACCCGGAATTGGCGCACGCGGCCGCGCTCCCTTTCCGCTTGGGAGCCCTTAACGTGGTGGTGTCCCATACTGGGAAATTGTGGGATATCATGGGATTATATGGCCGTCAAGAAACCGGCCCCAATCCTCCCCGAGCGCACAGTTGCGGCAGATCAACCCTATTAACGGTGGTTAAACTTAAAGAAACGTTGCCGATTTTCGGCCGTGCTGGGCTTCTTGCGAATTCCGGCCAAGATGGGCGCCGGTTGAATTCCGGCCGTGACAGGCCCGGGTAGAATTATGTGGATCGGACTCTTCACCGACATTCACGCCAATCGGGAGGCCCTTGAGGCCTGCCTCGACCACGCACGCCGCAGCGGCATCGGTCGCTTCATTTTTATGGGCGACTATGTCGGCTATGGCGCTGATCCCGCCTTCGCCGTCGATGCCATCATGCGCGAGGTCGAGCACGGCGCGATCGCGCTCGCCGGCAATCACGACGCTGCGATTGATGTTGGCACTGCCGGCATGAATCCTGTCGCCGCCGACGCCATCGACTGGACCCGCCCCCGCCTCGACGCCACCCACCGCGAATTCCTTGCGCAATTGCCGCTCACCTTTGAAGACAATGACCGGTTATTCGTGCACGCCAGCGCGCATACGCCCGGACGTTGGGAGTACGTCACGAGCGTTGAGAGCGCCTCGCGGAGTTTCATGGCGACACGAGCTCAGGCAACCTTCTGCGGCCACGTGCATGTCCCCGAGCTCTATCATTTGTCGCCGACCGGCAAACTTGCCGGCTTTCAACCTGTCCAATCAGTCGAAATTCCTCTCCTCGCCCACCGGCGCTGGCTGGCGGTGATTGGCTCCGTCGGACAACCGCGCGACTTCAATCCGGCCGCCTGTTACGGGGCGCTTGATACCGAGCACAATGTGCTGGTCTACACGCGCGTGCCTTATGACAACGAAACCGCCGCACGCAAAGTGCGCGAGGCTGGCCTGCCCGCGATATTGAGTCACCGCCTCCTCGAGGGAGCGTAGATCGTGGATCCGCGCATACTCGCCGCCGGGCAAAACATAGATGGCTTTCGTCTCGTCGAGCCGATGCAAGCGGGCGGCATGGCCAACTTCTGGCGCGTGACGCGCGAGGACATTGACCTGCCGATGGTGATGAAGGTTCCCTTGCTTCGGCTTGGCGAAGATCCGCTCACCATCATCGGTTACGAAGTCGAGCAGATGATACTCCCGCGGCTCACCGGTCCGCACGTACCACGTTTCGTCGCCGCCGGTGACTTCGAGCAGCCTTATATTGTAATGGAGTTTGTTCCGGGCCCGTCCATTAAATCGTTGCTGGACAAAACGCCGCTGCCTCCTGGCGAAGTCGCCGCGATCGGCGCCAAGATCGCCTTCGCCCTGCACGACATCCATCGCCAGCACGTGATCCATCTCGATCTGAAGCCGAGCAATGTCATTTTGCGAAATGACGACGCGGTACTGATCGATTTCGGGCTGTCGCGCCACGACCAGCTGCCCGATTTGATCCAGGAAGAAGCGGAAGGCCCAGTGGGAACCGGCGCCTACGTGGCCCCTGAGCAGGTTCTCGGTGATCGCAGTGACCCGCGCAGCGATTTGTTTGCCTTGGGCGTCATCCTCTATTTCCTGGCAACCGGCGATCGGCCGTTCGGTGAGCCGCAACGCGCGGATAACTGGCGACAGCGGCTCTGGCGCGACCCTGTGCCGCCGCGCGCCCGAAATCCTGCGGTTCCGCCCTGGCTCCAGGAGATCATTCTGCGCTGCCTGGAGGTCGATCCTGGGGCTCGCTATGCAACGGCCGCGCAACTCGCTTTCGATCTGCAACATCCTGACCAGGTCGCCCTCACCGGGCGCGCGGCCCGCCAGCAACGCGACGGTATTTTCACGGTGGCGTGGCGCCGGCTGCGGTCACGCCGCAATCCGCTCCCGCGGCAGCGCCGGGCGCTCATCAGCCAACTCGCCAGTGCTCCCATCGTTATGGCAGCGATCGACCTCGAACCCGGTCACGAGGCGCTTCGCCATGCATTGACCCTTGCAGTGCGGCGGGTACTCGCAACCGAACCCAACGCGCGGCTTGCCTGTGTCAATATCCTGAAGATCGCGCGGCTGGCACTCGACAAGATGGAGGACGCCCAAGGCCGCCATCCGCATCTGAGCCGGTTGATTGAGCTTAAGCATTGGGCGCGCGCTATTCCGGTCGCGGCCGACCGCATCACTTATCACGTCCTGGAATCAACAGATCCGGCGGGCCAACTTGTCGACTACGCGCGTAACAATCGAGTCGATCACATCATCATTGGCGCTCGCGCAAGTTCCGCCCTTCGCCGTTATCTCGGCAGCGTTTCGGCGCGCGTCGTCGCCGAAGCGCCCTGCACCGTCACTGTGGTGCGCACGCACGGCGATGATGCGGGCGCTAGTGCAGAGCAACACGCGGGCGCACAAGGCACCTGACTCAAGTTCCTTCATCGATCTGATTCTAAAATTGCTGTCATCGTTCCAAGGACCGGGAACGGCGAACGGTGATTGCGCGTTGTGCCTGATGGAACATTGGCGCAATTGAGGAGGAAACACGCATGTTGAAAAAACTGATGATGTCGACCGCGCTGAGCGCTGTCATGGTGACGGCTGCTTTCGCGCAATCACCGAGTTCGCCCAGTTCATCGAGTCCGCCACCGGCTGCGCAATCGCAAGGCTCCGGGAAGGCCAATTTTGTGACTGCACAGAAACCTGATCAATGGTTGGCCACGAAGTTCAAGGGCACCGACGTTCTCGGCTCGGACAACCAGAAAATCGGCGATGTCAGCGATATCCTCTTCGATAAGAGCGGGAAGATCGAAGCCTTCGTGGTCACCGTCGGTGGTTTGCTCGGCGTAGGCGCGAAAGAAGTTGCGCTCGCACCCAGCTCCTTCGACGTGGTACCGGGCCAAAATGGCTCCGCCGATAAGTTGAAGCTCTCCGCGACCAAGGACGAACTTCAGCAGGCGCAGAACTTCGCACGGTATGAACCGCCGCGGCCAAGCACGACCGGCTCTGGCCCGGGCGCAATGGGCGGTGGCACGAGGCCTTCGGGCAGCGCGCCTTCGACAAGTCGCTAACGCGCACGCGAACGCGATCGGAATAGGCCACGGCCCGGGCAAAAAAGCTCGGGCCGTAGCCGCTTGCTTTACGCGCTTGCTTTTTTTATCCGGCGCGGTGAATGATGCACGCCCTTTCACTGACCCGGTTTTGTCCGGCCCATGTCCGCATTTCCGCCGGATTCTTTTATCGTCTCCGATGTCGTGCCCTCGCCAAATTTTGACGAGCGCAAGGACGGCCGTCCGCCCGATATGATCTTGCTGCACTACACCGGGATGCAGACCGGCGACGCGGCTTTGCAGCGGCTGACGACAGCGGCGAGCAAGGTCTCATCCCACTACGTGGTATTCGAAGACGGTCGAATCATTGAGTGCGTGCCTGAGGAAAAGCGCGCCTGGCATGCCGGGGAGTCGTCGTGGGCCGGTGAAACCGATATCAATTCACGCTCGATCGGCATCGAGATCGTCAATGGCGGCCACGAATTCGGCTACAGCGATTTTCCGCTACGCCAGATCGCGGCGACCATCTCGCTCTGCAAGTCGATCATAACTCGCCGCGGCCCTATCAGCGCCGATCGTATTCTCGCCCATTCGGATGTGGCCCCCGCGCGCAAGCAGGATCCCGGTGAAAAATTTCCCTGGGGCCTCCTGAGCGAATCCGGCATTGGTCACTGGGTCCGCGCCGCGCCGCTTGATCTCGAAGGGACGGGTCTCAAGCCGGGCGATCGCAGTGACTCGGTCACCAGGCTGCAACGCACGTTACGCTCCTATGGCTACGGCCTCGCGGAAACCGGCATCTATGATGATGCCACACGCGACGTCGTAACGGCCTTCCAGCGCCATTTCAGGCAAGCGCGCGTCGATGGCGTTGCGGACCCCTCGACGTTGTTGACGTTGCGGGCGTTGATCGAGACCCGTCCCACGCCATTGGGCTGATACGCCCTTCGGGCCAAATGTGAGGCTTCCTTAATCCTGTCGAGCCGCGGCGCTTGACGTACCGCCCTGGTATCCCCATTCCTATCCCGTCAGTCGGCCGGACGGCCGCTCCGGGCCAATGCCGAAAGGTGGCTGGAGAGGAAAGTCCGGGCTCCATGGACAAACGGTGCCGGATAACGTCCGGCGGGGGTTAAACCCCAGGGACAGTGCCACAGAGAACAGACCGCCTCGGCGCGTTGCGTTTAGCCGCGGCAAGGGTGAAACGGTGCGGTAAGAGCGCACCGCGTTTCCGGCAACGGAAACGGCACGGCAAACCCCACCGGGAGCAAGACCGAATAGGAATGACGTCGGGGCGAAAGCCTCAGGCCTGTCCGGGCCAGTCATTCGGGTAGGTTGCATGATGCGCCGGGCAACCGGCGTACCAGAGGAATGGCCGTCACGTTTGCGGTTTGCGCCGCAGGCCATACAGAACCCGGCTTACAGGCCGGCTGATACGTTGTAAGGGGGCTCGGCGGCAAAAACCGCCGGGCCCCCGCCAATTTTTGGTGGGACGCTGTGACCCGAAGTCTACGGGCAGACGAAGCAGGATTTTTCCTGCGTGATGGTGACTTCCGCCATCCCCTGATTTTTCCCGTAGAAAACTCCGTAGTAACCGGGGATCGCCAGCACGGCATCGTTGACGAAAAGAAATAATTGCCCGTCTTTTGTCGCCTTGATGTTCTCCTCGTAGCGGACTTCCCGGGGCGTCGTGTTTGAGTTTGTGTTCGAAGGCGCCGGATCAGGATCGAGGAACGTTTCCTCCCCGCCCGCTGCTCCCAGTCTCGCGACAATTCTGAACCATGGCCGGATGATTTCGCGCCGCAGGGGCCACTCTGCAAGCAAGATCATTTTTTGCAAGAATGTAGGAGCATCGAAAAAATAAAATCCCTTGGACGCATCAACATCAATTATAGGATTGCGAAACGGTTCTTTGATCTCAACGACGATCTTGTAAACTTGATGTTCCTCGAAAGCGATGCCCATATTTTGACACGGGTTCGAGGTGTTGAAATTTTGCAATTTGACCGTTTCTCCGGGTTTCATTGTCTGGGGTCTGCCAACCTCCTTGCAGACCAAACCGAAATCGTCCTGGACGACGAACAACGCGTGACTGGTCAGCGCCAGGGCGCAAACGGCAAAGAGCAATGCAAACAACGCCGGGGCGACTGATTGCTTCAGGCTGCGATGCAAATAGCGGTACCAATTGCTGGTGCGGAACCTGTAAACCAGATCCGTGGGCATGCTGGCGGAATGCAGCCTCGCCGTCAGAGAACTCGCCCACAGAACGCTCATCTCGTTTTGAATGCGCGCGGCGAGCCGGGCTCCCCACAACACCAGCATGACGAGAACGGCGACAACGAGGATAAAGCGAAGCGGCTGGCGCGCAAATCCGTTGACCCAGATCGACGCCGCGCCGGGCAGAGCGTTACCCACCATCCGGATGCCGTCGGAAATCCAGCGTAGCCGCGTTGCGAACTCCGCCGAGGCCGGCACCGCTTTCATTAGTGGGAACACGGCGAGGTAAAACGAAACGCCGACGGTCAGAAAATAGACGATCCGGCGCTGCCAGATAATATTCCAGGCGCTTTCCTGCATATTCGCGCGCGCTTGTGCCTGCGCCGGCGCTTCATACGGATTTTGCTGGGCCGGCAGCACCTCTCCCAAATCGGTAACGACTTGATAGTCGGCCGGAATACCATTGGGTGCATAGACATGCGCGTTGTTCCTGATCCGCTTCAGCACGCTGACATGGATTTTCGGCACGGCATGGCCACCGCGACGCGCCAGCAGTTCTTTGCCGAGTTCATGGATATCGCGAGGACCGTAGCGGTAATAGCCGCCCAGGCCGGAACGCGGATCGTACTGACGGCCGTCCTTGTCCGCCACGGTTGGTGGATGCAAAAGCGTTTGCGGACTGGCATGGGCGATCGTCTTGAATGTCAGGCCAGCGCTCGTAGCCTCGTTCATGATCCACGTTAGCGGAATATGCGCGAGCGAATCGTCGGGGTAGCCGCCGCCGACATTGGAATGCACGCCGGCAAACCAGACCTGGCTGATGCGCTCGTCGGCGAGATGCAAACTTCCATCCGCGCGCGGCGCCAGCGGCGGCTCGGCCCGCTCGTCCCACAACACCGGATGAAAGGTCGTGCGATCGTCGTCGATTGATAGCGCGTGGCAAGCACGTTTGACGCGAGGGTCCAGCTCAAAGCTTGGCAGCAACAGCGGGAAAATATAATCGCTGACGCCGCGCGTCATTTCCTCGACCGGCATGCCGTAGGCGGCGACTGTATCCCACAGGCCGATGAAGCGAACGGTCGCGTTGTGGACATTGTCGTCCTTGGAATAGTCGCTGCGAATGACCAGATCGCGCAGCCAGCGGAAAAAACGCTCGGTTCTAAACTTGGTGTGGAAATTTCGCCGGCGAAAGTCGCGATAGGCTGCGCGCGCCTTTCGATCGAGTTCCTGTTCGGACGGCTCCTGGATAATGCCCTGCTCCATGATCAACCCGACCACCACGCGCATGGTGAATGCCCCGCGGCTGAAACCGAAACCGAAAATCTCGTCGTCCTTGTCGTGGAAATTGCGGCAGGCAAATTTGTACAGGTCGAGGACGTTGCGCTTCAGCCCGTAGCCGAACGCGCCGCCTAGGATGGCAAGCGGCTTGAATGACGAGGTGCCAACTCCGTCGTCGTAAAAGGCAACCTGGCCGGAGCCGGATAGATCGATGCTTTCGAAGACCCGCCACACATTGGTCCGCCACACTTTGGCGGCGGAATTGCCAGTGCCGTCCGATAGCAGAATGATCTTGCGGCCCATGGAAGCCCCATTCCTGGCGCAACCAAAGGTTACAGCGGCCGGATTGGGCTGGCAACGTAGTGAACCGAAGGCCAAGGCCTAGAACGCGGCTGCGAGTTCCTTCGCGCCCGGCAACTTCACCTCGCGGTCCATTAACGTGTCGGTCGCCTGGATCAGCTTGGCGACCGTATTATTGGTGATCGCCACGGGATTGGCTGCGTATCCGTTTGGCTGAAAAAAATTCGCCGTCGGTACCTGAGTGCGAAAGTCCGCCGGCATCGTGACCATATCGAATCCGTTGCCATCGCCGGTGAGGTTCATCATTTCAAGTTCAGCAGCCGTGAGCGGTGCGGTGTATTTTTTTCTACGCGCGAATTCGACGGAATCGAGAAGTTTGTGTGTTTGGAGCAGAGGACCCACATCAATATCCAGATTCAAGGCATGGATGCCGAGCCCCTGTGGCGTATTCGCCAATTTTTCGTGTTCGCTCCATTCGTCCGGAACCGATTTGCTGACCGCCGTCATGCGCCGGAGGATGTCGATCTTGCGCTTGAGCGCCGTCTTTCTCGGACCCGACAGAGTGGCGGCTTTCGCCGTCAATGCCTTGACGAAATTCTCGCCGTGCTCCGACAGTAGCTCGACGCTGTTGGTGTTCAGCAATTGATTGTACCCGAGCGCGGTGCTGATGGCGTGCGCATTCGGACCAGGATTCTCCAATCCCGCCTGAACATCGTAGTGGCCGTTGCCGCCGGCCTCGAAAGCATAGACCCGCACCGCCTGATCTTTTGTCAGGCCAGCCGCCGAGGCCGCCTTCGCGTACGCATGCTTGAATTCGATCTCCCTCCGCGGCGTTTGCGGTTTGAACCCAAATTCTTCGGTCGCCGCCTTCAGAAAATCAGCCACCACGGGAATATATTTGCGAGGCGGTGGAGGCTTGGGTATGGGGCTGACGGGCTCAGGCGGCCCCGAATAGACCGGAGGCTGCGTCAACACGTAGTCCTTGAGCACAATGTCCTGATGGTTGGCGCGCTTTTCATTTCGCGCCCGCCGCTTTTCGGCAATCGAATTCCAGTAGGCGCCGGCGACTTCGTCGTACTTTTGGCGCGCGCGGGTATAGTCTTCCAGCTTCGCGCGGTAGTTGGCCATCGCCGTATCAGATGGCGTCGCCAGCGCCGGCGGCGCGGAACCATCGGCCGCGACGGCATCCACCTGGCAGGCTAGAAGCAGAAACACAGCCGACAACCAGGCGCCGCGCATCGCGCATTTCCCTCGGATTTCCACCATCGTATTTTTATTTAACGTCGAGCATCGTCGACGGCAACCAAAGCGCCAGGCCGGGAAATGCCGCGACCAGCGCAACTGCGACACTCATCAGGACAAACAGCGGCAGCGCGTAGGCCCCGATCGTGAAAATATTGCGGCCTGTCATGCCTTGCAGGACGTAAAGGTTGAATCCGACCGGCGGCGTGATTTGCGCCATTTCGACCACAAGCACGACATAAATGCCGAACCAGATCAGGTCGAAGCCGGCCTTCGTAACGAGCGGAATGATGATCGATGTAGTGAGCACGACCATCGAGATGCCGTCGAGAAAACACCCGAGCACGATATAGAACGCGGTCAGCGCCGTGAGCAAAGCCCACGGCGGCATATTGAATTCGGTGATCCATTCGGCAAGCGCGCGTGGAATGCCGGTAAAGCCCATCGCGGCAGTCAAATACGCGGCGCCGGCCAAAATAAAAGCAATCATGCAGCTGGTTCGCGTTGCACCCATCAGCGAGTCGACAAAGCCTTGCCAGGCAAGCGTGCCCGACCACCACGACAGCGCCAACGAAAGAAACACGCCGACAACCGCAGCTTCCGTTGCGGAAGCAAGCCCGCCATAAATTGAGCCAATGACACCCATGATCAACAGCATCACGGGGATCAGGCGACGCGACGCGTAGACGCGTTGGCGGAACGGCACCGGCGGCTCGGGCGGCGGCATACGGTCTTTGTTCAGCAGGGCCCATCCGACAATGAATCCCATGAACAATCCGGCGAGCACGATTCCCGGAATGACGCCGGCGATGAACAGTCGCGCGATCGATTGGTCGGTGGCTGTTGCATAGACGATCATGATGATCGACGGCGGGATCAGCAGTCCAAGCGTGCCGGATCCGGCGAGCGTGCCGATCACCATGCGTTCGTCATAGCCGCGCTTGAGCAGCTCCGGCAATGCAATGCGGCCAATGGTGGCGCATGTAGCCGCTGAGGAGCCGGACACCGCGGCAAAGATCGCGCAGCCGACGACATTCACGTGCAGCAGACGGCCGGGTAGCTTCTGCAGCCAGGGTGCGAGGCCCTCGAACATGTCGTCGGACAATTTGGTGCGATAAAGGATTTCACCCATCCAGATGAACATCGGCAGCGCCGTGAGATCCCATGAATTCGATGCCGTCCACATCGATGTAGCGAGCACCTGCCCCGCTGGCGTCGCCACTTTCGTGAGCACGGCCGCAAATCCGCACACCGCCAGCGCCAGCGCAATCCAGACTCCGGAGCCGAGGATCGCGAACAGCAGCAGCATCAGGAAAAGGGAGAGTTCGAGCACGTTCATGGCTCAACCCTCCTTGCCCAGCGTGATGGCGTCTTCGGCGGCACGGAAGCTTGGGCGACCGCGGGTCACGACGATGAACAGCTCGTCGACCAGCGCGATAGTGAGGATCAACGCGCCGATGGCCATCGCCGCCTGCGGATAGACCAGCGGCACCCGGATGACGCCGGGCGACACCTCGTGAAAGCGGAGCGAGATCCACGCAAAATTGGCCAGGTGCCCTGTCATGTAGGCTGACGCGGCCGCCGCGAAACCGAATGCCCACATTTCGATGTAGCGGCGCACCCGTTCGCCCAGCGCCGCCAGCACCAATGTGACGCGGATATGCGCACCGGCCTTGAGCGTCCCGCCGAGCGCGAAGAAGCTCGCAGCCGCGAGCAGGTATCCGCCGATTTCATCGAGCGAGAGAATGACGAAATCTGTACGCGGCAGATGCAGAAGGCCAAGCGTGCCATCGACCAGGCGCGCAGCAAGCTGAGCGCCAACCATCACCGCGATCGCGACGAGACAGACGGCCGAAGCCCACAGCGCAACGCGATACAGCGTATCGAGAAAGCGGCGCACTTACTTCCTGTAGGCCGCCAACATTGCTGCCCCGTCAGCGCCGGCGGATTTCTCCCATTCCGAGGCGATGGTTGCGCCGACCTTGGCGAGACCGGCCTTAAGCTCGGGAGTCGGCGGCAGCACTTTGATGCCAGCGTCCTTGAGCGCCTTGGTCTTGATCGTCATTTCCTCGACCGACAGTTTCCAGCCGCGGTCTTCGGCGACCTTGGCGGCGTCGGTCAGTGCTTTTTTCTCGGCGGCCGAGAGCTTGTCGAACGCGTCCTTGTTCACAATCACGATGTTACGCGGCAACCAGGCCTGGGTGTCGATGTAGTGCGTAAGATAGTCTTGCGACTTGGTGTCGACGCCGGTCGAAGCCGACGTGATCATGACGTCGACGCGGCCGGTTGCGAAAGCGGTCGGCAGATCGGGCACCTCGATCTGCGTCGGCACGGAGCCGACGAGCGCCGCTATGCGGCCGATCATGGCGTTGTAGGTACGGAATTTTAGGCCTTTGAGTTCATCAACCGACTTGATTTCGCGCTTGGCATAGAGTCCCTGCGGCGGCCACGGCACCGAGAACAGCAGCATCAGGCCTTCCGAGGCGAGCTGTTTTTCCAGATAGGGCTTTTGCGCTGCGTAAAGCTTGCGCGACGCATCGTAGCCGGTGGCCAGGAACGGAACCGAGTCGAGCCCGTAGACCGCCGCTTCGTTCGAGGAAAGCGACTCGAGCATCTCACCGATCGGCGCGGTACCTTGGCGAACGCTGCGCTTGATCTCTGGGTGCTTGATCAGCGAACCGGCGGAGTGGACCGTAATCTTGAGCGAGCCGTTGGTCGCCTTGTCCACGTCGGCTGCGAACTGGATCACATTTTTCGTGTGGAAGTTGCCGTCCGGATAAGGCGTCGGCATGTCCCATTTGGTCTGGGCCGAAGCGGCCGTCACAACGCCGCAGGCAAACAACAGGCCCGCGCAGACGCGCACGAACTTAATCATTGGTCCCTCCATGGACGCCGGGAGCTCGTGGCACGCGCTCACCCCGACCGTCCGCTGAAATGCAAGCATGGCGCTAACGGGCCGCCGGTGGCAAGGGTGACTGCCGGTCAATCAGACCGGATCGACGCCCTTGGCTCGCAGCGTCGGGGCCGCGGCGGGCGCACTGAGAAAACGGATCAGCGCCTTGGCCGCGTCCGGCTCCTTGGTCGAAGCGCTCAACCCAGCGGCAAAGCCGATCTTCGTCTGCAACTCTTCCGGGATAGGCCCGACTCGATCAACGCCGGGGACATCGGAGATCCGTGTCGACACCACCACAACCATGTCCGCTTCGCCACGCGCTACCACCTCGACCGTGTCTTCCGCCGCCATCGGCTTCAACTTGCTTTGCATCTCGGCCTTGATGCCCATGCGATCGAGCAGACTTACAAAATAGATGCCGCTCGCGCCCTTGCCGGGAAAGGCCACAGCATTTGACGCCAACAGCGCGCGCTTGAATGCCTCGACCGATGAAATATCGGGCTTGGGTGCGGCGCTCTTTACTGCAACGCCGAGACCGGCATGGCCGAAGTCGACCCGCGGGCCGACAACCATGCCGTCCTTGATCAAGGCGTCGATGATCGGTGGATTGCCGACAACGACATCGAAGCGCTCGCCAGCCTCGATCTTGCTTTTAACCTCGGGATTCACACCGAAGCTCAGATCAATTTTGTGCCCTGTCGCTTTCTCAAATTGCGTACAGAGTTCACGCACGGCCGCCCTGGGGCCATTACCGCTCAGCACCTTGATTTCAGCGGCTTGCGCGGCTGAGGACGCAAACAGCAGTGCTGCAGCCACTAGAAGTATCCTCGTCATGGCATCCCCATTTATTTGCCCTGACCAAAGCCTAGCAGGCTTGTTTTACCGCTGACAGAGCGGCATCGTGCGCCTGTATCGAACGTATTGCGTCGCCCCATTGAGCCATGCCCGTAAAAGCCGCCTCACGAACCTGGGACTTCTGGATCGATCGCGGCGGTACATTCACCGATGTGGTCGGACGCCGCCCCGACGGCACGCTGGTCGCGCACAAGTTGTTGTCCGAAAACCCCGAAGCCTATGCAGATGCCGCGGTGCAGGGCATTCGCAATTTGCTTGGTCTGAAAGCCGGCGACGCAATCACGCCTGGCCTTGTCGGCGCGGTGAAAATGGGCACCACGGTCGCTACCAATGCGCTACTGGAGCGCAAAGGGGACCGTACGCTGCTGCTGATCACCAAGGGTTTTCGCGACGCGCTCAAGATCGGTTACCAGGCGCGGCCGAAGATTTTTGCCCGCCACATCATCAAGCCCGACATGCTCTACGAGCGCGTTGCCGAGGTCGACGAGCGTGTACGCGCTGATGGCACGGTCGAGCACGAACCCAATCTGACGGCAGTGCGCGCCGATCTGGAGGCGGCCAAGGCCGACGGCATCATAGCCGTCGCAATCGTATTCATGCACGCCTACCGTTTTCCGGAACACGAGAAACGCGTCGCTGCGCTCGCGCGCGAGATGGGTTTCGCGCAAGTCTCGGTGAGCCACGAAGTCTCACCGCTCATCAAGCTGGTCGGCCGCGGTGACACCACGGTGGTCGACGCCTATCTATCGCCGATCCTGCGTCGCTACGTGGCGCAGGTGGACAAGGATCTCGACGCAAAGCGTTCTGCCGCACGCTTGATGTTCATGATGTCATCCGGCGGGCTCACAGCCGCAGAACTGTTCCAGGGCAAGGATGCGATTCTCTCCGGCCCGGCCGGTGGCGTGGTGGGCATGGCGGAAACCGGACGACAGGCCGGCTTCGATCATCTTATCGGCTTCGATATGGGCGGCACGTCGACCGATGTTTCCCATTTCGATGGCGAATACGAGCGCGCTTTCGAGACAGAAGTCGCCGGCGTGCGCATGCGCGCGCCGATGATGCTCATCCACACGGTTGCCGCCGGCGGCGGCTCGATCCTGCATTTCGACGGCGCACGCTTCCGCGTCGGGCCCGATTCCGCCGGGGCCAATCCCGGCCCGAAATGCTACCGGCGCAATGGGCCGCTGGCAGTCACCGACGCCAATGTGATGGTCGGCAAGCTCATTCCTGACTTCTTTCCGAAGATTTTCGGGCCTGCGCAGAATCTTCCGCTCGATGCGCACGCTGTGCGCAACGCCTTCACCGACATGGCGCAGCAAGTCGGCGGCCGCAAAGCCGAAGAAGTCGCTGACGGCTTCATCAAGATCGCCGTCGAGAACATGGCGAACGCGATCAAGAAGATCTCCGTGCAGCGCGGTTATGACGTCACCCACTACGCGCTCAATTGCTTCGGCGGCGCTGGCGGCCAGCACGCCTGCCTGGTCGCCGATGCGTTGGGGATGACGCGGGTGTTCATACATCCGTATTCTTCACTACTGTCCGCATACGGCATGGGGCTCGCCGATATCCGCGCCACCCGCGAACAGGCGATCGAGCTGCCATTCGGCGCCAAGGCTTTGAAGGTGGTCGCGAAAACGGGCGCGTCCCTCGGCCGGACGACCAAAGCCGAAGTGGCGGGCCAGGGCGTTCCGCCATCCAAAATCAAGATCTTCATCCGCACGCATATTCGTTATGCCGGTACGGATACGGCTCTTGTGGTGGCGTCCGGAAGCGCGGCGGCGATCAAGCGCGCCTTCGAAAAGGCCCATAAGGCACGGTTCGGCTTCATCGACCGAACGAAGGAGATGGTGGTCGAGGCCGTATCGGTCGAAGCGGTCGGCGGCGGCACAAAATTCAGCGAAAAGGCCATGAAACGCTCGCGCGCCGCCCTGCCCAAGCCGGCGCTGCGCACGCAGTTTTTTTCTGCCGGCGCCTGGCACAAGGCCAACGTCTATACGCGTGAGCAGCTGAAGCCCGGATCGCGGGTGAAGGGTGCCGCCATTATCATCGAGCCGCACCAGACCGTCGTGGTCGAGCCGGGCTGGCAGGCCGAACTCACCGCGAAAAATCATCTCGTGCTCACGCGCGCCAAAAAGCTCAAGCGCGTCCATGCCATCGGCACCCATGCCGACCCCGTGATGCTAGAGGTGTTCAACAATCTGTTCATGTCGATCGCCGAACAGATGGGCGTCTCGCTGCAGAACACCGCCTACTCGGTGAACATCAAGGAGCGGCTGGATTTTTCCTGCGCGGTCTTTGCGCATGATGGAACACTGGTCGCCAACGCGCCGCACATGCCGGTGCACCTTGGATCGATGGATCGTTCGGTGGAAACGATCATTCGCGACAATGTCGGAAAAATAAAACCCGGCGACGTCTATGCGATCAACGCGCCCTACAACGGCGGCACGCACCTGCCAGACATTACCGTCTGCACGCCGGTGTTTGACGACCGGAAGAAAACGATTCTGTTCTGGGTGGCCTCGCGCGGTCATCATGCCGACGTCGGCGGTATTTCGCCCGGCTCCATGTCGCCGAACGCCACGACCATCGAGCAAGAAGGCGTGCTGTTCGACAATTTCAAGCTGGTCGATCGCGGGCGCTTCCGCGAAAAGGAACTGATGGCGGCGCTCAAGGGCGCCAGATATCCGGCGCGCAACCCGGTGCAGAACATCAACGACGTCAAGGCGCAGATCGCCGCCAACGAAAAGGGCGTCGCCGAGCTACGCAAGATGGTCACGCATTTCACGCTGCCGGTGGTAAAGGCCTACATGCAGCACGTGCAGGACAATGCCGCCGAAAGCGTGCGCCGCGTGCTCGACCGGTTGCACGACTCCGAATTCAGCTACGAAATGGATCAAGGCACGGTGATCAAGGTGAAGATCACCGTGGACAAGAAGAAACGCGAGGCAACCGTCGATTTCACCGGAACCAGTGCGCAGCAGCCGACCAATTTCAATGCGCCGGAACCGGTAGCGCGCGCGGCCGTGCTGTACGTCTTCCGCGTCATGGTCGACGACGACATCCCGATGAACGCCGGCTGCCTGCGGCCGATCAATATCGTTATCCCCAAGCGTTCGATGCTCTCGCCCGAATATCCCGCCGCCGTGGTGGCCGGCAATGTGGAGACGTCACAGGCGGTGACTAATTGTCTGTTCGGTGCGCTCGGGGCGCTGGCCGCCGCGCAAGGCACCATGAACAATCTCAATTTCGGCAACGCGCGCTACCAGTATTACGAAACAATCTGCTCCGGCTCACCGGCCGGTCCCGGCTTCAACGGGACCGACGCCGTCCACACACATATGACGAACACACGCCTCACGGATCCCGAGGTGCTGGAGTTCCGCTATCCGGTCGTGCTCGAGGACTTCCACATTCGCCCGGGTTCCGGCGGACGCGGACAATGGCACGCCGGCGACGGCATTCGCCGCACCATCCGGTTTCTCGAAAAAATGGAATGCACGATTTTGTCGGGCCACCGCCGGGTCCGACCGTTTGGCCTGGCGGGCGGCGAGCCCGGCCAGGTCGGCGAAAATTCTGCGCGCCGCAAGGATGGCCAAATCGAGCGCCTGCAAGGCTGTGATGCCACCGTTATCGATGAAAACGAGGCCATTATCATTCAATCGCCGACCGCCGGCGGCTATGGTCCCGCGAATAAGCGTTAATTGATGCAAATCGCTTCCGCCGGCTGTTAAGCATCACCAGCCGTCGCCCTTGATTTTAGCCGGCGCGGCGCAAATCTTGGATCCATGCGCACCACGATTCTATCCGCATTGCTGCTCACTGCCCTCGCCGCGCCGGCGCAGGCACAGGTTTATCCGGTCGAGGGTAAGTGGGGCCAAACCACGAGCGGCGAAAAGGGCCCGATCGATTGTGCAGACAGCAAGCGCGTGATCGAGTTCAGCGGTGACCAGCGCACCGACAGCAATGGCGGCGTGCCGGCGTACCGTAACCAGTCGGTGGTTTCGGAAGGCCCGTCGAGTTACCGCATCACTGACGAATTCAGCACTGGTCAGATCAGCAGCGGCCGCACGTCTTATACGTTGCGAAAAGTCGACCCCGATCATGTCGAAATGAATATGCAGGACGGCGGCTCGGTGAAGCTGCAACGCTGCAAATAGCCCGCCGATCGCGCGGACGATTCAAATATCCAATTTGCCGATTTGATACGCCGAACTCTTCAGCGAAGCGCTTGCGCGCTAATTCCGCGCGATGATTTCGCGTTCGCCGCGGTGAATCGACGTCCGCCTGCCAACCTTGCCGGATCCACGCCGCAGAAGAATGGCGGGCCGGCGGTTCTTCAACCCGCTCCGGCGGCGGCGGCGCGGACGCGGGCGCTCGATGTGAATTTGTCCCAGACGGGCATTGGCCGCGCTCGCGCCTTGCTCGGCGAGCAGCAGCGGCACGTCCAGCACCTCGCTCCAGGCACGCCATTCGGCCACGGCCTCATCAGCCTGCGAAGTCAGAAACAAAGGCAGTGTGAGTGACGGATCGGTATGTTGGAGCACGACCGCGAGCATGTCGCCGTCTTCGTCCGATTCAAGCCGCAGTGAAATACCGGCAAAGGCCGCAACCGGCATATTGAGCGCCATGCGCATGCCGTGCAGCGAGCGTCGCACCACGACGCGCTCGCGGTGCAGCTCGACATCGCGCACTCGCCCGTCGGCCGCGGCATCGCTCGCGGAGAACCGCACAGGCAAGCCGCACGGGTCGAGCCGCAATGCGCGGCCCGACCCGGCGTATCCGCCACTACACATCTGACGCCTCGAAACTCTCCCGCGCCTGGCTTATTCGCCCGGTCGCGCATCAAACATGGCAGAAACGCGTCCGAATCCGCTTAAAGTTCTGGGTTAACCGGTGGTACCGGTCCTGCCTTCGCGATGCATGATTGACGCCCCGTTGCGAACCATGATTGACGAGGTGTTGCCGTGACTGCGCAAATTGCCCGGTTCGACGGTTGAACCGCACCGTCAACGGGCCCATGTCTTTGGTCCCTGTCTCGGGTCCATACCTCGAACTCTTGTGAAAGCCATTCAATGCTAGCACCAGCCGCCTCTCTTCTGGACCTGACCGCGCTAACCGAGCGCGCCGACCGCCTGGTCAAGGCCGCACGCGCCGCCGGGGCGGACGCTGCCGACGCTGTCGCGGTACGCGGGATGTCGCTCGCGATCGAGCTGCGCGACGGAAAGATTGAAGAGTCTGAACGCTCGGAAGGGGACGATCTCGGGCTGCGCGTGCTGGTCGGCCGCCGCCAGGCGGTGGTCTCGACCAACGACATTGCGGATGATGGCGCCGCCGCCCTCGCCGCGCGGGCCGTGGCCATGGCGCGCGCGGCGCCCGAGGACAAATTTGCGGGTCTCGCCGATGCCAATCTGCTGGCGCACGATTTTCCCGACCTCGAATTGATCGATCCCGATTTGCCAACCGTGGGCGAGCTCGAAGCGCTGGCGCGCGCCGCCGAGCAGGCGGCACTTTCTGTCAAAGGCGTGAGCAAATCCGGCGGCGCCTCGGCCTCGGCCGGAATTGGCGGAATGGTCCTCGTCACCAGTCACGGATTTCGCGGCGCCTATCTTGGCTCCAGCCACGGCGTGTCGATGACGGCCATCGCCGGCGAAGGCACGGGCATGGAGCGCGACTACGATTACTCCTCGGTGCGCCACGCCGCCAATCTGGAAAACCCTGAAAAAATCGGGCTCAGCGCCGCCGCCCGCGCAGTGGCACGGCTCAACCCGCGCAAGGTCACCACCCGCAAGGTGCCGGTGGTTTTCGATCCGCGCACTGCCGGCTCCCTGGTCTCGCATCTGGCCAGCGCGATCAACGGCGCTTCGGTCGCGCGCAAGACAAGCTTTCTGCGGGACAAAATGGGCGCCAAGTTGTTCGCCGATGGCATTCGTATTGTCGACGATCCGCTGCGCAAGCGCGGCCTGCGTTCGCACCCGTTCGATGGTGAAGGCGTCGCCGGAAAGAAGCTCGCGTTGGTCGATGATGGCGTGCTTCGCTCATGGCTGCTCGATTGCGCGACCGCGCGCGAACTTGGCCTCGAGACTACAGGACACGCGCATCGTGGTGCGTCGTCGGTGCCATCGCCGGGGCCGAGCAATCTGCATCTCGATCCCGGCCGGCTGAGCCCTGATGCGCTGATCGCCGATATTACCGACGGCTTTTACATCACCGATCTGATCGGCAGTGGCGCCAACATGGTGACGGGCGATTACAGTCGCGGCGCTTCAGGGTTCTGGATCGAGAAGGGCAAACGCACTTTTCCGGTCAGCGAAGTCACCATCGCGGGGCATCTGCTCGAGATTTTCCGCACGCTGACGCCGGCGAACGATCTTGAATTCCGCTACGGCACCAATGCACCGACACTGCGGGTGGAGGGCCTGACCGTTGCCGGCCAGTGACCTCACCGCGTTGCGTGGCCTGCTTGAAGCGGTGATGCGTGATGCCGGCGAGCTTGCGCGCGAGACGGCGCGCGGACCGTTCAAGCGGTGGACCAAGGGCGCAGACAATTCGCCGGTGACGGAAGGCGATATCGCCGTCAACAATTTACTGCGCGGACGCCTTGGATCGCTCGTGCCGGATGCCGGCTGGCTGTCGGAGGAATCGCAAGACGACCTGCCAGACGACGCCCTGGCGCTCGCGTGGATCGTCGACCCGATCGACGGCACCCGTGCCTATATTTCTGGACGCGCCGACTGGACCATTTCGGTCGCCCTCGCCGAGCGTGGCCGCCCGTTGCTTGCCGCGCTCTATGCACCGGTGACCGAAGAGATGTTTGTCGCATCGCGTGGCGGTGGCGCCACGCTCAATGGCGCGGCGATCAAAGCCAGCGCCGGCGACAGGCTCAGCGGCGCCAGGCTCGCCGGACCGAAGCGTTATCTCGATCGGCTCTCCAGCCTGACGCCCGACACGCTGGCGCAGCCAAAAGTGCACTCGCTCGCACTGCGGATCGCGCGCGTCGCCCACGGGGCGCTCGACGCTGCAGTTGCCTCGCCCGGCAGCCACGACTGGGACCTTGCCGCGGCCGATCTTTTGGTGCACGAAGCCGGCGGCGCGCTAACCGATTTTGTCGGCCGGCCGCTGACCTATAGTAATGCGCACGGTGCGCATGGCGCACTGGTCGCGGCCGGTCAGGCCCGCCACGACACGTTGATAAGCCTCGTGCGCGACCGCGAAACCGAATTCGCGTAAACTGTCCAGCCGCAAGTTTCCACGTCGTCAGGGTTCATTTTGGGGATCGAACCATGTCCGCACAGCCGCCCGGAACGAACAAACAATTGCTGCACATCGTTCTCGGTGGCGAGCTCACCGATCTCGGCGGCACTGAATTCAAGGATCTCGACAAAGTCGAAATCGTCGGCGTCTATCCAAACTACGCCGCTGCATATGCGGTCTGGAAAGCGAAGGCACAGAAGACTGTCGACAACGCCCATATGCGCTATTTCATCGTTCACTTGCATCGCTTGCTCGATCCTGAAGCCACAGAACGCGCGGCGCGCTAGAACGGGGAGCGATGCTGTCACTCAAGCGGATCACCGCTTCGCCCATGTTCCAGGGCGCCATGGGCACGCTGGGGGCGTGGTACCTGCGCTTCGTGTGGCTCACAAGCCACACGGTCGTCGAACCGGGCACCATGTCACTCTATGAGGACCTCGAATCACCCGCGATCGTGGCCGCCTGGCACGGCCAGCATTTCCTGATGCCATTTATCAAGGATGCCAAGCGACATCGCGCCAAGGTTTTGATATCCCGCCACCGTGATGGGGAAATCAACGCGCGCGCGGCCGAGAAACTCGGCATTGGCACCATACGCGGCTCGGGCGCCCACAACGGCGAATTTCATCGCAAAGGCGGTGCGGTGGCCTTCAATGAGATGCTCGACGCTCTCAAGGAAGGCTACAATGTCGCGATGACCGCCGACGTACCAAAGGTCGCACGGGTCGCCGGCTTCGGCGTTGTGAAGCTTGCGCAGCATTCCGGGCGGCCAATCTATCTGGTGGCAATGGCCTCCAGCCGGCGCATCGAGCTCGACAATTGGGACCGCACCGCCATCAACCTGCCTTTCAGCCGCGTCGGTATCGCCGCGAGTGGCCCGTTCAGGGTGCCGCATGATTGCGACGGCGGCGCGCTCGAAGCCGCGCGGAAAAACCTGGAAGATGAACTCAACGCGTTGACGAAAAGAGCCTATCGGCTCGCCGACAAAACCGGAGACAACGAGCCGTGAGCGGGTTGCCTGTCGGCCTGCGGATGTATCGGCTGTTCGCCGCAGCGGCGGGACCGTTTGCGCCGATCCTGCTGGCGCGGCGCGCCAAGCGCGGAAAAGAAATCCGCCAGCGCCTGCCCGAACGGCGGGGCGAAAGCAGGATTGCACGACCGGACGGCCCTCTGGTTTGGCTGCACGGCGCCAGCGTCGGAGAGCTGGCGAGCGTGCTGCCGCTGATCGAACGGATTCGCGCACGCGGCATCGCCATGCTGGTCACCACCGGCACCGTCACCTCGGGCGGCCTTGCCGAACAACGCCTGCCGCGCGGCGTGGCACATCAATTCGTTCCGCTCGACGTGCCACGCTTCGTGCGCCGCTTTCTCGACCACTGGCAGCCTGATCTGGCCTTGTTCGTTGAATCCGACCTGTGGCCGAACATGATGATCGAGGCATCGGCCCGCGGCATCCCGATGGTCCTAATCAACGGTCGTCTGTCTGAAAACTCGTTTCAACGGTGGCGCCGGCTGCCAAATTCGATCGCCGATCTGTTGCAGCGGCTTGACCTTTGCCTTGCGGGCACCGAGTCCGATGCCGCGCGTTTCAGTGAGCTGGGCGCCGAACAGGTGGTCACTACGGGCAATCTCAAGCTGGACGTCCCGGCGCCACCCGCCGATGCTGCGGCGCTGGCAGCCCTGCAGGACGCGATCCGCGAACGGCCGATAATCGCGGCCTCATCCACGCATGTCGGCGAAGAGGGCGCGGTGATCGAAGCCCATAGCCGCCTGCGTACAAATTTCCCAGGCCTGCTGACGTTGATCGCGCCACGTCATCCCGAGCGCGGACCCGGCGTCGCCGAGATCGCGGCCGCGGCTGGATTAAAAGTGGCGCTGCGTTCGCGGGGAGAATTGCCCGACCGCACGACAGAGATTTATGTCGCTGACACTGTTGGCGAGCTCGGCCTGATCTATCGGCTGGCGCCGGCGGTGTTCATCGGGGGCTCCCTGGTCAAGCATGGCGGGCAAAATCCGATCGAAGCCGCAAAACTCCGCGCCGCCATCCTGCACGGCCCGCATGTGTGGAATTTCTCCGAGATATATGGTGCGCTCGACGGTGCCTATGGCGCTGAACTGGTCGGCGATTCCGAACACCTGACCGCACATTTTGCTGCCTGGCTTACCGACCCGAACGCCTGTGCCCGCGTTGCGGAAGCGGGGTACAGCGTCGTTGAAAACCTGAGCGGCGCGCTTGAGCGCACGCTGACGTCCCTCGACCCCTATCTGATGCAGCTGCAATTGCGGCAACGGGCGCGCCATGCGTGAGCCGGATTTCTGGTGGCGCAAGGCGGGCATCGCCGCGAGCTTGCTGGCACCGATTGGGCTCATCTATGGCGCGATCGCGGCGCGACGCATGCCCGCAAACGGAGCTCCTGCCGGCGTGCCGGTGCTGTGCATCGGCAATTACACGCTCGGCGGCGCCGGCAAGACGCCGACCGTAATAGCGCTCGCACGAATGCTCGCGGACGCGGGTGAACGCCCATTTTGTCTGACGCGCGGTTATGGCGGCACTCTCGCCGGCCCCAAACTTGTCGATTCGCACAACGATCGAGCCGCTCGGGTCGGCGACGAGGCTCTGCTCCTCGCGCATGTAGCGCCCACGGTGGTTGCACGCGATCGCGTCGCCGGCGCTGCATTTGCGCGCGCGCATGGCGCCAGCCTGATCATCATGGACGATGGACTGCAGAACGCATCGCTCGCGAAGGATTTCACATTGGCGGTTATCGACGCCCATCGTGGCGTCGGCAATCGCTGCATATTTCCTGCAGGGCCGTTGCGCGCGCCCTTGGCCATGCAGCTCGCACAAACCGATGCGCTGCTGGTCGTGGGCCAAGGCCATGGCGCCGACGATGTCGTGACACTGGCGCGCGCGCGCAGTCTGCCGGTCTTGCGTGGCCGCCTGGCGCCCGATGTGTCTGCGGTTGCATCACTGAAGGGTCGTCGTGTGCTGGCGTTTGCCGGGATAGGGGACCCAGACAAGTTTTTCGCAACCGCCGAAGCTGCCGGCATTGCGGTCGCGGAGCGACGGCCATTTGACGATCACTATCGCTACACCGCGGAGGATGCGGGTGAGCTCATCATGGACGCCGAACACAGCGGCCTTGCGCTCCTCACCACAGAGAAAGACCGCGCGCGCATGGCGGGCGAGCGCTTGCTTGAAGCGCTGTTCACGCGGGCCCACGCGTTACCTGTGACAATGAGTTTTGACAAAGCCGATGAAATGCGCCGGCTGATAACAACGAGACCGCGGAGCTGAGGGCCTATTGCTTGGATGCGTGACGTTCGCGGTTGCGCTGCAACACCGCTTCAGGCGTTGCGTAGGCCTCCTGCAAATCGACGCTCCAGTATTTGAGCTCTTCGAGTGGGATCGGAACGCCGCTCACTGCGCAACGCACGAATGCGCCGGGGCGCACAACGCGGAAATCGCCATCGAGGTACTTTACCTCAGCCTCCCCGCTCATCGGCGAAGATCGATCATAGCGATTGAGCAAATGCGCCCTCCCATTGCTGGCCGATGTCATCCAACATAGTCGTTTGGCCGCGCAAGCGAAACCCTCCGCGAACAATCAGGAGCCGAAAAGACTGCCCTGCCCGCCGGAACCTTGCCCGCCGCCGCGCGTTCGCGGCTTTGACTTTTCGGCCGGCAACGTCGTCGATTCACCGTCAGACGTTGCGCCTACGCGGCCGTCGGTGAATTCGATATCGAGCCGCATGCCGCCGCCCACCGCAGCGGCCGACCGCAGCGGGTGTCCTGCACCGTCGCGGACGAGCGCGAAGCCACGCTCGAGGACCTTGCGGTATGAGTAGGCGTTGAGCAATTGCCAGGCGCTGCGCAGGCGCTGCGCGCGCTGATCAAGATAAGTGCGGCGCGCCCGTCTCGACCGCTCGCCGAGTGACATGACAATTTCATTGCCGCGCGTGAGCCTCTGCCGGAGCAGCCGTGGTGACAGCTTGGCCGCCACGCGTGTGAGGTGCGTATGATGGATCTGCGCATTGGCGCGCAATGCGCGTGGCAGGCGTCCGGCACAGGCGTCCAGCCGTTGACGGGGGCCTGCCAGCAATTCATCGAGCGCCGGCAGCGCGCGTGACAGAAGGCGCAGTTCCTTGCGCCGCTGATCGACACCACGTTGCCAGCAAGCGAGCTTGCGCGATCCAAGACTGGCGAGCGTGGACAAAAGTTCGGCGCGCACCGGCACGGCCATTTCAGCCGCAGCCGTCGGCGTCGGCGCCCGACGGTCGGACGCAAAATCGATCAATGTCACATCGGTCTCGTGGCCCACGGCAGAAATCAGCGGGATCATGCTTGCAGCCGCGGCGCGCACCACGATTTCCTCGTTGAATGACCAGAGATCCTCCAGCGAGCCACCGCCACGCGCCACGATGATCAGATCGGGCCGCGGCAAAGGACCCTTTTCGGGCAACGCATTGAACCCGTGAATGGCGGCCGCAACCTCCGCCGCCGACGTCTCGCCTTGCACACGCACCGGCCAAACCAGCACGTGCCGCGGAAAGCGATCTTCAAGCCGATGCAGGATGTCGCGGATCACCGCGCCGGTCGGCGACGTCACCACGCCGATCACGCGCGGCAAGAATGGCAATAGCTGTTTGCGCGCCTCGTCGAACAGGCCTTCCGCCGCAAGCTTCTTCTTGCGCTCTTCCAGCAGCTTCATCAGCGCGCCGATACCGGCGGGCTCAAGACTGTCGATGACAATCTGGTATTTCGAGGAACCGGCGAAGGTCGTGAGCTTGCCGGACACGATCACATCGAGGCCTTCTTCCGGCCGCACGCGCATGCGGGCAAAATTGCCCTTCCAGATCACCGCCTCCAGCACCGCCTTGTCGTCCTTGAGGCGGAAATAGACATGGCCGGACGGTGATGGGCCCTTGAAGCCGGAGATTTCGCCGCGCACGCGCACGTAGCCGTAGGCGTCTTCGACAGTACGCCTGAGCGCCGCCGACAGCTCGGAGACGGACCATTCCACAACGTTATCGAGGGCGGGCTCTGCCATACGGGTCGAATCTCTTGCGGGGGCGAAGTGACATGGTACACCAAATACCGACCGCACACTAAAGGCCTGCCCCTCACGTCATGAACATCCTCATTCTCGGCTCCGGCGGACGCGAGCACGCGCTGGCCTGGAAAACGGCGGCGAGCCCGCTCACCGACAAGCTCTATTGCGCCCCCGGCAATGCCGGGATCGCGCAAGAAGCCGAATGCGCGGCGATCGACCTCGCAGACCACAAGGCGGTCATCGCCTTTGCGCAGGAAAAGAAGATCGGCCTGGTCGTGGTCGGCCCCGAAGTGCCTCTCTGCGCCGGCATTGTCGACGATCTGGAGGCGGCCGGCATCAAGGCCTTCGGCCCGACCAAATGGGGCGCGCGGCTGGAAGGCTCCAAGGGTTTTACCAAAGACCTTTGCAAAGCGAACAACATCCCGACCGCCGCTTACGAACGTTTCAAAGGCGCGGCCGCTGCAAAGGACTATGTGCGCAAAAAAGGCGCTCCCATCGTCGTGAAAGCCGACGGGCTCGCCGCCGGCAAGGGCGTGGTCGTCGCCGAGAGCGTGCAGGAGGCCGAAGCCGCCATCGACATGATGTTCGGCGGCGGACTGGGCGAGCCGGCGTGGGAAATCGTCGTCGAGGAATGCCTCATCGGCGAGGAAGCGTCGTTCTTTGCACTGTGCGATGGCGAGACCGCAATTCAGCTTGCCTCCGCGCAAGACCACAAGCGCGTCGGCGATGGCGACAAAGGTCCAAACACCGGTGGCATGGGCGCCTATTCTCCGGCGCCGATCATGACCGACGAGATGAACCAACGCGTGATGAAGGAGATTATCTTTCCCACGGTGAACGCGCTCAAACGCGCGGGCGCACCCTACAAGGGCGTGCTGTTCGCCGGGCTGATGATCACCAAAGATGGCCCCCAGCTGATCGAATACAACGTCCGTTTTGGCGATCCGGAATGCCAAGTGCTTATGTTGCGCTTGATGTCGGATCTCGTTCCGGCGCTGCTCGCTGCACGCGACGGACAGCTGAAAAATTTCGATCTGCGCTGGTATCCGGACGCCGCCCTCACGGTGGTGATGGCGGCGAAAGGCTATCCGGGAAATTACGGCAAAGGCTCCGTCATCGAAGGCCTCGACGCGGCGGCGCAGGTCGAAGGCGTGGAAATATTTCATGCCGGTACGAAAGCCGACGGCAACCGTATCCTCGCAAATGGCGGACGTGTGCTGAATGTCAGTGCGCGCGGCAAAACCGTGCGGGAAGCGCAGAGCCGGGCCTATTCGGCGATTGATCGCATTCGCTGGCCGGATGGGTTTTGCCGCCGCGACATCGGCTGGCGCGCAATCGAGCGGGAGAAAGGCGAATAGATTCCGTCATGGCCGGGCTTGTCCTAAAATTTATTTGAGGAAGTCGGGCAGGCCCGACTTCCTATGCCATCCACGTCTTGCTTTGATAAGATAAGAAAGGCGTGGATGCCCGGCACAAGGCCGGGCATGACGCAGAACGCAAATGCCAGACCTCACAGATCTCTATCCCGGCTTCCAGTCGCACTGGATCGACACCTCCGTCGGAAAACTTTTCGCGCGCGGTGGCGGCAGCGGGCCACCGCTTTTGCTTCTGCACGGCTACACGCAGACCAACGTGATGTGGCACCGTGTGGCGCCAAGTCTCGCCAAGCATTTTTCTTTGATCATTCCCGATTTGCCGGGCTACGGCTGGTCGGCCGTGCCGCACGCAGATGAGAACCATGCGCCATACGACAAGCGGTCGATGGCGAATGCGGTGATCGAGGTCATGGAGAAACTCGGTCACGTGCGCTTTCGGCTGGCCGGACACGATCGCGGTGGCCGCGTCGCCTACCGGCTCGCGCTCGATCACGCGGGCCGCGTCGAACGCATGGCGACGCTCGATATCGTGCCGACCTACGACATGTGGCACGGCATGGACCGCAACATGGCCATGAAAGTATGGCACTGGCCGTTTCTGGCGCAGCCAGAACCGCTGCCGGAAATGTTGATTTCGAAAGCCCCGGTCGAATACCTGGACTGGAAGATGGCAAGCTGGACGAAAGCCAAGAACTTGTCCGCCTTCGATCCACGCGCGCTCGACCACTACCGCGCGTCGTTTTCCGACCCTCTGCGCATTCATGCCCAATGCGAGGACTATCGCGCCGGCCGTTACGCCGACCTTGCCAATGACGAGGCGGATCGCGCCGCCGGTAAAACAATCGGTTGTCCTTTGTTGGCGTTGTGGGGCAACGTCGGCATTGCCAACGAGACCGGCGGACCGCTCCAGATCTGGAAACAATGGGCGCCAAATGCGACTGGCAAGCCGGTTGACTCCGGTCACTTCCTCACCGAGGAAAACCCCGAAGCCACCGCTGCAGCCTTGCTGGAATTTTTTACGGCGGCGTGACCGTCAGGAGTTGTGAATGCATCCCGTGCTTCGGCTTTACGAAGATGTCCTGTCGAGTGCCGAGAACGTTGTGTTCCGGCTGCCGGCGCTGCCGCGATTTGTTTTTGTGGTGCATGGCTCGGCCAGGATCGGCGAACAGGCCGTCAATGAAGGCGAGGCCTGGCAGGGCGAAACGGCAATTACGATCAAGCCTGGCACGACGGGCGTGACTTGCTGGCGATGGGAGCTCGCGCGCGGCGACCAGGGCAGCACAACCGCCAATGCGCCGGGCATGATGACGCATGAGAAATTGACCGCCTTCCTCGAGACCCTGCCGAAAGGCGACTTGCTGATGCGTGGCGACAGCGTGGCGTTTCCTCCGGGTGGCTGCGCCTATACGCACCGTCATCAAGGACCCGGCATCCGCTGCCTGATCGAGGGCGGCATCCGCATCGACACACACGGCCGCTCGACGTCCTATGGTCCGGGCGGCGCCTGGTACGAATCCGGCCCGGACGCCGTGTTCGCGCAAGCGGCATCGGAAAAGCGCAGCCGGTTCATACGCGTCATGATCCTGCCGCGCGAACTCGCCGGCAAAAGCTCGATCCAGTACATCAACGAGGAGGACAAGGCGAAACCGAAGTCGCAGGAGTACAAGATCTACGCGGATGCGCCGATCGCGTTTGGGGCAAAGAAGTAGTGGCAGTATCGCCACACGCACGGTGGACTCCCTCTCCCCTGTGGGGAGAGGGTTGGGGTGAGGGGGCACAGTGCCCTCGAAAGCCATAACCCCTCACCCGACGCGCCGCGCGCGTCGACCTCTCCCTATGGGAGAGGTGAACAGAGTGCATGGTGAGGTCTGAACAAAATGACATCGATCGATCGCCAGCAGGCATTTTCCGGCACCAAGGAGGCGGCGGCAGCATTGCGGCTCGATGCCGCGCGGCTCGAGCATTATCTCGCCGCGCATGTCACTGGCTTTACCGGCCCCCTCGCCGTCAAACAATTCAAAGGCGGCCAATCGAACCCGACTTATCTGCTGGAGACTCCGTCACGACGTTACGTTCTGCGCCGCAAGCCTCCCGGCAAGCTGCTTCCGTCGGCGCATGCCGTCGACCGCGAATACCGCGTGACCCGTGCCTTGCATGCGCAAGGTTTTCCCGTCGCCGAGCCACTCCTCTATTGCGCCGACGAGAGCATCGCCGGCACGCCGTTCTATGTGATGGACTTTGTCGATGGCCGCGTGTTCTGGGAGCCGCAGATGCCGGGCTCGAATCCGGCCGAGCGCGCCGCGGTTTATGATTCTATGAACGAAACCATCGCACGGCTGCACGCCCTTGATCCCGCCAAAATCGGCCTCGCCGATTTCGGCAAGGGCGAAAACTACGTCGCGCGCCAGGTGGAACGCTGGTCGAAGCAATACCGCGCCTCCGAGACCGAAAAGATCGACGCCATGGAGCGCCTGATCGACTGGCTACCGAAAAATATTCCAGCGGGCGGACCAGTGCGGCTGGTGCACGGCGACTATCGTCTCGACAATCTGATTGTCGCACGCGATCGGCCGAAAATTGCGGCTGTGCTCGACTGGGAATTATCCACGCTCGGCGATCCGCTCGCCGACTTCAGCTATCACCTGATGACGTGGCATATGCCGCATTCCGAAAGCGCGGCAGGCACTGCGACACTGGTCGGCCACGACCTGCGTCCGCTCGGCATTCCCTCAATGAGCGACTATGTCGATGCGTATGCAGCGCGCACGGGGCTCGACCCTCGCCCTGCCCTTCCGGTCTATCTTGCGTATAATTTCTTCCGCATCGCGGCCATCTTGCAGGGCATCATTGGCCGCGTGCGGGACGGCACCGCGACCAGCGAATTTGCCCCCGCCAAAGCGGAGATGATCCGGCCGCTCGCTGAAAAGGCCTGGGATTTCGCGCAGCAGGCGTAGCATCCCGATTGCCCCGGCTCGCCCCGGGGCGACAAAATTTTAACGTCAACAAAGCCTTTCCGCACCCAACCGGATTCGGCGCTTCGGTGACGCATTAAATTGAGACCTGCGGCCTATTTTTCCGCCGTAATTGAAAGTCGTGTTCATGAGTGACTGCAGTATTGGCATCCAGATCATCATGCCGCAGACCGGAACCTCACCGAAGTCGACGCCCGCTCAACAGGCTAATGAGCGCGAAGCCGCGACTCCGCCCGTCACCAGGCAGGCACCGCCGCCGCCCGGCATGGGCAAATTTGTTGACAAGACCGCCTAGTCGGCGCAATTCATTTTTAATTCAACGCCGCGCCTGGAAGAAATCTTTCAGTAGCGCCGCGCATTCGCTTTCGTTGATCCCGCCATAGACCTCGGGCTTGTGATGGCATGTCGGCGCTGAAAAAAAGCGTACGCCGTTTTCAACCGCGCCGCCCTTGGGATCGGAAGCTCCGAAATAGAGCCTGCGGATACGCGCGAACGAAATCGCCGCCGCACACATGGCGCAAGGCTCCAGCGTCACATAGAGATCGCAGTCGGTCAGCCGTTCGCTGCCGAGCGAGGCCGCCGCCGCCCGAACAGCGATGAGCTCGGCATGCGCCGTCGGATCGCGGTCAGCCACCGTCCGGTTGCCCGCGCGCGCAATGACCTCGCCATTGCGGACGACGGCGCAGCCGACCGGCACCTCGCCACGCGCCCCCGCGGCACGGGCTTCCTCGAGGGCGATGGACATAAATGAGGCCATGATCGTCATGGCCGGGCTTGTCCCGGCCATCCACGTCTTCTATGTCGCAAGGTGTATAAAGACGTGGATGCCCGGCACAAGGCCGGGCATGACGAAAACCCGAGCACATGTCCGACAAGAGCCATTCCGAAACGTCCGGCGAGCGCATCGCCAAGGTGATGGCACGTGCCGGGCTTGCCTCCCGGCGCGAAGCCGAGGCCTGGATCGCGGCCGGACGCGTTTCGGTCAATGGCGCCGTGATTTCCTCGCCTGCGCTGAACGTGACGCCGTCCGACAGCATCGTGGTCGACGGCATGCCATTGCGATCGCGCGAGCGCACGCGCCTGTTTCTCTACCACAAGCCGCGCGGCCTGGTGACGACCCATTCCGACCCACAGGGGCGCGATACCATCTTCCGCGCGCTCCCGAAGGGCCTGCCGCGACTGATCAGCATCGGCAGGCTCGACATCAACACCGAGGGCCTGCTGCTGCTCACCAATGACGGCGGGCTGGCGCGCGTATTGGAATTGCCGGCGACCGGCTGGCTGCGTCAGTACCGCGTTCGCGCCCTCGGCCGCGTGCAGCAGGACGCACTCGACCGGCTGCGCGGCGGCATCACCGTCGACGGCATCCGCTACGGGCCGATCGAGGCCACGCTCGATCGCGAGCAAGGGGCCAATGTCTGGATTACCATCGGAATTCGTGAAGGCAAGAATCGCGAGGTTCGCAAGGTTCTCGAGACGCTCAGATTGAAGGTGAACCGGCTGATCCGCGTCGCGTTCGGTCCTTTCGAGCTGGGCGATCTTGACGATGGCGCGGTGCGGGAAATTGAAACCGAAAAGTTGCGCGAGACGCTGGGGCCGGAGATTGCAGCGGCGGCAAATGCCGATTTCTTTGCGCCGATTGTCGAACCGGTCGACGACAAAATTCGCGGAAAGGCCAAGCCACCGTCCGCGCCGCGACGCGGCTCGCCGCCGTCACACCGCAAGCGGGACGAGGGAAATGAGCGGCCATCGCAAAAGCGCTGGGAAAAGCGTGAGCGCCACCGCCGCGACCGTACCGGCGGGCCGCGCCCGTCACGGCCGAGGCCGAAATAATGCGGGTCGTTGGCGGCAAGTTTCGTTCGCGTCCGCTCGCGGGTCCGAAATCCGAGGCGGTGCGCCCGACCGCTGACCGGCTGCGCGAAGCGCTTTTCAACATCCTCGCGCATTCCTACGGCGATCCGATCACCGGCGCGCGTGTCCTCGACCTGTTCGCCGGCACCGGCGCGCTCGGCATCGAGGCGATCTCGCGTGGCGCGGCCTACACTTTGTTTGTTGACGAGGGCGTCGAGGCGCGCGCACTGCTGCGCGACAATGTCGATGCGCTCGGGCTCGGCGGTGTCACTCGCATCTTCCGCCGCGACGCCACAACATTGGGCCCGGCACATCCGATCGAACCCTTCTCACTCGTGTTCCTCGACCCGCCTTACGGCAAGGGTCTGGCGGAAAAGGCGCTGATGTCGGCGCACGAAGGCGGCTGGCTAAAACCGGAAGCGATGATCGTCGTTGAGGAAGCTGCAGAGGCCGCGTTCAAGGCGCCGGATGGATTCAACGAGCTGGAGCGGCGCAAATACGACGATACGGAATTTGTGTTCTTGCGCGTGCCTTGATTTTGGCCTTTCCACCGTCATGCGCGGGCTTGACCCGCGCATCCCGCTTAGGAGGGCAATGCAATGCGCCCCTAAGTGAGATGGCCGGGACATAGGCGTTCAAAAGCACGCCGTCCTTCGGACGGCTTTGCCCGGCTATGACAAAATGAAAAGGCTTCGTCTGTTACTTCCTTCCGAACAGCCGCTCAATATCCGTCAGCTTCAGTTCGACATAAGTCGGCCGGCCGTGATTGCACTGCCCGGAATTGGGCACGGCTTCCATTTCGCGCAGGAGCGCATTCATTTCTTCGGGCTTCAGCCTGCGCCCGGCGCGCACCGATCCGTGGCAGGCCATTGTCGATGATACGTGCATCAGGCGCCGCTCCAGTGGCAGCGAGTCATCCCATTCCGCCATGTGTTCGGCGAGATCGGCGATCAGCCCTTTGACATTGACTTCGCCCAGCATGGATGGGGTTTCGCGCACCGCCACCGCCCCCGGACCGAATGTCTCAATCACCAGACCGAAGCGCGCAAGCTCCTCCGCGCGCGCGGCGAGCCGGGCGGCATCGGCCTCATCGAGTTCGACGATCTCGGGGATCAACAGGATCTGGCGCGCGACGCCGGATTTATCGATAGCCGCTTTCATGCGCTCGTAGACGATGCGCTCATGCGCGGCGTGTTGATCGACGATCACGAGGCCGTCGGCGGTCTGCGCCACGATATAAGTTTCGTGCACTTGCGCGCGCGCGGCGCCAAGCGGCTTGTCGATCTCGTCGGCGGCCGGTTCGAAGGTCGCAACCGCCGCGTCTGCAGCCGGCTCGCCCACGTCGAAAGCGGCCTGGGCGGCTTGCGCAAAACCCGGCGCGCCACGCGCCGCCGCAAATCCCCCCGGTCTTGCCGGAGAGCGCCGCCAATCGTAGCGCGCACGCGGCGGCACTGCAGCCGGACGAAACGCCGCGATGGTAGCGCCGCCACCCGTCGATGCTGCGCGCTGACCTTCCCGCTCCAGTGCCTCCTTGAGCGCCCGCACGATCAGCCCGCGCACGAGCGCGCCGTCGCGGAAACGGACTTCGGTCTTGGCGGGGTGCACGTTGACGTCCACCTCGCGCGCACCGAGCGTGACGAACAGCGCCACGAGCGGATACCGGTCACGCGGCAGGTAGTCGGCATAGGCGGCGCGCACGGCGCCGAACAGAAGCTTGTCGCGGACCGGCCGGCCGTTGACGAACAAATACTGCGCGAGTGAATTGGCGCGCGACAGGGTGGGCAGGCCGGCAAATCCGATCACGCGCACGCCTTCGCGCTCGGCGTTGATTGCCATGGCATTGGCGTGGAAGTCCGCTCCCAGCACGTCGCCCAATCGCGGCAGCTGTGCACTATCCGCGACCGACACCCATGTCACAGACGCCCGCTCCTCGCCGGCCAGCGTGAAGGCAACATCGGGACGCGTCATGGCGAGGCGGCGGACAACCTCGCGTACCGCTTCGGCTTCGCTGCGGTCGGTTTTCAGAAATTTAAGTCGCGCCGGAGTTGCGTAGAACAAGTCGCGCACCTCGACGGTCGTGCCCTTGGATAAGGCCGCCGGCTTCACCTCCGACTTTTCTCCGGCATCCACCGTGATGCTCCAGGCATGCGGTTCGCTGGCATGACGCGTGGTGATAGTGAGCCGGGCAACCGCCCCGATGGACGGCAGCGCCTCTCCGCGAAATCCGAGCGTGCGGATCGACAGCAGGTCATCGCCTTCAAGTTTCGAGGTCGCGTGGCGATCAACGGCGAGCTCAAGATCGGCACGGGTCATCCCATCGCCGTCATCGGTGACGCGGATGAGACGACGCCCGCCGCCGTCCGTCAAAACGTCGATGCGGCGCGCGCCCGGCATCGAGCGCGTTCTCGACCAGCTCTTTCACGACGCTCGCCGGGCGCTCGACCACCTCGCCAGCGGCGATGCGATTGACGACAGCCTCGGACAATTGGCGGACGGGCATGGACGGCCTGATTCGGGTTGGCCCCGACTTTAAAGGTGCAAACCGCACCCCGCGAGGCAGCGCCGCGATCTGCCCCCGTTATCCTTAGGCGATCAATCCCACGTTTTCCCGCTGCGCTGCTTTTTGATCGTCGAGCGGTGCTTTTTGCCCTCAAGCCGCTCCCGGCGCTGCGCCTTCGGGACCTTGGTGGGACGGCGCGGCACGGGCTTGACCGCCGCCTGCCGGATCAGGTCGAACAGCCGCTCGCGCGCATCGGCGCGGTTGCGCTCCTGGGTGCGGTGCTGCTGCGCGATGATGACGATGACGCCGTCCTTGGTCAGGCGCTTGCCGGCCAGGCGCATCAGCCGCAAGGCCACATCATTCGGAAGCGATGGTGACTGGCGTGCATCGAAGCGAAGCTGCACCGCCGACGACACTTTGTTGACGTTCTGGCCGCCCGGGCCGGACGCCCGCACAAAGGCTTCCGTTAGCTCGGATTCATCGATCGAGATCGTGTCGGTGATGCTGATCATCGCGATTATCATCAGTCATTCCGGGGCGCGGGCAAAGCCCGCGAACCCGGAATCCAGGACGCATGCACCCGTTGGATTCCGGGTCCGGCGCTGCGCGCCGGCCTGAGAATGACTAGGAAGTAAGATATTTCTTCGCGAGCACCTTGCCTTCTTCCACCGCCGGCTGGTCGAAAGCGTCGATACCAAGCAGGCGCGCGGCAATGATGGTCTCCAGCATGAAATGCATCATCAACTCGCCGAGGCTTTCCTCGTCGAGCTTGTTGATATGAATTGTACGAACCGGACAGCCGTTTTTTGCCAGCGTCTCGGCCGTCGCGCGGCCTTCCGCGGCGACCAGATCGCCGATCGTCTTGCCGGCAAAACCCGGCTCGCCCGCGGCTTTAGCGAGTTCGCCGTCGATGCGTGGACCGAGCCCCGCGCCATCGACCGTAATGACGGTGAATAATTTGTCGCGCGGGCCGCCGATAAACAGTTGCAGCTGGCTGTGCTGGTCAACAGGCCCGAGGGCTGCCAGCGGCGTGGTGCCCTTGCCGTTCTTGCCGAGGCTTTCGGCCCAGAGCTGCACGTACCAGTGCGTAAAGCGTTGAAGGCGATCGCAATAGGCCATCAGCGCGCTGATCGACTTGCCCTTGCTCTCGGCCAGTGCAATCGCGAGCGCTGCGCCGACCGCGGCCGGCACTTGCGCCGCCGGCTTCTTCGCGAGCAGCGGCGCCAGCGCAAGCCCCGCCCCCTCGCGTACCGCGGCAATGTCGAGGCCGAGCATCGCGGCCGGCAGCAGGCCGACATTGGTGAGCGCCGAAAAACGACCGCCAACACCTGGGTCGTGATCGAGAAACGGCACGCGAAATTTTCCAAGCAGATCGCGCAGACCATTCGGCTTCCCGGATTTGGCCGGCTCGCTGATTCCCAGAAAAATGTCGGGGATGCGCGTTTGCAGACCTTCGTTTTTCACGGCCGACAATGCGGCCATGGTCTGCATCAATGTTTCGGCGGTCCCGCCAGATTTTGAGATCGCAACAAAACGCGTCGTCGCATGCGGCAACCTTGCGAGCATCGTGCCAAAACTGTCCGCATCGAGATTGTCGATGAAATGGAGTTGCGGCGGCGCCCGCAATGCGCCGACGCCCGGCACGGCAAAACCGGCAAGCTGCGCCAGCGTCTGTCCGCCGAGGCTTGAGCCCCCGGTGCCGAGAATAACGATGTCGGTCGCTTCGTTCGCAAGCCGGCGCGCGGTATCCTTGATTGTCTCCAGATCGCCATGCGTTTCCGGCAGGCGCAGCAGCGGCAGGCCGCGGTCTGCATGGCGGGCGCGCACCCACTCGAGCGCGTCCTCTGCCCTCGCCATCGCGGCCTTCAGCGCATCCGCGCTGACACCGTGCGGTCCGATGCGCTCTTCACGCGCACTATCGATCGATTGGACAAGGCTCATGCCGGTATTTGCCTAGAGTCGCGTGGAAGGCGCAACGGCGGAAATAACGCTATGGCTATTCGGTAGTTCCGCTCGACGTCAGCCCTTTCGGCCGACCCGCCACCGTTACCAGCAGCCCGCCGCTGTAAAGGCGTCGGGCCACCCGCCTGGCGTCTTCGATGGTGACGGCGTCGATCAAGGTGGCGCGGCGGTCAATGTAATCGATGCCAAGCTTGTCGAGCTGGATCTGCGTGAGCTGTGCCCCGATCTTGGCAGATGTGTCGAGCGTCAGCGCGTAAGACCCCTTGAGAAACGATTTTGCGGCTGCAAGTTCGTCCGGTGTCGGGCCATCCTGCGCCATGCGCTTAATTTCTTCCTCGATGACGGCGAGAGCGTCCGCTGTGCGGTCTGCGCGGGTTGCGGTCCCGCCAAGCACAACAGCGGCACGCTTAAACCAGACCAGACTATCGGACACGCCGTAAGCCAGACCGCGTTTTTCACGCACTTCCCTATAGAGGCGCGACGAGAAGCTGCCGCCACCCAGGATGTGGTTCACGATATAGGCGGCCATGAAATCAGGATCGTTCCGTGCAATGCCCTGTCCCCCGAACGTCACGACCGCTTGTGGCACATCGACATTGATAACGATTCGCCGTCCGAGCCCGCTCGGCGTCGCGTTCGCAACCGGTTTGAGGTCGTTCTTCTCCGGTAGCTTCGCGAATACGCGATCGATCAATTCGCCGGCCGTTTTGGCGTCGACGTCGCCGACAATCGAAACCTTCAGCTCGTTGCGTGCGAACACGCGCCGGACATAAGTGCGCAGGTCGTCCGCGCTGATGCGCGCCATCGATTCCAGCGTACCCTTGGTTTCGCGTCCGTAAGGATGGTTTGGAAATGCGGTCGCCCACCAACGGCGGCTGGCGAGATCGTTTGGATTGGTCGTGTCACGCTGAAGTGCGGCCAACTCCTGACTACGCACCCGTTCGAGCGCCTCCGCATCGAAGCGTGGGCTTGTGAGCGCGAGGCGCAGCAAGTCGAACGCTTCATCGCGGTGCTCATTCAGCGAGCGCAATGACCCGTGCAGATAGTCACGTCCGACCTGGAAACCCATTTCAATCGCATGATTTTCCAGCCGCTCGTGAAAGGCCTTGCCGTCGAGATCGCCGGCGCCCTCATCGAGCATGTCGGCGGTAAGATTGGCGGTGCCGGATTTATCCGCCTCATCCTGGGTCGCGCCGCCATGGAATGCATAGTTGAGCGTAATCAGCGGTACGGCCTTTTCGCGCACCAGCCACGCCTCGATGCCGGCGGGGCTGACGATCTTTTCTATGGTCATCGCCGATGCGGCATGCGGGCCGCCAGCGAGCGTGGCCGCGAGGCAAAGGAGCGGTCCGACAAGCCTTCTCATGAACGCTTCTCCGCTTGCGGGCTCACATCCTTGATCAAATGACCGGTGACCGAACGGCGCTTGTCGAGCCACTGCCGGGCGGCATCCCGCACCTGATCGGCGGTGACGGCGCGGATACGATCCGGCCAGTGCAGCACATCGTTGACGGTCGCGCCCGTCGTCAAAGATGCGCCATACCAGCGCGCCATGCTGGCCTGATTGTCCTGCGCATACACTGCGTCGGCGATCAGCCGGGTTTTCGTCCGCTCCAGTTCCTCGTCGGTGACACCCTTTGCGATGACCTCGGCGATGACCGCGTCGACCCCCGCCTCAAGCTGCGGGAGCGTGACGCCGGGGCGAGGCGAGCCCTGAACGCCGAATTTCGATTGGTCGATCGCGCTGGAATCGTACCAGGCGCTGGCCATGACCGCGACCTGCTTATCGACAACAAGAGCGCGATAAAGCCGGCTGTTGGAGCCGCTTCCGAGGATATGCGAGAGAACCTCGAGTGCCTCCGATTCCCCGCGTTTGGCCGTCCTGAATGACGGCACCAGATATTCGCGCTGTATGGACGGAATTTCCACCCGCGGATCCGCCAATGTGAGTGAGCGCACCGCGACCGGCGGAGGCTCTTGCGCGCGTATGCGCGGGGCGATCGAGCCGTGGCGGGCAATCTTGCCGTAAGTCTCTTCCGCAAGCGCGCGCGCTTGCGCCGGGTCAATGTCGCCGGCGATGACGACCACCGCATTATTGGGCGCATAGAAGCGGCGATAGAAGCCGATCGCGTCGTCGCGCGACAATTCTTCCATTTCGTGGCGCCAGCCGATGACCGGCTTGCCATACGGATGATTGAGGAAAAGCGCGGCATCGACCTGCTCGGTCAACCGTGCGGGCGGATTATTCCCCACCCGCTGGTTTTGTTCCTCGAGAATGACGTTGCGTTCCGGCAGAACGACATCATCGGTGAGCTGCAGCCCGGTCATGCGGTCGGCTTCGAATTCCATGACGGTCTTGAGCTGATCGCTCGGCACGCGCTGGAAATAGCCGGTGTAGTCCTGCGAGGTAAAGGCGTTCTCCTGCCCGCCGATGCGGGCAACGACTTGCGAGAACTTCCCGGTCGGATTTTTCGCAGTGCCCTTGAACATCAGGTGCTCAAGGAAATGCGCCAGGCCGGATTTACCTGGCGTCTCGTCGGCGGCACCAACCTTGTACCAGATCATGTGCGTGACCACCGGTGCACGGTGGTCGGGGATCACGACCAGCTCCAGGCCATTCGCCAATGTGAAGTCAGCGATTTCCGGCCCTGCCTGTTCGGCGGCCAGCGCTGGTGTTGCAAGAGCTGAAATGAGCGCGAGGACGATGACGCGTTTATTGGCAAGCACGATGTCTGACCTGGCTATGTTGCGATCGTGCCGCTGCACGTGATCGGATGACGACGTCGCCCACGCCATTCAGCAAATTCAATGACCGTCCGGTTTAGCGCGGAAGCTCGCTGCGCGTCGTGTAGTTATCGGCCGGTTTCGGGGCAGGCGCCTTGCCGACACCATAGGGCTGCTCCGGTGACGGCGTCTGATAGCCGGCGGGCGGGTCGGTCAGCGAGGCGCGCGGAGGCTCGCCGGTGAACTTCGCCGTGTCATCGTCTTTCTTGCTATCGAACATGGCGCCGAACACGCCGTACTTCGACGTGCCAAGCTGCGACGGCGGCAATTGATTGCCAAAGCCCGAGGCAGGGGCGTCATAGCCGTTGTCGCCGCGAGCTTGCTGGCTCTTTGTCGGCTTGCCACCGGGGGTAAGCTGGTCCGGACGCAATGGATTCTGTTCGCGCTCGCGCTCATCACTGACGTTGCGGTTGCGCGCAATGGCCGCGGCCTTTTTACGCCGTGCAATGTCGGGGTCCTTCGGCCAGGCCGGGTTATTCGCCGTCACTGCATCGACATTCTCCGGCGGCGGCAGCGCGCGGCTGGGCGGTATAACGAGCGGGGCGCGCTCCTGGTAATTGATCTCCGCTGCGCCGTCCTTCTTGAAGCCAAGGCCCGACATGATGCCGTCTACTATTTTTTCGTCGAACCCGGGCTCGTCATCGGCCGCGCGAGCGGGCACCGAGCCGAACAGCATGGCCACGCCGAGCGCCAGGCCGACGGCGGCGCGGACAGAGAAGGTATTTGTCAGACGCATCGTGTTCATCCGGAACCGGAGCCCAAAACCACTGAATTGTCGCGACTCTTGCGGGGGGATCAGGGCGCTTTTGCGGCGCGGTCCCCTACCAGCGATTCATACAGTAGGCCAATAACCCCGGCAACGATCGCTACGTCAGCGAGGTTAAAAACATACCAGTTGAACCGCCAATTCGGCGTGGAAATGTGAAAAAACACGAAATCCGCGACCCAACCATAGGCTAACCGGTCGATGGCGTTGCCGACCGCCCCGCCGACAATCAGGCCAAGGGAAAGGGCGGTGAGTCGGTCCTTTGCCTGAGCCAGCCAGAGCCCCAGCAGCAGCACGGCGACCGCCTTGAAGGCCAGCAGCACCCATTGGCCGACGGGACCCTGCGTCTGGAACAATCCGTAGCTGATGCCCGTATTGCGGGTGAGGACGAAATCGAAAAAGGGGCCAAGGCGCACCGGCCCGTTGGATGCGAGGTCAAATACCGAGAGGAGGTAAACTTTGCTGGCCTGGTCGAGAACGCATGCGATGGCTGCAACCGCAAGTCCGAAACGGGTGAACGGGCCGATGAAGTAATTTGCGCGCATTCACTCGGCCGCCTTCCGCGCGGATTCCCATTCGCGCAGCGCCTGGGCGTCGCGTGGCGAGACATCCGGATATTGAGGGTCGGCGCCAATGTTGGTGAGGATTTTCCACGAGCGCGCGCATTTGGTGCCTTCGGCGAGATTGGGCACCACCGCAACGCCGGCGACATCCGGCAGACGAAATGCGCTGCCGGGCCCTTCGTCCTGCACCAGCGTCGCCGCCGAAGTGATACACGCTTCGGCGAGATCGCAATCGACCACGGCTTCGTAAAGCTCCGCGTTCGAAACATGCACGATCGGGTGCGCCTCGAGAGACGAGCCGATGCGCTTCTGCGCGCGTTCGATTTCGAGCGCGCCAGTGACGACCCCGCGCACGATGCGCACCTTGCGCCATTTCTCCGCGAGTTTGTCGTCGCGCCATGCGGCTGGAACGTCGGGGAAGATCTCCAGGTGGACCGATTTGGCGTCGGCGCCATAGCGCGAGGCCCATGACTTCTTCCGCGGTGAAGCAGAGCATCGGCGCGAGCCAGATGACCGTGCAGCGAAACAGATGGTCGATGACAGTCAGGCTGGCCTTGCGTTTCACCGACGAAATCGGGTCGCAATAGAGAGTGTCCTTGCGGATGTCGAAATAAAACGCCGACAGGTCCGAGGTCATGAAGCTCGATAGTGCCGCGAAGATGCGCTTGTAGTCGAAGTCGGCATAAGCCTTGCGCACCAGCACGTCGAGCTCATGCAGCCGATGCAACATCAGCCGTTCCAGCTCCGGCATTTTGTCGAACTTGACGCGGTCTTCCTCGTGGAAATGCGCCAGCGAACCCAGCATCCAGCGCACGGTGTTGCGCAGCTTGCGATAGGTATCGGCCGTCGTCTTGAGAATCTCCGGACCGATGCGCAGATCGTCGGCATAATCAGACGCGCAGACCCACATGCGCAGAATATCGGCGCCCGATTGCTTGATCACGTCCTGCGGCGCGGTGACGTTGCCGGTCGACTTCGACATCTTGCGGCCCTGCTCGTCGAGCACGAAGCCGTGGGTGAGCACCACATCGAATGGCGCGCGCCCGCGCGTTCCGCAGCTTTCCAGCAGCGAGGAATGGAACCAGCCGCGATGCTGGTCGCTGCCTTCCAGATACATCACGGTATCCTTGCCGCCATCGATCTTGCGCTTGATGCCGGCAAGCGTCGGGAAATGCTTCGGATCTTCCAGCACGAAAGCATGCGTGGAGCCGGAGTCGAACCAGACGTCGAGAATATCGTCGACCTTTTTCCAGCTGTCGTTGGCGAGCTTGCCGAGGAAGCGCTCGCGCGCACCTTCTTTGTACCAGGCGTCGGCGCCTTCCTTCTCGAACGCTTCGATGATGCGCAGCTCGACATCCGGGTCTTGCAGGATGTCGACCGAACCGTCGGGCTTTTCCTTGACGAAGACCGCGATCGGCACACCCCACGCGCGCTGGCGCGAGATCACCCAGTCGGGCCGGCTTTCAATCATGCCGGTGATACGGTTCTCGCCCTGCTCCGGCACCCAGCGTGTCACCTTGATGGCCGAGAGAGCACGATGGCGCAGCGTGTCGCCCTCTCCGCTTGTCATTCCGGGACGCCGCGCAGCGGCGGACCCGGAATCCATACTCCGCAGCGCCGTGCTTCTGGATTCCGGGTTCGCGCCTTCGGCGCGCCCCGGAATGACGGGAGGAAGATTCGCGATCGGCTGGTCCATCGCAATGAACCACTGCGGCGTGTTGCGAAAGATGATCGGCTTCTTTGAGCGCCAGCTATGGGGATATTGGTGCTTCAGGCGTCCGCGCGCGATGATATTGCCGGCCTCGACCAGCGCCTTGATCACCGCCTCGTTGGCATCGCCCTTTTCGCCTTTGTCATTGATGACGCGCTTGCCGGTGAAGCCCGGCGCCGCCTCGGTAAAGGCCCCGTTTTCATCGACGGTGTAGGGTATTGCCGTCTCGATCTTTGCCGCATCGAGCAAAGACTTATTGCTCATCCAGATTTCAAAGTCGTCGCGACCATGCCCAGGCGCGGTATGCACGAAACCGGTGCCATCTTCATCGGTGACGTGGTCACCATCAAGAAGCGGCACGATAAAATCGTAACCTTTGCCGCGAAGCGGGTGCTTGAGTGACGTGTGCGCCAGCGCTTTCGCCGAAGCATCGGCCACTCTTTCGACCGCCGTTACTTTCGCGTGCTTGAAAACATCAGCGGAAAGCTTATCAGCGACGATGAACTCATCTCCGACTTTGGCCCAATTTTCTGGCGCAGCTTCGGTGACCCGATACAGGCCGTAGCTGATCCTTGATGAGAATGACACGGCGCGGTTGCCGGGCAGCGTCCACGGCGTCGTGGTCCAAATGACCACGGATGCGTTTTTCAGCTTCTGATCATCCGTCTGCGAAACCGGAAACTTCACCCACACTGTGTCGCTGGTGTAATCCTCATACTCGACCTCCGCTTCGGCGAGCGCGGTCTTCTCGACCACGCTCCACATCACCGGCTTCGATCCGCGGTACAGTGTGCCGTTGGCGGCAAACTTCATCAGCTCGCGCGCGATCTGCGCCTCGGCCGGAAAGCTCATCGTCGTATAGGGATGCGCCCAGTCGCCTTCGACGCCGAGCCGCTTGAACTCCTCGCGCTGCACCTCGAGCCAATGCTGCGCATAGGCGCGGCACTCCTGCCGGAAGGCGACCATCGCCACCGGGTCGGAGAGGTCCGGCTTCTTCTTGTTCTTGGAGCGGTAGTTCTCTTCCTCGATCTTCCATTCGATCGGCAGGCCATGGCAATCCCAACCCGGCACGTAATTGCTGTCGTAGCCGAGCATCTGCTGGCTGCGCGTCACCACGTCCTTGAGAATCTTGTTGAGCGCGTGCCCGATGTGGATGTTGCCGTTCGCGTAAGGCGGGCCGTCATGCAGGATAAATTTCTCGCGGCCCTTGGCGCCGTCGCGAAGCTGGCGGTAGAGGTCCGCTTTCGCCCAGCGCGCCAGGATCTCCGGCTCCTTCTGCGGCAGACCGGCGCGCATCGGGAAATCCGTCTGCGGCAGAAACAGCGTTTCGGAATAATCGCGCTCGGGCTTCGACATAAGGCGCTTACTAGCAGGCGGATTCGGCTGCGGAAAGGCCGAGGCTTACTGTCGTCCCGGGCGAGCGAAGCGAGGCCCGGGACCCATACGCCGCAGCTTACCGAGAGGGCACGGCGTATGGGTCCCCGCCTTCGCGGGGACGACGGGTGCAAGGCTAAACCTCCCCCAGCAACGGGAAGGCCTTGCCGGCGCGCTTGAGCGCGTCGCGCGCCTGGGCGGCATCCGTCATCATGTGCTGCTTGAGCGCCTCGATCGATTCGAATTTCTGCTCGTGGCGGATCCAGCCGATGAAAGCGACATCGATCGTGCGCCCGTAGAGGTCGCCGTCGAAATCGAACAGGAAGACCTCGAGCAACGGCGCACCATCATCGAACATCGGCCGGACCCCGAAGCTGGCGACGCCGTCATAGCGCATGTCGCCAACGCCGACGCGCACCGCATAGATGCCGTGCTTGAGCCCGCAGGACGGATCGAGCCTGAGATTGGCGGTGGGAAAGCCGAGCTCGCGCCCGCGCTTGTCGCCATGGACCACGTCCCCCGAGACGAACCATGGCGCGCCGAGGAGCTCGGTCGCCTCCACGACTTTGCCTTCAGTGAGCGCGGTGCGCGCTGCGCCGGATGACACCGGCCGGCCTTCGTCCTCAAGCGGCGCCACAATATTGACCGCGAAACCAAGCTGCTTGCCCTGCTCGGCAAGAAAAGCCGGCGAGCCGCCGCGATTCTTCCCGAAATGAAAATCGAACCCGATCGCCGCGCCGCCGATACCGAGTGCGCCGGCAAGAATTTTCGTGACAAAATCTTCCGCCGGCGTTGTCGCCAGTGCCGCGTCGAATGTCATGACGATGGCGCCGTCGAGACCGGTGGCGGCGAGCAGACGCAACTTGTCGCGTTCGCTGGACAGCTGAAACAAGGTTTCCTGCGGCCGCAGGAACCGCCGCGGGTGCGGCGTGAAGGTCAGAGCCGCGGCCTTGCGGCCGAGCGAACGGGCGCGCTTGAGCGCGGCGCCGATCACGGCGCGATGGCCGCGATGCACGCCGTCGAAATTGCCGATTGCCACGACAGCCCCGGCCAGCGGGCCGCCGGCGATCCCCTGCGCGCCGCCGCGGACGACATGGAAGTGTTTCGCGGACGCTTTGGGCCTGCTCATCGGAATGCCGTGCAATTACAGGAAATCGCGGTCAGGAACGTGCCCATATTTTCATCGCCGGAACATCTGGGCCGCAGCTACGGTTAGCGCGCCGTTAACAAACTTTCAAATTAACGGGTTATTCAAGGCCCACTGCTATTTATCGCCACCGTTATGGGGAGAGCCCGCGTGCGGGCGGATGCGTCATGGCTGTCGATCTGACCAAGCCGGTCCTCGTCGTGGACGACTACAACACGATGATTCGCATCATGCACAACCTGCTCAAGCAGCTTGGCTTCGAGCACGTCGACGATGCCAATGACGGCTCGACCGCGCTCAATAAACTGCGCAAGAACGAGTATGGCCTCGTGATCTCGGACTGGAACATGGAGCCGATGACCGGCTTTGCCCTGCTCCAGGAAATGCGCGCCGACCCCTCGCTCTCGGAAATCCCGTTCATCATGGTCACGGCAGAGTCGAAGACCGAGAACGTGATCGCGGCGAAGAAGGCGGGCGTCTCCAACTATATCGTCAAGCCGTTCAACGCACAGACGCTCAAGAGCAAGATCGACGCCGTCTTCGGCGACGCCGAAGTATCCGCTCCAGCGGCCTGAGCGCTACCACCTCAATTCCCGCATCACCGCCTTCGGCGCGCCGCCGGCGGCGGCAAATGTCGTCGTCAATGCCGCGTCGTCAGGCCGCTCGCGTCCGCCCAGCTCCTCGGCGTGAATGCCCGACGTGACAAACAGGAAATCGATGCCGGCCGTGCGGGCACCCTTGAGATCGGTGCGCACCGAGTCACCGACCGCAAGCACGCGGCTGCGCGCGATCTTGTGGCCGGCCGCCGTGTCCACCTTTGCGAGCGCCATATCGTAAATCGGACGATACGGCTTGCCCGCATAGAGCACGTCGCCGCCCATGGCCGCATAAAGATCGGCGATCGCGCCGGCGCAATAGACCAGCGCCGGGCCCCGCTCGACTACGACGTCGGGATTGCCACAGACCATGAACAGCTTGCGCGCCAGCATGGCTTCGAGCCGCGCGCGGTAGTCGTCCGGTGTTTCGGTTTCGTCGTCCTCGAGGCCCGTGCAAACCACATAGTCCGCGCTTTCCGGTGGCGCAAAGTGCACGTCCAAGCCGGTGAAGATCGAGCGGTCACGTTCGGGCCCCAGGTGGTAGAGCGATTGGCCACGACGCTCCTCTACCGTCGCGCGGGTGAGATCGCCAGACGAAACAATCGCGTCATAGGCCTCGCGCGGCACATGCAAACGCTCAAGCTGACGCACCACCTGTTCGCTCGGGCGCGGCGCATTGGTAATAAGGACGACCACGCCGCCGCGCGCGCGCATGCGCATCAACGCGTCGCAGGCGTGCGGAAACATGGCAATGCCATTGTGGATGACACCCCACACGTCGCTCAGCACAGCGTCATAGTCGGATGCCAGCTCGGAAAATTTCGGGATTAGAGACGTCAAAGCGGTGCTCATATAATGTTCTTGTCATTCCGGGGCGCGAGCGCAAGCGAGCGAACCGGAATCCGAGCCACGACCTGTGCGCGCATCTGGATTCCGGTCCGGCCCTGGCGGGCCGTCCCGGAATGACGAGGTTGGTACGGCATCAGTTGCGAAAGCAAGATGTCAGCTGGCCGCCAGAAGCGCGCCGGGGCCTTCATTCTCGGCCGCGCCCGACTTTCCGGACGTTGAACCCTGCAGCGCCTCGGCGCGCACCGGTCGCGGCGGCGAGAACAGGAAGCCCTGGCCGAAGCGCACATCGTAGTCGAGCAGATCGACAACGGTGGTCTCTGTTTCGACCCGCTCGGCGATCAGATCAATCCCGGAGCGTGCGAGCAGGTCCGCGAGGTCTTCCGGATCAATATCGGTCTGCACGCCGGCGACCTTGTTGAGCAGCAATTTGGCCGGCACCTTGAGGAAACGGAACGAGCGTTCCGCAAGCTCGTTCGGCGCGATGTGCAGATCGGTGACGTGGTCCATGGAAAAACGGAAACCGCGTTCGGCGAGCGCCGCCAGGCTTTCGTGCTCGATGGGGCCGAAGGAGCGATAGGCCTCCTGCGTGAACTCGAACATCAGCGAGGATGCGAGCGCACGATTGGCATCCATGAAATCGAGAAATTGCTGGAACATCACCGCATCATTGAGGGTCGCGGCGCTGATGTTGCAGAACAGACCGACATCGCGATTTTTCAACAGCAGGCGACGCGTCACCTGCACGCAGCGGAACACCGCGAGATTGTCGATCTTCGGCATCAGGCCGACGCTTTCGGCAACATCGATGAAATCGATAGCCGGGATGATATCGCCATCCTCGCTGCGCAGGCGCGACATCGCCTCGTAGTAACGCACCTTGCGCTGCGGCAACGTCACGATGGGCTGCAGATAAAGATCGATGCGGTTGGCGTCGCAGGCCTTGGAGAGCAAGTCGGCAATGCTCTCGCGCGAGAGCGAGCGGAAGCGCTCGATATTGTTCACGGTGTCATTTTCGCTGCGCGCGAGCGTGCCCCCGGCCGGACTCGCGGGCTCTGGCTTCGGCGGGCTCGGGGCGACGCGGGCCGTCAAGGCTCCCTGCTTCTGCAAAGCGGCCGCGTGAGCCGCAACGGTCTCAGCGATCTGTTTCACCAGGCCGCCGAGCTCGCCGATTTCGGTGGCGAGCGGATCGGCGCCGCTGCGCGCACGCGCCGGCACCGCCATCTTGATCTCCACCGCATTGAGGCGGCGCGAAATCTCAGCCACCTGCCGCGCAAGATCGGCGGTGCCGCGCGACAGGTCGCCGATCTGATCGCCGAGGTCGCCGCGATCACGCAGACGGTTGCTGACGGTATTGAACAGCGCCATCCCGGTCAGGGCGCCCAGCGCCACGATGGCCGACGTGCTGGCATCGATTCCAAAACCGAGATAGAGCACGGCGCCAACCGAGGCGGCGATGAGGACCACGCAGACCGCAATGAAGATAGCGCTGATACGACGCATGCGGTTTATCCTGGGCCAACCCCCGCGGCCGGTGCAATGCCGCAAGAGCGGCTGATTCGCGTGGCCAGGCACCAATGTCCATGACGCCAAGGCCCCGCGCAACTCGAACTCTTGCTATGGTAGCGCGAATTCACCCCTTATTCGCAGGAACTTAAGGCCCAGGAACCCAAGCCATTGTCGACCGCCCAGCCAATGCCGGCGCCGTCCCGTTTTCCCCTTGTGGCCTGGATCGCGGCCGCGCCCGGGCGGGCATTGGCTGCGTTCCTGCTGTTGCACGCGGCCGTGTGGACGGCCCTGCCGACGCTTCTTTACCCCAATCTTCCGCTCGACCTGATCGAGGCGCTGACCTACGGGCGGGAATGGCAGCTCGGCTATGACAAGCTGCCACCGTTGCCGTGGTGGCTGGTCGAGATCATCTATCGGCTCACCGGGCACGACTTCGCCTTTTACCTGCTGGCGCAAGTGGCGGTCGTGGCAGCTCTCTGGCTCGTCTGGCTGACCGCGCGGCCGCTCACGGGCCCGATTGGCGCATTGGTGGCCGTGCTGATCGTCGATGGTCTGCACTACTTCAATTACACCGCCGCAAAATTCAATCACGACGTCATCCAGCTGCCGTTCTGGGCGCTGGCTGGGTTTGCGTATCATCGCGCTTTGCGCGGCGGATGGATCGGGCATTGGCTGCTGCTGGGCGTTGCGATCGGGATGTCGCTGTGGGCTAAATATTTCGTGGTGGTGCTGGCGGTGCCGCTCGCACTGTTCGTTCTGCTCGACCGCGACGCGCGCAAGGCGCTCGCAACGCCCGGCCCTTATGTAGCGGCCGCGGTCGCGCTGGTGACGATGGCGCCACATCTCGTCTGGCTCGTGCAGAACGATTTCCTGCCCTTCACCTATGCCGAGCATCGCGCATTGCCGTCGCGCGGCCTGATCGACCACATCTGGCATCCGCTCCAGTTTACGGTGAGCCAGGCATTCTTCCTCATCCCGTCCGCTCTGATCGCGCTACCGCTATTTGTCCCGCGGCGGAATGCCGATGCGCCCGCATCGGACGCGTTTGATATGCGCATCATGACATGGCTGGCCTTCGGACCGATCGCAACAGTACTGGCGATGTCTGCGCTGAGCGGGCGTGGCACCGTCGCGATGTGGGGCTATCCACTTTGGCTCTTCGTTGGTGTGTGGGCCGTGATGGTCGCGCGGCGCGTGCTTGAAGAGAGACGCCTCGCGCGCGTGACGATCACGTGGATGGCTGTGTTCGCATGCCTGGCGCTCGCGTTCATTGCCAATTACGCGATCCTGCCGAACTATGATCATCGCTACCGGGCGGTTTTCTTTCCAGGCGATGAGCTCGCACGCGAATTGTCACAGCGCTACCGCGCGGTCACGGGCAAGCCGATCGTCTATGTGATCGGCAGCATGTGGGATGGCGGCAATATCGAGCATTACGCGCCCGATCATCCGCGCGTGCTCATCGATGGCAAGCCCGAGCGGGCGCCGTGGATCGATCTCGCCGATCTGAGATCGAAGGGCGCACTGGTCGTGTGGACGGCCGGCGACCTGACCGCGGTGCCGCCGGCATTGCGGACAATTGCGGTGGAAGCGGCCGTGCAGCCGCCATTCCAGCTGCATGACCGGCGCGGCGATTCGATGCTCAACGTCGGCTGGGCGATCCTGCAGCCGCGACCGTCGTATGCGGGCGGCCCGCTTACGCCACTGCCTTGATGATGCGCGCGAGCTTGTCGAACATCTCTCCAATCTGAGCTTCGCTGACGATCAGCGGCGGGCTGAGCGCCAACGTATCGCCAACCGCGCGGAACATGACGTCGTGTTCGAAGAAGCCGAGTTCCAGGGCTTCCATGCCGCGTTTCCCGACACCATCAGGCTTGCTGGCGAGATCGATGCCGACCGTCAGGCCGACGGGACGGATATCGAGCACGTTCGGCAAACCCTTGAGGCCCATGGCCGCCTGCGCCCATGGCTTTTCCAGCTTGCGCGCGCGCTCGAACAGTCCCTCCTCGCGGTAGAGATCGAGCGTGGCAAGGCCGGCCGCGCAGGCGAGCGGATGCGCCGAGTACGTGTAGCCGTGAAAGAGCTCGATGACGTGCTCGGGCCCTTTCATGAAGGCGTCGTAGATGGCCTTGCGCACGAGCACGCCGCCCATCGGCACGCTGCCCGAGGTGATGCCCTTCGCGAAGGTGATCATGTCGGGAACCACACCGTAACGTTCGGCGGCAAAGGCGTAGCCCATGCGGCCATAGCCCGTGATGACTTCGTCGAAGATCAGAAGAATGCCGTGCTTGTCGCAGATCGCGCGCAACCTCTCGAGATAGCCTTTGGGCGGCGGCAACACGCCGGTCGATGCCGCCACCGGCTCGACAATGACGGCGGCGATTGTCGAAGCATCGTGCAGCGCGACAAGACGATCAAGATCGTCGGCAAGGTGCGCGCCCCATTCAGGCTCACCGACCGTGAAGGCCTGCTTCTCGCGATTGTAGGTCATCTGCAAATGATCGACGCCAGCGAACAGCGCGCCGAACTGCTTGCGGTTATTGACGATGCCGCCGACCGCGATGCCGCCAAAGCCGACGCCGTGATAGCCGCGCTCGCGGCCGATCAGCCGCACACGCGACGCGTTGCCCTTTACGTTGTGATAGGCGAGCGCGATCTTGAGCGCGGTATCGACCGCTTCCGAGCCGGAATTGCAGAAGAAGACGTGGTCGAGATCTCCGGGCGCCAGCGCAGCGACGCGGCTCGCCAGCTCGAAGGCCTTGGGATGGGCGAATTGAAAAGCCGGCGCGTAATCGAGCGTCGCGGCTTCCTTCTGGATAGCCGCAACGATCGGCTCGCGGTTATGGCCGGCATTCGTGCACCACAGGCCAGCCGCGCCGTCGAGGAGCTTGCGCCCGTCACTGGCGATGTAGTGCATGTCCTTGGCGCCGACGACGATCCGCGGCCGCTTCTTGAAGGCGCGGTTGGCCGTGAACGGCATCCAATAGGGTTCGAGGTCGTTGGGAAGACCGACTTTTTCCTGCACCTGGGCTTTTGCCATGACCTGTCACCGTTTGAGGTCGTCATGCCCGGCCTTGTGCCGGGCATCCACGACTTCTGCCATTTTACACATAAAGACGTGGAAGGGCGGGCGTAAGGGCGTTTACGCCCGTCTTCGACGGCCTATGCCCGGGCATGACGGTTTACAGCGTTGCCGTAATGCGCGTGTCTGATATGTAGACCGCAAATGGCAGACAAACCCACCAAACCGACCAAGCTCAAAGCCCGCCTGCCCCGCGGCCTCGCCGACCGCGGGCCGGCCGAGATCGCCGCTACCCGCCACATGGTGGAAGCAATCCGCGCCGTGTTCGAACGCTACGGCTTCGAGCCGGTCGAAACGCCGGCCATTGAATTCACCGACGCGCTCGGCAAGTTCCTGCCGGATCAGGACCGCCCGAACGAAGGCGTGTTCTCTTTCCAGGACGATGACGAGCAGTGGCTGTCGCTGCGTTACGACCTGACCGCGCCGCTCGCGCGTTACGTCGCCGAAAATTTCCAGAACCTTGCGATGCCCTACCGCTCGTATCGTTATGGCTGGGTGTTCAGGAACGAGAAGCCGGGACCGGGGCGCTATCGCCAGTTCATGCAATTTGATGCGGACACCGTCGGCGCGGCGTCCATGGCCGCCGATGCCGAGATGTGCATGCTCGCCGCCGACACGATGGAAGCGCTCGGCATTCCGCGCGGCCAATATGTCGTGAAGGTGAACAATCGCAAAATTTTGGATAGCGCGATGGACGCGCTGCAAATTTCTGCGGAGAAGCACCTCACCACCATGCGCGCGATCGACAAACTCGATCGCCTCGGGATCGACGGCGTCAGAATGCTGCTGGGCAAGGGCCGCAAAGACGAGAGTGGCGATTTCACCAAAGGCGCCGAACTGACCGACACTCAAATCGAGGGCATTGTTGCAATCATCAGCGGTAAAGGTGCAGCAGCGCCGACCGGCGCCGGCGATCAAGAGCTGTCAGAAATTGCGGCACTTATTGCAGCCGCCGGCTACAGCGACCGTGTGCGGATCGATAAAACCGTCGTGCGCGGCCTCGAGTACTACACCGGCCCGGTCTACGAAGTTGAATTGACCTTCGAGATCAAGGACGAGAAAGGCCGGCCCGTCCGCTTCGGCTCGGTCGGCGGCGGCGGACGCTATGACGGACTGGTGTCGCGTTTTCGTGGTGAGCCGGTGCCCGCGACCGGCTTTTCCATCGGCGTGTCGCGCCTGCAGGCGGCGTTGACGGCGCTTGGCAAGATCAGCGCAAAGCCCGAGCCCGGCCCGGTCGTCGTCACGATCTTCGATCGTGACCGCGTCGCCGATTACCAGAAGATGGCCGCCACGCTGCGCAACGTTGGGATTCGCGCCGAGCTCTATCTCGGCAATCCGAAGAACAATCTTGGCGCGCAGCTCAAATACGCCGACAAGCGCGGTTCACCTTGCGCGATCATCCAGGGCGGCGACGAAAAGGCGCGCGGCGAAGTCCAGATCAAGGATCTGATCCTCGGCGCGACACTCGCCGACACCAAGGACCGCGAGGAATACCTGAAGAAACAGGCCGAGGCGCAATTCGCGGTGAAGGAAGACGCGTTGGTCGACGCGGTGCGCAAGCTGCTCGCCCGCCACAAACTGGCCTAGCCAAGCCCGGGCTTACGGCCGCTGCGGTGGTGCTCCACCCATCTTCTGGATCTCGAGCACGTTCATCTTCATGCCGTTGCCCATCATCACGTCGCCGGGCTTTTGACCGTTGGCGCAGGGCCCCAGATATTTCGCCGCGATGGTCATGTGCGACTCGCTGCCCGGAGCGACGCCCGGAACCGGCCGCCCGCCCTGCCGTGTCGAGTTGATCTGCACCGTATAGGCGCTGTTGAAATCGCCACTGACCACGGCATGCGACGTCGTGGTCGCGTCGCCAAACTGACAGACCGAATCCACCGTGATGGTGCCGCCTGTGTTCTGGACGTCGCGCTTCTGGCAATTGCGGTCGGCCGCGCCGCCGAAATTGAGCGTCATCAGCTTGTCGGTACTGGCGTCGGTGCACTGTTGCATCAGCTGGGATGGAAGATTGCGGCCCGCGAACTCCATCTTGAGTTCCCACAGCCCGGCCTTGCGGGTCGGCATGTCGAGCGCGAGCGCTGGCGAAGCGGACAAAAGCAACGCAACGACAACGGCGTGAAAGCGGCGCATGAGGTTGTGCTCCGAAGCGAATCCAATTTTATGATGATACGTTAGGCTGGAATCAAAACATACCGCAGTGACGGCCGTCACACCGTGACGACGTCGCCGTTCACCCGATAGCCGTCATAGGCGTCAAGGCTGTAGCCGAGCATCTGCTCGACCGCATCGAAGCTATCGATGATCGATACGTAATCAACGACCTTTTCATTGCGAAACTGAATGAAGTGGGCAATCCGGTAGCTGATGGCGCGGCCACCGGCGCGTTTGGTCGCAGTGAGTTTGCCCAGCACCGCGGCACGGTCTCCATCCACCAACATCGCCTGCGGGACGAAGCGCCGGCCCTCCAATAGCGTCGGAATATCGCTCACCAGCAATTCCATCACCACGTCCTTGCCGACGCGCTGGCCGCAGAACGGCAGAATGTCGACCGGCCCGGAAATGGTCCACTTCACCTGGTCGTCGAGAAACGTCGCAAGCGTATCCATGTCGCGGTTCGCCAGGGCACGGTAAAATGCCTCGACGACGGCGCGCGGGACCGGATTGCTCGTCGTTTTCGCGTCCATAGTGGCCAGTCAACGCCGGTTGTATTGAGATTCCCTTACGCGTTGTACGGGATATGGTAAGGCAACCGTAACCGCGGGCCGCCGCCAACGATCGGTCAAGCAGCACGCAAATTTTGTTAACGACGACAAACATTTGACGGCTCCGGCCGTTAAGGCCAGCGACCAAACGTCGTCGAATCCTTAAGGCCGCCATGCTAAAGGCCCGGCCGCGGACCCCCGTATTTGCAGCCGGTTTTGGAACAGAAATGGACGCGAGCGTAACAGCACAGAGGCTAGGACCCGACGCGCGGGCGGAGGCATTGGTCGCCACCTATGAGCGCGCCGGTTACGGCCGCGTTGCGCCCGCCATGCTGCAACCGGCGGAGCCATTCCTCGACCTGTCGGGTGAGGACATCCGCCGCCGGATGTACCTCACGACTGCGCCGGACGGTGGCGAGTACTGCCTGCGCCCCGACCTCACCATTCCGGTCTCGCGCGACTATCTCGCCTCGCCGCTCGCTGGCAAGGCCGCTGGTTTTTGCTATCTGGGACCCGTCTTCCGCCACCGCAGCGACGCACCGGCGGAATTCCTGCAAGCCGGCATCGAATCATTCGGACGCGCGGACAAAACAGCGGCCGACGCAGAGATGCTGTCGCTCGGCCTCGAGGCGACCGCACACTATGGCGTGTCTGCACCCGACATTCAGATCGGCGACGTCGCATTGTTTGCCGGCCTGATCGCCGGTCTCGACTTGCCGCCTGCCTGGAAGCGCAGGCTGGTCAAGGATTTCAACCGCAAGACCAATCTGGCGCAGGACCTCGACCGTCTCGTGCTCGGCGGCAACAATACGCGTCCCGAGTACCAGGGCGTATTGGCGGCACTCGCAGGCTCGGATCCGAAGGGCGCACGTGCGCTCGTCACCGATTTGCTGTCGATCGCCGGCATCAATGCGGTCGGCGGCCGTTCGGTCGCCGAGATCGCGGAGCGGTTTCTCGAGCAGTCCGCACTTGGTGCCAGCGCCAAGCTGCCGCGCGACATCCGCGGGTTGATCGAGCGCTTTCTCGCCATTCAGGGCAACCCCGACGAAGGCGCCGCCGCGCTTCGTGCTTTGGCGGCAGAGGCCAACATGACAGCGGCCCTCGCGCCCGCGCTCGACCAGTTTGAAAGCCGCACAGGCTTTCTGGAGGCGCGCGGCGTCGACGTAAAGCGCGTGCGCTTCTCGACCGCATTCGGGCGCGGCTTCGACTATTACACCGGTCTCGTATTCGAAATGACCGATCCCGAACGCACCGGCGATCCGCTCGTCGCGGGTGGCCGCTATGACGAACTGCTGGCGCGGCTGGGCGCCACCGAACCAATTCCCGCGGTCGGTTTTGCAATCTGGATTGAACGGCTCGCGGTCTATGGAGGCGCATCATGACCGCGCCTTTGGTGCTCGCCGTACCGGCCAAGGGCCGCTTGCAGGAAAACGCGGAAGCGTTTTTCGCGCGCGCCGGCCTCACGCTCGTCAAGCCACGCGGCGCCCGCGACTATCGCGGAACGATCGCCGGTCTCGACGGCGTTGAAATCGCCTATTTGTCGGCCTCCGAAATCACCAGCCAGCTCGCCGCGGGCGCCGTGCACCTCGGTGTCACCGGTGAGGATTTGGTTCGCGAAATGATTGCCGACGCCGACAAGCGCGTCGTGCTGATCGAAGGCCTCGGGTTTGGTTTTGCCAATGTCGTTGTGGCGGTGCCGCAGGCGTGGATCGACGTACGCACCATGGCCGACATCGATGATGTCGCTACCGCATTTCGCCATCACCACGATCGCAAGATGCGGGTCGCGACCAAATACATCAACCTGACCCGTGATTTCTTCTCCGCCCACGGCATCATCGACTATCGCATCGTCGAGAGTTCCGGCGCGACCGAAGGCGCGCCTGCTGCCGGCACCGCCGAAATGATTGTCGACATTACGACCACCGGCACAACGCTTGCGGCCAATGGCCTGAAAGTGGTGGAAGACGGCACTATCCTGCGCTCGCAGGCCAATCTGGTGGCCTCGCGTGCAGCGACCTGGGACAAGGCGGAACGTGACCTCGCGCGCGTGATCCTCGATCGGGTGGCCGCGCAAGCGCGTGCGCGCGCGTTCCGCGAAGTGCGTGCACGTTTTTCGGCGGGCACGGACATGCTGGTCGACAATGCGAAGCGGAAATTTGGCATAGAGGCGCCGTTCGGCGGGCCAAGCGCGACGGGCTTGCTCACGCTGCACTGCCCGCCTGATCAGGTCTATGCGCTCACGAGCTTCCTGCGCGAAAACGGCGCCGAGGCGGTGGCCGTAGCGGAACTCGACTACGTGTTCTCACGCGACAATCCGCTTTACGCGAAGCTCGAAGCCGGTATCGGCGGCTAGCGCGCTACTCGACCTTGATGTTGGCGGCCTTGATCATAGGCCACCATTTCTTGACCTCGGATTGCTGATAGGCGGCGAGCCCTTCCGGAGTCTGCTTGTCGCGCGGCGGTATATCCAGGCCTGCCTCTGCCATCCGTTTGCGCACCGCGGGGTCGGCGAGCGCATCCACGATTGCGGCGTTGAGTTTGCGCACCACGTCTTTCGGCGTTCCCTTCGGAACCCAGATCCCGGACCATAATTCAACGTGAAAGCCTGGGAGGCCGGCTTCATCCACGGTCGGAATGTCGGGCGCGGCAGCGAGGCGCTTTTCAGCGGTGACGGCATAGGCGCGAATTTTACCCGCCTTGACTTGCGCCAGGGAATTCGACGCCTGATCGACAATCACGTCGATCTGTCCGGCGACGAGATCGAGCAGCGCGGGGCCAGTGCCGCGATAGGGCACGAACTGCAATTTGCTGCTGATCAGCTGCCCGAAATAGACGCCGGAAAAATGCGCCCCGGAGCCAACGCCGGCCGTGCCGGCCGTGACTTTGCCGTCATGGGCCTTGATCCAGGCGATCAGCTCCTTCAGGTCTTTCGCCGGAACATCGTTTTTCGAAACGATCATCATCGGATTGCTTGCGATCGTCGCGACGGGATCAAGATCCTTCACCACATCGAAGTTCAGCGGATAGATCGCGCCATTGATCACGTGCGTGCCGAGGTGGCCGATGCTCAGCGTATAGCCGTCAGGAGCCGCATGGACGGCGCGTCCGACACCGATCGTGCCACCGGCACCAGTGACATCCTCAACAACGATGGGCTGTCCCAGGGACTGACGCATGCGATCCCCGATAATGCGCGCTAACGCATCGGTCGGCCCGCCGGCGGCGAATGGCACGATGATCGTGATTGGACGCGACGGAAAAGTTTCCGCACTAGCGGCCGCACTACCCATTAATACCGCAACGAGTGCGGCCGTGATCAGCCGTTTCATTGAATCCTCCCAGCGCGGCGTTTTCTTTTGTACGCCCTGGCAGAAATCATCTGCTCATAAGCGACGCAAAATCAATCGGCTTATGCCGGTCGAGCTTGCGCTCGATTTTCGGCAGCGGATATTTCAGGCCGCTGGCGCAATTGAACAAAACAACCTGGTCGGTGCGCTTGACGCGGCCATCGGCCAGACTCTGCTTGTAGGCTGCGTAGGTCGCGGCCCCCTCCGGACACAACAAGAAGCCCTCCTCGCGGGCCATTTCGTCGAGTGCCACCGTGATTGCCGGATCTTCCACTGCGATCGCAAAGCCGCCGCTCTCGCGCACGGCACGCAAGATGAGAAAGTCGCCGATGGCCTGCGGCACGCGAATTCCCGACGCAATCGTGTGCGCATTTTCCCAGCGTGGTGCGTGCTCTTCACCGGCTTCAAAGGCTTTCACCATCGGCGCGCAACCGGCGGCCTGCACCGCGATCATGCGCGGGCGTTTCTTGCCGATGAAGCCGATCGCCTCCAGTTCCGCAAAGGCCTTCCACATTCCGATCAGACCCGTGCCGCCGCCGGTCGGATAAAAAATGACGTCCGGCACCTGCCAGCCGAGTTGCTCGGCCAGTTCGAGCCCCATCGTCTTCTTGCCTTCAATCCGATATGGCTCCTTCAGTGTCGAGGTATCAAACCAGCCAACCTTGGTCTTGCCTTCGCCGACGATCTTTCCGCAGTCGTCGATCAAGCCGTTAACGCGATAGACCTTGGCGCCCTGCAACGCGATCTCGCTGACATTCACTTCCGGCGTATCTTCCGGACAAAAAATCGTTGTTCTGATGCCCGCGCGCGAGGCGTAAGCCGCGAGCGCGGCGCCGGCATTGCCGTTCGTCGGCATCGCCATGTGCTTGATGCCGAGCGCCTTGGCCATCGACACCGCCATCACCAGACCGCGCGCCTTGAATGAACCGGTCGGCAACCGGCCTTCGTCCTTCACCAGAATTTCGCCGCCGCCAAGTTTGGCCGACAGCCGCGGCATTGGCACGATCGGCGTCATCGTCTCGCCCAGGCTGACGATGTCCTCGGCATTGCGCACCGGAAGCAGCTCGCGATACCGCCAGAGATCGGGCGGGCGGGCCGCGAGCGTTTCTTTGCTCAGCGCGCTACGGACGCCCGCGAGATCGTACCGCACCAATAGCGGCTTGCCGGCGCGCGACAGGTTGTGCACCTGATTCGCTTCATGGCGTTCGCCGGTCATCGCGCATTCAAGATGCGTGACAAAGCTCGGGCGCTTGGCCATCAGATTATCGTCGTACTGCATGATCAAACCATTCCGCGCGCAGGCATTCGCTAGTCGGTGTCGCCGCGCGGCCGGCGCACGCGGAACACCACGAAATGTGAGAGCGAGAAGTTTACGGCAAAACTGACGACAATAGACAACAGCTTTGCGACCAGCACCGGCATGACAAAGGACAGCGCAAACAACATCGCCGTGCTCGAAATCATACCCGCGATGCCTGAGGCCCCAAAGGTCCCATAGTCGCGCCACCGCAGGATGCGCCCCGACTCGGGGCCGAATGTGATGAAGGAGTTCATCACATAGGAAAACGTCACCGCCACCAGCCAGGCCAGCACGTTGGCAGGGATCAGCGGCCAATGCAGATAGGTCGCAGCGGTCCAAAAAACGCTGAAATCGACCGCCGTGTTCACGACGCCAACGAGCGCGAAACTGGCGGCCTTGAGGGCAATGGCGCGCTCATGCCAGGCCACGGTGAGACGATCGAGGATATTCTGGATGGGCGCCGGGATCATTGTTGGCTTCCGCTTAGCACGGCAAAACCGGTGCCGGTAGGCTGGGCGCGACAGCGCCATCCCGGTGCGGTATAGATCGCCGGAAATTTGGGAGCGACAGGTTAACTAAACATGCCGGCGAAACCGACCAAAACAGGCGCCCGCACACGATCGGCGTCATCCGTGCCGACCATGTCGATTGTCGTGCCCTTGTTCAACGAGGCCAAGGGCCTGCCCGCCTTGCATGAGCGCATTGCCGAGGTCGCGCGCTTCTTGAAGAACAAGCGCGGATTGGGCCTCGAAGTTGTTTACGTCGACGACGGAAGCCACGATGGCACCAGTGACGTCGCCCAAAGCCTGCCGGCGTTGCCGCTCGATGTTCAGGTCGTCACTTTGTCGCGTAATTTCGGTAAGGAAGCCGCTCTTCTTGCCGGTCTCGACCACGCCCGGCTCGGCGCCGTGCTTTTCATGGACGGCGATGGCCAACACCCGCCGAATATGATCGAGACCCTGGTCGCGCGTTGGCTCGATGACGGGTACGACGTCGTCTATACCGCGAAGGCGCACCGCGAAAATAAGTCCTGGCTGCGACGGATCGGCGTTCATTGGTTCTACGCGTTGCTCAATTGGGGCGCCCGCCACAAGATTCCGGAAGATGCCGGAGATTTTCGTCTTTTGTCGCCGCGCGCGGCCGCGGCCTTGCGGCAGATGCCGGAACGAAATCGCTTCTTCAAGGGGCTTTCGAGTTGGATCGGTTTTCGTCAGGTGCGTGTTGACTATGAACCGGCCGCTCGCGAACACGGCGCGACCACGTGGAGCGCAAAGACACTGATCGGACTATCGATCGAAGGACTGACCTCGTTCTCGGTGGCACCATTGCGGGTCGCCAGCATGTTGGGCGTGTTGCTCGCCGTGACCGCACTGTTTTTCGGCAGCTGGATCGTGCTCGAAACGCTCCTCTACGGAAAGGACGTCCCCGGCTACCCGTCGCTGGTTGTCAGCGTCATGGTGATCGGTGGCGTCCAGCTGATCCTGATCGGCGTGCTCGGCGAATATATTGGCAAGATGCTGTCCGAGACGAAGGGACGGCCGGTCTATTTTGTCGCCGACCACAGCGTGAAGCGCACTGGTGAATCGGCCAAGACGCGGCCGGTGACATCTCGCGCAGCGGAATAAAGCAACGCGTCATGCGCACGGCACCCCGCCGAATTTGGCTGTGCGCGGACGACTACGGGATTTCTCCGGGCGTCAACACCGCGATCCGTGAGTTGATTTCGCGCGGCCGCATTAACGCCACGTCCATCATGGTGGCCGCGCCACATTTCGACAGCGACGAAGCGGCTGCCCTCGATACACTCAATTCCGGCGAGAAGCGCGCGGAACTCGGGTTGCATGTAACACTGACGGGCCCGTTCAAACCGATCAGCGAAGGCTTCACTCCGTCGCGTGATGGTGAGTTCCTGCCACTCAACGACATGCTGCGTGCGGCAATGTCGCGGCGCTTGCAGCCCGAAGTCGCTGGTGATCGAAATCGCGACCCAGGTCCGGACTTTCATTGACGCCTTCGGCCGTCCGCCCGATTTTCTCGATGGGCACCAGCATGTGCATTTGTTCCCGCAGGTCCGCGACGCCTTTCTCAAGGTTGTCGCAGAAGGAGCGCCTGAGGCCTGGGTCAGGCAATGCGGCCGCTGCGCGCCCGGTGCGGCGCCTGCATGACCGCAAGGCGCTGACCCTGGACATCCTGAGCGTGGCCTTTCGCCGCAAGGCCAGACAACTAGGCATTGCCTTCAATCCGGCTTTCGCCGGGACCTATTCATTCAATGCGAAGGCCAAATTCCCCAAGCTATTCCCGCGATTCCTGTCCGGCCTGCCCGACGGAGGGCTGGTCATGTGTCATCCGGGCTTCGTCGATGCGGAGCTAAAAGCGCTCGATTCCCTGACAACGCTGCGCGAGCACGAATTTGCCTTTTTTAGTTCCGACGCTTTCCCGAAAGCGCTGGCTGAACACGGTGTCGCACTTGCACACGCCACTGGCGAATTGGACGGCGCCGCCTAGATAACAGCGCCAACGGTCACGGGAGGACGCGATGACCCCGCAGGAACGCCAACTGGTCGAAAATCTGTTTGACCGGCTCGCCAAGCTTGAAAATGCCCCGCGTGATACCGACGCCATGCGCACGATTGAAGACGGCCTTCGCCGCGCGCCAAACGCGATCTACCCGCTTGTGCAGACGGTGCTGGTGCAGGACGAAGCGCTCAAGCGCGCGGACGCGCGCATTCGCGAACTTACGGGCGAAGATCCGGCCGAGCCCGCGAGCGGCGGGTTTCTCGATAGCATGCGGCAAACGTTGACAGGCCGATCCGCGGCCACGTCGGTGCCAAGCGTGCACCCGGCTGCGACAACCGGACCTGATCCGCGCTGGAATAACGGCGGCACTGTAGCGCCGGTCGCTCCGACGACGACGGCAGCGCAAGGTGGTTCGTTCCTCGGCACCGCCGCTGCATCGGCCGCCGGCGTTATCGGCGGCGCGCTCCTGCTCAATTCCATCAGTTCAATGTTTGGCCATCATGGCGGCAGCGCATTCGGCGCACCGCTTTCATCCGGCTCGCCATCTGGTTCACCCTGGGACAATAGCGCAGCCGGCAGCGATCTCGCGCGCGATGCCGGGCTCAATGATATTGGCAGCGGTGCGCGCGGTGACGCGCAACCGGCAGGCCTGCTCGATAGCGACAACACCGACTCGTCTAGCCTTGTCGACGACCTAGGCGATGACGCGGGTGGCGATTTTGGTGGTGACTTCGGAGGCGGCGACAGCGCCTGAGCCGGGGCTACAACACGATCACTTTGGTGCCGACCTTCACGCGCTCGTAAAGGTCCTCGACATCGGCGTTGCGCATGCGAATGCAACCAGACGACACATTCTTGCCGATTGTCCAAGGCTCGTTCGAACCGTGGATGCGGTAGATGGTCGAGCCGAGATAGAGAGCGCGCGCACCGAGCGGATTGCCCGGACCACCGGCCACGAAATGCGGCAGGTAAGGTTGGCGCTTGAGCATCTCATCGGGCGGCACCCAGTCCGGCCATTCCTTCTTTGCCGAAACCGCGTGCACGCCTGACCAGGTGAAGCCCGGACGTCCGACACCGATCCCGTAACGCATCGCACGGCCTTCACCCTCGACCAAATAAAGAAAGTGGTTTGGGGTATCGATGACGACGGTGCCCGGCTTTTCAGCACCGCTGTACGCAACCTCCTGGCGCTGGAAGCGCGGATCGAGCTGGTAGTCCGCCGCTTGCTGCTCCAGCCTGGGATCAACCGGTGTCCTGCTGGCATAGATCGGCTGCGTCGACTGCTCGCGCCCATAATAATCCTGTCGCGGCGGCTCGCCGTACCAGGTTTGCGAGCCATTGCGCGGCCGCTGGCCTGTATCCCCAAAAATAAATTCGATGAAGCCACCGCCGAGACCGGGCTGCGATTGTGGCTGTTGCGCCGATGCTGTCACCATCGGCGGCGCGCCTTGCGCGTCCTCAGGCGGCGAGAGCGACACCGGGTCAGCTGACGCCAATGTCGAGAAGGAAACGGCTGCCGCCGCTACAGCTACTGCAATGACTGAAACGCGCATCAACGCACCTTGCACTGTTACTTGCGTCATGCAGTAAAAGGGCAAACGCACACCGATTGGTAAATTGCCGTAAACCACGATCGGACATGGTAAACGAGCCGTTTCCATACCTCCGCAACCCAGCGTTAATGCCGCCTCGGTAAGAACATTCCCAAGTCCGCGTGGGGGATACCAGGCGTGCAGCGAAAAGTGTTCCGCATCGAAGAATTGACCGGAGGCAAAGCCCCCCGGCAGCGCGACGCTGACTTCAATGCAGCTGATCCTGCACCCTCGGTCGAGCACGAATTGGCCGGCATCCAGGACGTCATAGCTCGCAACAAGCGCGAACTCTCGGCGCTGATCAACGACGGCAGCGAGCGCCGGATGTCACGCGCAGCCGGTGAACTCGGCGCCGCGGTTGAAGGCATGGAAACGGCCACGCAAAAGATTTTGGCATCGGCCGAAGCTATCGATGAATGCGCACGCGCCCTCGCCTCCGCGTTGACGGATGACTATCACCACGGCCTGGCGCAAGATGTGCAGGATCACGTCGTGCGAGTCTATGAAGCCTGCAATTTTCAGGATCTCGCCGGCCAACGTATCGGCAAGGTGATCGCGACCTTGATGATGGTCGAAGAGCAACTGGCAGCCATGATCGAACGGTTTCAAAGCGGCGTTGGTGCGAGTCGGCCCGCGGCAGAACCGCATCGCACATATGGTGGCGATCTCATCAACGGACCCAGGCTCGACGGCGCTTCCGGTCACGTCACCCAGAAAGATATCGACTTGATGTTCGCCTAGGCTGGACGGCGCAGCGAGACAAAACAGATCAGCGCAACTGCTGCGAAGGCTGCGGCGAGAGCCAGGGCGGCTGCGTCTGACGCGCGTTCGATCACAAACGCCATGATCAGCGGTGCCGCCGACTGCATCAGCAGGAATGGACCGGCGAGCCTGCCCATGAGCCGCCCATAACCCGAAGCACCGAACAACGCGAGCGGAACGGCACCACGCGTGATGGTGACAAGACCGTTGGCACCACCGAACATAAGCGCAAACGCCGCAGCTGTCGCGGCCGATACGTGGAGCAGCGCGAGCATCACGAATGCGCACAACAGCGCGCCGAGTGCAAACCGCACGACCCACAGCGGATGTACGTTGCGGCCGAAGGCGAACTCGATCAGCCGGGCGCCGACCTGCGCGGGACCGAACAGCGCACCGATCCAGACGACCGTCCCCGCGTCAATGCCAGAGCGCGCAAAGATCGCCAGTAAATGCGCCGATAGACCGGACGGGATGAAGGCATAGGAAGCGAAGGCCGAGGCCACCAGAATAAACGGAAGGCCATGCGGTGGCAGCACCTTAACCGCTGCCTCCGTCTCGGATGTCTTCGGCACGTCGGCTTCAAAGCGATTGCGCGGGAGGGCAAAAGCGTGAAGTGGCGCGGAAACAAAGGCCAGGAGCGCTGCGTATAGCAAATAGGTACCACCCCAACCGACCCGATCAAGCAGAAAATGCGTTGCCGGCCAGCTCACCGTCGAAGCGAATCCACCCGCCAGCGTGAGTGCAGTGATCGGGCGCCGTGCACCAATGCCAAATATGCGCCCGAGGGTCGCGAATGCAGAATCGTAAAGGTTCGCCGCCATGCCGACACCAAGAACCATCCAGACCCCGTAGTAAGCGGCTGGATGATTTGCATGCACGATGAGGAAGAGACCGAGTGCGCCGATCAGCGAGCCGATCGTCATCACAACGTGTCCGCCGAAACGATCTATCGAGCGGCCGACGTAGGGCGCGATCAGCCCCGCAACCAAAAGGCCGACGGAAAATCCACCCATCGTAAAGGAGATCGACCAGCCGCGCTCCGTGGCGATCAGCGGGACAATCAGCACCGGCGTGTAAAAAATTGTGCCCCAGGACAAAATTTGCGTGATGCCGAGCACTGGCACGGCGCGCCAGGGACCTTCGATGAAGTCACGGAGAGCGATCATGAGCGGTCACTGAAATTGCAGACGCCTGACTGCGTGACACGCAGTCTGCCTTTGAGGTCTTGATAATACGGAATCTTTCAAAGTCTCCGCGTGGATGTTTCAGGGGGCTCGCCAAGCGACGAAGCACCTTATTTCCAGGATCGAGGCAGGTGGCAGGTTCAATCGGCAATAAACTTCATTGCCACACCATTGATGCAATAGCGCAGATTGGTTGGCGGCGGCCCATCAGGGAAAACATGTCCTAGGTGGCTGCCGCATTGTCGGCAGTGAACTTCGACCTGCAAATTACCGTACACCGAATCTTTTTTGGTTCCGATCGCGCCGTCAATCGCATCACTAAAACTTGGCCAGCCAGAATCGCTTTCGTATTTTGTTTTGGAAATGAATACCGGCTGATCGCAACCGGCACAAATGAACGTGCCTGGACGCTTCTCATGATTAAGAGCGCAACTTCCAGGCGTCTCGGTCCCAAACCGGCGCATAACCATGTATTGGTCGGGATTGAGACGTTTACGCCACTCGGCATCGCTGCGGGTGACGGGAAATAATCGGTTTCATCGAGAGGTCCCGGCGCCCGACAGCACTTGATCGATATCCAGTTGTCCGGAAAGCTGACGATCACTGTCTTGGCGGCGGCTGGAATTGTTGTTGCGGAGGTTGTTGCTGGACCGGAGGCTGCGTCGGTCGCGGTGCCGCCGTTTTCGGCTTCGGCTTTGGTTTGGCCGCTGGTCGCTTGGCCCCCTCGGCTCCGCAGCGAACATAAACCATGGTGCCGTAGCGGCCCTGCACTTCCGAATCCATCCACCGCAGGATCAGGACGCGGTGATCGAAAGCGACGACTTCGCGGTCTTGGGCTGCACCCGGCTCGGCGTCCGCTGGACCAATATATGTTTTGCCGCCCGGCGCGCCCTTCAGGCGCAGTTCGGTCGGCGTTGCCTCGTCGGCGAGGTGCATCATCACGCCGCCGCTTGGACCAAGCGTAATGACGTAAGGCTGTTTGCAGCCAGCAACCGCCGCGGCCTCGGTGCGCGGGCGATCCTCTTCCTTGTGATAGGCGGCCAGCCCCCAGCGCCCGACAATGTCCTGCGGCGGGAATGCAGGCGGAAGCGTCTGCACGACAGCCGGTGCGGCCGGCTGATCAAGCTGCGGCCCGGTGGCGCAGCCGGCAAGCCAAAGCGTCAAGAAACCTAAACCAAGGGCGCTCGAAAGCGCGGGGCGATGGATATGGCTCATTCCGGCTCCTTGAGGCAGGCACACGACTTTGGAGGGCCTCGGCGGGCAGCGCAAGCGCGGTTTGGCCATCCGAGGCGAGAATCACCCGCCCCCCAACCTTGACACCCCGCTGCCAAGGCAATATTTCCCGGGCAGCAGTTGGCACTCTTTCTATCTGAGTGCTAAATGTCTGATAAATCGATCATTTTAGTTCAACGAGACGCGCACTAGCGCCACGAGGACGCCCATGGCCAAAACAAAGTTTCGTCCCCTGCACGACCGCGTGGTCGTGCGCCGCATCACCGCCGAAGAGAAGACCAAAGGCGGCATCATCATTCCCGACACCGCCCAGGAGAAGCCGCAGGAAGGCGAAGTCATCGCCGTCGGCCCGGGCGCCCGCGACGAGAGCGGCAAACTCATTCCGATCGACGTGAAGGCGGGCAACCGCGTGCTGTTCGGCAAGTGGTCCGGCACGGAAGTCAAACTCGACGGCGAGGAGCTCCTGATCATGAAGGAGTCCGACATCATGGGCGTGATCGAGCTCCCGCCTCGTCCTGAGGAGGCCGCGCAGCGGCCATCGGACGAGGGCAATGAATTCATCAATCCATCCTTCGAGACGCGGGCTCCGCCCGCTCCTCAGGATGAGGTCCAGGAAACGGAGTAAATTAAAATGGCTGCCAAGGACGTAAAATTTTCAGGCGATGCGCGCGATCGCATGTTGCGCGGCGTCGACATTCTCGCCAACGCTGTAAAAGTGACGCTCGGCCCGAAAGGCCGCAACGTCGTGCTCGATAAATCATTCGGCGCCCCGCGCATCACCAAGGATGGCGTGACGGTGGCCAAGGACATCGAGCTTGAAGACAAGTTCGAGAACATGGGCGCACAGATGGTGCGCGAAGTTGCCCAAAAGACCAACGACCTCGCCGGCGACGGCACCACCACGGCGACGGTGCTTGCCCAGGCAATCGTAAAGGAAGGCGCCAAGTCGGTCGCCGCGGGCATGAACCCGATGGACCTCAAGCGCGGCATCGATATTGCCGTCACCGCGGTGGTCAAGGACATCGAGAAGCGCGCGAAGAAGGTTTCCTCCTCGGCGGAAGTCGCCCAGGTCGGCACCGTCTCATCCAATGGCGACAGCAATATTGGAAGCATGATCGCCAAAGCGATGCAGAAGGTCGGCAACGAAGGCGTCATTACTGTCGAAGAAGCCAAGGCGATGGAGACCGAGGTCGAAATCGTCGAAGGCATGCAGTTCGACCGCGGCTACATCTCTCCCTATTTCGTCACCAATGCCGAGAAAATGCTGGCCGAGCTCGAGGATGCCTACATCCTCCTGCACGAAAAGAAACTGTCCGGCCTCCAGTCGATGCTTCCGGTGCTGGAAGCGGTGGTGCAGTCGGGCAAGCCGCTCGTCATCATCGCCGAAGACGTCGAGGGCGAAGCGATCGCCACACTGGTGGTCAACAAGCTGCGCGGCGGCCTGAAGGTTGCGGCCGTAAAAGCGCCGGGCTTCGGCGACCGCCGCAAGGCCATGCTGGAGGACATCGCAATCCTCACGGGCGGCCAGCTGATCTCCGAAGACCTCGGCATCAAGCTCGAAAACGTCACCACGGCCATGCTCGGCCGCGCCAAGAAAGTGATCATCGAGAAGGAAAAAACCACCATCGTGCATGGCGCAGGCAAGAAGCCTGAAATTGAAGCGCGCGTGCAGCAGATCAAGGCGCAGATCGAGGAAACGACCTCTGACTACGACCGTGAGAAACTGCAGGAGCGTCTCGCCAAGCTGGCGGGCGGCGTTGCGGTGATCCGCGTTGGCGGCGCCACCGAAGTCGAGGTGAAAGAGAAGAAGGACCGCGTCGAGGACGCGCTCAATGCCACCCGCGCCGCGGTCGAGGAAGGCATCGTGCCGGGCGGCGGCGTTGCTCTGCTGCGCGCCAAGAAGGCGGTCGGCCGCATCCACGACGAAAACCCGGATGTCCAGGCCGGCATCAACATCGTCCTCAAGGCGCTCGAAGCGCCGATCCGCCAGATCGCGGAAAATGCCGGCGTGGAAGGCTCGATCGTGGTTGGCAAGATCATGGACGAAAAGTCCGAAACCTACGGCTTCGATGCCCAGACCGAGAAGTACGTCGACATGGTCGACGCCGGTATCATCGATCCCGCAAAGGTCGTCCGTACCGCGCTTCAGGATGCGGGCTCGGTTGCCGGCCTGTTGGTCACCACCGAGGCCATGGTCGCCGAGTTGCCGAAGGAACCAGCGCCGGCAATGCCGCAAGGCGGTGGCATGGGCGGCGGAATGGGCTTCTAACGGAGTTCGATTTTCCGACAGACAAAGCAAGGGCGCGGCCTCGGCCGCGCCCTTTTCGTTTCCAGGGCTGTGCTCCGATCAATGATCGCTGGCGCGGAATTTCAACGTCTTCGGCCCTTCCAGAACGATGCCGTCGCCAACCCGGCGCCAGCCGGTCATTTGCGTAAGCGTCGCCAGAAATTCCTCATCAGCCTGGAGCCGCTCGGGCGTGCATTGCCCGGCACTTTGCATCGCGGGCATGTCTTCAGGCAGCGGCCCGGCCTCGATCTTGATCGCGGCATCCGAAGTTTCCACGCGCGCGGGCACGGATCTACACCACAGATCTATCCGCGCGTTACCGTTCGACTCAACGGCAAGGATGGGCATTCGCTTGCCGGGCCGCATGGGTGCCGCGTCGAGCAAGAGCTCCCGATCGAACGGGAACGTCTCGGCGGGGACGCCCGCACCGCACGTCAATAATATGAGAACCGCGGCGACAGCGCCGCGCACTAAAGCGTAACCCCTCATTCCGCCTCGGCGACCGTTTAAATCATGGCGCGCGCTGTACGCAGCAGCCGCTCGTCGCGCCCATGCGCGCCCACCAGCTGTACGCCGATCGGAAGGCCGTCAGCGTTTGCCAAGAGCGGCAGATTGAGCGAGGGGAACCCAGTCAAAGTCCAGAGCGTGCAGAACACGGGGTCGCCGGTTGCTTCGATGCCCTGCGGCGCGACGCCACGTGCCGACAGCGTCAGGATGGCATCCGAAAGCTGCTCGAAAATGCGCGCCATCCCGTCGGCGTAACGCCGGGCGTCGCGCACGGCAGCCAGATATTCGGGCGCCGTCACCTCGCGGCCTTCCGCAATGAGGTCGCGGAATTGCTTGCTGACTTCCCCCCCTTTATCGACAAAATCGCCGAGGTTGTGCGCCATGTCAGCCGCCATAATCGCACGGAGCCCGCTCCAGGCATCGCGATAATGGTCCGGCAGGTCGACTTCGCGCGCGGCCAGCTCTTTCGCAAGATCCTCGAGCGCGCTGCGTGCGTCGGCGTCGGCCTTGTCCCACATCGGTGTGCGCACCAGCGTGAAGGACGGCGGAATTGGCGGTTCTTCAGCGGCCGTCGTGCGGAAGCTCGGTGAAGCGTATGGACGGGAATCCGGATCGGCAGGATCTTCGCCCGCCAGCACATCGAGAATCAGAGCGAGATCGTCCAGTGAGCGCGCGAACGCCCCGACATGGTCTAGGGTGCGCGACAAAGTGAGCGCGCCGGCGCGCGATATCAGGCCGTGGCTGGGCTTCACACCGAAGACGCCGCAAAATGCGGCCGGACGGATCATCGAGCCGTTGGTCTGCGAGCCGATAGCCAGTGGCACCATCCCGGCCGCAACCGCCGCAGCCGATCCCGATGACGATCCGCCGGGCGTCCGCTGAAGGTCGCGCGGATTGCGCGTCTTGCCCGGGTGAAAATAGGCAAACTCGGTCGTCACCGTTTTGCCGATGATGACGGCGCCAGCCTCGCGCAGCCGTCGAACCGCGGCAGCATCGGTTTCGGGGCGTCGGCCAGCCAGAATTGGCGAGCCGCATTCGGTCGGATAATCCGCCGTATCGAAGATATCTTTGATCCCGACCGGAATACCGTGTAACGGACCGATCCGTTCGCCATTCGCCTTTTTGCTGTCGAGCATTCGGGCTTGCTTCAGCGCGTGCTCAGGATCGAAGTGGATGAAAGCGTGGACCTCACGGTCCACCTCGGCAATCCGTTCCAGGCAAGCGACCGTATAGTCTTCGGCCGAAATCCTTCCACGCGCGATTTCGCCCGCGGCTTCGGTTGCCGTAAGTGCGGTTATCTCGGACTGGGACAAGGTGCAGGTTTCCTATGAATTAAGGGCGCCGATAAAACCATCACCGGCGCGCTTAGTCCATTGTCGGTGCTGTCTCAACCGCCGCCGTAAAGATAGTTCGGCAGCCAAAGCGTCATGCCCGGCCAGAAATACATGATCACCATGCAGATGATGACGATGATCATGTACGGCATCATGCCGGCAAAGATCTGGTTGAGCGTGACGTGTTTCGGTGCGACGCCCTTGAGATAGAACGCCGACATCGCCACCGGCGGCGACAAGAACGCCGCCTGCAGGTTCACGAACACGAGTGTACCCCACAACACCGGATCGATGTTGAAGTGCTTCAGCATCGGCAGGAAGATCGGCACGAAGATGATGATGATCTCAGTCCACTCCAGCGGCCAGCCGAGCACGAAGATGATCGCCTGTGACAGCAGCATGAACGAGATCGGCGACATATTGAGCGAGAGCACCCAATGCTCGAGCAGCGCCTGACCGCCGAGAATTGCGAACACCCCGGAGAACAGCGCCGAGCCGACGAATAGCCAGCACACCATCGCGGTGGTCTTGGCGGTCAGGAATACCGCCTGCTTGGTACGATCCCAGTCGAGCGTCCGCGCCTGCAGCGCCAGCAGGAATGCGCCAAACGCGCCAACGGCGGCGGATTCGGTTGCGGTGCAGATTCCGAACAGGATCACCGCCAGAACCACAACGGTGAGAATGCCCAGCGGCATCGTCGACGAGCTGACGAGCTTCACAACCTGAAGCCGCTCGGCATCAAACTTCCTGTAGTAACGTACCTGTAGCAGCGCCAATAGCGCCGTGATTCCCCAGAACCAGCCGTAAAATCCGGCGGGCGGCCCCTCTTGGGCCGGAGCGGTCGTCCCGACGCTGAGCCCGGGCGTGCCGAGCTGTTGAACACCGGTCACCACGGCGTCGGCATCGGCTTGCTGATGAATGACGACGTACCACCAGACAGTCGCCATCGAGCCCGCAACAATAATAAAGGGCACCAGCGCGTAGCCGAAACTCGAGAGTAGCATCCAGTAGGTGACGCGCTTGCCGTCCGCGTTGATCTGCAAGGCCTTCGTGGGCGAAATCAGCGCCTTGACCAGCGCAACCAGCGAGTTCTTTTGTGAATAAGCAGCGTGGAATTTCGGCACCCACGCCGGCATCGGAACCTTTGTCTGATCCTCCGGCAATGGCGGCGCGATTTTCGGATTAATCATCGCCCAGCCAATGATGTAGACGAGATACAGGAAAGACAGGAAGAAGCCGGGGAACATCGCCGCCGCATACAGCTTCACGATCGACTGCCCGGCCACGGCCGCGTAGACGATGATCATGACCGACGGCGGAATCAGGATGCCGAGCGTGCCGCCCGCGGTGATGACGCCGGAAGCAAGCTTCACGTCATAGCCGGCACGCAGCATCGGATTGAATGCGATAACGCCCATCAGCACGACCACCGCGCCCACCAGGCCCGAGGCGATGCCCCAGAACGTGCAGACGATCAGCGTGGCGACGGCGAGCGAAGCTGGCACTTTGCGGAACGCGAGCTGGATCGAATAGAACATCTTGTCGACCAGCGCGCCGCGCTCCATCACGTATCCCATGAGCACGAATAGCGGGATCGAGATCAGAACATCGTTGGTCATGGCGCCGTAGGTGCGCTCGACCATCAAATCGAACACGCGGTTGTCAAACCACGGGTGCGTTGGGTCGTAAAATGCGATGTACCCGAAAAACATCCCCAGGCCCATGAGCGTAAAGGCGGTGGGGAAGCCCATCATGATCACAACCACGATGAGCGTGAGCATCAAGAGCCCGAGTGCGGGGTCGCTCATGTGTTCAAATCCCCGCCCATACCGCGCTGGCGCGCGACTTCGTCGATCCTTTGCGCGCCCTCTATCGCAATCTTGCGCGACTCCTCGTCGACATATTCGCTCTTGGCAAGCTGCTGCTCGATGACGTCGATTTCCGCCACATCGTGCAGGCGGGTCGGCCATTCGCCGGTCTTGAGGCAGACCACGCAGCGCACGATCTCAGCAATGCCTTGCAACAAGATCAGCGTGCCGGCGATGGGGATAACGGTCTTGAAATGATAGACCGGCGGGCCTTCTGCCGTCACATTCGAATGCTCGTTGATATGCCACGACAGTGAGGCGTAGTCGTACCCGGCATAGATCAGCGCGACGACGCCGGGCAGGAAAAACACGATATAGAGCACGATATCGAGCGAGGCCTGCGTCCGCGGCCGCATCGAGCTGTACAGGAAGTCGCCGCGCACGTGGGCATTCTGCGCCAGCGTGTAGGCGCCGCACAGCATGAACGTCGTGCCATAAATCATGTTATCGAAGTCGAAGATCCACGCCGTCGGCATGTTCAAGATATAGCGCTTAAACACTTCGACGCAGACGACCATCATCAGCAAAATGATCAGCCAGGCCGCTGTCTTGCCAGCCCACGTGCTGATTTCGTCAATCGTGTGCAGAAATTTTTGAACGCTCATGCGATGCCGCCGCTTGCCGGGAGAGATTAAAATGACAAAGCACCATCCGGTCCGATTCCCGAACGGTGCTTTGTCTCTTCAGTGTGCCGTTAGATCGGCTTCTTGGCGTTTGGTCCGAAATAGTGATCGAACGCCATCTTGCGGCTTACCACCGTGTCCTGTTCCCACTGCGTCGCCCGCTTGGCGAAGGCCAATTGCGATTCGACGATTTCCTTGAACAGCGGGTTCTTCTCCGCGTACTTCTTCGCGACTTGGTCGTAGAGCTCGAGCTGATCCTTGAGCACCGAATCAGGCGTCTTGTAGAACTTCACCTTGTCGGTGGTCTGCAGCGTGATGTAATCCTTGGAATAGCGATCAATCGCCTTCCAGCTCATATTCATGCCAGCCGCGTCTACCGCATTGGCGATGATCGCCTTCATCTTTTCCGGCAGCGCGTCATACTTGGTCTTGTTGAACGAAATCTCCATCTGCTCGGAGTTCTGGTGATAGCTCTGCAGCATGCAGACCTTGGCGACGTCGGCAAGGCCAAGCAGGCGATCCGACGACGCGTTGTTGAACTCGGCTGCGTCGAGCAGGCCACGATCCATCGCCGAGGCAATTTCGCCGCCCGGCAGCGCGTTCACCGCGGCACCCATCGCCGTGAACAAGTCGATCGAGATGCCGACGGTACGGTACTTCACGCCTTTGAAGTCGTCGGTCTTGGTGATCGGCTTCTTGAACCAGCCGAGCGGCTGGGTCGGCATCGGTCCATAGGGGAACGAGACGACGTTGGCGCCGATTGACGCAAAAATCTTGGCAAGAAGCTCCTTGCCGCCGCCCCATTTGTGCCAGGCGAGCAGCATGTTGGCGTCCATGGCATAGGCCGGACCCGAACCCCACAGCGCCAGCGCATTCTGCTTGCCATAGTGATAGACCAACACGCCATGGCCGCCGTCGAGCGTTCCCTTCGACACAGCATCGAGCAGGCCGAATGCCGGCACTACGGCGCCCGCAGGCAGCACTTCGATCTTGAGATCGCCGCCGGTCATGTCGTTGACGATCTTTGCGTAGTCGAGCGCGTATTCGTGGAAGATATCCTTCGACGGCCACGTGCTCTGAAAGCGCATAGCAATCGGGCCCTGCGCCTTGACGACAGACGGTGCGGCTACCGCAGCAACGCCCGCGACGGCGGCGCCGCCCAGGAATTTGCGGCGAGTTGAATCCGCAGATTTTGTAAGCTTTGTCATTTCGCCCTCCCAAAGGTGTTTTTTGAATGCCCGGATTATCGAGCTTATTGAACTACTAACACCGACACCCTAGTCATTAGTCTGTAATTATTTTCAAGCGGCGACAAGCCGAAAAATACCCATAAAACCAGCATCTGCCGTCATCAAAGGTGGGCAAAACGCTGCGAAAACGGGCACGCGCCAGTTCACGATGACAGGATCGCGCTGGGCCACAGGCGAAATGAGAACCCAGATCAGGTGGGCGACCCGGCGGCCTCCCATTGTTCGGCGCTTGCACCGGCAAGCGCACGAACCCGTTCTTCATTTTTGGCAAACTCGGCGGCCGAGCCGGAATAGACCACTTTGCCGTCGTCGAGCACATAGGCGCGGTCGGCGATCTCGACTGCCGCGCGTACATTCTGTTCGACCAGCAGCACCGAGATCCCTTGTTCGCGCGCCGAGACGACGACTTTGAACACTTCCTGGACGATAAGTGGCGCAAGCCCTTGGCTCGGCTCGTCGAGCAACAGCAGTCTGGGGTTGAGCAACAGCGCGCGGGCGATCGCCAGCATTTCCTGCTCGCCGCCGGAAAGCTGGCGACCTTTATTGTTCTTGCGCTGGGCCAGGCGCGGAAACAACTCATAGACGCGCGCGATCGTCCACGGTCCCGGTCGCTCGAGCGGCACTTTCAAGTTTTCTTCAACCGTCAGATTTGGGAATATGCGCCGCCCTTCCGGGACGTACCCTACACCCAGTGCGGCAATCCTGTACGGCTGCCAGTCGGTGGTGGCGTGGCCGAAAATACGCACCGCGCCTTCGCGCGCATGGGTCAGCCCCATGAGGCTGCGCAGCGTGGTAGTTTTGCCAGCACCGTTGCGGCCAAGCAGCGTGACAATTTCGCCCTCACCCACTTCGAGGCCGACGCCGTGCAGGATGTGGCTCTTGCCGTAAAAGGTGTGGAGGCCTTCCGCCTCGAGCGTCATGCCGCTCATGCCGCTGCCTTCCCCAAATAGGCCGCCTGCACCGCTTCGTTGGCGGCGATCTCCGGCGGCGTACCCTCAGCCAGCATCTTGCCTTCGGCCAGCACCATGATGCGGTCGGCGAGATGGAAGACCACGCGCATATCATGCTCGATCAGCACGATGGTGAGCTTCTGGTCGCGGTGCAGCTTCCGGATCAATTGCGTGATGTCGTAGGTTTCCTGGTCGCCCATGCCGGCGGTCGGCTCGTCGAGCAGGAGCAGGCGCGGCTTGAGCGCCAATGCCATCATGATTTCGGTGGCGCGCTGGTCGCCGTGCGAGAGTTCGCCGACCAGGCGGTCGGCTTTGTCGGCGAGCCCGCCCATATCCATTAGGTCGGTGACGCGGGCACGGGTCTCGCCGTCGGCATCATGCGACAGCCACGGGCTCAAGCGGAAGCCGGCCGCGACTTCGACTGGAATGCGCAAATTTTCGCGTACCGACAGTTCTGGAAAGACTTCGGTGATCTGGAATGTGCGGGCAATGCCGCGCCAGACCCGCCGAGCCGGCATCAGATCGGTGATGTCCTCGCCTTTGAAAAGAATCCGGCCGGACGTTTGCGTAAGAAAGCCGCTGATGGTGTTGAAAAATGTGGTCTTGCCGGCGCCGTTGGGTCCGATCACAGCGCGAAGTTCGCCCGGCTCCACCGTCATCGACACGTTGTCGACAGCTACCAGACTGCCGAAATGCATGGATACATTTTCGACCTTCAGCAGGCTCATGACGCAACTTTCCGGCGGATGATGCCGAGCACGCCACGCGGGAAAAACAGGACCACGAGCACGAAGAACAGGCCGACGAACGACATCCAATTCTCGGTCTGACTCGACAGATAGTCTTGCAGCACGACGAAGATCGCGGCGCCGATCAGCGGCCCCCAGAACGATCGCATGCCGCCCAGCACCGCCATAATCACGAAATCACCGGACTGACTCCAGTACAGCGCGCGCGGGTCGACAAAATTATTGACCAGTGAATAGAGAGCGCCGGCGAGGCTCACAAAGCCGCACGAAATCACCCACGAGATCCAGATATGCTGATCGACGGGAATGCCGAGGAAGCGCGCGCGCCGCTCGTTCTCGCGGATCGCGATTAGCGTGCGGCCGAATGGCGAGCGCAGCACCCACGCCATGATTGCGGTCGCGCCCGCGAAGACGACGAATACGAGGTAATAGAACGCGGTGGGATTGTGCAGAATATCGATGGTGACAAACCCGAAATTCAGCGGCTGACGCGTCCAGCCGATCAGCCCGTCGTCGCCACCGGTCACCGAGTTCCAGCGGAAGGCGATGAAGTAGAACACCTGGCCAAAGGCGATGGTCACCATGGCGAAATAAACGCCGCGCAAGCGGATAATCATCGGGCCGATGATCGCGGCGGCGACAGTACCGACCGCTGTCCCAATCAGCAGGCCGAGGCCCGTACTCGGGACCAAATAGCGGATGGTCATGCCGGCGCCATAGGCACCGAGGCCGAAATAGGCCGCATGGCCGAATGACAGCACCCCGGTATAGCCGAGCAGAAAATTAAGCGACATGGCGGCAAGCCCGAGCACGACGACACGGCTGCCCAGTTCGACATAACCGCCGATCGCCGGCAGCCAATACGGCAGCGTCAGCAGCAACAGCATGACCACCACGTTGGGTGCTTGTTTGTTGACGTCGATGGAACCCACTAGAATTTGCCCTCCTCGCCCAGAAGTCCGCGCGGCCGGACCAGCAGCACCACAGCCATCATCACGTAAATCACCGCCTCCGTTGCCGAGGGGAAGAATACTGTGGTCACACCCGACGCAACGCCGATCAGCAACCCGCCCAACAACGTGCCGGGCAGGCTGCCGAGACCGCCGACGATGATGGCGACGAAGCTGGGCATGATCAAGATGAGCCGATGGTCGGCTGCAATCCAAGTTGACCGACGGCAAGTACGCCGGCGAGACCGGCTAGATAGATGCCTAGACCGAAATTCATATTGCGCAGGAAGCGTACATTGACGCCGAGCACCGAGACGGTTTCCAGATCGAGCGTTCCCGCACGAATACGGATACCGAGCCGGGTCCACCCGAGAATCAGGAACAATGCGGTGACCGCTATACCGACGACGATCACCATGAACAGCCGATAGCCGGTGAGGAAGAAGTAGTCGCTGCTCAGCGGCGTCACCAACCAGCCAGGAACCTGAAAGGGCAGGCTCTGCGCACCCCAGATGAAGCGCGTGCCATCCTCGAACATGAAGGCCAGCCCGAAGGTCAGAAGCAGGCTGTAGAGCGGATCGCGCCCGTAAAGGCGGCGGATCAACACGCGCTCGACGATGAGGCCGAGGAATGCCGTGAGAAAGGGCGCGAGAATAAGGCCGCCCCAGAAACCGACGTAGGGTATGAACATGTAGGCAAGATAGCCGCCGATCGCGAGGAGTCCGCCATGCGCGAAGTTGATCACGCCGGAAAGGTTCAGGATCAGCGACAGGCCGAGCGCCATCAGCGCATAGAACGCGCCGACGATGAGACCGTTGAAGATATTGAATAGAACGAGTTGTGTCATACCGACGCGTGACTGTCCGCCAATCAAGCCACCGCATTCGCACCGACGCGAATGCGGCCTCACTTCACAGAAATTAGATGATTACAACATTCTCAGCCTAGGCCGACGTCCGGGCGCCGCAGTCATCGCGGCGCCCGGTGAGTTCCGGTTATCAGGCCGGCCAAGTCATCTTGCAGCCGGTCTCTTCCAGAGTGCCCGCGATCTTTTCACCTTTGACGACCTCTTCGACGACGAAGAGATCCTCAGGATCCTTGGCGCCCTTTGACTGGGCATGTCCGACGTAAAGATCCGGAATGAGCTGGTTCTGGCCATTGCGAAAGAAGGCGCCATCGGGCATCAGCGACACCTCGGGCGGAAGCTTGAAGCCCTGCATCGCCTTGGCCATCTTCTTGGCGTCGATGGACTTGGCCTGCGCGGCCGCGTGGAAGCAGGTCCACACCGAGGCATAGCCGAACCAGGTACGCGCGGTCGGCACCTTGCCGCCGGTGCGCTTGCGGATGTCGGCGACAAACTCATTCACGTGCGGAACGTTTGGCTGAGTTCCAGTACCACTCGAACACCCAGGTGCCGACGCGGGCCTCTGGCGGCAGCCCGTTGAGCACTTCCAGCTCCTGCTGCGCGCCGGCCAGATGGAATTTCTTGTCGAGGCCGAACTGCACCGCCTGCTTGAGCGAGTTGACCGCGTCGTCACCTGCCGTGAGGAAGATGATGACGTCCGGCTTCGCCGCCTGCGCTTTGATCAGGTAGGAGGAGAAGTCGGTGGTGCCGAGCGGGGTGAGATCGCCGCCGACCTTGCTGCCGCCGAGCGAGGTGCACGCCTTTTCCAGACCTGCCTGCAAGGTATGTCCGAAGGCGTAGTCGGGCGTGATGTAGTACCACTTTTTGCCGGCCTTCTTGATCAGCGTGCCGGCAACCGCGTTGGCTTCCATCTGCGTGGTGTTGCAAACACGGAACACGTTCCAATGGCAATTGCTGCCCGTAATCGGGTCGGTATGACCGCCCGGCACGACATGGAAGACGCTCTTCTCAAACGAGACGTTGGCCATGGCGGCCGCCAAGGCGGAGTTCACGTTGCCGAGGAGGAAGTCGATCTTGTCGCGGTCGATCAGCTTGCGCGCCTTTTGCACCGCGGTGCCGGCGTCGCCGCTGGTCGAATCCTCAACGAGCAAATCGACCTTGCGGCCGAGAATGCCGCCCTTGGCATTGATTTGCTCAACCGCGAGCTGGCAGCCGATCAACTCGTTCTTGCCGACCGCGGCGTATGGGCCGGTGAGCGGATTGTCGAGACCAATCTTCAAATTGTCGGCCGACCAGGCCGGCACAACGAACGGCGAGGCAATCTGCACCACGCCGGCGGCTGCTGCGGTTTTGATAACGGCACGGCGGTCAAATTTCTTAGAAAGGAACTCTGGTTTCATCGTCACCCTCCCTGATTTTTTTATCGGCGTCATAATTTTTTTGAGAGGACCGTGCGCATCACGCATGGCCACTGACATCAGACGCTTAGTCTCCCCTGCGCGGCACACTAATGTCAGATCGAAAAGAAGCAAGGCTGACTTAATTCATTCGCAATATTCTCGTCACAAAAAAACGCTGCGCAAAAACGCGACGACTCGAAAATTAATTATATGCTTTCGTCTATATGCGGTGCGCAACAGCGCGTAACTTAAAGATAAAACCTGTACAGTTTGCTGAAAGCAGAATCGGTACCAAATAAGTCGTTCAGAGAAATGTCGCCGTACACCACTGTAGCTTCGCCCCTGACGGGGCATTCGCCCAACTCGCTGCAGTTCTGACCACCATAGGAGACCGCCCGTGAGAGGCATATTCTCGACGCTCGCCATCGTGTGGCGAATTGCCAGCCCCTATTTCTATTCAGAAGATCGCTGGCCCGGACGCATCTTGTTGGCGGCCGTCGTTGCGATCGAATTATCGATCGTCGGGATCAATGTCCTGCTCAATTCGTGGAACAACACGTTCTACAACGCACTGCAAGACAAAAACTGGGACGCGTTCATTTATCAGCTCGGTTATTTTTGCGTGCTCGCCACGATCTACATTCTGCTCGCCGTTTATCAGCTCTATCTCAATCAATGGCTGCAGATTCGCTGGCGGCGCTGGTTGACGCAAAACTATCTCGACCATTGGTTGACCGGCGCCAATCATTACCGGATGCAGCTCCTTGGAGATGCGGCCGACAATCCCGACCAGCGCATTGCCGAGGACGTCAAGCAATTCATCGATGCCGGCACGACCGGGATCGGGGTTTTGCCGATCGGGCTTGGTTTGCTGAACTCCGTGGTGACGCTCGGCTCTTTTGCGATCATCCTTTGGAATCTTTCTGGAACCGCTCCACTTCAGCTGTTCGGCACCACCTGGTCCATTCCCGGCTACTTGTTCTGGGCGGCGCTGATCTACGCGATTATCGGCACGGCACTCACACACCTGGTCGGCCGAGCATTGACCGCACTCAATTTCCAGCAGCAACGTTACGAAGCGGATTTCCGATTTAATCTGGTGCGCGTGCGCGAGAATTCCGAACAGATCGCGCTGCTCGATGGCGAACCAGCGGAACGCGACCGGTTATTGATCCGATTCAGCAGTGTTGTGGCGAATTGGCTCGCAATCATGTCGCGGCAGAAGAAGCTCACATTTCTGACCGCCGGCTACAGTCAGGTCTCGTCAGTTTTCCCGTTCGTCGTGGTGAGCCCGGCCTATTTCGCCGGCTCGATCCAGCTCGGTGGCTTGATGCAGACGGCATCGGCCTTCGGCAGCGTGCAGGGCGCCCTGTCGTTCTTCATCACGGTCTACCGACAACTCGCCGAATGGCTCGCAGTGGTCGAACGGCTCGCCGGTTTTGATGAGTTGATCGCGGCCGCGAAAGCTGCTGCGAATACACCGCCTGTCATCACACTGGTGCCTGGAAATACGAGCGCGGTGAGCTTCGACGATCTGGCCGTACGCCTTCCGAATGGAAAACCGCTGGTCAGCGCCAGCAAGATTTCCATCAAGCTCGGCGAGCGCGTGCTGGTGAGCGGACCTTCCGGCGCCGGCAAATCAACGTTGTTCCGGGCGCTTGCCGGCGTCTGGCCGTTTGGCGAAGGCACCATCACGGTACCGAAAGGTGCGCGGATGATGATCCTGCCGCAGCGGCCGTATTTCCCGATCGCACCGCTTGCCGATGCCGTCGCCTATCCGGCCGAGCCAGGCAGTTTCGATGCCGGCCGTGTCGCGGAGCTCATTGCCGCGGTTGGCCTGCCCGCGCTGGCCGATCGCATAGAGGAAGACGCGCACTGGAACCGCATGCTGTCGCTCGGCGAGCAGCAACGGCTGGGGATCGCGCGCGCGCTGCTCTATGCACCGGACTATCTGTTTCTGGACGAAGCAACCGCTTCGCTGGACGAACCGGCAGAAGCCGCGGTTTATCGGCTGCTCGAGCAACGGCTCGCCAGGACGACAATTGTCTCGATCGGGCACCGCGCGACACTTGCGGCATTCCATCAGCGCCGGCTCGCGTTCAACAAGGAAGGCGATCATTTCTCCGTGCAAGAGGCGCATCTTACACCGGCGGGCTAGAGCAAATCCGCTGACCATCAAAAGAGAAAGGGCGGCGACCGGTTACGGCCGCCGCCCTTTCAGGGACAGACTTTCAGTTCAGCTTACTTCAGGCTGCCGAGCGTAAGGTCGGCAGACAGCTTGGCGATGAAGGTCGCACCGCACCAGCTGGAACCTGGGCCGAAGTTGATAGCGGTCACGTTAGAAGTTCCGGTCGCGGTCGGATCGCTGGTAAAGGCGTTGCAGTCACCCTTGTTGAGATCGGTGTCGCTGTAACGCAGATCGAGGGTGAACACCTTCCAGGTCAGACCCAAACCGACGTTCCAGGTATTGTAGTCCTTGTAGTTGATGCCGTTCGGGCTATTCGCGAGGCAGCCCCCGGCGATCGTGCAGGCGTAGAAAGTATCGCTGGTGCCCAGCCATTGATGGCCGAACTCACCCGACACGTACCAGCCGAACGGACCAAGGGCCATCTTCTCAGGCGCGGTGAACTTGATCGTGCCGGAAAGATATTCGCCCTCGGCACCAGTGTTCAGGAAGTTCGGCGAATAATAGAAGTTCGCGCCGAAGACCCAGTCGTTCAAGGTGTAAGCAGCCTTGGCATAGACTTCGTAGAAGCTGGCTACGGATTTCGCCACATTGGTGCTGGGTTGCAAAACGCCAAAACAGGCGGGATCGACGCCAGGCGTGACTGCGTAACAGTTTCCACCCGGGTAGTAATAGTACCAGAAGCCAATATCGAAGGCCAAAGGACCGAAGGTCGGGCGAACGCCGCCGTAGAAATCGATTTCGGCCGCCGCGTTGTTGGCGAACTTGATGCTCTCACCAGACAGGCCGGCGTAGAGCTGGAAGTTCGAATTGATATTGTAGCGCGGCTCAAAATAAGCCGCGACCGACGGCTTGTGCCCCGATTGGGTAACGCCGCGCCAAGACGTAGTCATTCATGATGGCAGCGCCGAAGGCGATATCCCACGGGCTCGGTTCCGCAGCCGGAGCAGCCTTAACGGCTTTCACCGGCATGTCAGCCGCAAATGCGGGCACAGCAGCCGAAACCGCGAGCGCCGCGACAACCGACAACACAACTTTCTTCATTAGGTCTGCCCCTTTTAATTCGATCGGCCCGAGAGTTCCGGCCGATCCCCTTTGCTTGCCTACAGAACCGCAGATGTCCCCGGGCGGTGATCGGTCTGTATGCGTTTTGACTGCATTAACACGCAAATTTAGACCTGTGGCGGGCGGTCGCGGCAAGCCAAAAACGGTGGCAATTGCCGCCTTTTTAGGCGAATTGGCCCCCGGTCGACAGAAAGATGGCAGCTGTTGCGTGAATGTCACAAATTGGGACCGGCAGCGGCTCTTTTGCCACCACCCAAGGTCGTACTGCCGGCCAAACAGGCCGGGTTTTCCACACCCCGACGTTTGCAGACAAACGATTTTCCGGCCGATCCGAATCGACGTTTTTAAGCCGCCGCCGCCTTTTTGCGGTTGGCCTCTAGGCGCGAGTTGACCAGCGCGACAATTGCATCGATCACCGGGTGGCTCAGACCCTTCTGTTTGGCGATCAGCTGCACCAGCTTGTCGGCGCGTTCGATATTCGGCGCACCATTTTGCAGCGCGCGCGCGGCCGAAGCCGGGCGCGTCAGGCTTTGCGCCGCCGCCGCATATTTTTCGAACGGCACAAGATCGCTCGGCGCCGCGCCAAGCTTCACGCAGAGATCGAACACGAAGTTGTAGACCGAGCGCGACTCCTCGATATTCGAATGCACCGCCTCTTGCGCGGTGCGCATGCCGTCTTTGGTGATGCAGCGATAGTTGCCGGCGAGCAGCATCGACCATTTCGCGAGCGGCACGAAGATGGAATCGTGCACGCGCAGTTTTACCGGCAGTTCGATCTTTCCTTCAGGAGTATCGAAGCGCACGGCGTCGATGTCTTTCTCGATCTGGCGCAGGATCGCGGTGTGCAAGTCATTGTCGAACTTGGCGACCTTGAAATTTGTTGGCAGCGTCACCTGCAACACGTTGACCTTTTCCTCGGGCGGACGGATCGCCTGCGGATCGGGGCTGCACAAAGTCAACAAGCCCGGTTCAAAATTGTCCCACACCGTCGGATCGGTATAAGCGGGCTTGAGCAAATCGTAGTTGAGGCCGGGGATACGTTTCACGTATGGCAGCGGCGGCATGTTCATAATCGACATGCATGGCACTTTCGATTTCGCCACCGCATCGAGCAATTCGCGCACGCCGGGTGAGCGGTATTGCGGCTCCTGCATGGCGAGCCCGACGAGATCGTAATCTTTCGGATTGACGCCGGCAGCGCCACCCGCCGTGACCTTACCGGGCAGCTTGCGCGAGTTCGATCTCGATCTGGTCCTTGCGACCTTTCACCGGCATGCGCACGCGGAAACCTTCCGCGTTGATCAGGTCCGCTTCCGCCGGCAGGCAAATCAGATGGACGGAGTGGCCGCCAAACATGATCTTGGAAGCAAGCAGCGACCCGTAGGACGCGCCCATGATCAGAATTTTGTAAGTCGCCGGCATTGCGGCCTCCCTTATGGCTTGTTCGTAAAAATCCTAAAGAGTTCCGGCCCTTACAGCCGCGGCCGTCTCATGGGTCGCATGCTATGCGGCCCGTCTTGTTGATGCAATCGGGGGTATGGTGCAACGCGGCAGAGCCTCTGTCGTAACTTTTAGGCCGCCGGTCATTCGTTGCTCGCCAGCACCACAAGCGCCTCCGGTATCGGGCCGCCGGTTGCCCAGTCGAGCAATTCGACCGTGTGCACGACCGGAATGCCGGTGCCGGCTGCAAGCTGGGTGATGCACCCGATGTTGCCGGCTGCGATCACATCCGGCGCAACACTTTCGATGTTGGCGACCTTGCGTGCGCGCAGCTGCTCTGCCAGTGCCGGCTGGAGAATGTTGTAAGTGCCCGCCGAGCCACAGCACAAATGGCCTTCCGGCACGTCCTTCACAACGAAGCCGGATCTGGAGAGCAAATCCTTCGGCTCACGGATGACTTTTTGTCCGTGCTGCAGCGAGCACGCGGCGTGATAAGCGATCGTGAGCGGCCTGGCCGTGCCTGACTTCCGCAAATCGAGCGTTGCCAGATATTCGGTGATGTCGCGGGCGCGCGCCGAAACGCGCGCGGCCTTGGTGGCATAAACCAGATCGTTACGAAACAAGAAGCCGTAATCCTTGAGCGTCGTGCCGCAGCCGGAAACGGTGACGAGGATGGCGTCGAGCCCCGCGCCTTCGAACTCGCGGGTCCATGCATCGATGTTGTTGCGGGCCCGCGCCATCGCTTCGTCTTCGCGACCCATGTGGTGAGCAAGCGAGCCACAGCACGCTTCGCCTGCTGCAACGACAACTTCGATGCCGTGACGATTGAGCAGACGAATGGCGGCTTCGTTGGTTGACGGCGCCAGCACGGGATTGATGCAGCCGGACAACATCGCCACCCGGCCGCGGCGTGCTCCTTCCGCCGGATAGACCTTGCCGACGCGATCGACCGGCGGCGCCGGCTTGCGGTGCGGCGTCAGGCGAAGCATGGCCGCCATCCGATGCAGCCCGAGGAGATCAAAAACAGGCGCCAGTGGCCGCGCGACGAGGCCGGCTACGACGGCCAGCCGGAACAGCGCCGGATCGACCAGCACGCGCGCGAGCAGCCCGCGCATGAAGCGGTCGGCCAGCGGGCGCTTGTACGTTTTCTCGATATGCTCGCGGGCGTGATCGACGAGATGCATGTAGTTCACGCCCGAGGGACACGTGGTCATGCAGGCAAAGCACGACAGGCAACGATCGATGTGTTTGACCACCTCGCGTGTTGCCGGCCTGTCCTGCTCGAGCATCTCCTTGATCAAGTAGATGCGACCGCGCGGGGAATCGAGTTCGTCGCCAAGCAGGACATATGTCGGACACGTCGCTGTGCAGAAACCGCAGTGCACGCAGGCGCGAAGAATTTTCTCCGATGAAGCGACCTGTGGATCGAGCAACTGCGTGAGTGTGAAGGAGGTTTGCATGCGCTACACCCCCGCCCACATGCGACCAGGATTGAGCACGGCTTTCGGGTCGAAACTCTCCTTCACGCGCCTGGTCAGCGCATGCAACGCGGGTTCCTCCGGCGCGAAAACGTCCATCGCAGCCCGCACCGCCGTGGGCGCGCGAACGAGCGTGGCATGTCCGCCAAGGGCTGCCGTCGCGCCGCGGATCGCAGCGGCGTCCGGCTCGGCGGCGAATGGCATTGCCACCCAGATGAGGCCTCCGGCCCAGTCGTAAAACATCTGCGCTGCCGGCGTAATCGCGGCGGAAATTTCGTGTCCTTGACCCGGCGCGACCGAAATGCGCCAGAGCGGGCGCGATCGCGCGGCCTCGGCGGCAAATGGCTGCACATTCCGGATGCTGCGCCACAAGGCGCGCGATTCTTTTTCCTCGATCAGCGAAACCGGCCCAAAACTCTTCAAGTGCTTGGCAAGCGCCGCCTTGCGATGTTCAACCGACGGCGCAAAGCCTTCCAGTCTGAGCACGGTTGAAGCTTCCGTCCGGGGCAATCCGTCGAACCACGATGCGACATGATCGGGCAGATGCGCGGCACCGGAGACGTCGCTCGACGAGCCCATTGCGGCCGCCATGGCGGCGCACGCGCGCGCGTCGTTGAGGCCGGTGACGAGCACAGTCGCCTCGGTTTCGGCTTTCGGAAGAACCTTGACGGTGACATCGGTCATGGCGGCGAGCGTGCCCCAGGACCCGGCGAGCAGCTTGCAAAGGTCGTAACCGGTGACGTTCTTCACCACGCGTCCACCGGACTTGATCGTCTCGCCGCGGCCGGTGATGGCCGTCACGCCGAGGAAATGATCGCGCGCGGCGCCGGCCTTGATGCGGCGCGGACCGGACAGATTGGCGGCGATCGCGCCACCCAGCGTGCCGCCATTCGCGTTCCCGCCAAGCAGCGGCCCATAATCCATCGGCTCGAAGGCAAGCTCCTGTTTGTTGTTGTCCAGCAGCGCCTCGATCTCCGCAATCGGCGTGCCCGCGCGCGCCGACAGCACCAGTTCGGCGGGCTCGTAAAGCGTAACGCCGCTCAGCCCCGACAGGTCGAGCGTCAAATCGGTCTGGCTCGGCCGGCCGATGGCGCGCTTGGTCCCTTGCCCGGCCAGCTCCAGCGCCTTGTCGTTGGCGAGCGCCCAGCGCACGGCGTCCTCGACCTCCTTGCTATCGCGGGGTTTGAGCGTGTCAGCCATGCGGGCAACGATTTCTCTTCTTCACCTCTCCCATAGGGAGAGGTCGGCGGACGCAGTGCGCCGGGTGAGGGGTTATAGACTGTCGAGAGCTCATTTGCCCCCTCACCCCAACCCTCTCCCCAACGGGGAGAGGGAGTTCTGCCGTGCTTGTGGCGCTGCTTCATTTTATTGTCGCGCCTTATTCTGCGGCCCGCGCGGTGGGCTCGCGCGCAAAGGCCGGCATGATCTCGCGCGCAAACCGGCGCAATTGATCAACACCACCCGCAATCGTAAGCAACACATAGCCGACGCCCGCATCGCGCAGCGCTTCGATCATGCGCGCAATCTCGTCCGGGGTGCCGTAGAGCGCATTCTCTTCCGTCGCGCCGGCCTTGTCGGCATAGGCCAGCACATGGGCGCCTGGCTTGCCGCCGGGCATGCGCGATATGTCGACCGTGCGTTTGGTGTATTCGGCCTGGCGGATAAGTGCGGCTTCGGTGTCGGCCTTGTCCTTCGCCACATAAAGTTGACGTGCGACGGTCACCTGCATTGGATCGAAGCCAAGCCCGTTTGCCTCGCGCTCGGCCCGGTAGATCGCGATGCGCTCGCCGAGCGTCGCAGGCGAAGCATATTGATCGAGGATGAGATTGAAGCCGCGCGCGCCTGCACGTTTAATCGTATGCGGATTGCCGGCGGCGACCCAAAGCGGCGGATGTGGGCGTTGCGACGGCGGCGGCTCGACCACGATGTCCTCGAAATGCCAGAAGCGGCCTTTGTGCGAGAAACGCTCGCGCGTCGTCCACGCGCGCAGCATCACCTCGACCGCTTCCTCGAAACGCGCTTCGGCTTCTTCCGGCGCGATCTGGAACCCCTTGAACTCGCTGTGCCGGTATCCCTTGCCGATGCCGAGATCGAGCCGGCCTTTGGAAAGAAGATCGAGAGTTGCCGCTTCTTCGGCGAGGAGTACGGGATTGTGCCACGGCGGCACGATAACCGCGGTCCCAAGCCGCAAGGTCGTGGTTCGCATCGCCAGCGCCGTCAGCAGCATCAACGTGGAGGACACCTGGTTCCAGCCGCTGAAATGGTGCTCGACCGAAAAGCTCGAATGCAGGCCGAGCGCCTCGGCTTCAACGTTGAAATCGAGATAATCGAAGAACCCGCGGCCGGTCTCGGGACCGAAGCCTGGAATGTCGGCTTTGGGCGAACAGAACAGTCCGAAACGCATGGTTAGAACCTTGGAATATCGGGAAACGGCAGCTTGCCGGCATGCACGTGCAGCCTGCCCAGTTCGGCGCAGCGATGCAGTTGCGGAAACACCTTGCCGGGATTGAGCAGGCCCTTGGCGTCAAAGGCGCACTTCAGGCGCTGCTGCTGGTTGAGATCGATCTCGGAAAACATCACCGGCATCAGGTCGCGCTTCTCAACGCCGACACCATGTTCGCCGGTCAGCACGCCGCCCACCTCGACGCAGAGCTTGAGGATTTCGGCGCCGAATTCCTCGGTCTTCTCCAGTTCGCCCGGAACATTGGCATCGTAGAGAATGAGCGGGTGCAGATTGCCGTCGCCGGCATGAAACACGTTGGCGACACGCAAACCGTATTTTTCCGACAGTTCGCGGATGCGTTTGAGCACCCGCGGCAACTGCGCGCGCGGAATGGTGCCATCCATGCAGTAGTAATCCGGCGAAATGCGGCCGACGGCCGGGAACGCGGCCTTGCGTCCCGCCCAGAACAGCAGCCGCTCGTCTTCGCTGCGCGACGCCTTGCACGATACAGCGCGGCACTCGCGCGCGATCTTTTCGACGCGCTCGATCAGATGGTCGACTTCGGGCGCCGGACCGTCCAACTCGACGATCAGCAGCGCTTCGACGTCGAGCGGATAGCCGGCATGGACGAACTGCTCCACTGCCGCGATCGCCGGGCCGTCCATGATTTCCATGCCGCCCGGAATGATCCCGGCTCCGATAATACGCGATACGCATTCGCCGGCGTCTTCTGACGACGGAAAGCCGACCAAAAGCGCGCGCGCGGTCTCCGGCTTCTTTAAAATTCGTACGGTCACTTCGGTAACCACGCCGAGCAGTCCTTCGGAGCCTGTAATCACGCCGAGCAGGTCGTATCCTGAGGCGTCGAGATGCTTGCCGCCGAGGCGAAGAACTTCACCGGTGATCAGTACGATCTCGCAGCCGAGCACGTTGTTGGTGGTCATGCCGTATTTCAGGCAATGCACGCCGCCGGAATTCTCCGCCACGTTGCCGCCGATGGTGCAGGCGATCTGCGAGGACGGATCCGGCGCATAGTAGAACCCCGCATGCGCAACGGCGTTGCTGACCGCAAGATTGGTGACACCCGGCTCTGCAACGACGACCCGGTTGTCAAAATCGATATCCCGGATGCGGTTGAACTTGGCCATGCCGAGCAGCACGCCATCGGCGAGCGGAAGCGCGCCGCCGGACAGCGAGGTGCCGGCGCCACGCGGCACCACCTTGATGCCCTCATCGTGACAATAGCGCAGCACCTCGGCGACCTGCTGGGTGGTCTCCGGAAGCACGACAACCATGGGCAATTGACGGTAGGCGGTCAGCCCGTCGCTTTCATAGGGTCGCATTTCCCGCTCGGCGTCGATCACGCCCTCGCCCGGCACGATCGTCCGAAGGGCCGCGACGATACGCGCGCGGCGGCCCAGGACGGCCTGATCTGCCTCGGGCATCCTCACAGACACGGACGAAACTCCCGGCTCATTCTCAAGTCACGATACCAGCCATTTGACGCATTACACATAGGGCTGGCACAACCCGATGGAAACCAGTCCGGGCCAGCCGGCGTTGGCTCGGGGGCGGCTCACTTCACGAGGGAGTAAATTAATGAAATCGGTCCTTGCTGCGGCCATCGTTGTGGCCGCGTTGACTCAAGGCGCGCGCGCAGCCGATGTCGCTGCCGGCGAACAGTCGTTCAAGAAATGCTTTCCCTGCCATTCGATCGGTGAAGACGCGAAGAACAAAGTGGGTCCGGAGCTCAACGGATTGGACGGCCGCCACTCCGGAACGGCGCCCGGTTACAACTATTCAGATGCAAACAAGAATTCCGGCCTTACCTGGAACGAAGCGACGTTCAAGGAATACATCAAGGACCCGCGCGCCAAGATTCCGAATACCAAGATGATCTTCCCCGGCATCAAGAACGAGAAGGAAGCTGACGATCTGTGGGCCTATCTCAAACAGTTCGGCGCCGACGGGAAAAAGAAGTAGGATCGACAAAACCCAACAAACAGTCGTTTTGAATGGGCGTTGGGCATTTGACTTTGGTCAAGGCACCGGCGGGGGCGACAGGCATCATGGCACCGTCGAGCGTTCTGGCTCGGTCAGGAGATCTACATCATGATCAAGGATATTGTCGTCAATCTCGGCCTGGGCACGCATGACCCGGCTGGTGACTATGCCATTTCAGTTGCGGAGACCTTTGGAGCCCATGTCCTTGGCATCGCCGTCTCCTATGAGCCGGTGATCCCCGGTACGGTGATGGGTGGCATTCCACCCGAAATCATTGAAAGTCAGCGTTCTGAATCGAACAAGAAAGCCAGCACCGCCGTCAGCCGCTTCGAGCAGGCGGTCAAACGCACCGGCGTTTCAGGTGAGACCCGCACCATCAGCGCCAGCATTTCCGGCGCCGCCGACCAGATCGGCCGCATCGGTCGGCGCTTCGACCTGGTCATCGTGGGTCAACCGGAACGGCAGAAGTCATTGCCTGACGAAGTCGTTGACGAGGGCGTGTTGTTCGAATCCGGCCGGCCGGTGATCTTCGTGCCCTACATCCAGAAAGGCGGAATGAAACTCGACCGCATCATGGTGTGCTGGGATGGCAGTCGGGCGGCCGCACGCGCGGTTGCCGACGCCATGCCGTTTCTGAAAAAGGCAAAACAGGTCGAAGTCGTCATCGTCGCCGACAAAGCGGGCAAGAAAGATGAAGTACCCGGCGCCGATCTCGGCCAGCACCTCGCGCGTCATGGCCTCAAGGTGGACGTCAAACGGATCACCTCACCTGATATTGACGTGCCATCCACGATCCTTTCTTACGCAGCCGATTCCTCCGCAGACATGATTGTGATGGGTGGATACGGACACTCTCGCTTGCGCGAATTTATCCTCGGCGGCGCGACCCGCGGCTTGCTTGAGGCAATGACGGTTCCGGTACTGATGTCGCATTGATAATTGCAGTCGTCCCGGGCGAGCGTCAGCGAGACCCGGGACCCAAACTCCGCAGTCCCTCGATAAGGTAGGGACTATGGTCTCCGGCTGCGGGGACGACGGTGGAGAGGCCTTGCTTGCTCGAAAACCACGTCACGTTGCGCGACGGAGAAAAGGTGTTCATTCGGCCCCTCAAGGTCGAGGACGCCGGGCTTTATCCCGACTTTCTCGCCGAAGTCACCCCCGATGATTTGCGGTTGCGCTTCTTTGCACCGATGCGCGAGGTCAATCCCGAGCTGATCGACAAGCTCATTCATTACGACCCGGAACACGCCATGGCTTTCATTGCCATCGCGGAGGCGAGCGGCCGCATGCTCGGCGTCGTGCGCCTGCATGATGACCCGAACGGCGAAGGCGGCGAATTCGCCATTCTCGTGCGGTCGCAACTTAAAGGTCACGGGCTGGGTTGGCTGATGATGAAGCACATGATCGCCTACGCTCAGGATAAGGGTCTGGAAACCGTGCACGGACAGGTGCTGGCGGAAAATGCCACCATGCTGCAGATGTGCGCCGAGCTTGGGTTCCATGTGGCTGAAGACGCCAGCGAACGCGGCGTGAAAGTGGCCACGCTGCCACTGCACGAATTACCGGCACTCACCACGCACTGAAAAAACTTAAGGCAGCACGCACTGCGCGACGAGACCGCGAGCGCGCGCATCGACGACGCCCAACGATCGCAATGCAAGCAACGTAATTGTCTGTACCGCCTCACGCGCGGCCCCGGCGTCGGCAGCGGCAGGCGGCGCCAGCGGCCCGAGCAGACCCTCCAGCAATGCGCCCAGAATTGCAGGCGCGGCGACGCGCGCGTCCTGATCCGGCAAATGGCCGCCGGCAATGGCCGTTCGGATGCGCATCTCGATTTCAGCCGCCAGCGCGCGCCGGAATTCCAAACGCAAGGCATCGATATCGGCATCGATCGGTTCGGCGATCACCGCCCAGGCAAGTCCGCGCTCATGCAGCGCGCGCGAGGCAAACGTGGCGAGACAGGCGGCCAATGCCGACAACGGACCCGGGGCTGCATCGGCCGCGGCGCGCATGGCGGCGACCTCGCGATCCGCACTGGCGGAAATCAGCTCGGCGACCAGATGCGCCTTCGACGGAAAGTAGCGGTAGACGGTGCCGGCTGCGATATCGGCCCTGTTTGCCACCGCGGCGATTTGCACGGCGCCCATGCCACTCTCGCCGGCGATCGAGCGGGCGGCATCAACGATCGTTTGCTCCCGCGCGGCGAGGCGGCGCACCACATTTTCCGTGCGGCGATAAGCCATGAAACGAGTGAACGATGATTTACCGGCTAGTGGCAAGGCGCACACTTACCGCGCCGTCCCCGCGAAGCGGGGACCCAATGCCTTGAAATGCTGGATGCCCGCGTTCGCGGGCATGAGCGGAGATTATCGAATGGCGCTCACTTGGGTGCGTCCCGCTGCGCCCCGCCACCCGCCAGCGATTTTTCGCGAATGCCGGTGAGCGTAGCGCTCGGCGTAATCGCCTCGGGATCGATCTTGAGATGGATGATCGACGGCTTGCCGGAGGCGCGCGCGGCAGCGAAGGCAGCCGGGAAATCCGCGGTCTTCTCTACCACAGCGCCGTAGCCGCCGAACGCAAGCGCGTAGCCGACAAAATCCGGATTGCGCAGATCGGTCGCGATGACGCGGCCGGGATAGTCGCGCTCCTGATGCATGCGGATCGTGCCGTAGATGCCGTTATCAGCCACCAGCACAATCACCGGCAATTTGTACTGAACGGCGGTCGCGAAATCCTGCCCGGTCATCAGAAAATCGCCGTCGCCGGCGACGCACACGACAGGACGTTCCGGATAGAGGGTCTGCATTGCAAGCGCGGCGGGCAAGCCATAGCCCATTGAGCCTGACGTGGCGCCGACGAGTCCGCCGAATTTTCGCACGCGATAAAACCGATGAACCCAGCCGGAGAAATTTCCGGCGCCCTGCGTGATGACCGCGTCAGGTGGCAGGTTGTCGCGCAGCCAGACCATGATCTCGCCGAGATTGACCGCGCCCGGCACCGGCGTCGCCTTCTCGCCCCAGGCAAGATAGTCGGCATGCGCCGTGTCGCTCTCGCCGCGCCAGGCAATCGCCTTGGGCGCCTGCAGCTTTTCGAGAGCCAGGCAAAACGCCGTCGGCGCCGCATTGATCGCGAGATGCGCATGATAGACGCGGCCCAGTTCCTCCGCGCCCGGATGCACATGCACAAGTTTGGTCTGCGGTTCGGGGATATCGAACACGCTGTAGCTTTGTGACGGCATTTCGCTAAAGCGCCCACCGATCAGAAGCACCAGATCGGCGCCCTTCACGCGCGCAAGCAACTTTCGGATTTGGCCCGATGCCGAAATCGCCCGCGTAGCAGGGGTGCAGGGCATCGAACAAATGCCCGCGGCGAAACGTCGTGGCGACCGGCAAGGCAAACCGCTCTGCAAAGCGCATCATTGCGAGCGTTGCCTGCTCGGTCCACCGGCTGCCGCCGATCAGCGCGATCGGGCGTTTGGCAGCGGCCAACAAATCCTGCAGCCGGCGCATATCGGATTCGCCCGGCCAGATCTCCACCGGTTCAAATGCAGTCGCGTCAGGCACCGAAACGCGCTCGCGCAACATGTCCTCCGGCAATGCGATCACCACCGGACCGGGGCGCCCGTTGCAGGCGGTATGAAATGCGCGCGAGACGATTTCCGGAATCCGCGCTGGATCATCAATCTCGGTCGCCCATTTCGCGATCGAGCCGAAGACCGCGCGGTAGTCGAGTTCCTGGAACGCTTCGCGCTCGCGCATCTCGCGGCCGACCTGGCCGACGAACACGATCATGGGCGAAGAATCCTGGCGGGCAATGTGAATGCCCGCCGACGCGTTGGTGGCGCCGGGACCACGCGTGACGAAACAGATGCCGGGCCGGCCGGTTATCTTGCCGACTGTCTCGGCCATGATGGCAGCGGCACTTTCGTGACGGCAAACCGTCAGCTTGATGTCGCTGCCATAGAAGGCGTCGAGCGCGGCAAGATAACTTTCGCCGGGCACGCAGAACGCATGACGCACGCCCTGGATCGACAACTGGTCGATCAGGATTTCGCCGCCCGTGCGAGCATTGTCCTTGCCGCGCATCGAAGTTACTTCACGATTTTTGCCGGGGGAATCTTCGGCGAGAACGGCGCCGGTGTCATCAGCCAGTTCGACTGCTCGATCACGTTGCCGGCCTTCGCATTCTCCGACAGGAAATGTTTCCAGTCCGGATCCTGCATCATCTTCGCGCGCTTCTGCTCGCGGTCGCCGGCGCTCTCATAAACCCAGCCGTGTACCAGGGTGTTGAGCTGGCCAGTTTCGCTGACCATGTAATAATGCGGTTCACCCATGTAGCGAAGCTGCACCGGATAGGCGAGCTTGCTGTAGAGCTCGAGCTGCGCCGGCACCCTGCCCGGCAGAATACGATACACGCGATGGTCGATGAGCACTTCGCTCCTCCCTTGAAAAAAGCCGCCTGATGCGGCGGTCAGGCGCGCACTCTTCCGGCAAGGCGCGCGCTGGTCAATAGGTCGGGAGCTGCAAGCCGCGAATGCGAGCGCCGCGATTTTGCGGTTCAGGTGGCAGATTCGACGGAGGCCACCTGATAGGTGTGCATCTCACCGTCTTCGTTGCGAATGGAAACATATTCGCCGGGCTGGAATGCATGCGCGCCGAAGCGATAACCGCTCTCGTCGTCGTCTTCGGCAGTCTGATCGTAGTCGAAGACCCAACGTCCATGCTCGGGCCCGCCCGGCCTGTGCACCAGAAAGCCGTGCTCGTCGGTCTCACCGTCCCAGAACCGCCGCACGCGGCAATGATCGCGATGCTGTTTCCAGAGCGCGGCGTCGATATGGTTCTTGCTGTCGAGCGGGGCAACGAATTCATAGCCATGCCGCGTTGAGCCCTGCGGGAACTCCTTGGAGCGGGCAAGATTGAGCCGGATGCGCTTGAACGTATGTGGCAGGGTGGTCACGGTTAGTCTCCTTGGTCACTGTATTGCAGACCATCATGCCGAAGTTCGCCAAGGGCGTTTTGATCTGGATCAGGCCGAAATCACGAGACTTTGCAACTGTTACGCTGGCATGAAGGGCGCGGCGCGATGACAGCACAGGCCTCGCAGCAGCCGGTAATCGACTTTCTTGGCGATGCCGCCAATCATGGTGGCCTGCCGGTCAAGCGCATCGATACCCATGCCGCCTCGGTCTTTCTGGCCGGCGATCGGGCAATCAAGATCAAGCGCGCCGTGCGGTTTCCGTTCCTCGATTTCTCAACGCTCGAAAAACGCAAAAACGCCTGTCAGTCCGAAATCGCGGTCAACCGTGCCTTTGCGCCCGCAATCTATCGCGGCGTCGTCGCGATTACACGCGATGGCGCCGGCCGGCTTGCGATCGGCGGCAAAGGTGAACCGATCGAGTGGGCCGTCGAGATGCGCCGGTTCGACGAAGGCCAGACGCTCGATCATCTGGCTGATGCGGGGCGCATCGACGATGCCCTCGCCGACGCGCTGGGGCGCGCAGTCGCGGCGGCGCACCAGACGGCGCCCACAGTGACCGACGCGAATTTTACCGGCTCACTTGCTAAAATTATCACGCAGAACGAGACGGAGCTTGCGGGCGAGCCCGATCTGTTTTCGCTCCAGGACCTGCGGGCGCTCGCCACCGCAACACGCGCTGCATTCGAACGCGTGAAATTATTGTTGGACGCGCGTGAGCGCGCCGGCCTCGTGCGCCGCTGTCACGGCGACCTGCATCTCGGCAACATTGTGCTGATTGACGGCAAGCCGGTGTTGTTCGACGCCATCGAATTCGACGACCGTATCGCCACCGGCGATGTATTTTACGATCTCGCCTTTCTGCTGATGGACCTGATCGAGCGTGGACTTCCCGAAGCCGCAAATATTGTTCTCAACCGTTATTTGGCGGACACGCAGCGCCTGCATGATCTCGATGCGCTGGCGGCGCTGCCGCTGTTCATGTCGGTGCGCGCCGCAATCCGCGCCAAGGTTACAGCCGCGCGCCGCAGGCAAGGCGACGCACGCGCCGAACTCACGCAACGCGCACATGCGTACGCCGCCCTCGCACAAAAACTATTGGCGCCCGTAAAGCCGCGGCTGGTTGCCGTCGGCGGCCTTTCTGGAACGGGCAAGTCGCTGCTCGCCCGCACGCTGGCGACCGCGCTTCCGCCGTCGCCAGGCGCGGTAGTGCTGCGCAGCGATGTCGAGCGCAAGTTGCTGTTCGGCGCCGCCGAAACCGAGCGGCTCCCGGAAACAGCCTATGCGGCGGATGCAACCGCCCGAGTTTATGCAAGCCTCATCGAAAAGGCGCGACGCGCGACCACCGCCGGACATTCGGCGATCGTGGATGGCGTCTTTGCGCAGCCCGCCGAGCGCGCCGCCATCGAAAAAGCCGCGGGAAATGCTGAATTTCAGGGCCTTTTCCTCACCGCCAGCCTCGAGACCCGCCTCGCCCGCGTCGGTACGCGCACCGGCGACGCATCCGACGCCGACGCGAAAATTGCCCGCATGCAAGATCAGTTCGACCTCGGGCGCATCACATGGTCGAGGGTCGACGCTTCGGGAACGGCCGAAGTCACGCTCATCCGCGCCCGCGCGATGTTGAAACTTGAATGAAGCAGCTATGCATTGCACGACCCGCAGTCCCGCCGCCCGCCCTCTTGGCGTTGCCCACAAAATCAATGCATAGCTTCTTCTGCGAGATGCCCCTGCCAACCGGTTCAGCGCGATGAATCCCGCCAGATCCCGAACATTCTCCGCGCGCCACCTCGCGGTCGGGCTTGCCGGCTACTGCGCCTTCATCAATCTCTATTCCCCGCAGTCGATCCTGCCGCTGCTGTCGCAGGAATTCCACGCCAGCGCGGCCGAAGTTTCCACCATCATCACCGTCAGCACGCTCGCGGTCGCGCTGACCGCCCCGTTCACCGGCACAGTCGCCGACGTGCTCGGCCGCAAACGCGTGATCGTGGCGGCGATGTTCGTGCTGGTGATCCCGACCTTGATGGTCGCGCTGGCGACAAGTCTCCCACAGCTCATTTTTTGGCGCGCGATACAGGGGCTGGTGCTGCCACCAATCTTCGCGGTGACTGTCGCCTATATCGGCGATGAATGGTCGACCAAGGAAGCAACCACCGCCGCCGGCATCTACTCATCGGGATCGAGCCTCGGCGGGTTTAGCGGGCGGCTGGTCACCGGATTCTTCGCCGACCTGATCGGGTGGCGCGCGGGTTTCGCAGCACTCGCCGCCATCGCGTTTGTCGGCGCGATCGGCGTTGCGTTTCTGCTGCCGCCTGAACGCCGCTTTGTGCGCTCGCAGGGACTGCTCGCCTCCAGCCGCCAGATGCTGGCGCATTTCCGCAACGGGCAATTGCTCGCCACCTACGCCGTTGGCTTCGGCGTGCTGTTCAATTTCATCTGCACTTTCACGTTCGTGAGTTTTCACCTCGCCGCCGCGCCCTACAATCTCTCGGCCAGCTGGCTCGGCGCGATTTTCGTCGTCTATATCGTTGGCTCCGTGCTCACACCCTGGACCGGCTGGGCGGTCGGCCGGTTCGGACGTCGCCACTTCATGGTGGGTGTGATCGCAGTGTGGCTGGCCGGGATTGCGCTGACGCTGGCGCCGTCGCTTCCACTGATTATCGCCGGCCTCGCGCTCGGCGCCGGCTGCGGCCTGATCTGCCAGGCTGTATCAACCGGTTACGTGACAACCACCGCCAGGGCCGGCCGCTCGTCCGCGGTTGGCCTTTATGTCACGTCCTTTTATACGGGCGGCAGCTTCGGGGCGGCGGTCGGCGCCTTCGCCTGGACGCTGGGCGGCTGGGCAGCTTGCGTTGCGCTGGTCGCCGCGATGCTCGTCATCATGGCCGCCATCGTCATGTTCGCCTGGACCGGCACTACCCGCCGGGAAACGCCGAGCCCGATCGAGCCGGCTTAGTCTGCGCTGGCATGCCAGAGCGGCGTGTATCCGCGCTTGAGCACCTCAAGTAATCGACGGTGGCGTGAGCACGTCGGCCTCGACACCGCGCCGGCGCGGGATCGGCTGGCTGTAGCCGGACGGGCTCCATTGCAACAGGCGCCTGCCCCGGACGGCATAGGCCAAGTCTGCGAGCGCGATCATCGCTCCATCGGGAAGCGTGTCGAGCTTTCGCACGTGGGCGCGCTTGGCCGCGCCGACCAGCCGCTCGGCATGAAGGATGGCGTCCATCGCAGACGCCGTCGCACGAGTCTTTTTGCCCGCGAACAACAATGCAAAGCGTTCGGCATTCTTGCGGCGGCATTCGAAGCAAGGCCGGTGCCCGGCGGCAAAGGCAGTCACCTCGTCGAGGAAGAACAACTCGGTGTAGCCCTCGCCCCAAACGGTGCGATGGCGGTTGTTGAACTCGAGCCTGCAGCAGATCCACTGCTTCGACGCCCAATACCGCCTGCCGAGCTTTTTCTTGTCGTCGTGCAGCCGCCCCCCGCGATTGCCCATCAACGTCCCGTATGCGGGCGTTGAGAACAATTCGCCGAACGGCGAGACGCGCGATTGAAGCGGCATGGTCAGAATCCCCCAGCGCGGGCGGCCGCGGCGATCGCGACTCCAGCGACCACCGCTGCAAAATCGTTACGCACCGCGATCATCGTCGCCGCGGCCGCCAGCACCGCGAGCCAGCCGCTGACGCCGCCGGTAAGCAGGATCGGCGCGGTCGTCGATGCGATCACCGCGCCCGGCAGCGCGTCAAGCATGCGGCGCAGTCGCGGCCCGATGGTGAAGCGGCCGAGCAGCCAGTAGCCGCCAACGCGGCACACAATGACGGCAGCCGTCATGGCCGCCAGCATGGCGGCAAACCCCAGGGGATCGTGCTCAATCATCGATGAACCCGCCCGTGATGCTGCCGGCGATCGCACCGGTCACGACATACCAAAATCCGCCGAACAGTTGCGCGGTCGCAATCGCAACCGCGCTTCCCACCACCCAAGGGATGGCGCGGCGCGACCCTTGCCAGAGCGACACCATCATCGCGACAAAGAAAGCCGGCATGACCAGATCGAGCCCAAAGCGGTGCGGGTCGCCCAGCGAGGCGCCGAGCAAGTAGCCCGGCGCCGTCGCAGACACCCAGGTCAGCCACGTCGCCGCGCAAGAGCCCAGTACGAATGCCGGATCGCGGCCGCCGGCGCGATAGTAGCGCGTCGACAACAGCCAAGGCGGCTCGGTCAGCAGATAGAGCAAAGGATAGATTTTCGCAGCTGGCAGGCCACCGAGCCAGGGCCGCATCGTGGCGCCGATCAAAATGAAGCGCGAGCAGATCAACGCGGTGACGGCCGCGCTTGCCACGATGGCGGCAAAGGTCAGCTGCTCCGGCCAGGATTCAACGACAATGATCTGCGCCACACCGGCATAGACGGTGGCGCTCATGATGACGGCGTCGAACAGGCTGAGGCCCTTACGGGCCGCGATCGTGCCAAAGGCAAGCCCGAAGGCGCACAGCCCGGGCAGAAGCGGCAGCGTGGCGAGCGCGCCTTCTCGAAAACCCTCGATCGTCCAACGCAATTGCGATTGCGGCGCGGTGTCCATTGCAAAGCGCTAGCGCAGACACCCGGCCCTTTGAAGCCCCAAAAACCGAACGCCCGCCATGCGGCGGGCGTTAATTTTTCTCCGTGTCATCACCGGGCTTGTCCCGGTGATCCCGCTTAGGCGGGCACTGTGCCCTCCTCATCGAGATGGCCGGGTCAAGCCCGGCCATGACAGAAGTTGTCAGCCTTGCGGCTGCGGGGCGACTTCGCCGGTGGGCGCGTCGGGCCGCGGACGCGGTTTGCCGGACGGCGGCACAGCCGAGGAGCGCGGCGTGGTCGGCTCGATCGCCGATTCACGCACAGGCCGCTTGCCCGCGATCAGGTCAATGATCTCGTCGCCGGTGAGCATCTCAAATTCAAGCAGGCCTTTCGCCAGCACTTCGAGATCGGCGCGCTTTTCCGTGAGGATCTGCGTCGCTTCCGAATATCCGGCCTCGACCAGCTTGCGGACCTCGGCGTCGATGGTCTGTGCGGTCGCCTCCGAGATATTCTGCTGACGCGACACCTGGTAGCCGAGGAAAACCTCGTCCTGGTTCTCGCCATAAGCCACCGTGCCGAGCTTGTCGGACAGGCCCCAGCGCGTGACCATCAGGCGGGCAAGCTTGGTTGCCTGCTCGATGTCGCTGGCCGCGCCGGACGTCACTTTTTCCCTGCCGAACACCATTTCCTCGGCGACGCGGCCACCCATCATGATCGCCAGACGCGAGGTCATCTGCTCGCGGCTCATCGACAGTTTGTCGCGCTCTGGCAGCTGCATCACCATGCCGAGCGCACGGCCGCGCGGAATGATGGTGGCCTTGTGCACCGGGTCGGTCGCCTTGACGTTTAGCGCGACGAGGGCGTGGCCGCCTTCGTGATAGGCAGTCAGCATTTTTTCTTCGTCGGTCATCACCAGCGACTTGCGTTCGGCGCCCATCATGACCTTGTCTTTGGCGTCTTCGAATTCGGCCTGCGTGACCATGCGCTTGTTGCGCCGCGCCGCCATCAGCGCCGCCTCGTTGACAAGATTCATCAGGTCGGCGCCGGAGAAGCCGGGCGTGCCGCGCGCGATCGTCTTCAGATTCACGTCAGGCGCCAGCGGCACTTTGCGCACGTGCACTTTGAGAATGTTTTCGCGGCCAACCACGTCCGGGTTTGGCACGACCACCTGGCGGTCGAAACGACCGGGCCGCAGCAGCGCGGGATCGAGCACATCGGGACGGTTGGTGGCGGCGATCAGGATGATGCCTTCGTTGGCCTCGAAACCGTCCATCTCGACCAGCAACTGGTTGAGTGTCTGTTCGCGCTCGTCATTGCCGCCGCCAAGACCGGCGCCACGATGACGGCCGACTGCATCGATTTCGTCGATGAAGATAATGCAGGGCGCATTTTTCTTCGCCTGCTCGAACATATCGCGCACGCGACTGGCACCGACACCGACGAACATCTCGACGAAGTCGGAGCCTGAAATCGTGAAGAACGGCACATTGGCTTCGCCGGCGACGGCGCGCGCAATCAGCGTCTTGCCGGTGCCCGGAGGGCCGACCAGCAATACGCCGCGCGGAATGCGCCCACCGAGGCGCTGGAATTTTCCGGGGTCGCGCAGGAACTCGACGATCTCCTGCAAGTCCTGCTTCGCCTCGTCGACGCCGGCGACATCTTCGAATGTCACGCGGCCGTGCGCTTCAGCCAGGAGCTTGGCGCGCGACTTGCCGAATCCGAGCGCCTTGCCGCCCGCGCCTTGCATCTGGCGCGACAGGAAGATCCACACGCCGATCAGCGCGATGAAAGGCAGCCACGACACCAGCAGCGACACGAACCACGGAACGTTATCCGACGGCGGTCGCGCAGTGATCGCAACGCCCTTTGAGTAAAGTTTCTGCACCAGGCCGGGATCGTTCGGCGCATAGGTCTGGAAGCTGGTGCCGTTGGCGAAGGTGCCGTGAATGTCCGGCCCCTGAATCACGACGTCGCGAACGCGACCCTGATCGACCTCGGACAGCAGCTGCGAGAAGGAAATGTCTTGCGCGGTCGTGCGCTGGCCCGGGTTCTGGAACAGCGTGAACAGCGCCAACAAAAGCAGGACGATGATCACCCAAAGGGCGAAATTCCGGAGATTAGCGTTCATCAGGCGTCCTGACCCCGCCGCGTGCGAACGCCGCGGCCATGTGTTTTGTGCATCCGGTTCGTGGCGACTTCACGTCGGACCTGTAGACCAATGTAGGCAGCACGGGTCCCCATGAAAAGGCCTCGAATCTTAATATTCTAGCGCTTTTTCGCCCGCCTTGCTCGCTCCGGTCGGCGTTTGGTTAAGAGGTTGCGACGGCGCGGGGGGGCCCGTTCGACGATCATTTGGCGGCTGGCGAGCGTCACGATCGCACCCGCCAAACTGCGCCGGAAATGGCCATCGCCGGCGTTTTGGGCGGCATCGAGCGCCGATTTGAGCGCCTCAAGCTTCCCAAGCTCGACGGGCCCTTCGTCGCCCACGCGGGCGATCAGGCGGCTAAGCAAGCGCAACGCGATTTCGGCGGGCAGCTCAGCAAACCGCCGGGCTTCAAGTGCGACCGTATGCGGACGCGGCATGTCGCTCACCAAAGCGGCAGCGCGATCAACCGCGGCCTCGATCGCGATCTCCGCCCGCCTGAGACGGCGCGCGAGTTGCGCCAACCGGCCGGCGTCGAGGCCTTCGTCCGCCAGAGCGTTCATCAAGCCGCGCAAACGCACGCGTGTAAATTTCGGATCTCGGTTCGAAGGATCCTCCGCGTACACAATTTTTGCGGCACGCAATGTTGCAATCAGCCGCGCCTTGCTGACGTCGAGTAATGGCCGCACCAGGGTGATCGCGTGTTCTCCGTGGACGGGCAGCATCGCCATTCGAGTCATGGCGCCGAGACCGGTGAGGCCACTGCCACGGCTCATGCGGATCAGCACTGTCTCCGCCTGGTCGTCGAGCGTGTGTGCAGTGAGGATGTGCGCAGCACCGGCCTTGCGGGCGGCGCTGCCGAGCAGTTGGTAGCGCGCCATGCGCGCCGCATTCTGCAAACCGGTCGACGGTTTGCGTCCGTTCCAGCGTAAGGTGCGGTGCGTGATCGTGAGCTTGCGCGCGAGACGTGCGACCGCCGCCGCCTCCTGCTTCGACTCCTTGCGCAGGCCGTGATCAACCGTAACAGCGATCAGCGTCGGCTTCTTCTTGAGGGCGTCGCGCCAGCGCGCTGCAAGCAACATCAACGCAGTGGAATCCGGTCCGCCGGACACCGCAAGCACCAGCACGGGAAACGCCTGCAACCCGGAAAAGAGCGCTCTGGCTTCCGTCGCCGAAACCACCGTTGATTTTTGCGCAGGCATGACCGCACCCGAAACCCGGCTTCCGCCCCCGGATGAAATCCAGGGACACTTTCGGATCACACCTTAGCAGTGGGCGCTTTTTTGTTCCTGCGTGACGCCGCGTTTCACACCGGCTGAAGCACGCGGATACTTACGGCCGATTTCGGCCAGCGTGGCACACGCGGCCTCTTTCTGGTTCATGGCGGCCAGCGACTGGCCAAGGCGCAACAGGGCATCAGGCGCCTTGCCCGCGCGCTCGAATTTCGTGGAGACGCCGAGGAACGATTCCGCCGCATCACGATAGCGCTGTTGTTGAAAGAGGCTTTCACCGAGCCAATATTGCGCGTCCGGCACCAGACGCTCTTTCGGATATTTCCCGAGAAAATCGCGAAATGCCTGTTCGGCCAGCGCGTAGTCTTTATGCAGGACGTAGCCATAGGCCATGTCGTACTCGTCTTGCGGCGTGGCCGAAGGCGGGAGCGTCGCAAGCTGGGGGCCACCCGGCGTGACATTGCGCGCTTGTGGTGGCGGTGACGTCGGCGCGTTTTGCGATGCCGGCAACGGTGTTGGAGCCGCGGACGCGACGGTCGCCGGCGGCGGTGCCACTGGCGGTGGTGCGCTGGCTTGCGAGGGTGCGGGATCGTTTCCGGCAAGGGTCGCTAGATCGAGCGGCGCGCCGGCGGCGCGGCCACCCGGGGCCCCGACCGGTGGCCCATTGTCCTGCCCCGGTTCGGGCGCCGCGATTGCCGCCTGGTTTCCCAAGGTGCGCGGCGCGCCCGGCGCAGTCGGATTTTGCGACGGATCGAACACGTCGGAACGGCGACCAGGCGCAGTGGAAGGCGGCGGGCTGCCGGGTGCCACACCGGGCCCCATACGGGTCCCATTGGGTCCCTTGGGCGCGCCCTGCGACGGCGACGGCGTGGAGCCGCCTTTCCCGCCCATTTGCTGGAAACGGTATTCGGTGTCGTCCTGCATGCGCTTGAGCTGCAACTCGAGCTGCTGGTTACGATACTGCAGCTGCTCGATGGTGCCGGTGAGCTGACGCAGCGCGCCTTCCATCCGGTCGAGCCGGACGGCCATGTCGCCGGGATCCGACTGCGCCACCCTGCCTTGTGGCTGTGGTTGTTGTTGCGGTTGCGGTGCTGCGCGCGATTGCGCCTGCGGTTCGCCGCGGCTGAAAAGATTATCGAGAAAATTGCCAGACGAACGCTCTTGCTGGGCCAGCGCGGGACCGGCCAGAAGCAGCGACAACGCGGCAAAAGCCGCAATAGAAAACGTCGATAGTGATCGCGTCATGTCACATGAAGTCCGGCAGCGGCCCCTTTGGCCGGATAGGCGTAGCATACGGCGGGCTGCGTCGAAATTGTGACTGTCGACCGTGCTCTTGCCCCTTCTTTGACAGGGCATCCGTCATATTCAGGAAAGATGACGCACAGGTGCCCGGGACCGGCCCGGGCACCGTTGTCCTTGTTCCGCAACAAGTGGATTAGGAGCTCACCCCGAGCACCGTCACCGCGCGGCGATTCTGCGACCAGCAGGAGATGTCGTTACAGACGGCGACCGGACGCTCTTTGCCGTAGGAGATCGTGCGCATGCGTTGCGCCTGGATCCCACGCGAGGTCAGATAGTCACGCACCGCCTGCGCGCGGCGGGCGCCCAGCGCGATGTTGTATTCGCGGGTGCCGCGTTCGTCGGCGTGCCCCTCGATGGTGAACTGGCCGTACTGGCTATAGGTCGTGAGCCACTGGGCCTGTTTGTCGAGCGTCGCGCGCGACTGCGGCGTGAGTTCGGTCGAGTCCGTTTCGAAGAAGACGCGGTCGCCGACATTGACCACGAAGTCTTGCTGGCTGCCAGGCGTTGCCTGCCCTGCCGCATTAGCTTGCGCGTCGTCGCCCGTCTTGTTGGCGCAAGCCGAGATTGCCAGCGCCGCAGCCAAGACTGCCGCGAGTCGAACGCCGTGCATCATTTTCTTCATATCGATCATTCCGGTGCCTCCATTCACGCATACCGACCGGAGCATGCATGTGGGTCTAGCAGGCCGTTCGTTAAGCGAACGTTCCATCAACCTTGATGGAACATTGCGCAGGCGCATTAAAACTGTCGGACTCTCTTAAACCGTTTCGAATGGTTAAGACACGGTGAAAATGAGGCCGGTTTAGGACATCACGACAACAGCGGGGACCAGGCCGGATCCGACGCGTAACTGGGCGTTGGAACTTTCAATTCGTTGCGGCCGGTGACGTCAATCGTGAAGAGCGACGGACCCTGCCCGACGTCTCGAAAGAACATAAGGACTCGTCCGTTTGGCGCGAAAGTTGGCCCCTCGTTGTGGAAACCTTCCGTCAGCACGCGTTCACCCGAACCGTCGGGCTTGAGGATACCGATTGAGAAATTCCCGCGCGCCTGGCCCGTGAAAGCGATGTAGTCGCCGCGCGGCGACCACACCGGCGTCGAGTGATGCCCTTCGCCGAAGCTGATGCGCTGCGCCGGGCCGCCGCTCGCCGCCATCACGTAGATCTGCTGCGTGCCGCCGCGGTCGCTCTCAAAGCAGATGCGCTGTCCGTCCGGTGAATAGCACGGCGCCGTGTCGATCGCCGGCGTATCGGTGAGCCGCGTCGTTTGTTTCGAGCGCAGGTCCATCACGAACAGATTGGCATTGCCGCCCTGCTGCAGGCTCATGATCACGCGCTGGCCGTCGGGCGAGAATCTCGGCGCGAATGTCATGCCAGGAAAATTTCCGACGATTTCGCGCTGGCCGGTCTCGATGTTAAGCAGATAGACGCGCGGATCACCCTGCCCGTACGACATGTAAGTGATCTCTTGCGTGGACGGATTGAAACGCGGCGTGAGGACCAGATCGTCGCCGCGCGTGAGATAGCGCACGCTGGCGCCGTCCTGGTCCATGATCGCCAGGCGTTTCACACGGCGATCTTTGGGCCCGGTTTCGTCCACGAACACGACACGGCTGTCGAAATAGCCTTTTTCGCCGGTGAGCCGCTCGTAGATCGCGTCGGAAATAATATGAGCGATGCGTCGCCAGTTGTCCGGCGTCGTGAAGTACTGTTTGCCGTCAAGCTGCTGGCCGGCGAACACGTCCCACAAGCGAAATTCGGCTTTCAACCGCCCGTCGCCCTGGCGCGTGATGCGGCCGGTGACCAGGGCCTGCGCATTGATCGATCGCCAATCGGGGAAACGGGGCACACTGTCGGTGTTGGTAATTTTCTCGATGAACGCGGCCGGATTGATCGGCGCGAATAGTCCACTGCGCTGCAGGTTGTTGCTGATCACGCCCGTGACATTGCGGCCGATGTCGCCTTCGTTCGCCGCCCCGGACAGGAAGTCCGGCAGCGCGATCGGCATCGGCTGCACATTGCCTTGATTGATGTCGATGTTGAGGACCGCATTGGCTGGACGCGAGCCGAGCGCAGCGAGCGCGCTCGCTCCGATAAGCAAGCGGCGGCGGCTTAATTTGAGGCTTGAAATTTCTGTCACGGGATTGGACTACCTTACCGGAAGATCGTGAAACATCTGCTTGGTATCGAAAGTAAAGTCGATTTCTTTCCATTGCTCGTAGTGGTCGGGGCGAAGCATTGTATAGGGCTGCCCGACGAATACCGCGCGTACCGCGCTGTCGCGCATCGCGTTAAATTGCGCGCCGCTTCCGCTCGTAATGACCATCGGCCCGGTCGCCAGCGTTCCATCTTTGCGAAACCTGATCCGGATGGTGACCTGGGTCTGGCTCGCGTCCTGCATGCCGACCGGCGGATTCCACAAGGCCATCAGGCGCGCGCGTAGTGCATCGATTTCGGATTGCGATAGCTGCGCTGCCATGCCGGAGGCCGTCCCCAGCGAGGGCGTTTTGTTGAGTTCGGTGCCGGTCGCTGCAGTGCGCTGCGCCTCGCGCTTGTCGAGCAAGGCTGCGATCTTGTCGGCGTCGAACTTTGGCTGTTGTTTTTGCGGCGGCTTCTTCGGCGGCAGCGGCTGCGGTTCGACCTTGGTCTGCGGTTTCGGCTCGTCCGGCTGCTTGATCTTCTCTGCAATAGGATCCGGCTTTGGAGGCTGCGGTTCGGGGGGCGGTGCAACTTCCTTGGCGGCCTGGATTTCCTTCTTCTCGGTGACCTTCGGCTTTGCCTCTTCGATCGGCTTCGGCGGTTCCTCCGCCTTTTTCTCGACCACGGGTTTGGGCATTTCGACCTTGGGAGCGTCCTTCACACCTTTGGTCATTTGCGAGAAGTCTTTCTCGCTGACGAGATCGACTGGAAGCAACTCCGCCGGCGTCACATCGAATGTCTTGCCGGAAAAGGACAGCGTCGCCCACAGCAGCACAGCCGCATGCAGGCCGGCAGAAATCGCTGTCGCCTTTCTCATCACTGCGCTTTCGCGCCCTGTTCGAACTCGGTGACCAAGGCTACACGATGGAACCCGGCCGACGACAGCCGTCCCATCACCTTCATCATAGTCCCGTAATCCACCTTCTTGTCGCCGCGCACATAAATGCGGGCGTCGGTCCCACCCCGCGCATCGGCCACCGCCTGCATCTTCGGGACCAGGTCGTCCACCGCAATTTCGCTATTCTGCAAGAAAATCTGGCCCTTTTCGGTGACCGAAATAGTCAGCGGCTCCTTGTCCTGCTCGAGGCTCTTGGCCTGGCTTTGCGGCAGGTCGATCGGCACGCCGACGGTGAGCAAGGGCGCGGACACCATGAAGATGATCAGCAACACCAGCATCACGTCGACCATCGGCGTGACGTTGATCTCGCTCATCACCCGCTGACGGCGATGCTTGCGCTTCCCGATGACCGGTGTGCCGGCATTGGCGGCCATGGAATGACCTTATCCTCGCTCGTCCATCTGCCTTGAAAGGATCGCAGCGAACTCGTCGGCAAAACCCTCGAGCCGCTGGGCCTGCTTGTTAACCTCGGACGCGAACTTGTTATAGAAAATGGTCGCCGGTATGGCGGCGACAAGGCCAAGCGCGGTCGCAAACAGCGCCTCCGCAATGCCGGGCGCAACCACCGCCAGCGAGGTGTTCTTGGAGGCAGCGATCGACTGGAAACTTGTCATGATGCCCCAGACCGTGCCGAACAACCCGACAAAGGGGCCGGCCGATCCGACTGTGGCGAGCACAAGCAGACGCCGTTCCAGACGCTCGACCTCGCGCGCAATGGTCACTTCCATCACTTTCTCGATGCGCATCTGCAGACCGGCGAATGAGCGGCCGCTACCCTCGAAACTGCGCTTCCATTCGCGCATGGCCGCAACGAACAACGCGGCCATCGAGTGAGCCGGGCGCGACGACAGCGCACGGTAGAGTTCGTCGAGCGATTGACCGGACCAAAACGCCTGTTCGAAACGGTCCATCGCACGGCGCGTGCGCGTGTAGAGCACCGTCTTGTCGATTGCGATCGCCCAGACCCAGACCGAGCAAACCAGCAGACCCACCATCACTGTCTTGACGACCCAGTGGGCGTTCCAGAACAGCGTGAAGAGCGACAGATCGGATGAGGTCAGCGGCAGCACCGACTGTGCCACGTCGGCAGGATTCATAGGCACGTCCTTTCCGCTTGATCCGGTTCCGTCGGCCGAACCGGCGCGGCGCAATTTTCTGGATCAACGAGCGCGCGCGGTGATGCCGCCGACGCGCTTCGTCGAAGACCTGTTTCGCGAAATTCGTATGTCCCATCCACCGGCGACGTACGAAATCCCCGCGAAACTTGGCCAAACTTGGGCGCGGAAGCGGGCATTTGAGCGCTAAACAGCGCTGATTATGGTTAAGGAGTCGTTACCTGCCGGACTAGGCGGGCCGAAACACAAAAGGCCGCCCTTTCGGGCGGCCTTCGCAATTTGTCGCATTATCGCTGGGACTTCAGCCTTGGGGCTGGTTCGCGTCCGGCGCGGGCCGATCGCGACGCTCGGCCATGAACTGGTCGAACTCGGTTTTGTCCTTGGCAAAGCGCAGACGATCGAGGAAGGAGCGGAACTCGCGCTGTTCCTCTTCCAAGCGGCGCAGCGTTTCCGTGCGATATTCGTCGAAAGCGTGGTTGCCGCTGGAGGGCGCGCTATTCCAGGGTCCGCCGCTCATCCGATTGCGCATCCAATCCATCTTGCGGTCCATCTTGTCCTGCCAGCGGCCATGGCCGCCGTATCCGCCACATCCCATTCGTCCGCTCCCAATTGTGAAGGCGAGGACGCAAAGACCAAGTGGCCACCAAGCCATGAACCCGAGGATGATCAGAGCAATCCAGGCGGGTTTGCCGAACTCGTCGAGCCTTGCGGTGATTGGCATTGTCGACCTCGTGTGAATGTAAATAACATTTACATAGCTAGGCCCGTGCAAGGGCGCTGTCAAGCGGAGCGAACATTAAATTGGTGGACAGCCTCGCCGGACGCCAGCCCCCGCCCGCAAAAAACGCGAAAGGAACTGTCAACGTCGTGACGGCACGGCTGTGAGCCCGAGTCCGCGGAGGTAAATCAGCACAGCAGCTTCCAGCAGTTCTTCCGGCGGCATCGGCAGCGCACGCCGCGCGGCATCGCCGCGGCCGAACAATGAAGCGATGCCGTGCGTCATCGACCACACATGCAGTGCAACCATCAGCGCCGGCGGCCGCCCTTGCGGTGGCATCAACCCGACGAGTTTCTCGGCTGCCGCACGCAACACTGCAAAGGCGTTTTCGCTCGCTTCGCGCAATTGCGGATCGGAGTCGAGCGGCACGCCCGCCTCGAACATCGCCGAGTAGTAAGCCGGCTCGCCTTTGGCAAAGGCGAGATAGGCTTTGCCGAGACGATCGAACGCCGTCATCACGTCCGGCCTTCCCTCGTCCCATGCTTTCGCCAGCGCGTTACTGAAGAGCACGAAGCCGCGCTGCGCCACATCGGCGAGCAGCGCGTCGCGGTCACGAAAATGCCGGTACGGAGCAGCAGGACTCACCCCGGCAAAGCGCGCGGCATCGGCGAACGTGAATCCGGCCGGGCCTTTTTCGGCGATCAGCTCAAGTGCTGCGCGCACCAGGGCTTCTTTCAGATTGCCGTGGTGATAGCCGCGCGTGCTGCGCTTGCCCCATCTCATGTAAATGGCCTTTACATGAGTCCGGGGCCGATAGCGAGCCTCAAGAAGAAGCAACCTTGCGGCGCGACAAACCGCACGTTTGAATTGCCGGCGCGTGGGCCCCGCTCTGGAAGGAGATTGCCATGGCAAAAACAATATCGATCCTTGTCGCCCGATTGATTTTTGCCGCCGTCTTTTTGATGGCCGTCAGCTTCAAGTTCATGGGCATGGGGGCGACGGCGAATTTCATCGCGGCGGCGGGCTTTCCGATTCCGCTCGTGCTGGCGTGGCTCGCAGCGATTTTTGAAGTCGCTCTGGTGTTGGCATTTCTCACCGGCGCTTTCTTTTCATACGGCGCCTATCTCGCCGCGGTTTACGTGGTGTTTCTGGGTTTTGCCTTTCACGGGCCGTCGCATTGGAGCGCCAACGAGGCAGAGTTCGGCTTCTTCGTCGATCACTTCACATTCGCCGCCGGCCTCCTTTTCGCCGCGGTACACGGCCCAGGCGACAAGCTGGTCTGGCGGTTTCCCAACAGCGGAACGTGAAAGGACAGGCGGGCTCGATTAGCGGCGGCGCATTTCGAGCGGCAGCCTATCGAACAGCGTCGGACCGTTCGGCTGCGCTCCTTCGATGGTGAGGAGACGGAGCTTGGTGACCACGCCGCCAGGAGCAGAAAAGCCGCCGGTCTTGCCACTGGCGGCCAGCACGCGATGGCACGGCATGATGATCGGACACGGATTTTGCCCAAGCGCAGTTCCGACCTCACGCGCCAACAGTCTGTCGCCGAGCCGTTCCGCAATCTCGCCGTAGGTCATTGTCTGCCCCGGCGGAATCGTGCGCGCGATCGCGTAGACGCGCGTGTTGAACACCGGCACGCCCTCGTTGTCGATGGCAACATCGCTCAGATCGCGGGGCTCGCCACGAAGCAATGCAACAACACCGTCGATCGCGCGTTGCACCTCCGCAGGCGGCGGCGCCTCTTGCACCCCGGCATAGCGGCGCAACACGCGCGCGGGTGTCGCGCGTTCATCCGCTTCGGGAAGTTGCACGCCGGCAATCCCGCGCGGACTCCAGACGATCCCGCAGACGCCGATCGCTGTTTCGAACAATACAAAATGAAGTTCCGGCATAGTGCGGCAACTTTAGCACGCCCCATCAGGAACCGCCGCCCAATTCCTGATCCGATTTCATAGCACTGAGCACTTTGGGCGTTTCAAGGGGTCATCGCCGCAACGGAGCGATTTGAAAAATCAGTGCGGTCGGCGAATATGCGCAAAATGAAATCATCAAAAGCGCTGGCCAAATCGGGACGTTCGCTCCGCATGCGCTCAAAGTTCGCGCGTGTCATTGTATACAGGGTCGTTGGCCCATCAGCGGATACGGTCGCAGAGCGCATCGCGTGCCGGAAAAAACCCATCTCTCCAACAACTGTGTGCGTCGAGATGCGCCGCACCCTCAGGGATTTGTCATTTCCCAATGCAACGTCGATCACCAGATTGCCGGTCGCGACGAGATCGATCGTGTCGGCGGGCTCTGCTTCACGATACAGGATTTGAGTGCTTTCGAGATCCTTGCGCTCTAGATAAGCATAGAGGTCGCCCGCCCTGACATTTGGGCCAAGTTGATGCTGGAGCCACGCCTCAAAACTAGCAGGGCTCGTTTCCGTATCGAGATCCGTCTTGGCGAGTAGTTGGTCCTCGCACCAGGCCAACGCGAGATTGAGGTCAGCCATGGACCGGTGCTGCATCTTGCCGCGCAAGAGCCCACCACGCTCGAGCGCCGCACGGTTCGACGACGACAGAGTTGAGCAGACAAGCGTTATGCCACGCTGATCGCAAAAATTGCGCAATTTGGTGAGGCTGGCAATGGCCGAGGAGTTGGTGCCGGACACCATCCCGAAATCCAGGATCACGTACTCGACGCGGTCAGGCAATTCCAAGTCGATGTCTTTTCGGATGCGTTCGAACAGGCTCTCAGAAGAGCCAAAGAATATATAACCGGACAACCAGTAGAGCTGGATGGCGTCTCCGGCTTCGCGCAAATATTTGGACGCTTCCGCGGAACGATCAACATAACTTGTAAACTGGGCCCGCGTTATGCGCCGGCGCACGACTCCGATCCGCGCATAGTTGATGGCAAACAGCAGGCAAGCGCAAACTATGCCGATCAAGACCCCGACAACGTAACCATACTTGATGCAAACGATCATAATGCCGATTGCCAGCAGCAGATCGACCCAGGCGCGCTGGGCATATGGCCGCCACAAGGCGTCGACGAGAAAAGTGTAACCAAGATAAAAGACGAGCCCGGCGATGATGGGAACCGGAACCAGGCCCGGCAGATCGAAATTCGCAACTGCGACGGCGCCCATAACGAGCGCAGTGGCGGCACCGCTCATCCGCGTTGCGCTGCCGGCATGCTCGAGCAAGCGGCTCGTTCCATTCTGCAGACTGCTGATAATGCCTCCGAAAGGTGCAGCAACGAGACTCGCGATGCCATGCCCGCGGAATTCGCAATCGAGATCTCCGGACGTCTGTTGCGCGACTTCGATGCTCGATACCTTGGTGACCAACGAAATAACCGCGACGATCGTCACCGCGAGCATTTCAGGGACGATCCAGGCCATCATCGACCAATGCAGCTGCAATGTGCGAGCAGCCTCGAACGGCGACCATTTGGTCAGGGTCCCAAGGGAACGAAAGTACCAGCCGTGCTCGGGGTCAGAAAGTCCGAGGAACCTGAGGACGACCGCCCCGGCCAGCCACATCACAAGGAGGGCGCCTGGCACGGCGAACGGCGATTTGATCCAGCGGCGCACGTTCAACAGCAGCACCAGCGCCGCAACACCACATGCGGGCCGGGCGACCTCTATCATCGTCCAGCTTGCGGAAAGGCCGCCGAGTGTCAGCGGTCGGCCAGTCGTCATTCGAAAGCCGCCGGCAATCAAAAACCAGCCGGTGGCGGCCAGGAACCCACCGACCACGAAATAGGGCACGAACCGGAAATATGCCCCCCACCGAAAGACGCCGAGAACGTAGAGGATTACACCCGACAAAAGGGTCGCGGCCGTAAAAATCAGCATGACTGCTTGAACGGCCGTCTGCGCGTTGCCGCCGGATGCCATAACGCTGGATCCCGCCGCGGCACTCAACAGCACGAGAACAGTGCCTGTCGGTGAATCAATCCCCGTTGCGATGGGTGGCAACGAAGTTGTCAGCGCGATCCATACGCCCCCGACGCAACTGCCGACAAGCATCGCCCAGATCGCAACCGGGACGCCAATGCTGAGTTCGCCCGGAAACATGAGCGCGCCGAACGAAATGATATTGGCAATGAGAACCACCGATGCCACGAGGCCAGCAGTCGTATCCTTCAGGCAATCGTGCGCGATCGTACTCAGGCGCGACCATGACCGCGATAAAGTGCTGGCAGGGATGCGCATTACGGTTTTGGCATCATAGAGGCGCGATCCGTCACGGTGCCCGTTCGCGAAAAAGGGCGAGGTCCGGTCTGTTGGTTCGTTGAATACTAGCATACGAAAACCACCTTGCGACGCCCTCCGTCCAGCGGGCAATTGCCGCCGTCTGGCATTTTCATTTGGTTTTCCGATGTGGAAATCGCTAACACGAACCCACGACTGCCAACGTGAGCTTGTTCACATTTCACCGGGAACGGATATTCGACAAAGCGTTCTGACGCAGTTGTGCGCTTGCTGGTCCGGCGCTCTCGTCTTGCTATACCTGGCCCCGCGGACCGGAACGCTACGGGCCGACGACAGGTGAGCCCTACGGCCGCTCTTGCAGCGACCGGCGGTCAGCTTCCATGGCGATGCGCAGCGGCTTTGGGATTGGCCTGGCGCGGCCACCGGAGACAAAGGCGACCTGCACATGCGCTTCGACGACCAGGTCCTCGCCGCGCATCACCTTCTGGTTGAGCGTGACGGAAGCACCCTTCACCTCTTCCGGAGTGGTGACGATGGAAAGCACATCGTCCATGTGCGCCGGTTTTTTGAAGTCGATGCTCATGTGCCGCACCACGAAGGCAAAGCCCGGCGCTTCCTTCTCGGCTTGCTCGAACAACGCGCGGTGGTCGGCGCCGATGAGCCGCAGATAATTGGTGCGTCCGCGCTCCATGAACCGCAGGTAGCTCGCGTGATAGACGATGCCGGAGAAATCCGTGTCTTCGTAATAGACGCGCACGGCCTGGTAGTGCTTGCCATCGCGAATTTCGCCGTCGAGCGCATTGACCGCCACGGCGCTACTCCTGCTCGTCCTGTCCGAACAGCCCGAATTGGTTCGCGTCGCGCGCCGGCTCGGCAAGGCCGAGATGCTTGAATGCCGCCGATGTCAGCAGCCGCCCGCGCGGCGTGCGTTGCAGGAAGCCTTTCTGGATCAGGAACGGCTCGATGATATCTTCGATGGCATCGCGCGGCTCCGATAGTGCCGCCGCCAGGGTATCGACGCCCACCGGTCCGCCACCATAATTCTCCGCGATGGTCTTGAGATAGCGGTGGTCCATGGCGTCGAGCCCGGCGCCATCGACTTCCAGCGCCAGAAGCGCGTGGTCGGCCGTCTTACGGTCAATCGTCTTGGCGCCATCGACATGGGCGAAATCGCGCACGCGGCGCAGCAAGCGGCCGGCAATGCGCGGCGTGCCGCGGGCGCGGCGGGCGATTTCGTTGGCGCCATCAGCTGCAATGCCAATGCCGAGCACGCGGGCGCCGCGATTGACGATCTCCTCCAGTTCCTTCTCGGAATAAAAATTGAGCCGCACCGGGATGCCGAAACGGTCGCGCAGCGGATTGGTCAGCAATCCAGCGCGAGTTGTGGCGCCAACCAGCGTGAATGGCGACAGGTCGATCTTCACCGAACGCGCCGCGGGGCCTTCGCCGATGATGAGATCGAGCTGGAAATCTTCCATCGCCGGATAGAGGATTTCCTCCACCGCCGGGTTGAGCCGGTGAATCTCGTCGATGAACAAGACGTCGCGCGGCTCGAGATTGGTAAGCAGTGCCGCAAGGTCACCGGCTTTCGCGATCACCGGACCGGATGTGGCACGGAAGTTCACGCCCAGTTCGCGCGCGACGATCTGCGCCAGCGTGGTTTTGCCGAGGCCCGGCGGGCCGACAAACAGAACGTGGTCGAGCGCTTCCTTGCGCCCGCGTGCCGCCTCGATGAACACGCTCAGGTTCGCGCGCGCCTGTTCCTGGCCGATGAATTCCGTCAGCCGCTGCGGCCGCAGCGAAGCATCCGCGTCGTCGTCGCGCTTTTCGGCAGCGATAAGTCGGCGCGGGCTGTTCACTTCGCCAGCTCCTTCAAGCCTTGCTTGATCAGCGTCGCCGTGTCGGCGCCCTCGCCCGCGCTGCGCGCCGCCGCGGCGATCGCGGCGGCAGCCTGCGGATGCCCGTAGCCGAGATTGACGAGGGCAGAGACCGCATCAGCGACCGGCCGCGGCGCGCGGTTCTCATCCAGCGCGCCGGCCAGATGCACGACGGCCGGATCGATATTGGCAAAGGCCGGCACTTTGTCCTTCAATTCGGTGACGATGCGCTCGGCCACTTTCTGGCCGACGCCGGGCGAGCGCGCCACCATCGCCTTGTCGCGCATCGCGATGGCCGACGCGAGTTCGGAGGCCTTGAGCGTGCCGAGCACCGCCATTGCGACTTTCGCGCCGACACCTTGCACGGTTTGCAGCAGGCGGAACCATTCGCGCTCGATGTCGCTCCCGAAACCGAAAAGCTTGATCTGGTCTTCGCGCACATAAGTTTCGATGGACAGCGTGGCCGCTTCCCCCGGCGACGGCAGCGCCTGCATGGTGCGCGCCGAACAATGCACCTGGTAGCCGACGCCGCCGACGTCGAGGATGATGTAGTCCTCGCCATAACTGTCGACGATGCCCTTGAGCTTGCCGATCATGACGCCGCCACCTTCAGGAGCACGCTCGTGCGATGATGCGCGTGACAGATCGCAATCGCCAGCGCGTCGGCGGCATCCTCGCTCTGCGGATCGGCCTTCGGCAACAGCACGCCGATCATCATGCGGATCTGGGATTTTTCGCCATGGCCAGCGCCGACAACAGTCTTCTTCACGACGTTCGGTGCGTACTCCGCGACGGCGAGACCTGCCTTGGCGGGAACCAGCATGGCGATGCCGCGCGCCTGGCCAAGCTTGAGCGTCGCGGCGGCATTGGTGTTGACGAAGGTGTTTTCGACCGCGGCCTCTTGCGGTTGATACCGTTCGATGACCGCAATCAGGCCATCGTGGATTGCCAGCAGGCGCGTGCCGAGCTCATCCCGCTCGCCGGTTTCCACGGAGCCACATGCAACATAGACGAGCCGGTTGCCCTCGGACTCGATCAGGCCCCAGCCCGTGCGGCGGAGCCCCGGATCGATGCCGAGAATGCGAATCAGGTGACCCATCTCGGCTCCGTTGATAGCCCTGCGCTCAGCCCGCGCCTAGCAGGCATCGCCGTGGTGGCCGACCACCCGCCGCGCCCCGTATTTCCGGCGGAAATACGCTATCATCGCCAGTGAGGACCTGGCCGCCCGGGGGCATCTAACAATGCCGCGTATGCGACACCCGTTGTTTCCGGCGCTGCTCGTTTTTGGCCTCGTTCTGAGCCTCGTCCTGGGAACGTCGCCGCTCAGGGCCGAAGGCAAGCTCACCGTCATCGAGAAATTCGCCAACGCCAGCACCGAGTTCATCGTGGCGCACTTCAACGATCCGGGCGCCCCAAAAGGCAAAGGGAGGGTCGGCGTGCTCGCCATCGCAACGCCCAGCCGGAACGCCTTCGCCTTCAATCAGCTCGAGTGGGAGAAATTGATCGAGCTGTACAATAAGGCGGCCAAGATCGATTCAGCCGCGTGGACCGAGGTCGGGACCATGACGGAAACCGGAACTTCCGACGTGTCGCACCTCACGGTCAGTGCCGGTCCCGGGATGAGTTTTGTCATCACGTCGCGCAAGGACGGCACGGTCGCGCACACATTGCCGAGAGCGGACTTTTCACGGCTTCAAAAAGCGCTGCGCGAGGTCAAGAATTTTTTGTCGAACTGATGCTCTTCGCGCGCAGGTTGGGCATGCGCCCGCTCAATTCGGATTCGGAATCCGCAGCCGTCTTGCACTAGGATGGCTGCGCCATGCCGGGTTCCTCCTCTCCTCGCCGCGCCAATGGAAGCGCAAAGCGACGCGCCGTCGTTATTGGCGGTTCGATGTCGGGGCTGTTCACCGCCGCGTTCCTGCGCCAGATCGGCTGGGACGTCGACGTCTACGAGCGCTCCAGCGTCGAACTGGTGGGGCGCGGCGCCGGCATCACCGGACATCCGGAATTGCTCGATGCTCTGGAAGCAAGCGGCGCCGGCACCAGGGATCTTGGCGTCGAAGTTCCCAAGCGCGTCGCGATTGACCGCGATGGCCGCGTCACCGACGAACGGCCGCTGCGGCAAATCCTCACCTCGTGGGACCGGCTCCAGCGCCTACTGCGCGACACGATCGACGAAGCGCACTATCACCTCGGCTGGAATTTCGAACGCGTCGATCAGGACGAACGCGGCGTGCGCGTGCAATTTTCCGGCGGGCGCGTCGAGCACGCCGACATTCTCGTTGGTGGCGATGGCATTCGTTCCAGCGTCCGCGCGCAGATGGCGCCGGAAGTGCAGCCGGTCTACGCCGGCTACTACATCTGGCGTGGCGCGCCGAACGAAGCCGACCTCGAGCCCGAAACCTTGAATAGCATCTATCCGCTGTTCACGTTTTACCTGCCCGAGCATCAGCAGGTGATCACTTACCCGATTGCCGGATTCGACAATGATCTTCGCCCCGGCAGACGCCGCTTCAATTTCATCTGGTACCGCGTCGCCGACGCTGCGAAACTGCGCGAGATGAACGTGGACGAAAACGGCGTGCAGCACGAATATTCGGTGCCGCCGCCGCTGATCCGCAAGGATCTGATCGCCGACATGTACAAGGATGCGCGTGAAATCTTGCCGCCGGCCTTGCTCAACTCGCTGATGAAGATCAAGCAGCCATTCGTCACGCCGATCTACGATTTCACCGCGCCGTCCATCGTGTACGGGCGGGTCGCCATGGTCGGCGATGCCGCAGCGAATGCACGGCCACATATGGGTTTCGGCATGGCCAAGGCGGGCACCGATGCACAGGCGCTGGCGAAGGCGCTGCGCAACCACGACAACATCGACGATGCGCTCGATGCCTACAATGAAGAGCGTCAGCCGATCGGCAACACCATCGTGCTGCACGGACGCAAGCTCGGCACCCATCTCGGCGTCAACCTCAAGACCGACGAAGACCGGCGCATGCATGACCTGTTGCAAGACGACGGCGCGATGCTGGACTGGATTGCAGTGCCGCATTTTCTGGATGCATACAAATGAGCGATCTTTCGAAGCCCGATTACGCGCGCAACATGCGCATCATCGGCCATTCCGACCAAGGCGGGCGGCCCGACGCCGTGCAGGTGATGGTGCAGCGCGGATTCGCCTATGTCGGGCACATGTTCTCCAGGGGATTCTCCGTCATCGACGTGCGCGATGCGAAGAGCCCGCGAGCCGTGAATTTTATTGCTGCACCGGCCAACACCTGGAACATCCACCTTCAGGTGCATGACAACCTGCTGCTCGTCATCCATGCCAAGGACATGTTTGCCGCCGCGGAATTTGCCGACGAGCGCGCCTATTACAGCGGCGCCCTCGGCAAGACCGTCGGTACCGCCGAAGCAAAGCGAACGCGCGACTGGAGCGCGGGGCTTGCCGTCTACGACATTTCGAAACCCGATACGCCGCGCCAGATCGGCTTCATGCCGGTCGACGGCGGCGGCATCCACCGCGTCTGGTACACCGGCGGCCGCTGGGCCTATGCCTCGGTGCTGCTCGACGGGTTTACCGACTACATCTTCATGACGCTGGACATGAGCGACCCGGCGCAACCGCGCGAAGCGGGACGCTGGTGGATTCCCGGCATGAACCTCGCAGCCGGCGAGACGCCATCGTGGGCGCCCGCGCGGCGATACGGCCTGCACCACCCCATCATCCATGGCGATACGGCCTACGCCGCATGGCGCGATGCCGGCATGGTTGTGCTCGACATCGCCGACCGCGCGAAACCGGAATTGATCGTGCACCGCAATTGGTCGCCGCCATTCGGTGGCGGGACCCATAATTGCCTGCCGCTGCCTGACCGCGATCTCCTGGTCGTGCTCGACGAAGCCGTGCTTGATCATCAGGAAGACGGGTTGAAGTTGATCTGGGTATTCGACAACCGCGTTGCGACCAATCCGGTGAGCATCGCAAGCTTTCCGACGCCGGCGGAGGCCGACTACAAAGCCAAAGCCGGTCATTTCGGTCCGCACAACATTCACGAGAACCGACCCGGCAGCTTTGTGTCGTCGACGTTGATTTTCGCCACGTATCAGAATGCGGGCGTCCGCGTCTTCGATATGTCGAATGCATTTGGTCCGAAGGAGGTCGGCGCGCTGGTGCCGCCGCAGCCGACACGGCTTGCCGACACGCGGCCGAACCGCGCACGCGTTATTCAGTCGGCGGACGTGTTCGTCGATGCGCAGGGATTGATCTACGCGACCGACTACAATGCCGGCCTTTATATCTTGGAATATGGCGGCTGAATCTTACGCGCTCATTTTCTGCACGAGCGCGTCCGACACTTCGAAATTGGCATAGACGTTCTGCACGTCATCATTGTCGTCGAGCGATTCAATCAGCTTAAGCATCTTCTCGCCGGCCTCGTCATCGAGCGCGACCGTGTTCTGCGGCTTCCACAACTGCGCCGACTTGCGCGGCTCGCCGAACTTCGCCTCCAGCGCCTTGGCGACGTCGCGCAGCGATTCCGTTGTTGTGAATATCTGATGGCCGTCGTCGTTCGACGTCACATCGTCCGCACCGGCCTCTATCGCCGCGTCCAGCATTGCGTCGGCGCTCGCTACCTTGGGGTCATATTCGACAACGCCGACATGATTGAACATGAACGACACCGCGCCGGTGGTGGCAAGATTGCCGCCGTTTTTCGTGAAAGTGGCGCGCACTTCGCCGGCGGTGCGATTGTGGTTGTCGGTCAGCGCCTCAACGATGACCGCCACGCCGCCCGGCCCGTAACCTTCATAGCGAATCTCGTCGAAGTTTTCGGCATCGTTGCCGGATGCCTTCTTGATAGCGCGCTCGATATTGTCCTTCGGCATGTTCTCGGCCCGCGCTGCCAGGATCGCAGCGCGCAGACGCGGATTGAACGCCGGATCCGGCAATCCGAGCTTGGCAGACACCGTGATTTCGCGCGCCAGCTTGCCGAACACCTTGGAGCGGACTTTGTCCTGCTTGCCCTTTCGGTGCATGATGTTCTTGAACTGGGAATGACCGGCCATGTCCGCACGTCTCGTGAAATGAGTTGATGACGGCCGCTATATAGGCCGCTGGCGCAAGAAAATAAACTCCACACTTGTCATTCCGGGACGCGCCGAAGGCGCGGGCCCGGAATCCAGAAACACGACAGGCGCTGCGGATTGCCTCTGGATTTCGGGTTCACGCACCATCGCGCGTAAAACGCGCTGATGGCGCATGCCCCGGAATGACAGAGAAGGTTTCAGGTCGCCGCAACCGCAACATTGCGCAGGATAGCACCGATGCGGCTGCCGACCTTGGCCACGTTGCGATGGACGCGTGCCTTGTAGCGGACCACCGCGTCGCGATCGACCATGAAGAATTTCTTTTCCAGATAGGCGCGGCCGAAGACATCGATCAACATGCTGCGGAACTGGCCCGCGGCAAGATCGGGCTGCCGCGCAGGCACTTCGGCATAGGCCGCCAGTTCCGCCGAGGTCAGCGCGCAAAGCAGCGCCGCAGGCTCGGTCGAATAGACCTGCTTGTGCTGCTGGATGGTGCGGATGGCGCGGTCGAGCGGCAATTCCTGCCCGAGATCGATGCTGACGACCAATGGCTCGTCGTTGGTTGCCCGCGTGAGCGGAAACTGATCGATCAGCCAATCGCCGAGGTGAACCACATTGCTGCGGCCGCGCCCGTACATCAACACATCGTCCTCGTAGCGCGCGAACCAGGTATCGAGCCGCTCGATCAGACGGTCGAGCGCCGGACGCGGGGTCAGTTCGCGGCACTGCGTGCCGAAAATACCGACCGTCGCTTTTGCGCGGGACAGGACGTCGAAAACTTCGTCGCCGAGCAGCGGCGGAAACAGGCCATTGCCGGTACCGAGCACGATCAGGTCATAGCTGTCGCGTGCCGCGCTGAGCGTGCGGAACGTCAGATGATCGACCTCCGCCTCGCCCGGCAAAAGCGCGTTGATCATATGGCGGCCGAGCCGGCCGCTGAAATCACTGCCGTCATCGCCTGAAATTACGGCAACGTTGCACGAAGCGACCGGCGCTAGCCATTCGGTCGGCGTCAGTCGCATCAGCACCTGCGTCTCATCGATCGGCGTGGTGCATTCGATGCGGAAGCCATAGCGATCAAAAAGCTGCGCGAGATCGTAGAAGCCCATGTGGTTGACGAAGCCGTGCGCACTGCGGTCGACGTTTTTCGCCAGATCGGTTGCATAATAGCTGAGGATTATGTCGCGCTTGCAGAAGCGCAAATGGGTGAAGAGATTCTCCACGTCGGCAATGCGCTCGAGCACGCCGAGCATGACAATCACGTCGCATTTCGATGCAGCTTCGGTCGGAAACTCGCCGGCGTTCAAGTCGCAGCTTGACGCCACGCGTTTCTTGCCGGCGCGCGTGATGCCGCTGTAATTGCAGCCGCCCGGCAACAGGCGTTGCAATGCCGTATCTCCGCTGAGATCGAGGACGCGCGCGCCCGACGGAATGAACTGTGCGGCGAGTTCGGCGCGAGGATCGACTTTGGTTTTCGGCGCGAGTTCCGCATGCGCGGGATCGGCCGGCAGCTCAAGAGCGAGATTGCTGTTGACGTGCAGATTCATGGGCACCTGTGCCGAGGTCGCGCTGCCGGACCCCGCACATGCCGGCGAATCAACTTCACCTACCGAATCATCGCCGCGATTCGAGGTCAACAGTTCTCTGCTTTTACCGTCAGCCCCAGAATGCCGGCCGTGTTTCCTGCAGGATGCCGCCGAGCCGCACAGCGCCCACTTTGCGGGCAAGGCCGGTGGCGTCGTCGGTCTCGACAGCGAGGCCGCAGAGCGTCGCCGGGCCGCCCGATGCCTCGAATTTCGCGCCCGGCAGCTTGCGCAGGAAGCGATTGAGCGGCTCGTCTTTGTTCATGCCGATGATTGAGTCGTAATCGGCCGTCATGCCGACGTCCGACACAAACGCCGTGCCGTTGGGAAGGATACGATCGTCGGCGGTGGGCGTATGCGTGTGCGTGCCGACGACGAGGCTGGCGCGGCCATCGCAGAAAAAACCCATCGCCTGCTTTTCGCTGGTCGCCTCGCAGTGCATATCGATGATGATGGCATCCGCACCCGACCGCAGCGCGCACGCGGCTAGTTCGCGCTCGACCGCGGCGAAGGGATCGTCGAGCGGATCCATGAAAATTCGGCCCATGGCATTGATCACCAGCGCGCGCTTGCCATTCTTCGTGTCAATCAATGCTGCGCCGCGACCGGGCGTGCCTTTCGGATAATTGAGCGGACGCACCAGGCGCGGCGCACGCTCGATGAACACGAGCGCCTCGCGCTGATCCCAGGCGTGATTGCCGAGCGTGACCGCGTCGGCGCCGGCGTCGATCAGCTCGTTGTAGATGACCTCGGTGATACCGAAGCCGCCGGCCGCGTTCTCGCCGTTGACCACAACGAGGTCGAGCTTCCAGTCGGCAATCAGTGCCGGCAACCGCTCCGTAACGACCGTGCGCCCGGAGCGACCAACCACGTCACCAATAAAGAGAATACGCATGCAGCTATCGCCCGCGAAAATCGATCGTCTCGTTCTCCGTTAGCACGAGATCGAGGCGCGCGTCGCGCTCCGTGGCGGGCACATGCGGAATCTCCTGCGCCGCAAAAGCAATACCGATGGCGGTGACGGGTTTCCGCGCGCGCAGTGCGTTGATCGTCATGTCGTAATAGCCGGCACCGTAACCGATACGATGGCCAGCACGGTCGAAGGCCGCAAGCGGTACGATGAGAATGTCCGGAGCGACCTCGGGCGCCCCTGCCACCGGCTCGCGAATGCCCCACTGGCCGGACGCGAGCGGTTCACCGAAGCTCCAGGCGCGCATGATCAGCGGCTTGCCGCGTCCGGCGATTGCCGGCAGTGCCAGGCGCGCGCCCGCATCGGCGAGCTTGCGCATCAGCGGCACCGGATTGATCTCGCTCTTCATCGGAGAAAATCCGGACACGATCATCCCACGTTCGATGCGCAACGGGAACGAACGCGTGGCAATGGTCTCGGCCGCCGCGGCGCGCATAGGCGCCGGCAGGGCCTCGCGCCGCGCCAACGCCTCGGCACGCAGTTTGGCTTTCGAACTTTCTGTTTCTGTCTGACTCAAATCCGTCATCCTGAGGTGGCCGCGAAGCGGCCCTCGAAGGATGAACGGCCGTCGCCCTTCGAGGCTCGCGACCTTCGGTCGCTCGCACCTCAGGGTGACGGCGAAAGGTCGGCGAACAAATGAGTACGGAGCCGCGATGGCCGTCGGAGTGTGATCCCGGGAACCTACATAAGTAGGTGGGCGCCATATGACCGAAACCACGGTCCCGGCCAGGGACAGCTCCCGTTAGGATCGTAAGGCCCCGGGGAATTATCTCCGTCGCACCTCGCAGCCCCGCATTTGCAATGTAGTCATTAAGCAGGACGGGCGCCACAGCACATTGGGCGGTTTGCAAAGAGAGGTTAAAACGGCCTCACCCGATCGGCACGCCGCCGTTGCCGACCGTCTGGTTGAGCTTCTTGGTGATGCCTTCGATGCGCTCGGCGGCAGAATTGAAAGCGCCGACCACCGCATCGGAGGCGGCCCTGGCGCGATCGCCCGCGACAAGGCGAGCGTCCTGCAAGGCGGCGATCTCATCTTCCAGGCGGCGCATTTTCTCCGTAGCTTCAACCAGCTCGTCCTCGAGCATCAGCGCCGCCATCACCGTGAGCCTGGTATCGCCGATTTCGCCGAACTTGCGGCGAAGATCGATGACGCGTTGATCGATGTCCTTCGCAAGCGCCTGGAGGTGCTCTTCCTGGCCGTCCTCACAAGCGAGACGGAATTGGCGACCGGCAATGCTGGCGATGACTTGGGCCATGATCTTACTCGTGCAAATCGAGGACTGACTGAATTGAGGCAATCGCCGAGTCGAGCCGGTCGGCGATCTCGCGATTGGTTGTTTCCAACCGCCGCGAGCGCGCGGTCTCGCCGTCGAGTGCTGCGGCCAGCCGAGTGCGGTCGACGCCGAGCGCCTGGACCTGCGCGGCGAGGCCCTCTTCGTTGCGGTCCGCCTGCTTTCGCCGCTCGACAGCGGCATCAAGCGCGTCGAGCGCGAGGGCCAGACGCTTGACTGCGGCATCGATTGCGCTTTGCTCTGACATCGCCTTTTCCGCACAAAAACTCTTGCGGCAGCAGATATTTAGGCAAAAAATCTTACGTGCTGCACGACCATGGCGTCAACGCTCGGCGGGGGATTTGCCCAGCTGTTTTCGTCGTCCTGTGCATGGCATCGCGGCGCGGCGGCGGTCACATTGACTCAAGGGCCTCACATGCTATCCAGCCCGCCAAAAGGCCCTTTCCATGAGTGTAAAAGCCTCACCGACGGCAGCCGCGGCGCCCTCAGAGCGTCGCGAGCAACCGGCCGCTAGCCCCGCCATTGCCCATGCCAGCATGGCCAACGCCATCCGCGCGCTGGCAATGGACGCCGTGGAACAGGCTAAATCCGGCCACCCCGGAATGCCGATGGGCATGGCCGACGTGGCGACCGTCCTGTTCACACGGTTTTTGAAATTCGATCCGGCGAGCCCCACATGGGCCGACCGCGACCGCTTTGTGCTGTCGGCCGGCCATGGCTCGATGCTGCTGTACGCCTTGCTTTATCTGACCGGCTACGAAGCGATGACGATCGAACAGATCAAGCGCTTCCGGCAGCTCGGCTCTATCACCGCCGGCCATCCCGAATACGGGCACGTGCCGGGCGCTGAGACGACCACCGGCCCGCTCGGCCAGGGCCTCGCTAATGCCGTCGGCATGGCGATTGCGGAAAAGCATCTGGCTGCGGAGTTCGGCGATAGTGTCGTCAATCACAAGACCTACGTGATCGCGTCCGACGGCGACCTGATGGAAGGCATCAGCCAGGAAGCGATCGCGCTCGCCGGTCACCTGAAGCTCAACAAGCTGATCGTGCTGTTCGACGACAACGGCATCTCTATCGACGGCGCGTTGTCGCTCTCCGACAGCGTCGATCAGATCAAGCGCTTCGAGTCCGCCGGCTGGAGCGCATCGCGCGTCGATGGACACGATCCAGCGGCAATCAGTTCGGCGCTGGAGAAAGCGCAAAAGTCAGACAAGCCAGTCCTCATCGCCTGCAAGACCACGATCGGCTTCGGCGCGCCGACCAAGGCCGGCAAGGCATCGTCGCATGGCTCGCCCCTGGGCGGCGACGAAGTCAAAGGCGCACGTGAACGCCTCGGCTGGACGCCGGCACCATTTGAAGTGCCCGCGGATATTTTGAACGCCTGGCGCGCAGCCGGTGCGCGCTCGAAAGCCGCGCACGCCGACTGGAGCAAGCGGCTCACCGCACTCGACGGCGCCAAGCGCGCCGAATTCGAGCGCCGCATGCGTGGAGATATTTCGCAACAAGCGCTCGCCGGCGCGGTGCGCGCGGTGAAGGAGAGCCTCGCCGCAACGCCGAAGGAAATTGCGACGCGCACGGCCTGCGAGTTCGCGCTCGAAAGTCTGATCCCGGCTTTGCCGGAAATGATCGGCGGATCAGCCGACCTCACGGGCTCGAACAACACGCGCACCAAGTCGATGAAGGCCATTTCGGCCGAAGATTTTTCCGGCCGCTTCATCCACTACGGCATCCGCGAGCACGGCATGGCTGCCGCTATGAACGGCATGGCGCTGCACGGCGGCATCATTCCTTATTCGGGAACCTTCCTGGTGTTCTCCGACTACTGCCGGCCGGCGATCCGGCTCGCCGCGCTGATGGGCAAACGAGTCATTCATGTCATGACTCACGATTCCATCGGCCTCGGCGAAGACGGGCCCACGCATCAGCCGGTCGAGCATCTCGCCGCGCTGCGCGCAATCCCGAACTTGCTGGTGTTCCGTCCATGCGATGCAGTGGAAACAGCAGAGTGCTGGCAACTCGCGCTCGAAGCAAATGACAGGCCGAGCGTGCTCGCGCTGACACGACAGAATTTGCCGCAGCTCCGCAACCGCCTCGATGCCGACAATATCTGTGCGCGCGGCGCCTACGAAATCGCCGGACCGGACGGTCATGCCGATGTTTCGATATTCGCCACCGGTTCTGAGGTCGCCATTGCAGTTGAAGGTGCCAAGCTGCTGGCGGAACGCGGCGTTGCAGCGCGCGTGGTTTCGGTTCCGTGCTTTGAATTGTTCGCGGAGCAGAAAGAGGAATACCGGCGCGCCATTATCGGCAACGCCAAGGTCAAGATCGGCGTGGAAGCCGCTGTGCGTCAGGGCTGGGACGCGATCATCGGATCCGATGGCATCTTTGTGGGCATGACCTCATTCGGCGCCAGCGCGCCCGTACAAGGAACTCTACAAGAAGTTCGGGATTACCGCCGAGGCGATCGCAAATGCAGCGCTAGGCAAGCTTGGGAAGACGTAACGGAAGACTATATACAGCTGTGGTCCGAGCGGCCGCAGCAGACGGAAAGAGCCGGGAGCGACTAAAATGACAGTTCGTGTAGCCATCAACGGGTTTGGCCGCATCGGCCGCAACATCTTGCGCGCTATCGCCGAAGCCGACCGCAAGGACATCGAGGTTATTGCCGTCAACGATCTCGGCCCGGTCGAAACCAATGCCCACTTGCTGCGCTATGACAGCGTGCACGGCCGCTTTCCCGGCACAGTCACCGTCAAGGGCGACACCATCAGCCTCGGCAACGGCGCCATAAAGGTCACCGCCGAACGCGACCCGTCAAAGCTGCCGTGGAAGGATCTCGGCATCGACATCGCCATGGAGTGCACCGGCCTGTTCACCGCCAAGGACAAGGCGTCTGCGCATCTGACCGCTGGTGCCAAGCGCGTGCTGGTCTCCGCGCCCGCAGACGGCGCCGACCTCACTGTTGTGTACGGCGTCAATCACGACAAGCTGACCAAGGATCACAAGATCGTTTCGAACGCGTCCTGCACGACCAACTGCCTCGCGCCGGTCGCCAAGGTGCTGAACGATGCCGTCGGGATCGACAAGGGATTCATGACGACGATCCATTCCTACACCGGCGACCAGCCGACGCTCGACACCTATCACAAGGATCTCTACCGCGCCCGCGCCGCCGCGCTGAACATGATCCCGACCTCGACCGGCGCCGCCAAGGCCGTCGGCCTCGTTCTGCCTGAGCTCAACGGGAAGCTTGACGGCGTTTCCATCCGCGTGCCGACACCGAATGTTTCGGTGATCGATTTCAAGTTCGTCGCCAAGAAGGCGACCAGCAAGGATGAAGTGAACGGCGCGATCAAGCGTGCGGCCGAACAGCAACTCAAAGGCATCCTTGGCTACACCAACGATCCGAACGTCTCGCTCGATTTCAATCACGATCCACGTTCGTCCATATTCCACATGGACCAGACGAAGGTCATGGACGGCACTTTCGTGCGCGTGATGTCGTGGTACGACAACGAGTGGGGCTTCTCCAACCGCATGACGGACACTGCCGTCGCGATGGGCAAGCTGCTATAGCCGAGCACGATTAGACGAGAGAGAATTGCGCCATGGCTTGGTCGAGTGTGCTGGGCATTGCCGCTCTGATCGTATTGTGCAGCATTATCGTCTTCACGTTCTCGCGGGGCGAAAAGGTCCGAAAACAACCCGAGGGAACACCCGCCGATCCCGGTTACTCCCCGCCTTCCGACGGCCACTCCGGATCTACGTCTTGAGCAGTTTCCGCACCCTCGACCACGTTGACGTAAAGGGGAAACGCATCCTGGTGCGCGTTGACCTCAATGTGCCGGTGGAGAACGGCGTCGTCACTGAATTCGACCCGCATCGAGCGCGCGGCGCCGGCGATCACCGAAATCGCCGACAAGGGCGGCAAGGTCATCCTCCTCTCGCATTTCGGCCGTCCGAAGGGGCGCGATCCGAAACAATCGCTGAAGCCGGTCGCTGCCGGAGGTCGCACGGATCATCAAGCGCCCGGTGAAATTCGCCGACGACTGCATCGGCGACGTAGCTGAGCGTGCGGTTGCCGCCATGAAGCCGGGTGACATTCTGTGTCTTGAAAATACCCGTTTCCACGCCGGCGAAGAGAAGAATGATCCAGCTTTCGTCGCCGCGCTGGCGAAACTCGGCGACATCTGGGTCAACGACGCATTCTCTGCGGCGCACCGCGCGCACGCGTCAACGGAAGGCCTCGGTCACAAACTTCCCGCATACGCGGGGCGGACGATGCAAGCGGAGCTTGAAGCCCTCACCAAGGCACTCGAGCATCCCGAACGCCCGCTCGCGGCGATCGTGGGCGGCGCAAAAATTTCAACCAAACTTGATCTCCTTGGCAATCTTCTGGACAAAGTTGACGCGCTGATCATCGGCGGCGCCATGGCCAACACCTTTTTGTTCGCGCAAGGAAAGACGATCGGAAAGTCGCTAGCGGAGGCCGATCTTGTGGGCACCGCCCGCGACATCATGGCCAAGGCCAAATCCGCCAAGCGCGAAATCGTTCTTCCGGTCGATGTGGTGGTGGCCGAAAAGTTCGAGGCGCATGCGCCCTCGCGTGTCGTCGACGTGGACAAAGTCGGCGCCAATGACATGATCCTCGATATCGGTCCGCGCAGCGTCGAGCAGGCCGTCTCCGTGCTCGCGCGCGCGAAGACGCTGGTGTGGAACGGCCCATTCGGCGCCTTTGAAATGGAACCATTCGACAATGGCACCGTGGAAGTTGCAGAGGCCGCCGCGGAACTGAGCGAGGCTGGCAAGCTTGTCTCGGTAGCCGGTGGCGGCGATACAGTCGCTGCGCTGAATGTCGCCGGGGTCACCGATCGGCTTACTTATGTTTCCGCCGCGGGCGGTGCCTTCCTGGAATGGCTGGAAGGCAAGGCCTTGCCCGGGGTCGAGGTGTTGCGGATAAAGTAGTTGCAAGAGGTTTCCGGTCATTCCGGGGCGCCTCGGAGCGGCGAACCCGGAATCCAGAACCGGGTTCAAGCATCTGGATTCCGGGTTCGCGCCTTCGGCGCGCCCCGGAATGACGAATGAGAGGGAGAGGGCAATGAATCTCGATGAACTGAACAAAGTGGCGATGGCCATGGTGGCGCCCGGCAAGGGCATCCTGGCCGCGGACGAATCCGCTGGCACCATCAAGAAGCGCTTCGACGCGATCGGCGTTGAGTCCACCGAGGACAGCCGCCGCGATTATCGCGAGATGCTCTTCCGTTCAGCCGATGGGATGAAGCATATCTCCGGCGTCATTCTCTACGATGAAACGATCTGGCAGAAGGCAAAGGACGGCACGCCGCTAGTCGAGTTGATCAAGAAGGCCGGCGCAATTCCGGGCATCAAGGTCGACGAAGGCACCAAGCCACTGCCGATGTGCCCGGGCGAGGTCGTCACCATCGGCCTCGACAAGCTCGCCGACCGGCTGCCAAAATATTACGAGCAAGGCGCACGCTTCGCGAAGTGGCGCGCTGTCATCGATATCGGCGCCGGCATTCCGACATATGCATGCATGCGCGCGAACGCCCACGCACTCGGGCGCTATGCCGCGCTGTGCCAGGCGGCGCAGATCGTCCCGATCGTCGAACCCGAAGTGCTGATGGACGGCGATCACGACATCGACCGCTGCCAGCAGGTGACGGAATTGGTGCTGAAGCTCCAGTTCGAGGAGCTTTATTTCCAGCGCGTCGCGCTCGAAGGCATCGTGCTCAAGCCGAACATGGTCATCTCCGGCAAGAAGAACGGCAAACGCGCCGGGATCGAGGAAGTCGCGGAAAAAACCGTCAAGGTGCTCAAGAACTGCGTGCCGGGCGCCGTGCCGGGCATTGCGTTCCTGTCCGGTGGGCAAAGCGACGAAGAGGCCACGGCCCATCTTGATGCCATGAACAAGATCGGCAATCTGCCGTGGGCACTGACCTTCTCCTACGGACGCGCGCTCCAGCATGCGCCGCAGACGACATGGAAGGGCAAGACCGAAAACGTGGCCGCGGCCCAGCGCGCATTTTCGCATCGTGCAAAGATGAACGGACTTGCCGCGCTCGGCCAATGGAAGGCCGATATGGAGAAAAAGGCGGCGTAATTTTCCTCTTTCTTCCCCTCTCCCCTTGTGAGAGAGGGTGCCGAGCGAACGAAGTGAGCGAGGCGGGTGAGGGGGTCAATGTCAAAAGTAGAGCCCGGCCCCCTCACCCGGCTCGTGCTCGCTATCGCTCGCACTCGCCACCCTCTCCCACAAGGGGAGAGGGTTAAGACCGCCCAGTCGAAAATTTTCCCACAATAGGAAGCTCCTGTGATCGATCTCTACACCTGGACGACCCCAAACGGCCGCAAGGCTTCCATCATGCTGGAAGAAGTCGGCCTGCCCTACACTGTGCATGCAATTGACATTTCCAAGGACGAACAATTCACGCCGGAATTTCTGAAGATCGCGCCGAACAACCGCATCCCCGCCATCGTCGACCGCGACAACAATATGTCGCTGATGGAGTTGGGTGCTATCCTGATCTACCTCGCGGACAAGACCGGCAAGTTGCTGCCGAAGTCCGGCGAAGGCCGCTACAAGGTGATCGAGTGGCTGATGTGGCAGATGGGCGGCCCGGGGCCGATGCTTGGCCAGGTGCATCACTTCGTGAAATACAACAAGGGCAAGGCGCCGTATGCCGAAGAGCGTTACCTGAAAGAAGGGCAACGACTCTACAAGGTACTCAACACGCGCCTTGAGGGCCGCGAGTTCGTTGCCGATCAGTATTCCATTGCCGATATTGCGATCTGGCCGTGGATCTCGCGCTTCGAGTGGCAGACGATCGACCTGAAGCAATACCCGAACGTCAAGCGCTGGTATGAAACCATCGCCGCGCGCCCGGCGGTGCAGAAGGGTTACAAAGTGCCGAAGGATATGGGCCCGATCCCGATGCCGTGAGGCCGGCTCCGCGTTAACTTGGACGCGGGCACGACAAGCGAATAATCTCGCGCATGATTCGCCGGCTGCGGCGCCGGCGTGGTGACGTTGCGTTTCCCGTCGCTTTCGCAACGCCTGCGAGCCCATGCCGAAACCGCAGATCAGGCCGCCCTCCGGAAATGCCGCCCTCGTCGACGTGCTTCGGCGCGCGACCGCGCACCATCAGCGCGGGCAGTTGCACGAAGCCGAGGCGCTGTACCGGCAAGTCCTCGCGATTCAACCCGGCAATTTCGACGCGTTGCATCTGTGCGGCGTCCTCATGCATCAGCGCGGGGACGCGGCCGAGGCGCTCAAACTGATCGCGCGCGCGCTCAAGACCAATGCGCGGTCGGCGGCCGCCCACTCCAATTACGGCACCGTTCTGGCGGCGCTCGAACGGCATGACGAGGCGCTCAAGAGCTATGAGCGGGCGATCGCACTCAAACCGGATTATGCCGGGGCCCTGAACAATCGTGGCAATACATTGCGCGCACTCAAGCGCACGCAGGACGCTGTTGAAAGCTTCGAGCGCGCAGTAGCCGTCCAGCCCGATTATGCCGAGGCCATCAACAACCGTGGCAACGCCCTGTTCGATCTTGGCCGCAACGAGGATGCTCTTGCCAGCTACGATCAGGCGCTGGCGCTACAGCCAGACTACGCCGATGCGCTGGTCAATCGCGGTAAATGCCTGATCGCGCTCAAGCGCGCCGATGAGGCGCTGGCAAGCTTCGACCGCGCGCTCGCGCATCGGCCTCAACACGCACCCGCACTGAAAGAGCGCGGTCATCTGTTGCGCGATCGCAAGATGCCGACGGAGGCGCTGGACAGCCTGGACCGATCTCTCGCGCTGGCTCCCGATGATGCGGAAGCCCATCTTGGCCGCGCCCTCGTCTTGCGCGACCTCAAACGTTTCGACGAAGCCTTCGCTGCCTGTGATCGCGCACTGGTCCTCAAGCCTGAATACCCCGAGGCGGCGGTCGCACGCGGGAATGTCTTCCACGAGATGCGCTCTTTCAGGGACGCAATCAAGGAATACGAACGTGCGCTGGCGATGCGGCCTGACTTTGCCCAGGCTTACGGCAACCGCGCGAACGCGCTGGTCGAACTCAATTGCCCCGCTGAAGCACTTGCCGATTACGACCGTGCGATTGCCCAAAAGCCCTATGCATCCGCTCTTGTTAATCGCGGGCTTGCGCTGAATTACCTTGATCGGCCTGACGAGGCGCTCGAGAGTTTCGATCGCGCCATCGCGCTCGAGCCCGATCTCCCGCAAGGACATTGGAACAAAGCCCTACTGTGTCTCGCGCTCGGCGATTTCGAGCGTGGCTGGGATGATTACGAATGGCGCTGGCGCGGAGCGACCGAACTCGTTTCGCGCGGATTCGCGCAGCCGCAATGGCGCGGCGAGGATCTCGCCGGCAAGAATATCCTGTTGCACGCCGAGCAGGGATTCGGCGACAGCATCCAGTTCGTGCGCTACCTTCCAATGGTGACGGCCAAGGCCGCTAAGGTCATCCTGGAAGTGCCGGACAGTCTTCGGCCGTTGATCGGCGGGCTCGCGGAAGGCCTCACGATACTCACTCGTGGCGACGCGTTGCCGCCATTTGATGTGCACTGCCCATTGATGAGTCTGCCGTTGGCCTTCGGCACCACGCTTGCCAGCATTCCGGCGTCGGTGCCTTATCTGCATGCGCCGGCCGGGCGCATCGAGGCATGGCGCACGCGGCTGTCAGGCTCGAAGCGCCCGCGCGTGGGGCTGGTCTGGTCAGGCCGGCCGGACCACAAGAATGACCATAACCGCAGCGTCGCATTGTCGCGGCTGGCGCCGCTTCTGTCCGTCGGCGGCGCCGCGTTCGTCAGCCTGCAACGCGAGTACCGTGAGGCCGATCTTCCCGCCCTCGAGAAATTGCCAATCCTGCGCCTCGAATCGTCGTTGTCGGACTTCGCCGACACCGCCGCCGTCATCGGCGAGCTCGATCTGGTGATTTCGGTCGACACAGCGGTGGCGCATCTGGCCGGCGCCATGGGCAAGCCACTGTGGCTTCTGCTGCCGCAGATCCAGGATTGGCGGTGGATGCGCGGGCGCGCGGATAGCCCTTGGTATCCAAGTGCCCGGCTGTTCCGGCAATCGCAAATCGGCGATTGGGACGGCGTGGTAGCCGCTGTCGCCCAGGAGCTTGCGGCATTCGCAAAGGCCGGTGGCTGACAGAATATCGCAGGTCAATTTTCCGCCCGATTGAGCTAGCATGCGGACACCATGGCTTCGCGACCTAAACAGGCGGCCCCGCGCCCGGCGCCCCGCCTCTATCTGACTACGCCGCCGATCTCGGATGCGTCCGCTTTTTCATTGCAACTGAGTTCGGCCATGGACGCCGGCGATGTCGCCGCCGTCCTCCTGCGCCTGGCCGATTCCGACGAGCGTACGTTGATCAACCGCGCCAAGGCGATGGCCGCGCCCGTGCAAGACCGGGACGCCGCGCTGCTGCTCGATGGCCGTGTCGACCTGGTCGCTCGTGCGGGCGCTGACGGCGCTCATCTCTCCGGCAGTGCCGCCTTCACCGAAGCCCTTGCCCAGCTCAAGCCGGATCGCATCGCAGGCGCCGGCGGGCTGGTGACACGCCATGATGCCATGCTCGCGGCTGAGCAAGGCGCCGACTACGTCATGTTCGGTGAACCAGACGCTGCGGGGGCGCGACCGGCTTTCGCGGCAATCGAGGAGCGTGTCGCCTGGTGGGCCGAAGTGTTCGAATGTCCCTGCGTGGCATACGCCGCTTCACTTGACGAAATTGCGCTCCTTGTCGCCGCCGGCGCCGACTTCATTGCGCTCGGAGATTTTTTGTGGCGCGATCCGAATGCGATCAAGGCAACAACAAGCGAGGCGTCCCGCCTTCTTGGAATGCCGGAGCCCGCGGCATGACTCCACCCGTCCGGCTCATTCTCGGCGCCGTCGTCGCAACGCTGTTTGTTGCGGGAGCGCCTGCGCAGGTCACGCGCAACGCGGCGCCCGCACCGGCACCGAACCCGGCCACCAACGCGGATCAGGGCAACATCGATCTCGCCTACGGCGCCTTCCAACGCGGGCATTATCTCACCGCCTTCAACGAGGCCTCCAAGCGCGCGCAGCAGAATGACCCCGCTGCCATGACATTGCTCGGCGAAATTTACGCGCAAGGTCTTGGCGTGGGCCGCGACGATTCCAAGGCAGCCCAGTGGTACAAAATGGCCGCCGCCAAAGGCGACCGTGATGCCTTGTTCGCGCTGGCGATGTTCAATTTCCAGGGCCGCGCGACCACCCGAAACCTGGAAGAGGCCGCGCGGTTGCTCGAAGCCGCGGCCAAGCTCGGTCACACCGGCGCCGCCTACGACCTTGGCCTCCTCTATCTGCAAGGACAGCAATTCCCGCAGGACCTCAAGCGCGCCAGTGATCTTTTCGCGCTGGCCGCTGAAGGCGGAAACTCTGAAGCGCAATACGCGCTCGCTACCATGTACAAGGAAGGCCGTGGCGTGCCGAAGGACATGACCAAGGCAATGTTGCTTATGAGGCAGGCCTCGGTCGCCGGCAACATCGACGCGATGGTTGAATTTGCAATCGCGCAGTTCAACGGCGAAGGCGTCAACAAGGACGAGACCGCCGCCGCCCAACTGTTTCTCAAAGCGGCACACCTCGGCAACCCGATCGCACAGAACCGCCTGGCGCGGATCCTGATGGCCGGGCGCGGCATGCCCGCCGACGCGACCGAAGCGGTTAAATGGCATCTGGTCTCCAAGGCCGCCGGCAACAGCGATCCCGACCTCGATGTCTTTGCCGCAAAACAGACCCCGTCGGTCCGCGCGGCCGCCGAAGCCGCCGCCAAGAAATGGCTGTCGACCACCACAACCGGTCGCACTTGACGGCGCTGGGCTTCGCGGGCAGACCGCTCGCGGCATGCATCACTCGGCCCTCCTCAATGTCATGATCGCCGCCGCGCGCAAGGCCGCGCGCGCGCTCAAGCGCGACTTTGGCGAACTGGAAAAATTGCAGGTCTCGCTCAAGGGCCCCGGCAATTTCGTGACCGCCGCCGACCGCCGCGCCGAAGAAACACTTTATACCGAACTGATGAAGGCGCGGCCCGGCTACGGGTTTCTCGGCGAGGAAGGCGGCAGCCGCGAGGGCGCCGACAAGACCCATACCTGGATCGTCGATCCACTGGATGGCACCACGAATTTCCTCCACGGCATCCCGCAATTCGCCATCTCCATCGCACTCGAACGCGAAGGCACGGTGGTGGCCGGCCTGATCTACAATCCCGCCAATGAGGACATGTTCATTGCCGAGCGCGGCAAGGGTGCCTTCCTCAACGAGCAGCGGATCCGGGTCGCCGGCCGGAAACTGCTGGGTGATGCCGTCATCGCCTGCGGGTTGCCGCACCAAGGCCGCGGCGATCTTGCGCTGTCGCGCAAGGAAACCGGCGCGATGCAGGAACACGTCGCCGGACTGCGTCGCTTCGGCGCGGCCGCGCTCGATCTCGCCTGGGTCGCGGCCGGCCGTCTCGACGGCTATTGGGAGCGCGACATCAACCCCTGGGACATGGCGGCAGGAATTATCCTTGTGCGGGAAGCCGGCGGCTTCGTAACCGACTGCGACGGCGGCGAAGACATGTTCCACAAGGGGCATATCGCCGCCGGCAACGACGTTATTCAAAAAGCGCTGCTGGCAGTGCTGAAAAACGCGGCCAAGGCTTAAGTCACCGCAATTTCAACTCAATCGGCCGCTTTACCCGGCCACCGGTTCCGGCACGATTGCTTTTTCCCAGTCACGGGTCTGTGCCATAGTGCGCAAGAGCGCTTCTTTCGACATCAACATCTAAGTTGCATGTAAGTCTCATGGCCAAAGAACTCGATCCACTCAAGCTGTCATCCCCCCGCGTCTTCCTGTTCAGGATGCTGGTCTTCGTCATCCTGGTCGGGCTGGTTGCCTTCGTGCTGCACAAGCAGATCGAAGTCGCCTTCATGTCCAATCCGGGCTTGAACGCGCTCATTATCGGCGTGGAAGCGATCGGAATTCTTCTGTCGGCGCGGCAGGTGTTGCGCCTCTACCCGGAAATCGCGTGGGTCAACAATTTCCGCCTTGCCGATCCCGGGCTCGCCGTCGATCGCGCCCCGGTACTGCTGGCGCCGATGGCCGCCATCCTCGGCAGCCGCGTCGGCCGCATGGCGATGTCGGCGCAATTGATGCGCGGCATCCTCGATTCCATCGCAACCCGCCTCGACGAGGCGCGCGATATTTCCCGCTACATGACCGGCCTGCTGGTGTTTCTCGGCCTGCTCGGCACCTTCTGGGGCCTGATCGAAACCGTCAGCTCGGTCGGCGGCGTGATTCAGGGCCTCAAGGCGAGCGGCGACGCGGGCAGCATGTTCGATTCCCTGCGTGAAGGACTTGCCGCACCGCTCTCCGGAATGGGGATTTCATTTTCCTCCTCGCTGTTCGGACTTGCCGGTTCGCTCGTGCTCGGATTTCTCGATCTGCAATCCAGCCAGGCGCAGAACCGCTTCTACACGGAACTCGAGGACTGGCTCTCGACCACCGTCTACGACCAGGCTGCCGAGCCCGCGGTCGCCGCCGGCGTTACCGGAGAAGTACGCTCGGCGATCGAGCGCCTGCGCGAAGCGGTCGACCAGGCGGGCGCCGGGAAATCGGCATCCGCCGCCATGGCCAATCTGGCCGAGGCGATCCAGGGCCTCGTGCACCATATGCGCACAGAACAGCAGATGATCCGCGACTGGGTCGACTCCCAGGCCGAGCAGCAACGCGAGATCAAGAAGCTTCTGGAAGTCATGGTGCGCCGGGAACGTGAACCGTTGAGTTGAAATCCATGGCGCTTGCACGAACGCGCCGCGGCGACAGCGGCATGAATTACTGGCCGGGCTTCGTCGACGCGCTGTCGACGTTGATCCTCGGCATCATTTTCCTGCTCACCGTGTTCGTGGTGGTGCAGTTTTATTTGCAGCAGGAAGTCGCCGGCAAGGACACCGCGCTCGGCCGGTTGAATGCGCAGATCGCGCAGCTGACCGAACTGCTGTCGATGGAGAAATCCGGCAAAACCAATCTCGAGGATCAGCTCGCGCAATTGCGCGCGACGCTTGCCACCACCGAAAACGAGCGCGACCGTCTCAAGGGAACAGCCGAGAACGCCGGCGCCGGCGTCACCGCTGCACAGGGCAAGGTTTCCGAACTCACCGGTCAGCTCGAGGGCGAGAAGAAGATTTCCGCACGCGCGTTGGCGCAAGTCGAAGTGCTCAATCAGCAGATCGCGGCGTTGCGCCGCCAACTGGCCGCAATCGAACAGACGCTCGACGCCGCCGAGAAGAAGGATAAGGAATCGCAGAGCCAGATTACCGAGCTCGGACAGCGGCTCAATCTGGCGCTGGCGGCGCGCGTCAATGAGCTCAAGCGCTATCAGTCGGATTTCTTCGGCAAGCTCCGCGAAATCCTCGGTAATCGCAGCGACGTGCGGGTGGTCGGCGACCGCTTCGTGCTCCAGTCGGAAGTGTTCTTCGACACCGGCAAAGCCGACCTGAAGCCTGAGGGCCGTCTCGAACTCGAAAAGGTGGCCGGCGCGCTGCTCGAGCTGGAAAAGCAAATCCCGGCCGACATTGCCTGGGTTCTGCGCGTCGACGGCCATACCGACGTCCGCCAGATCGCCGCCGGTGGCGCGTTCAAGTCGAACTGGGATCTGTCGGCCGCGCGCGCGATCTCGGTCGTTCAATATCTCGTCGGCAAAGGTGTGTCGCCGCAGCGGCTGGTGGCTGCGGGCTTCGGCGAATTCCAGCCGATCGATGTGGGCAAGACCGAGGATGCCTACAAGCGCAATCGCCGCATCGAGTTCAAGCTGACCGAACGGTGAGCCCGAAAACCTGCACGCTACGGCCCTATTCCCCCGCCGACGAAGATGCGGCCATCGAACTGTGGCGCCACACCTGGCAGAAGCATTACGCGCACATCGACTTTGATGCGCGCGTCGCCTGGTGGCGCGAACGCTGGCGCAAGGAACTTGTCCCTGTGGCCCGGATCGTGCTGGCGGATGTCGATGGAACAATGGCCGGATTCGTCACAGTCGATCCCAAGACGACCTATCTCGACCAGATCGTGGTCGCGCCGGAATACTGGGGCTCTGACGTTGCACTTGCCTTGCTGGACGAGGCCAAGCGCCTTTCGCCGAAAGGACTTTACCTGCTCGTCAACAAGGACAATTTCCGCGCCATCCGCTTTTATGAAAAGCACGACTTCGTTCAGGCCGGAGAAGACAAGAACCCCGTCTCGGGGCTCGCGGTCAACAGGATGACGTGGCGCGGGTAAATTACGCGACTTCAAATTGCAGCTTCGCCAGACGCGCGTAGAGCCCACCGGCCGAGGCGAGTGACGCGTGCGTCCCCTCCTCCACGATGCGGCCGTGGTCCAGCACCAGGATGCGATCACAGGATTGCACAGTGGCGAGCCTGTGCGCGATGACAATGCTCGTGCGATTGAGCATCAACCGCTTGAGTGCCTGCTGCACCAGCGTTTCGCTTTCAGCGTCGAGCGACGAGGTCGCTTCGTCGAGCAGCAACAGCGGCGCCTTGCGCAAAATGGCCCGCGCGATTGCGATACGCTGGCGCTGGCCGCCGGAAAGCGTAACGCCGCGCTCACCGACCGGCGTTTCATATCCCAAAGGTAACCGCCGAATGAATTCCGATGCGTGCGCGGCTTCCGCAGCCTTGTCGATCTCCGCATCGGTAGCTTCGGGACGGCCGAACTGGATATTTTCCCGGATACTCGTGCCGAAAACCACGGCATCCTGCGGCACCAGCGCGATGCGCGCGCGCAGCTCCGCGGGATCGGCGTCCGGCAGGCGGACGCCATCGAAGCTGACATTGCCCGACACCGGATCATAGAAACGCAGAATAAGCTGGAAGATCGTGCTCTTGCCGGCGCCCGACGGACCGACCAATGCAAGCTTCTCGCCGGGCGCGACGCGGAATGACAACCGGTCGAGAACCGGCACATTCGGCCGTCCCGGATAAGCGAAATCGACGTCGCGAAATTCGATAGTCCCACTCGCCGGCTTCGGCAGTACCACGGGGCGCGCCGGTGCCTTGATCTGCGGCTCGACGTCGAGAATCTCGAACAGCCGTTCGGCCGCGCCGGACGCCTGCGCGATCTCGCCCCACACCTGACTCAATTCGCCAAGCCCGCCGGCCGCAAACACCGCGTAGAGAACGAATTGCCCGAGCCGGCCCGGCGTTATGCTGCCGGTGAGAACATCCTGCGCGCCGACCCAAAGCACCACGACGATGCTCGTGAAAACGAGGAAGATCACCACGGCCGTGAGCATGGCCCGCACTTTCGTCGCACCGCGCGCGGCGGCATAGGCCTGCTCGACCGCAGCGCCGAACCGTGACTGCGCGAGCTTTTCGTTGGTGAAAGCCTGCAGCGTGCGCATCGCGCCGATCAGTTCGTTGGCGTAACCCGATGCGTCGGCAAGCGTGTCCTGCGCCGCGCGTCCCCGCTTGCGGACTGCACGCCCGAAGCCAACCAGCGGAAGCACAATGACCGGGATTGCACCCAGCACGAACAGCGAAAGCCGCGGGCTGGTGACGACCATCATGGCGGCGCCGCCGACGAACAACACCAGATTGCGCAAGGCGATCGATACCGAAGCGCCCACTGTCGACTTGATCTGGGTGGTATCGGCCGTGAGGCGCGACACAATTTCGCCGGCGCGCGTTGCATCAAAAAATGCCGACGACAGATGCGTGAGATGGGTGAACACGTCGGAGCGCAGATCCGCGACGATGCGCTCTCCCAATGTGGTGACGAGGTAGTACCGCAACGCGCTGGATACCGCGAGCACGGCGACGACGAGGATCATCACCGCGAAATAGCTGTCGATCAGCTGCACCGCCTTGTCGGAGAAACCGAAATCGATCATTCGCCGGACGGCCAAGGGCACGACCAGCGTGGTGAGTGCGGCGACGGTCAACGCGGCCAGTGCGGCCAGTGCGCGACCGCTATATCTGGCGACGTATGGAAGGAGCCTGGCCAGCGGCCTGAGTTTGACCTTGCCCCGCGCGCCGGACGCTGGCGCACCGGCGACGTCGAGGCCCCGCCCATCGCTCGAAAAACTCATGCGACGCCCTTTTGTTGTCGCCCCGACGCTTGCCCCATTAATGCCTTGCGGCCTTGATGGCGGTCAATCGCAGCGGCTTGCCGCCCGCGTCCGGGTCCTGTATAGCAGCCGCCAAATCCCGCTTTTACTGGCGCGTTTGCGCCCCGGAACAGAAACAATGAAGCACGACATCCATCCCGGCTACCACGCCATCAAAGTGATCATGACCGATGGCAGTGAATTCACCACCCGCTCCACCTGGGGCAAAGAAGGTGACGTCCTGCACCTGGATATTGACCCCAAATCGCACCCGGCCTGGACCGGCGGCCAGCAGCAGCTCGTCGACCGCGGTGGCCGCGTGTCGCGCTTCCAGAAGAAGTTCTCGGGCTTCCTGAAGACCGACGAGAAGAAATAAGCCCCTTTGGTGCTCTCAATAAAAAACCCCCGCGCAATGCGGGGGTTTTTGTTTTGGGGCGAGGCCTGGTCTAGACGCTTTCCACGCCAAAAGCGGCCTTCAACAGTCCAAGCTGGCGCTCGACCGGATTGCCCGCGCTCGGCCGTTCGGCGGCATTCTGATTGTAGATCGTCGCATCGAGACGGCGCACGTTGGCGTAAAGCTTTCGCGACCGTTCGATCAGGTCCCGCAACGCCACCGGCAACAGCTCAAGATTGGTGGAATCGTGCGCGTCACCGGTGGCGAGTTTCACCTTGCTCTTTTCCTTGCCCGCCTGAGCGAGCGACATCTCGCCTTCTTTCACCGCACGATGAAGCAGCAGCCAGGAGGCGAGCTGCATCAGCCGCGTGGTGAGACGCATGCTTTCGGTGGCATAAGCGAGCGCCGCCGCACGTTCCAGTTTCTTGGATTCCTGGCGGCCGGGGCCATCGAGATAAGTCGCGGTCTCCTCGACCAGCGCCATTCCATCACGGAACAAATCGGCGAATGCCTGCGAACTCGCTAGCCGCTCTCCGAATGACACCGTTTGCGTTTCGCTGAATGGTTTTTCTGATTTTTCGGACATAACGCGACGCCTCACTTCACCGCGGAGCCGAACGCGCCCCGTATACGATTGGGTAAGCATGACGCGCGCGATGCAGCCGTGTCCAGACGGCGATATGGTTAACATCGCGATATAGTTTCCGCGCAAATACGAACGGCCGCGCACGGCAGCGGCTGATCCATTTTGGGACAAAAAAAGGAGCCGCCGTTGCCGGCGGCTCAAAGTTGATAACAGGGAGGCGTCAAACAGAGTGGACAGGAGCCACTCAACGTCCACATGAAGATGGACAATGCCAGTAATGGTCGAGAAAGCTTAACGACAGCTTAAGCGTATGCGCGCAATGCCAAATATTTTTTCGGCGCACCAGCACGCCAATACCATTTCGCCAGCGATGATCGTCCCTCGCATCACCGCTTGAAAAATTGATCGGCGGCCGAGCGCGAAACGCGCTTTTTCGCCATGTCGGCCTCGAGCCGGTTGATCTCGTCGCGCATCAGCTGCACACGCGCCGCGAGTTCATCCACGGAGAGCAAAGTGAGGTCCTGGCCGATCTCGTGTGCAATCTTCTTCTTCGGTTTGTCGTCTTCATCGATCGCCGGCATGGGCCACCTCCTGCGGGCGAAATCTAGCCACGGCGGTCCGGGTTGTCACATCGGCGAGGCGCGCCTACACAGAGCCCTCCAATTTGCAGAAAATACGAGGAACCGATGGCCGCACTGCCAAATCAAATGACCGCAATCGGCATCAAATCCGCCGGCGGTCCGGACATGCTGGTCCCTGAACAACGCCCGCTTGCCAAAGCCGGCTGCCGGACGAGATCCTGGTGAAAGTCGCTGCCGCCGGCGTGAACCGCCCCGACGTGATGCAGCGCATGGGTCTCTACCCGCCCCCGCCCGGCGCACCCGACATTCCCGGGTTGGAAATCGCCGGCGAAATTGTTGCGTTGGGCGCTGGCGTCAAGCGCTGGAAAATTGGCGACAAGGTCATGGCGCTCGTGGTTGGCGGCGGCTACGCCGAATATTGCCTCGCGCACGAAACCCACGCGCTGCCGGTCTCGGGCCTTTCGATGGTCGAAGCGGCTGCGATACCGGAAACGTTCTTCACGGTCTGGCACAACGCGTTCGAACGTGGTGGTCTCAAAAAGGGCGAAACGCTGCTGGTGCACGGCGGCTCATCCGGCATCGGCACCACGGCCATCCAACTTGCCAAGGCGTTCGGCGCGCGTGTGATCACCACCGCCGGTTCAGCGGAAAAATGCGAGGCCTGTCGCAAGCTTGGGGCCGATGTCGCCGTTAACTATAAGACCGAGGACTTTGTCGCCGCGACCAAGGCTGCGACCGGAGACAAGGGCGCCGAGGTTATACTGGACATGGTGGGTGGGGACTACATCGCGCGCAATTACGAAGCGGCCGCGGTGGAGGGGCGCATCGTGCAAATCGCATTTCAGGGCAGCCCGAAGGCGACGGTGGATTTCCGCCGGATCATGCTCAAGCGGCTGCACCATACCGGCTCAACCTTGCGCGCGCGCTCGGTCGCCGACAAAGGCGCCATCGCGCGGGCGGTCGAGGACAACGTGCTGCCGCTCGTGACAGCCGGGACGGTCAAACCCGTCATCTACAAGACATTTCCCATGGGCGAAGCGGCTGCAGCCCATACACTTATGGAAACCAGCACCCATATCGGCAAAATCGTGCTAACACTTTGACTCGGCGTCCATTTCTTCAGAAGCCGCGAAATCGGCGCAATGTCGGACTTAAAAACGCAGCAGGGTGCGATTGTTTGCAGATTTTCACCGTCGGCAATGCCGGAGCCGCAGGCTGCGAGGCGCTGTCGCGGCCGGGGGTTTTGTTTTGATTTTGAATAGCCGTTTGGCAGCGATTGCACTCGCGCTCGTCGCCGCGCTGCTGGTGGTTCCGGCTGCGCGCGCGGTCGAGGCCGTAAACGTGCGGCTCGATGCCGCGGCGATCGATTTGACGGCGGCTACGGAACTTCAAAAAACCGAAGGCGACCGCATCCAGGTGTCCACCGCGCCGGGTCCGGATGGCATCGTGCGCCGCATCGAGGTGCGTGCACGCGAGGGCAACAGCAACTGGGCGGTGTTCGCGCTCACCAATAACAGCGACGAGCAGATCGACCGCCTCATCGTTGTGCCGCACTATCGCATGGTCGGCTCCGGCCTGTTCTGGCCCGACCTCGGCCTGTCGCGCATCGCGGGCATCACGCCCTCAACCGGCGACCGTCCCGTTCGCCAGGAGGGCACCACGGCCGATGTGTTCCGTATCACGCTCGATCCCGGCACCGTCATCACCTTCGTTGCCGAGCTGCGCACCGACAAACTGCCGCAGATCTATTTGTGGGAACCGGACGCCTACAAGGACAAGGTGAACTCGTTCACCTTGTACTACGGCATCGTCATCGGCATCGCCGGCTTGCTCGCGTTGTTTCTGACGATCCTGTTCGTCGTCAAAGGCTCGATGATGTTTCCGGCCGCCGCCGCGCTTGGCTGGGCGGTGCTGATCTATATCGGCATTGACTTCGGTTTCTGGGGCAAGGTGTTCGACATGTCGGCCGGCGCCGAGCGCGTCTGGCGCGCTTGCGGCGAGGCGATCCTGTCGGCGACATTGCTTGTCTTTCTCTTCGCCTATCTCAATCTGTCGCGCTGGCACGTGCGCTATGCGCACGTCACCATGGCCTGGCTCGCGGCACTCGCCGCATTGATCGCAGTCGCTGTATTCGATCCATCCATTGCGGCCGGCATCGCCCGCATGTCGCTGGCCGGCATCGCCGTGTTCGGGCTCGCGCTCGTGATCTACCTGTCGACACATGGATTCGACCGCGCCGTGCTGCTCATTCCCACATGGCTGCTTCTGGTCGTGTGGACGTTGGCTGCCGGCTTTGCCGTCACCGGCCTTGTCACCAATGACATTATCGGTCCCGCGTTGCTGGGTGGCCTTGTGCTGATCGTAATGCTCATTGGATTCACGGTCATGCAGCACGCCTTTGCTGGCGGCATCACGCACGGCATCGTTTCCGACGTCGAACGCCGCGCGCTCGCGCTCACGGGCGCCGGCGATTTGATCTGGGACTGGGATGTCTCCGCCGACAAAGTGTTCACCAGCCCTGAAACCGAACACATACTCGGCCTCAAGCGCGGCACGCTGGAAGGACCGGCGGCGACCTGGCTTGAAGTGCTGCATCCGCTCGACCGTGACCGCTTCCGTGCCGCCCTCGACGGCATCGTCGAGCAACGCCGTGGCCGGCTCACCCAGGATTTTCGGCTGCGAACCGGCGACGGACACTATCTCTGGTTTGCACTCAAGGTGCGTCCAGTCGTCGGCTCCGATGGCGAAGTTGTGCGCCTCGTCGGCACGATGACCGACGTGACCGAATTCAAGAACGCCGAGGAACGGCTGCTGTTTGACGCCGTGCACGACAACCTGACCGGTCTGCCCAATCGTGAGCTGTTCATCGACCGCATGGAAGCGGCTTTCGGTTTTGCCCGTGCTGACCCGCAAATCCGGCCTTCAATCGTGGTGGTCGATCTCGACCGCTTCAAACAGGTCAACGATTCCGTCGGCATTGCGGTCGGCGATTTAATTCTGCTGACCATTGCGCGCCGGCTGTCCCGCCTGCTCAAGCCGCAGGATACTTTGGCGCGGCTGTCTGGCGACCAGTTCGCGCTGATCGTGCTGTCGGAACGCGAGCCCGCGCGCATCGTGGCTTTCGCCGAGACAATCCGGCGCACATTGCGCGCGCCGATTGCCTTCAACGACCGCGAGATCTTCCTGACCGCGTCGATCGGACTGGCGCTCGCCGAGAACCAGTCAAACCGTACCGAGGAAGTGCTCAAGGACGCCGAACTGGCGATGTACTACGCCAAGCGCATCGGCGGCGACCGCATCGAGATCTTCAAGCCGGCAATGCGCTCGCGCAAGACCGATCGCCTGACCATGGAATTGGAATTGCGCCGCGCCATCGAGCGCGAGGAAATCAAGGTGCTGTTTCAGCCGATCGTGCGGCTCGAGGACCGCGCCATTGCCGGGTTCGAGGCGCTCGCGCGCTGGGATCACCCGAAGCTCGGCCGCCTGTCGCCCGCCGAATTCATTTCCATCGCCGAAGAAATCGGCCTGATCGTCGACCTCGGCCTGTTTGTGCTCGACCACACCGCCAAACAGCTCGCCCAATGGCAGGCGGCCACCCGCGCCCGCGAGCCGGTCTTCGCCAGCGTGAACGTGTCGTCGCGCCAATTGCTGCGGCACGATCTGATCCAGGATCTGCGCGGCGTCCTGTCACGGACGGCGCTGGCGCGCGGCACGCTCAAATTGGAGATCACTGAATCGCTCGTGATGGAAAATCCCGAGCATGCCGCGCAGATGCTCACGCGCATCAAGGAACTCGGCGCCGGCCTGTCATTGGACGATTTCGGCACCGGCCATTCCTCGCTCGCCTATTTGCAGCGCTTCCCGTTCGACACGATCAAGATCGACCAGTCGTTCGTGCGCACCACGCCGCGCGGCACGCGGCCGGTGATCCTGCGATCGATCATCGCGCTGGCGCACGATCTCGGTATGGAAGTCGTCGCGGAAGGCGCGGAGACCGACTTCGACGCGGTCGAGCTCTACCAGCTTGGCTGCGAATACGCGCAAGGCTTCGCCTTCGGCGAACCGATGACCGCCGACGCCGCCCGTGATCTCCTGATCGACAAGCCGACGCGGCTGCGCGCGCTCAAGATTGCATCTGAATAAATCAAATCCAATTGGTTGCGCGGACTATCAGTCGTCATGCCCGGCCTTGTGCCGGGCATCCACGTCTTTCAATTTAGCAAGAAAGCAAGTCGTGGATGGCCGGGACAAGCCCGGCCATGACAAGTCGCTAGGCGTGGCCGGCTTCGCTCGACAGCATGCCGAGATCAATGCCGATCTTGCGCAGCGCCTTCTCGTATTTTGTTTCCGTGTCCGTGCCGAAAATGAGCTCAGGGTCGGCCGCGCAATGCAGCCACCCGTTTTGCTGGATTTCCTGTTCGAGTTGGCCGGGCGCCCAGCCCGCGTAGCCGAGCGCAAGTATGGCGCTCGCCGGCCCATTGCCGCGCGCGATCGCCTTGAGGATATCGAGCGTTGCGGTGAGGCAGATGCCCTCATCAATCGGCAGCGTCGAATTCTCGATGAAGAAATCGGCCGAGTGCAAAACGAAACCGCGCCCGGTTTCGACCGGCCCTCCCTTGAGCACTTTGACATCTTCAGCACGCGTCGGCAGCTGGATGCGCTCGACCGCCGGGATCACTTCGAGCTGCACGAGCAGGTCGGGAAATTTGATGTTGGCCGCAGGGTGGTTGACGACGATACCCATGGCGCCCTCGGTAGAGTGCGCGCAGACATAAATAACTGCACGCGCAAAACGCTCGTCGTTCATCGCAGGCATCGCGATCAGCATCTGCCCGTCAAGATAACCGCGGCCGGGGGCGGATGCCTTCTCCTTCTTCGCTTTGCGTGAGGTCTTCATGGCAAAAGGTTACCCGATCGATCTGCCTTTGCAAACGAAGCTTGCGGCGGAAAGTTCAATCGTTCACCGTCATATTCAATACGACAATTGTGGCATGGCCCTGCCCAGAACATGGTCAATCGCTGCTCACAATGAATTCAGTGGCGCGGCATGCCATTACCAATTAGATCGTGCACGATGAACGATATTCACAGATCATTTTATGCCGCCTTGGCTGCTTGCACGATCGCCATCTCGGGCACTGCGGCGCTCGCGGCCGACGAATCACCCTGGAGCAATGACATCCGTTCTGGCGTCAGGCTGATTGCTGGCGCCAGCGACAAGGGCGACGTTGCGCTTCGCGCCGGCATTGAGATCAAAATGCAGCCGGGATGGAAAACATACTGGCGCTATCCGGGCGATTCCGGTGTGCCGCCGCGATTCGATTTTTCGGGTTCGGAAAATCTGAAGGACGCCAAGGTGCTCTTCCCCGCGCCGCATCTCTTCACCGACCAGACCGGCCATTCGCTCGGCTACAAGAACAGCACCATCTTCCCACTGGTGATTACACCACAGCAGGCCGGCAAGCCGGTCCGGCTGCACATGAAGATCGACTACGCCGTTTGCGAAAAACTCTGCGTGCCTGCCGAAGGCAGCGCTGAGCTGACGCTTGGGTCAGGAGTAAGCGCGCGCAACGCAGATCTGATCGCAGCGGAGGCTCACGTCCCCAAAGCGGTGCCGGCCGCCCAGGTCGGCCTCACCGCCAAACGCGTCAACACAGCGGCGAAACCGGTGGTCGCGGTCGAGCTTGCGGCGCCGGCCGGACAAGCGGTCGAATTGTTCGTCGAAGGGCCGACGCCGGAATGGGCGCTGCCCATCCCCGCACCTGCGCAAGGCGCCCCAACAGGCCGTGCACGCTTCACTTTTGAGCTCGACGGGTTGCCACCTGGCGTCGATCCCAAGGGCAATTTCGATCTGACCTTTACCGTCGTCACGGGCGAGCGGGCCCTCGAAGTCAAGACTTATCTCGACTAATCACCGGCAAGGGCGTAATTAGCCCAGCCGGGAAACATTTTAATAAAGCAAAGCGAGAGGACACCCATGCCCATCAAGGTTGGCGATCGATTGCCCGAGGCCAAATTCCGCGTCATGACCACCGAGGGTCCGGTCTGGAAAACGACCGATGAAGTTTTCAAAGGCCGCAAGGTTGCGCTGTTCGCGGTGCCGGGCGCCTTCACGCCAACATGCAATAACCTGCACATTCCAAGCTTTCTGAACAACGCGGCCGCTATCAAGGCCAAGGGCGTGCACACGATCGCCGTGACCGGAGTCAACGATGTCTTCGTCATGGAGGCCTGGAAAAAATCGACCGGCGCCGACGGCAAGATCGATTTTCTCGCTGACGGCAACGGCGAATTCGCCAAGGCGATCGACATGGCGTTTGACGGATCCGGCAACGGCCTTGGCACCCGCTCGAAACGCTATTCGATGCTGGTCGACGACGGCGTCGTGAAAAAGCTCAATATCGAGGACGCGCCCGGCAAATGTGAGATTTCGGGCGGCCAGGCCTTGCTGAGCCAACTCTAGTCCAATTTGTCATTCCGGGGCCGGCCGAAGGCCGGAACCCGGAATCCAGACACAAGCGCTGAGTTCGTTTCTGGATTCCGGGTTCGCGGGCTAAAGCCCGCGCCCCGGAATGACTATTTGTTCGTCATCGCACCGAGGGCACCGGCACGCGCGGCAATGAGGCCTTCGCGCGCCAGCTCATCGGCGCGCTCGTTCATCGCATGACCGGCATGGCCCTTCACCCAGTGCCAATGCACGGTGTGATGGCCGAGCGCCTCGTCCAGCCGCATCCACAGATCGACGTTCTTCACCGGCTTCTTGTCGGCGGTGCGCCATCCTTTTTTCTTCCAGCCATGGATCCACGACGTTATGCCGTTCTTGACGTACTCGCTGTCGGTATAAAGATCGACCACGCAAGGCCGCTTGAGCGCTTCCATCGCCGAAATCGCAGCCATCAATTCCATGCGGTTATTGGTGGTGTGCGGTTCGCCACCCTTGAGTTCTTTTCCATGATCGCGAAAAGTCAGAATGGCTCCCCAGCCGCCCGGGCCCGGATTGCCCGAACAGGCGCCGTCAGTATGGATGGTGACACGCTGCTCGCTCACGCGATTTTTCCTTTGCGCATGACTTTGCCCGAAAACCGGTTCCCGCTTTTCGGGATCATGCGCTAGAGCCCATAATCTTCGATACTTTTGACCGACTGATGAAAACGCAGCTTGCGGTAATATTCCAGCGGATCCTTGGGCCTGACCAGCGCGCCGTCCGGCACGGCCAGCCAGTCGACCAGCCGCGTGAGCAAGAAACGAATGGCCGCACCGCGCGCCAGTATCGGCAATGCATCGCGCTCGCGCCCCGAAAGCGCCCGCACCTTGCCGTATGCGTTGAGCAGCGCTCGCCCCTTGGTAACGTTGTATGAGTGATCCGCCTCGAAACACCAGGCATTGAGGCAAATGGCGACGTCGTAAGCCAGCGTATCGGTGCACGCAAAATAGAAATCGATCAGCCCTGACAGCTTGTCGCCGAGAAAGAAGACATTGTCCGGAAAAAGGTCGGCGTGGATCACGCCTTGCGGCAATTCGCGCGGCCAGTTCTTTTCGAGTACGTCCAACTCGTTGACGATTTCATTGCACAAGCCTGGCCGTATGTTGTCACCACGAGGACCGGCATGCTCGTAGAGCGGCCGCCAGTTGTCGATGGACAATGCGTTCGCGCGCTTCACTTTGAAATCCGCGCCCGCGAGATGCAGCCGTGCCAGCGCTTCACCCACAGCCGCGCAGTGACCGGGGTTTGGCCGCCGGATCCACAAGCCATCGAGGAAGGTGACAATCGCCGCCGGGCGGCCGGCAATCTTGCCGAGCATGCCGCCTTGCTTGTTCTTGACCGGCTGCGGACAGGTGATGCCGCGCGCCGCGAGATGCTCCATGAGGCCGAGAAAAAACGGCAGATCGCCCTCGGCGACGCGCTTTTCATAGAGCGTGAGAATGAAATTGCCGGCGCCGGTATGCACCAGGAAATTTGAATTCTCTACGCCCTCGGCGATGCCCTTGTAGGAGAGCAGCTCGCCGATGTCATAGCCGGAAAGAAAGCGGGTGAGATCCTCCGCCGGCACGTCGGTGTAGACCGCCATGAAGCGTCACTCCGCCGGCTCATGCTCCCGCAGCGGGCGGGGCAGCGGGAAGAACACGCCCTCCTCGATCGCCGAAACCGTTTCGATGTCGAGGACGAAGCGCGCGGCGAACGCGCCCATGATCTCCTCGACCAGCACCTCGGGCGCGGATGCCCCGGCAGTGATGCCAAGCCGCTTGACGCCGTCGAAATCGCTCCAGTTGATATCCGCGGCGCGCTGCATCAGCACGGCGCGCGGACAGCCGGCGCGCTGAGCCACTTCCCTGAGCCGCTGCGAATTGGATGAATTCGGCGCACCGACGACGATCATGGCGTCGACGACCGGCGCCACGCGCTTGACCGCCTCCTGCCTGTTGGTGGTGGCGTAGCAGATATCTTCCTTGTGCGGTCCCACGATGTTGGGGAAGCGCCGCTTGAGCACCTCGACGATTTCGGCGGTGTCATCGACGGACAACGTCGTCTGGGTCACATAAGCAAGATTGTTCTCATCGCGTGGAACGAATTTCTCCGCATGCTGGATCGACTCGACGAGAGTGATGCTGCCGGGCGGCAACTGGCCCATCGTCCCGACGACTTCCGGATGGCCGGCATGACCGATCAACACGATTTCGCGCTGGCGCCGGAAATGGATCTCGGCTTCGCGATGTACCTTGGTCACCAGCGGGCAGGTCGCATCGAGCGTCAGCAGATTGCGCTGCGCCGCTTCTTCCGGGATCGCGCGCGCCACGCCATGCGCGGAGAATATCACCGGTGCCTTGTTGTCCGGCACCTCGCTGAGTTCTTCCACGAAGATCGCGCCCTTGGCGCGCAGGCTGTCGACCACATAACGGTTGTGCACGATCTCGTGGCGCACATAGACCGGTGCACCATAGATCGCCAGCGCCCGCTCGACCGATTCAATGGCGCGGACAACGCCGGCGCAGAAACCGCGCGGCGAGCAGAGCACGACCTTCAGTGTGGGTTTTGGTAAATCGGTTACCATTGAAAGTCCTCGGAAGCGTGCATTTTACGCACTTATTTCCGCCTCGACATGGGGTGCGCCGGCCTCCCCTGTCAAGCCAGAATGGTTGCATGACCCCCGGTCTGCCCCTATATTCCGGCCACTTTCCGATCATCACCGATGATCTGAAGCTTTGCCCAGAGGCGGGCGAAGCATAGAGGAGATTTTGCCATGGCGACCGCAGCACCCCTGATGCCAAAGGCGACCGCCGTCTGGCTGCTGGACAACACCGCGCTGTCGTTCGACCAGATTGCCGAATTCTGCAAGCTGCACCCGCTCGAGGTGAAGGCCATCGCCGATGGCGATGCCGCGCAGGGAATCAAGGGCCTGGACCCGATTTTGACCGGGCAGCTGACCCGCGAACAGATTTCCGAAGCCGAAAAAAACCCGGAAACCCGGCTGAAGCTGACCGAACCGAAAGTCGCGGTTCCGCCGACCGAGCGCGGCAAGAAGGGCCCGCGCTACACCCCGGTGTCGCGCCGCCAGGATCGCCCCAACGCCATCTTGTGGCTGGTGCGCAACCATCCGGAACTCAAGGACAGCGCGATCATGCGCCTGGTGGGCACCACCAAGTCGACCATTGCCTCGATTCGCGATCGTACGCATTGGAACTCGCCCAATCTGACCCCGATGGATCCGGTCACACTCGGGCTTGCCTCGCAGATCGACCTCGATCTGGAGGTGGCGCGCGCCAACAAGGAAAAGCCGGCACCCGTCGATACCGGCGCAACCTTGCTTCCCGCCGCCGAGACCACCGCGCGCAAGGAGGCGGAAGTTGCCGCCGCAGCCGCGGAAGCCGAGCAGAAACAGCCGGGCGGCAGCGATATGGACGTGAGCGCCGTGTTCGCCAAGCTCAAGCAGCTCGGCGGCAAAGGCGACAAGGACGACGAATAACAGCGGCGGAAATCTTCGCCGCTCTTGCGACGATTTCTATGCAAATTTTTCGTACGCTGCGCGGGTAAGTCGGTACGGCACCTCGCGCGCTCATCGCAGGAATGTGAACGGCGAATTTCACGCGTGTTACGTGCGGAATCCGCCCGTGCATCGCGCTTCGGAATTATTGCAAATTTCAAATTAAGCTTGCCTTCATCGCTGGGGCAGACGATCCCCCGCGTTGGACGAGAACGAGCGGCGACCAACCTACGACCACGAGCTCGACTATGTGGCTGTGACGTTGCGCTCCTCTGGCGCTTCTCACCCCGGCCGCGCGGCAGCCGATTCCCACCCGGCACCCGCGCGGCCGGTATAGTTTTGGGCGAATTTTATCTTGTTCTTCAGTAACCGCGCGTGCCTTCCACAGCGGCGACATAGCGCGCGATGGATTTGTCCAGCACCTGCTTGGCGTCTTTCGCAATCACGCGATCGAAATAGTGCCCGTAAATCAGATCAAACTGGAATGGTGCAAGCGCCTTGCCGATGTGTTCAACCTCGCGGGCCGAGAGCGGAATGAAGTTCGGATAGCTGCGCATGAACGACAGCCATTTGCGGTCTGTCGTCACCGTGAGGATATCGCCCGCGCAGACAATGCCGCGGCCGCCGGCACCGCCCTTCCAATGCATTACGGTGCCGCCGGGAAAATGCCCGCCACAGCGCACCAACGTGACGCCATCCCACAACTTGAACGTATCGCCTTGCCACAGTTTCACCGCCGGATCGTTGCGCATGATCCAGTCCTTGTCAGCGGCATTGAGATGGACAGGACAATTGAACGCGTGCGCCCACTCCACCATCGTCGTGTAAAAATGCGGATGCGAGATGGCGATCGCCTTTAGTCCGCCCAGACCCTTGATCATGGTCACCGTCGCCGCGTCGAGCGTGCCGACGCAATCCCAGAGCACATTGCCGCCTTCAGTGCGCACCAATAGCGCGCGCTGACCGATGGCAAAGCCGGCGCCGATACCAATGAGACCGGTGTCGTATTCATGGAAGCTGTTCATATGGCTCTGCGCGAGGGCCGCAAGCGTGGTCCAGCCCTGCCCGCGCACCGGGACATATTGTCGCTCTTCCTCGCAGATGACGCATTGCGCGGGCGGCTGCGCGCTCTCCGGGTATTGCATGCCGCAGGCCGTACAGATGAACAGAGGCATGAGACGCTCCGTCATTCCGGGACACGTTTTTAGCGCGTGGACCCGAATTCGCACGCGCGCTCCGTTATTCGTCTCTGGATTCGCGTTCCGACCTTCGGCGAGCCCCGGAATGACGTACGTAAGCGCCGCCCCATTGTGAATGGTCACGGCGCGTCTGCAAGGTGCCTACAGGTAACTCCACCACCATTCGGTGCGCCGACGCTTGATGCCGGCAAACCAGCGGCATAGCGGATAGAGTGCCACGACAACGCCGAGCCACACGGCGTAGATTCCGGTTAGGCCAAGGCCATAACCGGGTGGCTTTTGCGTGGATCCGATCAGCGCGGCGAAATCGCCCACCACCGTCCACGCGTACAGAATGGCGAGCGCATGCAGCAGAAAGATGTGCGCGACGTAATAGAAAAACGGCACACGCCCGAAGGTCGTGATCCAGTCGGCCAAGGGCCCCTGCGCCCGTTCCATGGCCGCCAGCAGCCATCAGCGCCGGGCCCAACGTCATCGCCAGATACAGCAACGAGGGCGGGTATTTTTCGCAGTTGATAAACGACAGCACGGACGAAACAACGTTGTCCTGCATCACCCAGGGTGCGGGATCACCATAGAGATTGGTGGCGCGCAGCAGAATGAACCCGACCGTGATCGTGGCGCCAAGCGCGAACAATTCCCGAACCCGCGCCGCGCGCTCGCGCGTGAAGACTGGCCCCAGCGCATAACCTGCCGCCATCACGCCGATCCACGGGATCAGCGGATACAGCACGACGAGATCCACGCCTGGCGCAAGCTGCAAATGACCCGGTTGATGCAGGAAATTCCACAGCGGCGCGGCAGCGCCGAATTGCATCGGCTTGATGCCATCGAGTAAATTATGGCCGGCAATCATGATGAGCCCTATCGCGGCGACCACCCAGCGCGGCAGATAGACGAGGCCCGCGAGCGCAATCATCGACGCGCCGATTGCAAAAATCACCTGCACGACGAAATGATTGAAATGAATGCTGAAGCTCCAGCCGAAACGCACGACCGTCAATTCGATCAGCACAAGCCAGAGGCCCCGCGTCAGCAGAAAGCGGCTGACGTTGCCGGCGGAGCGGCCGTGCCCGTACAGAAACGCCGAAATTCCCGCCAGAAAAATAAAAGTTGGCGCGCAGAAATGCGTCACCCAACGTGTCAAAAATAATGCTGGATCGGTCAAATCGCGCGGATTGAACCCGCCAGCGCCGAAAAAGTCGCGCGTGTGATCGAGCGCCATCACCACCATGACCAGGCCACGCAGCAGATCGATGGATGTGAGGCGCGTCCGTCCCGCCGCCGGAATTTTTTTAACGGATGTTTCGTCGACCGGCGTGACTCGTTGCCGCGCTTCGAAAGCAACATTCATGACAAGTGCTCTTCCGTGGAGTTCGTGCGTACGCATTTCGCGCCTTGTGGCGGAACGCGGCTCCACACTCAAGACACGAGGCCATCAAAACATTTGCTTGAGAATTCAATGGAAAGTGATGGATGAAAAACCGCGAATAAGTGTTGGCGATCAGTGTGCCAACGGCGGCGATCCGGCACTGTGGCGCCGCATGCGTACCGATCATTCCTGCAATTCAATATTGCCGCGCCCTTTTAGCGAGGCCCGCAAGGCACCATCGCTACGGCGGCTAAAAAACCAACTTCTTCAGCATTTCCTCAAGCGCCACTTTGCCCTCGAGATTGGCTGTGCTGCGCGATTCGAAATAGGTCTCCGAATGCGCGATCGGGCTGATGCGGCCGGCCCGGTAGATTTCCCATCGCCAGGGCTTCGGCATGCGGGCGCGATTCTTGACCACAACCGAATAGTCCGTGCGCTCGAGGTCGCTTTTCATGGCGCGCACCGAACGGTTGGCGTCACGCGTTTTGCGCGTTTCACTATTGCAGGATCCCCGAAGGTCGAGTTGAGCGGCACGATCACAATCCAAACCAACGCCGCGCTCACCAAACAAGAACCGCGAGAACTATTCCGGCGGAGAGCAGAAATCCCAGCGCCCAGAAGGAATAGGTCATCGCCTTATCAATTGCGTCTCCATGCATCGGAGCACTATGCGCGTGTTGCATGGCGATTGATACAGGTATCTTGAATCGCGCCGGCTCAGTATTTGTCAGGAATACCGAAGGGTCTGCGGATTCCAAGGTGGTAGAAGACCCAAAAGGCGGCCTTTCTCAGAAGGTCTTCGATCTTTCGCATGCGCGCTTTCTATTGCGCCGCGCACGACCCGGCATTGAGGCAGATCAAGCAGAGTTTCTGCCGTGAAACTGGCGCTCCTCCCTTGTCCGCCGTAAGCGCGAATCAATTTCGTCTCACATGGAATAGCCGCGCACGGCGCTTTGTTTGCTGAATCAGGGGTGACCCCTGAATGGGGAGGAGCGTCATGATGCGCTCAACAACAATCGGCCTCGCTGCCTTGCTCGTGCTGGGACTGTTTTCAACTGCTGCGCTCGCCCGTCATGGAGGCGGGCACATGGGCGGTGGGCACATAGGCGGCGGACACATGGGCGGCGGGCATTGGGGTGGCGGCCACTGGGGTGGTGGTGGTCACTGGAGCGGACACAGTCACTTCGCGTTCCACGGCGCGAGGTTCCACCACCGCGGACGGTTCTTCGTCGGTTATGCGGGCTACGACTACGGTTGCTGGCGCTTGCGGCCGACGCCGTGGGGTTGGCGCCGCGTATGGGTATGCGGGTATCCCTACTACCGTTATTTCTGACGCACAGACCCGTGTGCGTGACCTGACGGCAGCCCACGGCTGCCGTTTTTTTCGTTTAGAAAGCGCACGGAAATTCGCGAAATTATTTGGCGCCGACCCCGTGCCCCTTCAGCGCGCTGCCGATTTCGTCCAGGATCGCCGGATCGTCGATAGTCGCCGGCATCGACCACGCGTCGCCGTCGGCAATTTTCTTGATGGTGCCGCGCAGGATTTTTCCCGAGCGGGTCTTCGGCAGCCGCGCCACCGTGATTGCGAGCTTGAATGACGCCACGGGGCCGACCTTCTCACGCACCAGTGCCACGATCTCCTTCTCGATCTCCGCCGGCGGACGATTGACACCGGCCTTGAGCACGATGAAACCGCAGGGCACTTCGCCCTTGAGATCGTCCTTGATGCCAAGCACCGCGCATTCGGCGACGTCGGGATGTCCCGCCAGCACTTCCTCCATGCCGCCGGTCGACAGTCTGTGACCCGCGACATTGATGATGTCATCGGTGCGGCTCATCACGTAGACGTAGCCGTCTTCGTCTTTGTATCCGGCATCCGCCGTCTTGTAGTAGCCAGGAAACTCCGCCAGATAGCTTTCCTTGAAGCGCTCGTCCTGCTGCCATAGCGTCGGGAAGCAGGCCGGCGGCAGCGGCAGCTTCACCACAATCGAGCCAATCTTGTTGGCGGGCTGCAGGCGGCAGGCCTCATCCACGATATCGATCGTATAGCCTGGCATCGGCACGCAGGTCGAACCGTAGCGCACAGGAAGCGTGCCGAGGCCGACCGGGTTGCCGGCGATGCACCAGCCTGTTTCCGTCTGCCACCAATGGTCGAGCACTGGCACTTTCAGCATCTCCTCCGCCCATTGAATGGTCGGTGGGTCGGCGCGTTCGCCGGCCAGAAACAGCGTGCGGAATTTCGACAGGTCATATTTCCGGATGAACTCGCCGTTGGGGTCTTCCTTGCGGATCGCACGAAAGGCCGTGGGCGCCGTGAACAGCGACACCACACCGTGTTGCGAAATCACGCGCCAGAATGCGCCGGCGTCGGGCGTGCCGACCGGTTTGCCTTCGTAGAGGACCGACGTGCAGCCATGGAATAGCGGCGCGTAAACAATGTAGGAGTGTCCGACCACCCAGCCGACATCGGAACCCGACCACCACACTTCGCCGGGCGAAATGCCGTAAAGATTCTGCATTGACCATTTCAGCGCGACCATGTGGCCGCCATTGTCGCGCACAACGCCTTTTGGAATACCGGTCGTGCCAGACGTGTAGAGGATGTAGAGCGGATCGGTAGCGGCAACCGGCACGCATTCGCTGGTCTTGGCGTAGTTGACTGCGTTCTCCCAGACCTTGCGCCAGTCATGGTCGCGGCCGGCGGTCAGTGCCGCCTCGCATTGCGGGCGCTGAAGGATCATGCAGGCTTGCGGCTTGTGTTTCGCGAGATTAATCGCTTCATCGAGCAGGGGCTTGTAGGGAATGACGCGGGCGCCTTCGATGCCGCAGCTCGCAGACAGGATCACCTTCGGCTTGCAGTCGTTGATGCGGGTCGCAAGCTCCTTGGCGGCAAAGCCGCCGAACACGACCGAATGAATCGCGCCGATGCGCGCGCAGGCGAGCATGGCGAACACCGCCTCCGGCACCATCGGCATGTAGATGATGACACGGTCGCCCTTTTCGACGCCGAAATCGCGCAGCATGGCGCCGAGCAATTGCACCTCGGACAGCATCCTGCCGTAGGTGAAGGTCTTCACGGTATTGGTGACGGGGGAGTCGTAGATAAGCGCCGGCTGGTCGTTGCGGCCGGCGAGCACGTGACGATCGAGCGCGTTGTAGCAGGTGTTGCAGGTCGCGCCGGCGAACCAGCGGCCGTAAATGCCGGCGTCCTTGTCGAAGATCTTCTTCGGCTTGTCGAACCAGTGAATGTCCGCCGCCGCTTCGGCCCAGAACACCTCCGGGCTGCGCTGCCAATGCGCATAAACGTCGTGATAACGGCTGGTACGGGCGTCCATTGTCTCCTCCCGGCCGCCATTCTGCGGGTGCGGCGCAGCTTTGCAAAGCCCGTCATTGCCGGACGTGATCCGGCAATCCATGATGCAAAGAAGATGGACCCTCGGGTCAAGCCCGGGGGTGACTTAAATCAAATGGCGCTCCCACTCCTTCCCCACCCGTGACCCTCATCACCGATCCCCTCTTCTATGCGCTGGCGATCCCTGCGGTGATCGCGCTCGGACTGTCGAAAGGCGGCTTCGTCGGCGTCGGGCAGATGGCGACGCCGGTGCTGGCGCTGGTGATGCCGCCGCTGGAAGCCGCGGCGATCTTCCTGCCCATCATGATTGCGCAGGACGCCGCCGCCGTGTGGGTCTACCGCAAGGACTGGAGCCGACGGATCGTCGCCATTGTACTGCCGGGCGCCGTGCTGGGCGTGGGCGCCGCCTGGCTTCTGGCCGCGCATATTTCCGACGCAGCCGTGCGCGTCTTTATCGGCGTCACCACCATCGCCTTCGTGCTCTACAATTGGTTCGGGCCGCGGCCGGTCCCACACAAGGGAGACCCGCCCATCGCACCCGGCCTGTTCTGGGGCTCGATCGCCGGGTTCACCTCGACGATCTGCCAGGCCGGCGGGCCGCCCTACCAGATGTATGTGCTCGGCCTGACGCTGCCAAAAATGGTTTATGTCAGCACAAACGCGATCGTGTTCGCCGCAATGAACTGGATGAAGCTCGTCCCTTATTTTGCGCTCGGCCAGTTTTCACCGAAAGGCGTGGCGACGTCGGCTGCGCTCTTGCCGCTTGCCATGCTGGCCAACTGGTTCGGATTCTGGGTGGTGCGGGTCACACCAACCGAACTGTTCTACCGCATCACGCTAATCATCATGTTCCTGATCTCGATCGAATTGGTGCGCAGCGGAATGACGGACATTTTGCGCGGCTGACAAGCGCGCTGCCCTTGGCTAACGTTGAATTCAAGGGGACAGCGTGAATGGCCAAAACGCCTTACGACACCGATCTCGACCGTAATCCGGCCAACTATCAGCCGCTGACGCCGCTCGGCTTCCTCGAGCGCGCCGCCGCCGTATTTCCTGGCCACACCGCCATCATCCACGGGCCGCTGCGGCGTACTTACGACGAGTTCTATGCGCGCGCGCGACGACTGGGCTCGGCATTGGAAAAGCGCGGCATCAAGCGTGGCGACACGGTATCGGCATTTCTCGCCAATACACCGGCGATGCTGGAGTGCCATTACGGCGTGCCGATGTGCAAAGCCGTGCTCAATACGCTCAACACGCGCCTCGACGCGCCGATCATCGCCTTCTCGCTCGATCATGCCGACGCAAAGGTGGTGATCACCGACCGCGAGTTTTCCAAGGTGATGAAAGAAGCGCTTGCCCTCTGCAAGGTGAAGCCGCTGGTGATCGACTATGACGACCCAGAATATACCGGCGCAGGCGAGCGTCTTGGCACCATCGAATACGAAGACTTCATCGCGCAGGGCGATCCCGATTATGCGTGGGCCATGCCCGACGACGAATGGGACGCCATCACGCTCAATTACACGTCCGGCACGACTGGTGACCCCAAGGGCGTCGTCTATCACCACCGCGGCGCGCATCTTCTTGCAGTCGGCAATGTCGTCACCTGCTCCATGGGCAAGCATCCCGTCTATCTCTGGACGCTGCCGATGTTCCACTGCAACGGCTGGTGCTTCCCGTGGTCGATCTCGGTCGCCGCCGGCACACATGTCTGCCTGCGCGCGGTGCGCGCGGCCGCCATGTACGACGCGATCGCCAGCCACAAGGTGACGCATCTGTGCGGCGCGCCGATCGTGATGGCGACGCTGCTCAATGCGCCCGCACAGGAGAAGAAGCCGCTTCCGCACGTGGTCGAATTCTTCACCGCCGCGGCGCCGCCGCCGGAAGCCGTGCTGGCGGCCATGAAAGAAGCGGGGTTCAATGTCACCCACCTCTACGGGCTGACCGAATGTTACGGGCCCGCCGTCGTCAATGATTGGCACATGGAGTGGAACGCGCTCGCCCCGGACGCGCAGGCCGTGAAAAAGGCGCGCCAGGGCGTGCGCTATGGCGCGCTGGAGGCGCTCGACGTGCTCGACCCCGAGGCGATGACGCCGGTCAAACGCGACGGCGAGATGCTGGGCGAAGTGATGATGCGCGGCAACGTGGTGATGAAGGGTTACCTCAAGAACAAGTCATCCACCGAAAAGGCCTTTGCCGGCGGGCTGGTTCCACACCGGCGATCTCGGCGTCATGCACCCCGATGGCTACATCCAGCTCAAGGATCGTTCGAAGGACATCATCATCTCCGGCGGAGAAAACATCTCATCCATTGAAGTCGAGGATGCGCTTTACAAGCATCCGGCAGTCATGGCCGTGGCGGTCGTAGCGAAACCTGACGACAAATGGGGCGAGACCCCCTGCGCCTTCATCGAGCTCAAGCCGGGAACGCAGGCCAGCAATGATGAACTGCTGCAATGGTGCCGCAAGCATCTGGCCGCCTACAAATGTCCGCGCTACATCGTCTTCGCGGATATTCCGAAGACAAGCACCGGGAAGATCCAGAAATTCAAGCTACGCGAGATGGCGAAGGCGGTGTAAGCGCCTCACGCGCGAGGTGCCGTCGCAACGATTCCAGCCAATTCGCAAACGCGTCGCGAAAAAACGCGACGCGCTCTTTGGAACGGTCAAGGTCGCTGTCGAATGTTGCCCACCATTCGACGAATGCCCGATTGCCGTCGATGATAGGCGTTACGCGCAGTGTCGCCTGGAAATTCCGCGTATGGATCGGCGGCTCGCTGACAAAATTGTAGGTCTGCGTCCGATCGATATCCGACAAGGCGAGCAGCTTTTGCCGTCTGCGTACACCGCTATAGAGTACGTTGCGCACAGCTCCCACAGAATCGCCTGACTTGCCAGCTTCGATCTCGCTCTCGCCGGCGCCGTCGACCCAGACGGGATAATTGTTGAAATTGCGGATGGCACCCCAGACGTCGTCGGCCGGCTGCTCGAAGATGGTGCTGTAATAGCTCTTGGACATGTCTATGCTCCACGTGCTCGATGTGCATGAGTTGGCAGTCGAGCGTATTCGCTGCCACCCGATTCCTGCCGGAACACCAGATGCCCGATATTCTCGTCATCAATGACGGCCCAGTCCGCAAGATCCGGATCAATCGGCCCGACAAAAAGAACGCGTTGACGCTGGCCATGTACGACACCATGGCGGCGGCGATCGAAGACGCGGGAACCAATGCCGACGTGCGGTGCCTGCTGATTACGGGCACAGCAGACGTTTTCTGTGCCGGCAATGACCTCAACGATTTCGTCGCTATGGCCACGAGCGGCGGACTCGGCGCGCCGATCGTGCGCTTCCTTCACGCCCTGGCGCGCTGCGAAAAGCCCCTGGTCGCAGCGGTGAACGGCGCCGCGGTCGGCGTCGGCACCACCATGCTGCTGCATTGCGATCAGGTCATCGCGAGCGAGACAGCCGTGCTGATGACGCCTTTCGTCTCGCTCGGGCTGTTGCCGGAAGCAGGCTCCAGCCTGCTTGCACCACAACTCATGGGGCATGCCCGCGCATTTTCGCTGCTGGTGATGGGAAAGCCATTATCCGCTGCCGACGCGAAGGCAGCAGGCATCGTGAATGCGGTCGTGCCTGGCGCCGAACTTGAGGCTCAATCGCTCGCTGTGGCGCATGAAATAGCTGCGCTGCCGCCCGAAAGCCTCGCGACCGCGCGGCGGCTGATGCGTGGTTCCGTTGAAGACATCGTTGCGCGGATCGATGCGGAGGTCGAAGAATTCAAAATACGGCTCGCCTCGCCGGAAGCGAGGGCGGCGTTTGCAGCATTTTTAAACCGGAAGCGGTGAAAAGTCCGCGAACGCTCAACGGCCTTCGCGGGCGTAAGGGTCGAACAAGTTGTTCGGGTTGTAGCGTTCGTTAAACGAGCGCTGCTGGCCGAACTGGAACGTGTTGTTGCCCTGCTTGATCGTGGTCTGGCCGTTGTCGGTGTTGAACGGCGAAACAGGCGCCAGCCGATCCGGCGGCGACGCCGGCTTGTCCAGATCAACGTAGCCCCGGCCACCGCTCGCACCACCCTGATCCTCGATGGTAAAGGCGTGCGCACCAGACACCGCAGAGAGCGCTGTCAGGAGTGCGGCAGCGGCAATGAACGCACGGGATGTTGCGCGGAATGTCATGGCGGCCTCGGCGGTACGTCTCGTTATTGCGAACCCAGCAGGACAATATGGCTGCAAGGCGGCAGATCGGTATTCTACCTTTAATCCAAGCTTCTTCACCAGCCCTTTGACCGCTCGTCCCCGCGAAAGCAGGGACCCAACGCACAAACGGTAGTATTTCTCGTTTGGTTCTGGATTCCAGCTTGCGCGGGAATGAGCGGAGACTGGATCGAGGCCTACTCGACCTTTAATCCAAGCTTCTTCACCAGCCCGCCCCACTTCTTTTCTTCCTTTTCGATGTCCGCGGCATAGGCCTCCGGCGTCCCCGGCAGCGACTCGGCACCTTCTGTGGCCAGACGATTCTTGACATCCTCGGTCGACAGCGCGGCATTGAGCTCCTTGTTCAGGCGCGCAATCACCGCCGGCGGCGTGCCGGTGGGCGCCACCAGCCCGTAGCGCAGTGCCACTTCGAAACCAGGCACGCCACTTTCAGCGAGGGTCGGAAGATCGGGCAGCAGGCTCGTGCGCTTCGCGCTGCCGATCGCCAAGCCGCGTAAGGTTCCAGCCTTGATGTTGCCGAGCGCAACGGGAATTGGAACGAACATCATCGGAATGTGGCCGCCGAGCAGATCGCCCAGGGCCGGTCCATTGCCTTTATAAGGCACGTGCTGGAGTTTCATCCCGGTTTCAGCCGCAAGATATTCGCCGGCGAGATGATTGACGGTGCCGACGCCGGGCGAACCGTATTGCAGTGGCGCCGGCGCTGCCTTGGCATAGGCAATCAGCTCGGCGACCGAATGCACCGGCAGCGACGGATTCACTACCAGCACGCTCGGCGCGGCGCCAATCATGCCGATTGGTACGAAATCCTTGCGCGGATCGTAGCCGGCATTGGCATTCATGGCGGGTGCGATCGCCATCGTGGCGGTATAGCTCAGCAAAATGGTGTAGCCGTCGGGCGTGGCCCGGGCGACGAACCGTGTGCCAATGGTGCCGCCGGCGCCGCCGCGATTTTCCACGACGATCTGCTGGCCAAGCGAAACCGACAGCTTGTCGGCGACATTGCGGGCCATCACCGTGGTGCTGCCCCCGGGCGGGAACGGCACGATCAACGTGATCGGCCGGCTCGGATAATCATCAGCGCGAACCATGTCCAGCGCACCGACAAGCGCGAGGACGATAATGGCAATGACCCGCAACAAACGCATGGCGTTCCCCCGCGTTATTCGACCTTAAGCCCGAGCTTTTTCACCAGACCGCCCCACTTCGTTTCTTCCTTGTCGATATCGGCGGCGTATTCCGCGGGCGTCGAGGTCAGTGGATCGCCGCCTTCGTTATGAATTTGTTTCTGAACCTCCGGAGTATCGACCAGCTTGCGCACTTCCGCGTTGAGCTTATCCACGATTTCCTTCGGCGTGCCGGCCGGGGCCAGCAACCCATAATGCAACACGGCTTCGAAGCCGGGCAGCCCCGATTCGTCGAACGTCGGCACATCGGGCAACAGCGAGAAGCGCTTCTTGCTGGTGACTGCGATCACGCGAAGCTTGCCGGCGTGGATATTGCCAAGCGCCGGCGGCAACACGCCGAAGGCCATCGGCACATGGCCGCCAAGCAGATCGTTCATGACCGGCGCCGTGCCTTTGTAGGGAATGATGGCAACGTCGACGCTGGCGTCCGCCTTGAACTGCTCGGCGCACATGTAGCCACCGGTGCCGACCGCCGAGGAGCCCAGATTGAGCTTGCCCGGATCCTTCTTCGCGAGAGCAATGACGTCGGCCACCGTCTTGGCCGGGAACGCCGGATTTGCAAGCAGCGCCACCGGCATCGAAGCGACCAGCCCGATCGGCGCGAATTGTTTGCGCGGATCGATGCCGGCGTGGACGTAAAGGCTGGGATTGATCGAGACTGTGCCGGTGTGACCGAGCAGCAGCGTGTAGCCATCGGGCGCAGCCTGCGTGACCGCGCGCGTGCCGATGGTGCCGCCGGCGCCGGGCCGGTTGTCGACAATGAATTGCTGGTGAAAGGCCTCCGACAGTTTCTGCGCGACGACACGCGCCATCGCATCAACCCCGCCGCCGGGCGGGTAAGGCACAATCAACGTGACATTGCGCGTCGGATAGTCGGCGGCAAAGGCACCGCCGAGCATCGCGCAAGCGATGGCGACCGTTAGGGCTAGAAGCCTGAATGAATGTCGCATTTCCTCCACCGTTCTTTTTATCGCGTTACGGCTGATGAAGCTTATCAGCACTGATTTCGCCGTGCCTAGTGGGCATAGTCAGATCTTCGAACTCCAGTTTACGAGCACTTCCCGATAACCGGTGCCGGACTTCTCGACGTGGCCGACCGACGGGAATGGATAGTGAAATCCCTGCACCAGCATCCGCTCAGCCACGAGCATGTCATAGACCTTGCGCCGGGTTGCTTCGGCTTCAATGGGTTCGACGTCCAACATGAAATGCCATTCAGGATGGCGTGCGAACAGGAACGGGGCATGCGTGACGTCGGCCTGCACATAAACCGTCTTGTTGCCGGAGGCGACCACGTGGGACGTATGACCGGGCGTGTGACCCGGAGTGCCGATTGCCGTGACGCCGGAAATGACTTCCTTGTTCCATTCATAGGTCCGAACACGTTTGAGAACTTCGCCCGTGAAGACCCGGCGCGTGTTCTTGAATCCGAAGACGACCCGCGGCTTGGTTGCGCGGCTCATCTCGCCGTCATCCATCCAGAACTTGTGCTCGACGGCAGGCACCAGGATTTCTGCATTCGGGAAAGCCAGGGAGCCATCGGCCTTTAAGAGGCCGTTGAAGTGGTCGCCGTGGTAGTGCGAGATGATAACGGTATCGATCGCGTTCGTGTCGATACCGGCGGCCGCGAGACTAAGCGGCAACCGGCCATTGAGACCATTGCTCGATTTGAACGCGGCTTCACCGGTGCCAGTATCGACCAGGGCGAGCTTGGAACCGTTATTGATCACGATCGGGTTGTAGGGACCGGCGTAAAAATCCTTCTCCAGGAAGGCTGCCTCAAGCGCCGCGTTGACCTGGTCCTTCGTCGCGTTAGCAACAAAATCGTCGCCGATCGGCATACGGCTGACGCCGTCGTTGACGACGGTTATTTCGATGCTACCGACGCGATAGCGATAGTAGCCCGGCGCCTGCTGCCCGCTCTGAGGCGTGGCCGCGGGAAGTGGCGTCGTGGTGGCAGACGCGGCGGCGGCAACAGCCCCACCCAGGACGCTACGGCGCGAAACAATCGTCATGACTTGCCCTCCAAGGCGCGGCCGCTCGCACTCTCGTCGCGGCAATCCGTGAAGGTCATAGGGCTGGCTTTAACATTTGCAAAATCGATAGTACAAATGCCGATCATCCATGTGGTGAATAGTGACATGCCTGCCAAAGATTTTGATCTCAATCTTCTCAAGGTCCTCGACGCACTGATCGCGGAACGCAACGTCACGCGCGCCGGCAAACGGCTTCGCCGATCACAGCCGGCGGTCAGCAATTCGCTTCACCGTCTCAGAACCTTGTTGGACGATGAATTGCTCGTGCGAGGCACTGACGGACTGGTGTTGACCCGCCGCGCCGAGGCGTTGCGCGATCCTCTGCGCGAGGCCATGGCTCTCGTCGACGATTGTTTCTTCCAGGACGCAACGTTTGATCCCGCCCGTGCCACCGGCGTCTACCGGATCAGTACGCCTGACCGTCTGACATTGGCTGTAGTCCCGCCACTGCTCGACCGGCTGCGGCGGCTGGCGCCGAACATGGATTTGCACGTGATGACGGCCGATCGCCAGCAGGCGCTGGACCTGCTCGACCAGGATCTGATCGATCTCGCCCTCGGCTGGTTTGACGAAATGCCGAGCCACTTGAACGCGGAGCTTCTGCTCGACGAGTATCTCTATTGCGTTTTTCGCCGCGGGCACCCGATCCTTAAACCGAAGGCAAAATTCAACATCGACACTGTGTTGTCATTCCCGCACTTGATCGTAAGCGCCACCGGCGGACGGCGCGCGATTTTTGACGACCTTCTGTCGCGCCACAATCTCAAGCGTCACGCTTTGGTGGCGGTATCGAATTTTACCGCCGTGCCACATCTGTTGGCCGGCAGCGACATGATCGGGGTTTTCACAAAACTCGCATCGGAAGTGTTCGAAAAAACCTTCGGCCTGCACAAGCGGCGCGTCCCGCTCGATGTCGGCAAAATCGCCACCAATATGGCCTGGCACGCCCGCAGCGAACGAGACCGAAAGCACGGCTGGTTGCGCCAACAAATCAAAGCGGTCTACAAAAGCTTCTGACTTCGGTCATTTGGAAAACATCAACACCCAGGCACGCCCAGGTTCGGCGAAAGCCGATCATTGCGCCGAAAAATTGAGCCAGAGATCGATCCGGTCAGTGCACGCTGGCGTGCCCGTTATGACGCAGCTTTTCGATCTCGTCCTTCACTTGCAATTTGCGCCGCTTGAGCTCCACGACTCTCAGGTCATCGACCGCGGGATGGGTCAGGCATTCGGAAATTTCATTTTCGAGCGCCTGATGCCGTTTTTCCAATTCCGCAAGGTGCGATTGCATCGACATGCAGTATGTCTCCTCAATCAGTGGCTCTCCACGATTTAAGTGTAGCGCAGACTCGCCGCAAGGGCGACGGTATACCGGCTTTCCGGGCGCGGCAAACCAGCGCAAAGTCATTGATTGGAGTTCCTTTTTTGGCCGCGCTTGAACGCCTTGTGGAAAACGCGATAATTGACATGCTTCTGCCGAGACGGATCGGCCAGTCGCAAGCAAACCAGCGGTGGCAATGACCGACGAGGACGAACGCGCGTTGCGGGAGCAGCTGGCGCGCCTGCTACAGGAACACCGCGACCTCGATGCCGCCATCGAGGCGCTGATGACCTCGCCCGGTTCCGACCTGATCCAGGTGCAACGGCTGAAAAAGCGCAAATTAGTGCTGCGCGACAAGATCCGCCGTATCGAAGATCAACTCACGCCGGACATTATTGCGTAAGCTATTACCCCCGGCGTTCCTGCTTACGCGCATACATTGCATGGTCGGCGGCGCCAATCATGTCCTCAGAGGAGGTATCGGCGACCAGCAGCGCCATTCCCGCACTGGCCCCGACTTCGATCCGCGCCTTGCCGTGAATTATCACCACCCGTGCGATGAGCGATTCAAGTTCCCGCGCTTTCGCAAGCGCCTGTTCCTCGCCGGCATGCCAGATCAAGACTCCGAATTCGTCCCCGCCGAGCCGGCCGACCACGTCGGAGGCCCGCACGTGACCGACGAGTTCGCGCGCCACTGCCTTGAGAAGCGCATCGCCGGCGCCATGCCCATACCGGTCGTTGACCCCCTTGAAGTCATCGAGATCGACGAACATCAACGCCGCTTCTGTCCCATAGCGCTTGATATGGGCTAGCGCGCGTTTGAGCTCGCGTTCGAAGCCGCGCCGGTTGAGGATATCCAGCAACGGATCGACGTCGGCACGCGCCTCCAGGTCACTAACGCGTGCGCGCACGACGGCAAGCTCGCGTTTGAGGCGCTCATTTTCAGCCAGAAGCGAGGCCAATGGAGGAAATTCTTCGGAAAGACGCTCTTGGGGTAGTCCCATCGTTCGGCCCTCGCGAATCGGCGCTGTCAGGTCTCAAGAATACCCGTTTCGCCTTGCCAGCGGGGAGCCTCAACCTATAATCCGCCGCTTCCTTCCGTGGGGGACACGCGGATTCGGGGGCAAAATGGCGTCAAAACCTGTCGCGATCATCATGGGCAGCCAGTCGGACTGGTCCACGATGAAGCATGCCGCCAAGACGCTTGATGCCCTCAAGATCGGCTATGAGGCACGCATCGTCTCCGCCCATCGCACCCCCAAGCGGCTCTACGATTTCGCCGGCAGCGCACGCAAAAACGGCTTCAAGGTAATCATCGCCGGCGCCGGTGGGGCCGCTCACCTGCCAGGCATGGCGGCATCGTTGACGCCGTTGCCGGTGCTCGGCGTCCCCATGAACACCCACGCGCTCGAGGGCAAGGATTCATTGCTGTCCATCATGCAGATGCCGGGCGGCATCCCGGTCGGCACGCTTGCCATTGGCAAAGCGGGCGCAATCAATGCCGCGCTGCTCGCGACCGCCGTGCTGGCGCTTTCGGATACCAGAATCGCCAAGCGGCTGGATGCCTGGCGGGCGCGGCAGACAAAGGCCGTGACCAAACGGCCCAAAGATTGAACCCTTGCTGAAACCCGGCGCGACCATCGGCATTCTTGGCGGCGGCCAGCTCGCCCGCATGCTTGCGCTCGCGGCCGCGCCCCTGGGTTTGCGCTGCCACGTCTATTCGCCGGAAAAGAACTCCTGCGCATTTGATGTGGTTCACGCTGGCACCTGCGCCGGCTATGACGACGAAACCGCGCTGGGGCGCTTCGCCGGCGCGGTCGATGTCATTACCTATGAATTCGAGAACGTGCCGGCCAAGACCGCTGCATTTCTCGCGCGGCGGCGGCCGGTGTTGCCCGACCCGCAGGTGCTGGAAACCACGCAGGACCGGCTGGTCGAAAAAAACTTTATCAGTGCACTCAAGATAGCAACCGCACCTTACGCACCCGTCCACAGCGCAATGCAACTCGCCGAGGGCGTGACCACGGTCGGCCTTCCCGCGGTCCTCAAGACCCGCAGGCTCGGCTATGACGGCAAAGGCCAGGCCAAGATCGGCAAAGGCGGCGATCCCATCGCGGCCTGGCGCTCGGTGCACAATGAACCTTGCATCCTGGAAGGCTTCATCGGCTTTGAGCGTGAAGTGTCTGTCGTCGCCGCGCGGACGCGCGAAGGCAAGGTCGAATGTTTCGAGGTGACTGAAAACGAGCACCGCGACCACATCCTCAAGACATCGCGCGTCCCGGCAAAAGTCACCCCGGCAATCGCAACACAAGCCCGTCAGATCGCGACCCGCATCGCCAAGGCCTTCGACTACGTCGGCGTGCTGGCGGTTGAGATGTTCGTGGTGCGCAAAGGCCGTCGGCACGTCGTGCTGGTGAATGAGATCGCCCCGCGCGTGCACAATTCCGGCCATTGGACGATCGACGGCGCGAGCGTATCGCAGTTCGAGCAGCACATCCGCGCGATCGCAGGCTGGCCGCTGGGCAAGCCCGTCCGCCTCGGACATCGAGTCGAGATGACCAATCTGATCGGCGCCGAAATCAATGAGGTAACGCGCTGGCTGACCGTGCCGGGCGCCGCCGTACACATCTACGGCAAAGGCGAGGCGCGTCCCCGGCGCAAAATGGGGCACGTGACGCGGGTCTGGCCGCGCTAGGCGCTGGCGGCGGCTAACCCCTCACCCCATATCAGGAAAACGCCCAAACGGCGGGCACATTGGCTGCCTCCGAATGGACTCTTAATGCCTTTTCTGCTAGAGCCGCCCGACTCAAAGCCCCCGTTTTCGGGGCTTTTGCCTTAACCCGTCGGACCAACAACGAAGGAGCAAGCGTGCAAGTTCTCGTTCGCGACAACAACGTCGACCAGGCCCTGAAGGCGCTGAAAAAGAAGATGCAGCGCGAGGGCATTTTCCGCGAGATGAAGCTCCGCGGCCATTACGAAAAACCCTCGGAAAAGAAGGCACGGGAAAAGGCGGAAGCGATCCGTCGGGCCCGCAAGCTCGCGCGCAAGAAGATGCAGCGCGAAGGTCTGCTGCCGATGAAGCCCCGCGTCGTTCCCGGCGTCGGTGGTGCTGGCGGACCCGGTGGCCCTGGCGGCGGCCGTGGCGGCCGTGGCGGCTCCCCGCGTTTCGGCTGACCGCCGTCTCGCCTAAAAGATTTCGCGTTGATGGTGGCGCGGGCCTCAAGCAGCCCGCGCTATTGTTTTTGAAGGCTATTTCTTCTTAAGAATCAGCGATAAGCGGCAATCATCCGCATCCACGCAACTGTTTATTATTTTTATTCGCGTATCCCTCCGCGCGAATACGCGGGCAACGCCGTGACTTTTTTTGGCCGGCCGGGCGCCCCTTGATTCTTGCAGGAGGCCGCTTCGTGGAACGCGTCGATTTCGATCAATATGCCGGGCAGTACGAGGCGATCCTCGCGGCGCAAACTAATTTTTTTGACGGCGACAGCAATTATTTCGCCCGCTACAAAATCGAGCTCGCCCAACAGCTGGTCGGCAATGTCGGCACGGTTCTCGATTTCGGCTGCGGGATCGGCCGTAGCATGCCGCATCTGCGCGAGGTCTTTCCGAAAGCAGAGATCGTCGGCTGTGATCCCTCCAACGAAAGTCTCGCGATGGCGCGCGAGCAGAATCCGAGCTGCCGTTTCGTGTCGATCGACGAGCTTGGCGAGGATACAAAATTCGATCTGGTGATCGCCTCCTGTGTCTTCCATCACATCCCGCCGCAGGATCGGCAGATGGCGATCCGCTATTGCTACAGTCGGCTGAAGCAAGGCGGGCATTTCATTATCTTCGAACACAACCCGATCAATCCGGTGACGCGCCACCTGGTCAAGAATTGCCCGTTCGACGCCGACGCCGTGCTTCTGAGCATGCGCGAAACGGTCGATCGCATGCGCAATGCGCATCTCAACGTCGATGAATCGAGTTATTGCCTGTTCTTCCCGCAGCAACTCGCGGCACTGCGCCCGTTCGAGAAATATCTCCGCTGGCTGCCAATGGGCGGGCAATATTTCGTTTGTGCGTCCGCGCCTAAATCCGCACAGACGCACGCGGCGTAAACCGCCGCGGCTATTTCCAGCAAAATTTCACGTCAGCCTCGTTCCGCTTGCGGGTGGCGTAGTACGCCTCCCGCGTCTTTGCGTCGTCGAAATAGGCGCTTTCCTTGGCGGCGCGCTCTTTAGCGTTCGCAATCGCGCGTCTGGCATTCTCCGCACGATCACCGGGTAACGCGGGCGCACGCGCCATGAACATGACCTCATAAGGGTTTGCCACGACCCACTCGACCGCCTTTGCATGAAGTTCTTTTTGTTTGGCAAGGTTGCAAAACGCATAACCATTGATCACCGGCCCTGCCAGCGTCGCGAAGCTGCGAACCGCATCGTCGGCTTGCGCGAGTGCTTGCGTCTTCACGTCCAGCACTTCCGACATCACGATGTAACGCTCCTTCGCAACGTAGAACCAGAAAACGGAGTCGTCGCGCAAGCCAACGTCATAGAGCCGAATAGCGAGCACCATCATCACCATCGGCGTTACCACTGCCGGCTTGGCGATGATCATATCGCGCACGGCGAGAATATTTTCGCGCCGGTTCGAGCTGAGCAGCTCGTTGTACTGCTGACCGACAGAAACCTGCGGCCGTTCCCCCTGCGCGCGCCCGGCTTCGTAAAATGGCTGCACATAGGCACCGACCTCGCGGACCGGCTCGGCCGCGAGGGCCAACATGGGCCAGACCAGCGATATCGTAGCCAATGCCAGCCGCGTCTTTATTCTCACCGCCATTACAATACCCCCGAACAAAGTTTATGCGGTGCAACCCTTGCGCTCAATCGCCCGGCGGCCGCAGCTCGCTCAAAAATGCCTTGACCACCTTCGCCGCGCCGTAATCGTCGAGATCGACATGACCACCGAGCGGAAAACGGACCATTCGCTTGGGCTCGGGCGCAAGCTTGAACAGGCGCTCGCCGAAGGCGATCGGCACAATACGGTCTTGCTCCCCATGCAACACCAGAAGCGGCGCGTCCAAGCGGACGATGCGCTCATCGGAGTGAAACGTGTCCTTCATGAACCAGCGTACGGGTACGAACGGGTAAGCCGCAGCGCCGACATCAACCGCGGATGTGAAGGGCGCGTCGAGAATAAGAGCGCCGACGTCGTGGTCGGCCGCAACCGCGGTCGCGACGGCGGTGCCGAGCAATTCGCCCCACGCCACGATGCGTTTTGGGGTATAGCGCGCGGCCGCGAACTCGTAGGCGGCATTTCCATCGCGAAGGAGTCCGGCCTCGCTTGGCTTGCCGGTCGACCCGCCGTAGCCGCGATAGGACAACGCAAGGAGTCCGGTTCCGTCCTCGATCAGCCATTTGAAGCGGCCGGCACGCAGGTTGAGCCCTCCGGCGTTGCCCTGAAAATAAATCACCACCCGCTTTTCCCCTTTCGGGGCAACATGCCAGGCAACCAGCTTTTCTCCATCAGCACTGGTCAAAATCACTTCTTCGGCCTGCGGCAGGCCGGCCGCGGCCGGCGGCGTACGCGTGGTATCGGGGAAATACATCAGCGAGCGTTGGAAGACGTACATCAGCGCCAACACCCCGACATAGCCAAGCACAACTATAATGAGGAGCCATTTCAGGAGGATCATGCTTTTCCATAGCACGGGATTCTCCTGCATGGATTCCAGCTTGAATTCCGGCTTGGGTTGCCGTGGGCGCGCGATCCTCCTAGCCTCGCGAAAATCGCCCGGGAGGACTGCCATGCCGCGTCTGCGTTATATCGAGGACAGCGAGAAAACTCCGCACACAAGCGCTCTGATTGAATCGGCCAAAAAGACGGGGGCGCCGGACCCGCGCGTGGTCAGCATCATGACGCGCAGCGAGGTCGGCACCGCCTGGGTCGAGTGCTGGAACAAGGTGCTTTACACGGGCCGGCTGCCGCACAAGCTCAAGGAAATGTGCCGCATCAAGATTTCGGTCGCACATCAATGCGGCTATTGCTCGACTGTGCGGTCGAACGTCGCCAAGTCGGAAGGGCTGACCGAGGCGATGATCAATGACCTGTTCGCTTACGAATCCAGCGAGCACTTCACGCCGCGCGAGAAGGCGGCGCTCCGCTACGCCGATTTATTCAAGCAGGGCGAACACGCGATCGATAAGGACGAAGTCTACACCGATCTACAAAAACATTTCAGCGATGAGGAAATCATTGAACTCGGCATGCTCTGCGCCCAGACCGACGGCGTCGGAAAATTCGTAAAGTCACTGAACGTGCTGAGCTGGGAGGATGCCTGCGCCCTCAATCCGAAATTGACGCAAGGGCCTGCCCAGGAAGCGGCCGAGTGACCGGCGCGGGCGACGGGAGTCTCGTTTAGAGATGATTCGCATCCCGCGCAGCGGCGGCACGGCGGCATTTCTCGCCGCATGGCTGGTGCCGTGGCGCCCGGCCTTCAAAATCCAGGCGGCCGACTCGCGGCTGAAATTTTTCGTGCACTACCGCGATTTGATCGGCCGGCACATCGCCAAATACGGTACGCACGAACCAATTCCGAGTCGCTGGATTCATGATTATCTCACCGGCAAGCCTCCAGGCATGTTCATCGACGTGGGCGCCAACCTGGGATGGCATGCTGTGCACGCCGCCAAGCATCCTTCCGTCGAAACCGTGGTGGCCTTCGAGCCCGATCCGTTCAATGCCTGGTTGCTCGACCGCAATCTCGCCGAGAATGCCATCGAAAACGCCATCGTCAGCAATGCCGCGGTCGGCGGGCGATGCGGCAGCATCCACCTCCACCGCTACAAGTCTTCCAATCGTGGCCGCCATTCGCTGTTGGCCAACTACGGCTTCGGCTCGCGCATGGTTCCGTTAGTCGACCTCGACAGCGCCCTCGCGCAGCTCGGCCTCGCCGAACAACCGGTCAACATTCTCAAGATCGACGTCGAGGGTTACGAGCCGGCCGTCATTGCCGGCGCTACAAAAACACTGGAGCGCACCGCCGCCGTGATCCTCGAATATTCACCGAATCTCAGCCGGGCCGGTGGCCTGTCGGGTCCTGAAATGCTCGACCGGCTGCTGTCCGCGGGTTTCCACTCGTTTGCGCTCGATGAGCAAGGCGCCGCCATACCAGTATCGATCGAGAAATTGCGCTCGTTCGAGGGCCAGATGGATCTGGTCATGATAAAGCCCGCCGCACGTTGATCGTCTGCCGCAATGCTGATCCGGCCATCCGAACCTAGCGACAATGACGCGATCTGGCGCATCCTGGAGCCGACTTTTCGCGCGGGCGAAACATATCCGATACCACGCGACATTCCGCGGACCGAGGCGCTCGCCTACTGGCATTCGCCGGGCCATGCCGTGTTCGTCGCCGAGGACGCGGGCGCAGTTGTCGGCACGTACTATTTGCGCGCCAATAACCGAGGAGGCGGCGAGCACGTGGCCAATTGCGGTTATGTCGTTGCATCAGACGCGTTCGGGCAAGGCGTCGCCCGGGCCATGTGCGCCCATTCGCTCGATCAGGCGCGTGCACAGGGCTTCACCGCCATGCAGTTCAACTTCGTGATCGCGACCAATGAACGGGCTGTCCGGCTTTGGCAGGCCCTCGGCTTTACCATTATCGGCCGACTCCCGGGCGTCTTCCGACACCCCCGGCTTGGTCTCATCGATGCCTATGTGATGCTACGAAGTCTGTGATCCGCCTCGATATTCGGGGCCGGCAGTCGTCGGACCGCCAGCATCTGTTAAGGATAGCGCGAGCGAATGGCTGAAAATTCGCTGCAATCCACGCAACCATTTGACCAAATGCACGTTGCCGCTGCGGGGGGCCCTGCTTCGTCCGCGAAGCGGCCTGACCATGTGATGCCATGAACGAGTAACTGCGTGTAGGCAGGCGGCCGGCAATGGACGAGCCAATCGGACTTCTTGAGAGCGAATTCGAGCGACGGTTCGCAGAAATGCATTCGTCGCCTGCGGCCGACAATGTTGTTCCGATCTCCGATGCCCTGCGCCCGCATGCGCTTGTGCGCGAGCGCGAGCGGCGGTTCCGCGAGCTGCTCGAAGCGCTGCCCGCGGCGGTTTATACGACCGACGCCGCCGGCCGAATAACCTATTACAACGACGCTGCCGCTATGCTCTGGGGTCACCGGCCGCCGCTCGGATCGAGCGAGTGGTGCGGCTCCTGGAAGCTGTTCTGGCCGGATGGAACTCCGCTGCGTCATGACGAATGTCCAATGGCGGTTGCGCTCAAGGAAAACCGCGCGGTACGCGGCATGGAAGCAGTCGCCGAACGGCCAGACGGCACGCGCGTGCCGTTTATTCCCTATCCGACCCCGATCCACGATGAGACCGGCAAGCTGATCGGCGCCGTAAACATGCTGGTCGATATTACGGACCGCAAGCGCGCCGAAGAACAGCAGGCGTTGATGGTGCGCGAGCTGCATCACCGTGTGAAGAATACGCTTGCGACTGTGCAAGCCATCATGGGTTCGACGGCGCGCGTGGTCGACAACATCGAAGATTTCCAGACGGCGCTTTTCGGCCGCATCCAGTCGCTATCCAAGACGCACTTGCTGCTCGCCGACGAAGAGCGCGCGGCGGAGTTCATCGACCTCCTGCGCAGCGAGCTCGATGCTTTCGATGACGGCACCAATGGGCGGATTTCGTTGCAGGGACCGCAGGTCACTTTATCGTCCCAGCTTGCCGTTTCGCTCGGCATGGCCATCCACGAGCTCACGACCAATGCCGCAAAGTACGGCGCGTTGTCGGTCTTTGGCGGCAAAGTCGAAGTGACTTGGAGTGTCACCATCGACGCCACGCGGCGGACGCTTGCCTTCGACTGGATCGAGAGCGGCGGACCTGCGGTCGCGGAACCAACGCGAAAAGGCTTTGGTACGCGTCTCCTTGAATTTGTGCTGCCGGGACAAATCCAGGCCAAGACCAGGATCGTCTACGGGCGCGACGGCCTGCGCATGCATTGCGTGGTGCCGCTGCCGACCGAAAAGATTTGAAACAAAGGCCGCGCGCGGACTTGTGATCAGGAACGCGCCCGGACGGCGCTATAGTGCTTTTTGGTGGCTCGTTGACGTGACGCGTTCAAGAGCCGGTGCATAATTTTCGATTCCGACTCCAGACGCCACGCCATCCGGGCCGCAGGTCCACGGAGGTGGCGTCATGCAAACTTCAAATGTTCTGGTCGGCGCGGGGACACGTCCCGCGCAACCGCTCATTCGCACCATTCATGTGAGCGACTTGCGCGATGCCCTCGCCAAGGGCGTCGACGATTTCTACGCCATGCCCACGCATGCCATGTTCCTCTGCATTATTTATCCGATCGTCGGCTTCGTGCTTGCGCGTCTTACATTCGGCTATTCCGTTCTGCCGCTGCTCTATCCGCTGATGAGCGGTTTTGCGCTCGTTGGCCCGGTCGCAGCACTCGGACTCTATGAAATGAGCCGGCGCAAGGAAGCGGGCCTTGAGACCTCGGCGGGTAATGCGCTCGATGTGCTCGAGTCGTCATCGGTCGGCGCTATCGCGGCGCTCGCACTTCTTCTGCTTGTCATTTTCATGATCTGGGTGGCGGTCGCCAATGCCATTTACATCGCGAACTTCGGTTACGCGCCGCCGGCATCTGTCACGGCATTCCTCCACGAGGTGCTCACGACCCCCGCCGGATGGGCGCTCATCGTGGTTGGGAATGGCGTCGGTCTTCTGTTCGCGATTTTAGTGTTGACCATCGGCGTTGTTTCGTTCCCGCTGCTGCTCGACCGCGACGTCGGCGCGGCGGTCGCGGTGCTGACATCGATCCGCGTGGTTGCGCACAATCCGGCGACCATGATGGTATGGGGCCTGATCGTCGGCGCGTTGCTGGTCATCGGCTCGTTGCCGCTCTTTTTTGGATTGACCGTGGTCATGCCGATCCTCGGTCATGCGACCTGGCATCTTTACCGCAAGGCCGTCGAACCGCAGGGAGCACCGGCGCCGACATTCCCGTCGAAACAGGAAAACCACCGCTCGGCGGCCGATTTCCCGGCCGTCCTGTTTCCTTGGGCAAAATGACGGCGGCCCGCTGACGTCAGGCCACGGCAGCGTAGCGACGCGCCAGCATCGCCCGTTCGAATTTGTGGGGCGCCATCGGCTTGGCGAACATATGGCCTTGCAGCAGGTCGAAGCCGAGATCGCGCACGACGAGGAAATCCGACTGGGTTTCCACCCCTTCGGCCACCGACCTGGCGCCGGTATCGCGGGCGATTGCCACGATTTCCGCGCAATGCGCCTGCTTGACCCTGTCGTCGGCGCAGCCGCGAATGAATTTGCGATCGACCTTCATCTCGACGACCGGCAACTCGCGGCGTCCGGCGAGTGATGCGCCCGGCGCGTCGATACCATTGATCGAAATTCCGATATTGCGCGCGGCGAGCTGGGTTGCCACGCGGCGCACCAGTTCGAGCTCGTTGACCAAGTCGACACAATCGACCGCAATCAAGAATCCGTTCTGCCGGACCTTGTCCGGAAGATGCCGCATCATGCTATCAATGAAATGCATATCCTCCAGCGCCAGCAGCGGCAGGTGAATAGAAATCTGCACCTGATGATTGGCGGCGGCAAATTGCATAGAATCCGCAAGCGATCGCGCAATCACGAATTGCGACAGGCCGTGAAGATACGGATCATTGGCGGCCGGCACGAAATAGGCCGGCGATACTACGCCCCATGTCGGATGGCGTACGCGGATGAGCGCCTCCGCGCCTTTGGGCACCAGCGACCGCGGGTTGATCTTGGACTGATACCACAATTCGAGCCAGCCATTGCAGAGCGCCTCATCGACGTCGACCGGCAATGCCGGTGGCGGCCGAACTGGCAGGAAGCCGGCGAGGTTTGCGTTGAGGTCGCGGTCGCGAAACGGCGTGCCTAGCGGCGGCAGCATCGCCAGCCCCGTCTGCTCGCCAAATTCGTGGGTTCGTATCAGCGCCGTCGAACTGCGGCCACCGAAGAGCATGACCTTGCCGCCGTAAAGCTGACTTTGCAGCGCCTGCAAAAGCATTCGCACCTCGCCACCGCCCCGGAGCGGTCCAACCACAATCAGATCAGGGCGAAACTCACGCAGCATGCCGCGGATATCGAGAGTGTCGGCCTCGCACGCGATGAATCCGAGCTCGTCGAGCATCTCGGCCAGAAACATGCGCACATGGGTCTTGTTCTCGACGATGCAGGCCCGTGGTGGAATAGGCCTGCGCCCGAACTGAACGACTTCGCCTCGACGTTCCTCATGTTGATCGCGGATCATGGGTGCGGTCCCTCCCCGTCTGGTTACGCCACAAGTTCCCGGCCGCATAAGACATTTAACGGCACGCCGCCGTCCATCCCTTGCACCGCACAATCCTCAGACGGCTCCTCTCGCGGTTAACGAGAAGATCGCGCACCGATTCAAATTTGATTCAGATGAAAGAGTTCAGCGCGAGGCGCCGACGCGGCACGTCGCCAATTACATTGCTTTGACAATGCTCTCGGTCATTTTTTTCGCGTCGCCGAGCAGCATCATCGTGTTGTCGCGATAGAACAATGGGTTGTCGATTCCAGCATAGCCGGACGCAAGCGATCGCTTGATGAACATCACGGTGCCGGCTTTCCACACTTGCAGCACCGGCATGCCGTAGATGGGCGAACTCTTGTCTTCTTCCGCCGCCGGATTAGTGACGTCGTTGGCGCCGATGACGAAGGCAATGTCGGCTTGCGCGAATTCTGAATTGATGTCTTCGAGCTCGAAGACTTCGTCATAAGGCACGTTCGCCTCCGCAAGGAGAACGTTCATGTGGCCGGGCATACGGCCGGCCACGGGATGGATCGCGTATTTGACCTCGACGCCTTCTTTCTTGAGACGGTCGGCCATTTCGCGCAGCGCATGCTGCGCCTGCGCCACCGCCATGCCATAGCCCGGTACAATGATAACCTTCTGCGCATTCTTCATGATGTAGGCGGCGTCCTCGGCGGAGCCGAGCTTGACCGGCCGCTGCTCGGCGGCGCCACCCGCCGGTCCCGCCACCTCGCCGCCGAAGCCACCGAGAATGACGGAGATGAACGAGCAATTCATCCCCTTGCACATGATGTAGGACAGGATCGCGCCCGAAGAGCCGACCAGCGCGCCGGTGATAATCAGCGCCGAATTGCCGAGCGTGAAGCCGATGCCGGCGGCTGCCCATCCCGAATAGGAGTTGAGCATCGAAATGACGACCGGCATGTCGGCGCCGCCGATCGGGATAATGATCAGCACACCGAAAGTCAGCGACAAGCCGACGATGATCCAGAAATCCAGCACGCTTTGCGAGACGAAGAAGCCGTAGATGAAGAAGATCAGCGCGGCGAACAGCGCGAGATTGATGATATGGCGCCCCGGCAGCATGATCGGCTTGCCGCTCATGCGGCCGGACAACTTCAGAAATGCTATCACCGAGCCGGTGAAGGTGATGGCGCCGATCGCCACGCCAAGCGACATTTCGATCAGGCTTTGTCCGTGAATATGGCCTTCCGTGCCGATGTCGAAGGCCGCCGGTGCGTAGAAAGCTCCCGCCGCGACCAGCACCGCCGCCATGCCGACCAGCGAGTGGAACGCGGCGACCAGTTCCGGCATCGACGTCATCGGCACCCGCCGCGCAATGACCGCACCAACACCACCGCCAACTACGATGCCGCCGACCACCAGGCCCCAGGCCAGCGGACTGGTCGGCGGATGCGAACCAAGCGTGGTCAGCACGGCGATCGTCATGCCGATCATGCCGAGATAGTTGCCGCGCCGGCTGGTGTCGGGCGAAGAAAGCCCGCGCAGCGCCTGGATGAACAGGACGCCGGCGACCAGGTAGAGCAGCGCGACGAGGTTCGGGCTCATGGCAAGGCCTCGTCCAATTCGCGTCATCACCGGGCTCGTCCCGGTCATCCACGCCTTTACGGCATGCGTCAAGAAAGGCGTGGATGGCCGGCACAAGGCCGGGCATGACGGCGACATTTTGCGACCAGAGACTCATTCGCCGTCATTTCTTTTTCTTCTGGTACATCGCCAGCATGCGCTGGGTCACCAGGAAGCCGCCGAAGATATTGACCGAGGCAAAAACAAGCGCGACGAAGCCGAGCGCGCGCGCCCACACCGGCCCGGTGTCATCGCCGGCAAGGGCGACCCCGACCGCCAGCAGCGCGCCGACCACGATCACCGACGAAATCGCGTTGGTCACCGACATCAACGGCGTGTGCAGCGCCGGCGTCACCGACCAGACCACATAGTAGCCGACGAATACCGCCAGGACGAAAATCGAGAGGCGGAACACGAAGGGGTCGACTGCATTGGCCATCTGTTCCATATCGGATCTCCTCAGGCCGTTTTCGGCTGGAAGTTCGGGTGCACCACCGCGCCGTCGCGCGTGAGCAGCGTCGCCTTGACCAGCTCGTCGTCCCAGTTGACGGCGAGCTTCTTCTCTTTTTTGTCGATCAGGGTTTCGACAAAGGTCAGCAAATTCTTCGCGTAAAGCGCCGACGCGGACGCCGCCAGGCGCCCCGCCACGTTGAGATGACCAACGATCTTGACGCCACCGACCTGCGCGACCTCGCCGGGCTTGGCGCCCTCGACATTGCCGCCGCGCTCGACCGCGAGGTCGACGATCACGGAACCCGGACGCATTGAGGCCACCATCTCTTTTGTGATGAGCCGCGGCGCCGGGCGTCCCGGGATCAGTGCGGTGGTGATGACGATGTCCTGTTTCTTGATGTGCTCGGCGGTCAGCGCGGCCTGCTTGGCCTGGTACTCCTTCGACATCTCCTTGGCGTAACCGCCGGCGGTCTGCGCGTTCTTGAATTCTTCGTCTTCGACCGCGAGAAACTTGGCGCCCAGGCTTTCCACCTGCTCCTTGGTCGCGGGCCGCACGTCAGTTGCGGTCACGATGGCGCCGAGGCGCCGCGCGGTCGCGATTGCCTGCAAGCCGGCGACGCCGACACCCATGATGAATATTTTCGCGGCCGGTATGGTGCCGGCCGCCGTCATCATCATCGGCAGCGCGCGGCCATATTCTTCGGCTGCATCGATGACCGCGCGATAGCCGGCAAGATTGGCCTGGCTGGAGAGCACGTCCATCGACTGTGCGCGCGTGATGCGTGGCATCAACTCCATGGCGAAGGCGGCAATACCCGCATCAGCCATCTGCTTGAGCGCGGTTTCGTTGCCATACGGATCCATCACGGCGATGACCAGCGCGCCCTTCTTGTAGGCGGCGAGTTCGCCCGGCGCGGGCCGCCGTACTTTCAGGACAATGTCGGCATCTTTGGTGACGGCATCGGCGATCTGCGCGCCGGCCGCCTCAAACTCGGCATCGGGAATGCCGGATGCGATCCCGGCGCCGCGTGCAACAGCGACTTCGGCGCCGAACGATTTCAGTTTCTTGATTGTTTCAGGAGTGGCGCCGACGCGCGGTTCTCCGGCCTCGGTCTCACGCGGTACGGCAATTTGCATTTGCGCCTCCCCGCCGAGCCGTGAACTTCGTCAGTGCGGCGAAATTCCGGTGTACGCGAAGATCAGGAAGCAGATCGCAAACGCAACATAGCTTGGTGTCGTCGCCTTGCTGACCAGACCGGGAATGGCGCCCAGTGCGCCAATGACAAAAATCGTCGCCGCCGGGAACCAATGGCCCATCACCCCGCCGGTCGCGAGGCCGAACAGAATGGTGATGACATAGAGAATGCCGACCAACGTGAAATGCACGAAGCTTTCGTAGCTTTGCTCGTGCGCTGGATAGTCGTTGCCGGTGGCTGTGGCGTATTCGACGTTGCCGTGGTCGGCCATGGGGGAAGCTCTCCGAGTCGCTTAAAAGGCAGGCGCAGAGGGGTTAGCGCAATTGTGGCCCAAGGGCAACGCCGCCCGCCTCAGCTTTTGGTGGATGCTTGCAAGCCTGCCCGCTCGAGCGCGGCCGTTTGCCGCGCGGCGACCTCATCAACTGCAAACCGTTCGATCGCCTCATTGAACAATCGATAGAAATTGAGTTCCGCAGCCAGATGCAGAAACACGGCGCCAAGACCAATCGCCGCCCGGTCCATGAAGACGAATTCGCGGGGCACCGTCACCGGGCCGCGCGCCTTGAGGGCCTGGTGAACACGAAAGGCTTCCTTGCGGCCGTATTGGGACGGCTTAACCCCGTCGGCGATGGTGCGCACGCGATCGTCGAGCAACGGTCCGTAGATGAAGCGCGCCCAGATATTGAGCGCATCGATCAGCTCGCGGTTGAGCCGCTTGAAACCCCAGGTTTCATAGGCGTGCACCACCAGAGCGTCATCGCCGTGTAACAACCCGCGATAGAGGTCGACCACGCCGGCAACGAAACTGGGCGGGAATATGCGGATACAGCCGTAATCGAGCAGATTGATGCCAGCCGGCTTTCCTTTCTCATCGTCAAATACCGTGTAGTTGCCGAGATGCGGATCGCCATGGATGACACCAAAGCGGCTGAACGGAAACCACCAGGCCGTGAACATGGCGGTCGCGAGCCGATTGCGTGCGGCCAAGGGCGCGTCCTTGTGTTCGAGCAGCTTGCGGCCCGTAAGCCAGTCCATCGTCAATAGACGGCCGGTCGAGAGTGCGGGCCAGACTTTTGGCACGCAGATGGTGTCATGACCCTTGAGCATGTCCTGATACAGCGCGATGTGACGCGCCTCGCGTTTGTATTCAAGCTCTTCGCGAAGCCGCGCGGCGATTTCGACACCAATTTCACTGGCATCGATCGCCGGATCGAAACGTTTGCGGATCGACATCAGCAATTGGAGCTGGTTGAGATCGGCTTCGACCGCCGACTGCATGTCGGGATATTGCAGCTTGCAAGCAAGCCCCGCTCCATCAAGCGCCGTCGCACGATGGACCTGGCCGAGCGAAGCAGCCGCTGCCGGCTGATGCTCGAAACTTTTGAACTTGTTCTCCCAGCCGGCACCGAGTTCGGCCTGCATTCGACGCTTGACGAAAGCCCAGCCCATCGGCGGCGCCTGGCTTTGCAGCTTCATCAACTCGCCGGCGTATTCGGCAGGCAGCGCGTCCGGAATGGTGGCCAGCAGCTGCGCCACCTTCATGATCGGACCCTTGAGCCCGCCGAGCGCGGCCGCCAGCGCCAAGGCATTGCCGGCGCGGCCGCCCTGCGCACCGACCAGACGCTGGCCAGCGATACGCGCTGCTACCCCGCCGACTCGGGTGCCGACCTTGGCATAGCGGCGGGCACGGGCGGAGAAGCGGTTCTTTTCGCGGTCGGTGGTCATGAACCTCGGGGTACCAGTGTGCTACGAATATGGGAAGCAGCGCAGGAGGAAGCGAGCCATGCGCATCAGAATTGTCGCAGGTCTTGTGGCCGCATTCGGCTTCATCGGAGCGTCGACCGGCGCATCCGCAGCCATCTGGGCCTGGGGCTGCCAGGCTCAAGTCGGCGCTCAGCAAATTATTTTCAATCGCTATTCGATGGTCGTCGTCGATACCAAGCAGAAGATGGGCGACGTCCGTCGTCTGCGCCCGACCGAAATAGACCCGCCGCCGGGCTCGCCGCCCAACGTCAAATACGTGGCGGAAGGTGACGACGAGCCTTTTGAAAAGACAATCGTCTTCAAGCGTCCGGACGATGAAAAGCGCAAGGTGACGTTCACCGAGAAATCGTCACGCAAGATCTCCCACACGCACAAACTGATTTGCGGCCGCGACGAGGACACCGACCTATACCGCAAAGTCTACAGCTACCAGCGCGAGAATGAGCCGGTGCGCACCATCACCATGCAGTGCATGGAGTATCAGCTATCGACCCTCGGCGGACGCAAGGGTTGCGGCGACGACTAGCGCGTTTCGAGTGCTTCCAATTCGTCGATCAAGTTGGCGATCACGCTCAACCCGCCATCCCAGAATTTCGGGTCGCGCGCATCGAGCCCGAACGGCGCCAGCAATTCGGAATGATGCTTGGTGCCGCCGGCTGACAGCATGGCCAGATAGCGTTCGGCAAAGCCGCCCGCGGATCTCTCGTAGACCGCATAAAGAGAATTCACCAGACAGTCGCCGAAGGCATAAGCGTAGACGTAGAACGGTGAATGCACGAAATGCGGGATATAGGCCCAGAACGTTTCGTAACCGGGCTTGAGTTCGATCGCGGGCCCCAGGCTTTCGCTCTGCACCGACATCCACAGTTCGCAGATCTTGTCGGCCGTCAGTTCACCGTTGCGGCGCTCGGTGTGGACCTTGCGCTCGAAGCTGTAAAACGCCGTTTGCCGCACCACGGTGTTGATCATGTCTTCGACCTTGGCGGCGAGCATGGCCTTGCGCTGCTTCTTGTCAGTGGTTTGCGCGAGCAGTTTCTTGAATGTGAGCATTTCCCCGAACACTGACGCTGTTTCGGCGAGCGTGAGCGGAGTCGGCGCCATCAGCGCACCGTTGGGCGCTGCCAGCACCTGATGCACGCCGTGCCCAAGCTCGTGCGCAAGCGTCATCACGTCGCGCGGCTTGCCCATGTAATTGAGCAGCACGTACGGATGGGCGGACGGCACGGTTGGGTGCGAGAACGCACCCGGCTGTTTGCCGGGGCGCACCGGCGCATCGATCCAGTTCTTCGCGAAGAACTGATCGGCGACCTCCGCCATCTTTGGCGAGAACGCGCCATAGGCCGTGAGGATCGTGGCACGTGCATCGCTCCACGGAATCGTGCGCTGCGCAACTTTCGGCAGCGGCGCGTTGCGGTCCCAATGCGGCAGCCGCTTTTTCCCGAACCACTTCGCCTTCAATGCATAATAACGATGCGATAATTTTGGATAGGCGGCGCGCACCGCCGCGACCAGCGCCTCCACCACTTCGCGTTCGACACGGTTCGACAGGTGCCGCGCGTCGGCGACGTCCTTGAACCCGCGCCAGCGATCGGAAATTTCCTTGTCCTTGGCGAGCGTGTTGGTGATCAACGCGAATGGCCGCAGATTGTCCTTGAAGGTCTTGGCGAGCGCTTCAGCGGCTGCCTTGCGCTTCTTGCCGTCGGCGTCCTGCATCAGATTGAGCGTCGGCTCGATCGCCAGCGACTTTCCGGCAACCTTGAAGCGCAAGCCCGCAATGGTTTCGTCGAACGACCGGTTCCATGCCGAATAGCCGGTCACGGATTTCTCGTGGAAGAGTTCTTCGACCCGGTCTTCGAGCTGGTACGGCTTTTCCTTCCGTACGTCCTCGATCCACGGCCGGTAATGGCCGAACGCGGGGTCGCGCATCGCGGCATCAATGTGCGCGTCGTCGATGCGGTTGAGCTCGAGCGTGAAGAACAGCAGATGCAAGGACGCAGCAGTGACGCGCTCCTGCACGTCGCCATAGAACTTGGCGCGGACCGGGTCAGTGGTGTTCCCGGCATAGACCAGCGAGGCGTAGGAGATCAGCCGGCCAAGCCGGTCATCGATCGCTTCATATTGCCGGAGTGCCTCGGCGAGCGTGCGGCCCGCTCCCTCGCCGGCCGCCATTGCGGCCAGACGCCCCTTGTAAGCCTCCTCAAACAATATGCAGTCGCTGTCGGCCTGCTCGAGATCGCGCTTGAGCTCCGGGCTGTCGAGGCCCGGATAGAGGTCATTGAGGTTCCACTCGGGCAATGCCCCGAATTTGGTGGCTTTCGGGGCTTTTCGGCGAGACGCGGTTTTGGCCATGGGGGCAATCGTTTTGAGAGAAATGCGGGCGGGTTACGGCATCATTTAGGCCGCGGCTCATGGCGGTGCGATGGCAGGCCGCAGTTTTTCAACACATCGCATGCTGCTTTGACCTTGGGGCCGCATCGTTGGAGGCGATCGGCCTATTCGGTCCACTTAATAACCCATTAAGCCAGAGAGGCCACATTGCACCAATTCGGCACAGTCGTGCGTGAGGGGGTTTCATGTCTGAGGTCGTGCTCATCGTAGACGACGATCCGGTTCAGCGTCGCCTCCTCGAAGCCATGGTCCAGCGTTTCGGTTATCAAGCGGTCGTTGCCGAAGGTGGCGATGCCGCAGCTCAACTTGCTCACCGGACCCGATGCAACACGCGTCGACTGCCTCATTCTCGACCTGGTGATGCCCGACCTGGACGGCCTCGGCGTGCTGGCGCGCATGCGCGACGCAGGTTTGGCCATTCCTGTGATTGTGCAGACCGCGCATGGCGGCATCGACAATGTGGTGTCCGTCATGCGTGCCGGGGCGACCGACTTTGTGGTGAAGCCTGCAAGCGCCGAGCGGCTCCAGGTATCGCTACACAACGCGCTTGCAAACAAGGCACTCGCAGGCGAATTGCAGCGTCTCAAGCGCCGGCGGGATGGCACGCTCACCATCGCCGACGTCGTCACACGTTCGCCAGCCATGCAGCCGGTGCTCAAGGCGGCGGAGAAGGCGGCGGCTTCGGTCATCCCGGTGCTGATCGAAGGCGAATCCGGCGTCGGTAAGGAATTGGTCGCACGCGCCATCCACGGTAGCGGCGCGCGGCGCGCCAAGCCGTTCGTGGCGGTCAACTGCGGCGCGCTGCCAGAAAACCTCGTCGAGTCAATTTTGTTCGGCCACGAGAAAGGTTCCTTCACGGGCGCCACGGAAAAGCACACCGGAAAATTCGTCGAGGCGGACGGTGGCACCCTGTTTCTCGACGAAGTCGGCGAATTGCCGGGACCGGCGCAGGTCAAATTGCTGCGCGCCCTCCAGGAGGGCGAAGTCGAGCCGGTCGGAGGCCGCAAGTCGGTCAAGGTTGACGTGCGCATCGTCTCGGCGACTAATCGCGACTTGATCGCAGACGTCAAAGCAGGACGCTTCCGGGAAGATCTCTTCTACCGGCTGCACGTATTTCCAATATCGGTGCCGCCGCTGCGCACGCGGCGGGAGGATATTCCGGAACTCGCTCGCCATTTCCTAACGCGTATCGCGGCGGAGGAAGGCAAGCGCGTGCGCGGCATCAGCGCGCAAGCAATGGCGTTGCTTTCCGCCTATCGCTGGCCGGGCAATGTGCGGCAACTCGAAAACGCAGTGTTCCGCGCTGTCGTGCTCACGGACGGCGATGAGATCGGCGTCGACGAGTTCCCGCAGATTGCTTCGCAGGTTTCGTCGGACGCCCTCGCTGTCCAGCCCTTGATCGAGCCATCACCGGCCATGGTGGCGTCATGGCCGGAACCCGACCATCCCACCGTACGGGACGCGTCACCTCTCACAGCCGCGCATTCGCTTCCGCTGACGGACCCGCAGGGCGATGTCCGCCCTTTGGATGACATCGAGCGGGACACCATCCGCTTCGCGATATCGCACTATCGTGGGCAGATGTCGGAGGTCGCGCGGCGGCTCCGTATCGGACGCTCCACCCTCTATCGGAAGCTGGAGGGGCTGGGTCTCGATGAGGATATCTCGGCGTAATAGACGTATCACCCTGCGCCACCGGCCTTAAATACCGTCTGAGCTAAGGGGGTTAGGCCCCAGCGCATCCCGTTTTGGCACGGCAAATTTCCCGGGCCCTGGTCCCCAACCGCCAAGTTTTCGGCCCAATTCCCCGCATAGTAAGGGGCTGGACGGGGAACGGCGCTAACAACTCATTAACCGATCCCGATAACACTCACGGGGTTGCCGTCACGGCAGCCCGAGGGGACGTGACGGCGACGTGGGACGGACTCTTTCACGGAAAGATGCTGTGAACTTGGCCTCGCTGCGCGAGCGTTCACTCGTTGTGACTTTGGCGCGCGCGGGCGCCCGCTTGGGCGTGGCCAGTCTCTTTATGCTCGGCGCCAACGACGCGCTGCAAAATGCCAGCGCCGAAGGCGACACCCGCACGCTCTCTTTCCATCATCTGCACACCGGCGAAGACATCACCATCACTTTCAAGCGCAACGGGCGCTACGACGATGCCGCGCTGAAGAAGCTCGACTGGTTCATGCGCGACTGGCGCAAGGAACAACAGACCCACATGGATCCGCATTTGTTCGATCTGTTGTGGGAAGCCTATCGCGAAGTGGGCGCGACGCAGCCGATCGACGTCGTCTGCGGCTATCGTTCGCCGGACACCAACGCCATGTTGCGCGCGCGCTCAAGCGGCGTCGCGCAAAACAGCCAGCACATCAATGGCCAGGCGATGGATTTTTTCATTCCCGGCGTACCGCTGGAGAAAATCCGCGAGATCGGCCTCCGCCTGCAGCGTGGCGGCGTCGGTTTTTATCCGACCTCGGGCTCGCCCTTCGTCCACATGGACACGGGAACGATCCGCCACTGGCCACGCATGACGCATGACCAGTTGGCCAAAGTTTTCCCGGATGGCCGCACCGTACATATTCCGTCAGACGGCCAGCCGTTGCGCGGCTATGCCCTCGCGCTTGCCGACGTCGAACGACGCGGCGGCCAGCCGTCCGAAACATCGCTCGAAGCGGCGCGCGAAGCGGGTGTGGTCACCGCAAATTTCGAGCCTGGCGCCGCAAAGCCGAAACGTAGCATTTTCGCCCGACTATTCGGCAGCCACAAAGACGCCGACGAGATGAGCGAAGAACCGGCGCCCAAGCAGGCGCGCACGCCGATGGCAGTCGCAAGCCTGTCGCCGCCAAAGCCGCACCCGGTCGCGGTGGAACACATTGTCCCGCTGCCGACGGCGCGGCCGAAGCCCGCGGCGGTCGCAGTCGCGGCAGCCACGCCCAAGCCCGCTGTTCGCACGGTTGTGACGGCTTCGCTCGGCGGCAACCTGTTTGACAATCGCGGCTACTGGCAAGGGGCCGTGCAGACGGGTCCGGACCTGCCGGCCGCGGCCGCACAGAAAGTGTTCGAAACCGCCAGCATTGACCCGAAGGCAACTGGCAGCACCGTCCTGGCATATGCCTCTGAATCCGAACCTCTCGCGCCGGCGCGCACCCGTCCGATGGGCTCGCGGATACCGCAATTGCCCCAGGAAGCCAGCGTCATGCCGGCGCAGGGGAACACGACGACGGTGGCAAAACCTGCGCTTGCGACAGCCAGCGCAAACAACAGCGTCCGTTCCGACAGCCCGTGGCTACGCGCGGCAATGCTCACGCCGAGTGTCAGCGCCTTCATGACCACGACCCGCATGGGCGCGGTCGACATGCGTCCGCTCCAGGGGCTGCTCTATAAGCCGTCTATGTCGGTGACGATGTCATTCTCGACCGACCCGCAGCTCGGCATGGTAGCGAGCCGCTTCGACGGTCCGGCGGTGGTCTTCGTGGCCACCACCTCGTTCACGTTCCAGTCGACCGCGTCGCTGCGCTGATTATCTAATTCGCCATTCCTAGCGCGTGCAGGTAAGTGTCGAGCACTTCCTGCTGCTCACGACGCTCATCGGTGTCCAGCTTGCGCAGCCGCACGATGGCGCGCAGCGCCTTGGTATCGAAGCCGGTCCCCTTGGCCTCGGCATAGACGTCGCGGATGTCGTCCGACGTTGCTTTTTTCTCTTCTTCAAGCCGCTCGATGCGTTCGATGACGGCTTTGAGCTGATCCTTGGCGAAGCGGGTGGCTGGTTGTTCTTTTTCAGCCGCAGCGGTGGAAGGCATCGACGTCTCCTTGACTTCACATGGCGGACAATCACCGCCATTTGCCAAGAAGCTTTCTGAATTGCGCGCCCTCAGGTCAAGCCAATGACGCCGTCATCCACGCTGTTCACATGCAAACGGTGACTACGAGTGCCCGGGGCTGGACTTTTCGAATGCCGCTTTCTGGTCCGGCGAGGCTTCTTTCTGGTGTTTCTTGCGCCATTCCTCGTAGGGCATGCCGTAGACGATCTCACGGCTCTCGTCCTTGGTCATCGCGAGGCCCTTGTCGTCGGCGGCATCCTTCATCCAGTTCGACAGGCAATTGCGGCAGAAACCGGCGAGATTCATCATGTCGATATTCTGCACATCGGTGCGCGAACGCAGGTGCTCGACCAGGCGTCGGTATACGGCGGCCTCAAGCTCGGTGCGGGTCTTGTCGTCCATAGTGGTGTCCTCCACTGTATTGAAGATAGAGATGACCTGCCCGCCTTTGAAGGCCCCAAACGGCCCAATACCGGGACCTGAGGAGACAATAGCGTGAAGTTTGCCCATTTTTCCCATGTCTGGGCCAAGCCAGGCATGACCGCGCACCAGCGCTACGAAGAGCTATGGCGCGAGCTTCAGCTGTGTGACGAACTCGGTTTCGACTACAGCTTCTGTGTCGAGCATCATTTCCGCCCGGACGAAAGTTGGGTCTCCTCGCCAAGCCTGTATGTTGTCGGCGCTGCGGCGCGCACGCGCCGCATGCGCATCGGTCCGATGGGTTACGTGGTGCCGCTGTATCACCCGCTGCGGCTGGCGGAGGAAATTGCGCTCGTCGACCAGATCGTCGGCGGGCGCATGGAGCTCGGGCTCGTGCCGGGCATCAATCCTGATTATTTCAAGCCGTTCGGACTCGACTACAATCTGCGTAAGTCGCCGACACTCGAATTCGTCGAATATTTGCGCGCGGCCTACGGCGAAAAGCAGCCGTTCTCTTTTCATGGCGACATTCATCGCACCGAGAGCGCACAGCTTGCGGTGCAACCGTTCCAAAAGCCGCACCCGCCGCTCTGGATGATGAGCCGCGACCCGCAGACGCTCGAATTCTGCGCCCACAATGCAATCAATCCTGGATATTTTCTGGTGTATCCGCGTGCCGACGCGGCGCCGCGTTACCGCAAGTTTCTCGCTGACTGGGCAGCCACAGGCCGGGCGCAGGCGCCGAAGATCGCCTATTGCACGATCGTCTACGTAGATGACACCGACGAGAAGGCGCTCGACGTTGCGCTGGCACGCGCGGCGCGCGCCTATGAGGGCTTTCTGCCGCCGCCGAAGCCCGGCGAAACTTTCGATGAGCGCGTGCGTGAACACGCCAAGAAATTCATTGGCCGGGGCGAGCAAGGCGCATCCGAGATCATGGCCAACTTGTTCGATGCCGACTACCTGATGAAAAACGAACTCGTGTTCATCGGCTCGGCAAAAACAGTTGCGGAGAAAATTCACGCCGCGGCAAAGGCCGGGCTCTTCAACGTCTTCATGGGCGAGTTCAATTTCTCGGACCTGCCCGAGAACGACCTGCTGCGCTCGATCCGGTTATTCGGCGAGCAGGTCGTCCCCGCTTTGCGAAGTTACGAACCGTTCTAGAGCGTCTGCCAACCCGACTCAGGCCGGTGCCTGCGCGGCCTGGAGCTCGGGATGCTCGCGCAAGCGCGTCTCGTTGAGCTTCCAGATCGCGAAGCAAACGACCGCACCAACGGCGAACGGCAACGCCGACCACGTATAGAGCTTCTCGACCGGCAGTCCGATCAACAACGCGCCGACAAGCGGCCCAACGATCGAGCCAATCCGGCCGATGCCCAATTGCCAGCCCGAGCCATTGGCGCGCAGCGAGGTGGGGTAGACAAGCGCGCCCGCCACGTTGATGCCGGTCTGGATGCCCAAAACGCAGAAGCCGGCGAAGAACGTCGCAACGGCCAACGCGGTCGTCGAGCTTTGACCGGCATAACCGATCGACGCCACGATTGGCACCGCAGCCACGAAGACGAACGCGATTGCGAAAAACCGCCGGCGTTCAACCCAGCGCGCAAGGATGAGTGAACCGACCGTGCCGCCGACCTGGATCATGGCGCCGGCAAGCGCGCCTACCGATGGGGGAAGTTTCAAAACGGCCATCAAGGTCGGTGTCCACGACAGCAGGAAGAAATAGCCCATCAAATTCAGCGCAAAGAGCAGCCAAAGAAGCGGCGTGATCAGCCAAAGGCCCTGGCGGAACAGATAGGCCGGGTTGAAGCCCGGGAATTGCTGCTCGTCCTCGATGATGAATTTCGCGTTCGCCGGGATCTTGAAGTCCGGATCGAGCGCCGCGATGGTTTTCTCCATCTTGGCGCGCTGGCTTTCATGCAACGCCATGAATTTGATCGACTCCGGCAGCGTAAATAGCGCAACAAAAGCAAGAATGATCGGCACGATTCCGCCGATCGTGAACAGGATTTGCCAGCCGTGCGTCGGCACCAAGGTCGCGGCGACAACGCCGGGAATGGCACCGCCGAGCGGTACAAAGCCGACACCGATTAATGCCAGCGTCGCGCGGAGCTTGCGTGGTGAGGATTCGGTATTGATTGCGACCACGTTCGGGATGACACCGCCAATGCCGAGGCCGGCGAGCAGGCGCAGCCAAAACAACTGGTCGAGGCTCGTCGACCACGCCGCAGCCAGAGTAAACACACCGAAGAGCAGGTTCGAGGCGATCAGCGCGGTCTTGCGGCCATAGCGGTCGCCGACCCATCCGAAAACGGCCGAGCCAAACAGGATGCCGATCAGGCTTGCACTGAACACCGGACCCAGCGCACCAGGTTTGAGCCCCCATTCACGCACCAGGTGCGGCGCAGCGAACGCTATGGCGGCGATATCGTATCCATCGATCAGCGACAGCAGCACGCACCAGAAAATCAGATTGTAATGGAACGAGGTCAGCCCGCGCTGATCAAGCAGACGCGACACCTGCACGACTTCCGCCATGGTCCCCTCCCCTGGGATATATTTTTAGTATCGAGCGGGCCGTTTTGGCCCTTTGGACGAATGCTATGCCACCCGCGCGGCCATGGAAAGCGGCCCTGCATCCCAATCAGGCTGAAGCGGACGACACCGGCAAAACCAGTTCGGACGGATGTGCAGAGTCGTGATGGATCGTATCGCTGCCCATCTTGTCCGGCCGGTAATAGTGGGACCACAGAATTTCGGTGGCCGGTGAATCCCCGTTGACGATTTCAAGCCGAAGGCGATGTCCTTGCTTGATGAGATAAGCCATGGGCTCGAGGCTGATCTCGAATTTGTAGACCTCGTTGGGCGTGAGCGGCCGCGGATCGGAATGGCTGTGGTAGGGCACCATCTCCGTGCTGCGCGCCGGGTCGAGCGCGCGGTGTGATGCGCGCAGCCACCCGCGCGTAATCAGTTCGGCAAACGGATTGAGCCCCTTGCCACGATCGTCGGGTGACTGAGGAAATTGGTCGGAGAGCTTGACGAAGAAGTCGGTGTCACGCGCGGTCGACGACGCATAGAGCACCAGCTTGATCGGCCCGCAAATCTCAAGATCGCTTTCCAGTGGCGCGGTCGTAAACGTCAGCACCCGGCGCGCGGAATCAAAGCCGCCGGGCGGGCCCGCTGGTCCAAAGCCGACCACGCCCGACACCCAGCCCGGATTTGGATATTTGTAGGTGGTCGAGGCCGCGCCAGCCGCGGTTTGTGGCGACAGTCCGCCATCATTCAGCGAGCTCACACTGCCGGACGGCGAAGCGTTGAGATACCAGCGCGTGTAACGCGTGCCGGGCGGTGGCCAGCTGTCGGCTTTACGCACCACATTGGATCCACGCACAGCGTATTCAACGTTCGGACGCGCTGCGTAATCGGTCTGCTTGCCTTTGAGGTAGTGGTCGTAGAAGGGCAACAGCACCGCCTTGTGAAACTCGATGCTGGAAAACTCCGCGGCGGCGGCCCAGGCATTCGGAACGCCGGACATTCGCAGTTTTTTGGGGCCGGCAGCGCGCTGATAGGCATCGATGTTGCCGCGCGTATGCAGCTGCATCTTTGCCCAAACGCCGCTCGAATAGAGCGGCACCTTGATCCGATCGAGCACCTCCCAGGCGCTGCGTTCGCGCCAGAAGTCATCGAAGGTGGGATGCGACGCGACCAGTTCCGTCAGATCAGTTTCCTGATCGCGCGACGGACCGTTCGCCGGAAAGCGATTGATGAACCGGTTCTGATACCACCAATAACCGGGAAAGAAATCGCAAGGGATGCCGCCGTGATAGGTGCCGGCGCGGTACAGATCGGCAAGGCCATCATGCGCGGCAAGGCACGCGAGCGCTGGCGGCGCCAACGCGCCCATGAACCACTGCAGCATGCAGAAATACGACTGGCCGATCCCGCCAACCTTGCCATTGCACCATGGCTGCCGGCCAGTCCATTCAATGACGTCATAGAGATCCTGCTGCTCGCGGCGGCCGAGAAATTCGAATGCACCGCCGGAGCGGCCGCTACCGCGCACATCCATGTGCACGTAAGCGTAGCCCTGCTCGACGTACCACTCGATCGGTCCCGTCTCGCGCCAGAGAAACTGCGAACTCGCCGGCAGGCTATTGTTGTCGAAACGATAGGGAGCGGCGCCGAACAAGGCCGGATAAGGCCCGGAACCGTCAGGGCGATAAATGCGTGCGCCGATCGAGGTCCCGTCACGAACGTCGACTTGGACAATTTCGTCGATCACAGGCGGCGGTCCCGGGCTACTATTGGCAGCGTAAAGCTTAGTAGACTCTGCGCGCGAGCTTCAAGGACCGATTCGAACGATGGCTCCACATCGCTCTTTTCTCGAGGACCTGTATCGCGCGGCGGTCGCCGCCGCGCACCCGGCGTCCTGCTTGCCGCCATTGTTACCGGCCCCGCCCCTGGGCCGGATCATCGTGCTGGCGGCGGGCAAAGCGGCGGGCTCAATGACCGAAGTCGCCGAAGCTTATTACCTCGACAAACTGCGGCTTGCGGCCGAGCGCTTGAGCGGCGTCGCGGTCGCTCGCCACGGCTATGGGCGACATCTGCGGCGCGTGCGCATGATCGAAGCCGGACATCCCATTCCTGATGCGGCGGGGCTGGAGGGCGCCGACCGCGCGCTAGTGCTGGCGGACAGCGCGAGCGCAGATGATCTCGTGCTGGTCCTGATGTCGGGTGGCGCATCAGCTAACTGGATCGCGCCTGCCGACGGCATTTCGTTCCAGGACAAACAGGCGGTTACACGCGCCCTGCTGCGCTCGGGCGCGGTCATCGGCGAAATCAACACGGTCCGCAAACATCTTTCTCGCATCAAAGGTGGCCGCCTCGCCCGGCATGCGCATCCCGCCAAGCTCCTGACCATTGCGATTTCGGATGTGCCGGGCGATGACCCGTCCGCGATCGGCTCGGGGCCGACTGTTCCAGATCCCACGACACTTGCAGATGCGCGCGCAATCGTAGCGAAGTATCGCCTCACGCTTCCCGACGCAGTGACGCGTGCACTAAATGATCCAAAAAATGAATCGCCGAAACCTGCCGACCCCGCTTTTTCCGGCAGTCAATTTAAACTGGCCGCGCGTCCGGCCGACGCGATGGGCGTGGCGGAGGCGGCGGTGCGCGCCGCCGGTTACGAGTGCATCTCGCTTGGCGATCGCGTCGAGGGTGAAGCCCGCGACGTCGCCGCCGCGCATGCGAGCCTTGCGCGCGAACTCCGCGCGCAGGGAAAGCAAGCGGTGATCATTTCCGGCGGCGAACTGACGGTGACCATCCGGGGCAAAGGCCGCGGCGGACCCAATCAGGAATACGCCCTGGCGCTGGCAATGGCGATCGAGGGGATGCCCGCCATTGCCGCGATCGCTGCCGACACGGACGGCACTGATGGCGGCGCCGGAGACGCAAAAGACCCCGCCGGCGCCATCGTTGACGGCGAATCAGTGGCACGCGCCCGCGCCCAAGGCCTCGATCCCGCCGCCTTCCTCGCCGACAACAATTCGACAGGCTTTTTCTCGGCACTTGGCGACCTCTTGGTGCCGGGACCGACCTACACCAACGTGAACGATTTCCGCGCCATCATCGTTGACAGGCCGTGACCGATCACGCCACAACCGCGCATCCTTCGGAACCGGCGAGAATCGTGACCGCATTGCCACTTGCCGCCACCAGGCGTCACCTGTCCTGTATTCTTGCCCGCGCTGCGGTTCCCGCCGCACTTCTGCTGGCGGCTTCGGCACATCCGGCCAAAGCCGATTTTCGGCTGTGTAACAACACAGGCAGCCGGGTCGGCGTCGCCATCGGTTACAAGGACAATGAAGGATGGACGACCGAAGGCTGGTGGAATGTTTCATCGCGCTCTTGTGAAACACTGCTGCGCGGCGCACTGGTTGCGCGCTACTATTATATCTATGCGGTCGATTATGACCGCGGCGGCGAATGGTCCGGCAAGGCTTACATGTGCTCACGCGAGAAAGAGTTCACCATTCGCGGAACCGAAAATTGCCTGGCCCGCGGTTACGACCGGACCGGATTCTTTGAGGTGGATACCAGCGAGCAGCGCTCATGGACCGTGCAATTGACTGACGCCGCCGAGCAGACGCCGGAACGTCCCTTGCCGCCGCGCGCGCCGCTGGGCCTGTCGCGTCCGCCCACGACGCTGTCCCCTCCTCCGCCCGGAGGCGGCAAGCAATGAGACGCCTGCGCCGCGCCAAGATCGTCGCCACGCTTGGACCTGCCTCGTCCAATGCCGACATGATCGCAAAGCTGTTTGCCGCCGGCGCTGATGTCTTCCGCATCAATATGAGCCACACCACCCAAGACCGCATGCGCGAGCTGGTCGCAATGATCCGCGCGGTCGAACGCGATACCGGCCGGCCGATCGGTGTGCTGGTGGATTTGCAGGGTCCGAAGCTCCGCCTGGGCACCTTTGACGGCGGCTCGGCGATGGTGAAAAACGGCGATACCTTCGTGCTCGACACCGATTCAGCCCCCGGCAACACCAAGCGCGCCTACCTGCCGCACCCGGAGATTTTCATCGCGATCAAACCCGGTCACGCGCTGCTGATCGACGACGGCAAAGTGAAACTCACGGTCACGGAAGCGCAGCCCAAGCGTATTACCACCCGCGTCGACGTCGGCGGCAAGCTATCGGACCGAAAGGGCGTGAGCCTGCCGGATACTACGATTCCGTTCTCCGCATTGACCGACAAAGATCGCTCCGACCTGGAAGCGGCGCTCGAAACCGGCATCGATTGGGTGGCGCTGTCGTTCATCCAGCGGCCGGAAGATATCGCGGAAGCGAAAAAGATCACGCGCGGGCGTGCATCGGTGATGGCGAAGATCGAAAAGCCGCAAGCCGTCAAACGGCTCGACGAAATCATCGATCTCACTGATGCGCTGATGGTGGCGCGCGGTGACCTCGGCGTCGAGATGCCGCTGGAAAAAGTGCCCGGCGTGCAAAAGCAAATGACCCGCTCCGGCCGCGTCGCCGGCAAGCCGGTTGTCGTCGCGACGCAAATGCTGGAATCGATGATCACGTCCCCGGTGCCAACGCGCGCGGAAGTCTCGGACGTTGCCACCGCGATATTCGAGGGCGCCGATGCGGTGATGCTGTCGGCAGAATCGGCGGCCGGACAATTTCCAGTACAAGCGGTCGCCACCATGAACCGCATCGCTGAAGAAGTGGAAGGCGACCCGCTCTACCGCAATATCATTGCCGCGCAACGTGCGGAGCCGGAGGCAACCGGCGCCGATGCGATTGCCGATGCCGCGCGCCAGATTGCCGATACGCTCGATTTGGCGGCCGTTATCTGCTGGACATCGTCCGGCTCAACCGGCCTGCGCGTCGCGCGTGAACGCCCGCGTTCACCGATCGTCGCGCTGTCACCGAACATCGCGACCGGGCGCCGGCTGGCCGTCGTGTGGGGCGTGCATTGCGTCGTGACCGAAGATGCACACGACCAGGATGACATGGTCGATCGCGCCTGCCGCATCGCCTTCAGGGAAGGCTTCGCCAAAGCCGGTCAGCGCGTGATCGTTGTGGCGGGCGTTCCTCTCGGTACGCCGGGCGCAACGAATATGCTGCGCATTGCCTATGTGGGCGCGGAAGAAGTCGGCGACTGAGCCGGTCCGCGCGATCTTAAACCACGCTACGCGTGAACCGCGGTCAGAACCAGCTAATTCCCGCCAGCGGTAACAGACGCTGCAGGATCGCTCCCAAACAGACCAGCACCACGAGCAATTTGAGAAGATTTGCCAACCGACCGTCGTTGACAAATTTTTCAATGACCCAAAAACAAATTGCGCCGACGACGCAAATAATCAGAACGCCAATGAGTGCCGAAAGCATAGGAATCTCCTGGAATTTTTGCGCTTCGATAAATCAAGTCAATAACAGCACGGTCCGGCAAGCGAGCCTATTGCCACGGACAATAGGCCACACACTGACTTGCCACGCCGCCTTCAATCGTCTCAACGTCCTGCCACATGAGTTCGCAGCCGTCTTCGGTCAAACCTTCACAATAAGGCTGGGGGGCCGAAATGTAGGCGTAGGGGTAGTATTGGTTCGAACCGATTGCGATGGCGCCCAACGTGCTGAGCGCGACAAATGTCCACCAACCATCACCGTGACGTACGCGATACCCGCTACGCCAGGCTGAGTAATTTTGGCCGCGAATGACAGCACTACCGGCGCCGCGCACCGGCACCCCGCGCAAGCGCGACGCAGTGACGGTTCTCGTTCCGCTTGGTGTGACGACCCGCGGAGCGGCGGCGGGTGACACCACATTGCGCCCGACGGCGGTTGGGGCAACCACTTTCTTGGTTGCTGTCGGTTGTCTGACTGTGCGGGACGTAGCGTTCGGCTGCGTGACGGCGCGTGAAGTGGACTTCGGTTGCCGGACTGTGCGCGAAGTTGCCGTTGGTTGCTTAACGACGTGCGATTGGGTTCTCGTCTGAGTGACCGTGTGCGGGGCCGCCCGCTGTGGCGCCGCCACATGTGGTGCCGCTCGCTGTGGAGCGGCATGTTGTGGAGCCGCGCGACCGGCCGGAGCAGCTTTCTTTTGCTTCCCTTTGTTTTGTTGCTCTTGCTGCGCGGAAAAATCCGTGCTGGTCGCTGACCGCTCCTGCGCTGCACTCGGCGCGTAAGGTATAAACACAACTACCGCAGCGAGCAGACCTGCGCTGATAAGGCTGACGCGCATCAAATTGATTTTACAGGCCATTTCAAATCCTCGCTGTTACGATCTATTCGTCGCTGAAAGATCTGCGACTGCGAAAATGGAACGAAAAAATTGCGAGCCATTACGGCCAAAGAGTTCCACGCAGGCGGCCAAGGGGCATTGAAGTAAATCAACTATGTCCGGTGCCGGACATTGTTGCATCACCACATAGTCTTGCGAGCTGATGACCTCGCCCGGCCTGAGAATTTCGCGAAAGCAAAAAGAAAAGGCGTGAATTATTGCCGGTACGCCGCGGGCAATGCCCCCATTAGTTGATCCATCGCAATGTCACTGCACCATTTCCCTGATGATTTCTTGCTTCGCTGTGCGAATTGGCACCCCGTTCCATTTTACGAAACCATCAATGATCACAAACGCGCAGGCTCTTGCAGCTGCACTACTGCAAGTTTTCCTATTGGGACCGGCGAGCGCGGACGAAAAAAAGCCCGACGAATGCGGTCTTGCATCTGTCTATGCAACCATGACTGAAGAGACAGCAAGCGGTGAAGACACGCGTCCAGAAGATTCCACGGCTGCGCATCGAACGCTCCCATTTGGGACGCTGGTACGCGTCGACCGCCAAGAAAACGGGCGGTGGGCACTGGTGCGGATCACTGATCGCGGCCCTTTCGTCAGCGGAAGAATAATTGATGTGTCGCAGGTTGCCGCACGCCAACTTGGCATTTCGGGTTTGACGCAGGTTTGCCTGAACATCGTATGGATACCCGAAGGTCGTTCGGTCGGGCAAAAATGATTGTTGAGTAGGCGCGTTACTCGCAGGCCAGCGACCCGATCGTCAGACAACCGTTCCAAAAATCTTGCCGATGCCGGCGGTGAGGGCCATCGCCAGCGCCCCCCAAAACGTCACCCGGGCCGTTGCGCGCAGAACGTTTGCGCCGCCCGCTTTGGCCCCGATTGCGCCCAGGAGGGCAAGAAAGCCCAAGGACGCAGCCGATACGACCGGGACAAGCGCCCAGGCGGGCGATAGGACCACCATCAGCAAGGGCATGGCCGCGCCAACTGAAAACGTTGCGGCCGAGGTCAATGCGGCCTGCACAGGACGCGCCGTGGTGATTTCCGAAATCCCAAGCTCATCGCGCGCATGGGCGGCCAAGGCATCCTTCGCCATCAGCTGCCGAGCAACCTGCCGCGCCAGCGTCGGGTCGAGACCTCGTTTGACGTAGATTTCGGCAAGCTCTTCTTGTTCAAACCCGACGTTTTCGCTGAGCTCCTTGCGTTCGCGCGCGAGATCCGCCCGTTCGGTGTCGGATTGCGAGCTGACGGATACGTACTCGCCGGCGGCCATCGACATGGCGCCGGCAACCAGTCCCGCGACGCCGGCGACGAGGACAGAATTCTGCGTCGCGGCCGCCGCGGCGACGCCGACAATCAAACTCGCGGTTGAAACGATGCCATCATTGGCCCCGAGCACCGCCGCTCTCAACCAACCGATGCGGTCAACAAGGTGCTGCTCCGGATGCCGATGGAGACGGCTCATCCTATTACCCCTCGCCTCAACGGTTCAGAGCCGACCAAGCAACATCAGAACGACAATGATGATCAAAATCGTGCCGATGAGACCAACGCCGCCGTGACCGTAACCGTAGCCGTACCCACCGAAGCGGCCACTGAAGCCACCGAGCAGGAAAATAATGAGGATGATAACGAGGATGAGTCCCAGGGACATTGTGCAATCTCCTTTGACCGGGCCTAACTGAACATTGCGCCACTTCGTAATTCAGGCTGCGAAGCCTGTAATCGCCCCCCGGCGTCGGGGGCCTGAACCGGAATAAACCGAACTACTTCTTTTCGATAGAAATACCGCTCTTACCGACGTTGATCTCAATGCCGGTTGTCTTCTGCCGCTCCTGGTAGAGTTGATAGCCGACAATCGCGATGACGACGACGAGCGCACCGATAACAAGGTAGAGAGTGTTACGATTCATAGTGCCCCTGCAATTGTCACCCAACGAAAGCCAACGCCGGCATAATATTTGTCAGGTCAACCAAATTGCGCGTTGACCTAGATCAACGCGGTAACTTGTCGTCTGGCTCACGGCCAAAATAATCTCAGATTATGCGGTCGCCATCGGGAAGCGCCGCAGCCATGCAGCAATCCGGGGAAGCAAGCCGGTTGGCGGCGGCAGCAAAACACTGTCGTCTATCAAGCGAGATCCGCCTGGCCGCCGCTCGAATACAAGTTTGCGATGGTGGAACGCCTCGAGCTCTGGCCGGTGCGCGATGCTGACGATCGCGGTTTTAGGAAGGCGCTCGGCCACAAGCGTCATCAAATGCTCCTGGCTCGGTGGATCGAGCGCCGACGTCGCTTCATCCATTACGACAATGTCCGGTTGATGCAGCATCAAACGCACGAAAGCGAGACGCTGACACTCGCCACCGGATAAGGTGCGGTTCCAGGGAGCATCTTCATCGAGATGTTCAACCAGATAGCCGAGGCCTGCCGTCGCCATTACCTCGCGTAGGACACTGTCAGGAGCATCGCTCGGCGACAACGGATAGGTGGCGGCGCGACGGAGTGAGCCAAGCGGGATGTAGGGCCGTTGCGGCATCAGGAGCATCTTGGCGCCACTTGGAACGGCAATGTTGCCTTGTCCCCACGGCCACAGGCCAGCAATAGCGCGTGTAAGCGTCGTCTTCCCCGTCCCCGATTCTCCGACCATGAGAACTCTTTCGCCGGGCTGGATAAGTACGTCGGCATCTTTGACGACGACCGTGCCGTCATCGAGCTCCACCGAAAGATTCTGCAGACGCAGGCCCGAACCTTCATGCTCGACCCGTGTGATCGCGCGGGACGCACCGGGTACGCCGGCTGCCTCCAGATGGTCGATAGAGACCATCAGCGATCCGACGCGACGCGCCGAAGCGACCCAGCCTGCCAGCCGCGGGTAATTGTCGAGCAGCCAATTGAACCCCGATTGGACTTGAACGAAAGCCGCAGCTGCTTGCATGACCGCTCCAAGCGTCATCTCTCCTGAGACGTACTTAGGCGCACACAGAATAAGGGGGACCACCGGCGCGATCAGCCAGTGCGCGTTAGAAACGAGCGTATAGCGCATGTATTGGTGGCAAAGGTTGCGCCACTGGAGGATGACCTTAGCGAGGCCTTGCCGCAGCCCGGCTCGCTCCTCCATCTCTCCGCCCAGCAGCGCGATGCTTTCGCCGTTTTCCCTCACGCGGGTCAGGGCATATCGGAATTCGGCCTCCGATTGATTCGTGCGCTCAGAGACGGCGACGAAGCGGCTCGCCACCAGGATGACCGCCGTGCTGGTAATGACCGCGTAAATGACGGCCGCGATCACCAAAAAGCCGGGGATGACGATGGGCGCCACGGGCGTACCGAGTGTCAGGTTGCCGCCAACGATCCAAAGCACCACGCAAAACGTCACCGCCGTGACCGTGGCGTTGAGGATGCCGACGACGAAGTCGACAGGCGCGTCGGTCGCGATACGCGCATCTTCACCAATGCGCCCTTCGGGATTCTGATGGTCTCCCGTCACCAGATCGAGTTGGAAGTAGTGGCCGTGCGCCAACCACATGGCGACCAGATGGTTGGTCAACCACGAGCGCCACTCGCGCTGGATCGTCATGCGCCCATACACTGCGACAATGGCCAGCCCCACCATGGTAACGACAAGCGGCATGAAGATAAGGGCTTGCGTCGAAACGGCAGCGCCGTCCTTTTTTTCAAGGGCGTTAAAAATGTCGCGGCTCCAGATATTCATTCGGTATTGGAAGCCGAGCTGTATGAGAATAAGCGCGACGAGACCGAGGGAGAGCAGCCATGCCGTCCGGCGGCTGTCGCCAAACCAAAAGCCGCTGGCACTCGTCCAAAAACGCCGGATGAGTGGCCGGCCGGTCGCCGGTATTGCGGGCAGCGGCTGATACATTATCGAGACGCTCAATTGTTGGCACGGAATGCCAAATAAGATCGTTTTTTGAAATACAACACGCCGTACGGGCCAATTTCATTGACCTAAGTCATGAACACCCCACGGCCTGGGGCATAGCTTTTTCAGAATTGAGCTTCTCGCACGCTTTATGCGGCTTCTGTGCGACTGGAAATTGATATCCCGATCGAGATCCACATATGAGCATCCTTCGTCTCTATGGGCGTGTTCTCGCTCTGCTCGGGTCCGAGAGCCGATTGGCATGGGCGTTGGCGCTGGCAAACATGGCGCTGGCCTCCGCGCAGTTTGCCGAGCCGGTGCTGCTTGGCCGAATCATCGACACCCTGACTGGCGCGCAGACGCGCGGCGAGCTTCCATCGTGGTCGCGATTGAGCGTGCTGCTTGCCGCCTGGGCCGGCTTCGGGCTTTTCACCATTGTCTGCGGCACGCTGATCGCGCTGTACGCGGACCGCCTGGCACATCGCCGCCGTCACGTCGTCCTGACCGGCTATTTCGAGCACGTGCTGCAGCTGCCGCTTTCCTATCACGGCAATACCCATTCCGGCCGGCTCATGAAGGTGATGTTACAGGGGACGGACGCTCTGTGGGGACTCTGGGTCGGGTTCTTCCGCGATCACCTTGCCTCGTTCATCTCGCTGCTTGTCTTGCTGCCGATCTCGCTCTTTATTAATTGGCGACTTGCATCGCTGTTGATCGCGCTATGCGTCATTTTCGCAGGTCTCACCGCGCTGATCGTGCACAAGACCCAGACCATGCAAAGCTCGGTCGAGCAACATTACTCCGACCTTGCGGAGCGCGCGTCCGACACCCTGGGCAACATCGCACTGGTGCAGAGTTTTTCCCGGCTCGAAGCGGAAGTCATAGAGTTGCGCCAAATCGTCGAGCGTCTGCTCGCCGCGCAAATGCCGGTGCTTTCGTGGTGGGCGCTAGCCGTCGTGTTGACGCGGACGGCAACCACGTTGACCGTGCTGTCCATCATCATCGTCGGTACGCTGTTGCACATTAACGGTCAGGCGACCATCGGTGAGATGGTCACCTTCATGAACTTTGCAGGCCTCATCATTACCCGGCTGGAGCAATCCGTCAGCTTCATCAACCGGGTGATGTCGGAAGTGCCGCGCTTACGCGAATTCTTTCAGGTATGGGACACCGTTCCGGCCATCCGCGACCGGCCGGACGCAACCGATCCGCGCCGCCTCGGTGGGCTCGTCGAGTTCAAGGACGTTTCGTTCTCCTATGACGGGGAAAGGATGGCTGTGGCGGACCTGAACTTCAAAGCAATGCCGGGCGAGACGATTGCGCTGGTTGGCGCCACCGGAGCAGGCAAATCGACGGCAATTGCCCTCCTTCACCGCGCCTTTGACCCACAGTTCGGTGTGATCGAGATCGACGGCACTGACATCCGCCAATTCAAGCTCGCCGCGTTACGCAGGAACATCGGTGTCGTGTTTCAGGAAGCGCTGCTGTTCAACCGCTCGATCGCCGACAATCTGCGGGTCGGCAAATCTGATGCAACCGAGACAGAGATGCGTGAAGCGGCCAAGCGTGCGCAGGCGCTCGAGTTCATCGAGCGCAAATTCGAGGGATTCGGCGGAAGCGTCGGTGAACGGGGCCGTTCGCTATCTGGCGGGGAACGCCAGCGATTGTCGATTGCGCGCGCGTTGCTGAAGAATCCGCCGATTCTCATTCTCGACGAGGCGACGAGCGCGCTTGACGCCGATACGGAAGCCAAGGTTATGCGGGCGCTTGATGAAGTGATGAAGAACCGCACCACTTTCGTCATTGCACACCGGCTGTCGACGGTGCGCAAGGCGTCACGTATTCTCGTGTTCGATGCGGGGAGGATTGTAGAAGCCGGCACGTTCGACGAACTCGTGATGGCCGGCGGCCGCTTTGCAAGGCTCGCCCGAACCCAATTCATATCGACCGAGCCCATCGTCCTGCCGGCCGCCGTCGGGTCATGAGGCCGGCTGTCGCGGCCGACTTTCGAGTCGATCTATCTTTTCTGTCCGCTGTCGCAAAAAAAGAGGCCGCCAACTGACGGCGGCCTCCTAATTACACTGTCATCGCAAACAATCCCGTAGCGATGACATCAAATCAGTAGCACGGTCCGTAGTAGCCGTAGCCGCGCGTGGAGTCGGTGACGACCCAGCAGCCACCACCGCCGCCGCCGCGGTAATAGGCGCGAGGGACCGGCTGCACATAGACTGGCGGGGGCACGTAGTCATAGGGACCGCCGCCATACGCATAAGGTCCTGGCCCGTAGTAATAGCCTGGCCCGTAGCCGGGGCCGTAGTAGTAACCGTTATTGGCGGCGAGCCCGCCGATGATGGCACCGGCGGCGAGCCCGCCGATGATGCCGGCGGCAACACGTCCGTCGCGCGCTTCGGCCTGGTGCGGGACGGCCACAGCTGCGATCGTGATCGTTGCGGCGGCCGCAATTGCTGTCAGAGTTTTATACATGGTGTCACCTCTCATCTGGAAAAGCGTCAAACAACCGCTTCGTGACTATGAAACGTGTTTCGTAAAAATCTAAAGGATCGCCGCCGCGACGCGTTGATCTGCGTCAATTGACTGCGCGCTTATGCGTGTGCGGGCGTGTTGATATTCAGTGGGACGCGTTCCAACCCTGCAAATGACTTTCGCAGCGGTTCAATGAACCCGCGCTAAATATCCCGGCCGTCGACTTTTTCAGTCAGCGTCTTGACGATATCGGGAATGCGCTCCATGCGCGGATAGAGCGCGAGCGCGCGGCGATACACTTCGAGCGCTTGTTTGTCGTCGCCGATGTCCTGGAGGATCAGGCCCAGGCCCGCCAGCGCACCAAAATGACGTGGCTCGCGCTTGAGGACCTGTCGTATGTCGGCGAGCGCGTGGCCGTAATCCTTCTGCATATAATAAATGGTCGCGCGCCGGTTCCACGCTTCCACATAGTCCGGCTTCACCTTGACGATCCCGTCGAGGAGCTTGATTGCAAGACCGAGATCTTTTGCTTCGATCGCAGTCTTGACGCGCGCCATTAAAAGATTGGCGGTGTCACTCCGCGAGAGTGTCCACATCGCCCAGATGCGCTCTTCGATCGCTTTGGCTGTGACGTCATCAGGCGCAACCTTGAGCGCGCCAAACAGAAAATCGAGATTATGGATGCGGTCGCCGGGCGCCACGCGCGGCAGCTTGTCGGGTGGCTTGATCCATTTGTCCGACTGTGCGGCGGCCGGCGCGGCATAAGCCACGACCACGGCTAGGAGCGCTGCGAGGAATTGAGTGCGCATGGACGGAGTGTAACGTCTCCGCCCTTCGTGGCCAATATACGGCGATGGAACAGGCGCCGGCGGCGCCGGGATCAGCCAGCCTAGATTAGCCAGCCTAGATTAGCCAGCCTAGATTAGCCTTGGCGGGCTTTGAAACGGCGGTTGGTCTTGTTGATGATGTAAACGCGACCCTTCCGGCGCACCAAGCGGTTATTGCGGTGCCGGCCGCGCAGGGATTTCAGGGAGTTACGGACTTTCATGACAATCTCGGGTTGCTGTTTGCCGGGTACATACGCAGCCCACCCCCGACTGTCAACGCAAGCTGCCCACCGGTGGTTACCGGCCGCAGCCTGATTTACAGTCCGGGCGGGAGTTTAAGCCGTGCAGCGCAGCCGTGACCGTTTTTTGACCACTCATACCGGCAGCCTGCCGCGGCCCGACGACCTTATCCGCATGATGTACGCCAAGGAGGAAGGCGTGCCGGTTGACCCCCGCGCATTGGCCGCGCGCGTGCGCGAGGCGGTGGCCGAGGTGGTCAAAAAACAGGCCGATGCAGGCATCGATCTCATCAACGATGGAGAAATGTCGAAGCCGAGCTACGCCACCTATATCAAGGACCGGCTCGACGGCTTTGGCGGCACCGGCAATACGTTCGTCTACCAGGACCTTGCCGACTTCCCACGTCTGGAAAAACGCGTGTTCGGCGATCCCGGCCGCTCGCGGCGCAAGACGCCGGCCTGCAACGCCCCGATTACCGTGCGCGACAAGGAGGCTCCCCAGACCGACGCCGATAATCTCAAGGCGGCGCTGGCTGGCGTGACATCGACCGGCGGATTCATGAGCGCGGCTTCGCCCGGCGTGGTGTCGCTGTTCTTTCGCAACGAGCACTACAAGGATTTCGAGAGCTACATTTACGCCATTGCCGATGCCATGCGGCACGAATACGAAACCGTCGCCAAGGCGGGCTTCGTGCTGCAGATCGATTGCCCCGACCTCGCGATGGGACGGCACATTCAATACGCGGATCTCAGCCTTCCCGACTTTCGCAAACGCGCGCAATTGCACATCGAGGCGCTCAATCACGCGGTCGCCAACATACCGGCCGAACAGCTGCGCATGCATCTATGCTGGGGCAACTACGAGGGTCCGCACCACCGTGACGTTCCGCTCGCTGACGTCATCGACATCGTCTTCACGGCAAAACCGGTTGCGATCTCGCTCGAGGCTGCCAACCCGCGGCACGCGCATGAATGGACACTTTTCGAAAAGGTGAAACTGCCGGACGGCAAAGTGCTGATTCCCGGCGTGATCGAATTGAAATCAAATTTCATCGAGCACCCCGAGCTGATCGCGCAACGCATTTCTCGCTATGCGACGCTGGTGGGACGCGAGAACGTGATTGCGGGAAGCGACTGCGGTTACGGCACCTGGGTCGGGCAAGCGGCCGTCGATCCGGACGTGGTGTTCGCCAAGCTCAAGGCCATGGCGGACGGCGCCGCCCTCGCCTCGCGGCAATTCTGGAAATAAGGGGAGACATCGTGACTTTCGAAATGCCGCGGGCCGGCAAACCCGAAGATGTCGGACTGTCGTCCGCGCGGTTGCAACGCGTGTGCGACACACTCACAGCAGACATCGACAAAGGCCTGGTTCCCGGCGCGGTCGTGCTCATCGCCCGGCGCGGGAAGATCGTCTGCCTTGACGCGCTGTGGCTACCGGGATCGGGAAGCCGGCGCCGCGATGAAAGTCGATACAATCTTTCGCATCGCCTCAATGACAAAGCCGTTCACTTCGGTCGCAACCATGATGCTGGCTGAGGAAGGCAAATTGCTCATCGCGGACCCGGTCGCGCGGTATATCCCCGAATTCGCCGATCTCAAGGTTGCCGTCGATTCCGACAATGCTTCGGCCAAGAAACTGGCAAAAGAACCGCTGCAGCGGGACATGACGGTGCAGGATCTGCTGCGTCATACGTCGGGGCTAAGTTACGCCCATCTGACGGGACCGCTGCTCAAGCAGGCCTACGTCGACGCCAATGTCATGGACGAAAAACAGACCAACGCGGAAATGGTTGCCAAGCTCGCAAAGGTCCCCCTCGCCTATCAACCCGGCAGCACCTGGCAGTATGGCATGTCGACCGACGTGCTCGGCCGCGTGGTCGAAGTCGCCAGCGGCATGACACTCGACCGCTTCATCATCGAGCGCATCTGCAAGCCGCTCGGTCTTGATGACACCAGCTTTGGTCCTGTCGATGCCGCGCGCGCGGCGCAGCCGCAGATTGACTCCGACATCCGGCAAGCGGCCGCCGATGCGCGACATGGCCACGCGTCCGAACTGGATCTCCGGCGGCAGCGCGCTGCTATCCACCGCGAGCGACTACGTGCGTTTCTGCCAAATGCTGCTGAACGGTGGCGAGCTCGGCGGCACACGGCTGCTGTCGCCGGCCATCGTGAGGCTGATGACGTCCGACCATTTGACACCGGAGACTCGCCGCAGCCCGTCGACCCCAATTTTGTTCGGCGCGCTGGCCCCGACGCCAGAACTCGGGCTTGGCTTTGGTCTTGGCTTTGCGGTTCGCACACACCCGGGACGCAGCCCGTTGCCGGGCTCGGTCGGCGACTATTCCTGGACCGGCGTGACCGGCACGTATTTCTGGATCGATCCGCAGCAGCAGCTGATCGCCGTGCTGATGATGCAGGCGCCGCTCGAACGGCTGCACTACCGCTATCTCATGCGCACGCTGGTCTATCAGTCGATTGCGGATTGACCCGCCCGCCTTCGTTCCTGCGGAACTGCGGCGCGGCATCTTTCGCTCGCTTCGCTATGAGCGTCTTTGGATGGCTTGCCGAGCCGTAGCTTGCGAAGCAAGCGAAGGATGGTGGGCGCGACAGGGATCGAACCTGTGACCCCCTCCATGTCAAGGAGGTGCTCTTCCGCTGAGCTACGCGCCCGTCAACCGGGATTGATCTATCGGCTCCAAACCGGCGAGGCAAGACCGCGCAAAAGCGCTAGGCGGCCAGCATTTTCTGCACTTCGCTGACCAGCTCACGCAGGTGCACGGGCTTCGACAGCACCTTGGCGTGCTTGGGGGCATTGGAATTGGCATTGAGCGCGACAGCCGCAAAGCCGGTGATAAACATGATCTTGATATCGGGATCGAGTTCGGCCGCCCTGCGCGCGAGCTCGATGCCGTCCATTTCCGGCATCACAATATCCGTGAGCAGCAGCTCGAACGGTTCCTCGCGCAGCCGGTGATAGGCCGACAGGCCATTGTCGTAGGAGGTGACATCAAATCCGGCGTTCTGGAGCGCCTTGACCAGAAAGCGCCGCATGTCGGTGTCGTCTTCAGCCAGAAGGATTTTGGACATTACCACTCAACACCCCGTCTGGCCGCCGGATGACTGCCTTGGACCGCCTCAGCCGGCTGATTAAGACTTATGCCCGGTAAATATCGAGTGAACCAAAAGCATGGCTTGGCTTTGTGCCCTGACCATGAACAATAGAGGCTATAACGAGGCGTTAATGCCCGCCTGACCACCATGGCCTTGCCCGTATGAGCGAAATTCGCGACGAATTGGACCCGCCGTTCGAAATTCTCGAGCCCAAGGCATGCCAGGGGCCGGTGCTGTTCAATTCACCCCACAGCGGCTCTACCTACCCGCGCGAGTTCCTGGCGGCCTGCCGGCTCGATATCGCCACGTTGCGCCGCTCTGAGGACAGCTTTGTCGACGAGCTGATCGCGGGCGTGGTCCCGGTCGGTTATCCGATGATGCGTGCGCATTTTCCGCGTTGTTTCGTGGACGTGAATCGCGAGCCCTACGAGCTTGACCCGCGCATGTTCGAGGGCCGGCTGCCGTCCTTCGCCAATACACGTTCGATGCGCGTTGCTGGGGGCCTGGGCACGGTGGCCCGTGTCGTCGGAGACGCTCAGGAAATCTACGACCAGCGCATTCCGGTCGACGACGCCCTGCGGCGCATCGAAAGTTTGTACAAGCCCTACCATCGGGCGCTGCGCCGCCTGTTCACCCGGCTGCATCGGGAGTTCGGTGCCGCCGTGCTGATTGATTGCCACTCCATGCCGTCAACCGCGGGGCATCGGGATGAACGCCCGCGCCCTGAGTTCGTCCTCGGCGACCGCTACGGCACCAGTTGCGTCGGCGTGGTGGCCGAAACGGTCGAAAAGACGCTGCGGACGCTCGGATATACGGTCAGCCGCAACAAGCCCTATGCCGGTGGCTTCATCACGGAGCACTACGGCAACCCGGCCGCAGGCCTGCACGCCATCCAGCTCGAAATCAATCGGGCCCTCTACATGGACGAACGGCGTTATCAGCGTTCCTCGGCTTTCAGCCGCTTGGCGGCCGATTTGGAAACATTGGCCAGGCGCCTGGGTGAAATTCCACTCGAGCAACTGCGCCCTTACCGGGCCGCTGCCGAATAGTCGTTGTCCGGACAACAAGAAAAGAAAAAAGGGCCGCTCGCGGGTGGCAAGCGGCCCAAGTCTAGGGAGGAAACGCCCAAGGAGGGCAGCAGTAGCTCTCGCTACCGCACTGCAATAAGCTACACCGCGACGCACAAAAATCAAGGATCAAGGGCCTGTTTCCTATGCTATTTTTGCATGACTGCATCCCGCTGCCACTCCTTCCGGCGTTCCCATGCGAAAATAGACCGGTTGGAACTCCGCAGCGCAGCAGAAATGCCTGACAGACGGATTTCAACACGCCGAAGGGCGAATTCGTGCGTGTGGTTGCCGATAGGCTGGCTCTCCGATAGGCGGTGGGCTTAAACAGGCGAGCGGCATGTCGGCCATCAACTTCAGCAGTTTCGTCGATCAGCTCGCCACAGCGTCCGGCGAAACGATTCTTCCGTTCTTCCGCACCGCGCTTGCGATCGAGAACAAGAAAGTTGGTGGATTCGACCCTGTGACGGCAGCCGACCGTGCAGCCGAGCAAACGATGCGGGCGATCATCCGCAAGCAGTTTCCTGACCACGGAATCCTCGGGGAGGAATATGGCTCCGAGCACACCGATGCCGAATACGTCTGGGTGCTCGACCCGATTGACGGCACCAAGTCGTTCATATCCGGCATGCTCGCCTGGGGCACGCTGATCGGGTTGATGCGGTTCGGCGAGCCGGTCTTCGGTCTCATGAACCAGCCCTTCACACGCGAGCGGTTTTCCGGAGACGGCGGGGCCGCGCAATATCGAGGCCCGAACGGCAATCGCGATTTACATGTGCGCGGTTGCGCAAGCCTCGATGACGCATTGCTGTTCACCACGAGCCCGCTGCTGATGAACCGTACCGACCGTGCCGCCTTCGGCCAACTGGAGGACAGGGTGAAACTGTCGCGCTATGGCGGCGACTGTTACGCCTACTGCATGCTGGCGGCTGGCCTGATCGATCTCATCATCGAGACCGAGATCAAGCCTTACGACATCGTCGCGGTCATCCCGATCGTTGCGGGGGCCGGCGGTATCGTCACGACCTGGGAGAACGGACCGGCGCAGAATGGCGGCCGCATCGTTGTCGCCGGCGACAAACGCGTGCACCAGGCGGCGCTGGAGATTTTGAACGGCTAGAACCGCGGCGTGCCGGGCACGAAGGCATCAAACGCCGCCCAGAACTGATTGCGATACTGATCCTGCTCCTGCAGAATCTCGTGCTTGGCGCCGGCAAGAATAAGGTGCCGTCCCGCGAGCAGATTCTGCCCGAAAGTCTCAATGGCTGGTGTGGAGACAACTTCGTCCCGACCGGCTGCCACCATCAAAATCGGCTGGCGGATCCTGACGGCGTATGAGCTTTCGGCGAACGCCTTCATCTGCCGCATGGCGGCGTCAGCCCACGCGACTGTCGGTGCGCCGAGACCGAGCTCGGGCTCCTGTTCCAGAACGGCAGCGTTGCGCGCGTAGCGAACCGGATCGGAGGTGAGCACATTGCCAATGAAACTTTCGCTGCCTGTCGCGGCGGAATCGCCGGTCGGCACGTAGGCCCCTCCGCGGCCGATCATCCGCATGAAGCGCGCGAGCGGACCGGCGACACGGGTGAGCCGGCCGGCCGGCAACGCGATCATCGGCGCCGACAGCACAATTCGCTCGAACCAACGGATGCCATCATGGCACCCGCGGATGGCCACCGCCCCGCCCATGGAATGCGCCAGCGCGAAATACGGCGGCGGGCAGTCGGGCATGACCACCTGTTCCATGATCGCTTCAAGGTCGGTGATGTAGTGGGAGAAATTTCGCACGTAGCCTTTGTGGCGATCGGACAGCCTGCGGTCCGAAAGGCCCTGGCCGCGCCAATCGAACGTGGCCACCGCAAACCCGCGCGCGTGCAGATCGCGCACGGTCTCGAAATATTTCTCGATGAACTCCGCGCGGCCCTGCAACACGACCACGGTGCCCTTGCGACCCGGCGGCGGCGCCCAGCGCGCGAAACGCAAAGTCACTCCGTCCGGAGTCTCGATCGCGCCGGTCACGACACCATCGGGAACCGGGTTGGCAGGAATGGAGACAAGTTTCATGAGGCGGGAAGGTGAGCCGAAAAATTAAATCTCTGAGCGGCGTGTCGGCCTTATAACAGGGTGGCGAGTACGCTCAATCGAATGTGGCTGGGTGCAAAAAAGATAGTTATTTTCAATACTTTATACGCGCGCGTCGGACCTCTTGCAGGCCGCAAAAACCGCTCCCATATCAAACTTGCGCAGGCCCCATGGCTGCGCACGGCGAGGTCTGGCCATCCGGCGGACCGCCGCATGTCGCTCAACTCAAGGAGGATATGCCATGCGAACTTTCGATCTTTCCCCCCTCTATCGTTCCACCGTTGGCTTCGACCGGCTGTTTTCAATGCTGGACGGTTTTGAAGCTGCTCCGGGCTACCCGCCCTACAATATCGAGCGCACCGGTGAAAACGACTATCGCGTTACCGTTGCGGTCGCCGGCTTTGGCGAAAACGACCTGTCGATCGAGGCGAAAGAAAACACGCTGACGATCAAAGGCGGCAAACAAGCCAAGGAAGAGCAGAACGGCGAGGTGCTCTATCAGGGCATCGCAGCCCGCGCTTTCGAGCGCGTCTTCCAGCTGGCCGACCATGTCCAGGTCAAGAACGCGAGCCTCGAGAACGGATTGCTGCACGTCGATCTCGTGCGGGAAATCCCCGAGGCCAAGAAGCCGCGCCAGATCCCGATCGGCAATGGCAATGGCAAAGCCCAGGTGATCGAGACGAAGGCTGCGGCCTAAACTCCGGGCTTATTTGCAAAACGGCAGCGCCCCGGGAAACCGGGGCGCTTTCGTTTGTGGGTGGGGTGCATTTCCGGGCTTGCCTCACTCCGGCATGGCGGCGCTGCCCGCAATGGCATTGCGCGGATTTCGCGTCCGTGGTCCTGTTCTTGCTTGGTTCAGCCGCGCCGGCGCAAGAATACAAAAGGTTTTAGCCAATCTGGCGTGGACCGGTCTTGTATGGCGCGGCAAAATTTGGCATGGTCCATTAGGACAGTAATGCTGTCCTAATGGGTGGCGAGCACGGGTGGCGGCTCTTAAGTCGCAGGGGCAGACATCGGTGGCGCCCGACAGGAGCAGCCACGGGCGGCGATAAGCCGGACAGGGCTGCCCTTCTCGAGATCAGTTAGCATTGGCCGCGAGCATGACGTCTCGCGGATGAGGTGAGTGCGCCGGAGCAGCGGCTGCGCCGGCGAGGCAGGACGAGATGAGCGAGGAGCACGCAACGCAGGATTGACCGGACGCGGTTCGACCGCAGATCCGGGCACACCCGAAGTGCAGGGTCTCTACGATCCGGCGCTCGACAAGGATTCGTGCGGCGTCGGATTCATCGCGGACATCAAAGGCCGCAAATCGCATCAGATCATCGAAGACGGCCTGCGCATTCTCTGCAATCTCGAGCATCGCGGCGCGGTTGGCGCGGATCCGCGCATGGGAGACGGCGCCGGCATCCTCGTGCAAATTCCGCACAAGTTCTTTGCCAAGAAAACCGCCGAGCTCGGATTCAAACTGCCGAAGCCCGGAGAGTATGCCGTCGGTTATCTGTTCATGCCGACCGACACTAACTGGCGGCAGATCATTCGCGACATCTATGCGGAGGTGATCGCGCGTGAAGGTCTGTCGTTGCTCGGCTGGCGCGATGTGCCGACCGACAATTCGACGCTCGGTTATTCGGTCAAGCCGACCGAGCCGAAGCATATGCAAGTGTTCATCGGCCGCGGGAAAAAGAAATTCTCGGAGGATGAGTTCGAACGCCGGCTCTACATCCTGCGCAAGTCGATCTCGAATGCGATCTACAAGCGCCGCGAGCGCCGCACGTCAGGCTATTACCCGGTGTCGATCTCCTGCCGCACTGTGATCTACAAGGGCATGTTCCTCGCCGACCAGCTTGGCGCCTACTATCCCGATTTGCATGATCCGGATTTCGAGAGCGCGCTCGCGCTTGTTCACCAGCGCTTCTCGACCAACACGTTCCCGACCTGGTCGCTGGCGCATCCGTACCGCTACATCGCGCATAACGGCGAGATCAACACACTGCGCGGCAACGTCAACTGGATGGCGGCGCGGCAGGCTTCGGTGTCATCGCCGCTGTTCGGCAGCGACATCAACAAGCTGTGGCCGATTTCCTACGAGGGACAGTCCGATACGGCCTGCTTCGACAACGCGCTCGAATTCCTGGTGCAAGGCGGGTATTCGCTGGCGCACGCGATGATGATGATGATTCCGGAAGCCTGGGCGGGCAATCCGCTCATGGATGAGGAGCGGCGCGCATTCTACGAATACAACGCCGCGCTGATGGAGCCGTGGGACGGCCCGGCCGCAATCGCCTTTACCAACGGCAAGCAGATCGGCGCCACGCTCGACCGCAATGGCTTGCGCCCGGCGCGCTATTTGCTCACGCGCGACGATCGCATCGTGATGGCCTCGGAAATGGGCGTACTGCCAATTCCGGAAAAGGACATCGTGAAGAAGTGGCGGCTCCAGCCCGGCAAGATGCTGCTGGTCGACCTCGACGAGGGCCGGCTCATTCCGGACGAGGAATTGAAGGCAACCCTTGCGAAGAGCCACCCCTACAAGGAATGGCTCGGGCGCACGCAAATTGTGCTGGAAGAACTGCCCGGAACGGCTAACGAAGCCCCGATCTCGAACCTGTCGCTGCTCGATCGCCAGCAGATGTTTGGCTACACCCAGGAAGACCTGAAATTCCTGATGACGCCGATGGCGTCGACCGGCGAGGAAGCCGTCGGCTCAATGGGCAACGACACGCCCATCTCGGCGCTGTCGGACAAGCCGAAGCCATTGTTCACGTATTTCAAGCAGAACTTCGCGCAGGTGACCAACCCGCCGATCGATCCGATCCGCGAGGAACTGGTGATGAGCCTCGTGTCCATCATCGGACCGCGCCCGAACCTGCTCGATCACGAGGGCATGTCGAATACCAAGCGCCTGGAAGTGCGGCAGCCTATTCTCACGAACGAAGATCTCGAGAAGATCCGCTCGATTTCGGAGATGAGCGGCGATCATTTCAAGTCGCACACATTCGACATTACGTTCCCGGCCGAGCACGGTGCCGACGGCATGGGCTGGGCGATCGACGCATTGTGCGAACGCGCCGAAGAGGAAGTGCGCAACGGCTGCAACATCATCATCCTGTCGGATCGCAAGGCCAGCGCCGACCGCGTTCCAATTCCCGTGCTGCTGGCCTGCGCGGCCGTGCACCATCATCTGATCCGCAATGGCCTGCGCACCTCGGTCGGCATGGTGGTTGAAACGGCCGAGCCGCGCGAAGTGCACCACTTTGCATGTCTTGCCGGCTATGGCGCTGAGGCGATCAATCCGTATCTCGCTTTCGAGACCTTGATTGCGATGAAGGACGACCTGCCGCAGAAGCTCGAAGAAAAAGAGATCATCAAGCGATACATCAAGTCGATCGACAAAGGCCTGCTGAAGGTAATGTCCAAGATGGGCATCTCGACCTATCAGTCCTATTGCGGCGCGCAGATTTTCGACGCTGTCGGCCTGCGCCAGGACTTCGTCGACAAATATTTCACCGGCACGCACACCCGCATTGAAGGCGTCGGCCTCGCCGAGATTGCCGAAGAGTCGGTGCGCCGCCATCGCGACGCATTCAGCGATTCACCGATTTACCGCTCGATGCTCGATGTCGGTGGCGACTATGCCGTGCGCGTGCGCGGCGAAGACCATGTCTGGACTGCCGAAACCGTGGCGCGGCTTCAGCATGCGGTGCGCGGCAATTCGCAGGATCACTACCGCGCCTTCGCGCAGATCGTGAACGACCAGAACGAGCGGCTGCTCACCATTCGCGGCATGTTCCGGCTGAAGAACGCCGAGGACGACGGCCGCAAGCCGGTCGCGCTCGAAGACGTCGAGCCGGCCAAGAATATCGTGCGCCGCTTCTCGACCGGCGCCATGTCATTCGGCTCGATCTCGCGCGAGGCCCATACCACCCTCGCCATTGCCATGAACCGGATCGGCGGAAAGTCGAACACCGGGGAAGGCGGCGAAGAAGCCGACCGCTTCAAGCCGTTGCCGAATGGCGATTCGATGCGTTCGGCAATCAAGCAGGTGGCCTCGGGACGTTTCGGCGTCACCGCCGAGTATCTCGTCAATTCGGACATGATGCAGATCAAGATGGCGCAGGGCGCCAAGCCTGGCGAAGGCGGCCAATTGCCCGGCCACAAGGTCGACAAGACCATCGCCAAAGTGCGCCACTCGACTCCCGGCGTCGCCCTGATCTCGCCGCCGCCGCACCATGACATCTATTCGATCGAGGATCTGGCGCAGCTGATCTTCGACCTGAAAAACGTCAATCCGGCCGGCGATGTCTCCGTGAAGCTTGTCTCCGAAGTCGGCGTCGGCACTGTTGCCGCCGGCGTCTCCAAGGCGCGCGCCGATCACGTGACCATTGCGGGCTTTGAGGGCGGCACCGGCGCCTCCCCGCTCACCTCGATCAAACATGCCGGCAGCCCCTGGGAAATCGGCCTCGCCGAAACGCACCAGACGCTGGTGATCAACCGACTGCGCTCGCGCATCTCAGTGCAAGTCGACGGCGGCATCCGCACCGGACGTGACGTCGTCGTGGGCGCCCTGCTCGGCGCCGATGAATTCGGCTTTGCCACCGCGCCGCTGATCGCCGCCGGCTGCATCATGATGCGCAAGTGTCACCTGAACACCTGCCCGGTCGGCGTCGCCACGCAGGACCCCGTGTTGCGCAAGCGCTTCAAGGGCCAGCCCGAGCATGTCATCAATTATTTCTTCTTCGTCGCAGAGGAAGTGCGCGAACTGATGGCCGCACTCGGTTTCCGGACCTTCGACGAGATGGTCGGCCAGATGCAGATGCTCGACCGCCGCAAGCTGGTGGAGCACTGGAAGGCCAAGGGCCTCGATTTCTCGAGGTTGTTCACCAAACCGCCAGCGGACAAGAACACGCCGATCTTCAGGTGCGAGGCGCAGGACCACAAGATCGACAAGATCCTCGATCGCAAGCTGATCGCGGAATCGCAGTCGGCGCTCGACCGCGGTGCGCCCGTCCGTTTGCAGTCGGCTATCCGCAACACCGACCGAGCCTGCGGCGGGATGCTCTCCGGCGAAGTAGCCAAGCGATACGGTCACGATGGCCTGCCACATGACACCATTCATGTGCGCTTCACGGGTACCGCCGGCCAGAGCTTCGGTGCCTGGCTTGCGCGTGGCATTACTTTCGAACTCGAGGGCGATGCCAACGACTATGTAGGCAAGGGTCTTTCGGGTGGACGGCTGATCATCCGGCCGCCGGCCAACTCCGGCATCGTTCCGGAAGAATCCATCATTGTCGGCAACACCGTGCTGTATGGCGCGATCGAAGGCGAATGCTATTTCCGCGGCGTGGCCGGCGAGCGCTTCGCCGTGCGCAATTCCGGTGCGATCGCCGTGATCGAGGGCGCCGGTGACCATTGCTGCGAATACATGACGGGCGGCGTCGTCGTGCTTCTCGGACGCACGGGCCGCAATTTCGCCGCAGGCATGTCGGGCGGTATCGCCTACGTGCTGGACGAGGACAACACTTTCAAGTCGCGCTGCAATCTGGCGATGGTCGAACTTGAGCCGGTACCGGAAGAAGAAGAGATCGCCGAGAAGGAATTCGGCGTTGACCTTGAATCGCATGGCCGCGTCGACGTGATGTCGGACCTTACAGTCAAGGACGCCGAGCGCCTGAACCTGCTGATTTCCAATCACGCGCGCTATACGGGCTCCAAGCGCGCCGCTGAAATCCTCGCCAATTGGGACCGTTATCGCCCGCTGTTCCGCAAAGTGATGCCGGTCGAGTACCGCCGCGCGCTCGCTGAGATGGCAAAGGAGAAGGCCGCCACGATGCAGGCCGCGGAGTAGGTATGGGTAAGGTCACCGGGTTTCTGGAAATCGAGCGCGAAGACCGCGACTATCAACCAGCCGCGGAACGCGTGAAGCATTGGCACGAATTCGTGCTGCCGCTCCCGGAAAAGGATATCCGCGAACAGGCGGCGCGATGCATGGACTGCGGCGTGCCCTACTGCCACGGCACCAGCCGCATCACCGGCGCGCCCACGGGCTGCCCGGTCAATAACCAGATCCCCGACTGGAACGACCTGGTCTATCGCGGCAACTGGGACGAGGCCGCGCGCAATCTCCACTCAACCAACAATTTCCCCGAATTCACCGGCCGCGTGTGTCCCGCGCCCTGCGAGGCGTCGTGCACGCTCAACATCGACGAGAACCCGGTCACCATCAAGTCGATTGAATGCGAAATTGCCGATCGCGCGATCGCGCAGGGGCTCAAGCCCGACAAGCCGCAACGCAAGACCGGCAAGAAAGTCGCGGTTGTCGGCTCTGGCCCGGCCGGCCTTGCCTGCGCGCAGCAGCTCGCGCGCGCCGGTCATGACGTTCATGTCTACGAGCGCTGGGCCAAGGCCGGTGGGCTGCTTCGCTACGGGATTCCCGACTTCAAGATGGAAAAGATCCATGTCGATCGCCGCGTCGAGCAGATGCAGGGCGAAGGCGTGGTCTTCCACTACAACGCCGATGTCGGCGTCAACGTGCCGGCCGACAAATTGCTCAAGGACCATGATGCCGTGGTGCTGACCGGCGGCAGCGAAAAGCCGCGCGACCTGCCGATCCCCGGACGCGAATTGAAAGGCATCCATTTCGCCATGGATTTCCTGCCGCAGCAGAACCGCCGCGTCAGCGATGAACCGCAGGGTAACGTCGAGCCGATCCTCGCCAAGGGCAAGAAAGTCATTGTTATCGGTGGCGGCGATACGGGTTCCGACTGCATCGGCACGTCGATCCGCCAGGGCGCGGCCTCGGTGACCAACTTCGAGATCATGCCGGAACCACCCGAACACGAGAACAAGATGCTGACGTGGCCGGACTGGCCGCTCAAGCTGCGCATCTCCTCAAGCCACGAGGAAGGCGTCACGCGGGAATTCGCCGTGCTGACGCAGAAATTCACCGGCGAAAACGGCCAGGTGAAGAAGCTGCATTGCACGCATGTGGACGCGAAGTTCAAGCCGGTCGCTGGCACCGAATTCGAGATCGAGGGCGACCTGGTGCTGCTCGCCATGGGTTTCGTGCACCCGGTCCACGAGGGCCTGCTGAAATCCCTCGGTGTTGCGCTTGATCAGCGCGGCAATGTCAGCGCCGACACCAATGCCTACGTCACATCCGTGCCGAAGGTGTTCGCCGCCGGCGACATGCGCCGCGGCCAGTCGCTGGTGGTCTGGGCGATCCGCGAGGGCCGTCAGGCGGCACACGCGGTCGATAAATTCCTGATGGGATCGACGACGCTGCCGCGTTAAACGGCCTGCCTTACCGGAACCAGCTGCCGAAGGGATTGCCGCCGGATCGGGAAACTGGCCGCGGCGGTCGCGGTGCATCGTCACGTGGCGGCGGTTGCAGTGATTTTGGTTTGGCCGCGGTGTTTTGCGTGGTTTTGGCGGCAGCGTTGTTTTTCGGCGGCGCCGACGCCTTATTTTGCGGCACGACCGGCGGCGCGGCAGGCGCGATGACAGCCGGTGTGGTGTTGGCGGGCGCCGATGCCAATGCATCGGACGGGACAACAGGAGCCGGAGATATCGCGGCAGCGGCATTGCCCGGCTGCAGAACGAAATCGTCGGCCCGGCCGCGCGGCGCCGGCACCGGTTCGCCCTTCACCAGGACACGCGTTGCGATGGCATCGCCATGCGGTGAGCTGTTGCCGGCACCGCCGAGCAATTCTTCGGAGTTGCCTGGCGTGACGGTCAGCGGCACCACGGGTCCGGCCAAAGGCCGCGCCGCCGGCTTTCCGTCTGGTGTCGCGGGCGCGACCGGCCCCGAAGGCAGCGCAACCGGTGTCACGCGGCTATTCATGTAGCGGCGGATTTCGCGTTCGACATAGTGCGCGAGCTTGAACGCGCCATATTTCGTGAAAAAGACGCCGTCGTTCGAGCGCAACCGGCGCATCTGGCCTTCGTAGTCCGGACCAAAATTCGAGTACTTGCCGCCCTCGTCGACGAAGCCATCCCAGATGTCGATGTAAATCGCGCCGGCGCGTTCGGCGCGCGCGCGGTAAAGATCGTTGAGATAGACCGCATCGGCGGTCGATTTGGGTCCGCGGATCGACGGCAGGCCGACCCAGAAGACCGGTACGCCCTTGCTCTTGAGGGCCGCAATCGTCTCATCGATACGCTTTGAATAGATCTCCGCCCATTGATCCGTTCGAAACTCAATGACGCCATTGGCCTTGGTGCCTGCCGGCTGTTCGGGCGCGACAATCGACTGGTCCTGCTCGTCGGGCTGGTCTTTGTTTTGCGCGTCCTTGTCGGTACCGGACTTGTCGGCCGCAGACTTGGCAGCCTGATCTTTGTCCTTCTTTTTCTTGTCAGCTTCCTTGGCAAGGTCGCGTTCGCGAATGCTCTGGCGATCGCTGACGCCCAGCATCATCACCACGTAGTTTGCTTTTTCCTGGGTGAGCGTGTCGCGTGCAACGTGCCACCAGTCGAGGTCGCCTTTTTGTTCGTAGCGCAACAGGCCCGAGTGAAGCTTGTTCTTGCGAACGATGCCGACTTCCGGCGAGTCGCTAAATGCATCTTCCAGTCCGTAGGCAAGCCAATCGGCCATGCCATCGCCCAATACGACAATTGATGTCGTCGGCGCGACCTGTTCGGCTTTTGGATCTACTTTGCGCGGGGACGGCGCTTTCGAATTATCGACCGGAGCCTGCTCGTATTCGCTTTCGGAAGGGCGCTGCGAGCCGCCAAAAAAACCCCCGAAACCACCGCCGCCGCCGAAGAAGCCGCCGCCCGACCGTTGCGGACGTTGCCGGCTCAGAAACGGAAAGCGGTCGTCACGGAATTGCGCCTGCGCCGGCGACGTCAGTGCGACTTCGATGGCAGCCAGCCCGGCACAGTCGACAGCGGCCAAGATGACCGCCCCGACGAGCCAACGTGAAAACCGCTCTTTGCCAAGCATGCCAATCATCCAAGCGCCAAAGCGCCAAACGCCTTGTCTCGCTGCCATGGACCAATAGCGCCCGAAAAATGTCAACTCAAAGGTGGCGTGCGGGATCTATCGTTAACGTGCGCGCAGCTGGTCCAGGATACCCGCGGAGGCAAAACCATCGGGAATTCGCCCGCTTTTCACCTGGAATTCGCGAATTGCGGCACGAGTCTTGAGACCGAAGTGACCGTCCGGCTCGCCGATATCGTACCCTTGGCGAGCGAGCAGCTGCTGGAGTTCCAGGCGTTCCGCGCGCGACAGCACGCGCTCGTAGCGCGGCCAGACTTGCACGAAGGGTCCGCCGCCCCTCAGCCGATCGGCAAGATGACCGATTGCAAGCGCATAGGCCTCTGCCGGATTGTATTTCATGATGACGCGGAAATTTTCCAGCATCAGGAACCCGGGCCCCTGCACGCCGGCCGGCACGAGCAGGAAGGCGCGATCGTCGGGCCGCGGGAAGGGCTTGCCGTCGGCGCGCGCAATGCCATAGCGGGTCCAGTCGCGGATCGACAACGTTTGTGCGCGATCGGCAAGCCGGAAATCGATCGTCGCCGGAACGACGACCTCGTAACCCCAGGTCTGACCGGTGAGCCAGCCGTCCTTCTTTAAATTGTTGGCGGTCGAAGCGATGACATCGGGAACGGAGTTCGACCACATCCCGGCGGCCATCACGGTCGAAATCAACGGCGTATTTTTTAAACGCAGTCGGCATGAACTGCGTTGGGCCGAATGCGCCCGCCCAGGACCCGACCAGACGGTCGGGCCGCACGTCACCGTGTTGCAGGATTTCCAGCGCGGAAAGAAATTCCTCGCGGAAATAATTCTGCCGCCGGCCAATGCAGGCAAGCGTGCCGGTTGAACGAACGACGGAACGGTCGCCTCCGAGCGTGCCGTAATTGGTCTCGACACCCCAGATCGCGGCGATCGTGTAGCGGTCAACTCCGTAGGTCCGTTCAACCGTCTCGAACGCACTTCGATATTTTTCGAGAAGCGCGCGGCCTTGCTCAATTCGATCGTTGGTCACCAGGATGTCGAGGTAATCCCAGAACGACTTGGTGAACTCGGGCTGGTTGTCGAGCAGATCCATGATCCGCAGGTCGGGCGTAAGCGAAGCGGTGTAGTTTTGAAAGACAGTCCGCGAAATCCCGCGGCGGGCCGCCGCGGGCCATATGCGCTCGATGCAGGCGTGAAAATTTGCGGCCGCGGCGCGAATAGCCTCCGCCGTCATCAGTGGATGGCCGGAAGCGCCCGATTCGCCGCTCCATGCCGGCGGCAGTTGAGCGGTCGGCGGCGAAATTGTGCCGGTGGTGGCCGGATAACGGCCATCGCGCGCGCCTTGTGCGACGGCAGCGCCGCTTGCGGACATAGCGATGGCCGCGGCAACGACAATATGCTTCGCTCTGCGCATCCCTATTCCGTCTCCACCCGGTCCCACAAACTATGGGTGCCCCGATTTCATTTCCGTAGCGTTAATGGTCTACTGCCCTCGCTTGCATCTGGACCCTCGCCCGCCTCCGTGCTTTCTGCCCGGCGGCAATTCACGACTCAGCACCATACCTAAAACTCTCGCATGACCCGAATCCGCAAAGCCATATTTCCCGTCGCCGGCCTCGGAACCCGTTTTCTGCCGGCCACCAAAGCCATGCCGAAGGAAATGCTTCCCGTCGTGGACCGCCCGCTGATCCAGCACGTGGTCGACGAAGCGCGGCAGGCCGGTATCGAGCACTTCATCTTTGTGACCGGCCGGAACAAGAGCGTGATCGAAGATCATTTCGACCGCCAGTTCGAGCTCGAGTTAACCTTGATGGAGCGCGGCAAGAAGGCGGAGCTGGAACTCCTGTCGGAAGATCTGCCGGAAGCAGGGACCGTCAGCTTCACCCGGCAGCAATCACCGCTTGGTCTCGGACACGCGATCTGGTGTGCGCGCGAGCTGGTTGGCCATGAGCCATTCGCGCTGCTGCTGCCTGACGTGCTGGTGCAACACAAACGCGGTTGCCTTGCCCAGATGATCGATGCCGCCAAAAGCCTCGATGCCAACGCCAATATCATTGCGGTCGAAGAAGTGCCCCCCGAACGTGTGCACATGTACGGCGTGGTCGGCGTCGGTGCCGCGAAGGGCAAGGCATTCGCCATCACCAAAATGGTCGAAAAGCCCAAAGCGAGCGAAGCGCCGTCTAATCTCAGCATCACCGGGCGCTATATATTGCAGCCTGAGATCTTCGAGCTTTTGGAAAAGCAGGCAGCTGGTGCCGGCGGAGAAATTCAGCTAACCGATGCCATGGTGGCGCTTGCGCGCACACAGCCTTTCTATGGCCTGAAGTTCGATGGCCGCAGTTTCGATTGCGGCTCGAAGATCGGATTTCTGTCTGCCAATATCGCCTATGGGCTGGAGCGCGCCGATATTGCTCCGGAGTTGCGCGCTGAAATGCGACGCCTGCTCGACGGGAAATGACTATCGCTGGAAACGCAGGCCAAGCGTGAAGACGCTCGCCGTGTAGTCGGCGCCGTCGACATTCGAACGCAGCCAATCCTGCCGGAATTCGCCTTTTACCTGTGCCGAACGGTTGAGCTTGTAGGTCAAGCCGACGCCGGCCGAGTACCGGTTATCGACACGGTCGAGCCCGACATAGTTATCGTTGCCGTAGCCGAGCTTGAGACTGCCGATCAGCCAACGTCTGAAGGCGTGGTCCACCTGGATCCCGATGTCGCGGTAGAGCACGCCTGACACGCCGGCGATTGTGTCCTCGTCCGTGCATCGCCAAAGCCCGCGCGCACGCCGGACGTGCGCGCCCATAACGGGAGCGCCCGCCCGCCGCGCCGCGGAACATGGTTAACGGACGTTAAAATCTTATGGTTAACGGGACGTTGATCGGCGGAAGCGCCCTATTTAAGGGCTAGATCCAGCCCTTGAGTTCGCGCGTAACGACGTCGCGGATCACCGCCATGCCGCCCGGCGTGTCGTTGAGACAAGGAACGGTAGCGAAATTTTCGCCGCCCGCCTGACGGAAAATGTCGGCATTCTCCATGGCGATTTCTTCCAGCGTCTCCAGGCAATCGGCCGAAAACCCGGGCGTGACGACGGCAATGTTTTTCACGCCACGTTCGGCGAGAGACTTCACGGTCGCGTCGGTATAGGGCTTGATCCATTCAGCCGTGCCGAAGCGCGACTGGAAAGTCATGATCAAGCGCTCGCTCATCGAGCTTGAGCTTCTTGCGCAGAAGCACGGTCGTCTCGCGTGCACTGCTGCTGGTACGGATCGCCCTTGGCGACGTAATCCTCAGGCATTCCGTGAAACGAGGCGATGAGCACGTCCGGCTTGAAGGCGAGCTTTGCCAACGCTGCGTTGATCGAGGCTGCAAGCGCGTCGATATATGCAGGCTCGGCAAAATAAGGCGCGGCAATGCGTATCGTCGGCTGGAATCGCATGCGCGTGAGCGCACGGAATACTTCGTCACACACGGTGGCCGTGGTCGGCGCCGCGTATTGCGGATACAGCGGCACGATCAGAATCCGCTCGCAATTCTGTGCAACGAGCGCCTCCAGCCGCGAGGCGATCGACGGATTGCCGTAGCGCATGGCCCAATCGACCCGAATTCGCTTGTCGAGCTTGTCCATCATCTCGTCCAGTCTGTCGGACTGCGAACGCGTGATGGTCTTGAGGGGCGACTCGTTGCGCTCTTTATTCCAGATCTTGTCGTAGTCGCGGCCCTTGCGGCCGGGCCGTACAGTCAAAATGATCAGATTGAGAACCAGCCACCATTTCAGGCGATTCTCCTCGATCACGCGGCGGTCGGAGAGAAACTCTTTCAGATAACGCCTGACTGCCCAGTAGCCGGTTGAATCCGGCGTTCCGAGATTGACCAGAAGCACGCCAATGCGGCCGCCGCCATGCTGGAGCGTGTCCGGACTCATGACTTGCGCTCGTCGGCAATCAGCTTGCCATCATTCGGCAGCGTGCCTGGCGCCACCAGTTGCACGGCGCCTTTGAGCTTGGTGATGGACTGCAACGTGGCTGCGACCGCCGATTCGAGCGCGGCGCCGGTCGATGCGCATTCAGCCAGCAAGGTCATCGTGTCCTGCTCGGCCTCGCGGTCGACGACAAGCCGCAACCGCTTGAGCTCAGGATGGCGTGCGGCAACCTCGGCAACCTGCTTGGGATGCACGAACATGCCTTTCACTTTCGTCGTCTGGTCGGCGCGGCCCATCCATCCCTTGATACGCGCATTGGTGCGCCCGCATGGAGATATCCCTGGCATCAGCGCCGAGAGATCGCCGGTGCCGAGCCGGATCATCGGGTAGTCGGGGTTGAACGAGGTCACGACGACCTCCCCCACCTCGCCCTCCGGCACAGGGTCGCCGGTGCCCGGCCGCACGATTTCAACGATGACGGTCTCGTTCACGATCATCCCTTCGCGGGCGTCGCTTTCGTATGCAATCACACCGAGTTCTGCCGTCGCGTAGCATTGCAGCACGGCGACGCCACGGCTGCGCAGTTCCTCGCGCAGCGACGCCGGCAACGCGGCGCCGGAGACGAGCCCGCGCTCGATTGAAGTCGCGTCCTTGCCGGATTTTTCAGCAGTGTCGAGCAGGATTTTCAGGAAATCCGGAGTGCCAACGTAGCCGGATGGCTTGTAATGCGCGACCGCCTCGAGCTGCTGCTCGGTATTGCCGACGCCGCCGGGGATCACCGCACAGCCGAGCGCGCGCGCACCGGACTCGAGAATAAAGCCCCCGGGAGTCAGGTGATACGCGAAGGAATTGTGCACAATATCGCCGCCGCGGAATCCGGCGGCGTAGACCGCACGCGCCGCGCCCCACCAGTCTGCACCCTCCCCTTCCGGTTCAAAGATCGGCCCCGGCGACATCAGCAGGCGCCGCGCTTTGCCCGGTGGCGTGACGTTGAGGCCACCAAACGGCGGATGCTCCTTTTGCAAGGTGGAAATGTCGGATTTGCGAAGCACCGGCAGTTTTGCCAATGCTGCACGAGAATTGACCGACTTTACATCGACAGCGGATAAATGCCTCGCCCAACCCGGCGCAGTCACCGCGCGTCCAATGAGTTCATTCAAACGCGCGAATTGTTCGCGTTCGCGCACCGCCGGGTCACGTGTTTCCAGGGCGTCGTAGTGTTCGGCCATAGCTTACGCCAGCCAGCGTTTGCGCCGCCGGTAGTGTTTTCCGTCCCGGAAGCTTTTGCGCCGGCCTTCCGAAACGCCAAGGTAAAATTCCTTCACGTCCTCGTTCTCAGACAGCGCCTTGGCGTCGCCGTCCAGAACGACGCGGCCATTCTCCAGAATGTAGCCGTAGCGTGCGAAACGCAGCGCCATGTGGGTGTTTTGCTCGGCCAGAAGAAAGGAAACACCTTCCTTTTCGTTCAGGTCCTTAACGATGTCGAAGATTTCCTCAACGATCTGCGGCGCCAGGCCCATCGACGGTTCATCGAGCAGAATCATCTTTGGGCGCGACATTAGTGCGCGACCGATCGCGCACATTTGCTGCTCGCCGCCCGAGGTGTAGCCTGCCAACGAACCCTTTCGCTCGCTGAGTTTCGGAAAATAAGAATAGACCAGATCAAGATCGCGCTTGATCGCGGCCTTGCCGTCGCGCCGCGTGAACGCGCCCGTCAGCAGGTTTTCCTCGATCGTGAGATGCCCGAAGCAGTGCCGGCCTTCCATCACCTGGATGCAGCCACGGCGCACCAGTTCGTTTGGCGAAAGATCCTGGACTTCAGCGCCCTCGAAAACGATCGAGCCTTTGCTGACATCGCCACGCTCGGCATGCAGCAGATTTGAAATCGCCTTCAACGTGGTGGTTTTGCCGGCACCATTGGCGCCGAGGAGCGCGACGATCCCGCCCTTGGGGACTTCAAGGGAAACGCCCTTAAGCACCAGGATAACGTGATCGTAGATCACTTCGATATTGTTGACCGAGAGTATTTTATCCGCGGCAACGGACGTCGTGGTGGTCTGCACTGCTACCGACATGCTGACTCCCGACAAGAACCTCTCCCCGCCACCGGCGGGGAGAGGGATTGTTCATGCGATTTAGGAGGACTTGTCACAAGCCTCGGTACGCTTCGGCCAGCCGGCATTGGCACCGGCATAATCCTTGGCGGCCGACTCGATCAGCGGACGAACCTTGCTCTTGAGCGGCTCGATCCAGTCAGAGCCCTTGACCCACTTGGTTCCGTCCCACTTGGCCATATAGGCAGCGTTGTGGCCGTTGTGATCGTCGCACGCGACCTTCATCGGCGCCGCGAACCCGTCGGCTCCGATTTCCTTCAGACGCGCATCGTTGATGTTGAGCGTCTCAAGCCCGCGACGCATATCGTCGCCAGTGATCTGCTTCTTGCCAGAGACCTTCTGCGCACTGCGGATGCCTTCCGCAATGATGATTGAGTTGAGCACACCGCGATTATAGAGGTTCTCGCCGACCCGATCCTTCGGAGTTTGGCTCTTACCCTTGTCCACGACATATTTGAGGATGTCCTGGATAACCTTGTAGTTCGTCCCCACCTGGTTGAAGTCGAGCGACAAGTAGCCCTTGGCGCCATCGCCGGCCGGACGCGCGTCATCGTCACCGCCGGCCCACCAGTTACCGATCAGGTGGTCCATCGGGTAATTGATCTTTGCGGCTTCCTTCACTGCGGTCGGATTCATTGCACCGAAGCCCTGCAGGTAGATCCAGTCCGGCCGATCGCGGCGAATGTTGAGCCACTGCGACGACTGGTTCTGCATTTCGGCCGCGGGCACCGGGTAGAGCTTGAGCTCGAAGCCGTAATCCTTGGCCAGCGCTTCCAGCAGCGGGATCGGTTCCTTGCCATAAGGCGCGTCGAGATAGACGAGACCGATCTTCTTGCCCTTGAGCCGCTCGAGCCCGCCTTCTTTGCCGCCCGCATAGCGGATGAACATCGAAGCCCCGTCCCAATAAGTTGCGGGCGGATTGAAAATCCATGGGAAAATATTGCCGTCAGCCGACGCCGACAGGCCGTAGGCCATCGACAAGACCGGTATCTTGTCGATCGCTGCCTTCGGAATCAGCGGTAAGCGTGATGCCGGTCGAATACGGGTTGATCACAACCGGATTCTTCGACTTGACCTGCTCGTAGCACTCAAGACCTTTCTTGGTGTCGTAGCCGGTCTCGCACTCTTCCACGATGATCTTTACGCCGCCGATGCCGCCATCACGCTCGTTGAGCATGTTGAGGTAGTCGGCCATGCCGTTCACGATCGGCGTGCCGGAGCCTGCGAAGGGGCCGGTGCGATAGGAAAACAGCGGAACGTATATTCCGTCGGCGGCGCTAGCCGTCAGCGGCACCATCAGCAGGGTCGCGGCGGCAAGCGCCGTCCCGAGCAGAACTTGATGCAGTCGCATTGGATTTTCCTCCCTCTCTATTTCCGGCGGCATACCGCCTGTTGTTCGACGGCCTTTGCTTTGGCCTCCCCTTCAATCGGGGTTGAGGGCAGTCTGCCCTGTTAGTACGGGAAAGGCCACACCCTCAGTTTCTGCTTGCCGATCTGCCACAAGCGCGCGAGGCCATTCGGCTCAACAATCAGGAACAGCACGATCAGCGCGCCAATGATCATGTATTGAATATGGTCGACAGTCGCTGGCCGGATCGGGATGCCGAGGTGCGGCGGAATGTAGCGCAGCACGATGGGCAGGATGAAAATCAGCGCCGCGCCGAGATACGAGCCCGTCAGGCTGCCGAGACCGCCGATTATGACCATGAACAGGATGAAGAAGCTCAGATTGACGTCGAACACTGCGGGCTCGGCGCTGCCATACCATTGGAACACGAGAAGCGCGCCGGCGACCCCGCAATAGAATGACGATACGGCGAATGCGAGCAGCTTGGTACGCAGCAACCTGATGCCGATCAGTTCGGCCGCCAGATCCATGTCGCGCACGGCCATCCACATGCGACCGATGCGGCCATGCACCAGATTGGACGCGAGCCACGTCATCGCGACCACGATCCCCAACACGACGTAATAGCGCGTGGCGTCCGAAGCGGTCGCGCCCGTTATAGGAATGTTGAACAGAGTTCGTGTCGGCACCTCGATCGCGCCGGACGCATTGTAATTGTAGAACCATGGCTGGCGGATGAAACACCATGAGAGAAAAAACTGCGCGGCGAGCGTCGCCACCGCCAGGTAGAAGCCTTTGATGCGCAGTGACGGCAATCCAAACACGACGCCAACCGCCGCCGAAAAGAAGCCGGACGCAACAATCCAGATCAGAATGTTGACGCCAGGGAAATAAGTCGTGAGCTTGTAACAGGCATAGGCACCGACGCCCATGAATGCGCCGGTCCCTAGCGACAGCAATCCGGTGTAACCGGTCAGCAGATTGAGCCCAATCGCGGCCAGCGAGAACACCAGAAACGGAATCATGATCGCTTGAATGAGAAAGGCATTTCCGAAGTACGGGATGATCACCACAGCAATGAACAGAATGATGCCGATGCCGACGCGATCCTGAAGCAGCGGCATAACCGACATGTCGGCGGAGTAGTTCGTTTTGTACTGCCCGACCTCGCGATAAAACATCTGTCAAATCCGCTCGATGATGCGTTCGCCGAACAGGCCCTGTGGCCTGAACAGCAGGAAAACGAGCGCGATGACATAAGCAAGCCAGGTCTCGATGCCGCTGCCGAGCAGCGGACCCCAGTAGAATTCGCCGATCTTCTCGCCGACGCCGATGATGACGCCGCCGATGATCGCGCCGGGGATCGAGGTAAAGCCACCGAGAATAAGGACGGGCAAGGCCTTGAGCGCGATGATCTCCAGCGCGAAGGACACTTCCGAGCGCGCGCCCCACATGATGCCGGTCGCAAGCGCGACGAGCCCGGCCGCAAACCACACGATCACCCAGATATATTCGAGCGAGATGCCGACCGAGAGCGCCGCCTTATGGCTGTCGGCAACCGCACGCAGCGCACGTCCAATGCGGGTTTTTTGAAAGAATACGGCAAGCGCGGCAACCATCATCGACGCAATGATGGCGGCGGCAATGTCGATCTTCTGCAATGACACGAAGCCGCCGGCCATCTTGAACTCGACCGCGCCCTTCGGCAGGCCAAGTTGTGAGGCAATCATCACCTTCGGATCGCCACCGAACACAAGCTCGCCAAAACCGATCAGAAAATATGTCAGGCCGAAGGTTGCCATGAAAAGGATGATGTCAGGCTGGTTGACCAGCGGCCGCAGCATCAGACGTTCGACCGCAAAAGCGAGCCCGAACATCACCGCAATCGTAAGGGCAAGCGCGAGGTATGCCGGGACACCGTGCTCGTAGAATCCGACCAGTGTGAGTGCCGCGAACACCACCATGATCCCCTGCGCAAAATTGAAGACACCGGAGGCCTTGAAGATCAGCACGAAGCCGAGCGCGATCAGCGAATAAAGCACGCCGGCGACCAGACCTTCCCACAGCGTTTGTACGAGCAAATCGGGCGCGTTGCCCATCTGCACGAACGGGTCGATGAAGATCTGATAGATCAGGTGCATCGCGCGACCCTCATCTATGTGCCACGCCGAGATAGGCGTCGATCACCGCCTGATTGCCCTTGATCTGGTAGGGCGTGCCGTCGGCGATCTTGATGCCATGATCCAGCACCACGACGCGGTCGGACAGATCCATCACGACGCCCATGTCGTGCTCGATCAACGCAATGGTGGTGCCGTAGTGGTCGTTGACGTCGAGGATAAAGCGCGACATGTCTTCTTTTTCCTCGAGGTTCATGCCGGCCATCGGCTCGTCGAGCAGCAGGAGGTCGGGCTCCATGGCAAGCGCGCGGCCGAGCTCGACTCGCTTTTGCAGCCCGTATGGCAGCCGGCCAACGGGCACGCGCCGAATTTCCTGGATCTTGAGAAAATCGATGATTTCCTCGACCCGGTGGCGGTGTTGAACTTCTTCGCGCATCGCCGGACCGTGACGCAGAAGCTGCCAGAAGAAATTGCTGTGCATTTTCAGCGATCGGCCGGCCATGATGTTGTCGAGCGCCGTCATGCCGCGGAACAGCGCGACATTCTGAAACGTGCGCGCGATGCCACCATAGGCCGCCTCGTGCGGTTGCATTCTGCTGCGCGTCTTGCCTTTGAAAGTAATGTGGCCGTGTTGCGGGTGATAGAAACCGTTGATGATGTTGAGCATCGACGTCTTGCCGGCGCCATTCGGCCCGATGATCGCGCGGATCTCGCCTTTTTGGATATCGAAGGAAACGTTGCTGACTGCCTTCACCCCGCCAAAGGACAACGACACGTCTTCCACGGAGAGCAATACATCACCAACGGAGACCTCGGGAGCGCCCGGCGCCCTCATGCCGCTCTCTCCATGGGCGGAGGCTCGGCCTGCATATCGCGGATTTTCACGCGGGCACTGATCACGCCCTTGCGGCCGTCCTCGAAGGTAACCTCGGTGGAGATGTCGGCCTCCTTGGATCCGTCGTAAAGCGCCTTGATCAGCGGTGCATAGCGGTCGGCGATGAAGCCACGCCGGACTTTCTGCGTGCGCGTGAGTTCACCATCGTCGGCATCGAGCTCCTTGTGCAGGATCAGGAAGCGTTTGATCTGCGCGCCTGCCATGATCTTGTCGGCGGCGAGCGACCGGTTCACCTCGGCCACGTGTTTCGCGATCATGTCGTAGACCAAGGGATGACCGGCTAGCTCCTGATAGGAGGCATAAACGACGTTGTTGCGCTCGGCCCAGCTGCCAACCGCCGTGAGATCGATATTCAGCATCACCGCGACGAAGTCGTGTTGGTCGCCAAGCGCGACGACTTCACGAATGTTGGGATAGAACTTCAGCTTGTTTTCGATGTATTTCGGCGGAAACAGCGTGCCGTCCTTGAGGCGGCCGACATCTTTGGCGCGGTCAATAATTTTCAGATGGCCCGTCTTTTCGTCGAAGAAACCGGCATCGCCGGTTTTCACGTAACCATCCGGCGTCATCGCCTCCGCGGTCTTGGCGTCATCCTTGAAATAGCCGGTGAACATGCCGGGGGATTTAAACTGCACTTCACCATTGTCAGCGATGCGAATGTCGACGTTCGGGCAAGCCGGCCCCACTGTGTCGGAGTAAATTTCTCCGTCCGGCTGTGCCGTGACGTAGAGAAAGGCCTCGGTTTGTCCGTAGAGCTGTTTCAGGTTCAGCCCGATCGAACGGTAGAAATTAAACAAATCCGGCCCGATCGCTTCGCCGGCGGTATAGGCGACGCGTACTTTTGAGAAACCAAGAACGTTTTTGAGGGGGCCGTAGACAAGAATATTGCCGAGCCAATAAAGCAAACGGCCGCTAATCGGCACCGATTGACCGTTGAGGATACGTTCGCCATAGCGCCGAGCGACATCAATGAAGTAATGGAAGAGCTTGCGCTTGATGAACCCGGCATCTTCCATCCGGATCATGACACGCGTCAGCAGCAGCTCGAGCGTGCGTGGCGGCGCAAAATAGAAAGTCGGACCGATTTCCCGCAAATCCTGCATGGCGGTATCGGCGCTTTCCGGACAGGCCATGCAGAATGCCGAAACCATGCCTTGTGCGTAATTCAGATAATGGTCGCCGACCCAGGCGAGCGGGAGATAAGCCAGGGCCACATCTTTTTCGTTCAGCCTGTCGAATGTAGCGGTGTCCGTCGCGGCATGGATCGAGCGCTCGTTTGAGAGCACCACGCCTTTGGATGTCCCAGTGGTCCCCGACGTATAAAGAATGATGGACGGGTCGGACCCTTTTCCAGACGCAATTTCATTGTCGAGCCAAGCGGCGACCGCCGGATCGCCGGCGAGCGCCTTGCGTCCGTCCTCGATGACATCGTCCATCGATCGCAAATGGCTGTGGTCATAGTCACGCAGTCCGCGTTTCTCGTCGTAGACCATGAATTCGAGCTTGGGCAGGCGTTGCATGACCGACTGGATCTTGTCGATCTGCTCCTGATCCTCGACCGCAGCGAACCGTACGTCGGCATGCGCGAGCACATAGGCGAGTTCGTCGGCCACCGCATCGGCATAGACCGGGACCGGAATTGCACCCAGCATTTGCGCAGCCATCACCGACCAATAAAGTTTTGGCCGGTTTGCGCCCACGATCGCGATGGTTTCGCCGTGTTTGACACCAAGCCGGTGCAGACCGACGGCATAGGCACGCACGAGTTCGAGCGACTGGCTCCAGGTCCAGGATTGCCAGATGCCGAGGTCCTTGTGCCGCATGGCCGGGCGCGCCCCGTAAAGTCGGGCATTGCGAACCAACAGCTTGGAAAACGTGTCCGCGCCTGGGGCGGCATTCGCCACAGCCCAATCCTCCCATGTGGTCGCGCGCGGTGGCGCGAACTCTGACCCCTCGCCGTCCTTATCCCGGACGAACTTGTTGTCTCGATATGAAAACACCGCCGAAGAGCGGTCAAGTATCAGATGGAATGAAATCAACGACGGCCGATGGCTAAGCTATTCCGCAGCCTTAAGAAACGGCGCCGCGCCTATCTTAAATTGTTCGCGCAAAGCGGCTTGCTCGGCCTTGGCCGCGACCAGATGACGCTGTTTGACCGGTCCGAAGCCCCGGATCTTTTCCGGAATCATCGCAAGCTCAACCGCGATTCGGTGGTTGTTTGGCGTCAATTGCTCGATGATTTCGCCGAGCAGTATTTCGTAGTCAGCAACCAGACGGCGCTCCATTTTCCGCTCCGCGGCGTAGCCGAACGGATCGAACATCGTGCCGCGCAGGAATTTGAGCTTGGCGAGCGCCGCGAAGACTTTCAGCATCCACGGCCCGAATGACATCTTTTTCGGCTCGCCGGTCTGCGGATCCCGGCGTGCAAGCAGCGGTGGCGCCAGATGGAATTCAAAGCGCAGCCGGTCGCCATCGAAGTTTGATTTCACGCGATCGAGAAAAGATGTCTCGCTGTAGAGCCGGGCGACTTCATATTCATCCTTGTACGCCATCAATTTGAAGAGATAGCGGGCGACCGCTTCCGCCAAGCCGCATTGACCTGGCGCTTTCTCGGCTTCCACGGTGCGCACTCTTTCCACCAGATTACGGTAGCGGCGTGCGTAATTTTCATTCTGATAGCCCGTGAGGAATGCCGCGCGTCGCTCAACGGTCTCGGCGAACGACTGTGAAAGCCTGACTGAGTCGTTCTGCTGCTGCGGCCGCGGCTCAATGAGGGCTTCAAGCGCCTTGGGATCCACCGCAGCGCGGCGTCCATAGCGGAACGCCGAGATATTCATGGGCACGGCTTCGCCGTTCATCTCTATCGCACGCTCGATCGCCTCGGCTGACAGCGGCAGGGCGCCGAGCTGATAGGCGTAACCGAGCATGAACATGTTCGCGCCGATCGAATTGCCGAGCAACGCGGTGGCAAGGCGGCCGGCATCAACAAAATGGCAGCGCTCACGCCCGGCGTGTCCGGTGATCGCGCGCTTGAGCCGTTCGGTCGGCAGCGAAAACTCGGTATTGCGCGTGAAATCGCCGGGCAGGAATTCAGCCGTATTGACGATGACGCGTGTACTGCCGGCCTTCATCGCGCCCAGCACCATCTTGGCACCAGCCACGAGAATGTCACCGCCGAGCACAAGATCTGCACCGCCGGCCGCGACGCGAATGGCGTGGATCTCATCCGGCGTATTGGCGATGCGGATATGGCTGTAGACCGCGCCACCTTTCTGCGCGACGCCAGCCATGTCGATGACGCCGACGCCTTTGCCTTCGAGGTGCGCAGCCATGCCGACAATGGCACCGATGGTGATAATGCCGGTACCGCCAATGCCCGTAACAATGACGCCATACGGGTGATTGATCAGTGGCACAGACGGCGCTGGCAATGCGGTCCAATTGTCCGGCTCCGCAACGCTCTCGCCTTTTTTCAGTTTCGCGCCGTGCACGGTCACGAATGACGGACAAAACCCGTTAACGCACGAATAGTCCTTGTTGCAGCTCGATTGATCGATCGTGCGCTTGCGGCCCCACTCGGTTTCCAGCGGCTGCACCGACACGCAATTCGATTTGACGCCGCAATCGCCGCAGCCCTCGCAAACGAGATCGTTGATAACGACGCGTTTATCGGGATCGGGGAACGCGCCACGTTTGCGGCGGCGGCGCTTCTCAGCGGCACAGGTCTGATCGTAGATCAGCACGCTCACGCCGGGGACGGTGGCCAGCTCCCGCTGAATAGCATCGAGCTCCTCGCGATGGTGAATCGTCAGCCCGCGCGGCCACTCGGTGTCCTTCGCGTATTTCCAAGGCTCGTCAGTAACGACGACGACGCGGGCCGCGCCTTCCGCCGCGACCTGCGCGGCGATCTGCGGCACGGTCAGCCCGCCATCATTGGCCTGTCCGCCGGTCATAGCGACCGCGTCATTGAACAGGATCTTGTAGGTCATGCTCACGCCGGAAGCGATCGCAGCGCGAATGGCGAGATAGCCCGAATGGTTGTACGTGCCGTCACCGAGGTTCTGGAAAACATGGTCGCGCTTCGAGAACGGCGCCTCGCCGATCCAGTTGGCCCCCTCGCCACCCATCTGGGTGAAGCCGAGTGTCTTGCGCTCCATCCATTGCGCCATGTAATGGCAGCCGATACCGGCATAGGCGCGGCTTCCTTCCGGAACGCGCGTCGATGTGTTGTGCGGGCAGCCCGAGCAGAAATAAGGCACGCGCTGTGCAACGTCGGACGTCTCTGAGAGCGCGCGCTGTGCCGACTTCAGCCGAGCTACATTCGCCGCCAGTTCCTCGTTGGTGCCATAACGCAACAGCCGTTCGCCGATGCAGATTGCGACATCGTTCGGATCAAGGGCGCCCTTGACCGGGAATAGCCAGTTACCCTGCTCATCTTTCTTGCCAATGCAGACAGGCTGGTTCGCGGTGCCGTACAACTCCTCGCGCACCTGCACTTCGATCAGCGATCGCTTTTCCTCGACCACAATGATGAGATCGAGGCCCTTCGCGAAGTCGGCGAGTTCCTGCCGCGGCAACGGCCACACGCAGCCGACCTTGAACAGCCGCAAGCCCAGATCGTTGCATTTGACCTCGTCGATGCCGAGTTCGTCAAAGGCCTGACGCACATCGAGATAGGCCTTGCCGGTGGTGATGATGCCGATCTTCGGATTGCGGCCACCCGACGTGATGAGTCGATTGAGTTTGTTGGCATGCACAAACGCGAGCATGGCGTCGCGCTTGAAATCGTGCAGGCGTGCTTCCTGCCCGAGGATGGTGTCGACGAGACGAATGTTGAGGCCGCCGTCCGGCATTCGGAAGTCGGCCGGCGTGATGATGTTCACGCGATCAAGCCCGCCATCCACGACGCCGGTCGACTCGACCGTCTCGTGCATGCATTTGAGCGCGGTCCAGGTGCCGGTAAAGCGCGACATCGCCCAGCCGTAAAGCGCGTAGTCGACGATTTCCTGGACACCAGCCGGATTGAGAATTGGCATCATCACGTCGACGAAGTGGAATTCCGACTGATGCGCCGTGGTGGATGACTCAGCAGTATGATCGTCGCCCATCAGAGCGAGAACGCCGCCGTTCTTTGACGTGCCCGCGAGATTGGCGTGGCGAAAGACGTCGCCCGAGCGATCAACGCCTGGACCCTTGCCGTACCACATGCCGAAAACGCCATCGAACTTGCCTTCGCCACGCAGTTCGGTCTGCTGACTGCCCCACAACGCGGTGGCGGCGAGTTCCTCATTGATGCCGGGCTGGAACTTGATGTTGGCGGCGGCAATCTGGCGAGCCGCACGCATGAACTGCTGATCGAGCCCGCCAAGCGGGGAACCGCGGTAGCCGGTGACATAGCCGGCTGTATCGAGGCCGCCGCGCCGATCGCGCTCATGCTGCATGAGGCAGGCACGGATCAACGCCTGATAACCGGTCACCAGCACATGCGACTGGGTAAGGTCGTATTTGTCGTCGAGACTAACCGGTCGAAGCGGCATGGACGGCCTTGTCAACGCGGCAACTGTTTTGCCGGGAGCACTCATATAGGCTTGGCGTTCGCGGCGCAAAGCACCCGGGCCACATTGCCAAGGCTATACGTTGAGGCTTTGGGGTCAATTTCGTTGTTCTTGCGCACTCTAGAAGGAAATTTCCTTTAACCCTGCTGCCACGCATTATGGCGCAATGCAGCAGACAGAGCAGCCCCCCGCTGGCGCGGGTGGTCAAATTCTGTGCGGCCTGTCAAAAGAACGGCCAGCCGGACCCCCACCTGATGTTGCAGCCTTCATCGACGTCGATTGAGTCACGATCCTCGTGGACCGTCGCCACCGTGGCCCTGGTCACGATGCTGATGGCCTTCGGCGCCGCCTGGATTACGGCCGTTGCCCTTAAGGACATCGCTGCCGAAGTTGGCGGCATACGCTCAATTCCAGCGCTGGCCAGCGCACTGGCCTGGCTTGGATCGGGCCTCGGCGGCATCCTGATGGGCCGCATCGCTGATCGTGTGGGGACACGGTGGACTGTTATCTGCGGCGCACTGATGATCGGGCTCGGCTTGACGATTTCGACATATGGGCCGCCGTGGCCACTCTGGATCGGGCACGGCCTCTTCATCGGATTGATCGGGCTCGGCGGCATCAATGCCCCAATGTACATCTACGTCAGCCGTTGGTTCGATCGGCGCCGTGGCTCGGCACTCGCGCTGATCTCAAGCGGCAGCTATCTGGCCGGCGCGATGTGGCCCCCGGTATTCGAGCGCGTCATCGCGGGCTTCGGCTGGCGCCAGACAATGCTGTGGTATGCGGTTGCCGAGATCGTCGTGATCGTCCCACTCGCGGCAATTTACTTTCGCGCGCCGCCTGAACTCATTGTCCCTGCCGCCGCCTCCGGTCATGCCACCGGCAAAAGCCGCGTGCTCGGCTGGCCGCCCAATCTGGTGTTCGGCATGATGTGCGCAGCGGCGGTGATGTGCTGCATTCCGATGGCGATGCCGCAGGGCCATCTGGTCGCCTTCTGCAGCGATCTCGGCATCAGCCGATCGACTGGCGCCTTGATGCTCTCGGTGCTGCTCGGCACGGCGTTCCTGAGCCGGCAAATCTGGGGCGCGATTTCCGATCGCATCGGCGGACTTGCGACTGTGTTGATCGGGTCGGCATGGCAGGCGGCATCGATGACCGCGTTTCTGTTCACACAGAACGAAGCCGGCCTGTTCACGATTGCCGCGGCGTTCGGCCTCGGCTTTTCCGGAATCATTCCGGCTTACGTGCTCGCGCTGCGCGAATTGTTTCCGGCCTCCGAAGCGTCGTGGCGAATTCCGACGCTGCTGCTGTTCAGCGGTCTCGGCATGGCGCTCGGCGGCTGGTTGGCCGGACTGCTTTACGATCACTACGGATATTACGCGCCGGCTTTTGCCGCTGGCATCGGCGCCAATCTTCTCAATCTGCTGGTGATCGGAACGCTGGTCGCGCGGCGGCGCGTGCGTCTGGCCTACGTTTGACCGTCACGGCCGCGATGGGCTGACCAGCCAGATCGCAGCCAAGAGACCCAATGCGACCACCGCCGCGCCGAGCGCAGCCCAGGTTTCCGCCGCTGCCAGCGCGGCTGTTGCCGCCCAGGCGATCGACGAAAAGGCTTCGGCAAAGGTGGCGATGCGCGATGAGGTCTGTCGCCGGCGAAATTGACTGCGGCGCGCCTGCACCCTGAAGCAAAGTTGAATCATCGTCGACGCCGCCGCTGCCGACAAAATGCCGAGGCCGCAGACGAGCGCCGCATACACCTCGCCGAAAGCCATCATGCCGACGATCGGCGCGAAGACCAGCGCGATCATGCCGATGACGGCTTCGATCTTGGCCCACATGATGCGTTGTGCGGCGATCGGAGCAGTGGCGACGAGATCCGGCGCGTCCTCGCCGGAAATCGAGAGCCACGCGAGACCGCCGGCAAGCTGGCCGGCTGCCATCACCACCACTGGAATCAACACAACGAAGGCGTCATTGCCTTTGCCGAAAGTAATCCACAGCAACAGCGCAGGCGGAATGAGATAAAGAATCTGCATCAACGTCTGCGAGATCAGCCAGGGATCGCGCCGCAGAAGCGCCCACTCCTTCTGTCGCAGGGTGCGGCCTGCGGATCGGCGGCGAAAATGAAGCGACCAACGGCGCTGCCGTACCGTGGTGCTGGAGACGCCGGCCGCAGCCACCGCGTGCTCGCCGAAACGGCGCGAGAACAGCGCGATCGACCCGACCAGGAAGAGTACGCTGAATACGAGGACCGCGGCGAGCGCGGCGTAGTCGCCGAGGACGGCGCGTGCCGGCCACCAGAAGGCGCTGTCGGCGACAGGCGCATGCCGCAGCATCCAGTCCGATTGTAGCGCCGTAAAGCGGGAGAGGCTGCCGGCAGAGAAAATCGCCGCTATTTGCAGGCCGATGACGAAAGCCGCGCCGATCACCGCCGCCACGATTTGCGCGATAAGGCGTGTACGCTTGGCTCCGATGACGCGAAACAAAGCGATGGTCAGGGCGAGCGCTGCCGCTGTTGCCACCGCACCCATGGCGGCCACAACGCCATAGGCGCCGAGCCAGCGGCTACCGCCGAGAAACGCCAGGACGTTGATGAACGGCGCCGCCAACAGCACTGCGATTGCGACCGCTGCAGTCGAAATTCGACCCATGCGGACCGCAAATACTTTAGGCGCGGACGCGGGTGACGTGAGAATGAGGTCAAGATCCGATCGCGAATAGAAGGCGCGCGTGACCGATTCCATCGCCTGCGAGAGCAGCAGCGACCACGACAAAACCAACGTGCCTGTGATGCCGACAAGTGCCGCGGTATCGGATGCCAGACTCGCGTTGGCATAGGCGGCGACTGTCCAATATGCGAACACGTGCATGAAGGCCGCAAAAATGATCAGCGCAATAACGGCGTTGCGCGCGCGCCGGCGCCCGCCCGCGGTCATAAGCGCGACCCAATCGCGCCAGCCCAGCCGGAACTCGTGACTGGCGAGCCAGGGCAGTGAAGCGGCCTGGCTCACGCGGCAGCCACCTGCTCGGCCACCAGTGTCAGGAATGTATCTTCCAGGCTGGTTGCAGTTTCGCCGGTCTGCCGGCGCAAGTCGTCGAGCGTGCCTTCGGCGATCAGGCGGCCGCCGGCGATGACGCCGATGCGGTCGGCCATGCGCTCGGCCACCTCGAGAATATGCGTACTCATGATGACAGTGCCGCCCGCACGCACGCGCTCGCGCAGGACATTCTTCACCTGGCGCGCCGTGCCAGCATCAAGGCCGGTCAGCGGCTCGTCGAGAATGATCAGCTTGGGGTCGTGCACCAGCGCGCCGGCCAACGCCACCTTCTGCCGCATGCCCTTGGAAAAACCCTCGCAACGCTCGTGCGCATGCGGCTCTAGCCCGAGCCAGCCGATCAGCTCGCGCGCGCGCGCTTCGGCCGCGGCCGGTTCAATGCGCCACAGCCCGGCGACGAATTCGAGATATTCGTAAGGTGTCAGCTTGTCATAGATCATTGGCTCGTCCGACACCCAGGCCGTCAACTGCTTGGCCGCGACCGGGTCGGAGAGCGCGTCAATACCTTCAATGCAGATTGAGCCGGCGTCAGGCGCGAGCAGTCCCACCACCATGCGCAAGGTCGTGGTCTTGCCGGCGCCATTAGGACCGACCAACGCATAGAACTCACCACCATAGACGGTGAGATCCAGTGCATCGACCGCAGGACGATCGAAGCGCTTGCTCACTCCGCGGAGCGCAAGCGCGACAGGATAATTCTGGGAATTCATTGGGACCGCCACCGCCCGGAGAAATTGACGACTGCTCTGTACGCAAGAGTCGTTTCAGTGGCGTAAATCTTCGAATTGCAGCGAGTGCGTTAAGGTTTCGGTGAGCTTAAACACGCGTTCAATCAATCAGGCCTTTGGCACCATTTTGAACATGGCGTCGCCATAGGTCTTGCGCGCGTCCGCGAGAAGCGGCTGAACGGCGCCAACAAACGCCTCGTGTTCCTTCGGCGTCAGCTCATTGATCTCGCAGCCTTCCGCCACGATCGCCTTGTAGGACTGTTCGTGTTCCTCGACCGCGAGCTTGCGCTGAAAAGCGACCGCCTCGTTCACCGCAGCCTGCATCGCACGTTGAAGTTCGGCCGGCCACGCCACGAACGAGGGCCGGTGCAGAAAAATCGGCCGGGAAATATAGAAGTGATAGCTGAGCGTGTGAAACTTGTGAAACTTGTGCACGCCATAAGTGACCGTATTGGCAAGCGGATTTTCCTGGGCATCCAGGGTGCCAGCCTTGATCATGGCGATAGCCTCGGTGAGATCCATGCGCATCGCGACTGCGCCGAGCAAATCAAACGTACGTTTCTGGATTTCGCTCGGCAGAACGCGGATCTTCATGCCCTTCATATCGGCGGGCAGATGGATCGGCCGCAGGCGGTTGGAGATATGGCGGAAGCCGTTCTCGAACCAGCCGAGAATACGATAGTTGATGCGCTCCTCCGTTTTGCGAACAAGGAACGCACCAAGCTCACCGTCCATGGCGGCGCGCGCCTGCGCGTTGCTGCTGAACAGGAACGGTAAATCGACGAAGCCCAGTTCCGGCACGCGGTCGGTGAGGTAGCTCGACGACTGATAGCCAAGCGTGATCGACCCATCCTCAACCATCGTCAGGATGTCTTCGGCTTTATGGCCGTGATCCATGATGTTGTAGACGTACTCGACGGCAACGTCCTTGCCGAACTGCGCTTCAAGTTTGTCGCCGATCAATTTCAGAGATTTGCTGAAACCAGTTGTCGGCGGGCCATAGCCGCCCATGCGGATCTTGATTGGTTGGGTCATTTTCTCTCGCTCGTTGCAGCATCTTCTATACTGACGCGGCGCGATCTGGCCAAGCAGCACCGGTATGGTAGAGTACCGGTCAAATTCACGGAGTACTGCGCCGATGAACAAGCTCGCCAGCGTTTCCAAAATTTCACGGGATGGAATTTCACCGGCTGAATGGCAGGCGCGCGTCGATCTCGCCGCGGTTTATCGCCTGACGGCGCATTATGGCTGGGATGACGTGATCTATAATCACTCGTCCATGCGGGTGCCGGGCGAGCCGCGCATGTTCCTGATGAAGCAGCACGACCTGCTTTACACGGAAGTGACCGCCTCCAATCTCGCTAAGGTTTCGATGGACGCAGACCTGGATGAGAAGTCCGGCGTCAATCGTCCGGGCTTCACGCTGCACGGTGGTGTGCTGGCCGCCCGCGCGGACGTGAACTGCGCGATCCATGTCCACACCGAAATCGGCATGGCTTTCGCCGGCCTCAAGAGCGGCTTGCGCATGCTCTCGCAGCCGGCGGTTCGGTTCTACAAGCGCATCGGCACTCACGCTTATGAAGGCATCACCGAGGATTTTGGCGAGCGCGAGCGGATCACCAAGGATCTCGGCCAGAACCGCGCGATGATTATGCAAAATCACGGCATGCTGACCGTGGGCAAGACCGCGCGGGAAGCATTCGTGCTGATGTCGCATCTGCTCGAAGCTGCGCATATCCAGCTGATGATGGAAGCTACCGGCAATCCGTTGATCGAAATTCCGCCGGATGTCTGCGCCAAGACCGCTGAACAATATGAGCACCACGATGCCGGCCGCGGCAGCCACGACTGGGCCGCCTATCTGCGCATCCTCGACAAGATCGACACCAGCTACCGCAACTAAGCTCTAGCCCCGTCATGCCCGGCCCTGTGCCGGGCATCCACGTCTTTCTTTCCGCAAAGACATGGATGGCCGGGACAAGCCCGGCCATGACGAAGGAACGACAGTGATGGCCAATCTCAACCGCATGCAGGAGCGCATGGCGCGCGGCGAGGTGGCGCTGTGCATGGCAACGCGGCTGGCGCGCACCGCCGAGATCGCGATGATCGCGGACTCGTGCGGTTTCGATGCCTTATTCATCGACATGGAGCACTGCACGATCTCGCTCGACGCGGCGGCGCAGATCTGTGTTGCAGCGCTGCCGGTCGGCATAGCGCCGCTGGTGCGCATCGCCGGTCATCAGTTCGAGGATGCAACGCGCCTGCTCGACATGGGCGCACTCGGCATCATCTGCCCGAATGTCAGCACGCGCGCTGAAGCCGAAACCTTCGTGCGTGCGTGCCGGTTTCCGCCGCTGGGTGAGCGCTCGGTCGGTGGCGCCGGGCCTTTACAGGGCTATCACGCAACACCGCTCGCCGACGTCAACAGGCAGGGCAATGCGGCGACCGTTCTTATTGCCATGCTGGAAACGCCGGAGGGCATCGCCAATGCCGATGCCATCGCCGCCGTACCCGGCATCGACGTTTTGCTGATTGGCTCCAACGATCTCTGCACCGCCATGGGCATTCCTGGCGACCTGAAGAGCCCGAAACTGCGTGCGGCCTACGAAGCGACCGCGAAAGCCTGCAAGACACACGGCAAGCACCTTGGCGTCGGCGGCATCCGCGCCGATGTCGAACATGTCGCGGAACTGGTGAAACTCGGTGCGCGCTTTGTCATTACGGCGTCCGACGTGCAGTACCTGATGAAGTCCGCGCGGGCCGAGGTCGCAAATCTCCGGAAAGCGGCCGGCGGCTAACCCCACTGCCAGAAGTCGCGGCCTTCCTCGCGCATGAAGCGCGCCAGCACCATTTTGTGCACCTCGGATGCGCCGTCGACCAGCCGCGCCGAGCGCGCGTAACGATAGACCCATTCAAGAATGGTGTCCTTGGAATAGCCGCGGGCGCCATTGAGCTGGATTGCGACGTCGGCTGCGTTATGCAGTGCGTCGGCGACCTGCACCTTCGCCATCGACACTTCCTTGCGCGCTCGCGAGCCCTGATCGAGCTTCCAGGCGGCATGCATGGTGAGCAGGCGGCCGATCTGGATCTGTTGTGCCACCTCACCCAGCTTGATCTGTACGCTTTCGCGATCGGCAAGCTTGATGCCGAAGCCCTCGCGCCGTCCCACGTATTCCTGTGCGATTTCCATGCAGCGTTTGGCAAAGCCAAGCCAGCGCATGCAGTGCGTGAGCCGCGCGGGCCCAAGCCGGATTTGCGTGGCACGGAGACCGTCGCCTTCGGTCATCAGGACGTTTTCGAACGGGATCTCGAGGCCGTCGAACTCAAGCTCGCAATGGCCGCCGTGCTCCTCCGGCCCCATGATCGGAATGCGGCGCAGGATGCGCCAGCCAGGCTGGTCCTTATGATAGAGTAAGGCGGTGAGGCCGCGGCGCGGATCGTCAGACGTGCGCGCAACCAGAATGAAATGCGCGGCGCCGTCTGCGCCGGTAATGAACCACTTGCGTCCGCGCACCACATAGCGGTCATTCTTTTTCTCAGCGCGCGTGAGCATCATTCCGGGATCGGAACCGGAGCCCGGGTGCGGGCTCGGTCATCACAAATGCCGAGCGCACCTTGCCTTCGACGATCGGACGCAACCACTTTTCTTTTTGCGCCGGCGTTCCGGTCTTGGCGAGTAGGTTCATGTTGCCGTCGTCCGGCGCCATGCAGTGTATGGCAAGCGGGCCGAAGATCGAGCGCGCGGCTTCTTCGTAGATCGCGGGCCAGGCCCCTACCGGCAGGCCCATGCCGCCGAATTCCTTCGGAGATTGCGGCGCCCAGAGTCCGGCTTTCTTCGCCTTCTCACGCACCTTGGCGAGCCGTGCCTCCGGGATATTTTCGTGTTCCGAGAAATTTTCCGGATCGGCCTCCAGCGGCAGCACCTCCTTCTCGACGAACGCGCGCACGCGCAGGCGCAGGTCCTCGATTTCGGGCGATAGCGTGAAGTCCATTCTTACCCCCTGATCCCGACGACCTGCCCGCCATCCACCACGATGGTTGCGCCGGTGATGTAGCTGCCCGCATCCGATGCAAGCAGCAGGAGTGCGCCATCGAGATCGCCGGCGTTGCCGAAGCGGCCCATCGGGATCTCGCGCTTGATCGCGGTGCCCGCTTCGCTTGCGAGATAGTCGTCATTCATTTCAGTGACGAACCATCCCGGTGCGATGGCATTGACGCGCACACCTTTGAACGCGAGCTCAACCGCGAGCGCCTTGGTGACCTGCACCACGCCCGCCTTGGCCGTCGCATAGGCGACCGCGCCTTTGGCGACGGCAAGCCCCAGCACCGACGCGATGTTGACGATGGCGCCCTGCTTCTTTGCCGCCAGCATGCGACGCGCAGCCTCCTGCGCCCAGAAAAACACCGCGTCGAGATTGGTCGACAGCACCTTGCGCCATTCCTCCGGCGGCATTTCGACGGCGCGGCCGCCATGCGCGATGCCGGCATTGTTGACGAGGATCGTGACGGTGCCAAAGGCCTTCTCCGCCGCATCGAAGGCGCGCGTCATGGCGGCGCGGTCGGTGACGTCGGCTTCGATCGCGATCGCCTTCCCGCCCTTCCCTTCAATTTCGTCCTTGAGCGCCTTAAGGCGGTCCGCCCGTCGCGCCACCAGCGCGATCGCGGCGCCATTTTCCGCCAGCGCCCTGGCGAATTGTACGCCGAGACCGCTGGATGCGCCGGTCACCAGCGCCACGCGGCCTTTCAGGCTGAACATCTCGGCGGCTTTCATGCGGATGCCGTTATACACGGGGGCCGCAACGATATGGAATAGACACCGAAAAACCCGTACCTATCGTACGGAGCATGGGATAGGCGGCTGGCGTGGACCGGATCTGGCAAGCGGTGATCAACAGCTGGAATGGCCTGGTCGCGGTGACGCGATCGGAAGCCGCTTTCCGCCAGGAGCTGTTTCTGCTGGCCTTGGCGATACCGCTCGCCTTCGTGCTGACCGAGGACGTTGGCCGACGGTTCATGCTGATCGGGGTGATCGTTTTCATCCTGATCGTTGAGCTGCTCAACACTGCGATCGAGAAGCTGAGCGACCGCATCACCCGCAAAAACGATGTGGCCATCAAGACCGTAAAGGACATGAGCTCGGCTGCGGTCGGCCTGTCGTTGCTGGCCGCGGGCGCCGTATGGATCTGGATCGCGGCTGAGCGCTACGTACACTGATTTCTTGCGCATGATCTTATCCGAAAACCGGTTCCCACTTTTCGGGATCATGCGCTATCGCCCGTAGAGCGCGTGCGGCACCGCGGTCGCCAGCGCCGGGACGAACCACAGCATCACCAGTGCGAACAGCTGGATCAGCACGAACGGTATGATCCCGACGTAGATATGACGCGTAGTGATTTGCGGCGGCGCGACACCGCGGAGAAAAAACAGCGTGGGCCCGAGCGGCGGGTGCATGTACGAGGTCTGCAAGTTCACCGCCATCATGATGCCGAGCCAGACCGGATCGACGCCAGGCATTGCCAGAAGCGTCGGCGCGACGATCGGCACGACCACGAAGATGATCTCGAAGGCGTCCATCACAAAACCGAGCAGGAACATTGCCAGCATCACCGCGAGCACGGCGCCCGGCGCACCGCCCGGCAGGTTGGACAGCGCACGATGCACCATGTCGTCACCGCCGAGCGCGCGAAACACCAGGCTGAACATGGTGGCGCCGATCAGGATCAGGAAAATCATGCTGACGATCTGCGTGGTTTTCTCGGACACAGGTCGCAGCAGCGTTGAGAGAGGGGCTTTACGCGCCGCCAGTAAAATCGCGCCGACCGCGCCGATCGACGCCGCCTCGGTCGGCGTCGCGATGCCGCCGAGGATCGAGCCGAGCACAGCGGCAATCAGCGCCAGCGGCGCGACCAGCACCTCCGCGAGGCGGCGCACCAGCGCAAAGCCGCGCGGCGCCTTCGGGTCCGGCGGCAGCGCGGGCGAAGCCTTTGGCCACAAGCACCGCGACCGCGATCAGGAACAGCAGATAGAGCGCAACGAGCGCAAAGCCCGGCACCAGCGCGCCGGCAAACAGGTCGCTGACCGTGAGGGAGCGCGGCGAGAATATGCCCTTGGAGAGTTGCGCGGCCTGGTAGGCATTGCCGAGCTGGTCGCCGAGCAAGACCAGTACGGTCGCCGGCGGAAATATCTGCGCCAGCGTCGCGGTGGCGGCGACGGTGCCAGCGGCAAGCCGCGGGTCGTAGCCGAAGCGCAACATCGCCGGCAGCATGATCAGGCCCATCGTCACCGTGGTGGCCCCAACGACGCCTTTGGCGGCGGCAAGCAGCGTGCCGACGATGACCACCGAGATGCCCAACCCGCCACGCAACGTGCCGAACAGGCGCCCCATCGTCTCGAGTAAATCCTCAGCGATGCGCGAGCGCTCCAGCATCACACCCATGAAAATGAACAGCGGGATCGCCAGCAGGACTTCGTTCGTCATCACACCGAAGATGCGCTGCGGCAGCGCGCCCAGGATGCCGAGACTCATGATGCCCAGCGCATCGCCGATAAGCGCGAACACCAGCGATATACCGGCGAGTGTCAACGCGACGGGATAGCCAGCCATCAGCGCGACGACGACTGCAGCCACCATCAGGATTGCGAGCGTTTCGGCGAGCAGCATCAGCGCGCCCTCGACAGCGCAGCCGCCGCGCGGATCGCTTGCGCGATGCCTTGCAACGCCATCAGCAACGCAAACAGCGGGATCAGCGTCTTGAGCACAAAGACAAGCGGCAGCCCGCTCGCCTCCTGCGAGTGCTCGAGGATCGCCCATGAGCGCGCGGCATACGGCACCGCCAGCAGGAACAGCACGAACGCAAACGGCAACAGCAGCAGCACGCTGCCGGCGAGATCGATCAGCGCCTTCGTGCGCGCCGATGCATCCGCATAGAAAATATCCACCCGCACATGGCCGCCGATCTGCAATGTCCAGGCCGCCGCCAGCATGAATACCGCCGCGTGACCATAGATCACTGTCTCGGTGAGCCAGATCGACCCGATCCCGAAAAGGTAACGCGCCACAACCAGCGCGAATTGCAGCAGCACGACCGCCAGCACCAGCCAGGCGACGGCGCGGCCGATCGCCGCTGTCAGGCGGTCGATGCGGTCGGCAAATGCGGTCATATGCGTAAAACTCATGGCGCCAATGATGGCACAAAGGCCGGCCTTTTGCTTATAGTGAGGTCATGTCCGGGCACGACCACGACCACCATCACCACGACCATGACCATTCCGAGCTCTCGGAAACCCAGTTGCGCGTGCGCGCGCTGGAAACGGTGCTCACCGAAAAAGGCTATGTCGATCCGGCTTCGCTCGATCTCCTGATCGAGACCTATGAAAAGAAAGTCGGCCCGCGCAACGGCGCCCGCGTGATCGCCAAAGCCTGGGCCGACCCGGCCTATCGCGCGCGTCTCCTCACGGATGCGACACCGGCCATCGCCGAGCTGGGCTATGCCGGCCGCCAGGGCGAACACATTGTCGCGCTCGAGAATACACCGACGCTGCACAACATGGTCGTGTGCACGCTGTGCTCCTGCTACCCGTGGCCGGTGCTGGGCCTGCCGCCGGTCTGGTACAAATCGGCGCCGTATCGCTCGCGCGCGGTTTCCGATCCGCGCGGCGTGCTGACCGATTTCGGCGTGGCGCTGCCGAAAGACACCGAAATCCGCATCTGGGATTCGACGGCCGAAATTCGCTACCTCGTCGTGCCGATGCGTCCTGCCGGCACGGATGGCTGGAGCGAAGATAAACTCGCCGAGCTCGTCACGCGCGATTCGATGATCGGCACCGGTCTGCCGAAGTCTCCCAAGGACATCGCGAAGTGAACGGCGGTCAGGATCTCGGCGGCACGCACGGCCATGGCCCGGTCAAGCCGGAGCCAGACGAGCCAGTGTTTCACGACGAGTGGGAAAAGCGCGCGTTCGCGCTCACGCTCGCGATGGGTATGCCCGGCGGTTGGAACATCGACATGTCGCGTTTCGCGCGCGAGAACCGGCCACCGGGTGAATACCTATCGATGAGCTACTACCAGATCTGGTTCGCCGGACTGGTGACGTTGCTCAAGGAGCGCGAACTAGTGACGGAGAACGAGATCAGTGCCGGACACGCGCTGGCTCCGCCGAAACCGGTGAAGCACATCCTCTCGCCCGGGGATGTCGCAAAAATTCTCTACCGCGGCGGCCCGACCGAGCGGCAGACAAATACATCGGCGGTGTTCAAGGCCGGCGACAAAGTCCGGACGAAGAACATCAATCCCCCTACCCACACGCGGCTGCCACGCTATGTGCGGGGCCGCGTCGGCATCGTTGAGCGCGTGATCGGGTATCAAGTTTTTCCCGACAGCAACGCGACCGGCGCCGGCGAAAATCCGCAATGGCTCTACACGGTGCGTTTCGACGGGCGCGAATTGTGGGGACCTGAGGGCGACCCGACCACCAAGGTCTCGGTCGACGCCTGGGAGCCTTATCTGGAGCCGGTCTGAGATGGGAATGGACCCTCAAGCCGCAATGCGTGCCGCAGATGCCGTGCCGGGTGTACCGCGCGACGCCGACGGCCCGGTATTCCGCGAGCCGTGGGAGGCGCAAGCCTTCGCGATGACCCTGGCGCTGCACGAGCGCGGCGTTTTCTCGTGGAGTGAATGGGCAGCCGCGCTTGCGGTCGAAATCAAGCGCGCGCAGTCCGCCGGCGACCCGGACACGGGCGAGACTTATTACTTACATTGGCTCAATACGCTGGAAAAACTGGTAGCCGAAAAGGGCGTGACGACGCGGGACACACTGCATCGCTATCGCGATGCCTGGGACCGCGCTTGCGACCGCACGCCGCACGGCGAGCCGATCGAGTTGAAGAAAGAGGATTTTTCCTAGCTGAATCTCATCGTCGTCCCGCCGGCGAAGGCGGGGACCCATACGCTGTGCGCTCTCGATAGGCTGCGGCGTATGGGTCCCGGCGTCTTCCTCGCTGCGCTCGGTCGCCCGGGACGACCGCGGTATTAAACACCCATCAGCCGCTCGCTCACCATGTAACCGGTGAGCAGTGCCACGCCGAACACGATGATCACCAGCGCGGCCGCGGTTTCCAATCCGCGTATGAAGATCATTCCGGCGCCCGGCTTCGCCTTTGCAAACCGGCCGGCGAGTCCGCGCGCACCGACCGCAAGCGTGGCGATGGCTGCGACCGTAATCGCCGTGCCGAGCCCCATCAGGAACGTCGATGCCACGCCGATCCAGAACAGCCCCTGCGCCAGCGCAAACACCAGCACGATGATCGCGCCCGAACAGGGCCGCAAACCGACGGCGACAATCGTCGAGAGGCCGTGGCGGAGCCAATGTTGTCCGGTCAGTTCACTCGGTTCAGGCGCGTGAGCATGTCCCCAGGCCGAGGCCTCGTCAGCATGGTCGTGATGATGATCATGTCCGTGCGAATGACCGTGATGATGATGGCCGTGATCGTGCGCATGGTCGTGCGGGTGGTGCTCGTGCGCCCCAGCGCGCAACAGTTTTAAAAACGCACGGCCTTTGACCCACAACAGCCGCAAGCCAATCAAAATAATCAAGCCATAGCTGACGATCTCGATGACGCGTACCGTATTCCCCATCGCCTTGGCGGTGGCGCCGAGCAACACGGCCGCAATACCGACAAGCGCAACGGCGGTGAATGCCTGAAGGATCGCCGACGCGAATGACAGAACGATGCCGCGCCGCCACGTCTCATCGTTCGCGACCAGATAGGACGAGATCACCGCCTTGCCATGGCCGGGACCAGCCGCGTGGAATATGCCGTAAAGGAATGAGATGCCGAGCAGTGTATAGGCCGCCTTACCGTCGGACTTCGACGCGCGGATGAGACCGGAAAACATTTGATAGAATTCAGCCTGCTTGGCGAGAACCCAGCCGGTCAATCCACCAACCTCGGCTGGCGATGCGGCGCGTGTCATGCCGAACGGCTGTGCAAGCGCGGCATCAACGGCAACGGCAACGAAGAGAATGCCGATGAGTGCAAGAGCGCAGCGCGCCCAAGTGGACATTGGGGCCGACCACTTCATCGCAGCATGAACCTCTTGCCGACGCGCCGCCCCACTTCACGCCTTACGGACAATGCACGAGAATTCTTGTTCGCGAACTGGGCGCCCCAGGCCATTGTCGTATTCTTCTGGTCGGCGGGGATCTCGCTCAGCTTCTTGCCTTCGGCAAACGTCATTTCGCGTGGCTTGACCACATCGCCCTTGCACTGCGGCGCGCCAACCAGGCGCACCGGATCATCCTTCGCCCATGAGAAGTCGACGAAAATGGTCGGGTCGTAGATTTCGATTTTCAGCTCTTTGGCTTTCACGGGTGTCTTGAACGGCATGGTGAAATGAGCGTCAGCACCTGATCCGTGTAGTCGAGCCAGTAATCGGACGTGGGCTCGGCCAGTTCGGCCTTGGTGCCGTCGGCGGTCGCGTAGGTGAAGTAGTCGTATTCCTTGAGCGACTCGACATTGACCTTCGCAAGCGGCGCCAGCTCTTCGCGAGTGAATTTTCCTTTTTCCTTACTCTCCATGCCCTGCAAGGCAAAGGTGGAGAACATGTCGTCGAATGACCAGGCGTGACGAATGCCGGTGATGCTTCCATCCGGCGCATAAATAAGCTGGGACTTCATCGTGACCCAGACATGCGGATGCGCCTGCGCGGGCGCAGCGATAACGAGTGCAGCGAATGCGGCGACGAGAATGCGGATGGCGGCGATCATGCGCGTGCAACATAACACGGACTGCGGCGCAAAAGTGACGTGTAACTGTGTTGCATATAGTCGGTGGTCCGCTCGTCCCCGCGAAAGCGGGGACCTAGGGTAAAATCCTCAAGGTCTGTGGTGGTTGCCTGGATTCCCGCTTGCGCGGGAATGAGCGGAGATTGAGTTAAATAGCTACACGCCCGCCGCGCCGCCGTCGGCGCGCGGGTCGTGACCACCCTCCAGCGATCCGTCTGGATGGAGCACGACCGCGCCGGAATGGCCCATCGTGTCGGAATAAGGTTCGTCCAGAACGGCGACATCGTGCCCGGCCGAGAGCAGGCGATCGATCAGGTTGCCGTCGAAGCGGGATTCCATTCGCAGATTTGTGTGGGTGGAGCCCCATGTCCGCCCGAGCAGCCAACGCGGCGCGTCGAGCGCGCGCTCGAGCGGCTGGCGGAACGTCACGTAGCGCGTGAACACGGCGGCCTGGCTTTGCGGCTGGCCGTCGCCGCCCATGGTGCCGTAGGCGATAACGCGCCCATCCTTGAGCTCGGCGACCGCCGGGTTAAGCGTGTGAAAGGGACGGCGGCCGGGCGCCAATGCGTTGAGCGACTTCGGATCCAGCGAGAAGCTGGCGCCGCGGTTCTGCATCACGATGCCGGTTGCCGGCAGCACACAGCCGGAGCCGAACTCCCAGTAGAGCGACTGGATGTAAGAGACAACGAGGCCGCTCGCGTCCGCCGCACCCATCCAGATCGTATCGCCTTCGCCATAAGGCGCCGGCCAGAGTGCGGCCTTTTTTGGATCGATCCTCTTTACATCGGCATCGAGGAATGCCGGCGAAAGATAGTGATCGAAGTCGGCCTTGATCTTGTCGGTATCCATGATGACCTTGTCGCGCACGCGGAACGCACGCTTGGTCGCCTCGACCAGCCCGTGAATGTGTTCGAAGCTTTCACCCTCCCCCACGCGCAAACGATCAAACAGAGCGAGGATGATCAGCGAGGCAAGTCCCTGCGTCGGCGGCGGCGTATTGTAGAGCGTGCCGGCTTGGATCGGGACACTGAGCGGCTCGGCAATCCTGGCCTCGAATTTCTCCAGATCGGCGCGCGTCACCGGGCTGCCGATACGTTCGAGGTCGGCGGCGATCTCGCGGCCAACATCTCCGCGGTAGAAATCGTCGAGCCCGGCTTGCGCGAGTTGGTCGAGGGTGGCGGCGAAAGCGGTTTGTTTGGTGCGCGCGCCCACTTCCGGGACCTTGCCGTCGATTAAGAACGCGCCGGCGAAGCCGGCCGCGTCTTTCATCTCGGGCAATTTTTCCGCGGTCAGCCGTGCCTGGCTGCGCGTCACCACGTAGCCTTCGCGCGCATGTTTGATGGCGGCCGATAGCAGCACGTCGCGCGGCAGCTTCCCGCGATTGGCTTTCGCCGCCTCAGCCGCGAGCATCCAGGTCGCCACCGCGCCCGGCACCGTGAGCGCGGCCAGCGGCCCGCGCGACGGAATTTCGTCGTAACCGTGGTCGCGATAAAGCTGCAACGTCGCCTTGGCGCCAGCGCGGCCCGCGCCCATGATCGCGCGCACGCGGCCTGAAGGTTCGCGGATCAGCCAAAAGCCGTCGCCGCCGATGTGGTTCATGTGCGGGTAGACCGCCGCAATGCTCGCAGCCATCGCGAGCATCGCTTCAATGGCATTGCCCCCCTCGGCGAGGATTGCGCGGCCATCCTCGACGGTGGCCGCATGCGGGGCGCAAACGACGCCGCGGCGATGTCCGGCGCTATGAAGACTCATTGAGCCCCCGCGTCAGACGGCAATATCCTTGAAATATTTGAATTTTTTGCCTCGTGAACCTTGGTGCGCCTCGCGCACACAAATGGGCAGGGACGTAAATCACTTCCTGAAGATTTTGGGACCGCCGCGAGGGAGGACATCATGGAAAAGCTCGTCGAGATCTGCTTCGAGATCGTCATTATAGCGCTGATCTGTGTCTCATTGTTTTCGGGCCAACCGGCCTTCGAGACGACACAAGCCAAGGCCAACCCGGCTCCAATTGCGCTCATGGCGCCTTGATCGCCGCGTCGACCAGCCCGCGTTTTTTCAACAGCGCATCGACAGTCGGCAGCCTGCCCCGGAAGGACTTATAGGCCTCCACTGGATCGCGCAGATTCCCGGCACTGTAGATAAAATCGCGCAGCCGTTTCGCCGTCACCGGATCGAACGCGTCGCCGGTCTCCTCGAAGGCCGCGAAGGCGTCAGCATCGAGCACCTCTGACCACATATACGAGTAATAGCCGGCCGCGTAACCGCCGCCGGAAAACAGATGCTGGAAATGCGGCAAGCGGTGCCGCATTACAATTTCCGCCGGCATGGCGATGCGCTCGAGATCCTTGCGTTCGAATTCCGCAACGTCGAGCGCCGCCACATTGGACGCCGAATGGAGGTCGAGGTCGACCAGAGCACAGGATGTATACTCCACGGTCGCGAAGCCCTGATTGAACGTGCGCGTTGCCAGCAGCCGGTCGAGCAGCCCCTGCGGTATTGGCTGACCGGTTGCGGCGTGACGTGCGTATTGCCGGAGAATCCCCGGTACTTCGAGCCAATGCTCGTAAAGCTGCGACGGCAGTTCAACGAAATCGCTCGGCACCGCCGTCCCCGCCAGCAGCGGATAGGTGACGTTCGACAGCATTCCGTGCAGCGCATGGCCAAATTCATGAAACAGGGTGCGCGCGTCGTCGAATGACAACAGCGCAGGCTCGCCAGGCGCGGGCTTGGAGAAATTGCAGACGTTGAGGATGATAGGCCGGATGTCGCCCATCAGCTTCTCTTGATCACGCAATGACGTCATCCAGGCGCCGCTGTGCTTGGAGCCGCGCGCGAAATAGTCACCGATAAACAGAGCGAGGTGACGACCTTGCGCATCCGTCACGTCCCACGCGCGCGCGTCAGGATGATAGAGCGGAGCGGCGACTGGCTTGAACGAGAGGCCGAACAGGCGCCGCGCGGTTTCAAAAGCCGCCTCGATCATCTTGTCGAGCTGGAAGTACGGTTTGATCTCAGCCTCGTCGAGATCGTACCGCGCCTTGCGCAGCTTCTCGGCATAGTACCGCCAATCCCAGGCGGCCAGCGCGAAATTGCCGCCCTCTTCCGCGATCATGGCCTGAAGAGCGTCGCGTTCCGTGACCGCCTTCGCGCGCGCGCGCGCCCAGACGTTGTCGAGCAGATCGCGCGCCGCAGCCGGCGTCTTCGCCATCTGATCGTCGAGGCGGTAGTCAGCAAAGTTTGCAAAACCGAGCAGTTTCGCGCGCTCGTCGCGCAACGCCACCATTTCGGCGATCAGCGCACGGTTGTCGGTTTCTCCACCGTTTTCGCCGCGCCGAATCCAGGCCTGGAATGCCTTTTCGCGCAGGTCGCGGCGGGCCGAGAACTGAAGGAAAGTCTCGATCGAGGAGCGCGCCAGAGTAATGGCAAATTTTCCGGCCTGGCCGCGTTCTTCGGCGGCGGCACGCGCCGCCGTGCGGACAAAATCGGGCAACCCGGCGATGTCGCTCTCTTCAAGAACCATCGCGAAAGATTTCTCATCGGCCAGCACATTTTGGCTGAATTGCGTGCCGAGGCTTGCGAGACGCTCATTGATTGCAGCGAGACGATCCTGCGCCTGTTGCTCGACGCCCGCACCCGCCCGCACGAAACGGGTGTGATAGCGATCGACGACCCGCGCCTGCTCGGCATCAAGGCCGAGTGCGTCGCGCTTTTTGTGGAGAACGGCGATGCGAGAATAGAGCGCCCGATTGAGATAGAGCGCGTTATTGTGCCGGGCCAGCAGCGGCGAGATCTCGCGCTCGATCGCTTCGATTTCGTCCGACGTGTCGGCGCCGGTGAGCACAAAAAAAACATTAGCGACACGATCAAGCTCGCGGCCGCTCTTTTCCAGGGCCACGATGGTGTTGTCGAAACTCGGCGCCGACGCGTTAGCAGCAATCGCGTCGATCTCGGCGCGATGCGCAGCGAGCGCACGGTCAAATGCGGGCCGGAAATGCTCAGGCTTGATCAATGCGAATGGCGGCAGCGCGAAGGTGCCCGTCCAGTCGGCAAGCAAGGGGTTTTGGCGTTCGGATGTGGCGGCGGTCTGTGGGCGTCTCATGCGGCCTATATAGGCGGAAAACCGGACGCCGAGACCAAAAAGTACGAAAAATAATCAGCAAATAGAATTTATTGGGCGATGCATTTCTTGACGAAGCCACGGCGCTGGGCGACGCGGAGCCTCTGCTCACTTGCTTGCTTGTTGCAGTCGGCCCGTATGGCAGCTTCCTTTTCGAGTTGCTCGCGGCGTTCCCGGTTCCGCACATCCAGGATGGCGGCCCCCTCTTCGATCGCCATCCCTCTTTTCATGCGAGTTTCATCCGCACTCTGCTTTCTTCGTTCCGCCTGCCGGTCGGCCATGCATTTGCGGACAAATTCGGCCAGGTTCCGGCGGGCGACATTTTCATGTGCCGCCTGCTGCGTGCACACCTGGTTGTCTTGCTTGCGCAAGGCGCGCTTGCTCATGGATGCCGGCGCCGCCGACTGTGCGATGACGGCGTCGCCCGCAACCAGAAGCAATCCAAGGGATATTGCAAAAGTCGCCAATAGGTATCGCATCGTTGAGCTCCTTGCCCCATCGCTTTCGTTCATTGGACTGAATTTGCAGAACGAGGTCCACTGCGGGCATTGAATCTACCAGATGATGAAGTCCCGCCATAGCCGGTCCGTTAAACCGCGACCTAGCCGCGCAAGGCGCGCAGGGCGTTGAAGATCACCGCCACGTCGATCACTTCCTGCAGCAAGGCGCCCTCGACCGGTGCAAGGAGACCGAACGCGGCGGCGATCATCGCCAAGGTCGACAGGCCGATGCCGGCCACCACGCTTTCCAGGGCGATATAACGCGAGCGGCGCGCGATCCTGATGGCGGGAAGAATACGATCGAGGTGGTCGACCAGCAGCACCACATCGGCGGCCTCGGCCGAGGCGGCAGCCCCCTTCGCACCCATCGCGACGCCGACATCGGCCGCAGCGAGAGCGGGCGCATCGTTGACACCGTCGCCGATCATCATTACCGGGCCGTTCTTGCGTTCCGACAAGACCACCAAAATCTTCTGGTCGGGCGTCAATTCCGAACGCACGAGGTCGAGCGAGAGGCCGGCAGCAATGGATTCTGCAACCTCATGGCGGTCGCCGGTTGCCAGAACAATCCTCTCGATGCCCATGCTCCGAAGCTCGTGCAGCAAGGCTTCGGTGCCTGCGCGCAGTTCGTCCGCGAGCACAAGAACGCCAGCGAGGCTGCCGTCGATCGCCACGGCGACCGCGAGCGCGCCTGGCGGCCGATCATGCGGCAGGAGCGAAAGGCCGGCATCGGGAATTTTACCGGCGACGAAACGCAAGCCCCCCACGACGACCTTGTGACCCTCAACCGTGCCGGTGACACCCTCGCCCGGCGTCTCCATGACGTCGGACGGAACCGCCAGGATCAAATCCTTGCGTCGCGCCTCGGCGACGATGGTCTGCGCGATGACATGCTTGGATGCCTGGTCGAGCGATGCAACAATTCGCAGCAGCTCATCGTCTGACACCCCATCGGCCGTCTTGGCGGAAACGATCGTCGCCTGGCCGACGGTTAACGTGCCGGTCTTGTCGATGACGAGCGACCGGACGCGCGCCAGCGTCTCGATCGCCTTGCCGCCTTTAATGAGAATGCCGAGCTTGGCCGCGCGCGAGAGGCCGGCGACGATCGCAACCGGCACCGCCAGAATGAGCGGACATGGTGTTGCCACCACGAGCACGGCCACCGCGCGGATCGGATCGCCCGTCAGGGCCCAGGCGACGGCCGCGAGTACGACTGTGACGGCGAGGAACAGGAGAGCGTAACGGTCGGCCATGCGCGACATCGGCCCACGCGCTCGCTGAGCTGCCTCAACAAGCCGCACGATGCCGGCATAGGTGCTCTCTGCGGCCCGCCGTGTTGCCACCAGATCGAAGGCTTCCCCGACATTGGTTGAGCCGCTCATGGCGGCCTCGCCGAGCGGGATCTTCACGGGCAAGGACTCGCCGGTCAGCGCCGACTGGTCGAGGATACCTATTCCCCCGGCCACCGTGCCGTCGACCGGCACGACGTCACCCCGCCGTATCAACAGCCGGTCGCCAGGCTGGAGCAATTCGAGGGCGACCTCTTCCAGCTGTCCGTCACGGTGCCGGATGGCGGTGCGCGGCACCCGTGACAACAGCGCGGTCATTTCGCGCCGGGCCGCCTTTTCGGCGAAGCTCTCGAGGTACTGACCCCCGCCATACATCAAGGCCACGATGGATGCGGCGAGGCTTTCGCCGAAGGTCAGCGCCGCTGTCATGGATAGGGCAGCAACGATGTCGAGGCCGACATCTCCGCGCCGCAAGCTGGTCACAATCTCGATGAGGAGCGCCGTCAGCACCGGTAGCGTGACCGCTGTCCAGATCAACCTCGCCCAGTCGCCGTGACCCGCGAGGCTCACCACAACGCCTGCCGCCAGCCCCGCCGCTGCGAGGCCGGCGAGGTACGGCCGGGCCGTCTTGAGCTCGCTGTCGGGTGCCATGTGTTAACCTTTGACACCTTGCCCGTCGGCGCCATGAGCAAGATCAAAGGTGTCGGGGGCAATCCGGCGCTCTCGCTATGGACTTGATCCGGCAGCTGGATTCAGAGACATTGCGGCCTCGCAAGGGAGACCCTCATGGCCGAAAGCCGCCGTATCGTTTGGCTTAACGTCGTCACTGTGATCAGCGCCGCCATCCTGATTGGCGCCGAGGTGTTCGGCGCCGCCTTCGCCGGTTCGTGGGCGCTCGCCACTCTGTTCGACCTCGGCGGCGTCGGGCAGCGAGTTCCTCGACGGACTGTTCGTGCTCTGCGGCATCGCCATCATGGCGCAGTTCGTGCGCAACGCGCACCGCATCGAGCCGTTCACCGCGCGCAACTGAACGCGTCGCGAGCAAACTCGGAAACAATAAGTTAAGAAAGTTTTTTGGTGCAGCGAACTAATTCGCTTGCACAACCCGAAAAAAATGTTATTTCGGTTGTGCCCAATTTCGCACGTGCCTGTGGCCGTGTGTCGGTCGGTAGGTAGCGGGACAAGAGGCCCGCCAGCCGCCTGGAGAGAGAAGCCAAAACTCTCCAAGAAATCTGACCGGCAGCTGGAGGCGAAACCAGCACACTCTGCTCTCAGCAGGGGACGCGGCTTAAAGCAACGACGATCGGGCTTCCTTGGTCTCTGCCGGTCTCCACCACCGGCGCGGGTCACCGAAGAGGCTTGTTCATCTTTGCCGGCCGTGCGGGCGGGGGTCTCCCCCATCCAATCCAAGGCAGCTGAGCGGCAGCAGGAGTGCAGGCGTCGGCGCGTCCCCATCGCGCGCAGGCGGCAGGCTCCCAAGCCGCGTCACCAAGGGCTCAAGACGCCCTTTAGCTGTGGGGAATAGCGCCAATGACTGAGCGCATCCGCGAGTTTCTACGCAAACGTAATGATGAAGGCCCCTGCCTCGTCGTCGACCTCGACGTCGTGCGCGACAACTATAATGCCTTCGCCAAAGCCCTGCCCGACACGCGCGTGTTCTACGCCGTGAAGGCCAACCCGGCGCCGGAAGTCCTGGCGCTGCTGGCCAAGCTCGGGTCGTGCTTCGACACCGCCTCGGTCGCCGAGATCGAAATGGCGCTGACGGCCGGCGCTACGCCCGACCGCATCAGCTACGGCAATACGATCAAGAAGGAGCGGGACGTCGCCCGCGCCTACGCGCTTGGCGTCCGCCTCTATGCGGTCGACTGCAAGGCGGAAGTCGAAAAGGTCGCCCGGGCAGCGCCCGGCAGCCGCGTGTTCTGCCGCATCCTGTCGGATTGCGTCGGCGCGGAATGGCCGCTGTCGCGCAAATTCGGCTGCGAACCGGCCATGGCGGTGGACGTGCTCGAGCATGCCCTCAAAGCCGGTCTCGAACCGCACGGGGTGTCGTTCCATGTCGGGTCGCAACAGCGCAACCAGCACGCCTGGGACCGGGCGCTTGCCTCGGCGGCGGCCGTATTCAAGGAATGTGGCGAGCGCGGCATGAACCTGTCGATGGTTAACCTCGGCGGCGGCTTTCCCGACCAAGTACCTGAAGAACGTGCCGACGGTTAAGACCTACGGCAACGCGATCTTCAAGGCGCTGCGCAAGCATTTCGGCAACCGTATCCCGGAAACCATCATCGAGCCGGGCCGCGGCATGGTCGGCGGCGCCGGTATCATCGAGGCCGAGGTCGTCCTTGTTTCCAAGAAGAGCGAGGAGGACGATGTCCGCTGGGTCTACCTCGACATCGGCAAGTTCGGCGGCCTCGCCGAGACGATGGACGAGTCGATCCGCTACCCGATCCGCACCCCGCACGACGGCGACGCCATGGCGCCGTGCGTGCTGGCAGGACCGACCTGCGACTCCGCCGACGTGCTGTACGAGAAGGAGCCCTACATGCTCCCGGTCAGCCTGGAAATCGGCGACAAGGTCCTGATCGAGGGCACCGGCGCCTATACGGCGACCTACTCGTCGGTCGCGTTCAACGGCTTCACGCCGCTGAAGACGTATCACATCTGACATCCCGGGAGCCGGCTACGCCGCCGGCTCCCTCCATCCCACAATTGACGCCCTTGGAGCGCGCGCTTGACCGCGCGCCGGGGCGGGAGCAAATGCGATGATCTCGATCAGAAAAGAACGCCCTCCTGACGCAGCGGCGCGCGAAGCCCTGCTTGACGAAGCCTTCGGCAAACGCCGCTGGCGCAAAAGTTCGCAGCGCCTGCGCGATGGCCGCTCTCCGGCCGAAGGCCTTGCCTTCGTCGCAACCGACGGCAAGCGCGTCATTGGGACCGCCCGGCTTTGGACTCTCGCCTGTAGTACCGGCGAACCCGCATTGTTGCTCGGACCCGTCGCCGTCGCCGCCGATTGCCGCAACCGGGGCGTTGGTGCTGCGCTCGTGCATCGTGCGATCGCCGCCGCGACCCGCCTTGGCCACCGCGCCATCGTTCTGGTCGGCGATGCACCCTATTACAGCCGAATTCGGCTTCTCGGCCGGGAAAACGGCTGACCTGCGCATGCCTGGCCCCTTTGAGCGCCACCGCTTGCTTGCCCTCGAGCTTGTGCCCGGCGCGCTCGAAGGTGCTCGCGGCCTGTTGCGCCCGGCCGGACAACCGATTTCTCAGCCGCACCGCGCGGTCTCCGCCGCATAATCTGCCAGAATGTCGTGGACGCCGGACGGGCTTTTGCTCGGCCACTATTCCGTTCGCGCCCTGTCGCGGATATGACCGAGCCCCGGGGGGAGACGTTGACGATGCCCAAATGGCCAGTACATGCCCGCATCAACGGGCCTATCGTGATGATCGGCTTCGGCTCGATCGGCAAAGGCACGCTCCCGCTGATCGAGCGCCATTTCGCCTACGACAAGGCCCGCTTCGTGGTCATCGACCCGGAGGACAAGGATCGCAAGATGCTGGACGAGCGGGGCATCCGCTTCATCCACCAGGCCGTTACCAAGGATAACTACCGGCACCTGCTCACGCCGCTACTGACCGCCGGCGGCGGCCAGGGCTTTTGCGTGAATGTGTCGGTCGACACCTCGTCGCTCGACATCATGGAGCTTTGCCGGGAGATCGGCGCGCTCTACATCGACACCGTCGTCGAGCCCTGGTCGGGTTTTTATTTCGATCCAAAGCTCGGACCGGAAGCACGATCAAACTACGCCTTGCGCGAGACCATCCTCGCAGCGCGCCGCAAGCGCCCGGGCGGAACCACCGCGGTGTCGTGCTGTGGCGCCAATCCCGGGATGGTGTCCTGGTTCGTCAAGCAGGCGCTTCTTAACATCGCAGGCGATACCGGCTTGAAGTTCAAGGAGCCCAAGACACGCGAGGAATGGGCTCGGCTCGCGAAGCGAGCCAACATCAAGGGCATCCATATCGCCGAGCGCGATACCCAGCGCGCCAAGCAACCCAAGGCGATGGACGTGTTCGTCAATACCTGGTCGGTCGAAGGCTTCATATCGGAGGGCTTGCAGCCGGCCGAGCTCGGCTGGGGCACGCACGAAAAGTGGACGCCGGCGAACGCGCGCAAACACAAGTCGGGCTGTGGCGCGGCGATCTTTCTGTTGCAACCTGGCGCCAACACCCGGGTGCGCTCATGGACGCCAACGGCGCAAGCGCAGTACGGCTTCCTGGTCACCCATAATCGAGTTCGATCTCGATCGCCGACTACTTCACGCTCCGCCAGGGCCGCAAGTTGGTCTATCGTCCGACCTGCCACTATGCCTATCACCCCTGCAACGACGCCGTGCTGTCGCTGCACGAGATGTTCGGTCGCGAGGGCGAGCGCCAGAAGCAGATGCACATTCTGGACGAACACGAGATCGCCGATGGCATCGATGAGCTCGGCGTATTGCTCTACGGCCACAAGAAGAACGCTTACTGGTATGGCTCGCAGCTCTCGATCGACGAAACCCGCGACGTCGCGCCCTACCAGAACGCCACCGGTCTACAAGTGACCTCGGCAGTGCTCGCCGGCATGGTGTGGGCGCTGGAAAACCCGAACGCCGGCATCGTCGAAACCGACGAGATGGATTTCCGCCGCTGTCTTGAGGTGCAGACGCCCTATCTGGGACCGGTGGTTGGCAACTATACCGACTGGACGCCCCTCACCCGGCGGCCTGGTCTGTTTCCGGAAGAGATCGACAAGCGCGATCCGTGGCAGTTCAAGAACGTGCTCGTGCGCTGAGCAGCGCTACCGGCGGACACATGAAACGCAACGGGCGGCCTTCCGGCCGCCCGTTTCGTATTCGGTCAATGACGCGCGCTACTTCGGCGGCTCAGGCGGCTTCTCACCTGGTTTCGGTGGTGGCTTCTTCGGCGGCGCTGCCTGCGGCGGCGGCGCGGGCGCACGTGCAGCCGGCGGCGGCGGTGCGGGCGCGCGTGCGGCCGGTGGTGGCGGCGCAGGCGCGCGTGCGGCCGGCGGTGGAGGTGGCGGCGGCTGAACTTGCCGCTGTTGTGGTGGCGGTGGAGGCGGCGGACGCACCGCGGGCGGCGGTGGCGGCTGCACCTGCCGTTGCTGCGGCGGAGGTGGTGGCGGTGGCGGCGGCTGCACCCGCCGCTCTTGCGGCGGAGGTGGCGGCGGAGGCGGCGGTGTCTGTGGCGGAATCGGCCGCACAATATTCGGCTGTGTCGGCGGAGCCGGCTGTCCAGCCGGCGGCGTTCCGCCACCCGCACCAGCGGGTGGGCGCAGATCACGACGTTCTTCACGCCGCTCCAGCCGCTCAGCCGGTGCATTCCCTCCTGGCGGCGTCGTGGATGGAGTTGGCGTGGGTGCAGTCGTCGGCGCCGGTAGTCGTAGGCGCCGTCGTGGTCGGCGGCGGCCCCGAGCGCAAACCTGAGCCCGGTGGCGGCGTTTGCCCGCCAGCATTAGGCGGCGGAGGCGGTGACTGCGGCTGCCCTTGCACGGGCGCGACCGACGGCGTCGGTGCCGCGCCTTGCGCGGCGCGCGGCGGATGCGTTCCCAGTCGGCCGGGCTCGTTTTTTCCGAGTGGCTGCGGAGCAGTGCCCGCAGCGCTTGGCCAAATCACCGCTGTCGTCCGCTCGACAGACACTGTGCCCAGGCGCGTTCGTGCGCCCGGCCCAGCGGGACCGCCGGGACCTCCCGGCCTGCCACCTCGCGCGCCGCGTAAATCTTCGCGGCGAATTTGCACCGCACCCGCGACACCTTGCGTCGAGGCAAATACGCGTGGACGCACTCGGTAGGTCGACACCGGCGCGCCGCTCACACGGGCAACGAAAGCCGGCGAGATGCCGGGATTGACCGCGAGCCGCGAGCCACGCACCGCAAAGGTACGATTGACGATGTGTGTAGAGCGCAAAATCACCGAACGACGTTGAACGGGCACGTAGTAAGTGCGCAAGCGTGGCGCAGCAATGTAGCGGGTCGGCACAAAGACCCAATACGTCGGCTCGACCTCATACGTTCCGATCAATTCGTCCGGCGGCAGCGGCGCCCAACCGGAATAGTCGTCGCCGTAGCGCCAATCGACCCATGCGGGAGCCCACTCGTCACCCGATACCCAATACCAGCCGAAGCCTCGCTCGAATGCCCAACGGCCGTAGTGGTAGACGACCCAGCCCCAATCGGCTTCGACATCGTCGGAGACCCAGTACCAGCCCCATTCATCGGTATAGACCCAGTGACCATAAGCGTATGGGCGCCAGTCCGGCGGCACGCCGGTCGGCACCCAGACGTTGCCGAACCGCGGATGCGGGCGCCAACTGCCGTACTGCTCAAGTGCGACCTGGGCGTCTTCGGAAATCTGCGCCGCAGCCGGCGTGAGCGCGCCGAGCACGATCGGAGTCGAGATTGTCGCGAAGGCTATTCCGCCGCCAATCAAGGCAACGGAAGCCAAACGGCGCAATTGATGAGTGATAGCCATACTTATTCCCCTGCCCCTCGAGGTTTGCCGGCCGCAAGCCAGATAAGTAGCGACACCCGCCGTTAGTTCCGAATCTCTTGCCCTACAGGTTAGTGCCACCACTGGAATGCGGGCAATCCAGCACAGTGAGACGGGCTATTGCGGCGATCACAGGGCGAGAATCCCGGCCTCGCCCAATTCCATGCCGAAGGCGAGCGTCTGGCCCGTACCGTCCCAACCCAGCGCGCTTACCGGTTGTCCGTCGCTATGGCGAACCAAGATCAGCGCATCATCGTCGATGCGCACCAGCTTCACCGTGCCATCGGCATAACCCACTGCCACCACGGGTTGCCTGGGATGGCAGGCGACGACAGCAACCCGCAACTCCGAGTGCGCGAGAATTTTCGGCTGCCGGCCCATCGGACCATCCTTGCCGTCGAATGGCCAAAGGATGAGCTGCTCGGAGCCCGATGTTGCAAGAAAATCGCCGCCGGCACTCCAACTGAGCGAGCGGACGCGCGCCGAATAGCCGGACATGCGCATGTGCTTGGCGTCGGCAATACGCCAGCCATGCAGTGTCAACTCCTGCATGGTCGTAATCAGGAACTTGCCATCCGGGCTTATGGTGACCCCGAGATGTGAGCCCTTCCATTCGAGCCGTTCCGGCTTTGCACCGGCGGCATTCGGAAACCAGAGTGTGGCGCCATTGTAGTGCGCGATGGCCAGACGGAATCCTTTTGGTGCAAAAGCGAGGCCCGCCACCGTCGATGGCGCTTCGAAGAGCCGCTCCTCGCCCTTTTTCGTAAGAACGTGCGCAGTTTTCGCCGCGGACCATGCCACCGCATTGTCCGGACCCAATGCGACCTGATCGATCCAGCGCTGCTTGTCGTCGGCAGCCAGCACGCGATGCACCCCATCTGCGCCTGTCGCAACGAGCTTGCCATCGTCTCCGCCGGTGATGATGCGCCCGCCATCCGAGACGCTCGCCAGAATGCCACCTGTATGGATTGGGATTCGACGTTCGGCTTCATCCGCGAAAAGCAGCGCTTCCTCGCCGAGCACAAACACTGGCGTCTGGCCCAGGAAATGCGCACCGACGACAGGCGCGCCCGCGTCTATGGAGCGCACTCGGTCGGCGAGAGAAGGAATTGGGGCCTGCGCGTCGCTCACGTTAGGCGATGCAGCTTTCGAAGCCTTGGCGGATTTTATCTTCCGGCAAGTTACGGCCGATGAAGACAATTCGGCTGTCGCGTTTCTCGTCCGCACGCCACGGACGCTGATGATCGCCGTCGAGAATCATGTGTACGCCCTGAAATACAAAGCGCTCGGGATCATCCTTGAATGAGAGGATGCCCTTGCTGCGCAGGATGCTGGGTCCTTCGGTCGCCACCAGATCCTGGACCCAGGGAAAGAACTTGTCCGGGATTTAGCGGTGCGTCACTCCGGAGCGACACGCTTTGCATGTCCTCGTCGTGATAGTGCTTGAGACCGTTGCCATGATGATGGTGATGGGCGCCATGATCGCCATGGCTATGGTCATGATGATGATCGTGGTCATGGTGCTCGCTTTCGAGAAAATTCGGCTCAATGTCCAGGATGCGATCGAGGTCGAATGCATTGCGGCCGAGGATTTCATTGATGTCAATCTTGGCGCGCTCGGTGCGGTGTACCCGCGCGTAAGGATTCAGGCCGCGGATACGGGCCTCCAGTTCATTCAATTCCTGTGGATCAACCAGATCGGTCTTGTTGATCAGGATGACGTCGGCGAAGGCGATCTGGTTCTTGGCCTCGGGCGCATCCTTGAGCCGGTCGCTGAGCCATTTGGCATCGGCGACCGTGATGACAGCGTCCAGTTTTGTCCTGGCCCCGACTTGCTCGTCCATGAAGAAGGTCTGCGCGACCGGCGCAGGATCGGCCAGGCCGGTGGTCTCCACGATGATGGCGTCAAACTTGCCCTTGCGCCGCATCAGTCCATCGATGATGCGCACCAGATCGCCGCGCACGGTGCAGCAAATGCAACCGTTGTTCATCTCGAACACTTCTTCGTCGGCGTTCACCACCAATTCGTTGTCGATGCCGATTTCGCCAAACTCGTTGACGATGACGGCAAACTTCTTGCCGTGCGGCTCGGACAGGATGCGGTTGAGCAGCGTGGTTTTTCCGGCGCCGAGATAGCCGGTGAGCACCGTTACGGGGATTTTGTCAGCGGACTGGGGGGCAGACATGGAAATGAGGGCTCCGTGGTGACGGAGATATAGGCAATCTCGAGGGTGATTACAAAAGGCCCGAATGGCGCCTGTTTGACGGCCTAACGGCGGGGTTTCTTTCGCCGTTCGGGCAATTCCTGGATCGCAACGGTACGTTTGGCATAGAAGGCGCGATCACTGCAGCCCGGGCAGCGCACCGAGAATTCGTCGGGTAGCGCACTGAAATTTTGCACCGGGATGAGCGTCCCGCATTTCCGGCACGCCACCACGCCGCGCTGGATAGGCGGTTTTCGGCAAAAGTCGGAAGCGTGGCGCCGACACTGGAGGTTGTCCCTTTTTCACGGTGAAGGGATCATTTGCCACGAAATGTCTGCCGGCCCGTTAAGGACACGCCTTGCAATTGTGTGAAAGTCGCTCTGCGATATGGCGCAATGGCAGGCACGCCCTATCACGTTACCGTTTCACGCCTGCAAAAGATTCGAACTCAGGCCGCGAGTGAACGATTACGGTCGCATGCCAAACGGATCAAATTTCCAGGCCAGTGCGCCGCGCACGGTCTGACCGCGGAATGAAACGCTGTAGGGATCGCCGGTCACGCCGGTGTAATCCTTGTGGCCAAAGTCGTCATACAAATATTCGACACGGCCGACGAGATTGCGCGTGAATGCCACTTCGGCGCCGCCACCGATCGACCATCCGGTGTATTTTGCGCCAGTGGGGACAACTGTGGTGGTGATTGCTCCCTCGTGAAAATCAAAATCGGCGACGGCAAGTCCTCCGGCGATGAAAAAGAGCCAGTTGTCGAATGCGTAGCCGACACGGCCCCGCACGTGTGACGTCCAGTTGACGTCGTAAGTGTTGGGCGCCTGGGTCGTGATCACAACCGGGGGAACCACGGCGCCGGTGCCATGGGCATTGGTCCAACCGAAATCACCCTCCACGCCGAATACGACCGGACCACTCTGCCAATTGTACCCGAGCAGCACACCGCCGACGGTGCCATTGGTCGCGGCATTGGGTTCGGTGACGACGCCATCTTCTTCGACGCGCGTGCGGCCCCACATATAGCCGATGTGGCCACCGAGGTAGAGGCCGGACCAGTCGTACGGAAGCTTGGCAGCCTTGGGGACTGGCGCCTTCACCGGCATGTCCGCAGCCAATGCGCTCTTCACACTCACGACCGGCGAAAGCACGGTCGTCGCAATCAATGCAACGAACAAACGACGCATCAGCCTCGCCCCCAATTAAAGTCTGCGGGACTGTATCGGATTGGCCCGGCGGAAGCACCCCCCTCACGGGCTATTGATTGCCCCACCCCCAAGGTTATGGTTGCGGCCCAAGCAAAGAAGGGCGGTCAACGCCCGCTGAAAAAGGGAAACGCCATGAATTATTCGACCGATTTCCCGTCGATCAAGGACCAGGTGTCGCCGGAAGAATGGCGGGCGCGGGTCGATCTCGCCGCCTGCTACCGGCTGATCGACACCTACGGAATGACCGACCTCATTTACAACCACATCACGGCGCGCATTCCTGGCGAAGAAGATGTTGTTCTGCTTAATCTTTATGGCCTGCTCTACAAGGAGATCACCGCCTCCAGCCTGGTGAAAATCCATGTCGACGGCGACATCATCTGGAAACCCGATACCGACTACGGCATCAACAAATCCGGCTACGTCATCCACGGCGCGATCCACAAAGCCCGTCCGGATGTCGCCTGTGTCCTGCACACGCATACGCGCGCCGGCATGGCGGTTGCCGCGATGAAATGCGGGCTGCTGCCACTTTCGCAGACCTCGATCCGCTTTGTTGGCCACATTGGCTATCACGACTACGAGGGACCGGCCCTCGAACTCGACGAACGGGAGCGGCTGGTGCGCGATCTCGGCTCGCATGACGCCTTGATCATGCGCAACCACGGCCTGCTGACCTGCGGCGCGACGGTCCAGCAAGCGTTTAACACCATGTACCAACTCGAATTGTCGTGCCGCTCGCAGGTCGACGCCATGGCCGCGCGCACTGAACTGACGATGCCTGGGGAGAACGTGCTTGCGCACACCGCAGATTTGTATCAGCCGGGCACGCGCCGGCCGTATGGCATTCTCGAGTGGCCCGCCATGCTGCGCCGACTCGACGCCGAGCAAAAGAACACCGACTATCCGCCTTACTGGCACTGAACAAAAAAACGACATTTGGGAGGCACCATGACGAAATTGCTGCCACGATGGATTGCGGCCGCGGCCTTGCTGCTGGCACTCGCGCCCTCGGCCTTTGCCGACGACTACCCGAGCAAGCCGGTCCGGCTGATCATTCCGTTCCCACCCGGTGGCAGCAACGACGTGGTCGGCCGGCTGGTCGCGCAGCAGCTCAGCGTAAAACTGGGGCAGCAGGTTTACGTCGACAACCGTGGTGGAGCCGGCGGCACCATCGGCACCGAGGCATGCGCGACTGCAGCGCCGGACGGCTATACGATCTGCGTGATATCGATTGCGCACGCCGTCAATCCGGCGCTTTACACCCTCAAATACGACCCGATCAAATCATTCACGCCGATCTCAATCTTCGCGACCGGACCGAACGTCCTGGTGGTCAATCCGACATCGCCGATCAAAACCGTGAAGGACTTACTCAAGCTCGCAAAAGAAAAGCCGGGCGAACTCAACTACGCCTCCGCCGGTGTCGGCAGCTTCCAGCATCTGGGTGCCGAGTTGTTCAAGCTGCAGGCCAAGGTCAATCTTGTGCACGTCCCGTACAAGGGCGGCGGACCGGCAATGCAGGACGTGATCGCGGGCCACGTGAAGATCATGTTCTCCTCGCTCGTGCAGACCACGCCTTTCATCAAATCCGGTCAGCTGATTGCACTGGGCACAGGCGGTGACAAGCGCAGCCCAGTGCTGCCGGACGTGCCGACCATCGCGGAGGCAGGTGTCCCCGGATATGTCGCGGACAATTGGTGGGGGCTCGCCGCGCCCGCCGGCCTGCCCAAGCCGATCGTAGACAAGCTCTACTCCTCGACCCAGGCCGCATTGAAATCGCCCGAACTGAAATCCGCCTTCGACCGCGAGGGCGCCGCCGTCGTCGAGATGACTTCCGCCCAGTTTGCCGACTACATCAAAACGGAAATCACCAAATGGGGCCGCGTGGTGAAAGAAGGCAACATTCACGCCCAATAGGTGAAAGACTATTCAATAAGCCTTTGTGATTATTAAGGAATTGAAGAAAGCCCGGCCATGGCCGGGCTTTACCTAAGCTTTACGGCCCGGCGATATGGTGCGCTGGCGCGCCGGGGTGTCCCACGGCAGTCAGTGGAAGGCGGCGGGAAGAATCCCGTCCAAGACAAGAAATGTCGCAGGCCGCGTCCGTTATCGACGAACTCGAACTTGTCCTGACCGCAGGCTCAAGTGACCGGCGCACGGAAATCCTCAGGCGCGTAACCGATCTGTTTCTGGGCGACGCTGCGGCGTTCAATCAAGAGCAAGTCGGCTTGTTTGACGACGTGCTCGCCCACCTTGTGCGGCAAGTTGAGACCAAGGCGCTCGCCGAACTCGGCGCCAAGCTTGCACCGATCGACAATGCTCCCACGGGCGTCATTCGTACCCTTGCACATCACGATGAAATAGCAGTTGCGGGCCCCGTGCTGGCACAATCGCCGCAGCTCACCGATAACGACCTGATCGAAATCGCGGCGGAGAAGGGCCAAGGCCATCTCGGCGCCATCTCCGAACGCAAGCGTCTCGCGGCAGCGGTCACCGACATCTTGATACAACGGGGCGATACCACCGTGGTCCACAAGCTGTCACAGAATCAGGGCGCGACCTTTTCCGAAGGCGGCTATGTCGAACTCGCACATCGCGCGGAGCGCGACGAGCGGCTTGCCGAAAATCTTGGCGTTCGCATGGACATGCCGCCGCAATTGCTCCAGGACCTCGTTTCGAAGGCCACCGAGACGGTTCGCGCGCGCCTGCTGGTCGTGGTCCCGCCTGAAAGCCGGGCCGCGATCCAGGAAGTTCTTTTCTCAGTATCGGACAAGGTCCTGCGCACAGCGTCGGCGCCTCGCGACTTCAGCCATGCAACGGCGCTGGTCGACAAACTTCAGGGGACTGGCCAGCTCAACGAGACGGCGATCGCCGGATTTGCCGATGCCGGTCAATACGAAGAGACGGTCGTCAGCCTCGCGCGCATGTGCGCGACCCCGGTCGATTTGATCGAGCGGCTGATGCAAAATATCCGCTACGACGGCATCCTGGTGGCCTGCAAGGCTGCCGAACTGCGGTGGCAGACCTTTTGCGCCATCCTGAAGTTGCGGTTCGCGCCGTACGAGGTGCCCGCCGCCGACGCTGCGCAGGCGCGCAGTGATTTTATCAAACTCTCTGTGGCGACCGCCCGCCGGATGGTGCGCTTCTGGCTGGTCCGCGGCCTGGCGAAAGCCGACGCCTAATCCAACACCCGAAAGATCGCCCGCAATTCAAGGGCCCGCTTGTCATTTGAAATGTTATAATGTTACATTATGGAACTGAGAATGGCCCAAAAACCAGGCTTTGAAAGATGAAAGTCGCCGCCGGATTGGTTCTTGCCGTGGTCATGGCCGCGGGATTGGGCACAGGACTAGGCGGTGGGGTGGCCGCCGGACAGACGACACCCGCGGCAGCTGCCGACCGGCAGATTGCTGTCGTTGCCGCGGAAAATTTCTACGGCGACATCGCGCGCCAGGTGGGTGGCGACCGTGTTGCGGTCGTCAGTATCATGAGCAATCCCGACCAGGATCCGCATCTGTTCGAAACAACACCGGCGGTCGTGCGCCAGCTTGCCAATGCGCAGATCGTGATCCTCAATGGCGCCAACTACGATCCCTGGATGGACAAGCTACTGACGTGCCGCGCCGCGCCCCGGGCGCGTCGTCATCAACGCCGCGCAACTCAGCGGCCGGAAATCGGGCGACAATCCGCATCTGTGGTACGACCCCGCGACCATGCCCGCGATGGCAACCGCCCTCGCCGGTGCACTGAGCAAGCTCGACAGTGCGCATGCCTCGGACTATGCCGCGCGGCTCACAGGTAACGCTCGCCTCGCTTGCGCGCATCACGCAACGCATTGCGCAGCTTAAGGCCAAACATGCCGGAATTGCCGTGACCGCGACCGAGCCGGTCTTCGGCCTCATGGTCGACGCGCTCGGGCTCACCATGCGCAATCAGCGGTTTCAGCTTGCAATGATGAACGATACCGAACCAAGCGCGCGTGACGTCGCCGCGCTGGAGAGCGATCTGAAAGAGCACAAGGTCAAGGCCTTGATCTACAACAGCCAGGTTTCGGAAAAGCTGACCGAACGGATGCGCACGATCGCCGGCGCGGCCAAGGTCCCCGTGATCGCCGTCACCGAGACGATGCCGGCGAATATCTCGTTCCAGGACTGGGTGCTTGGCGAACTGGACGCGGTCGACAAGGCGTTGAGCGGGCCGAACTCGTGAACGTCATCGCGCTCGACCACGCCACGCTTCACGTTGGCGACCGCGCCGTGTTGTCGAATGTCAGCTTCGCGATCGAGGCGGGCGAGTTCATCGGTGTCCTCGGCCCCAATGGCGCCGGCAAGACCACCTTGATGCGCGCCATTCTTGGTCTGGTTTCGCCGAGCGAAGGCAGCATCAAGGTGTTCGGCCGCAACCCGCAGCGGGGCAGCCCGGACATCGGCTACCTGCCCCAACTACGCACCGTCCTGCCCGACTTGCGCGTGCGCGGACGCGATTTCATTGCAAGCTCGCTCAATGGCGAGCGGTGGGGGCTGCCGTCGCTCAGAGGCTACGACGGTGGCGCAATCGAGGAAACGCTTGAGGCCGTTGGCGCGCGCGACCTTGCCGCCCGGCCGCTGTCCGATATGTCCGGCGGCGAACGCCAGAGGCTGTTGCTGGCGCAGGCCTTGATCGGGCAACCAAAACTCTTGCTACTCGATGAGCCCCTGATCAGCCTCGACGCCCGCCATCAGGAGGTGGCAATCGAGGTGGTGCGCAAGGTCTGCCGTGAGCGCAAGATCACGGTACTGTTCAGCGCGCATGAACTTAATCAACTGCTCGGCACGCTCGACCGCGTGCTCTATCTCGGCAGCGGACAGGCCGTACTCGGCACCGTCGAGCAGGTAGTGACCGCCCCCGTCTTGTCCAAGCTCTATGGTACCGAGATCCATGTGGTGCGCGCCGACGGCCATATTTTCGTGATGTCGCGCGGAAGTGACGTCGAACGCACCGATCATTTGCACGACCACCATGACCACGGCCATGAGCATGGCCAGCACCATCATCACTGACATGTTGGCTTATGAATTCATGATCAATGCCTTCGCAGCCGCCGGCATTGTCGCGGCGGTGTCGGGCCTGGTCGGTTATTTTCTGGTGATGCGCGGACAGACTTTCGCCGGCCACGCGCTCTCCCATATCGGCTTTGCCGGCGCGACCGGCGCCGGACTGATCGGGCTTGCCCCGCTATGGGGCCTGCTTGGCTTCACGCTGGTTGCCGGCATTGTGATAGGCGCGCTCAGCGAGCGCATCAGCAACCGGGACATCGCCATCGGTGTGGTGTTGTCGCTGGCGCTCGGCTTTGGCCTCTTGTTCCTGCACTACTATACGTCGTTCGCGACGCAAGCGACTGCGATCCTGTTCGGTAATGTGCTGGCGGTCGATCACACGATGATCGTGACACTGGCTGCGCTTGGGACAATCACCCTTGCCGCGCTCGCCGTTATCATGCGCCCGCTGATATTTTCCAGTCTTCAGCCTGAATTGGCGGAAGCCAAGGGCGTTCCACTGCGGTTCGTATCGATTGCTTTCCTCGCCTTGGTCGCGATTGCGGTATCGGCCTGCGCGCAGATCGTCGGTGTACTTCTTGTATTCACCCTGATGGTCGGACCGCCGGCCGCAGCGCAACGCGTCACCACCGGTCTCTGGAGCGGCCTGTTTGTCTCGGCAGCGCTTGCGCTCGCCGATGCATGGCTCGGCCTCACGATGGCCTTCTATTCCGATTGGCCAGTGAGTTTCTGCATCGCGTGCCTCAGCGCAGCCGGTTATTTCATTTGCCTGGCATTGCCAAGGCGCGCGGCCCGCATGCACGCCGGGGCCTGAAACGCAAACGGCCCCGCCGAAGCGGGGCCGCCGCGAACCTGGCCGAAAAGTGCTGACTTACATCTTTGCGCCGTGTTCCTTGAAGAACTTCACCGCGCCCGGATGCCACGGGATCGGCGAATTGGCCTTCACCTGGTTATCGACGGTGAAGCTTGACGCATCCTTATGCACGGCGACGAGGTCAGCCTTTTTGTCGATGATCAGTTTGACGATGTTGTAGGCGTCCTGATCGGACATCTTGTCGTTCGTAACCAGGATATTCCACACCGCGGAAACCTGGCTGTCCTTATCCTGGCCCGGATAGGTTCCGGCCTTAATGACCGCAGTCGAATAAAGATTGTCGTACTTGGCATTCATCTTGGCGACGACGTCGGAATGATCAATCATTTTGATTTTCGTGCCCGGCGTGGCTGCAAGATCGGTGACGCCGGCTGTCGGCAAGCCGCCGACCCAGAAGAACGCATCGATCTTGTGATCCTTGATTGCGTTTACCAATTCCGCGACCGACAGGCGCTCGCGCTTCATGTCCTTGTCCTTGTCGAGCCCGGCCGCTTCGATAACGCGAAACGCCATCACTTCGGTGGCGCTGCCAGGCGCGCCGGTCGACACGCGCTTGCCCTTGAGGTCCGCGAGCGTATTGACGCCGGTGCCTTCAATGGAAACCACGTGCATGATGTTCGGATAGAGCACCATCAATGTCCGCAACGGCACCTTTGTGCCTTTGAACTTGTCGACGCCATTGAACGCATCGAGGGCCGCGTCGGCCATGGAGAATGCCAGTTCGCTTTGTCCTGAATTGATCAGCTTGAGATTGTCGACCGATCCGCCGGTGACCTGGGCGGTCGCCTGCATGTTCGGAAAGGTCTTCGAGATCAGGTTCGCGAGCGCGCCGCCGATTGGATAATAAACGCCACCGGTACCACCGGTGCCGATCGCGATTGCCCGCTGCTGGGCGACGGCGCCACCCAAAGCGAGAGTCGCGGCCGTTATTGCCGCAAGTGCCACTGTAAATCCTCGTTTCATTGTTTTCCTCCCTACTTTTTCTTAACCCAACTAAGGAACGCGAGCCGGCGCAGGTTCCCGGCTGAACCATTGCCATAACAGCAAGCCGGCACCGAGCGCGAGCCCGAAAGGTGCCGGATGCGGAATGTCGAGCCCGGTAATGCCCTCCATCATCGCCTCCAGCAGGCTCGGGAATACCAGCAGCAACCCGGTCAGCAGGAACAGGCCGCGCTCGACCGGCGTCGTGCGCCGGATTGCCCAGTCTTGCGCCGCGACCGAGAGAGCGCCCAGACCGGCTCCGGTTACGGCCGTGATCCAGACGATGTCGTAGACCGACCCATCTTTCGGGATCTTCATCAATAGGCCTATGCCCAGCGGGTCGAGCACGAACACAAACGGCACGAGGAACGCGGGCAACGTGTATTTCCACGCTTGCATCGTGGTGCGGTAAGGGTCGCCGCCGGTGATTGCCGCAGCCGCGAAGGGCGACAGCGCGGTCGGCGGGGAAACTTCGGACAGGACCGCATAATAGAAAATGAACATATGCGCCGCGTAATCAGGCACGCCCAACTTGGTCAATGCCGGCGCGGCGATCACCGCGCAAATGATGTACGACGCTGTGACCGGAACCGCGAGGCCGATGATCCAGACCACCAGCGCCGTGTAGATCGCGGTCATCAGCAGGCTGCCGCCCGCAAAATCGATGACAATGGCGGAGAATTTCAATCCGAGTCCGGTCAGCGTGACGACGCCCACGATAATGCCGGCTGCAGCACAGGTCGTCGCGGCGCTGAGAACTCCGATCGAGCCGTCAGCCATTGCTGCCGTGAGCTTCTTGCTTGATGGTACGGCGCGCTGACCCACAGGCGTGAGGCCGAGGAACGCCAGCGCGGCGATGATGATCAAAATCACCATTGGAAAATTTGCCTGGATCAGCGCTACCGGCGCCGATGTTCCCAATCCCGGAATCACGCCAATCACCGCGATAACAGCAAGAATGGCCAGCAACGGCATCAATAATTGGCGTGGGCCCAATGCGGTCTCTGGCGCCAAGGCGCTCATCGTGAACGCCAGCATCGTGGAATAGAAAACCGAGAGCATCGGCGAATAGCCGATCACCATAAATATGACGACGGCGACCAGCGACACGAAATGGAAACCGTAACGCTTGGTCATCCCCCAGATTGTCAATTCCTGCTTGAACACGACCTCTTGCGCGCCGAAGCGCATTGCATCGAGCTCGACCATGAACAGCAGCGACAAGTAGTAGAGGCAGGTCGGAATGGTTGCCATCCAGATCACATCGAGATAGCTGATCTTCAGGAACTCGGCGATGAGGAACGCAGCGGCGCCCAGCACGGGCGGCGAGATGATGGCGCCGAGTCCGCCCGCGGCAAGCAGCCCTCCGGCCGCGTCTTGCTGAAAGCCGGCCTTCTTCAACATTGGCCAAGCGACCGTGCCGATCATCACTGTGGTAGCAACACCGGAGCCGGACGGCCCGCCAAGCAGGAACGACGATGCAACCACGGCGCGGCCGGCGCTCGATGGCTTGCCACCCATGACCGCAAGCGAAAAATCAATGAAGAATTTTCCGGCGCCCGAGTGCTGGAGGATGGCCCCGTAAATCGTGAACATGATGATCAGCGTCGCGGACACGTCGACAGCAACGCCGAAAATACCCTCGAGCGTGATGAACAGGTGTCCAACGAGCCGCGCAACGTCGAAGCCGCGATGTGTCCACGGCGGCGGCAAATACGGGCCGAACATGGCGTAGGCAATAAAAAGATCGCCACGATCGGCATGATCGGGCCGGTGGTGCGGCGCGCGGCCTCGAGCACGAGGACGATAAAGATGCCGCCGAGTATCACGTCCCAGCGGTCGGGCACCGCGGCACGGTCAAGGAAATCGTCCCCGCCGGCGAGCGCGTAGATAATGATGGCAATGCCCGCCAGCGCCGGAATGATATCGAACCACTGCACGTGGTTCCGGAAACGCGAAGCGAGCGGAAATAGCAGGAAGCTCAGCAGGAGCACAAAGGCGACGTGGATGTAGCGCAGCTCCTGCGTCGGGACGATGTCGTAGGCCGCGTAGAGGTGAAACAGCGTCATCGTGACGGCGATGCCGGTCACGGCAACGCCCACCCAGCCCGCGAGGCGGTTGGCAGCGCCCTCTTCCTGCTGGACGTATTCCTCCGCCTTGCGGAGTTGTTCTTCGGAAATAACCTGCGATTCGGCGCCGGCTTTGACTTCTTCCGCCATCGTCCCCTCACCCCGGTGGCGGTGTGACCCCGCCTTCCCGGAGGAAGGCTAGCATGGGCGGCAGCTGTGGGAATACCTGAGAAAGCGCTGCTTTAGGGCCGTCCGAGCAGGATCGCCAGCGCGGCTGCGAGAAACGGCAGCGGCAGCGACACCATCGCGCGCAGCCATACCACGCGCGCCGGCATCAGCGGAACTTCCCAGATCAGCAACCGATGGATCGCGTACAAAGCCCATGCGGTCGAATAGGCGATGACTTGCGGCGCGCCCGCTCCGCTTTTCAGTGCAGCTGCCCCGATCGAAAAACCGACCACCGGCCCGCCCGGCGTCAGTGCGCCACCAATCGTCGCGATCATCACACCGAAAAAGCCCGACTGCGGGCCGAGCCAGGGCGCGATCCATTCGTTCGGCAAAGCCTCGGCGAGAAATCCAGAGCCGATCACGCCGATGCCGATGCGCGGCAACAAAAGCAGGAATTCCATCGCGCCACCGCGCGCGCCCTCCTTAAGCAGCACCTGGCCGCGCGTGGCGGCGGTGAGCGCCAGACCAGCAACCACCAGCCACAGGAGGATATTGATGGCGAGCGTCATTGGTCGTTATCGCGATATTTAAAACCTGCACGCACGGCGATCCGCGCCAGCAACCCGGCGATGATCGGCAGCGGCAGCGCTTCGATGATGCGCCAGAGCACGAAGTCCGATCCGAAGAACGGCAATTCCCACACCAGCGCGCGCGTGTACCCGATAAGTGTCCAGCTCACGATGAATGCGACCACCGCGCCGGCATCGGCACCCATCACAAGGAAGGCGCCGGCCACCGGGTAGATCGTGATCGGGCCGCCCGGCAGCAGGAAGCCGAAAAACGCGGCGATCAGCAGGCCTGGAAACCCGGATTCGTGTCCGACCCAGCGGGCCACCATTTCGCGCGGCAACAGCAGCGTGACGAAAGCGCCGATCAGGCATCCGGCCAGGACTTTCGGCAGCATGGCGGCGAACAAGGCTACGTCGCCGAACAGAATCGCGAAAAAATGCTCGCGCCCGTCGCGGACATAAACCGTAACGGCGGACGCAATGGCCATCGCCGCAATGACTGCGGTCGACCAGTCGAAAGCGCGGCGGCGGCGGCGGGGTGGAGCGGCGTGGGTCAAAGCGGCGCGAACACTAGTGGACCGCGTAGGAAATGTCTGCCGCGTCCCCGTTGACCCTGCCATGTGCCGCCGGTAGTTTCATCGCGATGGGGATGGGGTCCCCCGAGAACCGCCCGAAAGGGGCTGATAACTCCTACCGCGACACACAGCGGTGGGAATCCGTCTGCCATAGGGCGGTTTTTCATTGCGCTCAACCTCGGGGATGAATGATGGGCTTTCTCATTGTGTTTATTGGCGGCGGGGTCGGCGCAGCGCTCCGCCACGGATTCAATCTTGTTTTCGCGCGGCTGGTGGGTACGGCATTCCCTTACGCGACGCTGTTCGAAAACGTCACCGGCTCCATCGTGATGGGGTGCCTGGTGGCCTTTTTCGCTTTCAAGAGTGGCATCCCGCAACACTGGCAGCTCTTCCTCACCACTGGCATTCTCGGCGGCTACACGACCTTCTCGACCTTTTCGCTCGACGTCGCGCTGCTCTACGAGCGCGGCGAACTTGGGCTGGCGTCCCTTTACGTGCTGCTGTCGGTTGCTTTGTCGATCGGTGGATTGTTCGCCGGCCTCGCGCTGGTGCGCAATTTCGCCTAGCGCAGCGAGCCTCACGCCATTGGCCGCAAGCCCAGTTTGTCGAGCAGCGCCATGTCGCGGTCGCGGCCGGGGTTGGGCGTCGTGAGCAGCTTCGGCCCGTAGAAGATCGAATTCGCGCCGGCGATAAAACACAGAGCCTGCGTCTCCTCGCTCATGTCTTCACGGCCGGCAGACAACCGCACGACCGATGCCGGCATGCAGATGCGCGCCACCGCAATGGTGCGCACGAAATCGAAAGCATCGAGCTTCGTCCGGCCTGCGAGCGGCGTGCCTTCCACCTGCACCAGCATGTTGATCGGAACGCTCTCCGGATGCACCGGCAGGCTTGCGAGCGTCGCGATCATCCCGACGCGATCGTCGAGTCCCTCACCCATGCCGACGATGCCGCCACAGCAGACATGGATTCCGGCATCGCGCACATATTCGAGGGTGTTGAGCCGATCTTGGTACGTGCGCGTGGTAATGATCTCGCCGTAGTATTCCGGCGAGGTATCGAGATTGTGGTTGTAGTAGTCGAGGCCGCAATCCTTGAGGCGGCGCGCCTGCTTGCCGGTCAGCATGCCGAGCGTCACGCAGGTTTCCATGCCGAGAGCCTTTACGCCTTCCACCATGGCGCAGACTTTGTCGAGGTCGCGATCCTTCGGCGAGCGCCAGGCCGCGCCCATGCAAAAGCGCGACGCCCCGCCCGCCTTGGCCGCACGTGCTTCGGCGAGGACAGCATCTAGCTCCATCAATTTTTCGGCCTTAACGCCGGTGTCGAATTTGGCCGACTGCGGGCAATAGGCGCAGTCCTCCGGGCAGCCGCCTGTCTTGATCGACAGCAGCGTGGAGATCTGCACCTCCGCCGGATCGAAGTTCTCACGGTGCACAGCTGCCGCCCGAAATATCAGTTCCGGAAACGGCAAAGCGAACAGCGCCCGCACTTCCTCGCGCGTCCAGTCATGACGATGCAGGTCCAAAGGCGGGCGCGGCGATGTGTCGTGAGCGAGCGACATTCCGTGATCTCAATGAGTAGCCGGCGACGCGAGGGTTTCGCTATCCTATACCGCAGCCTCATAAGGGCCAAAGGCCGATTGCGCAATGATTTCACCGCATTGAGCGCTTTGTCTGGAAATGCTAGTCTTCCTGCGGGTAACCAGTCCGGGGAATGGCTATGCGACGAGTAACAATCGGCGTCATTTTATTGGCGCTGCTGGCAGTTCCGGCCTCCGCGCAACGGGGCGGCGGTGGTGGCGGCCGCCAGGACACAGCCGAAGAAATCCTGAAGAAAAAAGAAGCCGAGTCGGTCGATAAGCAATACGACTCCACCCTGAAACGTCTGAAACAGGATGGTGCGACGCCTGTCCGTACGGATCCATGGGCGAACATGCGCGCGCCCGCGACGAACGACGGCAAGCGTTAGGCGGCGCGCATGAATCGCGACCGCATGATCAGATTTGCCGCTGTGCTGGTCGGCGCCGCCGTGCTGCTCGTGCTGGAGCAACAACTCGGCGCGAAATTGTACATCGCGATACCAGGGGGCATTCTGGCGTATATCATCACCCTGGTGGCGCTCGGCCTTATGTTTGGCAGCAGCAAACAGGCCAAATAGTCATCACCACCAGTGGCGACGGTGCCAGCCCCCGTAGGGACGGTAGTACGGTCCGCCATAATAAACGACGGCCGGCGGATCGTAGTAGACCGGGCCATCAACAACCTCAGGTCCTTCGACCACCTGCTCGCCGCGCGGCGCTTGCCGATAGGCCGGACCTGCGGCAGCAGCGCGCTGCTGTGGCACGCGGCCGCTCATGTCGAGCGCCGTCTGGATTGCGAAGCCCTTCTTGTCCTGCCAGGTGATCTCGCACCAGCCTTCTTCGCAACCGCCGGTGTCGACCAGGCTGCCGCCGGGAATCTTGGCGACAATCTCGCTGCCGGTGCCGGGCGCGGCGCGCAAATTGACGGTTGAAGCGATGTATGCCGGTTTGGCTATTGCCGGTACCGCAATGCAGGCGATGGCGAGCCCCAGAATACGCGACACAATTTTCATGGCTTTACCCTCCGTCCACTCGCCTTCACGTCCCATCGAAGGCACCAGAAGTCTCCGCCGCGAAAACGGCGGGAAATGGGCGAAAAAATTACAGCCAGGCAATCTGGCGGCCAATGCTTCCTCCGCTCTTCCTCCGCAAGACACCGTCGGATTTCCAAGCAAAGACGCGCACTTGGCCGGCTAGGTCGCGCTCAACAAATCGATGCGCCGGTTTGCGCGCCCGAGACGCCGCGCAAGTAGACCTGCAAGATTGCGCATGATGCGCTGGCCTATTTTCGGGTAGATCTCGCAAAAGCCGTAAAATCGCTCGAGCGGAAGTTCGACGCATCTTATTGCGGTATCCGCCCAGACATTCGCGCCGCGTTGGCTCTCCACCAAAGCCATTTCGCCAAACGCCATTCCGGGCACCAGTGTCGCCAGCCGCACGCCGTCGGCAAGCTTCACGCTGACCATTCCGCTCTGGAGAAAGAAAATGGACGTCGATGTGTCGCCGCTGGCGATAATGCGTTCACCGGCCTTGAAATTCTGCACCGTACAGAGTTTGCCGATTTCTTCGACCAATTCCGCCGGCATCTCGTGCAGCAATTCCTGTTCGGTGAGAGGAACTGAATCCATCAAATGGGTAAACCCGCCGAAGCGGTAAATAACTTGGTCCTCCGCCCATTCAATCGCCTCGTCGAGTCTTGTGAAATGGCGGGGCTGGCCACCTTCGCCAAGATGCGCGGCCAGCGCTGTCCAATTGGGCGAACTCCGCTCGAGTCCCGACAGAACCGGCATGATGCCGAGCGCCGAAAGCTTGCTAAGTTGGTCGGCCAATAGCTTGGCCGCACCGCTGCTGATCTGCGGGACACGGCTGAAATCGAGTATGAGAACCAGAGGCGATGAACCGTTCTCGATCCGGCGCGCGATAAAGTCGGCATTGGCGAAGGTGATCGTGCCGGTAAGTTCAATGACGCGCATAGCATCCATATGCGCGTCGATCAGTTTCTGCTCGTGCGGCTGGCGCCCGCGCGGAGAACTACGCTCAAAATCGTAATCCGCAACGATACAGGTCTGGACATCGCTGGTGCGATTGAGCATGTGCAGATCGAACTGCGCTGAAACAGCCTCGCAGACCTTCAGACCGCGAACGCTGTTTCCGTGTTCATCGAGGCGCGGTGAAAAGGTGCCAAGTCCGAACTGCGATGGAAAGGCGGCAAGGATGCCGCCGCCGACGCCGCTCTTGGCGGGAAACCCGACGCGGTAGATCCATTCACCCGCAAAGTCATACATGCCGGAGCTCGTCATGACCGAAAGCGTGCGCGAGATCGCATAAGGGCCTATCACACGTTCGCCGGTCACCGGATTGATGCCGCCGTTGCCAAGCGTCGCCGCCATCAAGGCAAGATCGCGCGCCGTCACGAGAACCGAGCACTGCCTGAAGTAGACGTCGAGGATGGCGTCGACGTTGCCTTGGATGATGCCGTAATTGTGCAGGAGATAGGCGATCGCCCGGTTTCGATCGCCGGTCAGGCGCTCGGAGACGAAAACCCGTTCATCGATGGTGAGGTTGCGTCCCGCGAGGCGGCTGAGCACGTCGCGAATGCGCTCCGTAGCGTTTTCACCGTCGGCTTCGTACAACAATCCGGAGCACGCAATCGCGCCAGAGTTCACCATCGGATTGAACGGGCGATTGTCGGAACGCAGCCGGATGGAATTGAACGCATCTCCGCTCGGTTCGACACCAATTTTAGATTCGACACGCTCCGCGCCGAGCACATCGAGCGCAAGCGCAAATACGAACGCCTTGGAGATGGACTGAATTGTAAATGGCACGGCCGTATCGCCGGTCTCGTAGACGTGCCCGTCCATGGTCGCGAGCGCGATGCCGAAATGGCGTGGATCGGCCTTTTGCAGCTCCGGGATGTAATTCGCAACGGCACCGCCGTCCTCGTGCACGAGTGCCGCGTGGGTGCTGGCGAGAAAATCCGCGAGCGGGTTGGGCACGGCAGGTGCGACAGTTTGGCGCGCCGCTCCCTTTTGTTGGATGTTCATCACGCTTACGTCCCCCCAAAATCCGATAGCTCTGACCGGTTTCCATGCAAGACTCGGACCGCCCACGAACCTCCGGATTGAATTCTGGCCTTGCCCAAAAACGCGAATGGCCGGGACGAGCCCGGCCATAACGCAGTCCCAGCCGTAGCAAGGGGTCCCTACTCCGCCGCTTCCATCCGCGGCTTGGCCGCTTCCACCTTGGCGGCGCAGAATTTGAACTCGGGTATTTTGCCGAACGGATCGAGCGCGGGGTTGGTGAGGATATTGGCCGCCGCTTCCACGAAAGCAAACGGGATAAACACCACGCCATCGGGGATGGCGTCGTCCTGACGCGAATTGAGCTCCACCTCGCCGCGCCTCGTCGTCACCTTCACCATGTCGCCCGGCTTGATTCCCAACTTGGCGAACGTGCCGCGCGACAGCGAGGCGACGGCCGCGGGCTCCAACGCATCGAGGACCGTCGCGCGCCGCGTCATGGCGCCGGTGTGCCAATGCTCGAGCTGACGGCCGGTCGTGAGGATAAATGGATATTCGTGATCCGGCGTCTCATTCGGCGGCAGTAATTTCGCCGCCACCAGCTTGCCCATGCCGTTTGGCCGCGGGAAACCCTTGTCGAACACCACGTCGCGGCCCGGCACGTCGGGACCGTCGACCGGATAAGTAACGTGATCCTCACGCTCGACGCGGTCCCAGGTGATGTTGTCGAGCGCCGGCATCAGCCGTGCCATCTCTTCGAACACTTCGCTGACGTGCTTGTAGTTCCACTTTTCGCCCATGCGCTGGGCGAGATCCTGGATAATCCAAAGGTCCTGACGTGCATCGCCGGGTAGCGGCAGCGCCCTGCGGCCCATCTGCACCTGACGATTGGTGTTGGTGACGGTGCCGTCTTTCTCCGGCCAGGCCGAGGCAGGCAGGATTACATCGGCATAGGACGCAGTTTCGGTGAGGAAGATATCCTGCACCACAAGGTGCTCGAGATGGGCGAGCGCGCCCCGCGCGTGGTTGAGATCGGGGTCCGACATCGCGGGGTTTTCGCCCATGATGTACATGCCCTTGATCTCGTCGTTGTGCACGGCATCCATGATCTCGACCACGGTTTTGCCGCGCTTGGGATCGAGCTTCTTGCCCCAGGCCTTTTCGTATTTCGCGATCATCTCCGGATTTTCCACCGACTTGTAATCGGGGAAAAACATCGGGATCAAACCGGCGTCCGAGGCGCCCTGCACGTTGTTTTGTCCGCGCAGCGGATGCAGGCCGGTGCCCGGCCGACCGACCTGGCCGCAAATCAACGACAGCGCAATCAGGCAGCGAGCATTGTCCGTGCCATGGGTGTGTTGCGACACGCCCATGCCCCAGAAAATGATGGCATTTTCCGCGCGTGCAAAGCCGCGCGCCACTTCGCGCAGCGTGTCGGCGGGAATGCCGCAGATCGGCGCCATCTCCTCCGGCGTGAAATCCTTCACGTGGTCGGCGAGTTGCTCGAAGCCTTCCACGTAAGTCTGCACATATTGCTGGTCGTAGAGCTTCTCGCCGATGATGACGTTGAGCATGCCGTTGAGCATGGCGACGTCGGTGCCGTTCTTGAATTGCATCATGCGCCAGGCATGCCGCTTGAGCGCCTGCCCGCGCGGATCCATGACTACAAGCTTGGCGCCATGCTTGGCCGCCTGCTTGAAGAAGGTAGCGGCAACCGGATGGTTTTCGGTCGGGTTGGCGCCGATCACGATGATGAAGTCGGAATTCTTGCATTCGTTGAACGTTGCGGTCACCGCGGCAGAGCCGACGCCTTCGAGCAACGCCGCGACCGAAGACGCGTGGCAGAGCCTCGTGCAGTGGTCGACATTGTTGGAGCCAAAGCCGGTGCGCACGAGCTTCTGGAACAGATAAGCCTCTTCGTTTGAACCCTTGGCCGAACCGAAGCCGGCGAGCGCGCGCGGGCCGTCACGGTCACGGATTTTCTTCAAGCCCGAGGCGGCGCGTTCCATCGCCTCTTCCCACGTCGCCTCGCGGAAATGCGTCCACGGGTTTGACGGATCGACCAAGTCGTCGGCGGCTTTTTTCACGCCGTCCTTGCGGACCATCGGCTTGGTCAATCGCTGCGGGTTGCTGACGTAGTCAAAACCAAATCGGCCTTTCACGCACAGGCGATTCTGATTGGCCGGGCCGTCACGACCGGTGACGTAAAGCAGCTTGTCGTTCTTGATCTTGTAGGTGAGCTGACAGCCGACGCCGCAATAGGGGCACACGCTGTGCACCTCCCGGTCGGGGAATTCTGTGCGGACATTCTTTTCGTTGACCAGTGTCGCCGGCATCAGCGCGCCGGTCGGACAGGCCTGCACGCATTCGCCGCAAGCCACGCATGTGGAATTGCCCATCGGGTCGTCGAAATCGAAGACGATCTTTTCACCATGGCCGCGGCCGGCCATGCCGATCACGTCGTTGACCTGCACTTCGCGGCAGGCGCGGACACAGAGGTTGCACTGGATGCAGGCATCGAGATTGACCGCCATCGCCGGGTGGCTGCGGTCCGGTGTAGGCGTACCATGCTTGGGGAATCGGCTGGTGCCGATGTGCATGCGATCAGCCCATTCCCAAAACTTCGATTGCGGATCGTGTGCGGCGGTCTTGCGATCTGGCTGATCGGAAATGAGCAGTTCGAACACCATCTGCCGCGCCGTCTTGGCGCGGTCCGATGTCGCCTTCACTTTCATGCCTTCTGCCGGCTTGCGGATACAGCTCGCCGCCAGCACGCGTTCGCCTTCAATCTCAACCATGCAGGCGCGGCAATTGCCGTCGGCGCGGTAGCCAGGTTCTGGCGAATAACACAGATGCGGGATGTCGGTGCCGAGGCGCTTCGCCACCTGCCAGATGGTCTCGCCCTCCAGCGCCTCGACTTCCTTGCCGTCGAGGATAAACTTCACGCTCTTGGCCGAGTTCTTGGCTTTGCCGTTACCTGCGCTCATAGTTTTGCCTTTCGCCGTCACCAGCTTCCCAGCGGTTTCGACAATTCATCCGGAAAATATTTCAGCACGCACAGCAGCGGATTCGGTGCCGCCTGGCCAAGCCCGCAGATCGAGGCATCGCGCATCGCGGTCGAGAGCTCTTCCAGCAGCTTTACGTCCCACGGACCCTTCGCCATCAACTTGGCCGCCTTTTCCGTGCCGGCGCGGCAGGGCGTGCACTGGCCGCAACTTTCATCCTCAAAGAACTTCATCAGATTCAAGGCCGCAGCCTTGATGTCGTCCTTGTCGGACAGAATGACAACCGCATGCGACCCGACGAAGCAGCCATATTTTTCCAAAGTTCCGAAATCGAGCGGGATGTCGGCCATGGAGGCCGGCAGAATGCCGCCTGACGGCCCACCCGGCAGATAGGCCTTGAAAACATGGCCATCCTGCATACCGCCGCAGAACTCGTCGACCAGCTCCTGCATGGTAATGCCGGCAGGCGCCAGCTTGACGCCGGGATTTTTCACGCGGCCCGACACCGAGAAACTGCGGAAGCCCTTCCGCTCGTGGCGACCTTGCGCCGTCATCCACTCGGCGCCCTTCTCGATGATGTCGCGGATCCAGAACATGGTCTCCACGTTCTGTTCGAGTGTCGGACGACCGAACAGACCAACCTGGGCAACATAGGGCGGACGATGGCGCGGCAGGCCGCGCTTGCCTTCGATTGACTCGATCATCGCCAACTCTTCGCCGCAGATATAGGCACCGGCGCCGCGGCGCAGATGCAACTTCGTATGTGGCGACAAGCCGGCTTTCTCGACCTTCTCGATCTCGTCGAGCAGCATCAGCCGCAGCTCGGGATATTCGTCACGAATGTAAATGTAAGTGTCGGGCGCCTCGACGACCCAGGCGGCGATCAGCACGCCTTCGATGAAGCGGTGCGGATCACGTTCGAGATAGTAACGGTCCTTGAAGGTGCCAGGCTCACCTTCGTCAGCGTTGACCGCAAACAAGCGCGGCGCGGGCTCGGCGCGCACTAGTGACCATTTGCGGCCGGTCGGAAATCCCGCACCGCCGAGGCCGCGCAGACCGGCATCGCTGACGATCTTGATCAGATCATCGCGCGTACGTTTGTCCGTGAGGCAAGATTTCAGCAGCGCATAACCGCCGGCCTTTTGATAGGCGGCGAAATCGGCACCCGGCGTCCACACGTGCGCGTGAGGTTTTGCTTTTACCGCGGCTACGACATTGTCGGGCGTCGCTTTGAAAGTCTGTACGTGACCAACGGCGGCGACCGGTGCGCGATCGCAAGCGCCCATGCAAGGCGCGCGCACGACCCGAACATCGCGGCCAAGTTTGCCAGGCAAATCCTTCAGTAGTTTTTCAGCGCCAGCCATCGCGCACGACAGCGAATCGCAGACGCGCACGGTGACGGGAGGTGGCGGCATCTCGCCTTCCTTCACCACATCGAAATGCGCGTAGAAGGTCGCAACTTCGTAGACTTCGGTCAGCGCCATCTTCATTTCGGCGGCGAGCGCGGCGAGATGGGGCGCGGAGATGTAGCCGTATTGATCCTGAATGAGATGCAGATGCTCGATCAGCAGGTCGCGCCGACGTGGCCGGTCGGTAAGGAGCGACCGGATTTCGACCAGCGCCTGCGGATCGACCTGGCGTCCCTTGGGCGTGCGTGGCGGGCGCCGCCGGCCGGCACGCGCGCCAGCTGGAACCGCGGGGGCCCCTTGTTCTGTCACGCTCATCTCATCTCCCTCTGAACCTTAGAAAAACGCTTATGAATCCCCCGAGGCAAGCCCTACCCCCAAATCAGTCGATAGAGGGTTTCTATCAATACGCTCGTTGTGCTTGTAATTTCCGATGATGCTGCCTTAATTGGCAGTCCGGATAGCGACTTTGTTTCCGCTATCGAGGGTAATCCGGAAACGCGTCATATCCGCACAGATCGGGCGATACCTTGCTGGAAAAACTGGAATTTCTCCTCGCCTTGGCCCGCGAGAAGCATTTTGGCCGGGCGGCCGAAACCTGCGGGGTGACCCAGCCGACATTGTCGGCCGGGGTGAAGCAGCTCGAAGAAACTTTTGGCGTTTTGCTGGTCAACCGCGGTTCCCGTTTCCAGGGCTTTACCGCGGAAGGCGAGCGCGTGCTCGAATGGGCGCGCCGCATCGTCGGCGATACCCGCGCCATGCGCCAGGAGGTGCATGCCCTTCGTCACGGACTCGCCGGACGGCTTCGCCTTGCGGCAATCCCGACCGCTCTCGCGATGGTGGAAACCTTGACCACGCCATTCCGCGCACGGCATCCGGACGTCCAATTCACTGTCTTGTCGCGTACATCGATCGAGATCCTCACACATCTGGAAAATCTCGAGATCGACGCCGGCCTCACTTATCTCGACAACGAACCGCTCGGCCGTGTGACAGCAATTCCCCTCTACCGCGAGCGCTATCGTCTGCTGGTCGCATCCGACGCACCGCTCGGAGATCGCGAGTCAGTGACCTGGTCCGAGGTCGCGCAAGTGCCGCTGTGCCTGCTCACTCCGGATATGCAGAACCGGCGCATCATCGAGCGACTGTTGCGTGACACCGGCATCGATCCGCATATCACGCTCGAGTCCGATTCGATGATCCTCCTGTACTCGCACGTCCGCACGGGTCGTTGGGCCAGCGTGATGCCGGCACGACTCGCCTCATCACTCGGTCTGACAGACGTCTCTGCGGTCGATTCCAATCGTTGGGCCGGAAGCATCGCACACCATTGGGTCTAGTTGCGCCGGCCCGTGAACCGATGACGACACTGACGGCTGCACTCGTTGCCGAAGCGCGTCGTGTTGCGCCTTTATTGTCCGATTGAATCTGCACTAGCCTTTAGCTTTGGCTCAGCGCGGGCGTCACGCCGGGTGATTTACGCGACCCGCATGCACGACAACATTATCGATCTGCACGATATCGAAGACGTCTCCGCGCGCATGCGAGAGCAGCGCTGCGATCCGCTGGACGCCAATCGAACTCGACTAGCCGAATTTAATTCGGCGCAAGGGATGGTGATGGCATCTCGACGATGTCGGCATCGTCCTCGGCCATTTGTGCCAGTTCTTGTGCAGAGGGGACCTTCCTCTTTGCACCTCGCTGCGACCGCTGTTTCATGCGCCGCTCGTAAAAATTGACGATGTTACGGGCGGTTTCCTTGCTGAGCTTTCTGTATCGCTCAAAGGCCTCGGTGATCTCGTCGGGCTGCAGGCTCCGGTTGGCGACGTACATGACCAGCAGTTCGCGCGCGGTCGTCCAGGAGCAGCCGGCCGCCTTGGCGAGGAGCAGCACCATGTCCTCGCCCTCATCGAGAAGCGCGCGTTCCACCAGATCAATGGGGAATACACCAAGGCGGGCGAGCGCTACCGCCGTCTTCTCGAAATCCTGCGCATGCGCCGGACCGTGCACGCTGGCTTCAGTGATGGGGCGCACGTTGAAACGCCGCTTGGCTTCGCGCACGGCCGCGGTGTGCGCGCGCGAACCTTCGCGGACCTCTTGCTGCATTTCCGTGGCAACGTCGTCGACCGAATCGCGAATGGCGGCGGCCAATTTCGGGTTGGCGGCCTCAAGCTTGGCGCGGACGTTGGATGATGCCGCCTCCAGCAACTTGAGGAAGTATTGACGCGGAATATCGCTACGCTCACCGAGAGCCAAAGTCAGCTTGCGGTCATAGCGGGCGCGGGTCGTCAGCTTGCCGTAACCGGCAAGCGAAAAACGCGCGCCTTTGTTCTTAACGACCCGGTGAACGACCCGTTGATCGCCACGCTCGACAAGGACATCGGTGACCACCTCGCTCAATTTCAGGCGCTGCGCGATCGAGAACAGGTGATCCTGGCTCTTGGTGGTGGCGTTTTCGACGAGGTCGTCATCGGTCAACTGTTGCGAATGGACCAGCACCGGTCCCGCGACCTCGATTGCATCGTCGAATGCCAGCGAGCGGACCATTTTGGGCGGAGCGATCTCCATATTCGCGAGATGCTCGGCAAGTTTTGCGCGCGCCTTGACCTCGATATCGGCGGAGAGCTGCTCGAGCACGTCATCGAACAGTGCAATCTGGTCGTGCGAATAACTGCGCGAGCCCGCCGCAAACAGATCGGCGATACGTTGAAGGATCCGCAGGCGCTGGTCGGCGCTGCCGGTCGATGCCGAAGCGATCAGCTCATCGAGCACTGAGCGGCTTTGCGCGAGTGCATTGGAATTCTGTGATGCGGCGGTGGCTGGCATGGGCAATGCTGGTTAACCGGTTGTTACTGTTCGACTCGCGGCCACGCGGAGAAATCCACGCGACCGTAACGGGTAGCAACCTACCGGAAACTTCCGAAAACTCGCTCTACAAGCACCATGCAAAAGTGCAAAAAATTTTAGGTAATTTACCCATCGCAACGCGTGCGTTCGCGGCCAGAATGACCGCGTCAAAGTGACGAAAGGCCCGCGCTTGCGGGCCTTTCTTGTTTATCGAGCCGTGGCGGAAAGTCTTAAAATAATCCGACGATCTGGCCCTGCGCGTTGACGTCAATGGAGTCGGCTGCCGGCACCTTGGGCAGGCCGGGCATGGTCATGATCTCACCGCAGATCGCCACGACGAATTCCGCGCCGGCGGACAGCCGGACTTCGCGCACATTGATGGTGTGGTCGGCCGGCGCGCCCTTGGCGTCCGGATTGGTCGAGAACGAGTACTGGGTCTTGGCGACGCAAATCGGCAATTTGCCGTAGCCCATTTCTTCCCAGGTCTTGAGCTGGTCCTTGACCGATTTGTCGGCCGTCACGTTCTTGGCGCGATAGATTTCGCGCGCGATCGTCTCGATCTTTTCGAACAGCGGCATATCGTCGGGATAGAGGAACTTGAGTTTGCTCTTGCCCTCGTCAATGACCTTGACCACCGCCTTGGCAACATCGGCCGCACCCGCCCCGCCCATGGCCCAGTGATCGGCCATCAGCGCTTCGACGCCGAGCGCCTTGCATTTCTCTTTTACCAGTGCGATTTCGGCATCGGTGTCGGCAGAGAAGCGGTTGATCGACACCACGGCCGGCAGGCCGAACTTCTTGACGTTCTCCACATGGCGCTGAAGGTTGGCCATGCCGGCTTCGAGCGCCTTCAGGTTCTCGGACTTGAGCTCGTCCTTCTTGACGCCGCCGTGCATCTTGAGCGCGCGGATGGTAGCGACCAGCACCACGCAATCGGGCGTGAGACCGGCCTTGCGGCACTTGATGTCGATGAATTTCTCGCCGCCCAGGTCGGCGCCGAAACCGGCTTCCGTCACGACGTAGTCTGCGAGCTTGAGCGCGGTCGTGGTCGCGAGCACCGAGTTGCAGCCATGCGCGATATTGGCGAAAGGCCCACCATGGATGAAGGCCGGCGTTCCCTCGAGCGTTTGCACCAGGTTGGGGGCAATCGCTTCCTTGAGCAGCGCGGCCATCGCGCCGTGCGCTTTGAGATCGCGCGCGCGCACGGGCTTTCGCTCGCGGGTGTAGGCAACAATGATATTGCCCAGGCGTTCCTTGAGGTCGTCGAGGTTCTTGGCGAGGCAGAAAATCGCCATCACTTCAGAGGCAACGGTGATATCGAAGCCGGCCTCGCGCGGATAGCCGTTGGCGACGCCACCAAGCGAACAAACGATCTCGCGCAGCGCACGGTCGTTCATGTCCATGACGCGCCGCCACACGACGCGGCGCGAGTCGATGCCGAGTGAATTACCCCAATAGATATGGTTGTCGATCAGCGCCGAAAGCAGGTTGTGCGCCGACGTAATGGCGTGAAAATCGCCGGTGAAATGGAGGTTGATGTCTTCCATCGGCACGACCTGCGCATAGCCGCCGCCCGCTGCACCGCCCTTCATGCCGAACGATGGTCCGAGGCTCGGCTCGCGCAGGCACAGCATCGCCTTTTTGCCGATGTGATTGAGCGCGTCGGTCAGGCCCACCGTGGTGGTCGTCTTGCCCTCGCCGGCCGGCGTCGGCGTAATCGCGGTGACAAGGATCAGCTTGCCATTCGGCTTGCTTTGCAGCGACTTGATGTAGTCCATCGACACCTTGGCCTTGTAGTGGCCGTAAGGATCGAGATTCTCAGCGGCGATGCCGAGCTTTTCCTTGGCGATGTCGAGGATCGGCCGCTTCTTGGCGGCCTGCGAAATTTCAATGTCGGATTTCGGCGTCTGATGCTGCGAGGCTGGCATGGGAGATTTTCCGTTATTTGAAATGAAGACTAACCAAGCCGCGCCCCGGCGGCGAGCTTGGCGGTGGAGATGAATTCAGCGGCGTCGATTTTCTTGCCACCGTCAGGCTGAACACGGGTGATCCTGAAACGCCCGTCGGCGCAGACCACGGTGAAGCTGTCGGCATCGATCGCGACCACTTCACCGAGCTTGCCCGCGATGCCTTTCGGGTCTTTCGCCGGCAGCGGCTTGGCGTCGAATATCTTCAGCGTCTTGCCATCGAATGTCGTCCAGGCGCCCGGCGCCGGATTGCAGCCGCGGATCAGGCGATCGATCTGTTCCCATGGTTTGCCCCAGTCGATCTTCGCGTTACCCGGGCCGCAGCGACCTTCATAAGTTGCCTTGAACTCGTCCTGCTTGATGCGCGGCGCCTTGCCCGCTTTGACGAGATCGACCAACTCCATCATGGCGTCGACACCCATCGGGAACAGGCGGTCAAAATAGACTGTGCCGAGCGTATCGGTGCCGGAAATCGGCGTCTTCTTCTGGATCAGCACGGCGCCGGTATCGAGGCCGTTGTCGGGCCAGAAGATCGACAGCCCGGTTTCCTTTTCGCCCTTGATGATCGGCCAATTGATCGCGCTGGCGCCGCGATAGGCCGGCAGGAGCGACGGATGGTACTGGATCGAGCCGTGGGTCGGGATGTTGAGGAAGTCCTCTGGGACGAACAGCGTCACGAAGGCCATCACCTGCAGGTCGGGCTTGAGCGCCTTGAATTCCTCCCAGACCTTCGGGTCCTTGTAGGACGCCGGCTGATAGACCGGCAGCTTGGCGGCGACCGCGGCTTCCTTCAGCGGATCCGCCTTGGCGCCTTCCTTTTCCGGGGCCACGTAAACGGCAACCACGTTTTCACCGCGCTTGAGCAGCGCCTCGAGCACGGCCTTGCCGAAGGCCTGCTGCCCGTGAACGACGATACGCATAGTCAATTCCCTCCCCAACTTGTCATCGCCGGGCTTGTCCCAGAGCGGGTTACCCGATTACTCGGCGCAATGCGTCCCTAATCGGGATGCCCGACTCCGGACGAGTCCCGGCATGACAAGAGACTAAGCCGCCTTTTCTTCCTTCTTCGGCGCGCTCAGCGCGCCGGAGTTCTTGATCTCGGCAATCTCGTTGGCCTTGAAGCCGAGCACGTCCTTGAGAATTTCGTCGGTATGCTCGCCCAACAGTGGCGAACGCGTCACCTCCGAAATCGAGTCGGACATCTTGATCGGATTGCCGACCGATAGATATTTGCCGCGTGTCGGATGATCGACCTCGACCACCGTGCCGGTCTTGCGCAGCGACGGCTCCTCGGCGATTTCCTTCATCGATAAAATCGGACCGACCGGAATATCGACCGCATTGCATTTCTCCATGACCTCGAACTTGGTCATGGTCATTGTCCACTGCTCGATCCGTCCAAAGATGGCCTTGAGCTTTGGCAGCCGCGCGCGCGGCGTGGCGTATTCCGGATCGGTCTTCCAGGTGGGCTCGCCGATCAGATCGCAGATCGGACCCCAGACCGGCGCCTGGGTAATGAAATAAATGTAGGCGTCCGGATCCGTCTCCCAGCCTTTGCACTTGAGGATCCAGCCGGGCTGGCCGCCACCCGAATCATTGCCGGCGCGCGGCACCGCGGCGCCGAATGGAACGCCTTCGCCGTACTGGCTGTATTCGGTGAGCGGCCCTTTTTCGATGCGCTGCTGATCGCGCAGCTTGACGCGACAGAGATTGAGCACGCCATCCTGCATGGCGGCGAGCACCTTTTGCCCGCGGCCGGTGCGGTTGCGCTGGAACAGCGCCGAGACGATGCCGAGCGCGAGATGTAGGCCGGTGCCGCTGTCGCCGATCTGCGCGCCGGTGACCAGCGGCGGGCCTTCGCGGAAACCGGTGGTCGAAGCCGAGCCGCCGGCGCATTGCGCGACGTTCTCATAGACCTTGCAGTCCTCGTAAGGACCGGGGCCGAAGCCCTTGACCGAAGCGACGATCATGCGCGGGTTGAGCTTGTGGATGTAGTCCCAGGTCAGGCCCATGCGGTCGAGCGCGCCAGGCGCGAAATTCTCCACCAGCACGTCGCACTTCTTGATCAGTGCATTGAGCACGCGCATGCCCTGCGGATGCTTGGAATCGATGGTGATCGAGCGCTTGTTGTGGTTGAGCATCGTGAAGTAGAGCGAATCCGCGCCCTTCACATCGACCAGCTGGCCGCGCGTGATATCGCCGACGCCGGGACGCTCGACTTTGATCACATCGGCGCCGAGCCAGGCCAAAAGCTGCGTGCAGGTCGGGCCCGATTGCACATGGGTGAAATCGAGAATTTGCACCCCGGTGAGCGCCTTGCCGTCCTGGCCGAATGCCTTTGACGACACCCTTGGCAGGTGACCATTGCCATTGGCCTTCTTTGCCGCCGGTTTCCGGGCCGCGAGTTTCACCGCTTTGCGAGCGCGCTTTTTCGATGCGGCTTTCGCCTTTTTCCGTTTCTTCTTGGCCATGCGCCTGTCCTCCGAATCCAGTTTTGCCTGATGTCCCTGATGAGCGGCACAGCAATCTCTGCGGCGCCGCGCTCCCCTTATTTCTTCTTCAGCTTGCTTTGCGGATTGAGATTGCCGATGCGGCCGCTCTCGCTGCCGGCCGCCGGGTCGAGTACCGCGTTGATGAGTGTCGGCTTGCCGGAATCCATCGCGGCGTTAACGGCACGCTTGAGTTCGTCCGGTGACGTCGCGTTGACGCCGACGCCGCCGAAACCCTCCATCATCTTGTCGTAGCGCGAGCCTTTGACGAATACCGTCGGTGCCGGATCCGAGCTCACGGAATTGACGTCGGTACCACGATAAATGCCGTCGTTATTGAAGATGACGATGCAGACCGGGAGCTTGTACCGGCAGATCGTTTCGACCTCCATGCCGGAGAAGCCGAAAGCGCTGTCACCTTCCACCGCGAGCACCGGCTTGCCGGTTTCGATGGCCGCGGCGATGGAATAGCCCATGCCGATGCCCATGATGCCCCACGTGCCGACGTCGAGGCGCTTGCGCGGCTGATACATGTCGATGATGCCGCGCGCGAGATCGAGCGTGTTGGCGCCCTCATTGACGAGAATCGCGTCCGGCCGTTCCTTGATGACGGTGCGCAGCACGCCGAGCGCGCCGTGGTAATCCATCGGCGAATTGTTGTTCATCAGCCGCGGCGCCATCTTGGTGACGTTCTCTTCGCGTTTCTTGCTGACGGCGCTGGTCCAGTCAGCCGGCGGGGCCGGCCAGTTGCCACCCATGCCGTGGAGCAGCGCGGCGACGCACGAACCGATATCGCCGACCACCGGCGCGACGATCTCGACGTTCGAGTCCATTTCCTTGGGCTCGATATCGATCTGGATGAATTTCTTCGGCGCCTCACCCCAGGTCTTGCCCTTGCCATGCGAGAGCAGCCAGTTCAGTCGTGCGCCGATCAGCATGACGACATCGCTGTCCTTCAGCACCGTCGAACGTGCAGCGCCCGCGCATTGCGGATGCGTGTCGGGCAGCAAACCTTTACCCATACTCATCGGCAGGAATGGAATGCCGCTCTTTTCGACCAGTGCGCGGATCGCGTCGTCGGCTTGCGCATAGGCCGCGCCCTTGCCGAGGATAATCAACGGTCGCTTGGCGCTCTTGAGCACGTCGAGCGCGCGCTTGATCGCGTCGGGCGCGGGAATCTGGGCCGGCGAGGGATCTATCACTTTGACAAGCGACTTCTTTCCGGCCTCTGCATCCATAACCTGCCCGAACAACTTGGCCGGCAGATCGAGATAGACACCACCGGGGCGTCCCGACACAGCCGCGCGGATCGCGCGCGCCAGCCCGATGCCGATGTCCTGCGCATGCAACACACGGAAGGCCGCTTTGCACAGTGGCTTGGCGATCGCGAGTTGATCCATCTCTTCGTAGTCGCCCTGCTGCAAGTCGACGATCTCGCGCTCCGACGAGCCCGACATCAGGATCATCGGGAAGCAGTTGGTCGTCGCATGGGCGAGCGCGGTCAGACCGTTGAGGAAGCCGGGTGCCGACACCGTGAGGCACACACCGGGCTTTTTCGTGAGAAATCCGGCGATTGACGCCGCATAACCGGCGTTCTGTTCGTGGCGAAACGAAATGACGCGGATGCCCTCGGCCTGCGCCATGCGGCCGAAATCCGTGATCGGGATACCGGGCACGCCGTAGATCGTGTTGAGGCCGTTGAGCTTCAACGCATCGATTATGAGGTGGAAGCCATCCGTCAGCTCGCGCTCTGTTTCAGCGGCATCTGCCGGTTTTTCTTTCACTGCTGCGTCAGCCATGGGGAGTCCTCCCGCTCTTTTGTTCGTTTAATCGAGGTAATCGGCATAACGCGCGACATGGTCGGCAAGGCCGAGCGCGTGATCGCGCACCAGTTCCCCGGCGCGATCGGTCGCGCGCGCTTCCAATGCTTCAATGATGTTCATGTGGTCGCGGATCGAACGGTCGGCGCGATCCTTCTCGCCGATCGTCGTGCGCCGGATCATGCGCATGTGCGTGAAAAGATTTTCGGCGAGATCGATCAGGACGTCGTTGTGACTGAGCCTGATGATGGTCTGGTGGAACTCGATGTTGACATCCGAATACTCGTCCAGATGCGCGCGCAGTTGGCCGTTTTCGAAGGTCGCGAACATCTTGCGCAATCCGGCGATCTCTTCGTCGGTCGCCGTTTGCGTGATCAGTCGCGCCGCCATGCTTTCCAGCGCCGCCCAAGCGGTGATCATCTCGATCACCTCGCGCTTGGTCTTGCGAACCACGTAGATTCCGCGCCGCGGCACCGATCGCACAAAGCCTTCGCTCTCGAGCTGAGCCATCGCCTCGCGTACGGGCGTGCGACTGATGCCGAAGTCCTGGGCGAGCTTGCGCTCGTCCAGCCGGATATCGTCGCGGTTGCGATAGATGTCCATCGCTACGATCGCGTTCTTCAGCGCGGCATAGGCCTTGTGCTTGAAGCTTGGCGTGACATCGATTGGCTGGAGCGCCGGATGTGGCGCGAGCGGCACGCGGGCTGCGGCTCCACGCTCGGAAACACTGACGCGACGGGGGTTACGTTCACGGGTACTCATGCTGGTATACAATATGCCAGATGCACCCGAGTGCGGCAACAGCCCGCATATTTCGAAGATCACCCTGAATCGAGGCAAAGCCGCAGAAATTATGGAATGCGCCGGTCGAGCGGATCTTATTCCGCCGGCCGCAGCTTGCCCGAACGCAGCCGCGTCCATCCGGCCTGGATCATCGGCCAGAACAGCGCGACCAAGCCAAGCCCCATGATCGTGCTGACGAGCCCGTTCGAGAAGAACACGCCAAGGCTGCCTTGCGAGGCTAGCAACGACTGGCGGAACCCCTCTTCGGCTTTGTCACCCAGCACGATCGCCAGCACCATCGGCGCCATCGGATAATTGCACTTCTTCATGAAGTAGCCGACGACGCCGAACACCACCATCATCACCACATCGAAGGTGTTGTTGTGCACCGTGTAAGCACCGATTGCACAGAACACCATGATCACCGGCGCAATCACGCTGAACGGAATGCGCAGGATCGCGGCAAACAGCGGCACGCAGGTCAGCACGATGATCAGGCCGACAATATTGCCCATGTACATGCTGGCGATCAGGCCCCAAACGAAATCCTTCTGCTCAACAAAGAGCAGCGGACCGGGCTGCAAGCCCCAAATGAGCAGGCCGCCGAGTAACACCGCCGCTGTGGGCGAACCGGGCACGCCCAGCGCAATCATCGGCAGCAGCGCCGAGGTTCCGGCGGCATGCGCCGCGGTCTCTGGCGCGATAACGCCTTCGATCTCGCCGTTGCCGAAATTATGCCCACGCTTCGAAATGCGCTTGGCAATGCCGTAGCTCATGAAAGATGCGGGCGTGGCCCCGGCCGGGCTGATCCCCATCCAGCAGCCGATCAGGCACGAACGCAGGTAGAGCAGCCAGTAAGTCGGCAGTTTCGCCCAAGTCTGCAGCACGACCTTCATATTCAGGGCGGCCGGCTTGCCGCGGAAACTCAGGCCCTCTTCCATGGTCAACAGAATTTCGCCGATGCCGAAAAGACCAATCACCGCGATCAGGAAGTCGAAGCCGTTGAGCATCTGCTCGACGCCGAATGTGAGCCGCAGTTGCCCAGTCATCTGGTCGAGGCCGACGGCACCAAGCCCGAAACCGAGCATCATCGATGCAACGGTTTTGAATGGCGGCTCCTTGCTCAATCCAACGAAACTGCAGAAGGCAAGGAAATAGACCGAGAAAATTTCAGGCGGGCCGAAGCGCAATGCGAAACTGGCAACCAGCGGCGCCACCAGCGTAATGACGATCACCGCGAACAATGCGCCTACGAAAGATGAGGTGAACGCGGCAGTCAAAGCCTCGCCGGCCTTGCCATTCTGCGCCATTGGATAGCCGTCGAACGTGGTTGCTACCGACCATGGCTCGCCCGGTATGTTGAACAGGATCGAGGTTATGGCGCCGCCGAACAAAGCCCCCCAGTAAATGCACGAGAGCATGATAATCGCCGACGTCGGCGACATGGAAAACGTCAGCGGCAGCAGGATTGCAACGCCGTTGGCTCCGCCAAGACCTGGCAACACACCGACGATCACGCCGAGGACGATGCCGACAACCATCAGCACCAGGTTGAACGGCTGCACCACCACTGCAAAGCCGTGGAAAAGATTACCAATGTCTTCCATAAACCCGTCTCTTGATTGTCCGCGCGTTATCCCGAAGCCGCCGGCGCGTGGCGCACGGCGGCCATCAATTCTTCAATACCCCAGAAAGCTTTCGAGCGGACCCTTCGGCAGCGGAACCAGGAACCAGATCTCAAACATCAGGAATGTCAAAACTGGAACGGCAACCGCAACCGCCGCGGCCGTGTGCCACGCATATTTTCCGAACCAGCGCATGAAGAAGAGGATCAACAGCGCGGACGCGACATACATTCCGAGAAATGGGACCAGCGCAACGTAAATGACGGTTGGCACCAGAACCGAAACGACCTGCCGGAGCTGGCTCCATTCCGCGAAGATCTTCCCTTGCCCGGGTGACGAGAGCACTGTCGTCACGTTCACCGCGCAAGAGATCAGAACAATGAGGCTGACATAGAATGGAAAGAAGCCGGCGCGCGGCCCTTCATCACCCCAGCCAATTCCGACCTTGAAACTTCCGTAGATTCCGATCAGCGCGAGGAGCGCCATGCACCCGGCCACTCCGATCTCGACGCTCCGGTGGGACGGACCCGTCCCACCGGTCTCGTGTGTTGTCTGATTCATTACACCCTCAAGTGGCTACGGTCAGAACGTCCCGCAGCTTAGTTGGTCTTGGCGAGGAAGCCGGCTGATTTCATCAGTCCTTCATGCACCTTTTCGGCTTCGGCCACCCACTTGGTGTATTCGGCGCCGGTCATGAAGCTCTGGTTGAAAGCGCCGTCGTTCATCAGCTTCTTCCACTCGGGTGTCTCACGAACCTTCTTGAACAGGTCGACATAATAAGCGACCTCGTCCGGGGTGACACCCGGCGGCATGAAGTAGCCGCGCAACATCACATATTCAACATCAAGGCCCTGCGACTTACAGGTCGGGATGTCGTTCCATGACATGTCACCGGCGATCTTGTCGTGATAGTCCAGCTTCTTGCCGTCAAACACGCAGAGTGGACGCAGCTTTCCGGCACGCCAGTGGGCAACCGCTTCGATCGGGTTGTTCACCGTTGAGTCGACGTGATCGCCAACGAGCTGCACGGCAACCGCTCCGCCGCCTTTATAAGGAATGTAGGTCATCTTCTTGCCGGTCGCCTTTTCGAGCGCGACGGTGATGATCTGGTCTTCCTGCTTCGAGCCGGTGCCGCCCATCTTGAACGTATTATCAGGCGCCGCCTTGATCGCGGCGACGTAGTCCTTCACCGTCTTGTATGGCTTGTCGGCGTTGACCCAGAGGACGAATTCGTCGAGCGCCATCATCGAGACCGGAGTCAGGTCCTTCCAGTTGAAAGGAATGCCGGTCGCGAGTGGCGTGGTGAACAGGTTCGAAAGCGTGATGATGAGCTTGTGCGCATCACCCTTCGCATTCTTGGCAGCCAGGAAACCCTCGCCGCCAGCACCGCCCGACTGGTTGATCACCACCACCGATTGCTTCGACAAATTGTGCTTGGTGATGATGCCTTGCATCACACGCGCCATCTGGTCCGCGCCACCGCCGGTACCGGCCGGCACGATAATTTCGATGGGCTTGGTGGGCTCCCACGCTTGCGCGGGCATCGATAGTGCAACAGCCCCGCCAATAAAGGCGGCGGCAAAACTTAAAACGTGCGTCGTATTTCGCATTTCACTCCTCCCTGAGGTCCTCCGCTTGGCCGATCTTCTTGTCGGCTCAGCGACTTTTCGTCACCCATATACTCATCGTATCGAGAATGAGCCCAATAACAAATAGTACATATTCGCTAGACGCTCTCGGGCGA
>CAWFPY010000006.1:0-317500 GCA_963817815.1 uncultured Alphaproteobacteria bacterium | reverse complement strand
CGCACTGCGGCACCAGCGAAGCGGGAATGGTGGGCCTGGGAAGATTTGAACTTCCGACCTCACGCTTATCAAGCGCGCGCTCTAACCAACTGAGCTACAGGCCCAGAGCACACGCTCGTTGCCCGCGATATCCCGAATGACCGCGGGCACAAAAGGATGCTCCAACGACCTTGGGAATAGCGTGGGCTCGTCCGAGAAGAAAGAGAAACGAAGACGGCGAAGTCCCGCCTAAGGACCAAATCAGCCTGAACTGATCGGCCCCGATGTGTTCCTAAGAAATCCGATAGAGCGAGCGGATGCTCGACTCTGAAGGATCATCCTTAGAAAGGAGGTGATCCAGCCGCAGGTTCCCCTACGGCTACCTTGTTACGACTTCACCCCAGTCGCTGACCCTACCGTGGCCGGCTGCCTCCTTGCGGTTAGCGCACCGTCTTCAGGTAAAACCAACTCCCATGGTGTGACGGGCGGTGTGTACAAGGCCCGGGAACGTATTCACCGCAGCGTGCTGATCTGCGATTACTAGCGATTCCAACTTCATGGGGTCGAGTTGCAGACCCCAATCCGAACTGAGACGGCTTTTTGAGATTTGCGAAGGGTCGCCCCTTTGCATCCCTCTGTCACCGCCATTGTAGCACGTGTGTAGCCCAGCCCGTAAGGGCCATGAGGACTTGACGTCATCCCCACCTTCCTCCGGCTTATCACCGGCAGTCCCCTTAGAGTGCCCAACTAAATGATGGCAACTAAGGGCGAGGGTTGCGCTCGTTGCGGGACTTAACCCAACATCTCACGACACGAGCTGACGACAGCCATGCAGCACCTGTCTCCGGTCCAGCCGAACTGAAGGAGTGCGTCTCTGCTCTCCGCGACCGGGATGTCAAGGGCTGGTAAGGTTCTTCGCGTTGCTTCGAATTGAACCACATGCTCCACCGCTTGTGCGGGCCCCCGTCAATTCCTTTGAGTTTTAATCTTGCGACCGTACTCCCCAGGCGGGATGCTTAAAGCGTTAGCTGCGCCACTGACGAGCAAGCTCGCCAACGGCTAGCATCCATCGTTTACGGCGTGGACTACCAGGGTATCTAATCCTGTTTGCTCCCCACGCTTTCGCACCTCAGCGTCAGTACCGGGCCAGTGAGCCGCCTTCGCCACTGGTGTTCTTGCGAATATCTACGAATTTCACCTCTACACTCGCAGTTCCACTCACCTCTCCCGGACTCGAGCTTTCCAGTATCGAAGGCAGTTCTGGAGTTGAGCTCCAGGATTTCACCCCCGACTTAGAAAGCCGCCTACGTGCGCTTTACGCCCAGTAATTCCGAGCAACGCTAGCCCCCTTCGTATTACCGCGGCTGCTGGCACGAAGTTAGCCGGGGCTTCTTCTGCGGGTACCGTCATTATCTTCCCCGCCGAAAGGGCTTTACAACCCTAGGGCCTTCATCACCCACGCGGCATGGCTGGATCAGGCTTGCGCCCATTGTCCAATATTCCCCACTGCTGCCTCCCGTAGGAGTTTGGGCCGTGTCTCAGTCCCAGTGAGGCTGGTCATCCTCTCAGACCAGCTACCGATCGTCGCCTTGGTGAGCCGTTACCTCACCAACAAGCTAATCGGACGCGGGCCGTTCCTTCGGCAATAAATCTTTCCCCGTAAGGGCGTATCCGGTATTAGCCCAAGTTTCCCTGAGTTATTCCGAACCGAAGGGCGCGTTCCCACGTGTTACTCTCCCGTCTGCCGCTGCCGTATTGCTACGGCCGCTCGACTTGCATGTGTTAGGCCTGCCGCCAGCGTTCGCTCTGAGCCAGGATCAAACTCTCAAGTTGGATGAGATCTTTTTCCCGGCTGGTCACGTTTGCGCATGACAACGTTTGGGACGTTGTCAATTTGACGAGGTCCACCCACTGATCATTGCGATCAGCGATGTACCTTAAACGTGAACCGCCGATGTCTCTTCCGAAAGCCGCCTCTCATGAAGAATTGCTTCTTCACGCGAGAGCGGCCCGCAAGGACCCCGCCGTCCACGTTTCTCTTTCTTCCGATTCACTTTTCAAACAGCCCGGGGACCATGGCGGTCCCCACCCTTCGGTAAGCCGAAGAGCCGTCGAAGCCCGTGCATCCGAGAACTATCGGATGCCGATTCACTGTTCCAGTGAGGAGCTTCAGAGGCGCGCAATCGCGCCGTAAGCGGACGGCGCGCCGATGCGGTGTATATAGGCTTCGCCCCGAAGCATTGTCAACCAAAAACGCCCATTTTTTTGGCCCGCAGACATTTCAGAGCTCACCGTCCGCGAGATCGCCCGGATCGACAAGATAAACAATGCCTTAATCTCATTCCGCGCCGCACTGAGGCCATATTCCTGCGTCGTCCTAAGGGTTCTTTCGAGGGACGGAATCGCAACGGGGGCCTTCAGCCGCCGTCAATCAGGCCAGTACAAGGGGTTCAGGCGCCGTCGTTGACGGCCCAGGACCAACCGGCATCGTGCCGGCCATTGATTCACGCGGCCTGCCGACAGCGTCTGGGGCAAATTTGGTTGCGGCAGCCGCCTTCGATCCGAGGCGCAGGGGACGGCGAGCTTGGACCAAACACGGTCGCGCGGCGCATATCGATCAAGACAGGCCGACGCCATTGAGCTCGGCAATGAGCCGCCGCTGTCGGTCGACGGCGGCTCGAGCGGCTTCGTCGATCGCCGTCGCGTTTCGGTGCAGTGGTTTGCCGGCACGATCCTGACCGCCTTTGCGGCGCTGCTCTCATGGGCGGCGCCGTTTTCACGTCACTCGACGGCGAAACCAATTTCGCGTCCTTGCCCGAACGCGTCGAAGTCGCGCTGCGCGGCGCGCTCGGCGGTCGGCGCCGAAAAGGGCGCGCACAAGAGCGATCGCCTGCCGACCGCGGAAGAGCCGACGTTCGCGCGCCAGGTCATCCGCGTTTCCACGATCAACCGCGTCGGCAACCACGAGGTCGTTCGCGTGCGCCCCTTTGTGCGCATTGCCGGCAATCTCTCGCTCACCGTTTCCGATCTCTCGGCGAATATTCCGCCTTTCAATCCGCAACGCCTGCTCGCGGAATCCGCGCCGGGCGGCACCACGGCATCGGACGATGCGCCGGCCGCCGAGCCGGATGCCGAAGTCGCTTTCGTGATGCGCGACATGGCGCCGATCATGCCGAAACTCAAGATCGCGCTGCTCACGCCGTCCGACGAAGTCGTGGCGCGCGTGCGCGAAGCAGCCGAGTGGAGCGACAAGGCCGCAAATCACTTACCTGTCGCGGCCAGCATCACCGGCATCAAGCTCGCCTATGCCGGCGACGGCAACGTCGATCCCTACGCGGGCTTCGAAGCGCGCATCGTCCCCGAGAACATAACGCTGCTGCCGAAGACCGACGACGCAGACGACCGGCGGCAATGCCTTCAACGAAAAACTGATCGTCGCCAAGAAGGGCGAAAGCGTCGCCAGCATCCTGCGCGATCTCGGCGCACGCCCGCCGACATCAGCGCCATCGTCCGTGTGCTTGGGCCGCGCGGCTTCGACGGCGGCATCAAGGAAGGCCAGAAACTGCGCGTCCTGATGGCGCCCGTTCTCGGCGGTCAGCGGCTGCAGCCGATCCGCGTGATCGTCGCCGGTGAATTCCGGGATCGACGCCGTGGTCGCGCTCGCGGATACCGGGAAATATGTTTCGGTCGACGTGAAAAACATCGACACCGAGGTCGCCGAAAACTCCGAAGACAACGACGAAGACGACACCTCCGGCGTTCGCCTCTATCAAAGCGTCTACGAAACCGCGCTGCGCAACCGGATTCCCGCGCCCGATCATCGAAGACCTTGATCCGCATCTACTCCTACGACGTCGATTTCCAGCGCAAAGTGCAGCCCGGCGATTCCTTCGAGGTGCTCTACGCCGGCGAGGAGGAGACGCCAGTCGCCGACAGCCGCAATGAAGTGCTGTTCGCCACGCTCACCGTCGGCGGCGAGACGAAGAAATTCTATCGCTTCCAGTCGCCGGACGACGGGCTGGTCGACTACTACGACGAGACCGGCAAGAGCGCGAAGAAGTTCCTGGTCCGCAAGCCGGTGCTCGCCGGCATCATGCGCTCCGGCTTCGGCCTGCGGCGCCATCCGATCCTCGGCTACACCAAGATGCACACCGGTGTGGACTGGGCGGCGCCGAGCGGCACGCCGATCTATGCCTCCGGCAACGGCGTCGTTGAGAAAGTCGGCTGGGAATCCGGTTACGGCAAATACGTCCGCATCCGCCACACCAACGGCTATGAAACCGCCTACGGCCACATGACCGCGTTTGCGCGCGGTATCGATGAAGACACGCGCGTACGTCAGGGGCAGGTTATCGGCTTCGTCGGCTCGACCGGACTCTCGACCGGCTCGCACCTCCACTACGAAATTCTGGTCAACGGCCGCTTCGTCGACCCGATGCGCATCAAGCTGCCGCGCGGCCGCGTGCTCGAAGGGCCAATGCTCGCGGGCTTCGAACAGGAACGCGAGCGGCTCGACGGCATCATGGCACGCAAGCCGGCACGCGTTGCCTCAAGTGCACCGGCGACCCGCTGATATCCTAGTTTCCGCGAACCATTAATTCGTCACGCCGCCTGCGCGAGCTTGCCGTTGAACGTCAGCCCGAGCTTGTCGCCGGAGATCGTGACCTTTTCGCCGTCCTTGATCGTGCCCGCGAGAATCATTTCGGCGAGCGGATCCTGCACTGATTTCTGGATCACGCGCTTTAATGGCCGTGCGCCGTAGGCGGGATCCCAGCCTTTTTCGGCCAGCCAGTCGCGCGCGCTCGGCTCCAGCTTGATGACGATCTTGCGATCATCGAGCAGCTTCTGCAGACGTGTGATCTGGATGTCGACGATCCGGCCCATCTCCGACTTCTTGAGGCGGTGGAACAGGATGATTTCGTCGACACGATTGAGGAATTCCGGGCGGAATGCCGCGCGCACCACCGTCATCACCTGATCCTTGACTGCGTCGGTGTCCTGGCCTTCGGCCTGATTGACCAGGAACTCGGCGCCGAGATTCGACGTCATCACGATCAGCGTATTCCGGAAATCGACTGTATGGCCCTGGCCGTCGGTCAAGCGGCCATCGTCGAGCACCTGCAACAGAACGTTGAAGACATCCGGATGCGCTTTTTCGATTTCGTCGAAAAGCACGACCTGGTAAGGCCGGCGACGCACGGCTTCGGTCAGCGCGCCCCCTTCCTCGTATCCGACATAGCCGGGAGGCGCGCCGATCAGGCGAGCGACCGAGTGCTTCTCCATGTATTCCGACATGTCGATGCGGATCAGCGCGTTCTCATCGTCGAACAGATATTCAGCCAACGCCTTGGTGAGTTCGGTTTTGCCGACGCCAGTTGGCCCGAAAAACATGAACGAACCGATCGGCCGGTGCGGATCCTGCAAGCCGGCACGGGCGCGTCGAACCGCCGTCGAAACCGCATGCACCGCGTCCTGCTGACCGATCACGCGCTTGGCAAGCTCGTCTTCCATGCGGAGGAGCTTTTCCTTTTCGCCCTCGAGCATTCGGTCCACCGGTACGCCGGTCCAACGCGAAACCACGCCTGCTACGTGATCGGCGGTGACGGTCTCCTCGACCATGGCGCCGCGCTTGCCTTCGGAGGCTTCGATTTCCTTCAGCTTCTTTTCCAGCTCCGGAATACGACCATAGGCCAGTTCGCCGGCGCGTTGGTATTCACCCTTGCGCTGCGCATTGGCGAGCTCGGCGCGCAACTGGTCGAGCTCAGTCTTAAGCTTTTGCGCGTCGGAGAGCTTTTCCTTTTCAGCTTTCCAACGCGTGGTGATATCGGCCGACTGTTTCTCAAGCGACTTCAATTCGGTCTCAAGGCGCTTGAGACGATCTTTTGAACCCGGGTCGGATTCCTTCTTCAGCGCCTCCTGCTCGATCTTCAACCGCACGATTTCGCGGTCGATGGAATCAAGTTCTTCCGGTTTTGAATCGACCTGCATTTTCAGCCGCGCGGCCGCCTCATCGATGAGGTCAATGGCCTTGTCCGGCAGGAACCGGTCGCTGATGTAGCGATGCGAGAGCGTTGCCGCTCCGACAATCGCCGAATCAGAAATGCGCACGCCGTGGTGCTGCTCGTATTTATCTTTCAAGCCGCGCAATATTGAGATGGTGTCTTCCACGGTCGGCTCAGATACGAAAACCGGCTGAAAGCGACGGGCGAGCGCGGCATCTTTTTCCACGTGCTTCTTGTATTCATCGAGCGTCGTCGCGCCGATACAGTGCAATTCGCCACGCGCAAGCGCGGGCTTGAGCAGATTGGACGCATCCATGGCGCCGTCGGCTTTGCCCGCGCCAACCAGCGTGTGCATTTCGTCGATGAACAGGATGATGCCGCCGTCCGACGATGTGACTTCCTGCAACACCGCCTTCAGACGCTCTTCAAATTCGCCGCGATACTTTGCGCCCGCGATCATGGCGCCCAGATCGAGCGCGAGCAGCCGCTTGTCCTGGAGACTCTCCGGCACGTCGCCATTGACGATGCGCAGCGCGAGGCCTTCAACAATTGCGGTTTTGCCGACGCCGGGCTCGCCGATCAGCACGGGATTATTCTTGGTTCGACGCGACAGCACCTGGATGGTGCGGCGTATCTCCTCGTCGCGACCGATCACGGGGTCGAGCTTACCATCCCGAGCGGCCTGCGTGAGATCGCGCGCGTATTTCTTCAATGCGTCGTAGGCATTCTCGGCGGAGGCAGAATCCGCGGTACGCCCTTTGCGCAAAGTGTTGATGGCCGCATTCAAATTTTGGGGTGTCACCCCCGCCTTGGCGAGGATTTTTCCGGCCTCGCTATCCTTCTCCAGCGCAAGCGCGAGCAGGAGGCGCTCGACGGTCACAAAGCTATCACCAGCCTTTTCGCCAGCCTTTTCGGCTGCGTCGAAAACCCGCGCCAGCGCGGGGTCGAGATAGACCTGGCCGGCGCCGCCGCCGCTGACCTTTGGCCGTTTGGCAAGCAAGGCTTCGACGGCCTGCAGCGCTTGCCGGGATTGACCACCAGACCGATCGATGAGGCCCGCCGCCAACCCCTCCGGGTCGTCGAGCAGAACTTTGAGGAGATGTTCGGGGGCGAATTGCTGATGGCCCTCGCGCAGGGCCATGGATTGCGCCGATTGGACGAAGCCCTTGGCGCGGTCGGTGTATTTCTCGAAATTCATGTCTCAACTCCCTCGGCCCATGGCGGCGCCGGTCTCGTCCGGGCCCCGTTAAGGCGACCCGGTTAGTCCATTATGTGGGTGCATTTATCGCAGTTTGAAGAGGGAGTTGGCTTGATATAGGTCAGCATTAATCCTAGCCGCGGTGGCTGTTAAAGTGGCCGAAAATCAATGACATCCGAGCCCGCTTGCCTTCGCGCGATCTATCGATACCCGGTCAAAGGACTGTCGCCGCAGCCGATGGAGCGCGCCCGCCTTGCGGTTGGTCAGACGATCCCGGCCGACCGGCTCTATGCCATCGAGAATGGCCCCTGCGGGTTCGATCCCACCGCCCCTGCCTATTATCCCAAGCAACAGTTCCTGATGCTAATGCGCAATGAGCGCCTGGCGGCGCTGCGGACCGACTACGACGAGACAAGCCACACCCTCATAATCCATGCCGAAGGCCGCGAGGTGGCCCGCGCCGATCTGCGCACACCCGATGGCCGTGCCATCATCGAGAAGTTCATTGCCGGGTATTGCGCGGACGAATTGCGCGGACCGCCCAAAGTGCTGTTTGGTGCAGGCCACAGCTTCTCTGACGTCGCCAGAAAGGTGGTGTCGATAATCAACCTCGCCTCGGTGGCGGCGGTGGAGGATGCCGCCGGCGCGCCGGTCAATCCATTACGTTTTCGCGGCAACCTCAATATTACGGGCTGGCCAGCGTGGCGTGAATTCGACTTGCTCGGCGCGGAACTCACGATTGGCCAAACCGCACGGCTGAAAGTGGTCAAAAGAATTCAGCGCTGTGCGGCCACAGATGTCGATCCCGAAACCGGAATCCGCGACCTAACCATTCCGCGTATGTTGCTGGAGAATTTCGACCACACCGATTGTGGCATCTATGCCGAGGTCATTGCCGCCGGAGATATTTGCGTTGGTGACTTAATCAATACTGTGGCGGCCTGACGTCGGGCTTATGACAATAAAAAACGCGCCCTGCTTACGACAGGGCGCGTTTTTATTGTCTGACGGAACTCAGTTAGCCGCCGGGCAATACATAGGCGCTGATGCGCCCGGCCGGATAGACGGACTCGGCAACCGTGTGATTGTGGTTGCCGGAGACAATGATCGGGTTGCCGTTCGGATCAACGCCGCTGACCACACCAACATGGCCGCCGCCGCGACGGCCCATCACAGCGATAGCGCCGACCTGCGGTCCGTTCACACGCTGACCGTAATGCGCATAGGCCCTGGCGAGATTGCCACCGCCGGAATGGCCGGTGCGCTTGAGCACCATGTCCATGAACGCGCCACACCACAGGCTGCCGCGTCCGGTCGGATTGGTGCCGATGTATCTGCGTGCCTCGCTGACCAGAGAATTGCCAGTGGCACCGCCATAGGCCGAGTTCGAATGCGACTGGGCCTCGGCACGCGCCTCGGCGACGGCAAGGGATCGGCGGCCATGACGGCGGCCTTGGCCGATGCTCTCGCCACGCATCGTTTCTACCGACTGCGTTGTATTGAATGAATAACGCACGTCTCGATCAGCGCCGTATGACTGCGGCTGAACCGCGGTTTGCATGACCGCCGCACGAGAGTGCCTATGGTGGTGGACGGGTCTTGCGAAGGCCGTCGTTGCAAGAGCCGCAACCGCCACCGAACACAACAGTACTGTCGCCCGTCTTGTTTTAAGTGTCATCGGATTAGTCCCCTTAGCTATACAAGCAATGTGCCTGGAACAAATAGAATCAGCGCCAAGCACGGTGTCCAAACGCCGTTCCGGTATGGCAATTTCGTGATCATTGGAAGGTCATTTCGTGGAACGCATAGCGGGTATTCCATCGGAATACCGGCGCAAAAAAATATATACCTCTCACAAAAGATTTTTTACTCATAGCAATACTCGAATACTGTCTTCGATACCGCTTATACTTAAAGCCGAAGTCATCCTGCCGCTGCGGCACAGTTAAAGCTGCGCCGTAGCACTGTTAGACCGGCGTTAATGCGTGAAGCGAAGCCGCCTCAGCCCTTCCGGCTGAGCAGAAAAACGGCTTGTTCCCCAAAAAGGTTCCAAAACCACCAGGGGGCATTGAGACGGAGCGGTTTGCCCCAGGCATTCAGCGCCACCGCCCTTTCCATTTGGACCCCGATTTCCGTGCAGAGCTGTCGAAAGTCCTTGATCGTGCAGTGGTGGATATTCGGCGTGTCGTACCAGCTGTAAGGCAGGATATCGGTCTGCGGCATGTGGCCGGCGAAGAGCAACTGAAGCCGGACCTGCCAGTGGCCGAAATTAGGAAATGACACAATCGCGTGGCGGCCGATCCGCAGCATGTGCTCCAGCACCACGCGCGGATGACGGGTCGCCTGCAAGGTCTGCGACAGGATCACGTAGTCGAAAGCATCATCCGGATAGTCGCCGAGATCGGTATCGGCGTCGCCCTGGATCACGGCGAGCCCCTTCGCCACACATTCATTCACGCCTTCCCGCGAGAGCTCGATGCCGCGGCCATCGACGCCACGGCTTTCGCTCAGGATTCGCAAGAGCTCGCCATCGCCGCAGCCCACGTCGAGCACCTTGGCGTCACGCTCGACCATCTCCGCCACCAGCACCAGGTCGACGCGGGCGCCGCCCGGCGTCCGCGGGATGTTGGCAATGGCGAGTTCGGAACTATTGCGATTGAGCATGTTCATCGCTCGGCTTTCAGCCCAAGTCCGCGCGCCTTGCCGGCACCGTCGAGAAAGCCGCGCACAATCGCGAACAATTCCGGCTCGTCGAGCAGGAAGGCATCGTGGCCTTTGTCGGTGACGATTTCGGCAAACGAGACACGCGCGCCCGCAGCGTTCAGCGCATGCACGACGGCGCGCGATTCCGACGTCGGGAACAACCAATCGCTGGTGAATGAAATCAGACAGAAGCGGGTCGGCGTGCGTTTGAAGGCGTTCGCCAGCACTCCGTTATGATCGGCAGCAAGGTCGAAATAATCCATCGCGCGCGTCAGATAAAGATAGGAATTCGCGTCAAAGCGTTCGACGAACGAAATGCCCTGGTGACGCAAATAGGATTCGACCTCGAAGTCCGCGTCGAACGAAAAGGTCGGATTCTCGCGATCTTGAAACTTGCGTCCGAATTTTCGGTGGAGTGCGGCGTCCGACAGATAGGTGATATGCGCGCCCATGCGCGCGACAGCGAGTCCGCGCCGCGGATTGGTACCCTCCAGATGATAGCGGCCGCCGCGCCATTCCGGATCGGCCATGATTGCTTGGCGGCCCACCTCATGGAACGCGATGTTCTGCGCGGAATGGCGCGTAGCGCATGCGATTGGCAGCGCCGAAAACACGCGCTGCGGGTAGCTCGCAGCCCATTGCAGAACCTGCATGCCGCCCATCGAGCCGCCGGCCACCGAAAACAAACTGTCGATGCCGAGATGATCGAGCAACATGGCCTGCGCTCGCACCATGTCGCGAATGGTAATGACGGGAAAGTCGAGCCCCCACGGCTTTCCGGTCTTCGGATCGGTTGATGACGGTCCTGTTGTACCCATACAGGCGCCAACCACGTTGGGGCAGATAACGAAATATCGTTCCGTGTCGATCGGCCTGCCGGGGCCCACCATCGTCTCCCACCAGCCGGATTTCTTGGTAACTGGATGCACGCTTGCGACGTGCTGGTCGCCGGTCAGCGCGTGGCAGATCAGCACCGCATTGCTGCGCGCAGCATTAAGGGCACCGTAGGTCTTGTAGGCAATCTGGAATGGGGTCAGCTCGACACCGGCATCGAGCTTGAGCGGCTTGTCCGCCCCAAAATGGGCGACAAGCGAATCGTGCGGCTGATCCGCCTCCCGCGGAGCATCCCCGGCCTCACGTGCACTCGTCAAATTGGCCTCAGCCATATTGCCTGTGCGCTCCCGGCGCTACCCGCATCGCGGGCGTATTAATAGAGGTTTACTGTCAACCTAGCAGGCTTCAGTCAACGTTTTCTTTGATTTCAACGCTCAGCCCTCCTATCAATGCCGCCATGGTGAAAGCACCCCAAACACCCGCGCTGGTAGACCTGCGCAAGGAGATCGACCGGATCGACGAGGCGATGCACCAGCTCTTGATGGAGCGTGGTGAAATCATCGATCGCCTGATCGCGGTCAAGCGCAGCCAGGATACGGGCACCTCGGCATTCCGGCCCGCGCGCGAAGTCGAAATGATGCGCCGGCTGGTCAAACGGCACAAAGGCATTTTGCCGGTCGATACCGCCGAAAGCATTTGGCGGATTATCATCTCGACTTTTACTTATGTGCAGGCGCCATTCTCGGTCCACGCGGATCTGTCCGCAGGCGATGCGCTGATGCGAGATTCCGGCACGCTTTCATTTTGGCTTCACGGTACCGTTCGTCCCACATATGGGCGCGGCCGGAGTAGTCGCTGCCGTATCGGATTCCAAAGGCGACCTTGGTCTGGTGCCCGCTTCAGATGTGGGGTCAGCAGGCGCCTGGTGGAGTGCGCTCGAATTCGATGCCGCCCCCAAAATCATTGCGCGCTTGCCCTTCGTCGAACGCCCCGATCACCCTGCTGCATTGCCTGTGTTCGTCCTGTCCAGGGTGGCGCCCGACGCCATGGTGACCGAAGCCGCCGTTTGGAGCATGCGGGTGTCTGGTTGGAGCGCCAAGGCGGCCGAAGCACTATCGGCCCAGGCTGAATTCATCGCGGTACCCGACCGCGCCTTTGACGGAGCCGCGTTACTCGTGACCTTTCCAAAGCATGCGGACCTTAAATCGGTGAGCGCGGCCTTGGTTAAGGCTGGCGCGACTGTACGCTCGGCAGCCCTCGTCGGAAGCCACGCAACCCGCTATACGATTGCCGCCGACAAGGCCTGATCGTTCGGAAAAGCGTCCATGACTGCGAATCGCCCGCAACCACGCCCCGGCGTGCTCGATATTGCCCCTTACGTTCCGGGCAAGAGCTCCGCACCTGGAGTCGCGAAGGTTTTCAAGCTTTCCTCCAACGAAACACCGTTGGGGCCGAGCGCGAATGCGCTCGCGGCTTATCGAGCGGCCGGCGACCATCTCGAAGACTACCCGGACGGCTCCGCGTCGACCTTGCGCGAAGCTATCGGCGCCACCTTTGGACTTGATCCAGATCGCATTGTGTGTGGTGCCGGTTCTGACGATTTGCTCAATTTGATCGCCCGCGCGTATCTCAAGGACGGCGACGAGGCAATCTATACGACGCACGGTTTTTTGGTTTACCCGATCGCGATCACGGGCACCGGCGCGAAAGCAATTGCCGCGTCCGAAAAAGATTTTACCGCCAATGTCGATGCGATCCTCAACGCGGTGACGCCAAAAACGAAAGTCGTGTTTTTGGCCAATCCAAACAACCCGACCGGAACGTATGTTCCATTTGATGAGGTCAAGCGGTTGCACAAAGGCCTCCCCGCGCATGTTCTGCTCGTGCTCGACGCAGCCTATGCTGAGTACGTGCAACGAAACGATTATGAATCAGGCATCGAGCTGGTCGCCACCACGGATAACGTTGTGATGACGCGCACCTTCTCGAAGATTTACGGACTGGCGGCGCTTCGACTCGGCTGGCTGTACGGGCCAGCGCATATTGTCGATGCGATCAACCGCATCCGCGGCCCATTCAATGTCAATGCCCCGGCAATCGCCGCAGGAATTGCGGCGATGCGGGACACCGCGCATGTCGATCGCGCGCGTGCACACAATACACATTGGCTTGCCTGGCTTACGGACGAGATCGGCAGGCTTGGCCTTGCCGTGACTCCGAGCGCCGCCAACTTCGTCCTCATCCACTTCCCGGAGATCAAGGGCCGCACCGCCAAAGATGCTGACGCGTTCCTGACAAAGCGCGGGCTCATTCTGCGCCAGGTCGGCGCCTACAAGCTGCCGAATGCCCTGAGAATGAGCGTCGGCACCGAGGAGGCCAACCGTCTGGTGGTGCAGGCGCTCAGGGAATTCCTGGGGAAAGCAGCGTGAGCAAACCGGCCGCCCTCTTCAATCGTCTGGCGCTGATCGGCGTCGGGCTGATCGGCTCCTCAATTGCGCGCGCGGCCCGCGCGCAAGGCGCAGCACGTTCGATTGTCGCGTCGGCGCGCTCTCCGGAAACGCGCCGACGGATTGCCGAGCTTGGCCTCGCCGACCAGGTGGTCGAAAGCAATGCCGCCGCCGTCGAAGGCGCCGATCTCGTCATTGTCTGCATTCCCGTCGGCGCCTGCGGCCCGGTTGCCAAAGAGATCGGCCCGCATCTTACCGCTGGCGCAATTGTCTCCGATGTCGGCTCGGTCAAAGGTTCCGTTGTACGCGACATGACCCCGCACCTGCCCAAGACCGTGAACTTCATACCGGCGCACCCGGTCGCAGGAACGGAGTATTCCGGCCCGGACGCCGGCTTCGCGGAATTATTCGTCAATCGCTGGTGCATTCTGACGCCGCCAAAAGGTACCGACCCGAAGGCCGTCGAAAAACTGGCCGACTTCTGGCGCCTTCTCGGCGCCAATGTGGAAGTCATGGCACCCGATCACCACGACCTTGTGCTCGCGATCACCAGCCATCTGCCGCACCTCATCGCCTATACAATCGTCGGTACCGCAGACGAACTGCAGACAGTGACACGCTCGGAGGTACTGAAGTTCTCCGCAGGCGGCTTCCGCGATTTCACCCGCATTGCCGCGTCTGACCCGACCATGTGGCGCGACGTGTTCCTCGCAAACAAGGACGCCGTCCTGGAAATGCTCGGTCGCTTCAACGAAGACGTTTCGGCGCTAACAAAGGCAATTCGCAAAGGCGATGGTGACGCGCTATTCGAGCATTTTGCGCGCACGCGCGCGATTCGGAAAGGTATCGTCGAGATCGGCCAGGACTCGCCGTCGCCGGATTTCGGCCGACCGCACCCCGACCTGCCACACGAACCGCTACCGAAGCCCTACGCGTCGGACAAAAGTTAAAACAACGCCGGCGCGTTGCCGATCGGGATTGGGCCCAGAAAAATTGCACCGTCTGTGAAGCGCAATGGCAGCGTCACCGCGCGCTTGCCCTCGAGCGTCGTTTGCTCACCAAGCATATTGATGCCGAGCGAAATATTTGCGCCCGCCTGCTGGCGGGCCACATCGCCGAGACCAGGCGCCAAGCGGTCGAGCGCGCCGACGAGCTTGTCCATGTTCGGCGACGTTTGCACCCGTTGCTGCGCACCAATTGCCGCCAGAAACTGATCGAGCCCCGCCATCGTCACGCGCAGCTGACCCTCCAGCCGACCGTTGCCGTTGATTGACAGCGTGCCGGCACCAACCGCGAGGATATCGCCCTGCTGGACGCGGACCTGGGTGATATCGATGCGGCCGCCCTCCGCTTGTATCTCGCGGAAACGAACAGACCACGGCTTCGGCGAAAAATCATTCAAGCCACGAAGCACCGCAGTGGCATTCGCATCGATCGGCCGAGCTGCGGCTGGATGCAATGTAGGGGCCGAAGCCTGATTGAGCTGCATGGCAATTTCAATCACGGGCTTGTTTGCAGCCGACCCTTCGGCCATCCGGCCGTGAACCTCGATATGCTTGGCCCGCAAAATATTCTGCCGCGAGGTTCCAACCATGCGGTCAACCGTCGGCCCATCGAACACGAGAGACGCCCGCTGGGGCGCCGCCGGCGTACCGCGCACACTCGACTGCGCCAACGTCCAATTCGCGATGATATCCGGCGATTTTCCAGATTCACCAATGGTCAGTGGACCATGGATTTCGCTGATGAGCAGTCCGGGCTGATAGACCTGCGCTACGACCGTGAGACCTTCAGCCCTTAGCTCAACCGGCGGCTGATTGCTGCGGAACAGCGCCGAGGCGCCGTCGCAACTGACTTCAATTCGGAATGGGTAGCCTCCGACGTCCTGTGAGCCGCACTCATAAACGCGCCCCGACTTTGCCTCGCGCTGGCGCCAGCCGTCGATTGCCTCTTGCGCCTTGCTGGCTGCAAATTTCCAGAAGCCGGTCCATCCGGCGATCAATGCCAGTACAATGAAAAGCAGAATTGTATAGCGGCGCCCGGTCCGGCGGCGCGACTGCAAGCTTGCTGGGTTGCTGATCATTGGAATTCAAAACCTGCCGAATGCGGCGTTTCTGCGCCCGTGCCAGGCAAGCGGGTTGCATGGAAGCCGCCGCCCTGTTAGGCGAACGCAATTCGCCGGTCCCGTCAACGCCGTGGTCTCATTCGCCGCCACGATGAACGCACGCCCCGATCAAAGCAATGAGGACCTGTGGGTCTTCGGTTACGGCTCGCTGATGTGGCGGCCCGGCTTCGATTTTTTGGAGCGCCGCAATGCGCGTCTCGTCGGCGCCCACCGCGCTCTTTGCGTGTATTCGTTTGTGCACCGCGGAACCCCTGAAAAGCCTGGTCTCGTGTTCGGCCTGGACCGCGGCGGCAATTGCCGCGGCATTGCCTACCGCGTGGCATCGGCACGGCGATCCGAAACGATCGAATATCTGCGCGCGCGCGAACAGGTTACGCGGGTCTATCGGGAGGCGTGGCGCAGGGTTTGGCTCGACGATGACCCTCAAGAAAGCGTACACGCGCTTTGCTATGTGGTTGATCGCGGCCATCGCCAATATGCCGGCCAACTGAGCCTCACCGAGCAATTGCATTATGCCCGCCAAGGCCACGGCCGCTCGGGCCCTTGCCGAGACTACGTGCTGGCAGCGGTAAAGGAATTGCAATCATTGGGCATTCGCGATGCCGAACTGCAGGTCTTGGCGGAACAACTTAAGGGTATCCATCAGTCGTCCAGCGGCTAGTTCCCCGAGCGCCCGACAACTTCATTCAAGCGCGGATTCCTCGTTCCCCATTTTTGTCCGACCCTCGGCAATCAAGCGTGCCGTCGCGGTTTCGATATCATTTTGCAGTCGCGCAAAGAACGTATCTTTGTCCAGTCCCGGTGGAATTGGATCAAGAATTTCAGCCACCACCGTGCCGGGGAAACGGCGAAGGGAGCGGCGCGGCCAGAACAGGCCGGAGTTAAGTGCAATTGGCACGCAAGGCACGCCGCCGGCAGCGTAAAGATGCGCGACGCCAAACTTGTAACGAGGCTCCGCCCCGGCGGGTCGCCGGGTACCCTCGGGGAAAATGATGAGCTGACGATTGTCGGCCAACTCGATGCGCGCGCGTTCGATCATGGCCGCGAGCGCCTGTGACCCACCACCTCGATCGACTGGCACCATGCGTCCTTTAATGGTTAGCCAGCCGAAGATCGGAATCCACTGCAGTTCCCTTTTGAGAATGAACACAGGATTGTCGATCAGCGGCAGAAGCGCGAATGTTTCCCATGCCGACTGGTGTTTCGAAGCAACAAGGATCGGACCTTTGGGAATTTTCTCCCGGCCACGGACTTCGCAGTCGATGCCGGCAACGACGCGCAGAAGCACAAGATTGACGCGGCCCCACGATTTCGCCACGGCAACGATTGCGCGATAGGGCATGAAGAAAGTCGGCAACGCCGCGATCAAATACACAAGCGTGTTTAAATAGAATAACACGTTGAAGGCAGTCGATCGCAGAAGTATGACCACCACAACGCTCCTTCAAATGGCGCTATCGGAATCGATACGCATGCGCGTGCATGCGAGCAGATATTTCATGTATTCGAGAAAAAGCAGACGCGCCGAGTCCCAATTCGACCACCAGGGTTCAACTTTGGCCTTTTCGGAAATTACCGGATAGGCGATCAACGTGACGTCGGGAAGCTGGTGTTCGAGCTCGGCCATAGCCCGCGGCATGTGCCAATTTGAGGTCACGACGATCAACGAGTTAAAGTTGTGTGCGCGCGCCCAGCGCCTGGTTTCAAGTGCATTGCCGAACGTATTGAGCGCCGAACGGTCGAGATCGATGCAACAGTTGAAGTATTTGGAATATAGCGGCGTAAGGCGGGCAATCTCTCGCGCGCTTGTGTCGCGATGCACGCCGGTGATCAACAACCGCTTCCCGCGTTCTGTCGCCAAAAGTTCGATCGCATCCGGGATACGCGCGGCAGCACCGGTGAGTGCCACGATGCCGTCCGCTTTATTGTCGACCGACACTTCGTCTCCGGCGATGCGCGAGACAAATAAGCCGAATCCGACCGCGAGCAGGAGGACCGCCGTGGCGCCGACGGCCATGGTCAGAAAACCTATCCAACGGGCAACCCCGGCGAACATGTCAGTCGATCGCTTCCAGCGTGCTGTTGACCGTATGCCGCGACGTTAATGCGGTCACCACCGCAATCAACGCAACCTGGCACAGCACTGCGATGTAGCCGGCCAATCCAATTGAAAATGACCCGAATAGAGCCGATGTCTGATCACCGCCCGCGGTGCCGGCAAACCACCGGCTGACGAGCCCGGCGAGCGCAAACAATATAATCGCCGCACCGCCACCGATCGCGCCGCCCTGCAGACCAAGTAGCAAGAAATGATGCTGGAAGTTTCGGGCGATAAATCCATTTTTCGCACCGACAAAATGCAACACCTCGATCACCGTCTTGTTTGTCGCCATTGCCCCGCGCGTGGCGAAAGTGACAGATAATATCGTCGCGGCAAACATCAGAATCAAAGCACAAAGACCGGCGGCAACAGCGGTGCCGGCCATGGCTCGCATGCGATCGATCCATCCGCGATGATCGTCAAGCATGGCGCCCGGCACCTGTTCGGCCAGCACGCGCCTCAATTGTGCAAGATCCGGCGTTGCATCCGATGCAAGCTTGACGATGATCAACCGCGGGACCGGGAGCTCATTCAGCGAGAGGCCGGTGCCGAGCCACGGTTCAAGCAGTTTGGTCGATTCGTCTTTCGAGTAAGGCCGAACCTCGGCGATGCCGGGAAATGCTCGTGAGACCGACACAGCCTTGTCCACGAGGCTATCCACATCACGACCAGGCGCCGGAATGACTTGAATGGTCACCTCACGGGAAATTTCTGACTGCCACTCGCCCGCCGCTCGACTGACCAGTATTGCCGCACCGGTCGTGAGTGATGCGAGGAAAGTCATAATAGCAACGACCGCGATAAGCGCACGTCCGGAAATGGAATTGCGCGGCACCAGCGGGGTCTCAAAATGCGGCAACAGCTCTTCTGGCTCGCGCATCGCCATGCTCAATTTGCTCGGCATGTAGTCAGTCATCGTCTTCCTCAGTCGTAAATATGGAGCCGGCCGTCGTGCAGAACGAGACGGCGCGCGTCGTATTGATCCATAAGCGCGATGTCGTGGGTAGCAATCACGACTGATGTTCCCGACTTGTTGAGTTCGACGAACAGTCGCAGAAGCCGTTGCGCCAAGCTGGGATCGACGTTCCCCGTCGGCTCGTCGGCGAGCAGCAATTGTGGCCGCGCGATCACCGCGCGAGCGATCGCAGCGCGCTGCTTTTCACCGCCTGAGAGCACAGGCGGCAATGCCCACATTCTCTCACCGAGCCCCACCCAATTCAGCAATTCGATAACTTCGTCTCGATAGCTGTCCTCGGGGCGGCCCATCACCCGTAATGGCAACGCGACATTCTCATAGGTCGTCATATGGTCGAGAAGGCGAAAATCCTGAAATACGATACCGATGCGCCGCCGTAACGTCGCCACGGCATCGCGTGAAAGAGTCGCGACGTCGTGACCGAACTGAGTGATCAAGCCGCGGGTTGGCCGCATGGACAGGAATAACAAACGCAGGAGGGACGTCTTCCCCGCGCCGGAGGGTCCCGTGAGAAATTGGAAAGAATGCGGTTCGATCCGGAACGTGAGGTCACGCAGGACCTCTGGGCCCAAGCCATAGCGTAATCCTACGTTCTCGAATTGGACCACCCACCCCTCTCCAACTAATTCCCGCTATAGACCCCGTCGAATTGCTTCCCGGCAGGCCCCCAAGGCCATTGCCGGAAGGCCCGTACCGCGGCCCCGACGCGCGCCCGGACCTGCGCTTTTACAAGATTATCACCGGGCCGCCATAGCAGCGCGGGGGAAAAGCCCGAAACACCAGCGTTTCCGGGTCCCGGCATGGTTTCCGATCCATTAACGGACGGCTGGTACGTTTAGGCACCCAAATACCCTGACGATGCCATGCTGATTGCCTGTCCGAACTGCGCCACCTCCTACGATATCGAACCGGCCTCGCTGGGCGCGGCCGGCCGTACCGTTCGTTGCGCGCGCTGCAAGACCACGTGGTTCGCGAGCGGCCTGGAAGCGGCCCCGGAAATGGCGGCGTCTACGAATGACGCCCTTGCGGATGGCGAAGCGGGCGCTCCTGTCGGTGTCATACGTCCTGGTGAACCGGTCGCCGGCACTGCCACCGATGCGATGCCGACTCAACATGACGACGAAGTTGCGAGTGGCGGTGCGTCCGCAGACGCTCCGCATCCGGAACCCGTGACCATCGTCGATGCGCCATCGGTGGTCCCGCCGATCGAACCGCCGACCTCGCCTCATTCAGCCGCTAAATCGGAAATCGACGAAGCCGACAACTTCGTAGCACGACGCAAGCGGTTGCAGGCACGCCGGGTTAAAGCTCGCCGTTCTTCACACTGGACGGCCCTCATCCTTGTGCTGTTTGCATTTAACGTTGCACTGATCGGAGCGCGCAGCGAAGTCGTGCGCTTCTTTCCGCAGACAGCTTCTCTGTTTTCTGCGATCGGGCTACCGGTCAACCTGCGAAATCTGAAATTCGAAAATATGCGAATTTCGAAAGAAACGCAGGAAGGTTTGTCTGCGCTTGTCATCGAAGGCAGCATTGTCAGCATTGCTGGCAAGCCGACTGAAGTGCCACGCCTGAGGTTTGCCGCACGCGATGCCGCGGGCCAGGAGGTTTACACGTGGAGCTCGATGCCGAGCCGCAGCACGATCGGCCCAGGCGAAAAGCTCGAATTCCGCAGTCGCCTTGTCTCACCACCTGAAAGCGCAACTGATGTCGTCGTCCGTTTCTTTGGCCCGCAGGACGCAGTCGCGGGAGCCAAATAAGGCGATGGCGCGGATCCTCATTGCGGAAGACGACGACGCCGTACGTAAATTCTTGATACGTGCCCTTGGCAACGACGGGCACGATCTCACAGAAGCTGCCGACGGCGCCAGCGCCCTTGAGGCGCTTAATCAGGCCAAAGGCAACTTCGACCTACTCCTGTCTGACGTAAAAATGCCGATCATGGACGGCATCGCACTTGCGCTCGAGACCGGCCGTAGCCATCCCGACGTCGCGATCATGCTGATGACCGGCTACGCTGACCAGCATGAACGCGCACACGGGCTGGACGCGCTCGTGCACGACGTCCTTGCAAAACCATTTTCGGTCGATCAGATAACCGGCGCTGTGCGCGAAGCGCTGGTCTGGCGGCACTAACTTCTGCTCGCCAGACAGAAATCCTCCGTCAGAAATCCTTGAGCAGGCGCTCGATGTAATCCAGCTCGAGTTGCGGGCGGAAGCCTTCGCCAAAGCGCTTGCGCAGTTCCTCCAGGATACGCCGCGCACGCTGGGCATCGATTTCGCCCGGTACTTTCACTGTGACATCGTCACCATAGTCGCGCCCGCGCAGCGGCCGTCCAAGCGGATCGGTGTCCTGTTGGGCTCTGGCCTGGCCGCGGCCGGGCCGACCATTGGGCCCGGGACCCATTCCTTGCTGCTGCATTGACTGGGCGAGCCCTTGGGCACCCTTTCGCATGGCATCCAGAGCGCGGCCCTGGCTGTCGACCGCATTATCGGCATCGCCTTCACCCAACTGGCCTTCGGCCTGACCCATGGCCTCACCGGCATCGCCGAGCTGGCCCATTTCATTGCCCTCGCCTTGCTGACCGGGTTGGCCGAGCCCATGCTGCTTGAGTTGGTCCATCAGCTTTTTGAGCCGATCACGCAGACCTTGCTGGTCCTGACGTAGATCGCCCATCTGGTTCTGGCCCTGCTGGCCGCGCTGACGATCGCGCCGCGAGTCCTGACCCTGCCGGAACGTTTTGTCGCGCAATTGCTGTTGCTTGCGGATCACGTCACCCAGTTCGTCAAGTGCCGACATCATGTCGTCGTCGCCATCATCATTGCCCGAGGCGCCAGGCCGCGCCATTTGCAAGTTCTCGAGCATTGACTGCAACTGATCGAGCAACTGACGCGCAGCGTCCTTGTTACCGGAACGCGCCATCTGCTCGAGCCGGTCGAGCATACTCTTGAGGTCCTGCTGGCTGAGCGTGCGTGTATTACGGTCGAGCGGTCGAGCGAGCTGTTGAGGATTTTTTCGTAATTCCTCGGCGAGGGCCTGGAGAAATTTATCCATGGCCGCTCGCAGTTGCTCCATCAGTTTCTTGATTTCCTCTTCGCTGGCACCGCGTTCAAGCGCCTGACGCAAGGCCTCCTGTGCCTGGCGCAACGCTTGCTCCGCCTGCGATACATTGCCGTCCTCCAGCTGGACGGCCATGTCCCACAGCCGCGCGACGACCTCGCGCAGAGCGTCATCGCTCTTGGCGTATTCGAGATCGTGATAGATCGAGCGCAATCCGAGAAAGGTGCCGGACTCCGGGGTGAAACGTTCCGGCGCGATACTCAATGCGTCAAGGGCCGTAAGCACCAACGGCTTAGTCTCGGCATCGAGCGCCAGATTGCGCCGTTGCTCTATCAATGCACGCGCCAAAGGCTTGACGAATATCCGTTGCGGCAGCGTCATCTCGCGCGGCTGGCTCCGTCCCTCGTTGCCCGCCTCGTCGCGTGCCGTCAGGGTCATGACAACGTCTGCGCCGGCCCAAGCATGCTCTGTCAAATCATGAGTAGTCTGCGCCGCGCCTGAGCGCGTACGCGCTTGCGGTAGCGTGAGCGCATAATCCGGCGCCGTGAACAATGGATGGCGGGGCTTTTCGGAGGATCCTTCGTCCTTCAGCGCAAAAGTAGCTTTCGCTTCAACGACGCCGTAGTCGTCGTCCATCTTGTAATCAAGTTTCAAAGCTCCGCGCGCTTGCCGTTCCGGATCTTTGGTGAGTTCGATCGTCGGCGCACGATCGGGTATGGCTGTGAAGTTCCAAACCAGATCGCTGCCAAGCACGCCATGAACTGCAGCAGAACCATCGCCCTTAATGATCAGCCGGCGCTCCTCGGTGCCGGCCGGCAGCGGCGCACGCGCTTCCGCCGGGGCATCTTCAAGGCCACCATGGCGCACGATATCGAAGTTGACCTTTCCGGTCGCGCGGATCACCAATTGACTGCCTGCTGGCACAGCCACGGGTCCAGTTGCCTGTGCAGTATCACCTGGCCGCAGACCCTGAAGCATTACAGGTGGCCGGCCGGTGTAAACCGGCGGCGTAATCCACGCGTCGATGCGGAAGTTTGCCGGCGCGACGACGCCGTGCCAGTCGAAGGCCGCGGCAATCCGTTTGGACCGCTCGCCGCCAGCGGCAAAAAAACTTGCCCCCACCAGAATGAGCACGAGCGCGCGAAATGCCATCGGATCGCGCAGCGACAGCCGTGGCCTCGGCCACCCGGCCTTGAATTTGCGCGCCGACAGCAACGCATGCTCGACATGCGCGCGCCACAGCGCCTGCGCCACCGGATCCTGACTATTCGCGGCAATATGATCTGCAAGAGCGGTGGCCGGGCGATGCGTCTCACCACTACTGCGGTCAAGCCGGCGCAACCCGTCATAGATGCTCGGCAGACGTAGAATGACTAGCGGCAACGCCGCCGCGGCGGCGGCAACGACAAATACGAAAAGACCGACCGCGCGCGCCAGCGGCGGCAACGCCAGCCATAGACCTGCCCAGGAAAAAGCAAGGAACAATCCGCCGACCGTGGCGAGAGCGGCGAGAGCCGGCCATAGCCGTTCCCACAAAATGCTACCGCGGGCGCGTGTAAGCGCCCGCGCGAGCAGAAGTCTCGTCGGCTGCGCCCGATCGTGAGGCAAATCACTTAACTCGTCCAAAAGCCGCTCCGTCGCTCAGGCTCAGGAGAATCTCATGTCCGGTATGCTAACATGCAGCGGACCACCGGGCCACGCGGGCCTTCATGCGCTCAAAGCCAATCCGGCATGCGATCGAGCGCAATCAATTGGTCAACTTCAAGGCGCGGACGAACCAGTGCCCATTCTGAGCCATTGACCAGCACTTCCGGCACCAAAGGCCGCGTATTGTAGGTGCCGGCCTGGACTGCGCCATAGGCGCCGGCTGTCATAACGGCGAGTAAGTCCCCATTTACCGGCTCCGCTATATCGCGGTTAACGGCAAGGAAATCACCGCTTTCGCACACAGGCCCGACGACATCGGCACGGATACGCCGTGCCGAGGGCGTCTGCTCGGAAACCGGCCAAATCTCATGATGCGCGTCATATAACGTCGGGCGGATCAGATCGTTCATCGCCGCATCGACGACGACAAAGTTCTTGGCGTCACCATGCTTCACGAACAGCACGCGCGTCACAAGAATTCCTGCATTCCCGACGATCAGCCGGCCGGGCTCGAAGATCAGACGGCAGTCGAGGTCGCGCGTCGCCTGCTTCACAACTTTGGCATAGGCCTCAGGATGCGGCGGCGGTTCGTTATCGTCACGGTAGGGAATTCCCAAACCACCGCCGAGATCGACGTGCGAGATGGAGTGGCCGTCGGCACGCAACGCCCGCACGAATTCCGCAAGCAACGCAAAAGCATTGCCGAAGGGATCGAGTTCGGTGATCTGGCTGCCGATATGCATATCGACGCCAGCGACTTTCAGACCCTTGAGTTTGGCGGCATGGGCATAGATTTCACGGGCCCGGCTGATGGGAATGCCGAATTTGTTCTCGGCTTTTCCGGTGGCAATCTTGTGATGGGTCTTGGCGTCGATATCCGGATTGACGCGCACGGAAATATTCGCGCTACGGCCCTTTGCCGACGCAATCGATGACAGCAGTTCAAGCTCCGGTTCGGATTCAACGTTGACACAAAGAATTCCTTCGTCGACGGCGAGCGCCAGCTCGGCCGCGGTCTTACCGATGCCAGAGAACATGATCTTGTCGGCCGGGATACCGGCGAGACGTGCTCGCTTGAGCTCGCCGCCAGACACCACGTCGGCGCCCGCTCCAAGCTTTGCAAGTGTGCGAAGCACGGCCTGATTGGAATTCGCCTTCATCGCGTAGCAGACGAGCGCACGCACGTCGGCAAACGCGCCCGCAAACACTTGGTAGTGGCGGGTGAGCGTTGCCGTCGAATAACAATAAAACGGTGTTCCAACCGCGGCGGCGAGCGCATCTAGATTTACCGCCTCGGCGTGGAGGACGCCGTCGCGATATGCAAAGTGGTGCATCACACGCTCAGTTGAGCAAGACGTCGAGAGGAATACGTTTATTCGGACCCGCCGGGGCAAGCGGCTGGCCGTTGGGACCGAGGACCGGAGGACCATATTTAGCGTTCCCGCCCGGGGCCGTTTGGTCGCCGGCAAGCGACGCGCCCGGTGGCGGATCGAGCGGACCCTTTCGGCCGCACGCGGCCAGCCCGAGCGACGCGGCAAGCGCGCCAATCAGGGCAAGTCGTAGCAGCGGGCGGTGGCAGATCGGGTTCACGATACGCGCTCCTGGCCTCGAATGTACCATAGCAAAACAAGCAAAGAAGGCGAAGTCAGGGTTTCTCTTTCTGGAGCTTGCGCAGCCATTTCTTTGCTTGCGCGCGCACGTTTTTGGGAGCGGTGCCGCCGAAGCTCGATCTGCTTTTCACCGAACGGTCGACGGACAGAACACCAAAAACATCGTCACTGATTCGCGGCTCGATCTCACGCATGGCGGCGAGCGGCAGTCGCTGCAGGGCAACACCCGCCTCTGCGGCTTTGGCGACGATCCGGCCGGTGAGGTGGTGCGCTTCCCTGAACGGAATTTTTAAAGTCCGCACCATCCAGTCCGCAAGATCGGTTGCGGTCGCATAGCCCTCACCCGCCGCCTTCTTCATGCGCGCGGTCTCAGGCTCGAGATCGCCTATCATGCCGGTCATTGCCGCGATCGACAATGAAAGTGCCGAGAGGGAGTCCATGGCGCCTTCTTTGTCCTCCTGCATGTCCTTGGCATATGCGAGGGGCAAGCCCTTCATCACGACCAACAGCGCACTGAGCGCGCCAATGACGCGGCCGGTCTTGGCGCGAACCAGCTCGGCTGCATCCGGATTGCGCTTTTGCGGCATGATCGAGGAGCCAGTGGTGAACTTGTCCGATAGCTTGACTAGGCCGGTCAGTGGCGACGTCCAGATGACGATTTCCTCAGCCAACCGCGACAGATGAACTGCGGCAATCGAGGCAGCCGCCAGCGTCTCAATGACAAAGTCGCGGTCGGACACTGCGTCGAGCGAATTTGCCATTGGCCGATCAAAGCCGAGCGCCTTGGCTGTCATATCACGGTCGAGCGCAAACGACGTGCCAGCAAGTGCGGCGGCACCGAGCGGGGATTCGTTGAGACGCTTGCGCGCGTCGGCGAAGCGGCCACGATCTCGCGCGGCCATCTCCACATAAGCGAGCAGATGATGGCCGAAGGTCACCGGTTGCGCCGTTTGCATATGGGTCAGGCCGGGCATCACTGTCGCGGCATGGGTCAGCGCCTTATCGACGAGCGCACGCTGGAACCCGGCGAGCGCGGCGTCGAGGCCATCGATTGTGTCACGCACCCACAGTCGAAAGTCCGTCGCGACCTGGTCGTTGCGCGAGCGCGCGGTATGCAATCGGCCCGCCGCCTCGCCAATGAGCTCGGATAGCCGACCCTCCACGTTCATGTGGATGTCTTCCAGAGCGCGCTTGAAGGAGAATTTGCCCGCTTCGATCTCTGACAGGATCGTGTCTAGACCGTGAGCGATCTTTTTCGCATCTTCGGCCGCAATAATGCCTTGCTTGGCCAGCATTTCGGCATGAGCCTTGGACGCGGCAATGTCCTGGCGGTAGAGATGCCGGTCAAAGTCGATGGAGGCGTTAATTTCCTCCATGATGTCATCAGGGCCAGACGTAAACCGCCCACCCCACATCTTGTTGCTCATGGCACATCCACCAAACCACTCATGACTAGTCCCCAATCCAGCTTCGCCAAAAAACGCCTCGCCATGATTTTGGCGGGCGGAATCGCCGGAGTCATCGTTGGGCTGGCGGGGGTATACGGGATTGCGACCCTCACGCGCAATGCGGGCGGCGACCCGGCCTGCCGTCCGGCCATCGATTTGGCCAAGAAACTCGCGCCTTTTGCGCGTGGCGAGGTGGCCGCCGTTAACGTTGCCAAGAGCCCGTTGCGCCTGCCCAGTCTCACGTTCCAGGACGCCACCGGCAAACCGCTGACTTTGGAGCATTGGCGTGGGCGTACCGTCCTGCTCAACCTGTGGGCCACCTGGTGTGTCCCCTGCCGTAAGGAAATGCCGGCGCTCGACGCATTGGAGCAGCGCCTCGGCGGCCCGGGATTTGAGGTGGTGGCCATCAATATCGACACGCGCGATCCGGACAAGCCAAAGGCCTGGCTGAAAGAAGTCGGGGTCCAGAAGCTCGCCTACTACGCCGACCCGACTGCGAGCACCTTTCAGGATCTCAAGGCCGTCGGCCGTGCCTTCGGTATGCCGACCACGTTGCTGGTGGATCCGCAAGGCTGCGAGATCGGCACCATCGCGGGACCTGCCGAGTGGGCGAGTGACGACGCAATCAAGTTGATCAAGGCAGCGCTCGGCTCATAGGCCTCACTCCGACTGATCAAGCTGGGCCTAGGCGGTGATATTCAGATTTTGTCCGACGCCGGCGGCGACATTGGCCAGGCTGGCGAGATTCTGCTGAGCAGCATCGAGCACCTGCACTATGCCGGAGGCCGCGTCGGCGTTCATGCGCAGCATCTTGGCGGCAATGGCCATCTGCACATTGCTCATCTGAGCGCCGGCCAAAGCTGCGGCAAGTGATGTCGGATCCATCCCGGCACAGTTCTACCGTCTCTTTGTCAATGAAACATAAATGCCGCATGGGGCCACTTGACACGGCTGGCTGTCGTCCTATACTTAACCAAATGGTTTACTATCACAAACCAAACCTCGACCGCACTTTCGCCGCGCTCGCCGACCCGACGCGGCGGGCGCTCCTCGCGCGGCTGAGCGAAAATGAAGACCTCTCGGTCAGCGAACTCGCGAAACCGTTTTCGATGTCGCTGCCGGCGGTCATGAAACATCTCGACGTGCTGTCGGATGCCGGGTTGGTCACGCGCGCCAAGAGCGGACGCATCGTTGCGTGCCGTCTGCGCGCTGCGCCAATGCAGGAAGCGACCGACTGGCTCAACCGCTACCAGCGATTCTGGACGGAAAAACTCGATCAACTCGCCGCATTTCTGGAGGAAGACAAATGGCCACCCTCACCACCAAACCAAGCCTCACGATCAAGCGCCGGTTCAAAGCCGCCCCGGCAAAAGTCTTCTCGGCCTGGACCGACCCGGAAAAAGTAAAGCATTGGATGGGGCCGGGTGAGGTCAAGGTGCTGCGCGTCGAGAGCGACCCGCGCACCGGCGGCCGCTTCCGCTGGGTCATGCAAGCGCCATCGGGCGAGGAGCACGATGTCAGTGGCGTCTACCGCGAGGTAATTCCGAACGAAAAACTTGTGTTCACCTGGGCGTGGAAGTCGACGCCGGAGCGCGAGTCCCTCGTGACACTGACGTTCAAGTCGGACGGCGACGGCACCTTGTTCACGATGATTCACGAGCAATTCTTCGATGAAACCGCGCGCGACAATCACAATAAAGGCTGGACCAGCGCGATGGACAAGCTCGGCGAATATCTCGAGACCTGATCACAGGAGTTTCACATGGCACATGCATGGTCACATGGCAGTTTCTATTGGAACGAACTAATGACGCGCGATGCCGAGAAGGCGAAGAAATTCTATGCCAGCACGATCGGTTGGACCTTCGAAGCGATGCCAATGGCGGACGGCACCTATTGGGTGGCGAAGAGTGGCGACGTCCCCGTCGGGGGCCTCTTTCCGTTGAGCAGCCCGCAATTCGACGGCGTGCCGGAAAGCTGGATGTCCTACCTCGCCGTTGATGACGTCGATGCGCGCGTGAAGAAGGCGCAGGCCGCCGGCGCGACATTGATGCGGCCGATCTTCGACGTGCCGGGCGTCGGCCGCATCGCCATCCTGAAGGAACCGGGCGGCGCGGGCATCGGCTGGATGACGCCGGCAAAATCTTGATCCCTAAAAAGAACGGAGGACCTTCCAATGCACAAAATCGTATCGCAAGACGAATGGCTGGCCGCACGCAAAGCGCTGCTCGCCAAGGAAAAGGAATTCACCAAAGCGCGCGACCAAATCAGCGCCGCGCGTCGCGACTTGCCCTGGGTGAGAGTGGAAAAGCCCTACATTTTTGACACTGCGAACGGCAAGCAATCATTGGCCGATTTGTTCGAGGGCCGCAGCCAGCTCATCGTCTATCACTTCATGCTGGGACCAGGCTGGAAAGCCGGTTGCCCGAGTTGCTCCTACCTGGCCGACCATTTCGACGGCGCTGCCATTCATCTCGCGCAGCGCGACGTAACTTTGGTGGTGGTGTCACGCGCGCCACTTGCCGAGATCCAGGCCTACCAGAAGCGCATGGGCTGGAAATTCAAATGGGTGTCGTCTTTCGCCAACGACTTCAATCATGACTTCCACGTCTCGTTCACGAAGGACGAAGTCGCCAATGGCGCGGAATACAACTATGCGGTCGGGAAAATTCCCAGCGAAGAATTGCCCGGCCTGAGCGTATTCAGCCGGACGGACCAAGGCGTCTTTCACACTTATTCATCGTATGCGCGTGGCCTCGATATTCTGGTCGGCGCCTACAATTTCCTGGACTTTGCGCCGAAGGGCCGTGACGAAGGTGCGCTGCCCCACACCATGGCTTGGGTACGCCGGCACGACGAATATGAGGATGTGCCGACGCGCGCAGCTTCATGCCACGCCTGAAAATCCAACGTCCCCTCAAACCGTAGGAGTGAACCATGAAGCTCTATGCATTTCCGCCGTCACCGAACACATGGAAGGTGCGCGCGGTCGCCTCTTATGTCGGCGTCCCGCTCGAACTAGAATTTGTCGATCTCACCAAGCCCCGCTCGGCCGCCTATCTCGCCATTAACCCCAGCGGCAGAACTCCAACGTTGGTCGATGGCAATTTCACGCTCACTGAATCCAACGCGATTATGCAATACATCGCTTGTCAGAAGCCGAACTCGCTGTGGCCGGACGACGCTCGCGCGCGCGCCGACATCATGCGCTGGCAATGCTGGCAGCTCGCCCACTGGGGCGGTGATGCATGCGTGCCTCTGGTCTTCAACCGGCTGGTGAAGAAAATTCTCAATCTCGGTCCGCCCGACGTGGCCGCTGTTGCCAAGGCCACCGAGGCATTCAACAAAGAGGCCGCACTGCTCGAGGCTCACCTGTCCAAACAGCCGTACCTGGTCGGCAAGGAGGTGACGCTTGCCGATTTTTCGGTCGCTGCCAACCTGCTCTATGCCAAGGAGGCTGAGTTGCCGCTCGGACCCTACTCGCGCGTACAGGAGTGGTTAGGCCGCGTCTCGGCGCTGCCGTGCTGGCGTGAGACGGCGCCGCAGCGCCCTGCTGCGGCAGCGTAAACGAGCACTCCTGCACATGTCATGCCCGGCGCAAGGCCGGGCATGACGACGCCGGAAATTCAGCGTGTCGGCACCGGCTTTTCGCCGCGGTAGTCGTAGAAGCCACGCTGCGTCTTGCGGCCAAGCCAGCCGGCCTCGACGTATTTCACCAGCAATGGGCACGGCCGATATTTGGAATCGGCGAGCCCCTCGTGCAACACCTGCATCACCGACAGGCAGGTATCGAGACCGATGAAGTCCGCAAGCTCAAGCGGCCCCATCGGGTGATGGGCGCCGAGCCGCATCGCAGTATCGATCGCCTCGACGTTCCCCACGCCCTCGTAGAGCGTGTAGATCGCCTCATTGATCATTGGCAGCAAAATACGATTGACAATGAAGGCCGGGAAATCCTCGGAGACCGCGATGGTCTTGTGCAGCTTGGTCACAAAAGCCTTGCTGGTCTCAAATGTCGCGTCATCGGTGGCGATGCCGCGGATCAATTCGACCAGCTCCATGAGCGGCACCGGATTCATGAAGTGAATGCCGATGAAACGCTCGGGGCGATCGGTCGATGACGCCAGCCGCGTAATCGAAATCGACGATGTATTGGTGGCGAGAATAGCGTCCGCTTTGAGCGACGCGCACAAATCAGAGAAAATCTTCCGCTTGACCTCTTCTTTTTCTGTCGCGGTCTCTATCACCAGATCGCAGGTCGACAGCGCATCGTATTTTTCAGCCGGCTTGATGCGTGCTAGCGCGGCTTTGCGGTCGTCCTCGGTAATCGCTTTCTTGCCGACCTGCTTGGCCATATTGCCATTGATGGTCGCCATTCCGGCCTTGATGCGGTCGGCCGACAGATCATTGAGGAAGACGGAATACCCTGCCAGCGCGCAGACATGGGCGATGCCGTTGCCCATCTGACCGGCGCCGATTACCCCTACACTTTGAATATTGACCGCCATGGTTCTTGTCCGATCGATGCGAAGTCCCGGCTACTGGCTTCGAATTCGGTTAAGTTTCGTTCTTTCCGTGCACTTTTACGCCGTACCGCCGCGTGATGCCATCGGCGGAACAACAAAATTGAGACGTGGTCAACGCTTGACCTTGTCGAGTTCCGCCGCCAGCTCCGGCAGCGCCTGATAAAGGTCGGCCACCAAACCGTAGTCGGCGACCTGAAAGATCGGCGCCTCCTCATCCTTGTTGATAGCAACAATCACCTTGGAGTCTTTCATCCCGGCCAAATGTTGAATTGCGCCGGAAATTCCTACCGCGATGTAGAGCTCGGGTGCGACGACCTTGCCCGTCTGTCCGACCTGCCAGTCGTTCGGCGCATAGCCGGCATCAACTGCGGCGCGCGACGCGCCAACCGCTGCACCAAGCTTGTCCGCAACCGGCTCGATAAATTTGGTGAAGTTGTCCCGGCTTTGCATGGCGCGACCACCGGAAATAATAATTTTTGCGGAGGTCAATTCGGGCCGGTCCGATTTCGAAAGCTGTTCGCCGACGAAAGTTGAGAGGCCCGGATCAGCGGCCGCGGCTGCGCTTTCGACACTCGCAGACCCGCCGGCACTCGAAGCTTGGAAGGTCGACGTGCGCACAGTGATGACTTTTTTGGCGTCAGATGATTTTACGGTCTGGATCGCATTACCCGCATAGATCGGTCGCTCGAAAGTATCGGCTGATACCACCTTTGTGACGTCGGAAATCTGCATCACGTCGAGCAGCGCCGCGACACGCGGCATGACGTTTTTCCCCGTCGTCGTCGCGGGCGAGACGATGGCATCGTAGCTGCCGGCGAGCGAGACGATCAGCGCCGCCAGCGGCTCGGCAAGCTGATGCTCGTAGGGACCCGCGTCGGCCACAAGAACCTTCTTCACTCCGTCGAGCTTGGCGGCGGCATCCGCTGCCGCCTTGCAATCCTTGCCGGCGACGAGAACGTGCACATCGGCACCCAGAGCCTTTGCAGCCGTAAGCGCCTTACTGGTTGAAGTCCTTGAGCGACTTGTTGTCGTGCTCCGCGACGAGAAGCGTGGCCATCTAAAGTACCCCCGCCTCATCTTTAAGTTTACCGACCAGTTCGGCCACCGAGCCAACTTTGACTCCGGACTTACGCCCCGGTGGTTCCGTGGTCTTCACGACTTGCAGGCGCGGTTTGACATCGACGCCATAAGCATCCGGCGCCTTTTCCTCGATTGGCTTTTTCTTGGCCTTCATGATGTTTGGCAGTGATGCATAACGTGGTTCATTGAGCCGCAGATCGGTCGTGATGATCGCCGGCATTTTCAGTTTCACAGTTTGCAGTCCGCCATCGACTTCGCGCGTGACGCTGATGGCATCGCCTTCGATCGCAAGCTTGGACGCGAAGGTCCCCTGCGCCCAATTCAATAATGCCGCCAGCATCTGGCCGGTTTGATTGCAATCGTCATCGATCGCCTGCTTGCCCATGATCACGAGACCAGGCTTTTCAGCTTCGACGATCGCCTTGAGGATCTTCGCAACCGCGAGCGGCTCGATGACACCATCTGCTTTCACCAGGATGCCGCGATCGGCGCCCATGGCGAGTGCAGTTCGTATCGTTTCGGAGGCTTGAGCCGGCCCGATCGAGACCGCCACGATTTCGGTCGCCTTGCCCGCCTCTTTCAGACGAATGGCCTCTTCGACAGCGATCTCGTCGAAGGGATTCATCGACATCTTGATGTTGGCAAGTTCGACGCCGGAACCATCCGGCTTGACCCGAATCTTCACGTTAAAGTCGACCACCCGTTTTACGGGCACCAGAATTTTCATGATCCCCCATCCGGATGGGCGCTTAAATAGAGCGGGCGGAAGCTAAAGGCGGGGCCGTGAGCCTGTCAACGTTTATGCTGCGCCGCACAGCAAACTATCGGTTCTGCCCGGGGGCCCAAAGCACGTCGCGGGCGCCTTTGTCGTTGGCATAGCGGCCGGCAACGAAGAGATAGTCGGACAGCCGATTGACGTATTTCAGCGAGGCCTCCGACACTCCCTCGCCTGGCCTGTCCTTGAGTTCAACCATAATCCGCTCGGCACGCCGGCAAACCGTGCGCGCAAGATGCAGATAGGCTGACGCAGCACTGCCTCCAGGCAAAATAAACGACTTCAGCGGCGCCAGATCCGCGTTGAGCCTGTCGATTTCAGTCTCCAGCCACTGGACCTGAGCATCGGTCACGGTCAGGCGCGCGCCGCCTGGGCCTTTTTCGGCCAGGCAAAGGTCAGCCTCAACATCGAACAGATCGTTCTGGATTCGGCCAAACGCGGCATCGAGCGCATTGTCGCCGGCCGTGTGAAGACGGACCAGCCCAATCACGGCATTGACTTCGTCGATCGTGCCATAAGCCTCGACGCGCAGATCATATTTCTTGCGCCGGGCGCCGGTGCCAAGCGAGGTCGTGCCATCGTCGCCCGTACGGGTATAAATGCGGTTGAGTACGACCATTAATTGCCCTCGCGCGCAGCCTTCCTCTCCGCTGGAGATTCGGAGTAGGCTCTATCTTATCTGGTTTCTGTCTCAATGAATGGGGTGACGCTCATGCGGATTCTAACGATTGCCATTGCTGTTTCATTCCTTGCACTCCCGGTCACTGGATCCGCACAGGCTTGCGGAACCGCTGGTCACTCGGCCAAAGCTGCAACCGCCGACTATTCCGCTGCCACGAAGAAAAAGAAGCCCAAGCAGCCAAAAGAGAAAGTGGAGTATATGCGCGCAGCGCCGATGAAGTGAGCGCGCGTCTTTTCGAGTTAGCGACCCATAACCCAGATCGTCGCCATGATGACAATTATGGCGACGAATTGCAGCAGCACGCGCAACCGCATAAGTTTCTGCGAGCGGTTGGGTGAGCCGCCACGCATCATGTTGAACAATCCGAGTACCAATACGATTGCCACCGCGATGACTGCGGCGGGCACCAGATAATGTGACATGAATTCCGACATCGGTTGCGCCTTCTAGCACTAGGACATATGCGCGGTCATTCTTGTTCGCCGCGCTCAGGTCCAAAATTTCGACTCGTCCTATAGTTGTATTTGTATTAATGTCTCCCAGAAAGTGCGTTGCCTGGGTGGCGTATGGGAATGGACGCTGTGAGCGTGGCCGGTGCCCGCTCCTTGAACGTTGGCAGTGACGGCGCTGGTCTCTCACCACGCTCGGCGAAATGGAAACATGAGCGACGTCGCGTGGCGCTCAATGCCAGCATAGAGCACGTGCTTGTCACCGCCGGTTTGAAAGCTTCCGAGCAGCTCAAGCACACTTGGCCAAAATTTTCCGCCGCAACGTATGCTCGCCTTGCCAACGTCATTCCGTCCCTGTTCGGTATACTCGTCTTTGCAGCCGTACTTACGACGTACGGCACCATTGCACTTTCAGCGATCGTCGCGCTGCCGGCCGCCTTCCGACTCTTTGTCGTCGTACAATCAAGACAAATATCGAAAGCCGCGCGCAGGCGGCCAACTGTTCTCGGCACGCTGGATAAAGAATTACCAATCTACAGCGTTATCGTTCCGCTTCGGGACGAAGCACGGATGGTTGACCAACTTCTGTCAGCAATCGAGGCGCTCGACTATCCGACAGGCAAACTTGATGTGATCATCGCGGTCGAGGCCGACTGCCACGATACTCGCGCGGCAATCACCGCTCGCAAACATCGAGTCCCGATTACGGTGATCCCGGTTCCACCGAGCCAGCCGCGCACAAAGCCGAAGGCACTTAGCGTCGCACTACCGCTCGCACGCGGCACCTACACGGTGATCTATGATGCGGAAGACCGTCCAGAATCAAACCAGCTTCGCTGCGCGGTGCAGGCATTTCGCGCGGCCGGCAACGATCTCGCGTGTGTCCAGGCGCGCCTCTGCATGGACACCGCGACGAGTTGGCATGCTCGTTTTTTTAAGGCCGAATACGCGGGACATTTCGACTTCTTTCTTCCGAGCCTTGCGGCGTCTGATTTGCCTCTTCCGCTCGGCGGATCGTCCAATCATTTCCTCACCAAAACGCTGCGCGATGTTGGCGGCTGGGACCCATATAATGTCACCGAGGATGCCGATCTCGGCATGCGCCTAGCCCGGTTTGGCTATCGATGCGGTGTGATCGATTCCACCACCTATGAAGAAACGCCCGCAAACATTCGCCGCTGGTTGGCGCAGCGCTCACGCTGGTTCAAAGGGTGGATGCAGACATGGCTCGTGCATATGCGGCATCCGTTTCAGCTGTTTCAGGATCTCGGCTTCAGCGGTTTTGTAACGTTTCAAGCAATTGTGGGCGGCAATGCGCTCGTGGCGCTGGCACATCCGGCGTTTCTAATTGGAGGGTTCTGGGAATTGGGCGCGCTTATTTTACAAGACGAATCCTCAGCGGCCATGCTGTTTTCGTCGTACTACGTTGCGACCGCCGCATTTGGCTATTTTGTAACCGCAGTATTTGGATGGTGCGGGCTGCGATACCGCAATGTACCGGAGAAGATTTGGATTCTAGCCTGGACACCGTTTCATTGGGTGCTGCTCTCGGCCGCAGCGTATTGGGCGGCCGGAGAACTCATTTTATCCCCTTTTCGTTGGAGAAAGACCGAGCACGGTCTCGATGAGCCGACATGGCTGGAAAGCACAATTCGTCCGTTGCTCAATCTTGAGCGCTACCTCACCGAACTAAAGAGAAACGGCGAGTTGCCGCAGATCTGGAACGACCTTACAGATAGCGCCGTAAATCGGCGGCAGCATCCTCGGGCCGCCGCTTGAGGCTGAAGGGCGCAACGAAGCGACCCTGCTTGTCCATCAGATAGACAAGTGCCGTATGGTCCATACTGTAGTCGCCATTGGTCGTCGGCACTTTCTTCGCATACACGCGATAGGCCTTTTCCGCCGCATCGATGGCGGCACGGTCTCCGGTCGCACCGCGCAGATGCGAATCGAAGCTCGACAGATAGTCCTTCATCGCTGCCGGCGTATCGCGTTCCGGATCGACGGTGATGAACAATGCGCCGGTCCGGTCGGCATCTTTCCCCAGCGCACGCATGACCTCGGACACTTCAAAAAGCGTTGCCGGGCAAATGTCCGGGCAATGCGTGTAGCCGAAGAACACCAGGAAAGGTCGGCCTTTAATGTCTGCGTCGGTGACAGATGCTCCATTTTGATCAACCAGCTTGAACGGGCCGCCGATAGCGGACGTGCCCGGACTGTTGCTGCCCAGATTTCCGGTGGCGTAAAGAAACACGCCGGTGAAGACCACCAGTCCCGTCAGAAACGCGGAAATGATCAGAAGAATTTGCGACGTTCGCGCGTTCATAGCGCCTCAACTTGCGTCAAAAACATGCCGCCCATCCGGCGCGTAACATTTCAAAGAAAATCGCAGTGCCGTAGTAGCCCCAAAGGCCGAGCGTGGCCCCCAGCAAGAGCACGACAACAACCGCGGCCAGCGCAAGCGGCCGTGACAGCGTTGCTGGGAACATGATTGCCGCCATCGTCGTCCTCCGGAACTCGCGTGTGTCAGGTGAGATAAGCCTGAAGTTCAGCCGAGGCAACGTGGTAATCTTCAAACCGCCCGAGACATTTACCATCCCCAGGCCAATAAATATTGGCATTTCGGTGGTATCCGAGCATGACGTTGACTTGGTAGTTCAAAGCCGCGATGAATATGACCAGATGGGCATTTCTTTAATATGGAGAACGTAATGCGCAGCGCTTTGGCGATAGCTCTGGCAATCTCGGTATCTGCGGCCACCAGTGCCTGGGCCCAGAACGCGCAGGCCCCAACGGCCGCACCGATGGCGGCCCCTGCAGCCGCGCCTGCCCCGGCCGCCCCAACAACCAAGTGCGATAATCCGAACGCACTCGGCGTGTCCCGCGTGGTCGAGATTGATACCACCGGTGGCCCCGGCTTCGGCTTCGAACATTTCAAGGCTTACGACTTCCTGAAGGACCACGAAATCGTGCTTACCTTCGACGACGGCCCGTGGCCGGGCAATACTCCGGCAGTACTCAAGGCGCTGGCTGATCAGTGCACCAAGGCGATATTCTTTCCGATTGGCAAGCACGCTGGCTGGCACCCGGAAATATTGAAGCAGGTTGCCGCGGCCGGCCACACCGTCGGCTCGCACACCTGGTCGCACAAAGATCTGTCGAAACTCAATGAACAGGACGGTAAGGACGAAATTGAAAAGGGCATTGCTGCGGTGAGCATCGCGCTCGGAAACAAGCCGGTCAATCCGTTCTTCCGTTTCCCGGCGCTGCGACACCCGCCCGAGCTGGTTAAATATCTTGGCGAGCGAAATGTCGGCATCTTTTCGACCGATATGGACTCATTCGACTTCAAGATGCGCAAGCCGGAGCAAGTTGTCGCTTCAGTGATGAAAAAGCTCGAAAAGCACGGCAAGGGCATCATCCTGATGCACGACTTCCAGCAGGCGACCGCTCATGCCGCGCCCGAACTGCTCAAGAAGCTTAAGGAAGGCGGCTATAAGGTCGTGCAAGTAGTTGGTAAAACGCCGACCGAGCCGAAAAAAGAGTACACCGACATGGTGCTCAAAGAGATGGGTGGCGGGCTCGATGAAGCACGGCCGATGTCGAGCGTCATCAAGACCATCGGCGGCAACTAACAAATAGAGTCTGATTTTGGCCGGCCGCGCAATAATGCGCGGCCGGCCTTTTTTATGCCGCCACGCACTACCCCCATGTGTGCTAAGCTCCGGCAAGGGAGTGAAAGCCGAATAAAGGGGGTCACAAATGAGCGTATTGCTTATTGCCTTTGGCGCGCTGGCCGCAATTTGGATCCTGGTGTTGGTGGGATCGCCGTTTTTCGGTCCGAAATAAAAGTCAAAGCGGTCCAGAATCGTCAACCTACGGTATTGCCCGCCGCGAGAAGGCGGTGAAGATTGCCGTTGCCGTAGTTGTGTGATCATAGGCAATACGGCTCGCCACCACGAAGAGCGTTACCGCCAGCACGAGCCTGAGGGCGCGCTCGGGGATTCGTATCGCGAAATAGCTGCCCACAAAAATGCCGGGCAGCGAGCCGACCAACAGTGAACCGACAATATGCCAGTCAACCGAACCCATCATCCAATGTCCCATGCCGGCAATAAACGTTAGCGGCACAGCATGTGCGATGTCCGATCCAACAATCCTCGCCATTGGCAACTGCGGATAAAGCATAATCAAAGCAACCACACCGATCGCTCCGGCGCCAACTGACGAGATGGAAACGAGCACTCCGAGCAGTGCGCCGATCAGAACCGTATTGGTCGCCGTGCGCTGCGGATCGAGCTTGGCGACGCGGGCGCGGTAGGCTGCTACGATTGCGCCGCCAAACACGAGCACCAACGCCGTTGCGAATAGCGCAACGCCGAGCACAAGCGTAATCACGTTGCGCGCGGCGTCGCCACTGAGATTGAAGTGAGATAGCGCGCCCAGCGTGACGACAGTTGCGGGAACGCTTCCGGTCGCGAGTCGCCCGACCACGCGCCAATCAATACTACGCGCGAGGCCGTGCACCAGACTACCGCCCGTCTTGGTCGCGGCTGCGTAGAGCAAGTCAGTGCCAACTGCGGTCGCCGGATGAATACCGAACAGCATGATCAAGATCGGCGTCATCAAGGCGCCACCGCCGACACCCGTCATGCCAACCAGCATGCCGACGGCAAAACCCGACAGCGAAAAGAGCGGGTCAATCATGCAATGCGCCTATCGCGACCTGCGAGCAGCTCTTGATCTAAGCACGCTTGCAGCCGGCCGTCATCGGACGAGAAACGGAAACGCCATATTTACAAAGCTGTTCCGCGCAATTTTCCAAAAATGTGCCCCTTAAAATCGCAACCAAAAATACCCATGTTCATTCGCTAGGTAGACCAGACTGAAGAAAAGACTGCCTTTTAGCGGAGTGATACTCACCGTGCCGGATATCGTCACTCTCACGATCAATCCCGCCATCGATATTTTCGTCAATGTCGCACGCGTAGAGCCGATCCGGAAAATGCGGTGCTCCGCGCCAAAGCGCGACCCAGGCGGCGGCGGTATCAACGTAGCGCGCGTTGCGCATCGGCTTGGCGGCACCGTTGCAGCTATTTATCCGACCGGCGGCGCGATCGGAAAATTGTTGCATCGCCTCGTCGAGCGAGAAGGTATCGACAGCCTGGCGACACCATCACATGTCGAAACACGGGAAAATTTTACGGCCTATGAGGAATCAACTGGAGAGCAATTTCGCTTTGTGTTGCCTGGCTCAGCACTCCATCGTGCCGAATGGGAGGCAGTGCTCGACAAATTGGCCACGCTGCCGGAAAAGCCGAAATTCGTAGTCGCCAGCGGAAGCGTTCCTCCCGGTGTCCCTGTTGATTTTTTTGCACGCGTGGCCCGAATATCGAAACAACTTGGCGCTCAAATCCTGATTGACACTTCAGGACCAGCTTTGAAGACCGCGCTCGCCGAAGGCGTCACCTTGATCAAGCCGAATCTGGTCGAGTTATCCGACCTCGTGGGCGCTACGCTTGCCAGCGATGACCTCTGCATCGAAGCGTGCCGCAATCTTATCAAGGCCGGACAAGTGGAAATCGTCGCACTGACACTCGGCGAACAAGGCGCGCTTTTGGTTACCGCGGACCACGCTTATCGCACGCAACCGCTCGCGATAGAGCCTGTTAGCACTGTTGGCGCTGGCGACAGTTTTCTTGGCGGCCTCGTCGCCGCGCGCGCCTCCGGCCAAACACTTCCGGAAGCATTTCGCGTCGCGGTGGCTGCTGGCTCTGCGGCTGTCCTGTCGCCGGGGACTGAGCTCTGCCACGAGGATGACGTAAAGCGACTGCTGGCCGAAGTGAAAATCAACGAGATCGCTCTCACACCGGCGTAGCGCACGCTAGCGACGTCAACGCTGCGTTGGTGCCAGCATCATGTTTTTTTCTGGCGCGCGCACTTCCTGTTGCACCAGCTCCATCATCCCCATCCAAACGATAAGCGGAAAATACAATAACAACGGCATTGTGCATGCCTCGCGTTTCGGTTCGGCGAGAAAACGCGGGCGGCTAAGCCGTAGTTCCAACGATCACGCAGGCGTGTTGAAGTCTCTTTGCCCCCAAAGATTTTCGCTAAATATTGGAGCGGGCGAAGGGAATCGAACCCTCGTATGCAGCTTGGGAAGCTGCCGTTCTACCATTGAACTACGCCCGCGCAGTTTCAGAATAGCGAATGGCCTGCGCGCGCGGCAAGCGCGATATCCTCGTCGTCAGGCCTTGAAATGTTTCGAAAGCTTCAGGCTCTGCGCCTGATAATTCGAGCCGATGCCCTGGCCGTATAGTTTTTCGGGCTTTGCGAGCATCTTCTCGTAAACGAGACGACCGACGATTTGACCATGCTCGAGGATAAAGGGCACCTCGCGCGACCGCACCTCCAGCACCGCGCGCGCGCCCTTCCCGCCGGCACCAGCATAACCAAAGCCAGGATCGAAAAAGCCTGCGTAGTGGACGCGAAATTCGCCGACGAGCGGATCGAACGGCACCATCTCTGCGGCGTAGTCGGGCGGCACCTGCACGGCTTCTTTCGAAGCCAAGATGTAAAACTCATTGGGATCGAGGATCAGGCTCTTGTCGGGACGCGCCTGCATCGGCTCCCAGAAATCGAGTACGGCATAGCCGCCGCGACGCTCGACATCGATCAGTCCAGTATGGCGCTTGGCGCGATAGCCGACCAGGCCGCCGGGACCCAGACCGGAAAGATCAACGCCGACAGCAACGCCTTCACTCACGTCGGCATCGTCGGCATCAACAAGCCGCTCTTTTGCGTGCAGTTTGCGCAGCGCATCTGCATCGAGAAGCGCATGGCCGCGGCGAAAGCGAATTTGCGACAAGCGCGAACCCTCGCGCACCAGCACCGGAAACGTGCGCGGGCTGATCTCCGCGTAAAGCGGGCCATGGTAGCCGGGCTCGATACGATCAAAGCCGCGCGTCTCGTCGGCGATCACCCGAGTAAATACGTCGAGCCGGCCGGTCGAGCTTTTCGGATTGGCGGCGGCTGAAATCTCATCGGGCAATGCCAGGCTTTCGAGCAGCGGCACGATATAGACACAGCCCGTTTCCAGCACCGCGCCATCGGTCAGAGCGATCTCGTGCAATTTGAGTTCGTCGATGCGCTGGGCAACGGTGGTACGGCCAGGCAGGAAACTGGCGCGCACGCGATAGGCGACATCGCCCAGCCGCAGATCGAGACTGGCTGGCTGGATCTGGTCGGGCGCGAACTGGCTCTCGGACAAAATTCCGCCATCGGCGTTGAGAGCCGCAATCATCCGATCGGGCAAGATGCCCTTGTCCTCGACAGCAAAAGAAAGTGCCACGGCGTACCTGTCTCGCGATTGGGCCGATCTAACCCGAGGACCGCCTTGACGGGAAGCCGTGCATCCCGCTACAAACACCTTATCCCGTGGTCATTTGAGCCGGCCGGCTTGCAGCCACGTAAAATAAATCGCTAAAAGGCCGGGGACGCGTGTGCCCGGCCGAGATATTTCTCCGGCCGGTTTTTTATTGGCTGCGCGTACGGCTCCGAAAAGCGGGTACCGGTTTTCGGGATAGACGATACGCCAAGGCTGAAGGAGGCACTATGTCCGCGTCGACCAAGAGCTACCGTCCTGAAACCCGCCTGGTGCATGCCGGCACACTGCGTTCGCAGTTCGGCGAAACCTCCGAGGCGTTGTTCCTCACCCAAGGCTACGTCTACCCGACTGCCGAGGAGTGCGAAGCGCGTTTTTCCGGTAAAATTCCGGGCTACGTCTATTCGCGCTACTCGAACCCGACCATGAGCATGTTCGAGCAGCGCATGGCCGCATTCGAGGGGGCGGAAGCCGCGCGCTCGACCGCAACCGGCATGGCGGCCGTGACGACCGCGCTCATGGGCCTGGTCAGGTCAGGCGATCATGTTGTTGCGGCCAAGGCCTTGTTCGGCTCGTGCCGCTGGGTGATCGAGGAATGGCTGCCGCGCTTCGGCGTTACCTCGACCCTGGTCGACGGCAAGGACCTCAATGCCTGGAAGAAGGCTGCGCAGAAAAACACCAAGGTGTTTTTCATGGAAACGCCGACCAATCCGACGCTGGAGGTGTACGACATCGCGGCAGTCGCGGATATTGCCCACAATGCCGGCGCCAAACTGGTCGTCGACAACGTGTTCGCGACGCCGCTCTATCAAAGCCCGCTCACGCTCGGCGCTGATTGCGTCGTCTATTCAGCGACGAAGCACATCGATGGTCAGGGCCGCGTCCTCGGCGGCATCATTCTGGGCTCGGAGAAGTTGATCCTCGACAACTATCACCAGATCTTGCGGCAGACCGGACCCTCGCTGTCGCCGTTCAATGCCTGGATCATGCTGAAAGGTCTCGAAACGCTGCCGGTGCGCGTACAACGGCAAACCGAAAATGCCGGCTCGGTCGCCAATGCACTCACCGGTCACAAGAAGATCACGCGACTGATCTATCCGGGGCGGTCCGATCATCCACAAGCCGACATCATCAAAAAGCAGATGCGCGCAGGCTCAACGCTCTGCTCGTTCGAGGTCAAGGGCGGCAAGGAAGGCGCGTTCCGCTTCCTCAATGGCCTGCAGCTTATCGGCATCACCAACAATCTGGGTGACGCCAAAAGCCTGGTCACTCATCCGACAACGACGACGCATCAGCGACTGACACCGGATCAGCGCGCGGAACTCGGCATTGGCGACGGGCTGGTCAGGTTTTCAGCCGGCCTCGAGCATGCCGATGACTTGATCGAGGATCTGCTGGCGGCGCTGGAGAAGGTCTGAGGTAACGTCAGGGAACCAGGTGTGACGCAGCGGTCGCCGACATCACCGGCCGCTGCGCCGCCTCGGCGATGGCGCTGCCGAGTCCCTTGGCCATGCAAGCATAGCTCCAGTCATTCATGTGCAGCCCGTCGGGCGACACGAACGTTTCAAACCCGAGATGATCAACATCACGCCAGTGCCGCATCACATCGAAGCGGCGGAACAGATCGACGTCTTCCCGCTTGGCGGTTGCGGAGATCAGCGCGACCATGGATTCTGCTTCAGGTTTCGCAATCACCTTCGGCGCAAATTGCGGATCGATCAGAACGACGTCGGCGCCGGTCGCACGAATTTTTGCAAGCCCGGCACGGATCAACGTGCCGTGATCGGTGAGCTTGTGGCCGCGAATGACCGAGTTCGTGCCGAGCTGCCACAACACCAGATCTGGCTTGGCGGCGATCACGGCTGAATCGAACCGCGCGAGCATGTCGGGCACTTCCTCGCCGCCGACGCCGCGATTGAGTACGGTGATAGACAGTCTCGGGAAATGCTGCGTGAGCTCGACCTGGAGCCGGCTCGGATAGGTCGATGCGGCTGAGCTCGCGCCGGCACCAGCGGTCGATGACGAGCCGATGGCAACGATCGTGATCGGTTCACCCAACGTCACTTTTTTTGCAATGCGCGACAGCGGATTGGCCAGCCGGATCAGGTCGAGCGGAGCGTCGCAATTCGGCGCGCTCGATTCGGCGCGCGCGGGCATAGCCAGAGCGAGCCCCGCAAGCAGCGCGGCGGCCGTAATCGATGTCTTACCCCGTTGTCCGGGATTATCGCTCGACAAGTGCGCGTTCCCACATCTCAGTTAACGGCTGCCATTGGTTGGCAGTTCTTCGGGTTTGGCAGCCGAGACCACGAGATCGGCTAGCAGACGACCTATGCAATCATGAACTCGCTCTGCCATGTCAAGTTTTTTCGTTGCCGAATACAAATCGAACGTTCCGAGGCCGAACCATAATTTCATGATGCTTAATCGGTCGAACAGCGGAATCTCATGCTGCAATGCAACCCACCGCATATCTTCCGCATATGTCCCAAGTGCAATCATTGATTCCGTGCGCGGGCTGTACTGCGCGTTGATTAAAACCACATCAGCGCCTGCCGAATGAGCAATGTTTATACCAGCGTCCAGTGCCTGACTGAATTGATCTGGGTCAACCGCAAGCATCGCGTCGACTGTTCCCGTTTGCCACACCAGAAGCTCGGGTTTGGCGGCGCTGAGCGCCGCCGGGAGCGCCTTAACCATCTCGGCTGCGGTGCGCTTTGCTTTGACATCGGTTGTAAGCTTGATCTCAACGCCGGGAAGTTGCTGCGCGAGTGCGTGCTCAAGCCGTGCCGGATAGGCGTTGGCCACGCCATTCGATCCCGGCAATTGCGAAGATCCGGCACCGACGACCAAAACGTTGAGACGTTTCTTGACCAGGGCGCGGGCAACCTGTGGCAGCCGAAAGCTTGATTCGAGCAGGTTCTCGGCAACGCGACATTCGGCCGGATCCTCGGCCCGCGCCGGGCTCCAGCCCAATATCAGCAACGCAAGCAGCAGCCAGCGTCCCTTCATGCATCGCCTCCCGCATACCCCGGCCTGGCGGCAGGCGGGCGCGGTCCCCCACCCCGTCTCTCGGCTTGTTTATACCATGAAATCACTGCCGCAACGGCCACCATGATGGCGATGCCGAAAATACTGACAATCACCTGCGCGAAGACCTGATTGGAAACCTCCGTAAACATGAAGTGGGCGGCGAACGACAGAAACACGCCGAGACAAAATGTCTCAAGCGAGTGCTGACCGCATACGATTGCCGGCCAAAAAAATCGCGACTTCAGTGCGGGCCAATCCTGCGGCACGAAAGCAACGGTGATCACCGCAAGCGAGAGGAAATGTATGATGCGGAGCACATCGAGATTGGTTTTGTCGATCGGATAGATCGCATCGCCGACGAACTTGGGCACGAAGACCGCAAGGCGGGGGAAATACCAGGTCATCGCGATCGCAAAAGCAAACACGAGATAGGCGATCGCCAAACCGATCACGACGCGGGAATTGATCCAGCGCGCGAGGTTTTTTGCCCCACCCAACGCACACCAGGCTCCAAACACGAACAACAATTGCCAAGCGAACGGATTGAACACCCAGGTTCCCTTGGGATAGGCCGGGATGTTCCACTCGAAAAACCACATCAACGCGTACAGCGTCGCCGAAGAAAGCAGGGCGATCGAAGGCGCGCGCAGCAGCAGCCAGAGCATTGGCGGAAACCACGCCAGCAACAGGATATAGAGCGGCAACACGTCCATATTCACCGGCTTGAACTTCAGCAACAGCGCCTGAAGGATCGTGACATCCGGATTCCTGAGGAAGTCGAGGACGCCCATTTCCTCGGTATACAGAGGATTGTCGAAACTATTCGCGACGTAGGCGATTTCGGCGAGATAGATCGCGAGCAGGAACACATGCGCGATGTAGATTTGCCAGGCGCGCTTGAGCACCCGCGCCGAGGCAACAATGAAGCCATGCTGTTGCATGGCACGGCCATAAACGAAGGCGGCGGTGTAGCCCGATATGAAGACGAAAATTTCAGTCGCGTCGCTGAATCCATAGTTGCGGATCGTAATCCAGCTCACCGCGTTGGACGGTATGTGGTCAAGGAAGATCAACCAGAGCGCGATGCCGCGGAACAAATCAAGCCGGAGATCGCGTTCGGTCGAAACCGGGGCCATGTGCGGCTTTTCTTTCATGCGCGCTTTCGGTCATAATCCCGGACGTTGAGCGAATGGCAAGCCCCGACGAAGTAAACTGTGCGGCATATAGATGTATCGCGCCATAACCCGCAAGATTGAAGTCACGGTGACTCCCCGCTTTGTTTCCGAGCGGTCGTCGCCCAGCAACGGCTATTTCTTCTGGGCCTACACCATCAACATTACAAACCTCGGCGGAGATACAGTTCAGCTCAAAACGCGGCACTGGCGCATTACCGACGCGCTCGGGCGCCTGCAGGAGGTCAAGGGCCCAGGCGTGGTCGGCGAAGAGCCGACGCTCAAGCCGGGCGAATCGTTCGAATACACCAGCGGCGTTCCATTGCCGACACCATCCGGCTTCATGGCCGGCAGCTATGGCATGGTGAGCGACGCCGGGCAGCATTTCGACATCGAGATTCCCGCCTTTTCGCTCGACTCGTCCTACGCCGAGCGCACCATCAATTAGGGTTGGCGCCGACGTCGCCCGGAGAAAATTGATAGTTCGCGCTGCAGAATTCGCACGTCACCGAGATCTTCCCGTCTTCGACCATGTGGTCGCGGTCGTCCTGCGAAAAGCTCTTGAGCATGGCTTCAACGCTGTCGCGCGAGCACGTGCACTCCGCCCGCAGCGGGCTGGTGCGGAAGACCCGCACACCCGGCTCGTGAAAAAGCCGATAAACGAGCCGCTCGCTCGACAGCGCGGGGTCGATCAGTTCGACGTCCTCCACAGTCGAGATCAAGGCCTGGCCTTCCAGCCAGGCATCGTCTTCCGCGACGACATGTGGCTCGACCCCTTCCGGGGCGTCGCCCGGATGGAGATCAGCCACGCGCGCGCGTTCGGGCGCCTTCGGCAGAAACTGCAACATGATGCCGCCGGCGCGCCAGCGATGGCTGGCGCCACCCGCGCCCGCGCGCAATTCCTCGGCGACCGCAAGCCGGACCCGCGTGGGGATCTGCTCGGACCGCAGGAAATATTCGTGCGCTGCATCTTCCAGCGAGCCGCCATCAAGCGCCACGAGTCCCTGGTAGCGGCTCGTGTCGGGTCCCTGATCGATGGTCATCGCAAGATGGCCTTTGCCGAGCAGCGCGCCGCCGCTCGTCTCGCCGGATGCAATCGCCGCAGCCACGCGATCCTTGTCGAAACGTGCGCAGGCCCGCACTTTGTCGGGGGCAATGAAATCCACCACCAGCATGCGCACCGGCCCGTCGCCTTGCGTTTGCAGGATGAACCGGCCCTCAATTTTCAACGCCGAACCGAGCATGACCGTCAGCACCAGCGCTTCGCCCAGCAGTTTTGCGACCGGTTGCGGGTAGGCATGGCGGGCAAGAATTTCGTCAACCGCCGGGCCAAGCCGCACCACGCGACCGCGCAGATCGAGCTTGGCCACTTCGAACGGCATGACGGTATCATCGGCGGTGGTGGCCGATGGCGCGCGCGACGGAATAGCGGTTTGCGGTTCGCTCATGAGCCCTATTTAGAGTTCAAAGTCCGAAATGCGAGGCCTGCGGTTCCCGCTGGCGACATAACCGGCATTCGTTTCAACGCTGTCAGCCGTCGACGTGCAGGCACCAGGCCAGCAGGCCCTTTTGCGCATGCAGGCGGTTCTCCGCCTCGTCAAACACAACCGACTGCGAACCGTCGATCACTTCGTCGGTCACTTCCTCGCCGCGATGCGCGGGCAGACAGTGCATGAACAGCGCGTCGGGCTTGGCTTTTGACATCAGCCGGCCGTTGACCTGATAGCGCTTGAGCACGTTGTGCCTGTGCTTGCCATCGCGGTCGCCCATCGACACCCAGGTGTCGGTCACCACGCAATCGGCATCCTTGACCGCGGTTTCCGGATCATCGCCGATCGAAATCGCGGCGCCCGACGATTTCACCCAGTCCATCAGCCATTTTTTCGGCCGCAGCTCCGTTGGCGTTGCCACCCGCAACTGGAAATCGAAGCGTTCGGCCGCATGCATCCAGCTTGCCAGCACGTTGTTGGAATCGCCCGTCCACGCCACGGTGCGGCCGCGGATCGGCCCGCGTTTTTCCTCATAGGTCATGACATCGGCCAGAACCTGGCAAGGATGCGAGCGCCGCGTGAGACCGTTGATGACCGGAATGGTCGCATGGCGCGCCAGTTCGGCGACCGCCTCGTGGTCCAGAATACGGATCATGATCGCATCGACATACCGCGAGAGCACGCGCGCGGTATCAGCGAGCGTTTCCCCCCGCCCGAGCTGCATTTCCTGCGCGGTGAGCAAAATCGCCTCGCCGCCGAGCTGGCGCATGGCGACGTCGAAAGAAACCCGCGTGCGGGTGGACGGCTTGTCGAACACCATCGCCAGCGTCTTGCCCGCCAGCGGCGATACAATGAGACCTCGCGCACGCTCGGCCTTCAAGGCGCGGCTCCTGTCGATCAACGCGGCAAGCACCGGTTTCGGGATATCGATGAGGTCTAGGAAATGCCGGACACCATTCTTGGTCATGACGCCACCTTCGCCGGCCGCGCATGGGCTTGCGCGAGCCGCGCGCACGCGCGGTCAATGCATCCGACTGCTTCGGCGATCTCCTTCTCACCGATGATCAACGGCGGCAGCAGCCGCACGACGTTGTCGCCGGCCGCAACGGTCAGCATCTTCTCGGCACGCAATTCATCGACCATTTCAGAAACCTGCGGAATCATGCGCAGGCCAATCAGCAGGCCTTCGCCGCGCACTTCCGCGATCACCGATGCATAACGGTCCTTGAGCTCGGCCAGCCGCTGCTTGAGCAGCAGCGCGTTCTTCTTCATCCGGTCGAGGAAGCCATCGGCCATGATGATGTCGAGCACGGCATTGCCCACCGCCATCGCCAGCGGATTGCCGCCGAAGGTCGAACCATGCGTGCCCGCCGTCATGCCTTTGCCCGCTTCCGCCGTCGCCAGGCAGGCGCCGACAGGAAATCCGCCGCCGAGCGCCTTGGCGATTGTCATGATGTCAGGTGTCACGCCGGTGTGCTGATAGGCGAACATATCGCCGGTGCGGCCGATGCCGGTCTGGATTTCGTCGAAAATCAGCAGCAAGCCATTGTCGTCGCACAGCTTGCGCAAGGCGCGCAGGAAGGTGTGCGGCACTACGCGCACACCGCCCTCGCCCATGACCGGCTCGATCATGATGGCCGCGGTCTGCGGACCGATCGCCTTCTTGGTCGCCTCGAGGTCGGCAAATGCCACCTGGTCGAAGCCCTCGACCGCCGGCCCGAAGCCTTCGAGATATTTCTTGTTTCCGGTCGCGGCAATCGCCGCCAGCGTGCGTCCGTGGAACGCACCTTCAAACGTGATGATGCGGTATCGCTCAGGCTTGCCTGACGCAGATTGATATTTGCGCGCCATCTTGATCGCGCACTCGATCGCCTCGGCGCCAGAATTCTGGAAAAACACGGTGTCAGCAAAGCTCGCCGCGCACAGGCGGTCGGCAAGCCTTTCGCCTTCCGGAATGCGATAGAGATTCGAGACGTGCCAGAGTTTTTGCGCCTGCGCGTTCAGGGCCTGCACCAGTTGCGGGTGCGCGTGCCCGAGCGCATTGACGGCGACGCCCGACGTAAAATCGAGGTAACGGTCACCCTCGGCCGTGAATAGCCAAGCGCCCTCGCCCCGCTCGAAAGCGAGATCGACGCGCGCATAAGTTGGCAATACATGCGAGCTCACGGCCGGCTTCTTCCATCGAACTTTGTCGTCTGCGCATCATCTTGCCCGAAAACCGGTACCCCACGGTCCCGGATCGTGCGCTTTCGTCTGCGCATGACCATTTTCGGGCATTGGTGACTGCTTTTCGGGATCATGCGCGCCCCGAAAAGAAATATGCCGCCTCGCCGGGCGGCACTTTTTTCATCTTATTGCCGCGCCCCGCCCTGTCAACACGACTCAATTATGCCGCAACGCCGGATTCTAAAGGAAAACTGTTGGTAGCTAGGCGCCGGGGCTTGCAAGAGCTTGCACGGGAGTCACCGCCTATTGTAGCCTTCGGGCCAGATAGTACGACATCTCGTGCTACCGAGCGATTTCTAGTCCATCCCTGACGCGTAATGCGTCTGGCGCCTGAAAAGGCGTCCGACGACGGGGTTGGATTCCATCCAAGGCCTTGAAGCCTGAGGAGAAAAACCCAATGGGCTGGACGGACGAGCGGGTCGAGCTCCTGAAGAAGCTGTGGGCGGACGGCCTGTCCGCCAGCCAGATCGCCGCGGAGCTGGGCGGCATCACCCGCAACGCGGTGATCGGCAAGGTTCATCGCCTGGGCCTCTCCGGCCGCGCCAAGAGTCCCTCCTCGTCAGCCCCACGGCCGCGCAAGGCGCGCTCTTCGGGTCACATGATGCGGGTGCCCAGGGCGTCGATGCGCGGCAACACGGCGCTCGCCTACGAATACGAGGTAGAGCCTGAGCCGGAACTGATCGAGATACCGCTCGAGCAGCGCAAGACTTTGCTTCAGCTCACCGAGAAGACCTGCCACTGGCCGGTCGGCGATCCCGGCAGCACGGATTTCTTCTTTTGCGGCGGCGATACCGTGAACGACATGCCCTATTGCTCGTTTCACAGCCGCGTCGCCTACCAGCCGATGACTGATCGCCGGCGCGACAAGCGGCCATTCCGAAACTGAGATTGATTGTCGGGATTTGTCATGGCCGGGCCAACGCCCGGCCATTTTTTCGCGCGTGCCAGATTTGCTTGCAGCGTCAATTCATGCGGCCGAAGCGATCGTCCAGCGCGTAGCCGGCTCCGCGGACCGTGCGGATCGGGTCGGGCACATGGCCGCGATTGATCGCCTTGCGCAGCCGTCCAACGTGAACGTCGACGGTGCGCTCATCGATGTAGATGTCGGAGCCCCACACCCCGTCGAGCAATTGCTCGCGCGAGAACACGCGTCCCGGGCGCTCCATGAGGAATTCCAGCAGGCGATATTCGGTCGGCCCGAGTTCGATCGCACGCCCGTTACGGGACACACGTTTCTTTTCGCGGTCGAGTTCGATATCGCCGATGTTGAGCACGGTCGCGACACGCTCGGGATTCGCACGGCGCAGCAACGCTCGAACGCGCGCCAGCAGCTCCGGCACCGAGAACGGCTTGACGATGTAATCATCAGCGCCGGTGGCGAGCCCACGCACCTTTTCGCTTTCCTCGCCACGCGCCGTCAGCATGATGATCGGCAGCTGGCGCGTTTCGGGGCGCGCGCGCAGGCGGCGACACAGTTCGATGCCCGACAGGCCAGGCAACATCCAGTCCAGCACCACCAGATCGGGCGTGCTCTCCTTTAGCCGCGTGTCGGCTTCATCGCCGCGGGCGGACGTTTCCACCTCGTAGCCTTCCGCCTCAAGGTTGTAGCGGAGCAGCATCGTGAGCGGCTCTTCGTCCTCTACAATCAGGATGCGCGCGTTCATGGGTTTCTTTCCGTAGCCTCTTATCGATCGGCCGCCGTCCGTAGGGCGGCGATGGTGGTGGTGTCGCCCTTCGGGCGCTGATCGGCAATCGGGCGGCCTTCGATGATGTAGTGCACCGTTTCCGCAATGTTGGTGGCGTGGTCACCCATGCGTTCGATGTTCTTGGCGCAGAACATCAGGTGAATGCAGAAGGTGATGTTGCGCGGATCTTCCATCATGTAGGTCAGCAACTCGCGAAACACTGACGTGCAAACCGCGTCGATTTCCTCGTCGCCGCGCCACACCGCCATGGCCTTGCTGACGTCCCGGCGGGCATAGGCATCAAGCACGAGTTTCATCTGCCCAAGCACGAGATCGCTCATGTGCTCGACGCCGCGGATCAATTTGGGCGGCGGAAATTCGGCATTGAGCGCAATCACGCGCTTGGCGATATTCTTGGCAAGATCGCCGATGCGTTCGAGGTCGTTGGCCAGGCGCAGCGCGCCGACAACCTCACGCAGGTCGACCGCCATGGGCTGACGCCGCGCGATCGTCAGAATGGCCTTTTCCTCAATTTCGCGCTGCAAGGCGTCGATATTGACGTCGGCCGTCGTGACCCGCTGTGCCAACGTCGTATCGCGCTTTGCCAGGGCGTCGACTGAATCCGCGACCTGCTTTTCGGCGAGACCGCCCATCTCGGCAACCATGCGCGCGAGATCCTGCAGATCGGCGTCGAATGCCTTCATCGTATGGTCGGTCATTGGCGTCATCTTTCGATCAGATCCTGATCATGTGCTAGCCGAAGCGCCCGGTGATGTAATCCTGAGTGCGGCGATCCTTCGGAGTTGTGAAGATTCGGGTTGTTTCCCCGAACTCGACAAGCTCGCCGAGGTACATGAAGGCCGTGAAATCCGATACGCGCGCGGCCTGCTGCATGTTGTGCGTCACGATGGCGATCGTGTAGTCATCCTTGAGTTCGTCCATCAGTTCTTCGATCTTGGCGGTGGAGATCGGATCGAGCGCCGAGCACGGCTCGTCGAACAGGATCACCTCGGGTTGCACCGCGACGGTCCGGGCAATACACAAGCGCTGCTGCTGGCCGCCAGAGAGCGATAGCCCGTTGGCGCCGAGCTTGTCCTTGACCTCTCCCCACAGCGCAGCGCGTTCAAGCGCCCTGCGGACCCGATCATCGAGTTCCGACTTCGGCAACCGCTCATAAAGCCGGATACCGAAGGCAATGTTTTCATAGATCGTCATCGGGAATGGCGTCGGCTTCTGGAACACCATTCCGACTTTGGCGCGCAGCAGGTTGAGATCCTGCGACGGAGACAGGATGTCGTCGTTGTCGAGCCGGACATGGCCGGCGGCGCGCTGGTTGGGATAAAGGTCGTACATCCGGTTCAGGATACGCAGCAGCGTCGACTTTCCGCAGCCGGAGGGACCGATGAATGCGGTCACCTTACCCTGGTAGAGCGGCACGTTGATGTTCTTCAGCGCGCGATTATCACCGTAAAAGAAATCGAGATCGCGGATCGAGATCTTCTCGGTGAGATCTCCGTCGCTTGCCGGCGTGTGGGTGACGGTCGGGACGGTGATAGCTGCTACGCTCATGACGATTTTCCCTGTGCCGCGAGGGTCCGCGCGACGATACTCAGTGCAAGCACCGCCAGCGTGATGATGAGAGCGCCGGTCCAGGCCAGATCCTGCCAGTCTTTGTAAGGGCTCAGCGCAAACTGGAAGATGACCACCGGCAGGCTGGCGACCGGGGCGTTGAGATCGAGACTCCAGAACTGGTTGTTGAGAGCGGTAAAGAGCAAGGGCGCGGTTTCACCGGATATCCGCGCTATCGCCAGCAGCACGCCGGTGACCATGCCGGCCTGGGCAGCGCGATAGGCAACCTTCCGGATCATGAGCGAACGCGGCAGACCGATGGACGCAGCGGCTTCACGCAGCGTATCGGGGACAAGCGTGAGCATGTCCTCCGTCGTGCGCACCACCACCGGCACAACGATGACCGCGAGCGACACCGCGCCGGCCCAGCCGGAGAAATGCCCCATGCGGGCGACCATGATTTCGTACACAAACAAGCCAACGACAATCGACGGAGCGCTCAACAGAATGTCATTGATGAAGCGCACCACCGTGGTCAGCCGGTCGTAGCGGCCATATTCCGCCATGTAGGTTCCGGCCAGGATGCCGAGCGGCGTGCCGATCGCAACGGCAATGAATGTGAGAACCAGGCTGCCAACGATCGGGTTGAGCAATCCGCCGGCAGCGCCTGGTGGCGGCGTCATTTGAGTGAAAACATCGAGCGACAGGCCACTGAAGCCTTTCCACAGCAGCACGCCCAGGATCACGACGAGCCAGGTCAGCCCGAACAGCGTGGCGCCGACCGACATCGCGACGGCGACGGCATTGCGGCGGCGGCGGGTTTCATAGAGCGCCATCGTCAAACTCCGATCCGTGCATTGAGTCGCATCAGCATGTAGCGGGCTGCCGCGAGCACGATGAAAGTGATGACGAACAGGATCAAACCGAGGGCTATGAGCGCCGACGTGTAGAGATCGCCGACCGCTTCGGTGAATTCGTTGGCAATGGTCGCGGAAATCGTCGTGCCTGGCGCGAGCAGCGAACCCGAAATGCGGTGCGCATTGCCGATCACGAAGGTGACTGCCATGGTTTCGCCAAGCGCACGGCCGAGCCCCAGCATCACACCGCCGATAACGCCGACACGCGCGTACGGCAGCACGACGTAACGCACGACCTCCCAGGTCGTGCAGCCAAGACCATACGCAGCCTCCTTGAGCACCGGTGGCACCGCGGTAAACACGTCACGTGAAATCGAAGTGATGAAAGGCAGCACCATGATGGCGAGGATCAAACCCGCGGTCAGGATGCCGATTCCGTAAGGCGGGCCCGCGAACAACGTCGAGAGCACCGGGATTTCACCGAACACATTGATCAGGAACGGCTGTACATATTGCTGCAGGAACGGCGCGAACACGAACAGGCCCCAGATGCCGTAGATGATGCTGGGGATGCCTGCGAGCAGCTCGATAGCAATGCCGATCGGGCGGCGGAGCCACATCGGGCACAATTCGGTGAGGAACAGCGCGATAAACAGACCGACCGGCACCGCGATCAGCATTGCGACCGCCGACGTGACCAGCGTGCCGTAAATTGGCGCGATGGCACCAAATTTTTCTGTGACCGGGTTCCAGGTGTCGACGAGCAGGAAATTCAAGCCGAAGGTCCGCAGCGCCAGCCACGACCCATCGACCAGGGAAATGATGATGCCACCCAGAATGACAAGAACAGTGATGGCGGCCGTGCGGGTGAGATGGCGATAGACAGCGTCGCCCAATTGCAGACGCCGCAGCACTCTTGCGCGATCGACCTGGGGGGTCGTCATGGCGGCTCCGCCTTGCAACGCTACATCAACCACGGATCGCCTCCCCGAAGGCTGCATCCGGCTCTCCCTTTGACTAAACGCGCATCGGGGGAGCCACTCAAGCGGCCTGCCGGCCGCAATACAAGACTCGTATTTATTGGCAGTGGACAAGGAAAAGGCGCCGGCGGGCGCCTTTTCCCGATCACGTCGGTCTTAGTAGACCGGCTTGCCACTATCGTCCTTGATGTCGCTCTTCCATTTGGCAGCAATCAGATCGACGACATTGTCAGGCATGGGGATGTAGTCCAGCCCCGACGCCATCTCGTCGCCGTTCTTGTAGGCCCATTCGAAGAACTTGAGCGCTTCCTTGGCCGCGGCCGGATCTTTCGGCTGCTTGGGCACCAGGATGAAGGTCGCGCCCGCGATCGGCCAGGACTTGGCGCCTGGCGAGTCGGTCAGGATCATGTAGAAGCCAGGCGCGTGCGCCCAGTCGGCGCCGCCGGCGGCCGCCATAATGGCCTCGGGCGTTGCCTCGACCGTCTTGCCGTCCTTGTTGACCATCTTGGTCGTGGTCAGGTGGTTCTGCTTGGCGTAGGCGGTTTCCACGTAGCCAATCGAACCTTTGGTTTGACCGACGTTGTTGGCAACACCTTCGTTGCCCTTGGCGCCGATCCCAGCCGGCCACTCAACCGAGGTGTTGCTGCCGACCTTCGACTTCCAGCCTTCGCTCACCTTCGACAGGTAGTTGGTAAAGATGAAGGTGGTGCCGGAACCGTCCGAACGGTGGACAAGCGCGATCGCCTGCGACGGCAGCTTGGCATTCGGGTTCAGTTTCTTAAGTACCGGATCATCCCACTTGGTGATCTCGCCGAGAAAAATTTTTGCGAGCGTTGGCCCGTCGATCGTGAGTTCGCCGCTCTTGATGCCATCGAGATTCACAACGGGGACGATGCCACCCATGACAGTCGGGAACTGGATGACGCCGATCTTTTCGAGTTCAGCCGGTTGCAGCGGCATGTCGGATGCACCGAATGTCACGGTGCGGGCCGTGATCTGCTTGATACCGCCACCTGAACCGATCGACTGATAGTTCAATCCGTTGCCGGTGACTTTTTTGTAGGCGTCCGCCCACTTGGCGTAAATTGGATAGGGGAAGGTGGCGCCGGCACCAGAGATGTCGGCAGCGTTGGCCGGAACGAACGCGGCGGCGGCGATGAAGCCGGCCGTTGCCAATGCGGTCCAGTGTTTCACAGGTTCTCTCCATGTTTGCGGTCAAGGACGAACGCGGGCCGCAGCGGGCCCCCGGTCCTGATGTCCCCACGTCCAATCGCTTGGACGTCCGCTGTTGCTCTAAAAACGCTCTCCACGACGGCTTCGGACGTTTTTTCGTTTGTTCTTGGCTTGCGAAAATCCGAAGTCGGGGTCAGCCATAAGCGTCGCATGTCACCGTTCTATAAAGCTTTGGTGACAGTCACATGACAGCCTAAGCATTTGAAACTAATCAGATTTCATCGGAAGCCGGGGAATCGCCGGTGGGTAAGGGCAGATGCATTGTGAAGGTCGCGCCCTGACCCAAAGTGCTTTCGATTGTCAGGCGTCCGCCGTGCCGGTTGAGCACGTGTTTGACCAGGGCCAGGCCGAGCCCGGTCCCGCCTTGCGCCCGGCTGTCGGCGACATCAACACGGTAGAACCGCTCGGTCAGCCGCGGCAGATGCTCGGGTGAAATGCCGGGACCGTAATCACGTACCGCTAAACGCGCCTCGGTCGTGCCGCCCCGGGTCTGGCCGCGCGCAAGCGTAATGTCGAGGCGTTTGCCGGCGGCGCCGTATTTGAGCGCGTTTTCGACCAGGTTCTCGAGCGCGCGGATCAGCTCGTCCCGATCGCCCAGCACCACCAATGTGTCCGGTGGCGACGTGACCTTGATTTCGACACCGCGGTCCCGCGCCAGAGTTTGTAAGCCGTCGACCACCTGCCGCACGATCGGCGCCAGATCGACCGGCGTATTTGGCTGCAAATGGGCGTTGAGTTCGATGCGCGACAGCGACAGCAGGTCGTCGATGAGACGAGCCATACGGGTCGCTTGCCCTTGCATGATCGCAAGGAATTTCTCACGCGCGGCGGAATCATCCTTTGCCGTGCCCTGAAGGGTCTCGATAAACCCAAGGAGCGCCGCAAGCGGGGTGCGCAACTCATGGCTGGCGTTGGCAATGAAGTCGGCGCGCATTTCCTCGACCCGGCGCAAGGGCGTCAGATCGTTGAATGTCATCAGCAAGACGTCGGCCGCGTTGCCTGCGCTGGTCGAGAGACTGAGCGGAGTCACGAAAGCCTCGAACCACCGATCGAGCGGGACGCGTTCAAAAAATTCCACGCGTTGCGGTTCCACCCGTTTGGCCGCGCGACGGATCGCATCGACCAGATCGGGCATGCGTAACGCGATGAGCGCAGGTTCACCGCGCCGCAAGGCCGGCGCGATACCGGTTGCCGCCTCGTTGAATGCAATTACCCGGCTCTCATGATCGAGTATAATTGCCGCGCTCGGAAAACCGGCGATCAGCTGCTCTACCAGCAAAATTTGTGGGTGAGCGAGCGCGCGTCCGGGCGCACGCACGATTTCAGCGCTGGTAATGGCGTCGCCCCGACCACGCAAGACGCGCCATGCGCCGCGCAATCGGCTAGCCAATCCGGTGGCGGATGGAAAATCGCGGCGGTCTTCATCTATCGCCATCATCAGCCGGCGTCGGTTTTTTCGGCTTCAATCTCACTGCGGATAGGAGCGGTCGCGGACGTGATGGCTTTGGGCTCCACCGCCCGCCGCTTGCCATGCATGTTGAGCCACAGTTCCCGCGAACCCAGAATGAGCAGTGCAATCACGAACGGCACAATATAGTAGAGCATCCGGAACAGGAGCAGTCCGGCCAGCACGGACTCCTTATCGAACTGCCACAACGCCACCAGCATCGCGGCATCAAAGACGCCGAGCCCTCCAGGGGCATGGCTGGCAAAACCCAGCAACGTCGCCGAAACGAACACCACCGCCATCGTCACGAATCCGACGTTCGGCTCGTCCGGCAACAGCATGTACATCGCAAGCGCACAAAAGCCGAGATCGAGGATGCCAATGCAAATCTGCAGCAAGGTGGACGGTCCGCTCGGCAAATGCACTTTCCATTCGCCCTGCCCGATCTCGCGCGGCGCGCTCCACACCCAGCTGACATATGACGTGAGCACCACCAGCATGGCGATGCCGATGCCGCGGTTTATCCAGGGCGGCAGTTGGTCGATCGGTCCGGCGGCCTGCGGATGATAGGTAACGCCGAGACCGAGCACGGTGGCATTGCCTAACCAGAACGTCAGGCCGGCGATAAAACAGATCTTCGCCACCTCAACGGCGTCGAGCCCGTAGTACGAATAGATGCGGTAGCGTACGGCGCCCCCGGTAAAGACGGTTGCCCCGATATTGTGCCCGATCGAATAACTGGTGAAGCCGGTGAGCGCGGCAATGCGGTACGGAACTTCGTTGCGTCCGATCGTGCGCAGGGCAAACCAGTCGTAGAAGGTTAATGTGAAATAGCCGCAGGCCACAAAAAACGCAGCAGCGGCGATATGGCGCGGCTCGGTGGCTTTGAGCGCCGCATACACCTCATCAACGTTGATGTCGCGCAGCATGTGGAAGAGAACCACCACTGCGATCGTAATGATGGCGATGCTCAGGAGCACCCCGATCCGATTCCAGCCGATCGTGTGCTGAAAAAATCGCGCCACCGCGCGCAGCGACTTAACCATCATTCCTCCGGTTCGCGCCGGCCTTATAACCTTGGGCGCCACGCGCCCAAGCGCGTCTTGACCGGTCCCTAGCAGAACTAGCCCCGCTGGGCGAGTGGACTGCCCGTCGTTTCGTCAATCTGCTAGTCTGTCCGAAATAAGGCCGCCGACCGAACGAATTGGCGGCCCATCGGGAGGCGGCCATGAGCAAATCCGAGCCTACTTTTCCCCGTCGTACCGTTCTCAAAAACGCCGGATTAGCTGCCGGTGCCGGATTTCTGTCCGGTCTTGCCGGACCGGTACAAGCGGCAACAAACACCGAAATATGGAGCGCGGAATACTGGGCCCGGAAGGGCGATGTAAAGCTCAACCTTTGGCGAAAGCGCGCTCGCGCGCCAATTCCCGGCGAGCCGCCTCTTCCGGTCTTGTTCCTGGTACACGGCTCCTCGAACTCTTCTCGCTCGTCATATGACCTTACCGTGCCCGGTAAGGGCGAATACTCCATGATGAACGTGTTCGCCCACGACGGCTACGACGTATGGACCATGGACCATGACGGCTACGGCCGCTCGGGTTCATCGGGCAATAATTCGGACATTGCGAGTGGTGTGGAAGATCTCAAGGCAGCAATTCCGGTCGTTATGAAAGAAACCGGTCAGAAGAAGGCACACTTTTACGGTACCTCGTCCGGCGGCATCCGCGCCGCAGCCTACGCGCAGGCCCAACCAGAGCCGGTGGACCGGTTGGTACTTTGTGCTTTCACCTACAAGGGAAACGGAGCGGCAGAAATCGCACGTCGGAGAGCCAAGATCGATGCACTACGCGCGAGCCCGCGGCGAAAGCGTGATGCAAAGATGATTAGTTCAATCTTCACGCGCGATGGCCATCCTGCGCTCTACGACCCGGCGGTACCAGAGGCAATTATCGCGGACGAAATGAAATTCGGCGATCAGGTACCGAGCGGCACCTATATCGACATGGCCGCGAATCTGCCGATCGTCGATCCAACGAAATTGCGTTCGCCGGTGCTTATGCTTCGCGGCGAGTTCGACGGCAATTCAACGAACGACGACCTGCTGGATTTCTATCGTCAGCTTCCAAACGGCGACAGGCAATTTGTGATCCTGCCGCAGACCGCGCACAGCGCGGGCTACGGCAGCAACCGGCATCTCCTCTGGTACGCGGTCAAGAACTTCCTGTCCGAGCCGGCAGCGACTGCCTGACTATCCGGCAGCGAAAAAATTGCGAAGCGCAGTAGTCGTTTCTTCCGGCGCTTCCTCGGACAAATAGTGCCCGCACGGCAGCGCTTTCGCGCTGATGATGTTGGACGCATAGCGCTGCCAGATTTCAGCCGGCGCAGGCTTGCTGTTGCGACCGACGCCGCCGGTCGCGCCCCACAGCAGAAGCACGGGACAGTCTATCTTGCGGCCAGCCTCGAAATCCCCGGTATCCATGGCGAGATCGACGCCGGCGCAGGCGCGATAGTCCTCGCAGATGGCATGGATTGTTGCCGGATTGCGAAAGCAGCGCTTGTATTCGGCCAGCGCATCCTTGTCGAAAAAACTCAAGCCTTGTTTTGTTTTCGCCAGTTTCTTTTCAATGAACCAGTCGGGATCGGCGCCCATCATGCGTTCGGGCATGTCAAATGGCTGGATGTTGAAGAACCAGTGCCAGGAAAATGTCGCCCATTGCTTGTTGATATTGTTGAACAGGTGATGCTGCGGAATGATGTCGAGGATCGCCGCGCGCGTCACTGCCGTGGGATGGTCAAGGCACATGCGATGCAGCACACGGCCGCCGCGATCGTGACCGGCGGCCATGAAGCGATCAAACCCGAGCGCCGCCATCACCTCAATCTGGTCCTGTGCCATGGCGCGGAACGAATAGCCGGAATGGTCATCGCCGCCGGGCGGTTTTTCCGAATCGCCGTAGCCGCGCAGATCGGTGGCCACCACGGTGAATTCGCGCGCCAGCGTTGGCGCAATCTTGAGCCACGACAGATGATTGAACGGATTGCCGTGCATCAAGAGAAGCGGCGGTCCGCTGCCGCCGATGACAGTAACGATGCGCGCGCCGTTGGTCTTGATTTCCGATCGCTTGAAGCCTTCGAGCATGCCCGCACCTGCAAAATTGTCATGGCCGGGCCCGTCCCGGCCATCCACGTCTTTAACTCGCTGAAAGTCTCAAGACGTGGATGCCCGGCAGAGGGCCGGGCATGACGTCAGGCAGAAGCATAACAAATTCTGGCCTACGGCAAGAGGACGCCAAATTCTGCGCAGGCAAAAAGATAACCCCGGCTTCGCCGTGGCGAAGCCGGGGTGATTTAATTCTGTAGCTGTTCGATTAGTTGCAGACCTGGACGCGACGTACGCGCGGACCGACCGGCGTATCGACGAGCTGTTTGACGAAGTAGCAATCGGACGCGATGTAGGTCGTCGGCGCGTAGATGCCGATGCCGTAGCCCCAACCGTGGCCCCAGCCGTGGCCACCGTGGCCGCCGTGCATATGGGCAGAAGCGGAAGTCGGGATGAGCGCGGCCGAAGCGATCACAACGGTGGCGCCGAGGGCGAGAGCGAGCTTGCGGAACATGACGTTTCTCCTGTTTCAAGGGCCTGGGTGGCAAGGGATGTGATTGCCACATCCTGAACATGGGTCGTCGCGAGCCCCGGAAAGGTTCAAAGCCCCGGCCCCGCTATTTGCCATTGGGGAGCCGCGTCACTCTTTTTTCACGCCATTAGCGGGTAAATGCCGGTATTTGGCGGCTTTCTCTTGCCCAGGCGCGCCCGAAAAGGGAAAACTACCCGGCGATCACCCCCGGGGCGGCCGGTGCACGCAAGTTTCTTCGAATTGCATTGAACCTGGGCGCCCCGCCACGCGACCCATTCACGAGTCGATCAAACCTGCGATGCAAACGACTTCAGATGAAGTTCTGATATCGCGGATCGCAGGCGGCGACCGGCTCGCCATGCAGGTGCTGTACGCGAGGCACCATGTTCGTGTGTACCGGTTCGTACTGCGTCTGGTGCGCAACGAAGCGACGGCGGAAGACTTGATCAGTGAGGTCTTCCTCGACATCTGGCGACAAGCCGGGAAGTTCGAGGGCCGTTCCGCCGCATCGACATGGATGTTGAGCATCGCGCGGTTCAAAGCCCTGTCGGCGCTACGGCGCCGACCGGAGGAAGAACTGGATGACGAGACGGCGGGGCAGATCGAGGATCACGCTGACGATCCGGAAACGACCCTGGCGAAGAAAGACAAGAGCTCGGCCTTGCGGCAATGCCTGACCAGGCTCTCGGCGGACCATCGGGAGATCATCGACCTCGTGTACTACCACGAGAAGTCGGTGGAAGAAGTAGCCGAGATCGTCGGCATCCCGGAGGCGACCGTGAAGACGCGTATGTTCTACGCGCGCAAGAAACTCTCCGAGCTCCTGAAGGAGCAAGGAATAGATCGAGGTTGGCCATGAACGCGACGAACCAGGACGCGCCAGAGCGCAGCGAGATCGAGAACCTGCTGCCCTGGCATGCCGCGGGCACGCTGAGCCGTCGCGACACGCAACGGGTTGAAGACGCGCTCGCGCGCGATCCTGACCTCGCCCGCCGCTACGCGCTGGTGCGCGACGAGCTGGGCGAAACCATCCACCTTAATGAAACGCTTGGCGCGCCGTCGCCGCGCGCAATGGAAAAACTGTTCGCCGCGATCGACGCCGAGCCGGCGCGCCGGCAGGCCGGGTCATTCAACCTCGGTGGCCGCGTCTCCGAATTCTTCGCAAGCCTGTCGCCGCGCACGCTGGCCTGGTCGGCAAGCGCCGCCGCGATTGCAATCCTGCTGCAGGCCGGGCTGCTGGCGGACATCGCGCTCAAGGAAACGAAGACAGCGGGTTACCAAACCGCCTCAGCGCCGACCACCGACCCGGGCGCCGGTGCCTTCACGCTCATTCGTTTCGCGCCGCAGGCATCGTCCGATGACATCACCAAGTTCCTCGAAGCCAACAAGCTGTCGATCGCAGCTGGGCCGATGGCCGGCGGGCTGTACAAGGTCCGCGTCGCAGTGACCGGCATTCCGAAGGGCGAACTCGCCACCATCGTGAAGAAGCTGCAGGCGGACAAAGTCGTCGGCTTCATCGCCACGGCCGAGTGAGCCTGAACGACGCCCGCCGCCACCGGAGGTCACGTCATGCGTAGCCAACCAACCGCCCTGATCTGCGTGATCGCATCATTGCTGGCGGTGACAGCCGACAGTGCCATTGCGGCGCAAAGAATGATGAACCGCGGTCCCTCATCCGACGTTGGCTCCAAAGGGCCGATCGGGCCCACCGGCGGTGGCAATGGACCCCATAATGGACCTCATGGCGGCGGCTTTCACGGACCCGGCTGGGGCGCTGTCGTCCCGGGAATCATCATGGGGCTGCCGCAAGGCTATCCGGCAAACGGCGTTGTCGTTGACGACGGACCTGTCAACAACGGTCCTCGCCGGTCGCAACAATCGAACCGCCGCGGCCCGAGTGGCGCGCCGCCGGTCAATGAACGCCGCCTGGTGCCCGACGAGGTGGTCATCGAGATTCCCAATTCTATCAGCGCGCAGCAGATCGATGCCCTGCAAAGGCGTCACCAGCTGACGCGGATCGAAACCCAGACATTCCAGCTGACCGGTACAACACTTTACCGCTGGCGGATTCCCGACCGTCGCTCGGTGACCACGGTGGTGCGCGCGCTCGAAGGCGATCGCGTGGTGGCATCGGCGCAGCCGAACTACCTGTTCACGCTGCAACAAGGCCCGACCGACACCCAAATCAACGTAGCCAAGAGCGAAGGCGATCCCGCGCAATACGAACTCGCCAGGCTGCATTTGCCGCAGGCCCACGCACTCGCCAAAGGCGACGATGTGCTGGTCGCGGTGATCGATTCCGGCGTCGATATCAGGCATCCCGAATTGGCCGGGTCGATCGCAGGGGTCTTCGATACGGCCAAGGAGCCCGCGGCAGCGCATAAGCATGGCACGGCCATCGCCGGCCTGGTCGCTGCACATAGCAAGCTGATGGGCGCGGCGCCTGCCGCAAAAGTTCTGGCCGTGCACGCCTTCGACCCGAACAATGCGGGCGCTGAGGGCACCACCTTCAATATTCTCAAAGGCATCGATTGGGCCGCCGCGCATGGGGCACGCGTCATCAATATGAGTTTTGCCGGGCCGGCCGATTCCGCCATTCACCGCAGCCTCGAGGCCGCACGCAAGAAAGGGATCGTGCTGGTAGCCGCAGCCGGCAATGCCGGCGCAAAATCGCCGCCGCTTTACCCGGCTGCCGATCCCAATGTAATCGCCGTCAGCGCGACCGACACCGAGGACAAATTGTTCGAGCAATCGAATCGCGGCCCGTACATCGCGGTCGCCGCGCCCGGCGCACAAATCCTCGTCGCCGCTCCCGACAGCAGCTATGAAGTATCATCCGGCACGTCCTATTCCGCGGCGGAAGTGAGCGGGATCGTGGCATTGATGCTTCAGCGCAAGCCCGATCTCACGCCGGACAAGGTCCGAAATATATTGCAGGCGACCGCGAAGGATCTCGGGCCGAAAGGACATGATGCCATGTTCGGCGCCGGCCTTGCCGACGCCTACGGCGCGGTCACCGCAGTAGCGGCGCCCGTCGCTTCGGCTAGCCCACGGCCGGTCGAACGCATGAGCACTGGCGCGCGCTGACACTGCACGCCACCCCTTGCCTCGCAGCGGCAAAAACGCCACTTGTTGTGTCCCAACCGGGCTCCGGAGACACAATGACGGCCGCTGATCCGCCAATATCCTTGTCGCTGCGCGTGACTTCGCAACGATGAAATCGCAAGCGGCATCCATCTGCTTGAATTCCGGGATCCGGACGGGAAAACCTTGCCGGAATTTTCGGCTGGCGCACATATCGCCGTCCGTGTCCCCAACGGGCTGTTGCGAAAATATTCGCTGTGCAACAACCCTGCCGACCGCGAACGCTATCAGATCGCAGTCAAGCGCGAGAGCAATGGCCGTGGCGGCTCATGCAGCCTGATCGACGGCGTGAAAGCCGGCGACAAGATCACGGTAACCGCGCCGGTCAATGACTTCGCGCTGCCGCAACGAGCGCAGGATTTTCTGTTCATCGCCGGTGGCATTGGCGTGACGCCGATGATGGCAATGATCCGGCAGGTGATGGCGGAGGGCAAACGCTTTCGGCTGTTCTACTGTTCGCGTTCGCCGGAAACGACGGCATTCCGAGACGAGCTGAGCGCACCGGAATTCAAAGACACGGTTGTCATCCACTATGATGAGGGCGATGCGTCACGCTCACTCGACTTGCGTCCCATTCTCGCTGAACGAAAAAATCGTGAGCATCTCTATTGTTGCGGGCCGCGACCACTGATGGAGGCGGTGCGTGCGATGACCGACCACTGGTCGCCCACGGCTGTCCACTTCGAGGCATTCAGCGAAGCCGAGACGCACAAAGCCGACGACAAGCCGTTCAAGGTGAGGCTCGCGCGCTCGGGCGATGTCCTCGACGTGCCGACCGACAAGACCATTCTCGAAGTTTTGCGTGCGCACGGCCTCGACGTACCGAGTTCATGCGAAACCGGCACCTGCGGGACATGCCGTACCAAGATGCTTGCGGGCGAAGCCGATCACCGCGACCTGGTGCTGGCCGAGCATGAACGTAAAGACACGATCATGATCTGCGTGTCGCGCGCGCGCAGCGCAGAGATCACGATCGACCGCTGAGCGGACGCCTCGCGCTCTACTGCTGGATTGTTCGCAGGTAGGCGCTCACGGCGAGCGCGTCGTCGGGGCTCAGCTTGAACTCGGGCATGTCCGGGTGACCTGATGATATGCCGCGCTCGAGCCGGCGGGAAAACTCATCGAGATCGAAGCTGCGACCGATTGTGCGGAACGGGGGCGCGCTGGCATGCGGACTATTGCCGGTTTTCCCGATCGCGTGGCAGCGCGCGCAGAATTCCTTGACAACCACACGGCCGCGGCGTTCCGAATTTTGCGCGTTTGCGATGCCAGCAAACGCGACGAGTAACAGCAGCGTCGTCGGCAAGAATTTCATTGCGGCATCGTCATCCAGAAGTAGTGGCGCGCCGGAAGGGATTTCGAACCCCTGACCCCCAGATTCGAAGTCTGGTGCTCTATCCAGCTGAGCTACCGGCGCCGAGGCGGAAAGGGTGGCGCGCCCGAAGAGATTCGAACTCCTGACCCCCAGATTCGTAGTCTGGTGCTCTATCCAGCTGAGCTACGGGCGCTTGATTCCGCCGCCGAACACCGGCCTGCGGGACCGGGGGCATAGCTATCGTCTTGACCCCTTATTGGCAAGGGTTGCGGCTATGCGCGCTCATGCCGGCCTTGCGGCCCAGGCCAGCGCCTTGTTTTCGACGCGGATCCGGTAGGCGACCAGCGCCGCGTTGGCGATCGAAAAGACCAGAGCGAAGCCAGGCAGGCCGAGCGCGAGCGGGACCACTGCAATCTCCAGCGCAACGATCAGATAGTTCGGATGCCGGATCCAGCGATACGGCCCGCGGGCAACCGGCGCCGCGCCGCGCAGGACAATGACGCGCGTGGTCCAGCGCCGGCCAAGGCTCGCAATGACCCACACCCGGCCGATCTGCAGGAACACGAACACCGTCAGCCAGAACACGTTGATGGGTTGATCGTGACCGAACGTCCACAGCCCGAGCAACCACAAGCCATGCAGGACAATCATCAATGGATAATGCGCCGCGCCGAATTCGACGCCGCCTTCCGCACGCAGACGCCCGGTATTGAATTGCGCAAGCCCGAGTTCGACGAGCCGTTGCGCGCCGAGGAATGCGACCAGCCAGGCGCCCTCACCCATGCGCGGCCTCGAGCGCCAGAAAGTTTGCCGAAAAGCCCGGGCCGAGCGCCGACAGCAGTGCCGAGCCGCGCAAGCCGCGTCGCAGCGCGCGCTCGAGAACAAACAGCACGGTCGGCGCCGACATATTGCCATAGCTGCGCAGAATTTCGCGTTCGTCTCGCAGCGTGCCTTTCTGCAATTCGAGCGCGACCTCGATCGCGTCGAGCACCTTGGCGCCGCCGGGATGGCAAACGAGCTGCGGCGCTCGCAGTCCGGCTGACTTGATGAAGCGCCGCATCGGCCCAGCCATGCGCTGCTCGACGAAGCGCGGCAACGAGCGCGAGAGCATCACCCGGAAGCCGATCGGATCGATCACCCATCCCATGATGTCGAGCGTGCGCGGCCAGGTATGCTCGGCCGCAGCGCCGACGCGCAACGGCGCAGCTTCGGGGCCGGCGCGCAACACCGCCGCGGCGGCACCGTCGCCGAACAACGCCGACGAGATCACGTCCGATTTGGTGCCGCGATCGGTGCGCGAGGTCAGCGTGCACAGCTCGACCACGACCACAAGAACGACCTCGCCCGGTTCGGCGCGCGCAAGCCGCGCACCGAGGGTGAGGCCGGAAACGCCTCCGGCACAGCCGCGGCCAAAGACCGGCACCCGCATGATCGACGGTCGAAAACCCATTTCGGGGCCGACGCGCGCCTCAAGGCTGGGAGTCGCAATTCCGGTCGACGACACCGTCACCACCACATCGACGTCGCGCGCTGAAATTCCCGCACGCTCAATCGCCGCGCGCGCCGTTGTCACGAACAGCTCACTTGCGCTCTCAACATAGGCATTCGTGCGCTCGCGCCAGATCGTGCGGTTCACTCAGCCATTCGAGGGATCGCGCCGAATAACGGCTCTCAATGCCGGCGTTGATGAATACGTCGGCAAGTTTCGGAAAGCGCGCGAACGTGCGTCCATAGACCTGGCGTGCGGCATCGGCGACCGCGCGCTGTTCAAGCTTGTGTGGCGGCACGGCGGTCGCGACCGCGAGCAAATTCACCGGCGGCACCATGTCAATATCCTTTACTAAAATACCTGTAACGCGCCCCTATGCGACGAACACCGAGCGTTACAGTCTCTTCCCGGACTCAGGCGCGGACGCGTTCACCACGTCGTGTACTCAGATCGACTGCGCGATCCGGGATCGTGATGCTGAAGGTCGCGCCGATTGTTCCTGGCACCAGGCGGATTTCACCGCCGTGTGCGCGCACCAGTTCCGCAGCGATCGCCAGGCCCAATCCCGTACCGCCGGCGCGCGCTGCACCCTGGAAAGCTTGAAACATGTGGGCACGGGCTTTTTCGGGAACACCCGGGCCGGTATCGGATACCTCGATCACAACGACGCTGCCTTCGCGCCGTCCGGTAATTCGAATTTGATCGCGTGCCGGATCGCGGGTGCCACGCGCCTCCAGCGCCTGCACCGCATTACGCGCGATGTTGACGAGAACGCGAAACAATTGATCGTGATCGGCCTCGATTGTGAGACCGCGTTCCACGGCTACGATCCACCGGATCGGCACGTCGAGGGTCAGACCCAGCGCCTCGTGCACTTCCTCGACCAGCGGCTCGACCTCGATCGTCTTGCGATCCGGAGGTGGCTCCTGCGCCGCGCCATAGGAGAGCGTGCTTTGGCAAAACGCGATCGCCCGTTCGAGCGCCCGCATGAGCTTTGGCGCAAAGCGCTGCACCTTCGGGTCAGGCAAGGTCGAGAGTTGATCGGAGAAAATCTGTGCCGACGCGAGCAGGTTACGCAAATCGTGATTGATCTTCGAAACTGCCAGGCCCAGCGCCGCAAGGCGGCTCTGCTGGTGCAGCATCGAGGCGAGCTCGCGTTGCATGGCGGCGAGCTCTTCTTCAGCGGTGCCGACTTCATCGCGCCGCCCGCTCTCCGCAATGATGCGCGATGGATTTTCCGGATCGGCACGAAACGCAACCATATTGCGGGTGATGCGCCACATCGGGCGGATGAGCAGATAATGCAGCGCAAAGAATACCAGCATCGCCGTGATGCCGGAGATCGCCAGCGACAGCAGCAGGATGTTTACGGAGAACGTCCACATCGCCTTGTACAGCGGCGCTTCGTTGAGAACGATCTCGAGGAAATCGCCGCCCATCGGCGCCGCACCCACGACGCGGATCACATCGCCGGGCTTGCTGGTCAGCAACGTATCGAAGGCATCGATGATCGAACGCCACCACGACACCTCGCGCATGTCGATGTCCTGCGCGAGTTCAGTAGGCATTTCGGATGCCGCGAGCAGACGCCGCTGATTTCCCATCTTCATCGCCACGGCGCGGGCGCCGATGCTCTTGAGGATCTGGTTGGCCAGACTTTCCGGCACCATGCCGCTTGGCGCGGCATCAAGCACGAGCGCGGCGGTATGCGCGGCGGCCAGCCGGTCATTCAGCCAGTTCAGGCGAAAGTTGGCGACCGAAGGCACATAGATCAGAATTTCCGCCACCATCACGAACAGGATGGTGAGAAACAATAGCTTGCCGGAAAGGCCGACGCGGGGCTTCCGCGCCGGCCTCGGCTCTGAACCATTCGCGCCTGCTTCGATTCCCGCTTCCAAAATCACCTCAACCGAAGATTCGCATCCAGCCAATGATGCGCCGCACCCAAGGACTCGTCAAACCAGGCGCGAAGAAATCGATGGCTACACGTTTTCCGAGTTCCCCCAAAGTGGGGTAAGGCAGAACGATGTCGGTCAATGCGCGGATATTCAGGCGCCGCGCAATCGCGAGCGCCCACACGCCTATCAGCTCACCGGCCTGCGCCCCCACAATGCTGGCGCCTACTATCCTACCTTTTCGCGTGGTGATGACTTTTATGTGACCGTGCGTTTCGCGCTCGGTCTGTGCACGGTCATTGTCGTGATAGGGCCAGCGCGCAACGCGGATTTTGATCCGGCGTGCCCGCGCCTGCGCTTCGGTCAGGCCAGCGTGCGCGAGTTCGGGCTCCGTAAAGGTCGCCCACGGCACAGCGTCGTTGTTGACGCGCACAGGAAGACGGAACAGCGCATTCCGGATCACCAGGCCGGCATGATAGTTGGCCGCGTGCGTAAACTTTAATTGCCCCGCCGCGCAATCTCCGATCGCATAGACGCGCCGGTTGCTGGTCTTGAGCTTTCTGTTCACAGCAATGCCGGCGAGATCGTGGCGAATTCGCGCAGCAGGGAGGTTGAGCTCATCAATCGCCGGCTTACGTCCGGCGGCGATCAACAGATGGCTGCCGGTGATAGTCTGTTCAGCGCCCGCAATCTGGATAGTCGCCGTCACGGTCGCACCCGCGTGCATGATTGCAACGACATTCGCGTCACGATGGATGACCACGCCTTCGCGCTCGAGCCGGTCGATTACAATGGCTGCACATTCAGGATCGTCCTGTACAAGCGGCTGCGCCGCTTCCAGAACGGTTACTGAACTGCCCAGACGGCGGAAGGCCTGCGCCAACTCCAGACCAGCCGAGCCGCCGCCAATGATGACAAGATGCTCCGGCCGTGCCTTGAGATCGAAAATACTGTCGGTTGTGAGGTAAGGCCCGTTGTCGATGCCGGGAATTGGCGGAATTGCCGGCGTCGAACCGGTCGCGATGACAAAACGTCGTGCGCGGATTTCAATATCGCCGGCGACGACGGTCTTGCGGTCTTTAAATATTGCCGCCGCCTGAATAACGCGAACCCCCAGCCCGGTGAAACGCTCGACGGAGTCAGCCGGAGCGACCGCTGCGATGACGCCCTGCACGTGATCGCGCACCTTGGCGAAATTAACTCCGACGCTCTGGACAGCGACGCCGAAGTCTCCTGCATTGCGTATCGACTCGGCGCGTTTGGCCGCCGCCAACAGGGCCTTGGACGGCACGCATCCGGTGTTGAGGCAATCGCCGCCCATCTTGCCGCGTTCAACCAGAACCGTTGGCACTCCAAATGCCGCAGCGGCCGCGGCGGCCGACAAACCGCCAGGCCCTCCTCCAATCACGCAAATGTCCGGCGCGAGTACTTCCGTCATGGCCCTTAAACTCTGACCCGCAACAATAACGTTCGTATCACATGACGGCGCGCGAGCGAGCGCGCCAATGACGGAGCACGACCAGCACCAGCACCAGCAGCCCGAGCGCGATCAACGCCACGATCAGTTGTGGCGTGAACACGTCGGAAGTGTCGAACACCATGCGACAATCCAGTCGGCCCGACGCGGCGCACTGATCATACGCTTCCTTCTGCGCCATGATCACGCTGTCGAGGCCCGTGCCCGCCAACGCAAAAACGACGGCTGCAGGGATGACGCCGAGCGCAGTCGCGGCAATGAATGGTCCGAGACGCACACCAGCGAGGGCCGGCACCAGGTTGACCACGAAGAACGGAAATACCGGCACCAGCCGCAAGAAGAGAAGGTAGCTGAAAGCGTCGTCGCGAAAGCCTTTCGCAAGCTGGTTGGCGCGCGGGCCTGCCAGCCGCAGCAAAGGCTCGCCGAGTGCCGTGCGGGCTACCAGAAAGATGAGCGTCGCGCCTATCGTCGCGCCCACCACCGCGGCCGCAGCACCTCCCAACGGCCCAAACAGAAATCCACCGGCGACCGTCAGAAAGGCAGCCCCCGGCACCGAGACGGCAACCGTAATGATATAGATCCCGATGTAGGTGAGCAGGGCCAGCATGCGGTGGCTGGAAACAAAGCCGAAGATGGCCATGCGATGCCGGACGAGACCATGGAGCGAGATGGTCTCCTCGCCAACCGCGAAATAGGCCACGGCGGAAAGGACGACGATCACCACCAGTGGCAGCAGCCGCAAGGCGAAGCCGCGCGGCTGGTCGGCGGAAGGCAAGCGAACAGACATTCACACTATATACACGAGGCGGCGGTCCCGCCGGGGGGCCCTCACCGCCTTGTGAGGCGTTTTGACCCCGCAACACCGGCAAAACCGGCGTCGCATTGACGGGCCAAGGCCCCTCCCTTATAAGCCGCGCAAATCGTGTGCCGGCCCGAAAGACTTCGGGTTACTTGGCGTTTTGAGGACCTCGTCCTCCTTGCCCACGGCGCGCCCAGCGGAGATCCTGAACGTGAAGCGGACCTATCAACCGAGCAAGCTCGTACGCAAGCGCCGACACGGTTTCCGCTCGCGTATGGCAACCAAAGGCGGACGCAAGGTCTTGTCGGCGCGCCGGGGGCGCGGACGCAAGCGGCTGTCCGCCTGACGGCGGCTGCAAGGCCGCGCATTGCTTTCATGGAAAGACTGAGGCAACGGGCGGATTTTCTGGCTACGGCGACCGGGGCCAAGGCACCCGCCGCCGCATTTGTCCTGCAAGCACGCAATCGCCGCGACCAGGGACCTGCCCGGTTCGGCTTTACCGTATCGAAGAAGGTCGGCAATGCCGTCGAGCGTAACCGGGTTCGCCGCCGCCTGCGGGAAATTGTGCGGCTTTCAGCCGCCACCCGGCTGCGTGCGGGACATGACTATGTGCTGGTCGGACGGCGAGCCGCGCTTGAACTGCCGTTTGACCGGATGACTTAGGAATTCGAAGGGGCGTTGCGGCGAGTACACGCGGGGCGCGACGGCAAAATGGAATCCCGATGACCGACAATAAGAATACCATCCTCGCCATTGCGCTCTCGGCGCTGGTCTTGCTCGGCTGGCAATACTTCTTTGCTGTCCCGCAGGAAAAAGCGCGCCAGGAACAACTCCAGTCGCAGCAGCAAGCGCAGAAACAGAACGCACCGACCCCCGCCCAGCCCGGCCAGGCGCCGCCGACACAGGCCGGCCCGGCCCAGGTGCCAGGCCAGACGGCAACGCCCGCGGCCGCGGCACCGATCGATCGCGCGGCGGCGCTCGCTGCAACCCCGCGCGTGCAGATCGCAACCAACAGCGTGCAGGGGTCGATTGCACTCAAGGGCGGACGCATTGACGATCTGGCGCTGGTCAAATTTCGCGAGACCGTCGATCCTAAATCGCCGCCCATCGTGTTGCTCTCGCCATCCGGCACCGCCGATCCGTTCTACGCAGAGTTCGGCTGGACCGGGACGGCCGGCACCAATGTGAAATTACCGACCGCGGATACGCTGTGGAAGCAGTCGGGATCCGGCGCGCTCAGCACCTCGCATCCGGTGATCCTGACCTACGACAATGGCGAAGGCCTCGAATTCCGCCGCACCGTCACGGTCGATGACAAATACATGTTCTCGATCAAGGATGAGGTCACCAACAAGGGTTCAAGTCCAGTCGCGCTCTACCCTTATGCGTTGATCTCCCGCCATGGTACGCCGCCAACCGCCGGTTACTACATCCTGCATGAAGGCCTGGTCGGCGTTCTCGGCGAATCCGGCCTGCAGGAATACACCTACAAGAACATCACCGAGAAAAAGGCCGTCAATTTTGACGTGACCAATGGCTGGCTCGGCATCACCGACAAATACTGGGCGGCCGTGCTGGTGCCCGACACAACCGCGCGTCTCAAGGCGCGTTTCTCGACCGGCACGCTTGGCAGCTTGCCGACCTTCCAGACCGACTACCTGCTCGACGCGCAAACCATTGCTCCGGGCGCGACCGGCTCCGCCGACGCGCGCCTGTTCGCCGGCGCCAAGGAAGTGGCGGTGGTCAACGAGTATGAAAAGCAGCTCAATCTTAACCGCTTCGATCTGCTGATCGACTGGGGCTGGTTCTACTTCATCACCAAGCCGCTCTTCTTCGCGATCGACTATCTCTACCGCCTCGTCGGAAATTTCGGCCTCGCGATCCTGATCGTCACCGTGCTGATCAAGGCCGCGTTCTTCCCGTTGGCCAACAAATCCTATGCCTCGATGGCGAAGATGAAGGCGGTGCAGCCGCAGATGACTGCGCTGCGCGAGCGCTACGCCGACGACAAGGCCAAGCAGCAACAAGAGCTGATGGAGTTGTACAAGCGGGAAAAGATCAATCCGCTGGCGGGTTGCCTGCCGATCGCCATCCAGATTCCGGTGTTCTTCTCGCTCTACAAGGTGCTGTTCGTCACCATCGAAATGCGTCATGCGCCATTCTTCGGATGGATTCACGATCTCTCGGCGCAGGATCCCACCAACGTCTTCAACTTGTTCGGACTCATCCCGGTCGACCCGACCATGCTGCCGCTGGTCGGCCATTTCCTGCACCTCGGTGCGTGGCCGCTGATCATGGGCGTGACCATGTGGGTGCAGATGAAGCTCAATCCCGCACCGCCGGATCCGACGCAGCAGATGATCTTCAACTGGATGCCGCTGATCTTCACCTTCATGCTCGCGAACTTCCCGGCCGGGCTGGTGATCTACTGGGCGTGGAACAACTCGCTGTCGGTGGCGCAGCAAAGCATCATCATGCGCAAGCACGGCGCCAAGATCGAGCTGTTCGACAACCTGAAGGGTACATGGAAAAGCATCAAACGGCTTTTCCAAAAAAAAAAGTAACCCAGGAATAACCGATCAGCCGACCTGAGCAAGGCCGCGAGCTGCGGGCGTGACGGCATCCAACAAGCCGTGCAACAAGTGTCGGCATGAAGACCGAGGAATTCACACGCGCTGAAATCGAGACCGGTCGACACCTGTTCGCCGGCGAATGGCAGTTTGTCGCCGCTGCCGGCACACCCGCATCGCTGCCGCCGATGCGCGGCGTGGAGATTGCTTTTGCCGGCCGCTCCAATGTCGGCAAATCAAGCCTGGTCAATGCGCTGACCGGCCGTAAAAGCCTCGCCCGCACATCACGGACACCCGGCCGCACGCAGGAACTGATTTTCTTCAACGGCGGCTCCGAACTCAATATCGTGGATATGCCCGGCTACGGTTATGCCGCCGCCGCAAAATCCAAGGTCGCGGCCTGGACGGCGCTGATCGGCGCCTATTTGCGCGGACGCGCCAATCTGGCCCGTGTCTATGTGCTGGTGGACGCCCGCCACGGTCTTAAAGACACCGACGACCTCATCTTCGAGGAACTGCGCCAGGCCGCCGTCAGCTTTCAGATCGTCCTCACCAAAGCCGACGCCATAAAAACCTCCGAGCTTGAGGCCCGCATTGCCGGGGTCGAGGCGTCGCTGGCCAAGCGGCCGGGTGCCTTCCCCGGCGTGCTGACGACCTCGTCCCACGACGGCACAGGCATGCCTGAATTGCGCGCCGCCATCGCCCGCCTGCTGGATGAGCGAAAGCGATAACTCATTGTCGGGAGCCGGTCGCATCGGCTAGAACCCCTTCGCCACACGAGGCCGAGACGATGAGCAAAGCGCCCAAGATCGACCCGCAAGAACAGGCCCGGATCCTGTCCGAGGCGCTGCCACACATGCAGCGCTACGACGAGGAAACCGTCGTGGTGAAATATGGCGGACACGCCATGGGCCAGGAACAGATGGCGCGCGATTTTGCCCGCGACATCGTCCTGCTCGAGCAAACCGCGATCAATCCGGTGGTGGTGCATGGCGGCGGCCCGCAGATCGAGGCCATGCTCAAGAAGCTCGGCATCAAATCCGAATTCGCGGCCGGCCTGCGCATCACAGATGCGAAGACCGTCGAAATCGTCGAAATGGTGCTGGCTGGATCGATCAACAAGCAGCTTGTCGGCTACATCAACGCCGCCGGTGGCAAGGCGATCGGGCTGTGTGGCAAGGACGGCAACATGGTGCATGCGCGCAAGGTCAGCCGCACGGTGGTCGATCCGGATTCCAACATCGAAAAGGTGATCGATCTCGGTTTCGTGGGCGAGCCGGAAAAAGTCGACGTGAACGTGCTCAACCAGGTGATGGGGCGAGAGATGATTCCGGTGCTGGCGCCGGTCGCGACGTCGGCCAACGGTGGCACCTTCAATGTCAACGCCGATACCTTTGCGGGCGCGATTGCGGGCGCGCTCAAGGCCAAGCGTTTGCTATTGCTGACCGACGTGCCTGGCGTGCTCGACAAATCGAAAAATCTGATCACGGAGCTGTCGGTCGCCGATGCGCGCAAGCTGATCGCCGACGGCACAATTTCAGGCGGCATGATCCCCAAGGTCGAGACCTGTATCTACGCGCTCGATCAGGGCGTGGAGGGCGTCGTCATCATGGACGGCAAGGTCCCGCACGCCGTGCTACTGGAACTGCTCACCGACCACGGTGTCGGCACGCTGATGCACCGGTAAATAGCCCGTCATTCCGGGACGGCCCGAAGGCCCGGACCCGGAATCCAGAGCAAGGTTCTGGTTTCCGGGTTCGCCGCTGCGCGGCGCCCCGGAATGACGAACTTGCCGGGCTTCCGCTAGCATGGCCGCATGATTCGCGGTCTCATCATCACGGCTGCCGCGTCAATCGTCCTGCTGGCCGCAGCGCCGGCACGCGCCGAGCTTACGCTGTGCAACCGCACCAGCTACCGCATGGAAGCGGCAATCGGGCTCGAAAAGCGCGCCAATGTCGCCACACGCGGCTGGTTCCGCCTCGACCCCGGACAATGCCGGCAGGTTCTCGACGGGCCGCTCGACGTCGACATGGCCTATGTGCATTCACGCACGCCACCGGTCTATGGCAGCGCGCCGCTGCCGCAAGACGGGCAAGCCGAATTCTGCATCCGCAACGGCGACTTCGACATCGCGAGCGCGCGCGGCTGCCCGGCGAGCCAACAGGCGCATTTCAGCGCTGCCAAGCCAGCGGATTCTCCGAAAGGACCGGTCGTTAACCTGGCGGAAGAGGCTAACTATGACGACGCGCAGGCGCGGCTCGCCGGTATCCAGCGGTTGCTGGTCATCGCCGGTTACGACGCTTATCCGATCGATGGCGTGCAGGGTGCAAAGACGCAAGCTGCGCTTGCGAAATTCCTGACCGACCGCAAGCTGGCCGCGGACGCGGCATCGGCCGCCAATTTCTTCGACACTTTGATCGAGGCCGCTGCCAAGCCGGAAGGCGTCGGTTTCTCCTGGTGCAATGACACCAAATACGCGGTGATGGCGTCGATCGGCGTCGTCGAGATGGGCGCCATCGTCACGCGCGGCTGGTATCGCATTGAGGCCGGACAATGCGTGCGGCCGGACCTGCGCGGCGATCCGCACCGACTCTACAGTTATGCGGAAGCCGTTGATGGCAATGGCCGCACCGTCAAACGCGGTGACGCGCCGCTGGCCTGGGGCGGCACGGTTGCGCTCTGTACGCGCGACGGCCGTTTCGAGGTGTCCGACCACAAAGACTGCGCAACGCGCGGTCTGAATTCCGCCGGCTTTGCCGTCATCGATCTGGGCGCCAGCCGTCGATGATCGTGCGCTTCAAGGAACAATAATCTCGTGCCGACAAAGCCTCGCTCGCCCGCGTGGTTTCGGCCACATCGAAACCTGGGTGTTCGATCTCGACAACACGCTCTACCCGCATCACCTCAATCTATGGCAGCAGGTCGACGACCGCATCCGCGCCTACGTGTCCGATTTCCTGAAGGTTTCGAAGGACGAGGCGTTCCGCGTGCAAAAGGACTACTACAAGCGCTACGGCACCACGATGCGCGGCATGATGGCCGAGCACGGCATGAAGCCGGACGACTACCTCGATTTCGTTCATAAAATCGACCATTCGCCGCTCGCGCCCAATCCCGCGCTCGGAGCCGCGCTCGAAAAGCTACCGGGCCGCAAGCTCATTCTCACCAATGGCACACGCAAGCACGCCGATGCAGTCATGCGGAAACTCGAGATCCACCAGCATTTCGAGGACGTATTCGATATTGCCGCCGCCGATCTCGATCCGAAGCCGCTTCCACAAGTCTACAAGCGTTTCCTCGCGCGTCACGGCGTCGACGCTGCGAAGGCTGCGATGTTCGAGGATCTGGCGCGCAACCTGGAAACACCGTACGCGCTCGGCATGACCACCGTGTTGGTGGTGCCGGAAGGCCAGCGCGAGGTGTTCCGCGAAGCCTGGGAGCTTGAAGGGCGCGATGCGCCCTACGTCGATCACCTCACCGATGATCTCACCGGATTTCTCGAGCGCATCGTGGCGCTTTGATCAGGCGCCCGGAACAATCTGCTGCATGAGGACCGCCAGTCCAATTCCGGCAATGCCGGCGCCCACAAGACGCAGTGGCGACATCACGGCCGGGCGCCGGGCTATCGCGCGCGCTATCTGCACAGCCGCCAGCGCGATCGCGCTCTGGATGACCGCGAGGCCGAGCAGATAGGCATAGAGCGGCGTCGGTTCCGCGCCATAGATCGACTCGCCGAGCGCATAGCCGTGGATGAGACCGACAACGGCGAACAATACGAATGCGACGCCGGCCGCAACATTGCGGCCACGCAACATGAACACGCCCAGAAAAATGACCGACAGCGCCACCATGATTTCCGCGCCGGGCACAGTCGTGCCATGCAGATGCAGCGCCACGCCCGCCATCATCGCCAGCACGAAACCGATCGCGAGTGCGGGCGCCACGCGATGCGCGGCGGCGAGACAGCCAACCGCCACGACGGCCGCGAAATGATCGAGGCCGATCACCGGGTGGCCCAGACCCGACAAGAGGCCTTCGGTAAAGCTCGCCGGCGTGCGGCCACCCATCAGGTGATGCGCAAACGCCGGTGCGCTGCCAAGCACCAGCAGGATCAAACCCGAAGCCAAGCGTGCGAATTGACGGTTCATGCGTGTTTCTCCCGGGCCGCAAGCTTAACCCGGCCGCCGCCGCTTGACATCCCTCCCCCGGCCTCCGACAAACCGCAGCCAAATAGCCGGAGTCCCTATGTCCAACGACAAGCTTGCCAGCATTATCGACGAGGCCTTCGAGGGGCGCGACAAGATCGGCCCGAAGACGAAGGGCGCCGTGCGCAAGGCGGTGAATTCCGCGCTCGAATTGCTCGATGCCGGCAAGGCGCGCGTAGCCGAGCGACAGGCCGACGGCCGCTGGCACGTCAACCAGTGGCTGAAGAAAGCCGTGCTGCTTTCCTTTCGTCTCAACGACATGAGCGTGATCCCGGGCGGTCCGGGCAAAGCCGTGTGGTGGGACAAGGTCGACTCCAAATTCAAGGGCTGGAACGCCGGCAAGTTCAAGAAAGCAGGCTTCCGCGCCGTGCCGGGCGCTGTCGTGCGCCGGTCGGCCTTCATCGCGCCGGGCGTTGTGCTGATGCCGTCATTCGTCAACCTCGGCGCCTATGTTGATAGCGGCACCATGATCGACACTTGGGCCACCGTCGGCTCCTGCGCGCAGATCGGCAAGAACTGCCATATTTCCGGAGGCGCCGGTATCGGCGGCGTGCTCGAACCGCTTCAGGCGGGCCCAGTGATCATCGAGGATAATTGCTTCGTAGGCGCGCGCTCGGAAGTCGCCGAAGGCGTGATCGTGCGCACCGGCGCGGTGTTGTCGATGGGTGTCTATCTCGGTGCATCCACCCGCATCGTCGATCGCGAGACTGGCGCGATTACGCAAGGCGAGGTTCCACCCTACTCTGTCGTGGTGCCTGGCACGCTGCCCGGCAAGAGCGGCGGGCCCGGACTTTATTGCGCCGTGATCGTCAAGCGCGTCGACGAGCGCACGCGATCAAAGACCAGCATCAATGAACTGCTGCGCGACTAATGCAATGATGGGACACGTGCTTTTTATTCTTGTCATGGCCGGGCTCGTCCCGGCCATCCCGCTTAGGGATTCTCCGTGCCATCCTAAGCGGGATCACCGGGACAAGCCCGGTGATGACAACGGGAGGTAAACGCCTGATGTCCGCCGATCCCGTCACCATTGCCCGCGACCTGTTGCGCTGCCCGTCGGTTACGCCTGCGGAAGGTGGTGCGCTGGCGTTTCTCGAAAAAACGCTGAAGGCTGCCGGTTTCACCGTGCATCGCATGACGTTCCGCGAACCGGGCACGGACGACGTCGAAAATCTTTACGCGCGCATCGGGAACGCCGCGCCACATCTCATGTTCGCCGGCCACACCGACGTGGTGCCGCCTGGCGACGAGAAAGCCTGGAAGCATCCGCCGTTTTCTGGCGAAGTTGCGGACGGCGAGCTTTTCGGCCGCGGCGCGGTCGACATGAAAGGCGGAATTGCCTGTGCGCTCGCCGCGGTGCTCGACCATCTCAGCCATCACGGCGGCAAGCCCAAGGGCTCGATTTCCTTTCTGATCACCGGCGACGAGGAAAGTATCGCGGTCAATGGCACGCCGAAGCTCCTGAAATGGGCGGCGGAGCGCGGCGAAAAATTCGACCACTGCATCCTGGGCGAACCAAGCAACCAGGAGGAGCTTGGCGATACCATCAAGATCGGCCGGCGTGGCTCGCTCAACGGCCACCTGATCGTGACCGGCAAGCAGGCCCATGTCGCCTATCCGCAGCGCGGCGAAAATCCCATCCGCGGCCTGGTGACTTTGATCGCCGCTTTGCAAAGCGAGCCGCTCGATCAAGGCAGCGCGCAATTTGCGCCCTCGCATCTCGAGTTCACCACGGTCGACGTCGGTAACAAAACCGTCAATCTCATTCCCGGTGAAGCACGGGCGCGTTTCAACATCCGCTTCAATGACAAGCACACACTCGATTCTCTGAAAAAACTGATCGAGCAGCGCGCGGCCAAGGCGGCGGACGGAAAGACCGCGTTTAAATTCCAGTGGGAGCCGTCAAATGCCGGCGTGTTCGTGACCAAGCCGGGCCCTTTCACGGAACTGGTCGCGAACGCCGTGGCCGAGGTGACCGGCCGCAAGCCGGAACTATCCACCACTGGCGGCACGTCAGATGCGCGTTTTATTACGGCCTTCTGTCCGGTGGTCGAATTCGGCCTGGTCGGACAAACCATGCATGCGGTTGACGAGCGCGTGCCGATCGCCGACCTGCGCGCACTCACGACGATTTATCACACGATCATCGACCGGTATTTCGGCTCATAGTCGCCACCTGCACTGAGGTAGAGCCCGTCCGGCGGCGCGACCGGACCGCAGGCTGTGCGGTCACGTGCGGCAAGCGCGCGCGCAAGATCATCCGCATTCCATTTGCCTTCACCTACCGCGACCAGCGAGCCGACCATGGAACGCACCTGGTTGTGCAGAAATGACCGCGCCACGGCGCTTATGTTGACGTCATTGCCATCGCGCACGACATCCAGCGCATCGAGCGTCTTGACCGGCGACTTGGCCTGGCATTCGGTCGACCGGAACGTCGTGAAATCGTGCTTACCGACCAGGCGTTGTGCGGCGCCATGCATCGCCGCGGCATCGAGCGGACGTGGCACACGCCAGGCACGGCCGGCCGCAAGCGTGAGATCCGGGCGCCGGTTGATGATCCGGTAGAGATAGTGACGCTTCACCGCTGAAGTGCGGGCATTGAATTCAGGGGGCACTTTTTCGGCGGAAAGAACCGCAACAGGGTGAGGACGCAAATGCGCGTTGAGCGCGTCGCGCACGGTGTCGGTGTCCCACTCCTTCGTCAGATCGACATGCGCCACTTGCGCGCGCGCGTGCACGCCGGCATCGGTTCGGCCCGCCCCCTGCACCAGCACCTTGTCGCCCGACAGCGCTTCGATCGCCGCGGTCAGCACGCCCTGCACCGTGATCTGGTCAGCCTGGATCTGCCAGCCGCAAAACGGCGCGCCGTCATACTCGATGGTGAGCTTATAGCGGGGCATGCGTTTGCCTGTGATCACCCGGCGGTGCCGGACGATCCAGTAAACAGGATTTCAGCGGAAGTCACGCGCTAGCGGTTTGAGGCCCGGGCTTCCCGGAAAGACACCAGCCGGCGCTGCGCTTCGTCCCACAGCACCAGGCGGACGCAGCGAAAGCTCTCCAGCAGCGTCAGCCGGCCGATCTCGCGCAGCTCCGGATGATCGCGCAGCACGCGCGGCAGCCGGTAGTAGGGAATGCGGCTGTGCAGATGATGCACGTGGTGGATGCCGATATTGGCGGTGAACCAGCGCAGCGGCAGCGGCAGATCGTAGTGCGACGAGCCGTGCAAGGCGGCTTCGTGCAGATCCCAGCCGCGACTCTCGTTCCAGAACGTATCCTCGAACTGGTGCTGCACGTAGAACAGCCAGACGCCGAAGACCGCGGCGAGCAGCATGATCGGCAGATGCACGAGGAAGAACGCCTTGACGCCGATCAGCCAGATCAGCACCGACGGCGATCGCCGCGATCGCCGCATTGGTCGCCTGCGTGCTGATCCACGGCTGCCAGCCGCTCGCGCATGAGGCCGACCGGCAGGCGGTGCTGCAGCAAGAACAGATAAGCGGGGCCGAAACCGAACATCACCAGCGGATGGCGATAGAGCCGGTACTTCAGCCGGCCCCAGCGCGAGCGCGCATAATATTCGCGCACCGTCAGCGTATCGACGTCGCCGATGCCGCGGCGATCGAGATTGCCGGAGGTGGCGTGGTGGATGGCGTGGGTGCGGCGCCAGAAATCATAGGGCGTCATGGTGAGCACGCCGATGACGCGGCCGACCCAGTCGTTCGCCCATTTGTTGCGGAAAGAAGGCGCCGTGGCCGCAATCGTGCTGGATCATGAACAGCCGCACCAGAAATCCTGCGGCCGGAATCGCGATCAACAGCGACACCCACCAGATAGCCCAGCGAATAAATGAACCAGGCCGCAGCCCAGAGCGCGACCAATGGCAAAGCCGTAATCGCCAGTTCGATCACACTGCGGACGCGGCTCGGCTCGCGGTAGCGGTTGAGAATTTGCGTCCAACGGGCGTCGGGGACGGAGACGTCGGTGTTATGTCCAATGCTCAAGGCGATGTTCCAAGTTATCCGCGGCCGCGCGCCGGATCCGACGCGCACAGCTCACGGTTATGTACGACAAGGAGGAAAAGAAACGCTTGCCCGGGAAACGGGGCTTTTTGGTGTTCCTGATTCGATTGCACATTATCGCATTAACTAACCTGTGTCCCCGGCTTCACCGGCGTACCCCGCAGAAATTCGTCCGCGTTCATCGGTTGCTTGCCGGCGCGCTGCACCTGCGTGAGACGTACCGCGCCGCTGCCACAGGCGATGCTGAGTCTATCATCAATCGCCCTCCCGGGCGTCCCCGATCCTTCAGCTTTGGTCGATCGCAGTGCTTTGACCCGGACGCCATCGAGCTCGAACCAGGCGCCCGGAAAAGGCGACAGGCCCCGAATGTGGTCGTGTACGTGCTTCCACGGATGCGTCCAGTCAATACGTGTCTCGCCTTTGGAAATTTTCTCCGCATAGGTCACGCCCGCTGACGGCTGCGGCGTCAATGTCAGTGACCCGCGTTCGGCGGCGGCCAGCGCCCGCAACATCAGATCGGCACCAACCCGCGCCAGGGTGTCATGCAATTCTCCGGCCGTCATATCGGCGCCGATAGGTACGCGCTCGGCCATAGCCATCGCACCGGTATCGAGACCTTCGTCCATCTGCATGATTGTAACGCCGCTCTCCGCATCACCCGCCATGATCGCGCGATTGATCGGCGCAGCACCGCGCCAGCGCGGCAGCAACGAAGCATGCACGTTGAAGCAACCGAGCCGCGGCGCGTCGAGAATCGCTTTCGGAAGGATCAGGCCGTAGGCAACCACCACCGCCACATCGGCATTGTGCGCACGGAATATTTCCGCGGCGGTGTTGTCCTTGAGCGATTTAGGGGTATGGACGGTTAGCCCCAGTCGTTGCGCCTCGCGCTCGACCGGCGTCCGCTGCAGGTCCATGCCGCGACCGGCCGGCTTGGGCGCGCGCGTATAGACCGCCACGATCTCGTGGCCGCGTGCGGCGAGCTCGATCAAGGTCGGCACGGAAAAATCCGGCGTGCCCATAAAGATCAGGCGAAGAGACATTTTATGTGGCTCGCTTCCAGTTCAATCCGTCATCCTGAGGTGCGAGCGCGGCTTCGCGCGAGCCTCGAAGGATGAACGGCCGAAATCCTCGAGGCTTTGGCCGTCGCTCTTCGAGGCCCGCCTTCGGCGGGCACCTCAGGGTGACGACATCCTAACCGATGTGATGCGAAGGCTCCTGGTCATCGGAGAGGGGCTTTGCGCCTTCCGTCTTCTTTGCGACCTTCTTGAACTTCTTCATCACCATGTCGCGCTTGAGCTTCGAAATATGGTCGATGAACAAGACGCCGTTGATATGGTCGATCTCGTGCTGCAAGCAGGTCGATAGCAGCCCTTCGGCCTCGATCTCCTGTGGCTTGAGGTTCTCGTCCAGAAATTTCACTTTCACGGACTTCGGACGTTCGACTTCTTCATAATATTCCGGAATCGACAGACAACCTTCTTCATATGTCGCCTTTTCGTCCGAAGCCCAGATGACCTCCGGATTGATGAAGACCAGAGGCGCCTTCGGCTCATCCTTTTTTGCGAGATCCATGGTGACGACCCGCAACGCGACGCCGATCTGGATGGCGGCAAGCCCAATGCCGGGCGCCGCATACATGGTCTCGAACATGTCGTCGATCAGCGCGCGCAGCGACTTGTCGACGGCCTTTACCGGCTCGGATTTGAGCCGCAGCCGCTTGTCGGGGATGATGAGGATGTCGCGCACCGCCATGGCCGCGATGTAAGGGCAAGGGCTCACGCGGTCAATGTACCTTTGGCGCCTTTGCCCTTGAGCCACAGGCACAATCGCCCTACCGTTCGCCGTTCGTTCGCATGGCGCGACGAATCACGCTAGAAGCACCCACATGCTGGAAATCGCACTCATCGTTCTTGGCGCGATCATTGCGGTCGGGGTGGTCGCCATCATTGCGCTGCTGCTGCGCCCGCGTGGGCCGGATCCACGCCTGGCGGAACTCAACGCACGACTCGATGCCATGGGCAGCTGGCTGCAAAATTCCCACACCCAATTGCAGCAGACCGTAAATACGCGGCTCGACGCCGTGTCGCAGAACATCGGCGAGTCGATGAAGACCACGACCAAGCATACGACCGACCATCTGCAGCAACTGCACGCGCGGCTGGCGGTCATCGACTCGGCGCAGAAGAACATCACCGATCTGGCCTCAACTGTGACGTCGCTGCAAAAGGTGTTCGACAACAAACAGCGCCGGGGCGCCTTCGGCCAGGGCCGCATGGAAGCGATTGTCGCAGACGGGCTGCCGCAGGGCGCCTATGAATTCCAGTTCACGCTGTCGAACAATTCACGTCCGGATTGCTGCATCCACATGCCGGACAATCGCCATCTCATCATTGACGCCAAGTTCCCGCTGGAAGCGACAACCGCACTGGAAAACGCCAAGACCGAAGACGAGCGGGTTCAGGCCATGCGCCAGTTGCGGCAGAATCTCGGCAAGCACATTGATGACATCTCGGGGAAATATCTGATCAAAGGCGAAACGCAAGATGTCGCGTTCATGTTCATCCCGTCCGAGTCCATGTTTGCTGAACTCTATGACGCCTTCGATGACGTCCTGCAGAAAGGCTACCGGGCCGGCGTCATTATTGTGTCGCCGTCGCTGTTGATGTTGGCCATTCAGGTTGTCCAGCAGATCCAGAAAGACGCGCGCATGCGCGAAGCAGCCGACAAGATTCTGCGAGAAGTGGCGCTGATGATCGACGACGTGCAGCGGCTTAAGGAGCGCGTCGAGAATCTCGACAAGCACTTCGGCAACGTCAACAAGGACATCGAGCAGATCGTCACGTCGGCCGAAAAGATTCTCAACCGCGGCGAGAAAATTCAGGCTGTCGAGTTCAGCGACGATCCGCCAAGCGCGCAGATCATCCCTGCCCCGATCCAGCGCAAGCTCGGCACCAACGACTAGCGCATGGCCGCCGCTCCCGACAGCCAGATGCGGCCGTCGTGGCTCGACGCGATGGCGGTATACCTCCAGCCGCGCGTCCTGATCGTGATGTTTCTCGGGTTTTCGTCCGGCCTGCCCCTGGCGCTGTCGGGCGCCACCCTGCTGGTGTGGATGCGCGAATCCGGCGTCGATCTCGGCACCATCGGCCTGTTTGCCCTGGTCGGCACACCCTACACCATCAAATTCCTGTGGGCGCCGCTAACTGATGCGCTCGACGTGCCGCTGTTGTCGCACTGGCTCGGCCGCCGCCGCGGCTGGCTGGTGTTTACCCAGATCCTGCTGATGGCGGCTATCGTGTTCCTGGGTTCATGCAATCCGGCAACCGCGCCAGGGCTGGTCGCTTTGGGCGCGCTCCTTGTCGCCACCGCTTCGGCGACACAAGACATCGTGGTCGATGCCTTCCGTGTCGAGAGCCTGCCGGAAAACGAACAGGCCGCCGGCATGGCGTCATACGTCGCCGCCTATCGCATCGGCATGCTGATTTCCACCGCGGGCGCGCTATTCCTGGTGAGCGGATTCCAGGCCTCCGGCTTCGACAAGCAGGCCGCCTGGCAGTGGGGTTATGTGACGATGGCCGCTCTAGTGCTGATCGGCACCGTCACGGCGCTGGTCGCAACCGAGCCGGAGCGATCCGCGCAAGCAGAAGCCGCACACGCACGGCAAAAACCCGTTGCGCGCGTCGCCGAGGCCGCCGTCGGCGCCTTCAAGGATTTTCTCGGCTACGAGTTCGCCTTCGTGATGCTGGCCTTCGTTGTGCTGTTCAAATTCACCGATGCGCTGTCGGGCGCGATGACGGCACCGTTCGTGATCGATCTCGGATTTACCCGCAATGAATATGCAGCGATCGTCAAAGGCGTCGGCCTCGCCGCCCTGCTCGCCGGCGGGTTCGCCGGCGGCTTCATCGCACGCGCCTTCCCGCTTGCAATCAGCCTCTGGATAGGGGGAATTCTGCAGGCAGCCGCTAATCTCGCTTTCAGCGCCCTGGCGCTAGCCGGCACCAACACCGCGATGCTGGCCGTCGCCATCACCGTGGAAAATTTCACCAGCGCCATCGGCACAGTCATGTTCGTCGCTTATCTGTCGGCGCTCTGCCAGAACCCGCTGCACACGGCGACGCAATACGCGCTGTTGACGGCGCTGGCTGCGGTGGGCCGCACTTATTTGTCTTCGGGCGCGGGTTTCATTGCTGAATCGACCGGTTGGGCCTGGTTCTTCGTGATCTGCGCGCTCGCTGGGCTTCCCAGTTTGCTTCTGCTCGCCTACCTGCAGCGGCGCGGGCATTTCAGGCGGCTGGAGCCGCAGAAGGCCTAGAACAGCGTGCGCTGCTTGATGGCCGCCGAGAGCGTCCCCTCGTCGAGGTAGTCGAGTTCGCCGCCGACCGGGACACCGTGCGCGAGCCGTGTCACTTTCACATTCGCATCCTGCAAGAGTTCAGTGATGTAGTGCGCCGTGGTCTGGCCGTCGACCGTCGCATTGAGCGCCAGGATGATTTCTTTCACCTGCTCCTCGTGCGCGCGCGAGATGAGCGCGTCGATGGCAAGATCCTTGGGCCCGACACCGTCGAGCGGGGACAGCGTGCCGCCCAGCACGTGATAGCGGCTGTTGATCGCATGCGCGCGCTCCAGCGCCCAGAGATCGGCGACATCAGCAACGACGACGATAATGGATTGATCACGCCTGGCGTCGGTACAGACGGTGCAAGGATTCTGAGTGTCGATATTGCCGCAGACCTTGCAGATGACGATCTTCTCCATCGCTGTCTGCAGCGCCGCCCCGAGCGGCGCCATCAGCAATTCGCGCTTCTTGATGAGGTGCAATGCCGCGCGCCGCGCCGAACGGGGGCCCAGCCCCGGCAGCCGCGCCAGCAGCTGGATCAGGCGTTCGATTTCGGGCCCGGCAACGGCGGTCGGCATTAAGTCAAATTCAATCCCGGCGGCAGCGGCAGCCCGCCGGTGACAGCCTTCATCTTATCCTGCAACACGGCTTCGGCCTTGCGCCGCGCATCAGCGTGCGCCGCCACCATGAGGTCCTCGAGTATTTCCTTTTCCGAGGGTTTCAGCAGTGAATCGTCGATCTTGACGGCCTTGAGGTCGCCTTTCGCTGTGAGAGTTATAGTGACCATGCCGCCGCCGGCCGTGCCCTCGACCTCGATCTGGTCGAGTTCGGCCTGCATGGCCTGCATCTTGGACTGCAATTGCGCGGCCTGCTTCATCAGGCCGAGAAAATCGGCCATCTCACTCGTCCTCGCTGTCGGGTGGAACGTCCGGCACCGGCTCACCAGCTTCGGTCGCATTTTGCGTCACGCCGACGATCTTGGCGCCAGGGAAACGATTGAGCACCGCCTGCACCAACGGATCGCTTTGTACACCGCGTTCGATTTCGGCCTGTTGCGCTTCGGCCTGCGCGCGCATCGTCGGCGCGCCGTCCTCCTTGGAGACGACTACGATCCAGCGCTTGCCGGTCCAGCCGGTCAATTTGCGCTGAAGATCGTGGACCAGCGTTTTCGGCGCGCTCGCCTCGAGTGCGATCTCCAGCTGACCGTCCTCGCAACGCACCAGCCGGACATCGCGCTCCAGCGCCATTTTGGCGGAGATATCGCGTTTTTCGACAGCAAGCGCGATCAGTTCCTCGAATGAACCGACCGAAAGTGTCGGCGCAACGGCGGCAGGCTCATCGAGCCGCGCTACCGGATCATCCGCCGGCCGCGGCGAAACCGCAGCGGACGAACGTGGCGATCCGCGCGGCGCTTCGAAACGAGGCGCGTGGCTTTGCGCCTGCGCCGAACCACCATTGCCCTGCGGACGGGCGGACGCTGCACCGCTGTCGCTGAGCGAACGCACAACCTCATCAGGCGTCGGCAGATCGGCAGCATAGGCGATACGGACCAGCACCATCTCGGCGGCGGCGACCGGACGGCCGGACGACTGCACCTCGGCGACGCCCTTCAGCAGCATTTGCCAGGCGCGCGACAGCACGCGCATCGACAGCTGCGTGGCAAAGGCGCGGCCGCGCGTGCGCTCGGCCTCCGACAGCGAGACGTCATCGGCAACAGCGGGCACCACTTTGACGCGGGTAATGAAATGAGTGAACTCGGCAAGATCGCTCAGCACAACAGCAGGATCAGCGCCGATGTCGTATTGCTCGCGCAATTCCTGCAGGGCCGCGGCGACATCGCCTTTCATCAGCGCTTCGAACAGATCGACCACGCGCACGCGATCGGCAAGGCCCAGCATCTGACGCACATCTTCCGCGCGCACCGGGCCAGCGGCATGTGCGATGGCTTGATCGAGCAGCGACAGGGAGTCGCGAACCGAGCCTTCGGCCGCGCGGGCGATCAAAGCCAGGGCAGCCGGCTCGATCTCGACCTTTTCTTTGGCGGCGATGCTTTCGAGATGCTTGACCAGAACGGCGGCATCGACGCGGCGCAGATCGAATCGCTGACAGCGGGACAGCACCGTAACCGGCACCTTGCGGATTTCCGTCGTCGCGAAGATGAACTTGGCGTGCGGGGGCGGCTCCTCCAGGGTTTTTAGGAGCGCGTTGAACGCAGCGCCGGAAAGCATGTGCACTTCGTCGAGAATGTAGACCTTGTAGCGCGCCGACATCGGTGCATAGCGGATGGCATCGTTGATCTGCCGCACATCCTCGACCGAATTGTGCGAGGCGGCGTCCATTTCCAGAACATCCGGGTGACGGCTTTCGATGATCGCCTGGCAGTGCACCCCCATGACCGGCATCGTGATGGTCGGCTCCTTCACGGAACCGTCCGGCAGCTCGTAGTTGAGCGCACGGGCAAGGATGCGGGCGGTCGTCGTCTTGCCGACGCCGCGCACGCCGGTCAGGATCCACGCCTGTGGAATGCGACCGCTCTCGAATGCGTTCGAGACGGTACGCACCATGGCGTCCTGGCCGATCAGGTCGTCAAAGCTTGCGGGCCGGTATTTGCGGGCGAGCACGCGATAGCCGTCGGCCGGCATGTCGGCCACAGCAGGACCGGAAGTAGCGGATTTTTTCGGCTCGCTCATCGTGCTATCCGCTTCGCCGCCACGCTAGGCGTTGGCTCATTGCAAACGAGTCAATGAATTGGTGGGAGGCTGACGAGCGACCCGAACCGCGCTCGTTAGGGCTGCTTCCTTCCGGATCTGACCCGGTTGGCGAGTGGCTCGTCCACCGCCAACCTCCCGCGTCTTATATCGGACCTACGGGCGGGGAAAGCAAGCCGAGGTCCCCCGTCGTCCCCGCGAAAGCGGGGACCCATATCCCGCGCCCTATCGGATAGACTGCGGAGTATGGGTCCCGGCTCGCGCGCCCCGCGGGCGCTTGGCCGGGACGACAGTGAGCCTATCACCATGCCCGAATCCACATGGTCGCTCCACCCGCAGTTGGCGCACGACACCATTCCGGTCGGCGACCTGCCGCTCGCGCGCGTCCTGTTGGCGAACGACGCCAACTACCCGTGGCTTATCCTTGTGCCGCGCCTGCCCGGCCTCGTTGAACTCATCGATCTCGAGGAAAATGCACAGGTCCAGTTGCTCGGCGAAATATCAGCGGTAGCGCGCGCCCTGAAAAAGCTCACCGCGTGCGACAAGCTCAACATTGCCGCGCTCGGCAATCAGGTACCGCAGCTGCACGTGCACGTCATCGCGCGCCGGCGCAGCGATGTCGCATGGCCAAAACCAGTTTGGGGCGTGAAGCCGGCACTCGCTTATGCACAAGGCGTGCAGGCAACGCTGCGCGGGTCGCTGCGGGACGCACTCGCGCCAGCAGGGCTAAACCGCGGACAATGACGCGTAGGATGTATATTGCTTCTCTTCGACCAGGTCTGATTTCAGAAGCTTGTTGATCTCACGCTTCAGCTTTGCCCGCTCATCATTGTTGACGTAGACGGAGCGTGCAAGATCGATGAACTGTTGGTCGAACGCGCTTTCGGCTTCTTTTGCGCGAATCTTGTTTTCAATGTCCCAGAGCATTTCATTGACGGCCTTCAGCGCCTGCTTTAATGCCGCCAGCGCCTCGGGAGCCGCGATGCCCGCGACAACCTTGTTCAGCGCGGCAAGCTCTCGCCGGACATTGTCGATCGCCGCGGCCGATGACAGCCGCTGCTGCTTGATTTCAAGAATCGTTATCTTATCGATGACTTCGCCCCATGACAGCGCCACCATCGGCACACTTCGCTGCGCGGATTCCGGCACTGACATTCTTAACGCTCCCGTTCCTCGCGCAAATGATGGACTGCGCGCGGCGATACTGATAGCAAATGCCTGCGTGGATCACTAGCTTTGGTTCTGCCAATAACCATCATGCGCGCCGCGCAGCCCCGAATCCTTGTTATTTCGCTGCGCCGTATCGGCGATCTGCTGCTGACGACGCCGCTGCTCCGCAGCCTGCGCCGCGCCTGGCCGGATTCGGAAATCGATGTGCTGGTATTCGACAATAGCAGGGGCATTGTCGCGGGAAATCCAGACATCAACCACGTCATTACCATGGCGCAACGGCCGACATTGGCGGAAAGCGTACGCCTCGTCGTGAAGCTCTGGCGGCATTACGACGTTGCCATCTCAACCCAGAGCGGTGACCGGCCGATCGCCTTTGCATTCGCTGCCGGACGTATGCGCATCGGTGTCACCACCGACGACGACCCGTGGCTCGCGCGCACTTTAAAACGGATCGCCCTCCACCGACGCGTGGCCGCGGTGGAAAAGCTTCATCGCGTCGAGCAGATGTTGCGCCTTGCCGACGCACTCGAAATTCCGCGCGTGCCGGACCTCGTCTGCCCGGCGGCGGCGTCAACCTCGCAAGCGACTCCGGCCGGAAACTACGCAGTGATCCATGCCACGCCAATGTTCGCCTACAAGGAATGGACAAAAGATGGCTGGCGGGCCGTCACCGGCGCGCTGGCGCAGCGCGGCATTTCCGTCGTCGCGATTGGCGGCCCGGGCGATGCCGAGCGGCGCTATCTCGAGGATGTCTGGCGCGGCGTTGCCGCCTTTCACCAAGTAGGCTGGGCGGAGACGATGACGCTGCTGTCAAAAGCAAAAATCTACATTGGCCCGGACACATCGGTGACCCACCTTGCGGCGGCTGCCGGCTGCCCGACGATTGCGTTGTTCGGGCCTATGGATCCGCGCGTATGGGGGCCATGGCCGGTCGGCGGCCTCGCGACACCGTGGGCCGCAAGCGGCACAATCCAGAATCACGGCAATGTGTGGATCGTGCAGAATCCGCTGCCTTGCCTGCCCTGTACTTTCGAAGGGTGCGAACGACATATTGGCAGCCGCAGCGCGTGCCTCGATGAGCTCAAACCGGAACAGGTCATAGCCGCAATCGATCGCGCTCTTGTTTGACGATTGCTTGCGTTCAGCCACGCCGAGCGGCGCCAGCAAGCCGGGTAAGCATTGCGCGATTGAGGTCGCCGTGCGACTTTGCGCGGCGCATGGCATTTCGTTCAGATCTCGGTCCCAAACCTCGTCTTGGATATACCGATAGCCGCATCGCGCGGGCGGCCGAGCTGCGCCCCGATGCCACGGCTATCGCGACACTGTCGCAAAATCGCGGTGCGGGAGCCTATGTGATCGGCGGCGACTGGATCGTGATGAAGAAAGGCTCGCCGCTTCATGAGCCCCTCTTCACGATGGCGGAAGCGCAGGCGCTGTCCACGCCGACTGAGACAATTTTTCTCGGCCTGCTCGACGGAGCGCCGCGCTTCGGCCACGGACTTGCACCGCAAGCGGCGGAAGCGCTGAAGGCGAGCGACAGCTTGTTTGTGACTGACCTTCGCTCGATCGCCGTGCAGGGTCTCGTCGCGCAGGAGCATCTCCCACCCATCGCGGAAGCCAAGGCCGTACTGCACTGGCATGCGCGCCACCGTTTCTGTCCGAACTGCGGCGCCGCCACACGCCTGGTGCAGGGCGGCTGGAAGCGCGACTGCCCGCAATGCAAGGCCGAGCACTTTCCCCGCACCGATCCGGTCGTGATCATGCTGGCCAGCGATGGCGAACGCTGCCTGCTGGGCCGCAGTCCGCGCTTCGTGCCGACCATGTGGTCGTGCCTCGCCGGCTTTATCGAGCCTGGAGAATCGATCGAGGACGCAGTTCACCGGGAAACCCGAGAAGAAGCGGGTATTACCTGCGGGCGCGTGCTCTATTTTGCGTCCCAGCCGTGGCCGTTCCCGGCGTCATTGATGATCGGCTGCCATGCCGAGGCACTGACTCATGAGATTGTGGTCGATCGTGAGGAACTTGAAGACGCCCGGTGGTTTAGCAAGGGCGAGGTTGAGGCTATGCTGATGCGCAAACACCCGGACGGCCTTACGACGCCACCCCCGGTAGCGATTGCGCATCACATCATCCGCGCCTGGGTCGAGGACGAGATCAACTTTGACTGAGCACGCGACCAAAACGCCGAAAATCCTGTGCGCCGGCATCGCGGTTCAGGACATTGTCATGCGCGTGCAGCACTTTCCCGCTCCGGGCACGAAAGTCGCCGCGAGCGAATTCATTATCACCGGCGGCGGCTGCGCGGCCAATGCGGCGGTCACAACCGCGCGTCTTGGCGGGCGCGTCGCTTTTGCCGGGCCGCTGGGCGGCGCGGATGACACGGTCAGCAGCCGTATTCTCTCCGATCTTGCCAAAGAAGGGATCGACTGCGGCGGAGTTGCCCGCGTTTCTGGCGGCACGGCATCGGTATCGCTTATCCTGCTCGACGCGACCGGTGAAAAAACAATTGCGACGCGACGCGGTGTCAAACTTGGCGATACGCTGCCGAAGGATGCGGCCAAACTCGTGGCCGATGCTGATGCGGTGCTGGTGGACAATAGATTCCCGCAATTCGTCACGGAAGTGTGCCGCGCCGCGCAGGCCCGCAAAATTCCCATCGTCATCGATCTCGATCAAGAGACCAAGGTGGACGACCCTCTCCTCGCCCTCGGCACGCATATCATTTCCTCGACCGAAGCATTGTTCGCCACCACGGGCCGCAAGGATTATGGTGACGCACTCAAGGCGCTCGCCCAGCATAATTCTGGTTTCCTCGCCATCACGGACGGCCCGAACGGAGTTTACTGGCTCGAGCGCGGTGAACTGCGACATCTTCCGGCATTCAAGATCAAGGTGGTCGATTCTCTCGGTGCCGGCGATGCTTTCCACGGCGGCTTTACTCTGGCGCTGACCGAAGGACGGGCGCTTCCCGACATGCTGCGCTTTGCGAGCGCGACTGCTGCGCTCAAGTGCACGAAATTCGGTGGCGGATCCGGGGCACCAACGCGTGCCGAAGTCGAAGAATTCCTCAAGAAAAATAACTGAGCTTTTTATTTTTTCGACGGGCAAGGCGCGCCACAGGGGGCGCAGGCGCCGGCGAAATCCTCTGGCGACACCGCACGGCCGCTCGAAGGACTCGAAAGGTGATCGACCAGAATGGCCGCAATTCCGATTAGCACCACTACGATATAGACCCGGCGCATCGCGCTAATCCCTCGACAGACCAAAAAGTGGCCGCAGACGAATACCGATCAGGCACCCAGGCAGCGCCGCTAGAAACCAAATCCAGCCATGCAGTGAGCCGGAAGCAACACCGCCGACAAAGGCCCCAATGTTGCAGCCGAATCCGAGGCGTGCGCCCCAACCCATCAGCAGGCCGCCGATACCCGCAGCCAGAATTGATTTGATCGGCGGCCACGCAGTTGCGGCGAAGGGCTTGCTGGCCGCGGCCGCGGCCATGGCACCGAACAGCATGCCGAAATCAGTCAGGCTCGACGTATCGGACAGTACAGAATTCCGAGAGGGCTCGCTTGGGCCCCGGCCACTGCCAGAAAGCCGCATGCGACAGGTCGAAGCCGAGCGCAGTCGCGGCTTTCGCGCCCCAGATTGTATACCCGAACGTTACGCTCCAGGGATGGCCGCCGGCGACGAACACAGCAATGCACAACAACCCAATGGTAAATCCCGCCGATGATGTAATTTCGCGACGGCATGTAATTCGCGCCGCGCGCACGCGCGACCGCAATGATTATCGCCGCCGCCAAGGCAATGCTGGCGAGTGTAATTGCTAGCCCGCCCCAGGCGCCAAAATAGTCAGACGCCAGCACGGGATCCACGCCGCCGAGTGCCAGGAATGCAGGCAGCGAAAGACTGCCTAATACGCTGCCGATGACGAAGAACAGCAACGCGATCAGCATGCGTCCGGAGCCACCGCCGACCGTATAAAGCGTGCCGGAACCGCAGCCGTTGGCGAGTTGCATGCCGATGCCGAACACAAAAGCGCCGATCACCAGCGAGGGTCCGAGCGGAGCGATGGCTCCGCCATACTTCGACGTCAATGCAGCAACCGGCACAACGGCCAGCGCGCACATTGCGATCACGATCAATCCGCCCAGCAGGCCGCCAGCCTCGCCGCGTGTCAGGAATCGCCGCCAGGCGGCCGTAAAACTGAATTCAGCCTTCAGAAAGGCGACACCGAGTCCGAAGCCGCCGAGAATCAGCGCGGCCGATGCCGGTTGCTGATCAAGTAGTACCAGCGCGATCAGAATCGCGGTGGCGGCGAGTGCAAGGCCGAGAAAAAGTCGATCAATGCTGACCCCCGCCTGCGCGGTGGGTGCGCTCAATGTTGCAGTAGACATCCGAATGTCCCGGGGTCACGGTTCAGGAACCGAGACCAATCGCTTTCTTAAGATCGTCCCATTTGGTGCGCGCGGACTCAAGTGGGCGATGCGGGTCGGCGCTCCATTCGACCATCGAGCCGGCGTAGACTTTCACGTCGCGGCGACCGAGTAGTTCGTGCAGAACGAACCAGTCGGTTGCCGACCAGTGACCGGTGTTACAGTAGCTCACCAACGGCCCGGCCGGGAGGCGTGAAGCGATCGCCGCCAGTTCATTCTTCGGTTTCAGTCGATTCGTCTTCGAATCGTAGAAATCGCCGCTGTCGAGATTGAGTGCACCGGGGATGCGGCCATAGGCTGCTACCTTTGGCGCTTTTTCCTTACCAGTGAAGAACGACGCCGGCCGTGCATCAATCAGGCTCGCGCCGCCGGATTGCTCGATCTTTTCCACGTCGGATATTTTGGCGAGCTGGCTTTCGTCGGGATCGACAAATAACGTCTTCGCCACCGGCTCGCGCGTACCAGCTTCAACTGCAAGACCGGCTTTTTTCCAGGCAGCAATTCCGCCATCAAGGATCGAAACATTCGGCACGCCGGCCAGCTTCAGGGTCCAATAGACACGCGCTGCTGAACCGAAATCGGTCACATGGACGCCCGCCGGCACCACGACCACGTGACTTTGTTCGTCGATGCCAAGATTGCCGATGAGATTTTGAATTTCCAGGATGCTCGGCAGCATGAACGGCACATTGTGGACTGTGACCCGCCAGCCGGCCCTGTCGTAGTCGCTATGGACGCTCCCGGGAATGTGCGCCGCTTTGTAAGCCTCCGCGCCGCCGCCATCGATTGCCGAGCGGATATCGAGGACGACGAGATCGGGATCGGCGCGATGGGCGCTGAGCCACTGCGCCGTCACCAGCGGTTCGGCGTGCGCACCGGCTACGGAAACCGCCATTGCTGCACTGAACAGCATCGCAGCACCGAGACGCCGCACGGCACGGACGGGGTTGAACTGGAAAAATGTTTTCATGGCACGGACTTTGACGTTGGAAAGCCGCCGAGGCGGCACGGGAGATTGCACTTGAAATAGAATATTTTTCTCTATAAAGACAGATGTGCCATATAAATAAGAATAAACTTCTGTAATGTAAGCATAGAATAGATCGTTTGTTCTAAATTTTTGGGAACGAGAGAATGGACGCTATCGACCGGAAGATCCTCGCCGTGGTCCAACAGGATGCGTCGCTTTCCGTGGCCGAGATTGGCCAGCGCGTGGGGCTGTCATCGACACCCTGCTGGAAGCGATTGCAGCGGCTCGAAGCCGACGGCGTCATCACGCGCCGGGTCGCCATCATCGACCCTGAAAAGGTCGGCCTAGGCATTACGGTCTTCGTTTCGATTGAAACCGGCGACCATTCGCAGGACTGGCTCAAAAGCTTCGCCGATGTCGTCGGCGCCATGCCGGAAGTGATGGAGTTTTACCGAATGGCCGGCGACGTCGATTACATGCTGCGGGTCGTCGTGACCGACATCGCTGGTTACGACGCGTTCTACAAGAAGCTGATCGCAACCGTGCCCCTGAAAAACGTGACGTCAAGATTTGCCATGGAGCGAATCAAGTCGACGACCGCTCTGCCGATCGCAGAGGGACGCTAGGCGCCGTTCAAGCAATGATTGGCTGGTGGTCGTGCCGGCGGGAAGTCTACGTCAGTGCAGCGACATTACCTTGATGGCCGCCGGGCCAAGAATGACGATGAACAGCACCGGCAGGAAGAACAGGATCATCGGCACGGTGAGCTTCGGCGGCAGGCCGGCGGCCTTCTTCTCCGCCTCCGACATGCGAATGTCGCGATTTTCCTGCGCCATCACCCGCAGCATGGTCGCTAGCGGCGTGCCGTAACGTTCGGCCTGCTGCAAGGCCATACAGACGGATTTGACGCCTTCAAGGTCCGTGCGCTTGGCGAGGTTTTCGTAGGCCTGGCGGCGATCCGGCAGATAAGACAATTCCGCCGTCGTGAGCGTGAGTTCCTCGGCCAACGCAACGGATTGCGACCCGACCTCGTCGCTGACCTTTCTGAACGCCGCTTCGATCGACATGCCTAACTCAACGCAGATCAGCAACAGATCGAGCGTGTCCGGAAACGCCCGCTTGATCGACAACTGACGGCGCTGGATCTTGTTCTTCAGCAGCATCAGCGGCAGCTGCATGCCGACATAGGCGGCGGCGATGCAGACGCCGACCTTGATCATCGTCGGTTGATCGAGCTTGAGAATGACAAACAGATATACGACCGCGAACAGGAACAAAGCGATCGGCGTCACCATACGGAAGAACAGATAGGTTATGTACGGCGCCTGGCCACGATAACCGGCTTGTATCAGTTTCAGGCGTGCCTCTTCCTGGCCGACCCATTTGCTGAGGTTGAAGCGTTCGACGATGGTCTGGACGTATTGTTTCGGCGATTGCCTCAGTTTGGCTTTGCCGTCCTAATTCATCCGCTCGCGTTCGCGCAGACGGATTTTTTCTCGCTCAAGCGCCACTGCCCGCATGCGCTTGTCGAGCGGATTGACAAACACGAAGGGCATCGCAAGCGTCAGCACGGTCGCCGCCGCCGCTATGGCGGCGAATACCATGGTCAGCGTCTTGACGTTTATGATCTGAATAAGAGTGTCAATCATCGGACGCTGTGGCCTAGAAGTCGAAATTGATCATTTTTTTCATCACCATGACGCCCGTTGCCATCCAGACTGCGGAAGCTGCGAGCATCATGTGGCCGATAGAGGTGGTGAAGAGCAGCGAGATGTATTGCGGGCTGGTGAGATAGACCAGTGTCATCACGGCGATCGGCAGTGCACCGATGATGCCGGCCGATGCCTTTGCCTCCTGCGACATCGCCTGGATCTTGGCCTTCATCTTCTTGCGATCGCGGAGGACGCGCGAAAGATTTCCAAGCGCTTCAGAAAGATTGCCGCCGGCTTTTTGCTGGATCGCCACCACAATGCCGAAGAAATTTGCCTCCGGAAGCGGCGTGCGCTCGTACAGCTTGCCGCAAGCCTCGCCCAGCGGCATGCCGATCGCCTGTGTTTCGAGGATCACGCGGAATTCCGATTTCAGCGGTTCCGGCGCCTCGGTTGCGATCATTTTGATGCAATCGAGCAGCGGCAGGCCGGCCTTGACGCCGCGGACGATGACGTCGACCGCGTCGGGGAATCCGTCCAGAAACTTCTTTTCGCGACGCTTCTTCAAAAAAGACAGAAGCCAGCGCGGGACTCCGAAAGCGCCAGCAAAGCCAATGGCGGCGGCAATGATCAGGCCGGTGCCGAAAAAAGAGCTGACGACGAATGCCACCACCCCCATGCCAGCGGATATGAAGGCAAACTGCCGTTTCGACCAGGATAGCCCGGCTTGCGCGATCCGAACCGAAAGTGGCGCGCTTTTGCTTTTCTTGTGGCGTTCATCCAGCTCCTTGAGCGTGGCTTCGACGGTATCACGGCGGGATTTCTGCGGTCCGCGCGTTGCGCGTGCCAACGGTTCGGTCTTGGCAACGCTCTGCAGGCGCGCCTCGGCTTTGCGCTCGCCGGACAGCATCGGATACAGAAACACGTAGACCACGCCGCCAAAGGCGACGGAAACCAGAAAAAAGACAGCGATAACTTGCACAGCTCGCTCCGGTCAGGTCCGTATAGCTTCGTTGGCGGCGTCCGCCGCATCGAGCGCGGCGGCCAGACGTTTTTCTTCGCCGTAGTAGCGGGCGCGATCCCAGAAACGCGGATGGCCAATGCCGGTTGAGCGGTGCCGGCCGATAATGTTGCCTTTGGCGTCTTCGCCGACCATGTCGTAGACAAACAGGTCCTGTGTAACGATGACGTCGCCTTCCATCCCCATGACTTCGGAGACATGGGTGATTCTGCGCGAACCATCGCGCAGGCGCGCGGCCTGGACGACCACGTCAACCGAAGCGCAAATCATTTCGCGAATGGTGCGTGACGGCAGCGAAAAGCCACCCATCGTGATCATTGATTCCAGACGCGACAGGGCTTCGCGCGGGTTGTTTGCGTGCAGCGTGCCCATCGAGCCGTCATGGCCCGTATTCATGGCCTGCAGGAGGTCGAAGGCTTCCGGTCCGCGCACCTCGCCGACGATGATGCGTTCGGGGCGCATACGCAGGCAGTTGCGTACCAGGTCACGCATGGTGACCTGGCCTTCACCCTCAAGGTTGGGCGGCCGTGTTTCCAAGCGTACCACATGGGGCTGCTGAAGCTGCAATTCTGCGGCGTCTTCGCATGTGATGATGCGTTCGTCGTCGTCGATAAATTGCGTGAGGCAGTTGAGCAGCGTGGTTTTGCCTGAGCCGGTACCGCCGGAGATCAGGGTGTTGACGCGGCTGCGGCCGATGATGCGGAGAATTTCAGCGCCCTGCGGCGAAATACTGCCAAATCTGACAAGCTGATCGAGGGTCAACTTGTCCTTTTTGAATTTGCGGATGGTGAGCGCGGGCCCATCAATCGCGAGCGGCGGTACGATCGCGTTGACGCGCGAGCCGTCCGGCAAGCGCGCGTCGCAGATCGGAGATGATTCGTCGACACGCCGGCCGATCTGGCTGACGATGCGCTGGCAGATATTCAGCAGCTGCTGGTTGTCGCGGAAGCGGATGCCGGTCTTCTGAATCTTGCCTTGAACTTCGATGTAAACCGTCCCAGCGCCATTCACCATAATGTCAGCGATATCGTCTCGTGCAAGCAGCGGCTCGAGCGGACCAAAGCCGAGGACGTCGTTGCAGATATCATCGAGCAGGTCCTCCTGCTCCGAGATCGACATCACGATATTCTTGATCGCGATGATCTCGTTGACGATGTCGCGGATTTCCTCACGCGCTGAATCGGTATCGAGCCGCGCCAGCTGCGCAAGGTCAATTGCTTCGATCAGCGCGCCGAAAATCGTGCCTTTGGTCTCGTAGTAAGTTTCCGACCGGCGATTGTCGGTTGCCACCGGTACGGCGGCAGGTGGTGACGATGCACGCGCTGTTGGCGGTGCCGACACCAGCGGCGCGCCGAGGCCGTCGGAGGGGAACGGGGTGCGTCCGGTTTCCATCGAGGCAGCCGCGGATGAGGCTGGTGACTCGGGTGCTGATACTGGCGAAGCGGCCGGACCCGGCGCCGGACCCGGCGCGGGTGCGGGTTCAAGAACGCGGGCTTCCGCGGTTGCGCTACGCTTACCGAACAAGGCGACACACTCCCAACTGTTTTTAGCCCGTACGTTTCATAAATTTTGAAAGGATCGGTGACAGCAGACCGCCGCGGGTCCGCTTGGCTTCCGCGCGTCCGGTCAGCGCCTGCGCCATCTGACGGAACATCTCCGCCGTCTTATGGCTCGCCGACACCTCGGCAATCATCTGGCCGTTGTTGGCCGCAGACCCGAAAAGTTGCGGCTCGAACGGGATGACCGCCAACGGGTCGCTTTCCAGCGCCTTTGCGAAGTCTGCTGGTGTGATTTCTGGGCGTTTCGGTACGCCGACCTGGTTGAGGCAGTAGTGCGGCCGGTGATCATTCGGACGCGACGTGCGCAGCAGATCGACCAGGTTCTTTGCGTTACGCAGATTTGCGAGATCGGGCCCGGCAACCACCAGAATATCGTCGGCGCTGATCAGCAATCGCCGCGTCCATCCGAGCCATTGGTGCGGAACGTCGAGCACAACGCACGGGATGGAGGCACGCAATAAATCCAGTATCGAATCGAAGGCCTCTGCGCCGAAATCGTAGACGCGCTCAAGTGTTGCGGGTGCGGCCAGGAGACTAAGGTGGTCGGTGCATTTCGACAGCAGCCGATCGACAAACGCCGTATCGACGCGATCGGGTGAAAACGCGGCGTCGGCGATGCCCTGCGGCGGATCCTGGTTGTAGTCGAGTCCCGCCGTTCCGAATGCCAGGTCGAGGTCGGCCACGACGGAATCAAGCGCGAGGTCGCGTCCGATTGCCCAGGCAATGTTGTGTGCAACTGTGGATGCTCCCACGCCGCCTTTGGCGCCGACCACCGCGACAATCCGGCCAACCGGCTTGGCGTCCGGCGCCGAAAACAGGCCGCTGATGGCCCGCACAACATCGAGAGGCCCAACCGGCGTCATCAGATATTCGCTTACGCCGCGTCGCGTCAGCTCGCGATAGAGTGTGACGTCGTTGACGCGGCCCATAACTATAACGCGTGTGCCGGCGTCACAGACTTCCGCCAGTTTGTCGAGACCGCCAAGAATGGCGTCGGCGCGCGCATCGGTCTCGATCACGATGACGTTCGGCGTGGGTGAGTTGTTGTAGGCTTCAGTGGCGGCAGCAATGCCGCCCATCTGTATTTTTACATGCGCTTTCGCCAGCCGGCGGTCGTCGCCGGCCGCCTGGACGGCGGCAGCGGTTTCGACCGTCTCGCAAAAGGCCTGTACCGAAATCCGCGGCGCCGGCGCGATGTGCGTGCCGGCTTCGGCATCGGTCGCCGCGGCCGGCATTGATGCGGGCGTGGCGACTGCAACTTGCTGAGCGTTCTTGATCATCTGCCTATATCGGTGATTTTGCCGACGTCAAATCCAGTGTAATTGCCGGACGGGTTTTCGCCTTTACGCCAATGATCGACCACTGCGTCACGACGCGGTGCCCAGGCGGGGATTTCACCCCGCGGCTGAACGAGGTCGGCCGGGTTGTCGACCATGGATGCGAGATTGCGTTGCGAGGCACAGCCAAGATTCCAGTAAGGCTGGTTTTCAGCAAAACCAGATTCGTAGGACGGTCCGAGATCGCGAGGCCATTGCCCGCACGGACCCGCCTCCGCCACGAGTTTCGAGTAATTGAGCTTGATACTAGCGAGTGCGGATCGCGCGGGCTTGTAGCGCCGCACGTAGATGGCGCCGGCTGGAACGCCAATGGCACCGAAAATTGAGCGGATTTCGCGGATGGCATCAGCAGCCGCGTGATCGGTGGGTCCGCCATGCGGCTCGTCGATGATGATGCCGCTGCCGGCTTCGTGCCGCCATGCTTGCGCGAACGCAAGTACGTCGGCCCGTTGGCTTGGCGTAAGGCCACCACGGTTGCGGCCGATCAAGACTTCGACGCTTTGCGCGCCCTCGTGCACCGTGATCGGGTGCCGCACGCGGTAGTCGGTCGGATATGCGTTTTGCTGGGCCTCAGTCTGGTAGTAACAGCCAGCCAACATCGTCGCGAGGCTACCTGCTGCCACCAGGCGCAGAGCCGATCGAGTGCGGCGTTGCGCCACTGCCCTATGCATCGCCTTCATTCATTCTCTCCGCCGCTCAATCGAGGATAAATCCGTACTTGCCGTGATAGTCGCCGGCTGGCTGCACTTCAGTTTTGCCGGCACTGCCGTAAATGCGATTCAGTTGTCCAAGCAGAGCGGATTTCGGGTCGCTCGCGTCAGCGAAGCCATCATCCGGGCGCGACAGTTGCTTTTGCGCCACCGCGCGCACCACGTAGGGCGTAACCAGAACCATCAATTCGGACTGGTGGTTCACATAATCGCGGCTTCTGAACAGTGTGCCGAGAATCGGAAGCGACATGAGACCGGGAAGCCCGTTGATCGACTGTTTCGTCTGCTCCTGAATCATGCCGGCCAGGGCCAGCGCGCCGCCCGAGGGAATTTCGACGGTCGTTTCCGCGCGGCGTGTCTGGATCGACGGCACAGTCAGCGAGTCCGATGAGCCAGTAACAGCCAGTGTCATCGAATTTTCTGTCGAAAGATCCGACACCTCGGTCATGACCTTCAGGCTGATGCGCCCTTCCGACAAAACGACCGGCGTGAAGACAAGGCTGACGCCGAATTTCTTAAACGATATCTGAGGTTGGCAAATCGGCGGTGACCGGGTCGTGTCGCAGGACAAACCATTCGGGATCGGGAATTCACCGCCAGCGATGAATGTTGCGGTCTCGCCGGAAATTGCAGTCAGGTTCGGTTCAGCCAGTGTCCGGATGACGCCGGCGCGGTCCATGGCGCGCAAAGTTGCGTTGACGCTGTTGAACCTTCCATTCAAAAGCGTGTTGCTTATTGGCTGGCCAGTCGCCGAGAACGGATTGCTGGTATTGAAGTTCACCACGGCGGTGCCGTAGTTGAAGCTGCCGGACAGATCGATGCCAAGTTGCTTGATGATGTCGCGGCGTACTTCGGCGACCGTTACCTTGAGCATGACCTGGTCGCGGCCGCGCACGGCAATGCTGTTGACGACCTTGTTGTTGTCGCCGACCAGCCGAGCAGCGAGATCATAGGCCTGCTGGGATTCGGCGGGGCTCGCGGCGCTTCCGGAAAGCACGACACCCTCACCGACGCCTTCAATGTGAATATCGGCGTCAGGCATTGTCTGTTTGAGTGCGGCGCGCACACCGTTGAGATCGCGTGTGACGGCGATATCGAAACCGGCAATTTGCTTGCCGTCGGCGTCAAAGAAGAAAATATTGGTCTGACCAACCGTAACGCCGATCATGTAGACGCGTCGCGACGAGCGAATAACCGCATTTGCGATTTTTGGATCTGCGACCAACACGTCTTTGATGTCTGCAGGCAGGTCGATGGCGACTGATTTGCCAATTCCAAGCGGAATCGACCGTGATGTTGTTTCGCTGGCCGCGACTTGAATCACCGGCACACGCGATGAAGCCTCGGCCGCAATCGCCTGAGACGCCGGCGCCAAGCTGCTAAAGACGAGGAGTGCCCCGAGCGCAGCAGTGTGGGTCAATGTCCTGGTCGCCATGTCCCCTTCATCCCCCAATCGGTCAACGTGGTGTGGTCGCAGTGCTCACGCCAAATCGGACAACATTGATGTTGCGGCGCGAATCGGAATCGTCAGTGTTCGTATCTTCGCGCGAACCATCGGCGATGCTGCGCAGCGCCAGCGACAACGTGCCAAGCTGCTGTGAAAGCGCCAGCGTTTCCGCCTGATTTGAGGAAAGCTCGAGGGTCGCAGTCTTGCCGACCACGACCTTCTGGCCGTTCTTTTCCTCGACGGTCTGGTCGATCGCCAGGATGCGCACATTGCGAAGAATGGTTTCTGTGGTGCCGCCACCCTTTTCGGAATCGCGGTTGCGTGGGGTCATGATGACGTCAACGCGATCATTCGGCAGAATGAAACCGCCAGCGCCGGTTTCCGGCGAAATCTGCGTGGAAATTGCGCGCATGCCGGACGGAAGGATTGCGGCCATGAACCCCGAGCCCTTGGCGTTGACCAATTTTGGTTCACGAATTGGTTCGCCCGCCACGAAGGGCGCGCGCACGATCATGCCAGTCATTTGTTCGACGGCCTTTGGTTGATCGTTCTTGCGGATGAAATTGCCGCCAGCAGTGCCCGCCGGCCAGGCCTGCCAAAAGACATCCGCTGGCGAGATTGTTTGTCCCCTGGGGAGATCAGATTTCGCGACCAGAATGTCGACAGTGTCGGCCTTCGGCGCCTCGACTCTCGGGGCCTGAGGTTTTTCCGATCGGCCAGCAAGCAGCGCAGCAACGCCACCCGCTGCTACGGCGACCGTCAGCACTACGACTCGTGCGGCTTTCATACGCTCACTCTCACCATGACAATGCGACCGGCTTGGCCGCGTAAAACCACATGGCCGCGCATGCGGCCGCTTACACGGGATTTCAACAGCTAAAGGTCAAGGTATGGTTAAGGAGCGGTATCTAAATCGAGTTAATATTGTCTTGCGGCGGTAACGGCGTGCGCCGTCCGACGCTTTAAGCCGGCATCCAACCTGTGTGGGGGTAGACAGCGAGTGCGGCTGCGGCAAGTGCGATGCCATAAGGCACGCCAGCGCCAGTCTCGTGCAAACGAACAATCCAGCCCTGGCGGGCAAGAGCAGCCGGCAATGGCAATTTGCGAAACTGAAGCAGTGTCAGCGTCAATGCGCCCCCGAACAGCGACGCGTAGATCAAATAATCCAGGAGGTAATCGAAACCGAACCATAAGGCTGTCGCGGCCACGAGCTTGGCGTCGCCGCCTCCGATCCAGCCTTGCGCAAAGAATATAAACGCGATCACCAGCACCACCGACGCTGCGGCGAGGTGCAGGGCAAAGGCGTGCAGTGTCATGCCTGTGATCAGCGTCAGCAGGAAAAAACCGCCCGCGAGCGCAAGCGATAACCGGTTAGAGATGGTCATCGTCAGGAGATCGCTCGAGGCTGCAAATGCCATCAGCGCCGGAAAAAGCAGGAGCCTGATTACGTCGGTTACCGTCATTGACTACTCAACCTTACGCACACGCCTCATACGAGCCATCAAACTACGCCCCGCAAGCTTGCCGTTCGGTTAGTGCCGGGTACTCTGCGACATACAAAGATCGCGGCGACAGCCGATATCCTGCAACTGTTCGTCAAATTCCCCGCTACTTCAGCTGGGTCGAAATTGTGCTGAACTTGGCGTTCAAATTGCTGCCAAGGCCGTTTACGACAGCGATGATCGCTACCGAAATCCCTGCGGCGATGAGGCCGTATTCAATCGCGGTCGCGGCCGATTCATCATTCACGAAACGAACGAACAGGTTCTTCATCGGGCAGTCCCAAGCGGTCCCTTTTAGGGGTGTTGGTCACGGTGGCGAGCTGCTTGCTGCCGACCCGCGTGACCCGTTGTTTGAAACGTTAGCGGCCAGGTCTTGCGCCTGGGTTAATATTGTCGAAAAAACGGAGGTTGTTATAAGGGGTTAACAGACAAATGGGCTGTAGTTAATAAGTTATTACTGGAATACTATCAGAGTTTATAAATCGTAAATCAAATTTATACTTACAAGTACTTTTGGGTGCCAAGATAAACTTGGCCGCAAACTGCAAATAAACAGAAGAATCCCCGCGTCGGGGCATCCTACACCTCATCTTAACCGGGCACCCCGATACCGGATGAGGTTCTGATGGCAGGTTGCTGACCATGCTCGCTCAGATGTTTTCCTTCGTAGAGGTTGCCGGCACGACCCTCCTCAAGCTGATTCCGATTTCGATCGCGCTCGGAATCGTATTCGGAGCCTTGACGCACTGGTCGGCCTGCAATCCCGGGCGCCCGTGGTGGCGCAAGCAGGAGATCGCAACCGACATTTGCTACTGGTTTTTGATTCCGCTGGTCGCGCGTTTCGTGCGCATCGGCTTGATGGTCGCGGGGGCGGCCTATCTCTACAACATTCATGGTACCGAAGACCTGGTCAATTTCTATGACGATGGATTCGGTCCGCTGGCCGTGATGCCGTTATGGGCGCAGGCGATATTCTTCGTGGTCGTGTCGGACTTCCTGACCTACTGGATTCATCGGGCCTTTCACGGCCCGCACGGCTGGAAATATCACTCCGTGCATCACTCGTCGAAAGAACTGGACTGGATTTCCGCCGCGCGATTCCACCCGCTCAACATCTTTCTCGGCACCGTGCTTGTCGATGTAGGCCTGCTGCTCGCCGGCATCTCGCCCAATGCCATGCTGATCGTCGGCCCCTTCACCACCGCGACTTCGGCATTCGTGCATGCCAATTTGAACTGGACTCTGGGGCCCTTCAAATACGTCATAGCCGGGCCGGTCTTTCATCGCTGGCACCACACCACGGCGGATCGCGGCGGCTCCAAGAACTTCGCGGGCACATTCCCGATCTGGGATCTGCTTTTCGGGACCTGGTACATGCCGAAAAATGTGCTGCCCGACGCCTACGGTGTCGACGACACGAGTTTTCCGGAGAGTATCGGCGCCCAAATGCTGTATCCGTTTCGGCAATGAGGCCTTTGGCGTCAGGATGTTCGACGATTTCTTTGCACTTCGTTCACCAATTTACAGTCAACTTGAGCAACAGAGTTCCGCCGAGCCGCGGCGGCGCGCGATCACGCGTAGCGTGCTGGAGAGCAGGATGGCAGCCTTGATGGGGCGTTGCAGGCAACGGTTCGGCTTCTGGCCGCTGGTCTTGCTGGCCGCTGCCGGGGTCATCAGCGCAGCGCCGGCCAAGGCCGACACGCTCTCGATCAATGTCGATCAGGCGCAGATCATGCATCTGCCCGAAAAAATCGCGACGATTGTCATCGGAAACCCGTTGATTGCCGATGCCACGCTGCAAAGTGGAGGCATCCTGGTTGTCACCGGCAAGGGATACGGCGCCACCAATTTACTGGCGCTCGATCGCTCGGGCCGCGTTGTCATGGAGAAGACTGTCCAAGTATCGGGGGCGGGGACCGGAGATATCGTGACGGTCTACAAGGGCGTCGAACGCGAATCGTACAGCTGCGCACCCAACTGCGAGCGCCGGATTACGCTTGGCGACTCCCCTGGATTCTTCAACGCGACGCTCACCGAGAGCGGCGCCCGTAACGGGCAGGCGAGCGCAGCCCCGGCGCACTAAGCCTCCGCGGCCGGCGCAAAACGGTTAGCAAATCCTTAACGCCGTTACTGCGGTTCCGAGTCGTATTGGCAAGAAATCGACAACGCGCCTTTGCTATGCAGTGCGGTGTTTCGGCACCTTTTAGCAATCGAGACGCCTGTCATGACCATTTCCGCGCAAGGCAAGATTGCGGCCTGTGTTTTAAGGGTTCTACCGACCCGGCTGGCACGCCGCTTCGTGCGCCAGCAAGACGGCGCCGTCGCGGTTGAGTTCGCCTTTGTCGCCATCCCGTTCCTGGCTTTGATTTTTGCGATCATGGAAACGGCGCTGGTGTTTTTTGCTGGCCAAACCCTCGAAACTGCGGTGCAGGATTCAGCTCGCCTGATAATGACCGGTCAGGCGGATATGGGTGGATGGAGCAAGGATGACTTCAAGACCCACGTGTGTGAACACATCTATGGGCTCTTCGATTGCGCAAATGGCGTCTATGTCGACGTCAAGACTTATACTGATTTTGCGTCGGTCACCAACACGCCGCCCGTCAATAGCGGCGTGTTCGACGAGTCAAAATTGAACTACAGCCCGGGCGGTGTTGGCAGCATCGAAGTCGTTACACTCTACTACCAATGGCCCGTTTATACATTTGTGCTCGGCAATGCCCTGGCCAATTTGAACGGTGGCAAGCGGTTGCTGGTGGCGACGGCAGTCTTCCGTAACGAGCCATACAAATGAGGCAGCTCGCCATGAACGCGATGAAGTTTTGCATCCCGCGTGTCCTGAGCCGCCTTGCCCGTGACCGGCGCGGATCCTCGGCCGTCGAATTCGCCATTATCGCGCCGTTGATGCTCGGTCTTTATATCGGCTGCGTCGAGATTTCCGACGGCGTGGCCGCGGACCGCAAGGTCACGCTGACGGCCGGCGCGCTCGCCAACCTGGCGTCGCAGGTTCAAACAATCGACGCGACCGGCATGTCCAACATCATGAACGCGGCAACTGCGATCATTTCCCCTTATTCAGCCGGCAACCTCACGACCACCCTGACCTGTATCAAGATCGATGCCACAAAAGCTGCGACCGTCGCCTGGAGTAATACGGTAGGCGGAACAGCTCACTCAACTGGTTCCACGATCACGATTCCATCTGAGATCGCGGTTGCGAGTTCGTCGCTGGTGCTCGCCGAGGTGACTTATTTGTACAAGCCCGTCACCGGCTACATTCCTGCGTGGAGCCACATCGCGGCAACCGGAATTACCTTGTCGGACAAGATGTACATGAGCCCGCGCATCACCGCGCCGGTTTACGACGATGGCTCAGGCGGCAAAAGTTGCACGCCTTGAGTGTGCGCCGTTTTATCGCGCATCGACGATTGGCAATGCCGTCGTCAAATTGATTCGCTCTCTGGCAAATCTCGACGTCGCGTTTTTCAGTGGCACAGTTGCGCTCAGGATCCGGCGTTGGGTCCGGCAACGTAAGAGCGCCCCATTTTCTTCCAATCGCCCTTCTGCGCCAGCATCTGCCTCAGATAAGCGACGTTGGCTGTCGCTTCGCTTTCGGGCAGGTCGGCGGTCGCGATTTTTTCCGCTTCCGCAAAGTTGCCACGCAAGCCGACAACGAGCGCGAGGTTCTGCCGGACTTTCGGTCCGGCGTTCGGCTGCGCCACTGCGCGCCGCAACGTCACTTCGGCGTTTTTCAGATCCTTGGTCAGCAGGTAGGACAGGCCGAGATTCGACAGCACCGAGGGCTCATCAGGCACGATCCTGAGCGCGGAGGCGTAGTGCCGCTGCGCGTCGGCGTGGCGTCCCATCTGGTCGAGCACGGCGCCCTGCACATTCAGAATACGCCAGTCCGGAGCGTCCGGCGTATGCGCGTGATCGAGCGTGACCAATGCCTGCTGGTACTGGCCCGTATCGGCGAGCGCACGGCCATACGCACCGAGCAATGGCATGCTGTTGGGATTTCGGATGGAAGCCTGTTCGAGCACGGCAACGGCCTGGGCACGTTGGTCGGTCGCACGCAACGCACTCGCATAGGCAATGGCGGCATTCGTGTCGCCCGGATTGTCCCGGTAGCGGGCTGCCAGGGTATCCAGGGATTTGCGCGAATCCGTCTCGGCGCCTGCGACCGCGCCAGCCTGTCCAATGGAGCCGGTGGTGTCGCGGCCTCCAATATTTGAGCACCCGCCCGCGGACAGGCCCAAAACGGTTGCAACGGCGGCTGAAGCGAGAAGACGGACGGCAGATATTTTCAGCGGCATGCCCGAGCAATAAAACGTTAACCCTAATGAGTGGTTAACTTGTAAACTGCGCGCCTGAAGGGGTTTTATGGTCGCAACCATGGATCTGCAGCTTTCCCAGAGCGAAATCGCCCTCCAGACGCGCGCACGCGCCTTTGCCCGCGAGATTGCCGGGCCCCGCGCGGCCGCCATCGACCGCGACGAGCAATACCCGTGGGACATCGCAAAGGCGCTGGCCGAGGCCGGCTTCTGCGGCATGACCATCCCTCAGGCCCATGGGGGCCAGGGACGCTCGTTCCTCGACGCAGTCCTGGTGATCGAGGAAATGGCCAAAGCCTGCACCGTGACCGCGCGCATCGTGGTCGAAACCAATATGGGCGCGATCTCGACCGTGATGGCCTATGGCACGGACGCGCAGAAGAAGCTCGCGGCGCAGCTCGTGCTGGAAGGCGACAAACCCGCCATCTGCATCACCGAACCCGACGCCGGATCCGATGCCCTGGCCATGACCACCCGGGCCGACAAACGTGGCGACAGCTACGTCATCAACGGCAAGAAACACTGGATCACGGGCGCCGGTGTGTCGCGGCTCCATCTGATCTTCGCGCGGGTCTTCGATGAGCGCGGCGACGATCTGGGAATCGGCGGCTTTCTCGCCGTGCGCGACCAGGCGAAAGGTCTGCGCGTCGGTAAGCGCGAACAAACCATGGGTCTGCGCGGCATGCCGGAAGGCGAGCTCATCTTCGAAAATCTCGCAATACCGGCGACAATGGCGGTGCTGCCGCCGTCCGGCTTTCGCCGCGGCTTCGCGGATCTGATGAACGCCTACAATAGCCAGCGCGTCGGCGCCGGCACCGTGGCGATGGGGATCGCAGCAGGCGCGCTCGAGCACGCGCTCGACTGGGCCAAGACGCGCGAACAGTTCGGCCGGCCGATCGGCGAATTCCAGGGCCTGCAATGGATGCTCGCCGACATGCAGACCCAGCTCACGGCCGCGCGCCTGATGCTCTACGCGGCGGCGCGTTCGCGCGGGCCGGACAACAGTGCATTCCCCGAACCGATGCTGGCGGCCCAGGCGAAGATCTTTGCCTCCGAGACCGCGATCAAGATCGTCAATGACGCATTGCAGTTTTTCGGCGCGCGCGGCTATTCGCGCGAGTTGCCGCTCGAGCGCATGCTGCGCGACGTGCGCATGTTCACCATCGGAGGCGGCACCGCCCAGGTGCTGCGCACCCTGGTCGCCTCCAAGATGCTCGGCTGGAAGCTGCCGCAGACACGCGACGGCTATGCCCCCAAGCCGTCGATGCGGGACGCCGCGGAGTAATCATGCACTCGATATTCGTGAACGCCGGAAAATCGCAGGCGGTGCCGATCCTGTTCGTCACGGCCAAGACATTTGCGGCAGCGACCAAGATCCTGGACGAACGCGAGCATGTATTCGTGCGCGCGGCTGGGTTTGAGCCCAAGGCCGGCCGTCACCTGATCGTTCCCGGCCCGGACGGAAAGCTCGCGGGCATTCTGTTCGGTCTCGAAAACCCCGACGACCCCGTGAAGGACCTGTTCCGCCCCGGCCAGCTTGCCGGTGTGCTGCCGCCAGGCACTTATCGGTTTGCCAATGCGCCGCATGATGCGCGGCTGGCCGCGCTGGCCATTGCGCTGGGCGCCTATCAATTCGCGCGCTATCGCAAGGCGGAGATGCGCGCCATCAAGCTTGTCGTGCCGGACGGCGTCGACGGCGAGGACCTCAGCCGAATCATCGATGCGGTCACGCTGTGCCGCGACCTCACCAACACGCCATCGAACGACATGGGCCCGGCAGAGCTGGAGGGCGCCGCCCGCGCGCTTGCTAAACGACACGGCGCGAAGATTCAGGTGACCAGCGGCAAGGCGCTCGCGAAGAATTTTCCGCTCGTGCATGCGGTTGGCGCCGGCTCTGCGCGTCCACCGCGCCTGATCGACATGACCTGGGGCAAGCCCAACAATCCGAAAATCACACTGGTCGGAAAGGGCGTGTGCTTCGACACCGGCGGACTCGACATCAAGCCTGATACCGGCATGCTCAATATGAAGAAGGATATGGGCGGAGCGGCGACCGCGCTGGCGCTCGCGCATATGATCATGGCGCGCGGTCTGAAAATCCGGCTGCGCGTCATAATTCCGGCCGTGGAGAACTCCATCTCCGGCACCAGCTTCCGTCCGCGCGACATCTATACCTCGCGCAAAGGCGTCTCCGTCGAAATCGGCAATACGGACGCGGAAGGCCGCCTGATCCTCGCCGACGCCCTTACGCTTGCCGACGAAGACAAGCCGACGCTGATTGCGGATTTCGCCACGCTCACTGGTGCTGCCCGCGTCGCGCTCGGCCCCGATATGCCGCCTTTCTTCACCGATGACGACGCGCTTGCCAACGAGCTTGCGCGCGCCAGCGCCGCCGAAAACGATCCGCTCTGGCGCATGCCGCTGTGGCGGCCCTACGAGACCATGCTCGATTCAAAAGTAGCCGACCTTAACAACGTCGCGACAGGCGGTTACGCCGGCTCCATCACAGCGGCCCTGTTCCTGCGCCGTTTCGTGACGACCAAGTCCTGGGCGCATTTCGACATTTTCGCGTGGACACCCGCCGCCAAGCCGGGGCGGCCCGAAGGCGCCGAGTGCCAGACGGCGCGCGCGATCTACGCCATGCTCTGTGCGCGCTATTCGTAGCCATGGTCGCGCTCGACCCCCGCATCAATCCGTTTCGGCCCGAAATCGCGGCGAAATACCTGCAAGGTCAGGTCGAGGCCGCGCGTTTCGTCGAGGGCACCCGCCACCAGGTGATCGAGCCGAATACCGCGTTGCGCCGCGCGCCCTCGCATCAGGCGAGGCTCCACACCGAAGCGCTGCTCGGCGAGCGCGTGATGATTTACGAAACCACCGATGAAGGCTGGGCCTGGGGCCAGATCGAAACGGACGGCTATGTCGGCTGGCTGTCGGCCAACGCGCTCGGCCCGGTCGGCGCGGCATCCACGCACAAGGTCGCGGTGCCGCGCGCCCTGGTATTCCCCGCAGCCGATATCAAGACACCGCCCTTGGCCGCATTGCCGATGGGCGCGCAGCTTGCGATCGCGCGGCAGGACGAGCGTTTCGCCGTGACCGCCTCCGGATGGCACATCCCGGAAGCCTATCTCGCGCCGATCAAGGCGCGGCAGCCGGATTTTGTCGCCGTCGCCGAGCAATTTCTCGGCACGCCGTACCTGTGGGGCGGCAAGACTTCGCTCGGACTGGATTGCTCGGGCCTGGTGCAGGTGTCGCTGCAGGCGGCCGGCATCCCCTGCCCGCGCGACAGCGACATGCAGGAAATGGCGCTCGGAAAACTGTCGTCGCTGGCGAGCCTGCGCCGTGGTGACCTGATTTTCTGGAAGGGTCACGTCGCTATCGCGCGCGATCCTGAGAACCTCATCCACGCCAATGCGCATCATATGATGGTCGCCATCGAGCCGGCGGCCGAGGCTGTTGCGCGCATCAAGGCGGCGGGAAGTGAAATCACCGCCATCAAGCGCGTGCCCTAGCCGAGCAATTCGGCAATGCGACTACGGTTAAGCGCCAGCCATTGCAATCCGATGACCAGGTGGCCGCCGCGCATCGCATTGCGATCAAGCGCCGCAACGGCCTCATCGATCGATACGAGATGGACGTAAAGCTGCTCGCCGTCGGGTGACACCAGCGGGCCTTCGCGCACTTGCGCCGAATCGACGGCGGCGAGAAATATCGTGACTTCCTCATCGGTCACTCCCGGCGTGCTCAGATACGTGAGCAATTCGACGAGCTTCGCCGGCGCGACTCCGATCTCTTCCTTGCACTCGCGGCTTGCCGCTTCGGCCAAGGTCTCGCCGGCCTCGACCCGCCCGGCCACGAACTCGACCAGATCGCCGCGCCCGTTGGCGAGATGCGCCGGCAGGCGGAATTGACGGATCATCGTGAGCTTCTGGCGCGCGACGTCGACCGGAATCACCAGCACGACTTTGCCGGCCATCAGCACGTCTCGCTCTTGTGTAACCGGGCGATGGTCGCTGCTCGCAACCGTCATGCCGTAGCGATGATAGTCGCGATAGGCTTTGGCGAGGACTTTTGGTCGCGATACGGAGACGTCCCCAGGCAGATCGACAAGGTCGCGGCGGCTCGTCATGACAAACTACTGCGAAACCACGCCCTCGGGCGCGGTTTCCAGCTTGAAGGCAGCGGCAAAAAGCGCACGCGTGTAATCCGTCTTCGGCGCCTTGAACAATTCAGCAGCGGCGCCCTCCTCCACCATCTTGCCGTTGCGCAAGACCAGCAGCCGGCTCGCCAAAGCCGCCACGACGCGCAGGTCGTGTGAAATGAACATGTAGGTGAGATCGCGCCGCTTTTGCAGGTCGCGCAGCAGGTCAACCATCTGCGACTGGATCAGCATATCGAGCGCGCTGGTCGGCTCGTCCAACACGATGAACGTCGGCTCCAGCACCAGCGCGCGCGCGAGCGCAATGCGCTGGCGCTGACCGCCGGAAAATTCGTGCGGGTAGCGGTCACGCGTCTGCGTGTCGAGCCCGACATCGGTCAGCGCGGCGACAACACGCGCTTCGCGCTCGGCTGCCGACAGGCGCGGGTGATGCACCCACAGGCCCTCCTCGATGATATCCGACACCGACATGCGTGGGGACAGAGACCCGTACGGATCCTGAAAGACGATCTGCATGTCGTGACGGTACGGCCGCATCTCCTTGAACTTGAGACCCTGGATCGAATGCCCCATGAAGACCACCGGGCCGTTGGACGATATCAAGCGCAGGATGGCAAGGCCGAGCGTCGTCTTCCCGGAACCGGATTCGCCGACGACACCAAGCGTCTCGCCCTTGCGCAGTTCGATGCTGATGCCATCCACCGCCTTGATGTACCCGACCACCTTGCGCAGCACGCCGCGCTTGATCGGGAACCAGACTTTCAAATCCTTGGTTTCGATAATGACGGGCGCGTCCGGCCGCGGCGGCGCCGGATCGGGCTTCGGCTCAGCCGCGAGCAGTGCGCGCGTGTAAGGATGCTCGGGCGCCGTGAACACGCGCTCGACTGGGCCTTGCTCCACGATCTTGCCGCGCTGCATCACGCAGACTCGGTCGGCGAGCTTGCGCACGATGCCGAGATCGTGGGTGATGAACAGCATCGACATGCCGAGACGGGTCTGGATGTCTTTCAATAATTTCAGGATCTGCGCCTGTACCGTGACGTCGAGCGCGGTCGTCGGCTCGTCGGCGATCAAAAGATCCGGTTCGTTGGCAAGCGCCATGGCGATCATCACGCGCTGGCGCTGGCCGCCGGAGAGCTGGTGCGGATAGCTGCCGAGCCGCCCCGCCGGATCAGGAATACCGACCTGCTCGAGCAATTCGAGAATGCGGGCGCGCGCCGCCTCGCCCGTAATCCCTTGATGCAACAGCAGTATTTCGCCGACCTGTTTTTCGATCGTGTGCAGCGGATTGAGCGACGTCATCGGCTCCTGGAAAATGATGGTGATGTCGTTGCCCCGCACCTTGCGGATCTCGCGCTCCTCCATGGTCAGGAGCTCGCGGCCATTGAATACCACCGACCCCGACGGATGATGCGCCGCCGGGTACGGCAGCAGCTTCATGACCGACAGCGCCGTGACCGACTTGCCCGACCCGGATTCGCCGACCAGCGCCACCGTCTCGCCCTTCGCGATGTCGAACGACACGCGGTCGACGGCCAGCACTTCGCGCGCGCCCTGGCCGAAGGCGACGGAGAGGTCGCGGATGGACAGAAGTTTTTCCGGCGCGCTCATCGGAATGTCTTTCTGGGATCAAACGCATCGCGCACCGCTTCGCCGATGAAGATCAGCAGCGATAACATCAGCGCGATGCTGAAGAAGCCGGTGAAGCCGAGCCACGGCGCCTGTACGTTCGCCTTGCCTTGCGAGAGCAACTCACCGAGCGATGGCGAGCCGGGCGGAAGCCCGAAACCGAGAAAGTCCAGCGCCGTGAGAGTCATTACCGACGACGACAGGATGAACGGCAGGAATGTCATGGTCGCGACCATGGCGTTCGGCAACAGATGACGGAATATGATCACGGCGTTCGACACGCCGAGCGCACGCGCGGCCTGAATGTATTCGAAATTGCGGCCGCGCAGAAATTCCGCGCGCACCAGCCCGACCAGCGACACCCACGAGAACAGCAAAAGGATGCCGAGCAATACAAAAAATCCCGGCACCAGCACCGAGGAAATGATCAAAAGCAAATAGAGCGAAGGAATCGAGGTCCAGATCTCTATGAAGCGCTGGAACAGTAGATCAGTCCAGCCGCCGAAATAGCCCTGCACCGCGCCGGCCGCGACGCCAATCACCGATGAGACGATGGTCAGCGCCAGGCCGAACAGCACCGAGATGCGGAAGCCGTAGATCAGCCGCGCCACCACGTCGCGTCCGCCATCATCGGTGCCCAGCCAGTTTGTCTCGACCTCGCTGCATTTGGCGAAGCCGTGCGTGGCGGCGTACTCGCAATCTTTCTGGCTGAGCAGCCAGGTCGGCTTGGACGGGAACGGCGACGGCGGCTTGCTGACCTGTGTGTTGTAATAGAAACGCACCGGCGGCCAGAGCACGGTGCCGCCTTCTTTCTGGATAAGACCCATCAGGTAGTCGTCGCGATAATCGGCGGCGGTACCAAAGAGATTGGGATCCTGCGTTTTCGAGAATGCCGTGTCGGGATAGGTCACGACCGCCGGAAAAAACGACTGCCCGTTGACATGGATGTAGATTGGCTTGTCGTTGGCGATGAATTCGGCAAACAACGAAATGACGAACATGAACAAAAACAGCCACAGGGCCCAATAGCCACGCCGGTTGGCTTTGAAGTTCTCCCAGCGCCGCTTGTTGATCGGCGATAGCCCGATGGCTCGCCCGGTCGGCGGGGCCGCGAGGCCCATGGGTGAAACAGCCGCGGTCTCCGGTGGCTTGATCCCGGCGCGCGCGTCCACGTCAGACCTCCCTCGTCTCGAAATCGATGCGCGGGTCGATCCACGTGTAGGTCAAATCGGAGATCAGGTTCACGACCACACCGATCAGCGAGAAGATGTAAAGCGTGGCGAAAACAACAGGATAATCGCGGTTGAGAACGCTTTCGAAGCCGAGCAGGCCGAGGCCGTCGAGCGAGAAAATAGTCTCGATCAGCAGCGAGCCGGTGAAAAACGCGTGAACGAATGCGGACGGAAAGCCCGCAATGACGATCAGCATGGCGTTGCGGAAAACGTGGCCGTAAAGCACCTGGTTGCTGGTGCAGCCTTTGGCACGGGCCGTCAGCACATATTGCTTGCGGATTTCCTCGAGAAACGAGTTCTTCGTCAGCAGCGTCATCGTCGCGAAGGCCGACAGCGCCATCGAGATAATGGGCAGCGTCAGATGCCAGAAATAGTCGGCAATTTGCTGCCACCACGGCAGCTGTGACCAGTTTTCGGACACGAGTCCGCGCAAAGGAAACCAGTCGAAGAACGAGCCGCCGGCAAAAAGGATGATCAGGAGGATCGCAAACAGGAATCCGGGGATGGCATAGCCGACGATGATGACCGACGACGTCCAGACATCGAAGCGCGACCCGTCTTCCATCGCCTTGCGAATGCCCAGCGGGATGGAAATCAGATAAGTCAGCAGCGTCATCCAGATGCCGAGCGACATCGACACCGGCAGTTTTTCCTTTATCAGCTGCAAGACGCTGACATCGCGGAAATAGCTTTTGCCGAAATCAAACCGCGCATAATTCCACAACATCAACGCGAAGCGTTCCGGCGCCGGCTTGTCGAAGCCGAATTGCTTTTCGAGCTTCTTGATGAATTCCGGGTCGAGCCCTTGCGCGCCGCGATATTTGGAGGTGGAGGCATCGACCTGCGACGCGCCCTGCGCCAGTCCGCGGCTGCCGAAGTCTCCTCCCGGCGATCCCGAAATGCGCGACGTGGCGCCGGTGTCCGAACCAGTCAGTTTGGCAATGACTTGCTCGACCGGCCCGCCGGGCGCGAACTGCACCACGACGAAGGCCACCAGCATGATGCCGAACATGGTCGGCACGATGAACAGCAGGCGGCGGATGATGTAGGCGGTCATGGCAACCTGTTAGCGCGTTATCCTCGATCCGTCACCCTGAGGTGCGCGCGAAGCGCGCCTCGAAGGGTGGCGGCCCGGGCTGTCATCCTTCGAGGCTCGCGCTCCGCGCTCGCGCCTCAGGATGACGGGAACTAGTTGTTCAACCCGCCTTCTCAATTTGCCCGCCTTATCGCGGTCGGACCACCAGGTATCCGGGATGCCACGGAAATAGCGTGGCTGGGCGGCGGGACGGCCGAAGACGTCCCAGTAAGAGATCCAGTGTGACGCTTTGTACCAATGCGGAATCCAGTACCGACCCGAGCGAATGACGCGATCAAGCGCCCGGCATGCCGTTGTCATCTCCTGGCGTGTGTTGGCCGCAATGATGACGTCGATCAGCTTGTCGACCGCCGGGTCGGAGATTCCGGCGTGGTTCAGGGAACCCTTGATCGCCGCCGCTTGGGAGGAAAAGTAGTTTCTCAGCGTGTCGCCCGGCGTCGACGGAAAACTCAAGCGGTCGACCGTGATATCAAAATCAAAGTCGTCGACGCGTTTGCGATACTGTACCGGATCGACAACGCGCAAGCTGGCGTCGATGCCGAGAGTGCCAAGGTTCTTGATGTACGGAAAATGATGCTGCTGCAGCGCCGACTCATCAAGCAAAAATTCAATCGTAACCGGCGATCCATTCGGCATGACGCGCTTGCCGTTCTTGAGCGCAAATCCGGCATCATTGAGAAGCTGCGCGCCGTGCCGTAGCCAGCGGCGATCCTGACCTGTGCCGTCAGTCACTGGCGGCACGTAAGCATCACCAAACACTTCCTCCGGCAGTTCCTTGCGGAACGGTTCGAGCAGCGCGACCTCGGCATCACTCGGCTTGCCGCTTGCCTTCATCGGCGAATTCTCGAAAACCGACTGTGTACGATCATATGATCCGTACATAATGTTCTTGTTGGTCCATTCGAAATCGAACGCGTCAATCAATGCTTCACGCAGGCGGCGATCCTTGAATTTCTCGCGCCGTGTATTGATGAACCAGCCTTGCGCACCGGACGGCGTTGCGTCCGGTATGATTGTTCGCTTGACGCGGCCATCCTTGAACGCCGGAAAGTCATAGCGCGTCGCCCAGGTGCGCGACGTGAACTCTTCGCGAAACAGATAGTTCTTGGCGGTGAAGCCCTCGAAACCGACATCGCGATCGCGATAATATTCGTAGCGGATGGTGTCGAAATTATTCAACCCGCGCGCCACTGGCAGGTCGGCGCCCCACCAGTCCCTGACTCGCTCGAATTCAATGAAATGGCCGACTTCAAACCGGCCGACTTTGTAGGGCCCGCTGCCGAGTGGAACGTCGAGTGTCGATTCATCGAATGCCTTTTTTGAATAATAAGCGCGTGAAAGGATCGGCAGGCTGGCGACAAAGAGCGGCACGTCGCGCGCGCGCTTCTCGGCAAAGCGCACCACAACGGTTCGCTCGTCGAGCGCTTCCGCGCCCCGGCAGTCACGCAGAAATTGCGTGATGATCGGATGACCTTTCTCCTTCAGCGTCGTCACCGACCACGCGACGTCGTGCGCGGTCAACGGTGTGCCGTCGTGGAATTTCGCCTCCGGCCGCAGCATGAAACGGTAGGTCAACCCGTTATCGGAAATGCGAACGCTGCGCGCGGCCAGTCCATACATGGCGTCAGGCTCGTCACCCGCGCGCACCATCAGTGGCGCGAACGTGTAGTCCATTCCCAATGCGCCCTCGCCCTTGAGGATGTAGGCATTGAGCGAATTGAAGGTGAGAAACGAACCGTTATAGCCACGGCTGCTGACCATTTCGGAGTAAGATCCGCCCTTGGGCGCATTGACCTCGACATATTTGAAATTGGCAAAATCGGCCGGATAACCAAGGTCGCCGAAGGCCGACATTCCGTGCCGTTCGGCGTCTTGCGCCGAAACCGGCACGATCAGGCGACGGCTGGCGCCCGCCGCCGCCACTCCGGCGATCAGATTCAACGCACGGCGGCGGCTGAGCTTCATTGATCTATGACCGTTGCGGCACTTTGGCCGCCTTTTCCTTGTCCCACCACCAGATGGTGGGAAATGCGGACCGGCCATATTTCGGCATCGTTTCCGGACGCCCAAAGCGATCCCAACGGGCGGTGCGGACAAAAGGATAGGTCCACTGCGGAACGACGTAGAAATTCCATAGCAACACCCGATCGAGGGCTTGGGTGGCGGCAACCAGCTCGCCGCGATCCTTTGAAAAGATGACGCGCTCAATCATCGCATCGACCGCCGGATTCTTGATGCCGATGAGATTGCGCGAACCGGGCCGGTCCGCAGCCTGCGTGCTCCAGAAGTCGCGCTGCTCATTGCCCGGCGAGAGCGATTCGCCCCAGGATGCGACGATGATGTCGAAATCCCACTGCCGCATGCGGTTTTCGTATTGCGCCGGATCGACGACCCGCACGCTCACCGTCATGCCAATTCGCTCGAGCGAAGGCTTGTAGAACAGAACGAACCGCTGCGTCGCCGGATCGTCGACCAGAAATTCGAAGCTGAAGGGCTCGCCGGTCTTGGCATTGACCAGCTTGGTATCGCGAACCTCGTAGCCGGCTTCGCGAAACAGCGCGAGCGCCTGGCGCAGATTGTCACGGACCGCTTGCGGATTGCCGCCAACCGGATTTGTGTAGGGTTTTGTGAAGAGATCTGCCGGCACCTTGTCGCGCACGGTTTCGAGAATTTCCAATTCCTTACCTGACGGCACGCCCGTTGCGGCAAGTTCGGTGCCTTCGAAATAGCTGGCAATGCGCGTGTATTGGTTGGAAAAAAGCTGTCGATTCATCTCTTCAAAATCGAACGCGAAATTGAAGGCGCGGCGTACGCGGGCATCACTGAATTTGTCTCGCCGGATATTAAAGGCGAAAGCCTGCATTGCACCGCGGTCGCGGATCGGAAACTCCTCGCGCAGAACCCGTTTGTCGCGGATGGCAGGAAAATCGTATGAGCTTGCCCAATCCTTGGCGCTGTTCTCGATACGCCAGTCGAACTGGTCGGCCTTGAAGCCTTCAAGCGCGACCGTTGGATCGCGGAAGTACTCGTAGCGAATTGTCTGAAAATTCCGCGTGCCTATAATGACGTTGAGGTCCTTGCCCCAGTAGTCATCCACTTTTTCGTAGACCATCGTGCGGCCGGGCGCGAATTCCTTCAGCCGGTACGGCCCGCTGCCGAGCGGCGACTCCAATGTCGTCTGCGTGACGTCGCGCTTCTTGCCGTTCTTGTCGGTGCCCTCCCACCAATGTTTCGGCAGGATTGGTAGCTGGCCGACAATCTGCGGCAATTCGCGGTTGCCCGGGCCGTCGAAGGTAAACCTGATCTCGCGCTCTCCGGTCCGCTCCACCTTGGTGACATGGCGATAGTAGGCGCCGTAAAACGGGCTATTCTTTTTAAACACGTCGAAAGAATAGATGACATCGTCCGCCGTCACCGGCTTGCCGTCGTGCCAACGCGCTTTTGCATTCAAACGATAGGTGACCGATGAATGATCGTCGGGATGGCTGACGGCTTCCGCCAGCAGTCCGTATTCGGTCGAGACCTCGTCCAGCGCGGGCGTCATCAGCGTTTCCGTGACGAGCTCGGTACCGGCGGCGACATTGCCCTTCACGCCCGCAATCACCGTGTTGAAATTGTCGAAGGTGCCAAAGGCCACCTGGCGAACCATGCCGCCTTGCGGTGCTTGCGGATTGACGTAGTCGAAATTCTTGAAGCCGGCTGGATATTTCACGTCGCCGAACAGTGACAGCGCATGCTTCCAGTTCTGCGTCTGGGCGGTGGCGCTCGTGCTGAACGCGCCGAATTCCGAGTCCGCCCAGCGCGGGCGCGGCGAACGTAGCGGCCGTGGCGCGAAGAACTGATCGGCGGCTGAATTTCATTCGGTGGCTCCAACGCACAAAAATATCGACCAACGATGCAATCGCGGGTGATTATGTCGGTTTTTCGATACCTCGCCAGCCGGTTCACTCACGAACACGCCTGCCGTCCGTCAAATTTCCGTGGCCAAACGCCGCAATAGCCTCTCAAACAAACGGCCGGGCGATAGGCCCGGCCGTCTTACGAAGAATTAATGCTGGTGTTGATCTATTTCTTGGCGGGCTCCCCGCCGGCGGGCGCGCCTTCCGCCGCCTTCGGCAGCGGCGCCGGGTTGTCCGCCAAGGTGTGCAGGAAGTCGATCACATCAGCGCGCTGCTCGGCACGCGATAGTCCGGCGAAGGTCATGTTGGTCCCGGGGACATAGCCGCGCGGATTGGCGAGGAACTTGTTGAGCTCGTCGAAGCTCCAGTTGCCGCCTTTTCCCTTCATCGCCGCGGAATAGTTGAAGCCCGCCTCGGACGCCCGCGCGCGGTTCACGATATTCCAAAGATTGGGGCCGACACGATTGGGGCCACCTTTCTCAATGGTATGACAGGCTTGGCACTGCTTGGCGGTGGCTTGTCCCTTTTCGACCGAGGCCTTGGCCAGCAGCGTTTCGATCGGCTGCTCCGGCTCCTTGGCCGCGCCTGCTTTCTCGCCTTCGCCCTGCTCCTTGACCGCAATGTTGAAGCCCGGCTTGCTCGGCTTTTCCGGAGCAAATATGGCGCCGGCTCCGATATTGAGCGCCAGCATAATCAGGCAGGTGCCCAGAATGGCGCCAAGGATCTTGTTGAGTTCGAAGGAATTCATCGAAATTCGACTCCCGGAGCGGGACTTGATCGTGCGGGGCGGGTCGCCGTCAGGGCCCTGGCGGCGGCGATCAGATACCGGTTTGCCTCGCCTCTGGCAACCCGTATAAGCGCCTGCGGCATTATCGACAGCCATCCTGTGCGTCCGGTCTTCCGGCAATCTCAATGCCCAACGCGATTATCCTCATCCCGGCCCGCCTTGCGTCGACCCGCTTGCCCGGCAAGCCACTGGCCGATTTGCATGGCGTCCCGATGATCGTCCAGGTGCTGCGGCGCGCCGAAGCTGCGCGAATCGGCGAAGCGGTGGTCGCCACCGATTCGGAAGCCGTCGCTGCAGCGGTGGAAAAAGCCGGCGGCCGCGCCATCATGACGCGCAGCGATCACGTCTCCGGTTCCGACCGCATTTATGAGGCCGTGGAGGCGCTCGACCCCGAACACCGCATCGACATCGTGGTCAACGTGCAGGGCGATCTGCCGACCATCGAGCCCGCCGATATCGGCGTCGCGCTCAAGCCGCTCGACGACCCGGCCGTCGATATCGCCACGCTCGCCGCCGTTATCACCGACCCGGCCGAACTCGGCAATCCGAATGTCGTCAAGGTTTCAGGCCCGCAAATTTCGCGCGGCCGCCTGCACGCGCTCACGTTCACCCGCGCAAACGCCACGGACCCGGGCCCGCACTACCATCATGTCGGGCTCTATGCCTATCGTCGCGCAGCTCTGGAGCGCTTCGTGAAATTGCCCCCCTCGGCCAACGAGCAACGGGAGAGACTCGAGCAACTGCGCGCGCTCGACGCCGGAATGCGCATCGATGCGATGGTGGTGAACAGTGTACCGCTTGGCGTCGATACGCCGGAGGATCTGGAAAAGGCCCGCAGAATGCTCGCCGGTTGACTCGCACCTAAAGGTCTGCGTACGGATCGCGTCTAAGGAAATGGGTATGGCCAAGAAGAAGATCATCTTTCAGGGAGAAGCGGGCGCAAATTCGCATATTGCGTGCCGCGACGCCTATCCCGACCACGAACCGGTCCCCTGCCCGACCTTCGAAGACTGCTTCGCGGCGCTCGCAGCCGGCGATGTCGATCTGGGCATGATCCCGATTGAGAATTCGGTTGCCGGCCGCGTCGCCGACATCCACCATTTAATGCCGACGGCCGGCCTGCACATCATCGCCGAATGGTTTCTGCCGATTCGAAATCAGCTCATGGCGCCGAAAGGCGCGAGCCTGAAAACGATCAAGACGGTGCAGAGCCATGTGATGGCGCTCGGACAGTGCCGCAACGTCATCCGTGAGCTGAAGCTCAAGCCCGTTGTGGCAGCCGACACCGCCGGCTCGGCACGTGAAGTCGCCGAAGCAAAGGACACCACGCGCGCGGCCATCGCATCGCGGCTGGCGGCTGAAATCTACGGTCTCGACATTCTGAAGGAGAATGTCGAAGACGAATCCCATTCGACCACACGTTTTGTCGTGTTGTCGCGCGAGAAAAAATGGGCGCAGCCCGGCAAGGGCAAGATCGTCACGACATTCGTTTTCAGGGTGCGCAACGTGCCCGCCGCGCTCTACAAGGCGCTCGGTGGCTTCGCGACCAACGGCGTGAACATGACCAAGCTGGAAAGCTACATGGTCGGTGGCAATTTTTTCGCCACCCAGTTCTACGCCGACGTCGAGGGCCATCCCGACGACCGCGCGCTGGTTTTTGCGCTGGAAGAACTCGCCTTCTTCTCGAAAGAACTCACGGTGCTCGGCGTCTATCCCGCCCATCCGTTCCGCGACACATTCAAGGAAGAGAAGGACTAGGTCCGGTCAGACCGCGACGCGGCCGAGGAAGCCTTCGATGCGACGCTGGAGACCGGTGGCGGCAGACTCGACGGTCTCAGATGCTTCGAGGACCTTGCTGGCGGCGTTACGCGTATCGCCAACGCCACGCGTGACGTCATCAAGCACGGTGACCATGCCCATGGCGCCTTTCGCCGCGCTTGCCACATTGTGCGAGATCTCGTCGGTGGCGCTGTCCTGCTGCTGTAGCGACAGCGCAACCGCCGACGTGTAGCCGTCGATCTCGCGCATGCGCTCGGTGTTGCGCCGGATTGCGTCGACTGCAACGCGCGTTGAACTTTGCACGGCCTCGATCTGGCTGGCGATCTGCTCGGTTGCCTTGGCGGTCTGTACCGCGAGAGATTTGACTTCCGACGCGACGACCGCAAAGCCGCGGCCGGCTTCCCCCGCCCGCGCCGCCTCGATCGTTGCGTTCAGCGCGAGCAGGTTGGTTTGCCCGGCAATATTGCGGATCAGATTGACGACCTCGCCGATCTCCTGAACGGTGTCGGTCAGGCGTGTCATTTGCTCATTGGTCGTGTGTGCCTCAACGACAGAATGTGAAGCGACTTCGGCGGCCTGGCTGATCTGGCGACCGATCTCACCGATCGAAGCGATCAGTTCTTCGGCGGCGCCGGCCGCCGCCGTCATATTGGCAGACGCTTCGTTCGAGGTCAGTACCGCGCCGGCGGTCCGTTCGGATGTGCAGCTCGATGAGTCCGATAGCGTCACAGCGATCGATTTCAGCGCCGCAGTGCTTTCATTCACCGTTTGCAATACTGCCGCAACGCTCTCTCGAAAAGCGCGGATTTCGGTTTCGATTTCCACACGGCGGCGTTCCTGTTCGGATAGTGCCGCGCCTTTTCTTTCAGCATTGATGCGCTCGGTAATGTCGTCATGTGTGCCGATCCAGTAGTCACCGCCTTTGACCGGCCGGTTGACCACCGATATCGCGCGCCCATCCGGCGTTTCGACGATTGCGCCTGACGATCGTCCGTCCTTGATAGATCCGAGTATCTCCTGGCGATATTTCTCGACATCCGTGTCGAGACTGCCGGACGAGAAGCGGTTCCTGATGACGTCGACGAGGGTAGCGCCCGGCTTGATGATATCCGGTGAAAGCCCGTACATCTCGATATAGCGGTCGTTGCATACGACAAGGCGTTCCGCTGAATCGAACATTACGAACCCTTGCGTCATATTATTGAGCGCCAGGGCGAGATACGCGCTTTTGTCGTGCAATCTTCGGCCGGCGAAGGCACTCGTAAGCGCAATACCGAGGACCGCCATAGCTCCGCTCGCGATCCCCGCGGCTAATACCGTCGGCGAGATGGCGAGCCCACCGACCGAGCGCGTTGGATCAAGCACGATCTCGACCGCGCCCATAGCGGTGAAATGGTGCGACACGATCGCCAGCGTCAGCAATACCGCTGCAATCGCCGCGTCGCGCCTCTTGAATGAGCGGACCGCCACCTTCATGGCAAACGCGCCGAAGATCATTCCCAATATGATCGAGGCCGCGACCAAATCGATCCGCCACACAATGCGGCCGGGAATTTCGACCGCAAACATTCCGGTGTAGTGCATCGCCGCAATGCCGCCGCCGATCAGCGCACCGGACAATGGCGGCGCCCAACGTGTCGGCACGTAGACCGCAATGCACAGCGCAAAACTCATGGTGACGGCCGCCGCGGCAAGCGAGAAAACCGTCAGGGTCACGCCGTAGGCAACCGTGATCCCGGGCTCATAGGCCAACATCGCCACGAAATGCGTGGCCCAGATACCAAAGCCACCGGCTACGCCAGCGGCAATAATCCAAATGACGCGCGTTCGACCACCGGTCGCGCGCGCGCGGTTGAAGATGTTGACCGCGCTGAGGCTCGCGAAAAGACAAATGACAGCGGCGACTCCGACGAGCCGCCAGTCATGTTGGACGGTGAGGCAGTTATAGACCGCAAACATGGGCAATCGCAGTGGGTAAACTGCGACGACCCTACGCAGGAGGTATTTATGTCCCGTTAACCGTCATGCGCCTTGTGGAACACTAGTTTTTCGCATGAGCGCACTCGTAACGCGCAACAAAGCCGGGCGACAACTTGCGCAGGCGTTCAAGATCAATACGGCCGGAACGCGTAACGTAGTTCATCGCAAAGTCAGTTGGGTCGAGCCGCATATGCTCGCTGAAATGCTCATACCAATGGGCGCTGCCGTTGGCGCCCGCAACCAGCTTTTCCAGGATCGGCCTGCGCCCGGTTTCATAAGCGGCAAGCGCCGCATCGATATCGTCGCCGCGCGCTGCAAGCGCTTTATCGAGGGCGATTGCATCCTCGATCGCCAACCGCGTGCCCGATCCAATCGAGAAGTGTGCGGTGTGCAGCGCATCGCCGACGAGCACGGTCCTGCGCACTGACCACCGTTCATTGTGGACAATCGGGAATTGCCGCCAGATCGAGTTATTGGAGATGAGCGCATGGCCATCCAAAGCCTGCGCAAACACACGCTCGCACAATGCGCGCGTTTCCCCCTCGTCCATCCGCGCGAAGCCCGCGCGCGCGAAAGTGGCTGCGTTCACTTCGACGATAAAAGTGCTTGCGCCGGGCGCATAGCGGTAGTGGTGCGCATTAAAAGAGCCGAGATCAGCTTCAATAAAAGTCTGGGTCAAGGTTTCGAAGCGTTTTGTGGTGCCGAACCAGGCAAACCGGTTGGTCAGAAGGCGAACGGTGGCGCCAAATTCTCTTTCGAAACTGCGGCGCACCAGCGAATTGACACCGTCAGCACCAACGATGAGATCGGCGCCCGCCAGCTCATCAAGACTTTTCACCGTGCGGCGGTAGATCGGCTCAACGCCGACTGACCGCGCCCGCGCCTGCAAAAGCTCCAGAAGCTTGAGCCGGCCGATCGCAGCAAACCCGATGCCGTCAATGACGACGCGCTCGCCGCGGTGCACGATGGCGATATCATTCCACGATTCCATATGCGGGACGATCGCGCGGTAAGTCTCAGGATCGTCTTCGCGCAGAAATTCCAGCGCGCGATCGGAAAAAACCACGCCGAAACCGAAAGTCGCGTCGGCCGGATTCTGCTCGATGACGGTGACGTCGGTGCCGGGCTGGCGCCTTTTGATCAGGTACGCAAGATAGAGGCCCGCGGGTCCGGCGCCGAGGATGGCGATTTGCATGGGGGCGAGCCTATACGCTGACGCCCCTTAAGAAAATGCGGTCAGATTGTCTGGTTGTAGGCGCCGACTTCCGGGTGTGTGCGCAATACACTGTCGACGGCCGCAAACATCTCGCGCATACGCGCTTCGGAAACCGGGCTTTCGACCACCACCACAAGCTCCGGCTTGTTGGACGAGGCGCGCACCAAGCCCCATGTGCCATCCTCGACCGTGACGCGAACGCCGTTCACGGTCACAAGCTCACGGATGGTCTGGCCTGCGACTTTCTCTCCGCTCGCGTGGGCGGATTGAAATTGTTTCACGACCGCGTCCACAACTGCATATTTTTGCTCGTCGTCACAGTGCGGCGACATCGTCGGCGAACCCCAGGTCTTCGGCAGCGCCTTTCGAAGATCGGCCATGCTCTTTCCAGGATTGCGATCAAGCATGTCGCAAACGGCAAGCGCAAAGATCATGCCGTCGTCATAACCGCGGCCGAACGGTTTGTTGAAGAAGAAATGTCCGGATTTCTCGAAACCGGCAACCGCGCCAAGTTCGTTGACGCGGCGCTTGATATATGAGTGACCGGTCTTCCAGTAGTCGACTTTGACGCCATTGGCTTTCAGCACCGGGTCGGTCAGAAACAGTCCGGTCGATTTCACATCGACTACGAACGTTGCGTTCCGGTGCAGCGCGGACATATCGCGCGCCAGCATCACGCCGACTTTGTCGGCGAAGATTTCCTCGCCTTCGTTATCCACGACGCCGCAGCGGTCGCCGTCGCCGTCAAAGCCGAGCGCGACATCGGCGCGATTGACAAGCACCGCATCACGCATGGCGTGCAGCATTTTCATGTCTTCGGTATTTGGATTGTAGCGCGGGAAGGTGTGATCGAGATTGCAATCGAGCGGCACCACCTCGCAGCCGATTGCCTGCAGGATCCGCGGCGCAAAGGCACCGGCCGTACCGTTGCCGCACGCAGCCACCACCTTGAGCTTGCGCTTGATCTTCGGCCGCTTGGTCAAGTCGGCAATGTAGCGTTCCGGGAAATTCTCCACGAATACGTAGCTGCCGCCGTCTTTGAAATCGAACTTCGCCCCCAGCACGATTTCCTTGAGGCGCTTCATTTCGACCGGACCGAACGTCAGCGGCCGATTGGCCCCCATCTTCACGCCGGTCCAGCCGTTGTCGTTGTGCGAGGCTGTCACCATCGCGACGCAGGGCACATTGAGTTCAAACTGGGCGAAATAGGCCATCGGCGTAATGACAAGACCGATGTCGTGAACCTTGCAGCCCGACGCCATCAAGCCGGAGATCAGCGCCATCTTGACGGATGCCGAGTAGCTCCGGAAATCGTGGCCGGTAACAATTTCCGGTTTCACGTTGAGTTCGCGAATAAGCGTGCCAAGGCCGAGACCAAGAGCCTGCACGCCCATCAGATTGATTTCTTTTTCGAGCAGCCAGCGCGCGTCGTATTCGCGGAAACCTGTCGGTTTCACCAGCGGTGTGGATTCATAGGCGTAGGTATTCGGTGACAGTGCGGGCTTCGGCGTGGGAAACATCAGGTCCTCAAAATCGTTCGGCGCGAATCCAATACCCTAACGCCGGAGAGGCGCAAAGCGCTCCGTCAAACCTTGGAATACCGGAAAACCGTGCCTATTGTTCGAGCACCAATCGGCCATTGGCAAATTCGTAGCGCTTGAGTCGTGACAGGAATGACACGCCAAGCAGATTCCTGGCCAATGCCTCGTCAGGCAGCACCATCGCGGGCACATCATAGACAGTAATGCCGCCGACCTCGATCCGCTCGATTTTGGCAGGCGCAGCCTTGATTTTGCCGTTGGCGGTGACGGCAACAGCAGTGTAGTCGCGCGGCTGCGGACGAATTCCGGCCTGCGCGGCAGATGATTCCCGAAGGACAACGAGCGATGCGCCGGTGTCGACCATGAAATCGATGAACCGCCCCTCAACGCGCGCTTCGACCTGGTAATGACCCTGCCGGTCGCTTTCCACCATCAGGCTGCGGCCCGAGCTTGTTGGCTCGCGCGGCTCGTTTGACGGCTGCACGACCGCGGCTTGCGTATCCGAATGCCCTTCGACAGCGCGATCCGCAAAGCGCGCGGCAAAAGCACCAACCGCAAGCAAGGCTGCCGCAAGGAAAAATATCTGGCGCATGGCAAAACCCGTGGATTGCCGTGACCCTGACATATGAGGTTCAAGGGGGACTTAACGCGCCCAGGCAAGCTGTCGCGCTTTGGCCCATGGTCAGCCGCCGGTTACGGCAACCGCGACAATTGAATCTATTGGCCGCGCGGCTTTGCCCGCCGGGTCGCCGGCGCCTTCATTGGGTCGTCCGGCCAAGGATGCCTCGGATAACGGCCCCGCATTTCGGTTTGGACGTCCCTGTAGCTGCCACGCCAGAAACCCGGCAAATCGCGCGTCACCTGGACCGGCCGGTGCGCAGGCGACAACAGTTCGATCAGCAGCGGCACGCGCCCGCCGGCGATCGTGGGATGGACCGAAAGGCCGAACAATTCCTGCACGCGAATTGCAAGCTTCGGCCCTTCCTCCGCTTCATAGTCGATCGGAACGTGCGAGCCGGACGGCGCTGTGAAATGGGTCGGCGCTTCCACATCGAGCCGTTTGCGCAAATTCCACGGAATGAGGGTATCCAATGCCGCGGCCAAATCATCGGCACCGATCTGCGGTAACGCCGTTTTTCCGATGAGAAATGGCGCCAACCATTCGGCCGAGGTGCCGGCCAGCGCCGCGTCGGACAGATCAGGCCACTCATCTCCTTCAGAACGGCGGAGAAACATCACGCGATTGCGCAACTGAAGCTGTGCCTTGTTCCAAGGCAGCTTGCCAATGCCGAGCGTGGCGATACCTTCCGCCAGCAGCCTGGCGCTTTCGGAATCGGGTGCAACCGGTCTCGTCTGCTCGGACAATATAAGTGCGCCCAGCCGCTGCCTTCGCCGCGCGCGTAGTGACGCGGAAGCCGAATCGAAGCTGACCTCGCTGCGGTCCTCGATCTGGCCGGCAAAGCGCACCTCGATCTCGGCAATCTCGATGGGCGCAGCCAGCACAATACGGCTTGCCGCTGCCGCACCGGTGAGTTCGGCGACCGCCAGGAAGGGCTCGCGCGCGAGCGGTGATGCCGGATCAACCATACCGCCGCGGCCATTGGCGAGAAGAAATGCGCCGCCGGCGCCGCGGTTCTTGGCAATGCGATCCGGATAGGCCAGCGCGAGAAGCGAGCCCGGACTATGTTCGCCGGTGGCATCGCCGGCACCGGCGGTCTCGGCCCACCGTTTGATCATTGCGCGCGCATCTTCCGCGCGGCGTGAGCGGTCACGGTGAAAATTGTCGAGCCGGTGCCGCAAATCAACATCGTCGCCGCCAAGCCCACGTTCAGTGAGCACGGCAGCAATGGTTGCGGCGAGCGCGCCCTGACCTTCGGTGGCTGCATCGACCACCATGCGCGCCAGCCGCGGCGGCAGCGGCAAGGAGCGAAGCTTGCGGCCCTCGTCCGTGATGCGGCCGTCTGTGTCGATGGCCCCAATCTCTTTCAGCAAAGCCCGCGCTTCCGCGAGTGCGGCCTGTGGAGGCGCATCGAGGAATGCCAATTTGGCCGGATCCGCGGCGCCCCAATGCGCCATATCGAGCACGAACGATGAGAGATCCGCCGATAGAATCTCGGGCCGCGTGTAGGGTTCCAGCGAACTTGTCTGCGGTTCATCCCACAGCCGATAGCTGACACCCGGCTCGGTGCGGCCGGCGCGGCCGCGGCGCTGGTCAGCGGCGGCGCGAGACACGCGCACGGTTTCAAGGCGCGTCAGACCGACATCGGGCTCGTAGCGCGGGACCCGCGACAGCCCGCAATCGATGACGATGCGAACGCCCTCAATCGTGAGCGATGTCTCGGCGATCGATGTTGCGAGAACGATTTTGCGGTGGCCCGGCGGCGACGGCGAAATGGCGCGATCCTGCTCACGCGCGTCGAGCGCGCCATAGAGCGCAACGATATCGACATCGCCCTCGCGCACACGGTCTTTGAGAACCGTTTCGGTCCGGCGGATTTCGCCAGCCCCCGGCAGGAAGACCAGCATCGACCCGGTTTCCGCGCGCAGCGCGCGTTCGACAGCGTCGGCGACCTGGCGTTCGATCGGCGCGCGGGTGTCGCGGCCGAGGTAGCGCGTCTCCACCGGGTAGGCGCGGCCCTCGCTTTCGATCACCGGCGCATTGCCAAGCAGCGCCGCGACGCGGGCGCCGTCCAGCGTCGCCGACATGACCAGCAGCTTGAGATCCGGGCGCAGCCCTTGCTGTGCGTCGCGCGCCAGCGCCAACCCGAGATCTGCGTCCAGCGACCGCTCGTGAAATTCGTCGAACAATACCGCGGCAATGCCGTCGAGCGATGGATCGTCGAGCACGAGCCGCGTGAACACGCCTTCCGTCACCACCTCGATACGCGTGCGTTTTGATATCCGGGAGCCGAAGCGCACGCGCAGGCCGACAGCCTCGCCAACCTGCTCGCCAAGCGTTGCGGCCATCCGGGAGGCCGCAGCGCGCGCGGCCAGCCGGCGCGGCTCCAGGACCAGAACCTTTTTGTCCTTCGCCCACGCCTCATCAAGGAGCACCAACGGCACGCGCGTGGTCTTGCCGGCGCCAGGCGGCGCAACCAGCACGGCGCAATTGGCGGTCGCGAGTGCTGCCGTCAATCGTGGCAGCGCCTCGTCGATCGGAAGGGGTGTTTCGAATGTTCGCATGACTATCAGCATCATCATCCGCGCAAACGGATGATCCGGTAACCGCGGGAATCAATAAATAGCGATGTCGGTGATGGCCGGGTCCCCCGCTAGCGCGGGGGACGATAACTTCTATTGGCTGCGGGTTCTGATATCACGTCCGGGCCCGCCCAATGCTTTCGTAGACAAAGCCGTGGCGGGCGATTTCGTCAGGCCGGTAAACGTTGCGCAGGTCGACGAGGACCGGTTGCGCCATTATTTCCTTCAGCCGTTTGAAATCGAGAGCGCGAAATTGCTCCCATTCGGTGACGATGACCAGCGCCGACGCCCCCTCCGCACACGAGTAAGCATCGTTACAGAAGGTCACGCTGCCGAGCACGGTTTTGGCCTGCTCCATACCGACCGGATCATAGGCGCGCACCTTGGCGCCCATGTCCTGCAATGCGGTAATCAGCGGTATCGACGGCGCCTCTCGCATATCGTCCGTGTTCGGTTTGAACGTGAGGCCCAGCACCGCAACGGTTTTTCCCCGCAGCTCACCGCCGAGGGCGTTGGCCACCTTGCGCGCCATTGCGCGCTTGCGCGCATCATTGACCGCCGCAACCGCCTCGACGATGCGAAGTGGCGCGGCGTGATCCTGCGCCGTCTTGATCAGCGCGACCGTATCTTTCGGAAAGCATGAACCGCCGTAACCGGGGCCGGCGTGCAAGAACTTCGACCCAATACGATTGTCGAGTCCAATGCCGCGCGCAATTTCCTGAACGTCGGCGCCGACCTTTTCGGCAAGATCGGCAATTTCGTTGATGAAAGTGATCTTGGTGGCAAGGAAGGCGTTGGCTGCATATTTGATCAGCTCGGCGGTGCGCCGATCGGTAAACAGGATCGGCGAGCGATTGAGATAGAGCGGCCGATACAGTTCGTTCATCACCTCGCGCGCACGCGCGTCCGAGGTTCCGATCACGATCCGGTCGGGATGCTTGAAATCCTGAATGGCGGCGCCCTCACGCAGGAATTCCGGATTGGACACCACCGCGCAATCGGCGTCATGCCGCGTCTCGCGGACAATGCGCTCAACCTCGTCACCTGTTCCGACCGGTACCGTCGACTTGGTGATGACAACGGTGAAACCGTCGAGCGCCCGAGCGATCTCGCGGGCGGCATCATGGACGAAACTGAGGTCGGCGAAGCCGTCGCCGCGGCGGGACGGTGTTCCGACAGCTATGAATACCGCATCGGCATCGGCGACCGCACCGGCAAGTTCTGTCGTGAATTTCAGCCGGCCGGCGCGGCTATTGGCGGCAACCATATCGCCCAGGCCCGGTTCGTAGATCGGCATTTCGCCGCGCGTGAGAGCGGCGATTTTCGCCTTGTCCTTGTCGACGCAAATCACTTCGTGACCGAAGTCGGCGAAGCAGGCACCGGAAACGAGGCCGACATAGCCGGTGCCGATCATGGCAACGCGCATGGAAAATCCATCATGAAGGTGACAAACCGTGTGCGGTCAGGGTCGAATGCGCCTGCATAGCAGACACCGTCAGCAGAGGCGAGAGGCGCAGGAGAATACGTATTTTCTGTGGCTGCATTTTCTGGCGGATTGATTAACGCAGCGTCCGGGCCCACATTCGGCACCATGCCAGCACCCGCCAAATCCAAAACTAAAGCCGTAACACCCGCATCCGTTCCACCGAACACGCCCTCACGACCCCTCAAAAAGGGCGACCACGTATTTCTGGTCGACGGTTCCGGATACATTTTTCGCGCCTATCACGCGATCAGGTTCGAACCGCGCACCCCGGACGGCACGCATGTGAATGCCGTCTACGGCTTCTGCAGCATGCTGTGGAAGCTCCTCAAGGAAATGAAGCCAGACGAGCGGCCAACGCACCTCGCTGTGGTCTTCGACAAATCGGAGAAGACCTTCCGCACCGAAATGTACAAGGAATATAAGGCGCATCGGCCGCCGCCGCCCGAAGATCTGATTCCCCAGTTCCCGCTCATCCGTGATGCTGTGCGCGCCTTCGAAATCCCGTGCCTGGAACAAGCCGGTTACGAGGCCGATGACTTGATCGCGACTTACGCACGCATCGCCTGTGAAGCCGGCGCGACCGCGACCCTGGTGTCGTCCGACAAGGACCTCATGCAGCTCGTGAACAAATGCGTAGTCATGTACGACACGATGAAGGACGTCCGCATCGGTATTCCCGAAGTGGTCGAGAAATTCGGCGTGCCGCCAGAGAAGGTCATCGAAGTCCAGGCCTTGATCGGCGATTCATCGGACAACGTTCCGGGCGTGCCGGGTATCGGCGTGAAGACCGCGGCGCAGCTCATCGGCGAGTACGGCGATGTCGAAACGTTGCTCAAGCGCGCTGGCGAGATCAAGCAGGAGAAGCGCCGCCAGGCTCTCATCGACAACGCCGAGTCTGCGCGGATTTCGAAAAAGCTTGTCACGCTTGACGACAAGGTGCCGCTTGAGGTGCCGGTTGAAAATCTTGGCGTGCGCGAGCCGGACTACAAGACGCTGATCGCTTTCCTCAAATCGATGGGATTCAAGACGCTGACGCAGCGCGTCGCCGACAAGATCGGCATTGACGCCAGCCAGGTCGAGGCAAGCTCGGCACGTTCGCCCGGAACGGCGGCCTCTCCACCGGCGGCCGCGGCAAGCGCTACACCCACTTTGCCTTTGTCCGGCGGAGGCAAGCAGGCCAAAGAAACGCCGGGGCCAAAGGAGGGAAATGGCGCCCTCACCCCGATTGCACTCGCTACGGCTCGCAGCGAGGCGGCGCGCACGGCCAAGATTGATCGCAGCAAGTATGAGACGGTGCGAACGCTTGCTCGCCTGAAGGACTGGGTGGCGCGCGCGCACGAGCTGGGCGTGGTTGCGGTGGATACCGAGACCACAAGCCTCGACGCTATGCAGGCGCACCTCTGCGGTTTTTCGCTGGCGCTCGCGCCCAACGAGGCATGTTACGTGCCGATCGGCCATCGCGATGGCGGCGGCGAAGGCAAAGGCGATTTGTTCTCGCCCGAAGCCAAGCTTTGCGAGGGACAAATTCCCGAGCGCGATGCGCTTGCCGTGCTCAAGCCGCTGCTCGAAGACAAGGCGGTCCTCAAGGTCGCGCAGAATATGAAATATGACTGGCTGGTGTTCGCGCAACGCGGCATCCAGGTCGCCGGCTACGACGACACCATGCTGATTTCCTACGTGCTCGACGCCGGCAAAGGCGGGCACGGCATGGATGATCTCGCCAAGCGCTGGCTCAATCACGACACCATCCACTTCCATCACGTCGCCGGTTCGGGCAAAGCGCAGGTCACGTTCGATTGCGTATCGATCGAGAAGGCCAGCGAATATGCGGCCGAGGACGCCGACGTCACCTTGCGCCTCTGGTACGCACTCAAACCGCGGCTTGCCGCCGAACGCGTCACTTCGGTCTATGAGTCGCTTGAACGCGCGATGCCGACGGTTCTCGCGCGCATGGAACGGCGCGGCATTTCCATCGACCGCCAGGTGCTTTCGCGCTTGTCCGGCGAATTCGCGCAGGAACAGGCGCGGCTCGAGGACGAAATCAAGACTTTGGCCGGCGAGCCGGTCAATCCCGGATCGCCCAAGCAGCTCGGCGACATTTTGTTCGGCAAGATGAAACTGCCGGGCGGCTCCAAGACAAAGACCGGACAGTGGGCGACCGGCGCGCGCGAACTGGAGGACCTGGCCGAGCAAGGCCACGCGCTGCCGCGCAAGATTCTCGATTGGCGGCAGGTCTCCAAGCTGCGCTCGACCTATACCGAGGCGCTGCCCAATTACGTCAATCCCGACACCAAGCGCGTGCACACAAGCTACGCACTGGCGGCGACCAGCACCGGACGGCTCTCCTCTTCCGAACCGAATTTGCAAAACATCCCGATCCGCACGGAAGACGGCCGCAAGATTCGCCGCGCTTTCGTTGCCTCACCGGGGATGAAACTTGTCTCGGCCGACTATTCCCAAATCGAATTGCGGCTGCTGTCGGAAGTGGCGGAGGTGCCGACCTTGCGCAAGGCATTCCAGGACGGTGTCGACATTCATGCCATGACCGCGTCGGAAATGTTTGGCGTGCCGGTCAAGGACATGCCGGCCGACGTACGCCGCCGCGCCAAGGCGATCAATTTCGGGATCATCTACGGCATATCGGCGTTCGGGCTCGCGGCGCAGCTGAACATCGATAAGAACGAAGCCGGCGCCTATATCAAAAAATATTTCGAGCGCTTCCCCGGCATACGCGATTACATGGACGAAACCCGCGAATTCTGCCGCGATCATGGCTATGTGCTCACGCTGTTCGGCCGCAAATGCCACTACCCGGATATCAAGAGCAGCAATCCATCCATCCGCTCGTTCAACGAACGCGCCGCCATCAATGCAAGGCTGCAAGGCACCGCCGCCGACATTATCCGCCGCGCGATGATCCGCATCGAGCCGGAACTCGACCAGGCGAAGCTCAAGGCGCAGATGTTGCTCCAGGTACACGACGAACTGATTTTCGAAGTGCCGGAGGCGGAGGTGAAAGACACCATCACGATCGTCAAAAGCGTGATGCAGGATGCGCCACATCCGGCGGTCTCATTGCATGTGCCGCTGCAGGTCGATGCGCGCGCTGCCAGTAACTGGGACGAGGCGCATTAGCTCTTGTCGAAACGCTGCCTGCCAACTCAATGCCTAAAGATCCGATGAATCCATCGCAACGCATCGATCAGCTGATCGCAAAACTCAAAGACTGGCGCGGCAATACGTTCGCCAGCGTCCGCAAGGCCATTCTTGCGGCCGACCGGGAAATCATCGAGGAATGGAAGTGGATGGGAAGCCCGGTGTGGTCTCGCGACGGAATGATCGCGGTGGCCAATGCCCACAAAGAGAAGGTGAAGATTACCTTTTCGCACGGGGCAAAGCTCGCGGATCCTGACAAGCTCTTCAACGCCGGCCTCGGAGGCAACTTGTGGCGCGCGATCGATTTTTTCGAGGGCGACAAGATCAATGCGCCGTGCTCTGAAAAACCTTGTCCGCGCCGCCGTTGATTACAATCAGAGCAAATTAAAAAAGAAAAAAGCGCCTGCGCGAGGCCGAGCAAAAGCGCACAAAAGTAAAAAGACGCGGGGCTAACTCCGCAAGATAGTCGTCAAGGCACGATCGAGAAAAACAAAAACGCCGCGAAAATCACCAGGTGGACAATGCCCTGCAGCACGGTCGTGCGCCCTGTCCCCAATGTGATCACACCGACGACAAGAGTCAGCGCCAGCAAGATCTGCTCTTTTCCGCTGAGTCCGAGCTCGAGTTGCCGACCTAGCGCAATCGAAAGAGTGGCGACAGCGGGAATTGTCAGGCCGATGCTCGCGAGTGCCGACCCCAAAGCCAGGTTCAGGCTGGTCTGTAGCCGGTTGGCCTGAGCCGCCCGCAACGCCGCCAGACCCTCCGGCAGCAGCACCAGGCCCGCGATAACAATCCCCACCACGGATTCCGGCACGCCAAGCCACGCCACACCGGTTTCCAGCGTCGGGGTGAGTGCTTTTGCGAGGCCGACCACGGCAACGAGCGCGGCGAGCAATAGTCCGGCACTGACAAGCGCCGTCCGGTTGGACGGCGGCTGTGCGTGCGCGTCTTCATTCTTGCGGCCTTTCGCAAGAAAATAATCGCGATGCCGCACTGTCTGGACGAACACAAACGAGCCGTAGAGCAGCAGCGAAACAACTGCCGCAAAAACAAGCTGCGGATGGACTGAAGAATGGACCGGGTGCGGTGGTCGCAACGTTTGGCAGCACCAGCGTAAGGACCGTGAGGGCCGCCAGCACCGCGAGCGCCGCGCTCGCGCCCTGGATTTGAAACCCCTGCTCGTGATGGCGGGCGCCGCCCGCCAGCAGGCACAGACCGACGATCCCGTTGCACACGATCATGACGGCAGCAAAAACCGTATCACGCGCCAGTTCTGGCTTTCCGTCAGGAGCGGAAATCATGATCGAAACGATCAGCGCCACCTCGATCACCGTCACAGCGACGGCGAGAACCAGCGTGCCAAATGGTTCGCCGGTACGGTGGGCGACAACCTCGGCGTGGTAGACGGCCGCAAACACCGTCGCCATCAATGCGGTTTCCGCCACGACGGCCATGAGACCGCTCACACCGAACGCAAGCGCAATCAACAAAACGACCCAGGCCGCGATCGGGCATGCCCAGGTCCACCAGGGTGTCTCGGCTTTTGCCATACCAATGGTCCTGTACCGCGGGTCTATCTTCGTTTCCGTCGGGCGGCCTTGACCTTGCTGCTGCGTCGCGCCGCGGGCTTTGCTGCCTTCGCAACTTTTGCCGGCAGGACCGCGATCGCCTCGATTTCGAACAATGCGCCCGGCCGCGCCAGCTGCGAGATTGCCACCGTGGTGCTCGCCGGCGGCGCCGACATATTGAAATGGTGGTCACGCACTTCACGGAAAATCGCGATATGCGTCATGTCGACGAGATAATTGTTGATCTTCACCACGTCCTTGATCGTGGCGCCCGCGTCAGCAAGCGCGAGCTTGAGGTTCTCGACGGCCTGGTTCGCCTGCGCGCGAAAATCCCCCGGAGCGCCTACCAACTTGTTCTCCATGTCGAGACCAAGCTGCCCGGCAATGAAAATCAGACGGTTGGGGCCGGTGGCCTCGACCACGTAACTGTATCCGGGTGGTTTCGCGAGCGTCTTTGGATTGGAAAACCGAATATTGGCGGCCACGGCATCCTCCCTGTTATTGCGGCCTCGTGCGGGCCTTTGAGAGTATGCGCATAACGGCCGGTTCAAAAATAGCCTGGCTTGACTCGCCGCAGCGTGTGCCGGATTTTGACGTCTACAAGGGTGCGGAAGGCCGCGACAGGCCGGGTGCCCGCGATCGGGGGGAGCTCAGCCATGACCGCGCACGCGGCGTCTCACGTGTATTTCGGCCTCAACGCGATGTGGGTCTCCACCTGCCTTCTCGCCATCACCTACGCAGTTATCATGTCGGAGAAGGTCAACCGCGCGATCATCGCGCTGGTGGGCGCTGGCGTCATGATACTGGTCGGCGTGCTCGATCAGGAAGAAGCCCTCAGGGGCATCGACTGGAACACAATCGGCCTTTTGACGGGCATGATGATTCTGGTGTCGATCTCGCGCCGTTCGGGCATGTTTGAATACCTCGCGATCTGGTCGGCACAGGCGGCAAAAGCGCACCCCGCCGGCATTCTTTTCATATTGCAGATCACGACTGCGGTACTCTCAGCCTTCCTCGACAACGTAACGACGGTATTACTGGTCGTACCGGTCACGCTCGCCATCTGCAAAACGCTGAAAGTGCCCGCCTACCCTTATTTGTTTGCGGAAATTTTCGCCTCCAACATAGGCGGCACCGCCACACTGATCGGCGACCCACCCAATATCCTGATCGGTACCCAGGCCAATATTTCGTTCAACGAGTTCGTCTATCACCTAACCCCTGTGATCCTGATCGTGATGGCGGTACAGGCCGTGATCATCCACGTCCTGTGGGGCAAGGATCTCAAGGCGACGAAAGTCGCCGAGACGCGTGTGATGGCGATGCATGCCATCAGAAGCATCAAGGACTGGCGCCTGCTCAAACAATCATTGGCGGTGCTGGTGTTGGTGATGGTCGCCTTTGTGCTGGCGCGGCCGCTGCATTTGGAACCGGCCACCATCGCGTTATTTGGCGCCGCCGTGCTCATGCTGCTCGACAACTGGGCGCATTCATCCGAAAAAGCCTCGCACAACGTCCATTCCACTTTCGGTGACGTCGAATGGATCACGATCTTCTTCTTCATCGGCTTGTTCGTGGTGGTGCATGGGGTCGACGTCGGCGGCCTGCTGCAATTGCTTGCCAACAAACTGGTGGCCGCAACCGGCGGCAATCTTGCGAACGCGGGTTATTCGATCCTGTGGGCGTCGGCGGTGTTATCCGCCTTTGTCGACAACATTCCGTTTGTCGCCACCATGATCCCGCTGATCAAGAGCATGGCGCCGGCCTATGGCGGCGCCGACAAGATCGAGCCGCTGTGGTGGTGCTTGTCGCTCGGTGCCTGCCTTGGAGGCAACGGCACACTGATCGGGGCATCCGCCAATCTGACAGTTGCCGGCATAGGCGATCGCAATGGCGTGCCGTTTCGCTTTCGTCACGTACTTATTCTATGCCTTTCCGATGATGATCGTTTCGGTTGCGATCTGCCACCTCTACGTATGGTGGCGATATTTCTGAGTTCGGACCGGTCCTGACGCGCGACTCGAAAATTAGCCTCTTTTCTGTCATAACCCACGCCTTCGATCGTGGCAGTTCAGGGCTTTGATCCTCGCAACGGATGGACCGGACGATGCGGAAGACGGTATTGGCGACGGCAGTATTGATGGCCAGCGCCTTATTGACAGCGCCGGCCCTGGCCGCCAGCTGCCAGAACAACGGCAGCTACGAGCGCTGGCTCGAGGACTTCAAGAAGGAAGCGGCCACGCAAGGCATCTCCCCCCGCGTCATCGCCGCCGCCTCGCCCAGCATGACATTCGATCAGGCGATCATCCGCCGCGATCACGGCCAGGCCGTCTTCAACCAGACTTTCCTCCAATTCTCCGACCGGATGGTCGGCGGCCCGCGAATTCCGAATGGTCTCGCCAAGATCAAGCAGCACGCGGCGCTGTTCGCACAGGTCGAGAAGAAATACGGAGTGCCGGCACCGGTGCTCACCGCCTTCTGGGGCCTTGAAAGCGACTTCGGCGCCAATTTCGGCAACTACAACATTCTCAGCGCGCTCGCGACCCTCGCCTATGACTGCCGGCGGCCCGACTTCTTCCGTCAGCAATTGCTGGATGCGCTCCGCATCATTGAGCGCGGCGACCAGCGCGTGGAGGACATGATTGGTGACTGGGCCGGCGAATTCGGCGGCATGCAATTCACCGCGTCAGATTATCTCAAGAACGCGATCGACTTCGACGGGGACGGCCGGCGCGACCTCATCCACAGCGTTCCGGACACACTCGCCTCTGCCGCCAACTTCCTGGTCAGTCTCGGCTGGCAGCGCGATCAACCTTGGTTGCAGGAAGTGCGGGTGCCGGCGAACCTGCCTTGGCAGGAGGCCGACGTTAATATCCAGCACCCGCAATCGAAGTGGGTCGGATGGGGTGTGAAGGCAGCGCACGGATCGCTGCCTTCGGGCGATTTGCCGGCGGCGCTGATCCTGCCGATGGGCCGGCAGGGGCCCGCTTTCCTCGCCTATCCGAACTTCAAGGCATTCCTCGGTTGGAATTCGGCAATGGTCTATTCAACCACCGTCGCCTATTTCGCGACCCGGCTGGCGGGCGCACCAAATGTCGACCACGCCGGGGCCGCAAATGTCGCGCCGCTGTCCGCACAACAAATTATGGAACTGCAGCGCTTGCTCATCAAGCAAGGCTATGAGGGCGTTGGCGAGATCGATGGAAAAGTCGGAAATGGCACGCGAAACGCAACGAAGAAGGCACAGCTGAAAACCGGACTGCCGGCCGATTCCTATCCGAGCACCGAATTGATCGAGAAGCTGCGTGGGGGCACCACCAGCAGTTCAAATCGGTAGTTCGCTGTCGAGGTGCTTCATGGCTAGTGGGCTGTAACGCTCGCCGGCGACGGCGCCGATCGGCGCGGCGGTTTCAATCGCAGCAAGCTCGTCTCGTGTCAGCGTGATCGCCAAACCTGCAAGCGCCTCAGCGAGCTGATCGCGGCGGCGCGCCCCGATCAGCGGCACGACATCCTCACCGCGCGAACGCAGCCAGGCAAAGGCGAGCTGTGCAACAGTTACGCCGCGCGCCTTCGCGGACCTCGCCAGCGTCGCGATCAGTTCGCGGTTGCGCGGCATATTTCTCGTCGAGAAGCGCGGCATGCGGCTGCGAATTTCGCCGCCATTGCTGCCACCATTCACGAGCGTTGCATCGCTGATCAACCCGCGTGAGAGCACCCCATAGGCGACCAGCGGAATTTTGAGGTCGCGCACGGCGGGCAGAATCTCCCGCTCGATGCCGCGGGACAACAGCGAATATTCAGTCTGTAGTGACGAAACAGGATAGACGGCCGCTGCACGTCGGAGCGTGTGTGCCGAAACCTCAGACAGGCCAATGTGACGCACATATCCCGCGGTCTGGAGATCGAAAATCGCGCCAAGCGTCTCCTCCAGGGCCACCGAGCGGTCGTAGCGCGATGGCAGGTAGAGATCGATGTAGTCCGTTTTGAGCCGGCGCAGGCTGTAGGCAAGAAAGTTCTTCACCGCCGCCGGGCGAAGGTCGTAGCCGTAGTGGCCTCCATCCGGCCCGCGCAGATTGCCGAATTTCACGGACAGGAAGGCGCGCCGGCGCTTGCCGCCCTTCAGCGCCTCGCCCAGCAACATCTCATTGTGGCCCATCCCATAAAAATCGCCGGTATCGAAAAATGTAATTCCGGCATCGAGAGCGGCGTGAATGGTGGCAATGCTCTCGGCATCATCTGTGGCGCCATAGCCGCCCGACATGCCCATGCAGCCGAGGCCGGCGGCAGAAATCTCATCATTTGAGTGCCCGATTCGGACCCTGCGCATTGCGGCATCTCAATGCGCGTATGTGAAGATTAAAAGACAGTCATCTTCGATCACTTCCGCACGATTGACCGCCGGGAATATGAACCACCGGCCGTTTAATCAGTTGAAGCATGGAACTTTACCCCGGGCCTGGTGGGAGGACCGATATGACGACCCAAACACGACTTTTAGGTGCATTACTTGCAGCAGGACTGGCGGTTTCGCTGCCAATGGCGGCCGTGGCACAGCAACCGCCGGGTAAGCCAGCGCCTGCGGCGAAAGCGGCACCAGCACGGGCCGCAGCCCCTGCAGCCCACCCTGCGCCCGCGCCCCACGCGGCGCCTGCGCCCCATGTTGCGCCTGCGCCGCGCGCGGCTGCACCGCATTTTGCGCCGGCAGCCCGTATGGCGACACCGCACGCCGCACCGCCCGCGCGGGTCGCAGCACCGCGCTTCACCCCACAACAGCATGCGGCACCGCAAATTCGATCAGCGCCCGCAGTCAATCGCAGCGTCCAGCGGCAGCAATTCCGCCAGGAGCGCGCTGTGCACCGGCAGAACGTCCAGCCAACCGTTCAGGCACGTTCCAAGCTGCAGGCACAGCCAAACGCGCAGTCGCAGCGGCAAGTCCAGCTCAATACGCGCCAGCAGCTACGCGCCGAACGCACATTGCGCAGGACGGAAGACCGGCAGTTGCGCCGTGTGCCTGCATCGCAACGCGCGCAGCAGCGGGAGCAAATTCAGCAAGCGCGCCAGCAGCGTGCACTGTCACGGCAACAGCTGGCGCAGCCCAATGCCTTGCAGACGCAGTCAAATGCGCGGACGTTGCGCGCGAACCGCCGCAACGGCAGCCCGCGCCTGACGGCGGATGCGGCACGGCAAGGGAGGTTTGCGTCGGGCTTTGCGCAACGCAATGGCGGCGTCAACGGGCGCAATCAGTTTGAGCGCACGTCGGCACACAACGCCTGGCGGCATGGCCGGCGCGCCGCGTTCGTCGCGTGGTACGGGCCGGTATTCTGGCCTTATGCCTATTCGGACGTCTTCGACTACGCATTCTGGCCCTCTGGTTATGACGATGGCTTCTGGGCCTATGCCTATGACGACTTTTTCGACGGCGTGTTCTGGGGCGAAGCCGGCCCGCCGGAAGATTACGTCTATGGTGAGCCGTCCCCGCAAGGCCGTGGCTACGCGGGCGCGCAGGGCCAACGTCCGAGCTATGCCAGCGTGCAGACGCTGTGTCGGCAACCGGGCAGCGGCATCACCGCCTGGCCGTTTGCCGATATCGAGCAGAAGGTCGGCCTGAATGGCGATCAGCGGCAATTGCTCGGCGATGTGCGTAAGGCGAGCGAGGACGCGGCCGCGGCTTTCAAAGTGTCGTGTCCGCAGGAGAACGCCTTCCCGCTCACGCCCCCGGGCCGCCTCGCCGCCATGACGGCGCGTCTCGATGCAACGCTGCAGGCCGTGCAGACGGTGCACCCGGCGCTGGAGAAGTTCTACAACTCGCTCAGCGATGAGCAGAAGGAACGCTTCAACGAGATCGGACCCAAGAAGACTGCGGCCAACGCCGAGGCTAATGAGGCCTCGAAGGCGGCCGACACGTGCAAGCAGCCGAAGCAAGGCCTCGCCAACCTGCCGATCGAGAAGATCGAGGACGCGATCAATCCGACCGACGCGCAGGCAACCGAGCTCAACAGGCTGCAGGACGCGACCACGCAAGCGGTCTCGATCATGCAGGCTGCGTGCCCGGACGAGACGCCGATCACCCCGCCGGGACGGCTCGACGTCATGGAAAAGCGCCTGCAGGCCATGATCGATGCGGCCAAGACCGTGAAGCCCGCGCTTGAGAGCTTCTATGCCTCGCTGACCAGCGAGCAGAAGGCGCGCTTCAATCGCATCGGGCAGCAGCTTGAGACGACAGGTCAGTCAAGCAACTGATCGATGGCCAGAATGAAATGAAAAGGGCGGCCGCAGTGGCCGCCCTTTTTTCGTTTCGCGGCGCGAGCGCCCGAGCTTCGCCCGGCCAAGCGACTACTTCGCGATCGCACCGAGCGTCTTTTTGAGCCGGGGAGCGGCATAGTCGAGGAACGCCCGTATCTTCAAGGGCAAATGCCTGCCCGCTTCGTAGATCAGATGAACGGGCTTGGGCGGCGATCGGTAGGACTCTAGGACCAGCTTGAGCGTTCCGGCGCGAAGCTGCGGAGCAACTTGATAGTCGAGCATGCGCGTCAGCCCGATGCCTGCGGCCGCAGCATCGGCCGCAGCCTCCGCGGTGGTCACAACCAGCCGCGAATGTACCGGAAATGATTTTTCCGTCTTTCCGATGTTGAACGTCCATGCCTGTGACGAAAGAGTGTTTTCGAATGTGATGCAATCATGCGCCTTGAGATCTGCGGGTGTCTTCGGAATGCCTCTGCGCTTGAGATATTCAGGACTTGCACAGACCACACGCCTGACCGTGCCCACCTTCTTTGCAACGAGACTGAAATCTTCCAGCTCGCCGACCCGAAGTCCGATATCAATACGTTCTTCGATCAGGTTCATACGGCGATCCGCAAGCATCAAGCCTACATCGATACTCGGATGGTCCCTCAGAAAATCCTCGACAACAGGCAACAGATAAAATCGCCCGAGGGCAATGGGCGCTGACAAAATCAAATCACCTTTCAGCGTCACGTTTTCGCCTGACGCATCGCGTTCCGCGTCACCCAATTCCTGAAGTATTCGACGCGAGGCAGCCACAAACGATTGGCCCGCCTCCGTCAGCGAGACGGTCCGGTTTGATCGCATCAAGAGCCGGACCTTCAAGTGCGCTTCGAGATCCGACACTTTGCGGCTGATCGTCGCCAAAGGCACTTTGAGCTTGCGGGATGCGGCCGAAATGCTGCCGGCTTCGGCTACGGCAACCAAGACCGACATCGCTTCAAACCGATCCATCGTTGGCTTTCCAAATAACGGAAGGGACCCTCTCAGTTTGCCATCTTATGGATTTGTATGGAACGCAGTAAAAATTGTGACCCGAAAACCGGAAATGCTGGCGAGATTGCTTGTGATTGCGACTGCCCGGAGGAAATCCATGAAATCAAATTCGAAGCTTGGCATAGCGATGCTCACGGGCACTGTGCTTGGTGCCGCAGCGGTCCAAGGACTTCATGCTCAGGCCAAACCACCTGCCTACGTGATCTCAGAAATCGATGTAACCAACAAGGAAGCTTATGCGAAGGAATACGTCCCCCTCGCTGTAGCCGCCCTCCGGGACAGCGGCCAAAAACAGCTCGCAGCCGGTGGCCAAACAGCCGCTATTTCTGGCGAGCCGCCGAAATCGCGCATCGTTCTGTCGGTTTTTGAAAACATAGATAAGGCGAAAGCCGCATACACTTCTCCGGCTTATTTGGAAGCCCGCAAGATCGGCGACAAATACGCAAAACTTCGAATTTTTGTGGTCGAAGGCGTAGCTGGTAAGTAACCCGTAAATTGGACAACAAAAAAGGCGGCCGCAGTGGCCGCCCTTTTTTCGTGCCTTGATGAAAAGATTACTCCGCCGCGATGCGTACTTCCGGCGCCGCCGCCTTGATGTCCGGCGTGACGTGTTTCTCGAACTTGGCGAAGTTCTTCTGGAACATGTCGACAAGATCGCGCGCGGTCTTGTCGAACTCGGCCTTGTCCTGCCAGGTTTTGAACGGGTTGAGCAAATGCGGCTCGACGCCCGGCACCGAGGTCGGCACCGAGAATCCGAAATAAGGATCGGTGCGGAAATCGGCGCCCTTGAGCGAACCGTCGAGCGCGGCGGTCAACAGCGTACGGGTCGCCTTGATCGGCATGCGCCGGCCGACGCCGTATTTGCCGCCGGTCCAGCCGGAATTGACCAGCCAGACGTCGACCTTGTGCTTGTTGATGTAGTCGCGCAGCAAGTCGGCATAGACCGACGGGTGCCGCGGCAGGAATGGCGCGCCGAAACAGGTGGAGAATTCCGGCTGCACGCCGACCAGACCCTTCTCGGTGCCGGCGACCTTCGCCGTATAGCCGGAGAGGAAGTGATACATCGCCTGCGTCGGCGTGAGTTTGGCAATCGGCGGCATGACGCCATAAGCGTCGGCGGTCAGGAAGATGATGTTCTTCGGATGACCGGCGCGGCCGCTTCGCGACGCGTTCGGAATGAACTCAAGCGGATAGGCTGAACGCGTGTTCTCAGTCTTGGAGCCGTCGTCGTAGTCGGGCACGCGCGTGACCGGATCGAACACCACGTTCTCCAGCACGGCGCCGAAGCGATTGGTGGCGTCCCAGATCATCGGCTCTGCTTCCTGCGAGAGCTTGATGGTCTTGGCGTAGCAGCCGCCTTCGAAATTGAAGATCCCGTCGGGGCCCCAGCCGTGCTCATCGTCGCCGATGAGGATTCGGCTCGGGTCGGCCGACAAGGTGGTCTTGCCGGTGCCGGACAGGCCGAAGAACAGCGCGCTCTCACCCTCATGGCTGACATTGGCCGAGCAGTGCATCGGCACGACGTTCTGCGCGGGCAGATAAAAATTGAGTGTCGTGAACACCGACTTCTTCATCTCGCCCGCATACGACGAACCGCAGATCAGGACGATCTTGCGGGTGAAATCGATGGCAACCATCGTGTCGGAGCCTTCGCGGCCGCCGTGGCGCTTTGCGTCGGGGCGGAACGAGGGCAGATCGACGATCGTGAGTTCGGGAACGAAACCGGCGAGCTCGGATTGCTCGGGGCGGATCAGCAACTGGCGAATGAAGAGCGAATGCCAGGCGAGTTCGGTGAAGATGCGGGTCTTGATGCGGTATTTCGGGTCGGCGCCGCCATAAAGGTCCTGCGCGAATAGCTTCTTGCCTTCGACATGCTTGATGAAATCGGCGAGAAGATTGTCGAAGTTTTCCTTCGACATTTTGCGGTTGCCGTCCCACCAGACCGAGTTCTCGGTGAGCGCATCGACGACGGTATGCTTATCCTTCGGGCTACGGCCGGTGTGATGGCCGGTCTCTGCGCAGAGCGCGCCGCCTGCAACCAGAGACGCCTCGCCCGCGGAAATCGCGTGCTCGTAAAGCGCCGGCTCGGTGAGGTTCCAGCGTACCTCGGCCAGATTCTTGAAGCCGAATTTGTCGGCGCCATAGGCGCCGTTCCGCACACCCTGCTCTTGCACGCGAATTCCTCCCACACTCGGCCGCTTAGTGCCAAACCCCTCGCGGCCCTTTTAGGTCCGCGTTGCGGCTCATAGAACGTAAGTATAGCTCGTTGCCCGAAAGCGCGCGAGCATATGCACCAACGGCCCCGAAATGCCAAGGCAAAATGCCATGCATTGGCGGCAGGCGGCATTGCACTGCATCAATGAGGCGGGGAAACCCCGAGGTGATGTGTCAGCAATCACCGACCGGTAAATCAGTCGGACAATCCCCTGTCCGCGAGCCATTTGTTGATCAGGTCGGCGATCTGGCCGTTATTCTTATCCATCATCAGCATGTGGGAATTTCCCTTGATGCCGACCTCGGGCAAATTAACCACATCCACTTTTCCGCCGGCCGCACGCACCGCCTCCGCATAGTCGAGGCCGAGCTGCCGCATTTTCGGCCAGCGGCTGTCGAGCGGAATATTGTCGCCGTAGACCACCAGCACCGGGATGTCCTTGAGCTTGCCGGCCTGCGCCTTGTCGCCGGCGACCGCTGGTTCGACAGCGACGATCGCCTTGATCTTGTCGGGGCGCGCTTGCGCCACCGTGAAGCCGAAGCCGCCGGCCTGGCTGTGGAACAACAACACGCAGGGGCAAACTTTATCGACCAGCGCGGTGTAGGCGGCGATGATGGCGTCGTCGGTCGTCGGTCCAACGTGGCACGATCTGCTTGGTGAAATTGTCATAACCCTCGACCGGAAATTGATTGCCGGGAATTACTTTCATCTGGGCGGGATCGGCGTTCCAGGAACCAGGCCCCTGCCCGATGCGGAAGCGCTCGAATGGATTGGCTTTGGTCAGAAAGTTCGGCTCGCCCTTCCACACGTCGGGCGGTGCAAAGCCGGAGCGGCCGCGCTCGACTGCGTCCGAGTTGTAAACGTCCCAGCCTTTGCGGATGAACATGTTCATCCAGCCTTCGCGGCCATCGGGCGTGGTCTCGTAGGTGACGCCGGTCAATCCACCGCCGTGCCACATCAGCAACGGATATTTTCCCTTGCGGTTTTGCGGCAGGAAATACTGCACGTACATCTGCTCGACCTGATAGAGGCCGTTCGGATCGATCTTGGCGGGGACGCCACCGGCGCCAAGCACGAGTTCTTTGATCGGCTTGCCGGAAATCTCGACCACACGGCCTCCGACATGGAAAGAACCCATGTCGCGCAACGCAATCGGTTCGCCTGCTGACGTCGGATGCATCGCAAGAAGCGTAGCGGTGCCGCACATAATTAAAAACAGGATTTTGCGCATGATGTCGCTCCCGGCGTTTTTGACGCGTGAGTGTGAACTCATCCGGCCGGCGCCTCGTGATCACGGATGCGTGCGCTTGTACGGCGAAACGTGGGCTGCTGCCCCGGCCGTTCAGATTGCGCGGGCTTGCTCGGCGAGTTGCTTGAGCACCGCGCGCAGCGGACCCGGCGCGGTGATCCGCTGCGGGAACGGCAGCCGCAGCGCGGTGCGGCCACTCTGCAATTCAAGGCCTTCGGGATCGATCCCCACGCAACGCCATTCGCCGTCCGGAGCTCCGAGCAACTTGGTCGCATAGAGCCGACAGGCATCGGCATGATCGCCATTCATATGCTCGATGGCCTCGGCCTCGGAGTCGATCAGCGCCTGTGCGTTGGAGATGTCGGTGAGAACATCCTGCGGCCGGAGGTCGACTATGCGGCCGAAGCCAGCAACCAGGTGCGCGCGCGTGATCTCCATCCGGTAGAAGGAAAAGTCGGCGAAGTTTGCAAACATCGCGGCGTCCGGATGGCGCCGGAGATATGTACTCATTGCCGACGGATCGGCGGTGACTGAGCACGTCCCCATCATCATCACGCGTGCGCCTTCGAGCGGATCGCCCTCCTTGCGCTCGTCGAGCATCAGGGAAACGCGCTTGTCCGCCAGAATATTCTTGGTGTGCAGCGCCAGTTTCGACAGCAGGAAGAGCGGCGCGCCATCGACACAAGTCCCTACGTTCACCAGCGAGCAATACGGATCCCCCGAACCGGGTGCCAATGTCGCAAGCGCGCCCGAACGCCCTTCGCGCAGCAGCTTCTTGGCGGCCAGAGGGGCATCGAAGGCATTATCGGGCTTCATGACGGCTACTCGCGCATTAACGATTTAGCTCTGGCACACGCAAAGATTCGGCCGTTGGGCTTGAAATCGCTACCGAATCACATAGTTGTTGCAAAGAGGCCACATTTCAGACCCTGTTTGTGAGGTTCAAAACACGCGGGACGTCTTGCCAAGAGGGGCTCATGCCGACAATCGCTCTCGTCGACGACGACCGCAACATCCTGACCTCTGTTTCGATGGCTCTGGAAGCGGAAGGCTATCGCATCATGACGTATACCGACGGCGCCTCCGCGCTCGACGGTTTTAAAACGTCACCTCCTGATCTCGCCATCCTCGATATCAAGATGCCACGTATGGATGGCATGGAGACACTCCGTCGTCTCCGCCAGAAATCCGATATCCCCGTGATCTTCCTCACCTCAAAGGACGAGGAGATCGACGAGATGTTCGGCCTCAAGATGGGGGCCGACGACTTCATCCGCAAACCATTCTCGCAACGGCTTCTGGTCGAGCGCGTCAAGGCAGTGCTGCGCCGCGCCTCCCCCAAGGATGGCACGCCAGTGAAGGAAGTCGATTCCGCCAAAGTTTTGGAGCGCGGTCTGCTGCGGATGGATCCTGAACGCCATACCTGCACCTGGAAGGGTGAGGCAGTCACACTGACGGTCACCGAGTTTCTCATCCTGCAGGCGCTCGCCACCCGGCCCGGTGTGGTTAAAAGCCGCAACGCGCTGATGGACGCTGCCTACGACGACCAGGTCTATGTGGATGACCGCACGATCGACAGCCACATCAAGCGGTTGCGCAAGAAGTTCAAGGTGGTCGACGACGATTTTGAGATGATCGAGACGCTCTACGGCGTTGGCTATCGCTTTAAGGAATGACCAATTCTTAATGTTACGGGCCGCTTGGACGGCCTGACGGAGCGTCGCGGCTTGCGGTAAAATGTCGGGGTCAATCAAGACCCTCGGTAAACCCGGCTGGATTGAACGACGTGCTCGATCGGACCACTGAAATTGCCGCACAGACCGCCGAGGCCGAACGGCCCGGCGCGGAGACGGCGCGTCCTGGGCCCAGGCAGGACGGCGCGATGCGCCGAATGCTGCGCTCGGTATGGCACTTCTTCGTCGCGCAAAGTTTCTCGAGCCTCACGCGGCGCATTGTCTTTCTTAATCTTGCGGGCCTCGTCGCGCTGGTGACTGGCGTTCTTTATCTGTCGCAATTCCGCGCCGGGCTGATCGACGCACGCGTGCAAAGTTTGCTGACGCAGAGCGAAATTATCGCAGGCGCGATCGCGGCGTCGGCAACGGTGGAAACGGATTCCATCACGATCGACCCGGAACGCCTGCTCGAGTTGCAGGCGGGCGAAAGCTACGGCCCGTCCGATGACTCGCTTTCTGGAATCGAATTCCCGATCAATCCGGAGCGTGTCGCGCCCCTGCTGCGCCGCCTCGTCTCACCGACCAAAACGCGGGCGCGCATCTACGACCGCGACGGCGTGCTCATTCTCGACAGCCGTAACCTGTATGGCCGTGGTGACGTTTTGCGTTTCGACCTGCCGCCGCCGAGCGCAGAGAAACCCGGTCTGATGGAACGCGCTTTCATCGCGCTGCGCCGCTGGTTCGGACGTGGTGACTTGCCGCTCTACAACGAACTCGGTCCCGAGAACGGCAAGGGCTATTCCGAGGTGACGCAGGCACTTAACGGTCTTCATGCCAGCATGGTGCGGGTCAACGATCGTGGCGAGGTTATCGTATCTGTCGCCGTGCCGGTTCAGCGTTTCCGCGCCGTGCGTGGCGCCCTGATGCTGTCAACGCAAGGCGCCGACATCGACGACATGGTCGAGGCCGAACGGCTTGCCATTGTAAAAGTGTTTTTCGTCGCAGCCGGCGTCATGGTCGTGCTCTCGATGCTGCTCGCCGGCACCATCGCCGGCCCGGTGCGCCGCCTCGCCGACGGTGCCGAACGCGTCCGACGCCGCATTCGCACGCGCGTCGAGATCCCCGACTTCACGCGGCGGCGCGATGAAATCGGCGATTTGTCGGGCGCACTGCGCGACATGACCAATGCACTCTATACGCGCATCGAGGCGATCGAGAGCTTTGCCGCCGATGTCGCGCACGAACTGCGCAATCCACTCACCTCGCTGCGTTCGGCGGTCGAAACATTGCCGTTGGCCAAAACGGATCAGAGTCGCCAGCGGCTGCTCGCGGTCATCGAACACGACGTGCGGCGGCTCGACCGCCTGATATCCGATATTTCCGACGCCAGCCGGCTCGACGCCGAATTGCAGCGGCAGGAGGCGGCTCCGGTCGATTTCGCAAAACTTCTCGACGCCCTGGTGAAAGCCGCCAACGAGATACGCACTGACGATGTCAATGTGACGCTCGCGTTCGAAGGCGGACCGCTATCCAATTTCAAGGCACCGGGCCACGACTTCCGACTCGGACAGGTCGTGAGCAATCTGATCGACAATGCGCGTTCGTTCTCGCCGCCAGGCGGCAGCGTGCGCATTACCTGCCGCCGGCTGAAAGACGAGATTGAAATTCTGGTCGACGACGACGGCCCCGGAATCCGTCCGGATGCGCTCGAAAAGATCTTCGAGCGTTTCTACACCGATCGGCCGGAACAAGGCTTCGGACAGAATTCGGGTCTGGGCTTGTCAATCTCCAAGCAGATCGTTGAGGCCCATGGCGGCACCATCAAAGTAGAGAACCGCACGACAGTCGCGGGCCGCACCGAGGAGCCACGCGTCCTCGGCGCGCGCTTCATAGTGCGCCTGCCCGCAACATGATGGCTGCGCAAGATCCGACAATTCACGCCTCAGCGGTTCTTATCGGTGCGAAAGCGGCACTGATCCGCGGGCCAGCCGGGTCCGGCAAATCGCGACTTGTGTGGGACCTCGTCACCACGGCCGCTCAAGGCACCCTTCCCTTCGCCAGGCTCATTGCGGACGATCGCACTCACGTCGAAAGCCATTCGGGCCGGCTACTGGTGCGCCCGGCGCCGGCGCTGGCGGGAATGATCGAGGTCCATGGTCTCGGGATCCGTCGGATCGAATTCGAACCGGTCGCCGTTGTCGGCCTGATCGTCGATTTGGCGGCCGAGGACGGCGGGCGTCATCCGGAACCGAAGGCTGCAACCGCCCAGATCGCCGGGATCGCATTGCCGCGGCTTGCCGTCGCGGCGGGAATGGCAGCGCTGCCTTTGGTGTTAGCCCGTTTACGAAGCCTTCCGACGGGTGATTGACCGGCGGCCGGTAGTTGGGTTACCCCGCGCCCTCGGTCCCATCGAGAAAAATTAACCATACAGGGCCTAGGATCGTTTCCGCCGAAAACGCACGTTCCGAGCCCCCCTTTGGCCCCATCTTTCCGCAGTGCAACAGAGCGCTTATATAGCGAGGCAAGCCCTTGCAACCGGGCTTCAGATGGGCGTGAATACACGCCCTTTCGTGCGGCGCAGCGAAGCGCCCGCGAGGAGTTAGGGATGATCGGCCTCGTATTAGTAACCCACGGGCGGCTCGCCATCGAGTTCCGCTCAGCGTTGGAGCATGTGGTGGGGCCCCAGCGTCAAATCGAGGCCATTACGATCGGTCCCGATGACGACGTGGAGCAATGCCGCAAGAACATCCTCGACGCCGTGAAGCGCGTGGATAGCGGCGAAGGCGTCGCAATCCTCACCGACATGTTCGGTGGCACGCCGTCCAACCTTGCGATTTCGGTGATGAGCCAGCCCAAGGTCGAAGTCCTGGCCGGTATCAACTTACCTATGCTGATCAAGCTCGCGAAAATCCGCGAGATCTGCCCGCTGCAGGATGCGGTTGCTGCGGCCCAGGAGGCCGGACGCAAGTACTGCACCATCGCCAGCCGGGTGCTCAACGGGAAATGAGCCCACGTGCTTCAGCGGACGACACCCCCGTCGTGCGCGAGGTCGAGATCGTCAACAAGAAGGGCTTGCACGCCCGTGCTTCTGCTAAATTCGTGCAGACCGCCGAACAATTTGACGCTGCCATCACCGTGACGCGCGGCCACGAAACCGTCGGGGGCACCTCGATTATGGGGTTGATGATGTTGGCCGCCGGCCCGGGCATCACCATCACCATCAAGGCCACGGGCAAGGACGCCGCGAAAGCGGTGGAAACCTTGTACACGCTTGTCGCTGGCGGGTTCGGCGAAGAGGACTAACCGCCCTAAGGCCTGCGAACCAATACGGTTAGTACATAAAGAAATCTTTATATATGCATTGCGGCGCTGCGGGCGGCCTGATATAGGCACGGCCAGCCCACCATCACATTCGCTTCTGTAAAAGGACCGCCATGACTGCCGCTGCCGCAAAGAAAGCCCCCGCCGGCGATTATATCGTCAAGGACATTTCGCTCGCCGAATTCGGCCGCAAGGAAATCTCGCTCGCCGAAACCGAAATGCCCGGCCTGATGGCGACGCGCGAGGAGTACGGCCCAAAGCAGCCCTTGAAGGGCGCGCGGATTGCCGGCTCGCTGCACATGACTATCCAGACCGCGGTGCTGATCGAAACGCTCACCGCGCTTGGCGCCGACGTCCGTTGGGTCTCCTGTAACATTTATTCGACGCAGGATCACGCCGCCGCGGCGATTGCCGCCGCTGGCATTCCGGTATTCGCAATCAAGGGCGAAAGCCTGAAGGATTACTGGGACTACACCGCCAAGCTGTTCGAGTGGCACGGCGGCGGTACCCCGAACATGATTCTCGACGACGGCGGCGACGCCACGATGTTCGTGCATCAAGGCTTCCGCGCCGAACACCACGACCCCATCTTCCTCGACCAGCACAATTCGGAAGAAGAGGAAATCTTCTTCGCGCTGATCAAGAAGACGCTGAAGGAAAAGCCGAAGGGCTATTTCGCCGAACTTGCCAGGAACATCCAAGGCGTGTCGGAAGAGACCACTACCGGCGTGCACCGCCTCTACGACATGGAGAAGGCCGGCACGCTGCTATGGCCCGCCATCAACGTCAACGACTCGGTCACCAAGTCGAAGTTCGACAATCTCTACGGCTGCCGCGAGTCGCTGGTTGACGGCATCCGCCGCGGCACCGACGTCATGATGTCGGGCAAGATCGCGATGGTCGCGGGTTTCGGCGATGTCGGCAAAGGCTCGGCTGCCAGCTTACGTCAGGCTGGCTGCCGCGTGATGGTCTCGGAGGTCGATCCGATCTGCGCGCTGCAGGCGGCGATGGAAGGTTATCAGGTCGTGACCATGGAAGATGCCGCGCCGCAAGCCGACATCTTCGTCACAGCGACAGGTAACAAGGACATCATCACCATCGAGCACATGCGCAAGATGAAGGACCGTGCCATCGTCTGCAACATCGGTCACTTCGACAACGAGATCCAGATCTCGCATCTGAAGAACCTGAAGTGGACCAACATCAAGCCGCAGGTCGATGAGATCGAATTCCCGGACAAACACCGCATCATCTTGTTGTCGGAAGGCCGGCTGGTGAATTTGGGCAACGCCATGGGCCATCCGAGCTTCGTGATGTCGGCGTCATTCACCAACCAGACGCTGGCGCAGATCGAGCTGTTCGCAAACAACAGGAACAATAAATACGAAAGAAAGGTCTACGTGCTGCCGAAGTCGCTCGACGAAAAGGTCGCGCGGCTGCATCTCGCCAAGATCGGCGTAAAGCTGACCGAACTGCGCAAGGACCAGGCCGACTATATCGGTGTATCGCAGCAGGGCCCGTTCAAGAGCGATCACTACCGCTACTGATCTTTATTGGATCCGCTACGACCACGCCCGGCCTTGTGCCGGGCGTTTTCTTTTTCCGGCTGGCCGGCGCTTACGGCTGCGGCAGCACGACATAGATCGTGTAGCGCTGTGGCTTGCCTGCAAATCTCAAGAAATTGCGCACGATCTGGGTTTCAACCAATTTGGCTGCCGGGCCACCGCGCGCCACCGCTTGGCTCCGGCAAACCGCGTCTTCCGCAAAGCATAGCCAAACAAAACCGGATCGCGCGAGCTCACTTGCAGGTGGCGCCGGCATACCGGTCAGTGCACGCGGGCGATCAGCAGCATATGCGGCCACGCCGTAGGCGAGATCGGCATCACCGCCGATAAAACGCAGCGGCTGCGGCGTCGACTGGTACCAAAGACGCTCGACCTCGCCTGCGAGCAGCGATGCCTGCGCAGACGCCGGCGCCGGCCCCGCGCGTTGCGCTGCAATCGTAATCAACGGAGATACAATGAGCATGACAATTGGCAACACCGCTGCGCCAAGTAAAATGCGCCGCGTGTCGACTTCCCGTATCGTGATCTCAGGCGACGACAACAGCAGCACCGGCAACAGCGAAAAGGCGGGCATCGACCACAGCGAGGTAATCTCGGCGCCTCCCGCCACTGCGGCGAACGCCGGCAGCAGCAGCGGCCCCCAGAACGCAACTGCAACGAGCCTGCGTTCAATCTCCTGCGGCCACATCATGTCGGCAAACTGCTTCGCATCCGGACGCGCTATCGCCAACGCGATGACTACCGGAACGGATGCGTAACCGAGCACGCCCGCAACGTAACCGAGCGCGCCGACGAGCGTGACAGCAAATGACTTCGTGCCGTGAACGATCATCGCATAGGAGAACGGGTCAAAATTATTCCGTTCCAGCCAGACGAGATGCAGTGCGAGCGCGATCAACCCCGCAGCGATCGTGATCCACGGTGCCGCCGAACGGAAATACTCGGTCCGCCGTTTGTCGAGCAGGACCGCCAGCACCAGTCCTGCCAGCAGAAAAATCGACCAGTACTTTCCAAGCATGGCGCCCGCGGCGGCAACGCCGGCAAGGATCGCCCAGAACGTCCCGCGCGTGCGCACGGACATCAGGAAAAACCACGTGGTCGCCGCCCACAGCGGCAGCAGCACCGTATTCACGTTGAATTTGAGTGCATGGAAGTTGAAGAAAGGCACGAACGTCAGGAGTGCGATCCCGACGATGCGTTTGTCCACGTCAAGGTAATCCGCCGACATGCGCCAGGCGATCCACAGCGCAATGGCTGGCATCAGCATCGCCAGCAGGTAGTACGACCACCCGGCGATCGGAAACACAGTAAACCAGAGCCGCACCATCCAGGCTGCAAGTGGCGGATGCTTGAGATAGCCGAGCGAAAGGTCGCGAGACCACGCGACGATTTCGGTCATATCGGGATGCAGGCCCTGGCTGCTTTTCGCGATCGTGCCGTAAACGGTCCACAGCAGGACATAGACCGCGAGAGACACAAGAACAGCGCGTTCGCGCCGCGCCGGATCGCTCAGCGCGTCACGCCAACGGGTGGCAGCGCGGAGAGGTGCAAGAAGGTCCATAGCGCGGTTCGTCTCCTCCGCTCGTCCTCGCGGAAGCGGGGACCCAGCTAAAGCACCCGACGGCGAACCGCAAGTTTAGGCTGGATTCCCGCTTTCGCGGGAATGAGCGGTAAGAAAACACGTACCCAGGCCGAGAACGCTTGAAGCGCTGGATTCTGAGTGTTATCTCGCGGCCATGACGTCTGTTCCCATTCAAAATATCCGCAATTTCTCCATTGTCGCGCACATCGATCACGGCAAGTCCACGCTTGCTGACCGCCTGATTCAGCTTACCGGCGGCCTCGAGGAGCGCGAGATGAAGGAGCAGGTGCTCGATTCGATGGATATCGAGCGCGAGCGGGGCATCACGATCAAGGCACAGACCGTGCGCCTCAAATACAAGGCGCGCGACGGCAAGGACTACATCCTCAACCTGATCGACACGCCCGGACATGTCGACTTCGCCTACGAGGTCAACCGCTCGCTTGCCGCCTGCGAAGGCTCGCTGCTGGTGGTCGACGCCAGCCAGGGTGTGGAGGCGCAAACGCTGGCGAACGTCTATCAGGCGATCGACAATGGCCACGAGATCGTGCCGATCCTCAACAAGGTGGACTTGCCGGCCGCCGAGCCAGCCAAGATCAAACAACAGATCGAGGATGTGATCGGGCTCGATGCGTCGAATGCCATCGAGATTTCCGCCAAGACCGGACTAAACGTTCCGGAAGTATTGGAGGCAATCGTCACGCGCCTGCCGCCGCCGACTGGCGATCGCGATGGCACGCTCAAGGCGCTGCTGGTCGACAGCTGGTACGACGTTTACTTAGGCGTGGTGGTGCTGGTGCGCATCGTCGACGGCGTGCTCAAGAAGGGCATGCGCATCCGCATGATGGGCACAAATTCCGCCTATGATGTGGACCGCACCGGCGTGTTCACGCCCAAGCTCACGCCAGTCGATGAACTCGGCCCCGGCGAGATCGGCATGCTCACTGCCTCGATCAAGGAAGTCGCCGATACGCGCGTCGGCGACACCATCACCGATGACCGCAAGCCGATCGAACAACCGCTGCCCGGCTTTCGTCCGGCGATCCCGGTGGTGTTCTGCGGATTATTTCCGGTCGACGCCGCGCAATTCGAGGAATTGCGCGCCGCCATGGGGCGACTGCGTCTCAACGATGCCAGCTTCTCCTACGAGATGGAGACCAGCGCGGCGCTTGGCTTCGGCTTCCGCTGCGGCTTCCTCGGGCTTCTGCATCTGGAAATCATCCAGGAACGGCTATCGCGCGAATTCAATCTCGACCTGATCGCAACCGCGCCATCGGTCATCTACAAGATGTCGCTACGCGGCGGCACGGAACTTGAGATCCACAATCCGGTCGACATGCCGGATCCGACGCAAATCCTTGAAATGCAGGAGCCGTGGATCGAAGCGACGATCCTGACGCCGGATGAATATCTCGGCGCGGTCCTCAAACTCTGTCAGGACCGGCGCGGTGAACAGAAAGAGCTCACTTACGTCGGCAATCGCGCGATGGTGAAATACGATTTGCCACTGAACGAAGTGGTGTTCGATTTCTACGACCGCCTGAAATCGGTTTCGCGCGGCTACGCTTCGTTCGATTATCACCTCACCGACTACAAGCCGGCCGATCTCGTGAAATTGCAGATGCTGGTCAACGGCGACCCCGTGGATGCGCTCGCCATGCTCGTGCATCGCACGCGCGCCGAGTCCCGCGGCCGCGCCATGGCGGAAAAGCTGAAAGAGCTGATCCCGCCGCACATGTTCCAGGTTCCGATCCAGGCCGCGATCGGCGGCAAGATCATCGCGCGCGAGACCGTGCGCGCCTTCCGCAAGGACGTTACCGCCAAATGCTACGGCGGCGACGCCACGCGCAAACGCAAGCTGCTGGACAAGCAGAAGGAAGGCAAGAAACGCATGCGGCAATTCGGCAAAGTCGACATCCCGCAGGAAGCGTTCATCGCGGCGCTGAAAGTCGACGTCTGACGGCGGTTTCTGGGCGCATACCACCGTCTGCAAGCTTGTCGGAACTCGGCCACGTGCCGACGTTATTTTCCTCCACGTTGTGGTAGACTTTCGGCGCGCCGCGCGGAATCGCCAGATTGGAACGGTCATGCTCATTCGAAAGATTGTGACCACATTCGCTTTGTTAGTCGCCGTCGGCGTGATTGGCAGCGCCGACCACCCCGCGATGGCGCAGAAGCCGGCAAACGCAAAGCCTTCACCGCTGCCTCCTGAAAAGCCGGCGGCAACCGAGCTCGTGCGCGAAAAAACCATTCCAGCCAAAATCCTGTTCGGCGAAAAGAAGCTACCGTCAGTCGGGAAGTCGATGGCCATCGGCTACTACCCGCGCGGCTGCCTGCAGGGTGGCGTCGAATTGCCGATCAACGGTCCGACCTGGCAAGTGATGCGGCTGTCGCGTAACCGCAACTGGGGCCATCCAAGCCTGATCCAGTTCCTCGAAAAATTCGCGCCGCTGGCCGCCAAGGCAACCGGATGGAAGGGTGTATTAGTCGGCGATTTGGCTCAGCCGCGCGGCGGACCCGCCGTGTCGGACCACCAGAGCCACCAGACCGGCCTCGACGTCGACATCTGGTTCATGCCGATGCCCGATCACATGTTGAGCAACGACGAGCGCGAAAAGATCGCCGCTATCAACCTCGTGTCCGCAGACTGGAAACACCTCAATCCGCAAACCTGGACATCCCAGCACATCGCTTTCATCAAGACGGCGGCCGAACAGCCGGAAGTCGAGCGCGTGCTGGTGAATGCCGCCATCAAAAAGGAGCTGTGCCGCGTCGAAGACAAGGCACACGCTGGCTGGATGGCCAAAATCCGCCCGTGGTACGGCCATCACGATCATATCCATGTGCGGCTGAAATGCCCGGCGGACTCACCGAGCTGCCGCGCACAGCCACCGGTACCGGGCGGCGATGGCTGCGGCGCCAAGGAACTCGACTACTGGTTCTCGGATAAGGTGCTGCGTCCGCAGATCAAGCCGAGCCCGCCGGTCAGGCAAACGATGCTCGCGGAGTTGCCGCCGGCTTGCAAAACCGTGCTCGAGGCGGCCGACAAAAAAACCAGCGTTGCGACCGAAAACAAGTAATCACGCGACCGGCAGCACGTTGGTATATTTGACCTGCTCCAGCGCAAAACTCGATTCGATCGACGCGATGCCTTCAAGCCGTGTCAGCTTCTGCTTGAGAAAACGCTCGTAGGCTGCAAGGTCCGGCACGACCACACGCAGCCAGTAGTCGCGCGGCCCAGTCATCAAATAACATTCGAGCACTTCCGGCCAGCGCGCGATCGTCTTGGCAAAACGGTCGAGCAATTCCTCGCGCTGCTTCTCCAGCTTGACGGAAATGAAGACGCTGACCGGCAATCCAACCGCGCGCTGATCGAGCACTGCGACGTAACGGGAGATCACACCGGACTTTTCAAGCAGCCGCACCCGGCGCAGACATGGCGACGGCGAAAGCCCCACTTTGCCGGCCAGGTCCGCCAGGCTCATGCGTCCATCGTCTTGCAGCAATCGCAGGATTTTCAGGTCCACCGCATCGAGGGCTCCGCTATTGGCATAATCACCTTTTTATGTCTATAATTGATAGAATTATCCAATCTATCGGGAATAACTAGTCCGTATTGGCATGCAACGCCAGGACAAAGCGCGCAGAATTCGATCCGTCATCCGGAGGTGCCCGTGCGCAGCGCGAGCCTCAAGGATGAACGGCCCGCGGCCGTCACCCGTTCGAGGCTTCGCCGCCATCGCGGATCGCACCTCAGGGTGACGGGATCCTAACCCCTGCAAGTGGTCAATGCCATGAAGGCTAAGCAGATTCCCTGCCGGTCCTTGCCGCGCTCGAGCGCAAGGTGCTCTGGCTAGCGAGCTGGATGATCCATAACGCCAATCATCTGCGCGAAAACTCGGACGGCTTGAAAGTCGGCGGCCATCAGGCATCGAGTGCCTCGCTCGCAACGATCATGACCGCACTCTATTTCGACGTCCTGCGCCCGCAGGACCGTGTAGCGGTGAAGCCGCATGCGAGCCCGATCTTCCACGCCATCCAGTATCTGCTCGGCAAGCAGACGCGCGAGCGGCTGGAGACATTCCGCGGATACAAGGGCGCCCAGAGTTATCCCTCGCGCACTAAAGATACTGACGACGTCGATTTCTCCACCGGTTCGGTCGGGCTGGGTGTTGCGCAGACGCTGTTCTCGTCGCTGACACAAGATTATGTGCGCGCGCACGGCTGGGGACTTGATCGACCTGAAGGCCGCATGGTGGCGCTGGTCGGCGACGCCGAACTTGATGAAGGCAACATCTTTGAAGCACTGCTCGAGGGATGGAAGCAGGGACTGCGGAATTGCTGGTGGATCATCGACTATAACCGGCAGAGCCTCGACGCAGTCGTGCGCGAAGGGCTGTGGGCGCGCTACGAACAACTGTTCAAGAACTTTGGCTGGAACGTTGTCATTTTGAAATACGGCTCGCTGCAGCAAGCAGCCTTCAAGGAGCCGGGCGGCGAAACGCTGCGCCGGTGGATCGACAGTTGCCCGAACCAGCTTTATTCCGCGCTGGTGTTCGCGGGCGGCGCTGCCTGGCGCAAGAGGCTTAACGACGAGATCGGCGACCAGGGTGACGCCAGCAAGCTGATTGAGAAGCGCAGCGACGACGAACTGGCCGCCTTGATGAACAATCTCGGCGGCCATGACATGCCGTCTGTTCTCGAGGCCTTCCACAGCGCCGATCCCGAAAAGCCCACCTGTTTCATCTGCTACACCGTGAAAGGGTTCGGATTGCCTTTCGCAGGCCACAAGGACAATCACGCCGGCCTCATGACGCCGCAGCAGATGGAGACCTTCCGCACGGCAAACCATGTGCGGCCAGGCCACGAATGGGACAAGTTCGAAGGGCTCACGCTGCCGGCGGAACAAATGCAATCATTTCTCGATCGCGTACCGTTCGCGGCCGGTGGCGCACGGCGCCTGACCGCGCCTGTGCACGATGTGCCGGACAAGCTGTCGGTCACCATCCAGCCTGTGATGTCAACGCAAACCGGCTTCGGCGCCATTCTCAATGAGATTGGCCGAGGCAAGGACGAATTTGCGCGTCACATCGTAACCACGTCTCCAGATGTCACAGTGTCCACCAATCTCGGCCCCTGGGTAAACCGTCGCGGGCTGTTCGCGCGCCAGGCCATGGCCGACACGTTCAAGAGCGAGCACATCCCCTCAACATTCAATTGGGAGTTCTCGCCCAAAGGCCAGCATATCGAGCTCGGTATCGCAGAGATGAATCTGTTCATTTTGCTGTCGGCGCTGGGACTATCGCACAGCATCAATGGCGAGCGCCTGCTGCCGATCGGAACGCTCTACGATCCCTTCATCGCGCGTGGTCTCGATGCATTGAACTACGCCTGCTATCAGGACGCGCGCTTCATACTGGTGGCAACGCCATCCGGTATTACGCTTGCGGGCGAAGGGGGCGCGCATCAGTCGATTGCGGAACCGCTGATCGGACTGGCGCAAGACGGCCTGGCCAGTTTCGAGCCTGCTTACGTAGATGAATTATCGACCATCATGAGTTGGGCCTTTGCCTACATGCAGAAGGACAGTGATGCCGCACCATCCGAGCGCAACTGGCTTCGCGATGAGACCGGTGGCTCGGTCTATCTGCGGCTCTCGACGCGTCCGATCGAACAAATTTCGCGCGAAATGACGCCGGAGTTGCGCCAGCAGATTGTTGACGGCGCCTATTGGCAGCGCAAACCGGGACCCAATTGCCAGGTCGTTGTTGCTTACACCGGCGCGATGGCACCCGAAGCTATTGAAGCTGTCGGCCTGATGGCTGAAGACCGCCGCGACGTCGGCTTGCTCGCGATCACGTCCGCTGACCGTCTCAATGCAGGCTGGACCGCCGCACAGCGGGCACGCGAGCGCGGACTGGTGCACGCGCGCTCGCATGTCGAACGCCTGCTTGCTGACGTGCCGATGAATTGCGGCATCGTGACTGTCCTGGACGGACATCCAGCGACACTGGCCTGGCTGGGCGCCGTCGCCGGTCACCGAACGCGTGCGCTGGGCGTCGAACATTTCGGACAGACCGGTTCGCTCGCCGAGCTCTACCGGCACTATGGGATCGATACCAACGCCATCGTTGCGGCGGCGCAGGCGATAGCGCCCGGCCGCCCGATCCGTCACCTCAAGGCGTTGCCTTAAGCCGCCTCTACATCATGCCGACGCCGAATAGCGCGGCGGGAATCGCGAAAACGATCGTCCAGATCACAACCACGCAGACGATGACGGCAATGGTGTAGATCAGCGCCTTGTCGGCCGCCGGCTTCATCAACGCTACAATGCCCGTGTACAGCAGATAGAGACTGTACAGTCCCAGAATCCCCAGAAATGCCAGCGCCGGAATGATCTTGAATACGCCGGCGACCCAGGCGGCCGTCGGCGCATAGGCCGAAATCTTCATGGCATTGTCGAGATTTTTCCGAGCGCCGAACGTTCCGGCGAGGAAATCGATGACGTAGGCCACAACGAAGACGCTGATCAGGGACAACACATACACGACAAGAGCATGCAGAATTCCGCTGACGATCCCGAGACGGAATGGCCCGTATCCGACAATCGACAGGCCGATAAACGCGCACACCGGCGGAATGGCGGCAACGATCGCCACGTAGTTGGGAAACAGATAGCCGGCGTTGCCCGGCTCACGCTCGATGGCCTGCCACTCCGACTTCGGTTGCAGCAGGATACCCTTAACTCGCTCCACGAGATTCATGACAGCCCCTCCATTGATCCGCGGTCCAATTATAGTCGATTTCGGTCTTCCAAAATCATCGCCGCACCCTTTTCCGCAATCATCATGGTCGGCGAATTGGTGTTGCCCGACGTAATCGAGGGCATGACCGACGCGTCCACCACCCTCAAGGCGTCGATGCCGATGACGCGCAGGCGCGCATCGACCACCGCCCGTGCATCGTCGTCGCGGCCCATTCGCGCGGTACCGACGGGATGGAAGATGGTCGTGCCGATGTCGCCGGCGGCTTTGACCAGACTGGCCTCGTCATCATGCACAGCGGGACCCGGCAGGTACTCGACGGGCGAGTACTTTTGCAGCGCCGGCTGAGACACGATCTTGCGGGTCACGCGGATTGCATCGGCGGCGACCTGCTGGTCTTCCGGCGTTGCCAGGTAGTTCGGCATAATGGCCGGCGCCTGCGACGGATCGCTTGATTTGAGTGCGAGCGTTCCGCGGCTGGTCGGGCGCACATTTGTAACGCTCGCCGTAAATGCCGGAAACGGATGCAGCGGCTCGCCGAACTTGTCGAGCGACAGCGGCTGCACATGATACTGGATGTTGGCGCGGTCTTGTGTCGAGTCCGATTTCGTAAAGGCACCCAGCTGCGAAGGCGCCATGGTCATGGGGCCGCGCCGGCGTAGCGCGTAATTGAGCCCCATGCCGAGGCGGTTGATCATCGACGCATAGGTTTCGTTCAGCGTCTTGACGCCGGACACCTTGTAGATCGTGCGCAACTGCAAATGATCGTGCAGGTTGGCGCCGACCCCTGCTCTGTCCAGCACCACCGGAATGCCGAATTGCGACAGCTGATTTGCCGGGCCTATTCCGGACAGCATCATGATGTGCGGCGAACCGATGGCGCCGGCAGCAAGGACCACTTCGCCGCGGCATCGCGCCACCCGCAATTCGCCATTTTGCCGCCACCGCACGCCTGCGGCGCGGTTGCCACTCAGCTCCAGCCCTTCCACCAAACAGCCGGTTTCAAGCTGCAAGTTTTTCCGGTGCAGCACCGGCTTGAGAAATCCGCGCGCCGCCGACCAGCGCCGGCCACGCTTCTGGTTGACGTGGAAATAGCAAATGCCTTCGTTGTCGCCGGTATTGAAATCCTCGACGGTCGGAATGCCGTATTGATTGGCCGCCGCACGGAATGCGTCGAGGATTTCCCATGTCAGGCGCGGATATTCGACACGCCACTCGCCGCCGGCTGCGTGATGTTCGGTTTTCAGAAAATGATCGACGTGCTTACGAAAGTAAGGCCGCACGTCGTCCCATGACCAGCCGGGCAGGCCAAGCTGGCGCCAGTGATCGTAGTCGCCGGCCTGGCCGAGCATGTAGATCATGCCGTTGATCGCCGAGGAGCCGCCGATCACCTTGCCGCGCGGATAATTCAGGCTGCGGCCGTTTAGACCCGGTTCCGGTTCGGTCTTGAGCAGCCAGTCGGCGCGCGGATTGCCGATCGCAAACAGATAGCCGACCGGAATGTGAAACCAGATCCAGTTGTCGTTGCCGCCGGCTTCCAAAACCAGCACGCGATTGGCCGGATTGGCTGAAAGCCGGTTGGCCAGCACGCAGCCGGCCGAGCCGGCTCCCACCACGATGTAGTCGAAGTCACCTTCCATGGAGCCTATTACCGCCATACGGCGATCTTGTATGCAAGGCTGACTGCGGATCAATACACGCCGATCAGTTTCAATCCTGCGATCACCAAGACGATACCGAGCGCGCGCCGGATATAGACAATCGAAAACTTCGTTCCAAATGACGTGCCCACCAAACCGCCCAACATAACCGCCACGATATACATCGGCAGTTCAGCTGGCAGCGAGCGCACGATCACCAAATTGCCTAACAAGCCGGCAATCGAGTTGCCAAGAATAAAGACCGCGGCGATTCCGGAGGTCGTTCGCAAATCGGACCAAGAGAGGAAAATGATCACCGGCGACAAGAAGATTCCACCGCCCGTTCCGGTAAGCCCCGATAAGAATCCAATGACAATACCCAAGAGGATGCTCAACCAAATCGGCGGGTCATGCACCTCGCGCTTGGCATAGATATGCGCCGCCCAAAACATCCTGAGACCGGACAGTAGCAGAACTACGCCCACGATGGCCCGGTAATAGACGCTAGGCAGTTGAATACTGCCGCCAATAAATGCAAACGGCAGCGACCCGATGAGAAACGGCCAGACGACGCGCCAGCGAAAATAGCCGGCGTGCGCATAGCGATAAGAAGCGAGGCTGGCGACCAGGATATTCAATGTCAGAGCAGTTGGCCGCATCACCGCAGGCGAAACTGAAAACAATGCCATGGTTGCGATATAGGCCGAGGCACCAGCGTGCCCGACAGATGAATAAAGCGCTGCTCCTAAAAACATGCAGCCGGCAAGCAATATTTGGACGAGGTCAGGCATGATAATCCGATGGCGGCACGTGCGCGTAGTTCAAAAGCAAAGTTTAGGAGCAAGGCGCCCGATGAGGCCATCGTCTCAGGGCATGCACGGCCGCTTACGACGACCGTAAGCGATCATCGTACCAAACCCCGTCTTCCTGTCCAGCTGGGTTTTCACGAAAGGTGCGCATACGTTGGTGTAAGGTTGCGACATGTTTCCCCCGGAACGAATCGTCTGCCTGACCGAGGAAACCGTCGAGACGCTGTATCTCCTCGGCGAGGATCGTCGCATTGTCGGTGTCTCCGGCTACGCCGTACGGCCGCCGCAGGTTCGCAAGGAGAAGCCGCGCGTCTCCGCTTTCATTTCGGCCGACGTGCCGAAGATCGCGGCACTGAAGCCGGACCTGGTGCTGACATTTTCTGACCTGCAGGCCGACATCGTCGCCGAGTTGATCCGCAACAACATTGCCGTGCATGCGTTCAACCAGCGCGATGTCGCCGGCATCCTCGACATGGTCCGCACGCTCGGCGCGCTTGTTGGCACGGAGGAAAAAGCCGAAACGCTGGCAAAATCGCTGGCCGCGCACGTGAACGCGGTGCACGAGCGTGCGCTGCTGCTGCCGCGCCGGCCGCGCGTTTATTTCGAGGAATGGGACGAGCCGATGATTTCCGGCATCGCCTGGGTGTCGGAGCTGATCGAGGCCGCCGGCGGCGTCGAAGTATTTCCGCAGCTCGCCGCCCGCAAGAACGCCAAGGACCGTATCGTGCTGCCCAATGACGTGATTGCGGCGCGGCCGGATATCATCGTCGGTTCATGGTGCGGCAAAAAATTCGTGCCGGCCAAGGTCGCCGCCCGCCCGGGTTTTGCCGAAGTTCCCGCCGTTGCCAACGGCTGGCTGCGGGAAATCAAGTCGACGGTGATTCTCCAGCCGGGCCCTGCCGCCCTGACCGATGGCCTGGATCAGCTGGCGGCGAATCGTGGCCGATTGGACTGAAGCGATGCGGTAAATCCGCCCTGACGGGCCGCGCCAGCCCCGTAGGAAATCCGGGCCCAATCGTGCTAAGAACACCGCGAAATTAAAGAACAGGACCTGACCGCAATGACCGTGAACAAGACCCGCGCCGACCTCTGGATGGATATCCTTCTCGTTGCATTCCTGATCGGCTTCGACGTGGCCGCCCGCCTGCTGCCGCATGCGCCGGGCGTTTGGCCCTTCGCGGCGAGCGCGCTGTTCGCCGGCCGGGTGCTGCGTATACCGGCGCTGGCCGTGATCGTTCCGCTCGCTGCCGTACTGCTGAGCAATGTCGCGCTCGCCGGCGACGATTGGCGCATCACGCTGGTGGTCTGCGTTGCGATCACATTACCCGCTTTCGCGGGCATGCTGGCGCGACGCTGGCAGGGCGCGATCCCGGTTATCGCGGCGATGCTGTCCTGCTCGCTGATCTTCTTCGTAACCACGAACTTTGCCGTGTGGGCCTTCGGCAGCCTGTATCCGCACACTTGGGAGGGCCTGGTGCAATGCTACATTGCGGCACTGCCTTTCCTGGACAAGACGGTGCTCGGAGATTTGTTCTGGACCGCGGTGCTCTTCGGCGGTGCCTGGCTGGTGCAGCATACGCCGGTGCTGTCGCGGCGCGCGCTCTAACCCAGCATTCTCTGCAGCCTGAACCACAGTGACTTGAGGCGGCCGACCAGATCGCCCGCCCCCTCTGGTTCGGCCAGCCGTAACCCGACCGTGGTTACGCGGCCGCCACTGACCTTATGCGCGAGCAAAGCGATCGGGCCCAGCTCGACGACGTCGCCGGTTCTGACTTTGCGCCGGAGCAGCTCGTTGAAATAATCGGCGAGCGTGACTTCGGTGTGATCGGCTGCGACCTGCAAGCCATAGATCTCGGCGAGCGCACCGAGTGTCGCCGTCGCCGGAACAAAGAAGTCGCCAAGCAGCCGCGGATCTGGGGACACCGGCGGCGGCATTTTGACAAAGAAGCGGTCGAGTGCCTGCGCTTTTTCCGGCGGCGCCAGCAGATAGACATAGTCGCCCTCGCGCACGGGGTCCGCTTCGGCGGGCGTGAGAATTTCCTCATTGCGCACGACCAGCGTCGGCCGCGCCCAGTTCGGAATCAGGCCGCGACGCAGGAAAGGACTATTGGCCGGCACCGGATAGCCGACAATCTCGCGTGAAAGCTGGCCCGGCAGATCGAGTTCGACGCGGCGCGGCAGCGGATCGGCGCGCGCGAACGAGATGTCGAGTTTGCGCGCCGCAAGTGCCACCGTCCAGCCTTGCACCAGCAGCGAGGACAGCACGACGACGAACGCTACATCGAAATAGAGATAGGCACCCGGCAGGCCGACGAGCAGCGGGATCGAAGCGAGGAAAATACCGACCGCCCCGCGCAAACCGACCCAGGAGAGGAACAGCATCTCGCGCCACTGAAACCGGAACGGCGCGAGACACAGGAAGACCGCGACCGGCCGCGCGATCAGCATCAAGACGAGCGCCACCGACACCGACCCGAACAGACTGTCGGCCAACCGGTGTGGCCACGCCAGCAAACCGAGCAGCACGAACATCACGATCTGGGCGAGCCAGGTGATGGCATCGAGGAAGACAACAACCGAATTATGTGCGCGCGTCTGTGCATTGCCGACCACCAGGCCGGCGAGATAGACCGCCAGAAAACCCGACGCATGCACAGCATTGGCGAACGCGAAGACGACCAACGCGCTCACTGCGACAAAGGGCGCGTGCAAACCCTGCGCGAGCGTCAGCCGGTTGAGCACGAGGGTGATGATCTGGCCGCCGACAAAACCAATGACGCAGCCGAGGATGGCGTCGCGCAGAAATGTTATGAGCGCATGCGTCCAGCTCTGGTCGCCGAGCAGAAGGATCTCGACCAGCAGCAGCGCAAGGAAGATGGCGAAGGGATCGTTGGTGCCGGACTCCACCTCCAAAACACCGCGCACGCGCGGACGCAACCGCAAGCCCCGCGCGTTGATCAGGAAGAACACTGCGGCCGCATCGGTCGAGGCCACCACCGCACCGACCAGCAAAGCCTGAATCCAGCCTAAGCCGAGCACGTATTTGGCAACCGGCGCGGTCAGCAAAGTCGTGATCAGTACACCGACGGTCGCAAGCACCAGGGACGGCGCGAGCACATTGCGAAAACTGGCAAAGCGCGTGCGCAGGCCGCCGTCGAACAGGATCAGCGCCAGCGCGATCGACCCGACCAGATAGGCAGCGCCAACATTGTCGAACTTGATGCCGCCGGGTCCGCCTTCGCCGGCCAACATGCCGACCAGCAAAAACACCAGCAGCAACGGCGCACCGAAACGCAATGCGACCAGGCTCGACAGGATGCCGGCGAGCACCAGCAGGCTGCCAAGCAGGATCGCAATGCTGACGGTATCGAGCGCACCCATCGCGCGAATCTCCTTCCCGCTATTGGAAGGTCTCGCGCCTGCAAGAGCAACGAGAAACGTTGCCGCGGCTTACCAGGTGGTCAAAACGCCACCTTGTCGCCACCCTTGAGCGAAAGGATCTCGCGCGCCTCATCGGACGACGCGACCTCAAGGCCGAGGCCTTCAAGTATCTTTCGCACCTGCGTGACCTGCTGCGCGTTGGATTCCGCCAGCTTGCCGGCGCCGATCCATAGCGAATTTTCCATGCCGACCCGCACGTTGCCGCCCATTGACGCCGCCATGGCGGCGACGCGCATCTGGTTGGCGCCGGCGCCCAGCACCGACCAATGATAGTTATCGCCGAGCAGGCGATCGGCGGTCCGTTTCATCATGATGACATCTTCGGGGTGCGCCCCGATGCCGCCGAGAATACCGAACACCGATTGCACGAACACGGGTGCCTTGATCAGGCCGCGGTCAAGGAAATGGCGCAAGGTGTAGAGATGTCCGATGTCGTAACACTCGACCTCGAAGCGGGTGTTGTTATCGGCGCAAGTCGTCAGGATGTACTCGATATCGGCAAACGTATTCTTGAACATGCCCGCCTTCGAGCGCTCGAGGTACGGTTCCTCCCAGTCGTGCTTGAACTTGCCTTTGTAGCGCGGGATCATCGGATACAGCCCGAAGTTCATCGTGCCCATGTTGAGCGAAGCGACCTCCGGCTTGAATGTTGCAGCCGGACGCACACGCTCCTCGGCGGTCATGGTCGGCGCGCCGCCGGTGGTGATGTTCACCACAACGTTGGAGCGCTGCTTGATGACCTTGAGGAAGGGCGCGAATGCCTCGGGCGTCTGATCCGGACGGCCGTCCTGCGGGTTGCGGGCATGGAGATGGACGATGGCCGCGCCGGCTTCGGCTGCCCCAATGGCGGCATCCGCGATCTCCGACGCCGTGATGGGGATGTGCGGCGACATCGAGGGCGTATGGATCGAGCCAGTAACAGCGCAGGTAATGATGACTTTTCGCGACTTCGCCATGAGCTTTCCATCCCGGTGAAGTGAGTGTTGTTGATTGGCAAATGGACTTCGTGGGCAATCCTAGAGTATCAGCCGTACCCAAGTCACCCCGCGCGCGCGAAAAGGATTCCATTTGGACGCCAAGCCTCAACCTGCGGCAGCAACGTCCAACGTCCTGATCGGTGCGTTGTGCGGCGCCGGCGCGTCAATCGGCTGGGCCGCCGGCTTCGTCGCGGCCAAACACGGGATTTCCGTAGGCTTCGCTCCGGCTGATCTCGCTCTGCATCGATTTTTCTGGTCGGGGCTGTTGCTGATCCCGCTCGTCTTGCGCGAGGGCCTGCGCGACCTCGGAGGCATCGGCTGGCGCCGCGGCCTGGTGATGAGCATCCTCTCCGGCCCGCCGCAGGCGATGATCGCTTATACCGGCTTCATCCTGGTGCCGCTCGGTCACGGCACCACGATCCAGCCGGCGTGCGCGGCGCTGTCCGGGCTCATCCTCGCCTCACTTGTGCTGCACGAAAAGCCGACATTGCAGCGCGTGATCGGCGGCGCAACGATCATCGCCGGCCTTCTGGTGTTCGGCGCAGAATTGCTCGCCACGATCGGCGGGCATGGCGTCGGTGGCGACCTTCTGTTCGCCACCGCCGGCCTGTTCTGGGCAACTTTCGGAATCTTGCTGCGGTATTGGCACGTGTCCGGCATTCGTGCGATCGCCGTGGTCGGCGCGCTCTCGATTCTTTTGTTTGCGCCGTTGCACGCACTGTTCGTCGGCTATGGCGGCATCCTGCGAATGGGGCTCACCGAAAATCTGATTCAGATGGCGGTACAGGGAATATTAGCCGGCATCTTGCCGATTTATCTGTTCGCGCGCGCCGTGATCCTGCTCGGCGCCGGGCGCGCGGCAACATTTCCGGCACTGGTGCCGGTGTTCTCGCTGATTATCGGTTATTTCGCGCTCGGCGTGGTTCCGAGCCTCGCGCAACTGGCCGGCATGTTGATTGTGCTGGTCGGCTTTCGGTTCGCGCTGCGCTGAGGCTCATTCCGGCCCGGCATATTTACCGGCCGTCTCCGGGAACATGCTCTTGACGATCTTGAACTTCGAGATGTCGACGGTGGCATCCATGTGCATGAAGATCACCGCGTCGCGCAGGACTTTTTCAATGCCAAAGTCGAGCATGATTCCGTTGCCGCCGTGCAATTCGACAGCATGCTGGGCAACTTTCATGATCTCTTCGGAAGCGAACATCTTGGCCATGTTGACCAGAGTCTCCGCTTCCGGCGCATTATCATCGACCGCGCGCGCGGCACGATCGAGCAACGCCCGCACCGCTTCGATCTTGGTCGCCATTTCGGCAAGCCGCAACGCCACCGCCTGATGCTTGATCAGGATGCGGCCGCCCTGCACGTAGTTCTGCACATATTCGGCCGTCGCCTCGAAAGCGCGCACACCGACGCCGAGATTCTTCGCCGCCTGGATGATCTTGCCGGGGCGGAAATAGACGCCGGCCGAACCCATGGCGCTGTCTTGCACCAGGAGATGATCATCGGGGATGAACATGTCCTCGAACACCATCTCGCCGTTGTTCATGAAGCGGCAGCCGAGCGTCTCGTTGCAGCGCGCAACCGTGAAGCCCTTCGTCTCGCGCGGCACCAGGAACGATGACGTCCCCTGCATCATGCCGACCTTCGGATTGGTATTGGCGTAGACGACGTAAAGGCTTGCGTCATAGCCATTGGAGATAAATTGTTTGCGGCCATTGATGATCCAGCCGCCATTGGTCTTGACCGCCTTGGTCTGCATAGCCGCTTCCGGCACGTTGTAAGGCAGCCAGCGGTCCGAGGCGCCGCGCGGTTCGGTCAGGCAATGCGCCATCAGGAACTGCGGCTCGGCGACCAGCCGCTTGAACCACTTTTCCTGCAGGTGTTTGGGCGCGAACTGGCGCAGCAGTACAGACACTTTCCAGTTCTGCACCATCTTGTCGGCAAGCCCGGAATCGCCACGTGCAATTTCTTCGGACACGACGGCGAATGTCTTGACCTCGGTGCCCTTCTCGAGCTCGACCCCGCCGTATTCTTCCGGCACACCCAGTGTACGAATGCCGATCTTCTCGGCCTCTTCAAGGATGCGGAGTGGCAGACGTTCTTCCGGCACCATCGACCATTCGAGCTTCCAGTTCTGCTTGATGAATGGCAGCACCACTTCATCGACGAAGTCGCGGCAGCTCTGCCGCATCATGCGCAGCTCTTCGGACAGGCCTCGGTCCGCGGCGGTACGATCAAGCATGGCGATATCCTTCCACTGCACGCACGACAAAACGAAAAACTTAGGCGGCCTTCCTGTTCGACAGGAATTCGCCCATGCGGTTGAGCGCCTTCAGGATGTTTTCTGTCGAGTTGGCGTAGGACAATCGCACATATCCTTCGCCAAGTATGCCGAAATCCGGCCCGCCAATAATGGCAACGCCGGCGTCTTCCAGCAGTGACGATGCGAGCGCCTTTGCTTTCCATCCCGTGCGTTTCACATTGGGAAAAGCATAAAACGCACCTTTGGGAATAGCGCAGGAAACGCCAGGCAATTTATTGAGGCCCTCGACCACGACTTTCCGTCGCTTGTCGAACTCAGCAATCATCTTGGCGACTTCGTCCTGCGGGCCTTTGAGCGCCGCGAGGCCTGCATATTGGGCCGAGGCGTTGACGCAGGAGTGCAGATTGACCGCAAGCTTGCGCGCATAGTCGTAAAGCTTGCCTGGCCAAATTGCGTAACCCAGCCGCCAGCCGGTCATTGCGTAAGTTTTCGACCAGCCGTTGAGCAGGATCAGCCTGTCGCGGATCGACGGATATGACAGCAGGCAGACATGCAGTCTCGCCGTCATAGACCATGTGATCGTAGATCTCGTCTGACATGATCGCAACGTCCGGCCATTTCTCGAGCCCGGCGACAAGCTTGTCGACTTCGGCCTTGGGCGTGACGCCACCGGTCGGGTTGGCGGGCGAATTAAGAATTCAGCAGACGCGTGCGCGGCGTGATCAGCTTGAGTGTTTCGTCTGCCGAAAAGGCAAAGCCGTTCTCCTCGCGGATCGGCACCGGCACCGGTTTTGCACCGGTGAATTCGATCATCGACCGGTAGATCGGAAAGCCGGGATCCGGATAGAGAATTTCCGCGCCAGGCTCGCCGAACATCAAGATCGACATGAACATCGTCGGCTTGCCGCCCGGCATAATCATTACGCTGTCCGGCGAGACCTCGACCTTGAAACGCTTGGCAAGATCGGCTGCCACCGCCTCGCGCAACGGCGGGATGCCGTTCGCGGGCGTATAGCCGTGGTGGCCATCCCGCAACGCTTTTACCGCAGCCTCGACGATGAAGTCTGGCGTGCGAAAATCAGGCTGGCCGATGCCGAGATTGATGATGTCGCGGCCTTGCGCGATCAGGGCGTTGGCGCGGGCGAGGACCGCGAACGCATTTTCCTCGCCGATTCGATCGAAGGCCGCGATTGTACGAAGCATAACTGCACTCCTCCCGGCGCGAGTGCTCTTCGCGGCATGGCCACGAAGGCACTTCGTCTATGAGGCGCGCAGTTCAGCCGATCAGGCGGAAAAAATCAAACGCTGACAGGGCCTTCGCCTGATCAAGGGCAATCAGGGTTCACCACCAAAACGGCCGCTGATATCGCGCCAGATCTGGAAGCGGATATTCGGGTCCGGATCATCGCCAAGATAGACGCCGCTGAAATAAAGCGGCCCCGCGGGGAAAAGGTTCGTCCCCCAGTACTTGCCTTGAACCGTGCTGGATGCGGTGACGACCTTCTTGTGCTTGCGCGCCTTTTCAGCATTGGCTGGCGACGCGAATGCGAATGCGGCAATCAAGACGGCCATGAGCGCTTTGAGTGGAAGTGACGACATGACAAACCTCAATGGCATGTGGGATGCCATCCGCATAGCGAACCGCCGGGACCGTGCAAGCAAATGCAACGTCAAAGCGATCACTTCTTGGTGTCGGAATATCGAAGGGGTTGCAGGTGTTTCACGCCACCAAACAGCCAACTGCCCAATTCGCACAGGGGAGAAAATCGGGTAAACAGCTGTCCCGCCACTGGTAGGTCAATATGGGCATCTCCGAAAAACGCCGCGCGTTCCGCGCGTTACACCAAAGCGGCTGTTTCGTCATTCCCAATCCATGGAATGTCGGCAGCGCCCGCTATCTGCAAGGCCTCGGGTTCAAGGCGCTGGCGACAACAAGCGCCGGCTTCGCGCACGCCCAAGGCTATTCGGATGGCGACGTCACGCGCGACATGATGCTCGCGCATTTCCGCGAGATCGCGCAAGTGACAGATGTGCCCGTCAATGCCGATTTCGAAGGCGGCTACGCCGACGATCCGGACGAAGTCGCAGAAAATGTAAGATTGTGCGTGGCGACCGGAGTGGCCGGCATATCAATCGAGGATTATACGGAAGACGACGCCAATCCTCTTTATGACTTCGATCTTGCGGTCAAACGCGTACGCGCTGCGCGCGATGCAATCGACAAAGAAGGCGGCGAAGTTGTCTTCACCGCGCGGACGGAAGGCTTCATCAGGAACCGGCCGGATCTGGACGAAACCATCCGCCGGCTTGAAAGCCTTCGCTGATGCCGGCGCCGATTGCCTCTATTCGCCCGGCATCAAAACCCGTGAACACATCGCGGCAACCGTCAAGGCCGTTGCGCCGAAGCCGATCAACTTTCTCAACAGTGGCGCATTCGGTTTCACGGTCGATGATCTTGCGGCACTCGGCATACGCCGTATCAGCGTTGGCGGTACGCTTTCGCGTGTCGCGATGCACGCCTTTATCCAGTCGGCGCGCCAGATTGCGCAGGACGGCAAGTTCGACAGTTTCGCCGGCGTCGTACCGAATGCCGAACTCAACACGTTTTTTCACGATGACCTGCCGCGCCGGCCCAAGCCGTGAACGACAGTATGCATCAGAAATCAGGGCTGCCTCTTGGCGCGCCCGTCGACAGCACGCCGTCCGACCGTCCCGGTCCGGTGACACTCAAGGGCCGCTATGGCCGTATTGAAAAATTGAGCATCGAGCACAGCCGCGTCGCTGTGGGACGCGGTCCGCGGCCACGACGCAATCTGGACCTATATGTCGCAATATGGGCCGTTTGCCGGAGCAGAAGAATTTACCGGTTGGGTGCGCCAGCGCACGACACTCGCCGATCCCTATTCCTATGCGATCGTGAACAACGACGATCTATGCCTCGGCATCGCGACCCTGATGGAAATAAAACCGGCAATGCGCGTCATCGAGGTCGGCCACATTGTCTATTCGCCTGCCCTGCAACGCACGCCGCTCGGCACCGAGGCCCAATACCTTTTGGGATGCTATGCCTTTGAGACGCTCCGCTACCGGCGCTACGAGTGGAAATGCAATGCCCTCAATGCCGCCTCGCGCCGCGCCGCGCTGCGCTACGGTTTCACGTTCGAGGGCATCTTGCGTCAGCACATGATTGCCAAGGGACGTAACCGTGATACGGCATATTTCTCGATCCTCGACAGACGATTGGCCGACACGCAAGGCGAACTTCGAACGCTGGCTTTCACCAAACAATTTCACCGCCGACGGCCGGCAGATCCTCAGCCTGAGCGCGCTGAACAGCATTACGAGATGAATATTTCTGCCCAGTCATCGCCCGGTCTGCTGCAGCAACGGCCATTCGTGCTGTTCTGGCTGGCAAGACTTGCATCGACCATGGGCTACCAGATGCTGGCCCTCACCATCGGCTGGCAAATCTACGAATTGACCAACAGCGCCTTCGATCTCGGTCTCGTGGGGTTGATCCAGTTCGTCCCCGCGGTCGTGCTCACGTTGTTGATCGGGCATGCGGCTGACCGCTACGACCGTCGCTTGATCGTCCGCACTGCGCAGGGCACCTATGCCCTCGCGGCCGTGATGATCACCGTCGCGACCTTCATGGGCATCCTTGGCCGCGAGCTTCTTTTCGCTGCCGTGTTCATGATTGGCTGCGCGCGCGCATTTGAAATGCCGACAGCGCATGCGCTGGCGCCGTCGCTTGTTCCGCCCGGCATTATTTCGCGTGCAATCGCGGCCTGGACCTCCGCCAACCAGACCGCCGTGATTTGTGGCCCCGCGCTCGGTGGCCTCATCTACGCATTCAGTCCGGTCGCCGTCGGCATCGTCTGTCTCGCGTTTTTCGCCTGCTCGATCACGCTGATCAGCTTCGTGCGCGTGAAAGGTCCCGCACCCGCGCGCGAACCGCCCACATTTGCCTCGGTTTTTGCCGGCTTTGAATACATCCGTACGCGGCGGCGGCTGCTCGGCGTAATTACCCTCGACCTATTTGTCGTCATTCTCGGTGGCGCCACGGCGCTGCTGCCGATCTACGCCAGGGACATTCTGGCGGTCGGACCGATCGGGCTTGGTTTGCTGCGCTCGGCGCCGGCGGTCGGCGCGCTGATCACTTCGATCGTGCTGTCCCGGCATCCCGTCGAACGGCATATCGGCCGCAAGATGTTTGCCGTGGTCGGAATTTTCGGCGTAACCACAATCGTGTTCGGGCTTTCCAGCTGGTTTCCGCTGTCGCTGCTGTCGCTGGCGATCCTTGGCGCCTCGGATGCTGTCAGCGTCGTGATGCGATTCTCGCTAGTGCAAATCGAGACGCCTGACGAAAAACGCGGACGGGTGAGCGCGATCAACTACCTGTTCGTCGGATCATCGAATACCCTTGGCGAATTCGAGTCAGGTCTGGTCGCCGCCTGGCTGGGCGCCGTGCCGTCGGTGGTCATCGGCGGACTTGGTTCGCTGCTGGTCGCGGGCATTTGGATGCTATTATTTCCTGATCTTCGTCGCATCGATCGGTACGATCCGGCGGATCGCGAGCAAACGAGGACGTAAATGCATATTCTGATCACCGGCGCCGCGGGCATGATTGGCCGCAAGCTGACCGCAAGGCTGGTCAAGGATGGTGGCCTGAACGGCAAACCCATCGATCGCCTGACGCTTGTTGACGTGGTCGCGCCGGAAAAGCCGGCAGGCTTTTCGGGCACGGTCGAACTTTCGGCGAGCGACCTGTCCGCTCCGGATGTCGCTGCGAAAACGGTCGCCGGCAAACCAGACGTGATTTTTCATCTCGCCGGCGTGGTCTCGGGCGAGGCGGAAACCGATTTCGAGAAGGGATACCGTGTCAACCTCGACGGCACCCGCGCGCTGCTGGAGGCTATTCGCGCTGCGGCGTACAAGCCGAAGGTCATTTTTACCTCGTCGATTGCCGTGTACGGCGCACCCTTCCCGCGCTCCATCCCCGACGATTTTCACCTCACTCCCCTCACCTCGTACGGCACACAGAAGGCAATCTCCGAATTGTTGCTCGCCGATTATTCTCGACGCGGTTTTCTCGACGGTGTCGGTATCAGGCTGCCAACAATCTGCGTGCGGCCCGGAAAGCCCAACAAAGCGGCGTCCGGTTTCTTTTCGGGAATCATCCGGGAGCCGCTCGCCGGCCAGGAGGCGCTCCTGCCGGTCGCCGAGAGGGTACGGCATACGCATGCGAGCCCGCGGGCCGCGGTCGGCTTTCTCATTCACGCCGCGAGCCTGACACCCGAAAAACTCGGTCCGCGCATCAATCTCGCCATGCCGGGCATTTCCTGCACGGTGGGAGAACAAATCGAGGCGCTTCGCCGTGTCGCCGGCGACAGAGTCGCCGCACGGATCCGCCACGCACCGGACGAACTCGTGCAACGGATCGTCGCTGGCTGGGCCGAACGCCTCGACGCCACGCGGGCGCGCGAGCTCGGATTTAAGGCCGAAGCTACATTTGACGAGATCATCCGCGCCCATATCGAAGACGAACTGGGCGGAAAGATCGTGTAACGCCTTATCGGCACACAAGATTATGCGCTTGCGCCGCGCGCCGCAAACCTTACATTCAAGCCTATGACCTACGTCGACGCCGCCGTTGCTCCATTACGCAAAACCGGCCAGATCAAGATTCACGGCCCCGCCGCCTTCGAGGCGATGCGCAAGGCCGGACAACTCGTTGCGCGCTGTCTCGACATGCTGACCGAGCATGTGGGGCCAGGTGTCGCGACTGAAAAAATCGACCGGCTGGTGTTCGAGTACGCCATGGATCATGGCGCGCTCCCCGCCACGCTGATGTACCGCGGCTACAAAAAGTCGACCTGCACCTCGCTCAATCACGTGGTCTGCCACGGCATCCCCGGTGACAAGCCGCTGAAGGATGGCGACATCGTCAATATCGACGTGACGCTGATCCTCAACGGCTGGCACGGCGATTTAAGCCGCATGTACACGATCGGCGAAATTCCGCGCCGCGCCGAGCGCCTGATCGAAGTGACACACGAGGCGATGATGCGCGGCATTGCCGCCATCCGCCCCGGCGCCACCAGCGGCGACGTCGGTCACGCAATCCAGACTTATGTCGAGGCACAGCACATGAGCGTCGTTCGCGACTTCTGTGGCCACGGCCTCGGACGCCTGTTCCATGATGAGCCGAACATCGTGCACGTCGGCCGTCCCGGCGAAGGCATCGTCCTCAAGCCCGGGATGTTCTTCACGGTCGAGCCGATGATCAATCTCGGCCGCCCGCACGTGAAGGTGCTGTCGGACGGCTGGACCGCCGTGACGCGCGACCGCTCGCTTTCGGCCCAGTTCGAGCACACCGTTGGCGTCACCAATGACGGCGTCGAGGTCTTCACCTTCTCGCCCGCCGGCCTGCACAAACCGCCCTACAGCCGCTGAGGCTCAGTCTCGGCCGGAAATGATGCTTCTCCCAAAGATTGTCTTTTTCCTGTAATACAATTATTGCGTGTGCACACCCATGAGCACACTTTCATGACCGACAAGCACAGCAGGGGCGGACGGCAGGTCGGCGCTTCAGGGCCGCCTGCGCATTATCATGGCCACCGCGAGCGGTTGCGCGGACGGTTTCGCGAGGCAGGCGCCGAGGCCGTCAGCGACTACGAATTGCTTGAGCTGGTGCTGTTCCGTGCCATCCCGCAGCGTGACGTCAAACCCCTGGCCAAGGACCTGATCGCGAAGTTCGGTTCATTCGCGGAAGCAATCTCGGCGCCGCCCGCACGACTGGCGGAGGTCAAAGGCATTGGCGACGCCGCCATCACCGAGCTCAGGATTGTGCAGGCCGCCGCGAGCCGGCTCGCGCGCGGGCAAGTGCAAAAGCGGCCGGTGCTGTCGTCATGGTCGAGCGTGATCGATTATTGCCGTACGACTATGGCCTTTGCCGAAAAGGAACAGTTTCGCGTGTTGTTCCTCGACAAGCGCAACCAGCTTATCGTCGACGAATTGCAGCAGGTCGGCACTGTCGATCACACGCCGGTCTATCCGCGCGAGGTCGTCAAACGCGCGCTCGAACTTTCCGCCACGGCATTGATCCTGGTTCACAACCACCCGTCGGGTGACCCAACGCCGTCGCACGCCGATATCGAAATGACGCAGACGATCATCAATGTCGCCGGCCCGCTTGGCATTGCCGTGCACGACCACATCGTCGTCGGCAAAGAAGGCCATGCGAGTTTCAGAAGCTTGCGGTTGATCTAGAAAATTACTGCCGCACCAGCGTGATCTGGTCGGCGCTTTCCGGCACGCGGCGCCAGGTCGCATTGTCGACTTCCTCGAAGCGCCAGGGATTGCCGCGCGCGGGCACCAGCATCAGCTCGTCGCGGTCGATACGCCATTGCGCGAAGTTGAGCCGCGCCAGGGCCGGATCGCAGCCTGGCTTCACCATGACGGCAAAGGCGTCGCCTGCCGCGGTCAGCGCCAGTGTCAGCGAGCAGGCCGGCGGACCTGCCTTGCGCACGATGGCCCAGTTTCCGGCCACCTGCTCCGGCGGTTTCGGCGGCGGCGCGGCTGTCGCCGCATTCTGGAGAAACAGCACGCCGACCCCGGGCGTCGGCGCTTCGAAGATGCCGTCCTCGACTTCGCTGAACTCCGCGACCGACTTGCCTTGCGCATCGAGCAAATAGAGCAAATCGTTGTCGGGAAATTTCCAGGTCGCAATCTCACGAACGAGCGGGAACAGGTTCACGCAATTCGCGTCGAACTCGACCTTGAAGCCATTTTTGGCAAGGTCGCTCTTGAAGGTCGCGGTGCAGATCTTGTCATGATCGGCATTGGAGAATTCCCAGTTGCCGATCATCCGCTGCGCGGATTCGCCGAGCGCCGGCGGCGCTTGTGCGCGCGCAACGCCGGCAACAAAACCGGTTGCACCAACCGCAAATCCAACTGCAAGTCCGATGACAAGACGCATCATATTCGAACCATCATACGCCGGGCGGCAGCGAACGACTAACGTTTCGGTGGGAACGGCGTTTCTGCAACGGGCGTGAGCGGCGGTTTACCGGCAGCCCAGGCCAGGATGTTATCGACCACAAGCTGATCCATCGCAGCGCGCGTCACTTCGGTCGACGAGCCGAGATGCGGGAACAGCACGATGTGGTCCATCTCGATCAGTTCTTTCGGAACCTCTGGCTCCTTGGCGAAAACATCAAGACCCGCGGAATAAATCGTACGGTTTTTGAGCGCCTCAATGAGTGCCGGTTCGTCGACCACCGAGCCGCGCGCCATATTAATGAGAATTCCTCGTGGCCCCAGCGCCTTGAGGACCTCGGCATTGATCATGTTCTGGGTTGAAGCTCCGCCGGGCACGATCACCATCAGGGTATCGACGTCACGCGCCATATCAAGGAGCGCTGGATAGTACTTGTAACTGACGCCCGCCTGCGGTTTGCGGCTGTGATAAACGACCGGCACGCCGAACGCTTCCAGCCGCTTCGCGATCGCCTTGCCGATGCGGCCCATGCCGACCATGCCGACGGTCCGGTCGCGCAGCGTTGCCTTCGTCAGCGGATAATGCCCCTGCGGCCATTTTCCGGCACGCAGAAAGCGCTCCGACTGCGGAAATTCGCGAACCGTGCACAGCAAAAGGCCGAGCGCGGTATCGGCGACCTCTTCGTTCAACACCTCGGGCGTATTGGTGACGACGATGCCGTGCGCGCCGGCCCACTTGGCGTCGATGTGGTCGTAGCCGACGCCGAAGCTCGAAACCTGTTCGAGATGAGGAAACTGCTTGAGAAATTTTTCATCAACTTTGTTGGCGGTATAGGCGATCGCAATAGCCTTGATCTTGTTGCCAACCTCTTTGACGAAGGCGTCCTTGTCCTTGGCGTCGAGCCAGTGGTGGAGCGTGACCTTGCCTTCGAGGCCCTTCATCAACACGGGCTTCTTGGCCCCGACCAGCAATACGTCCGGCTTTTCGCCAGCCATGTCTCGACTCCTGTTACACTAACGCGGTGACCGGCTTCTCAATAAAGTCTTTGAAAGCCGCAAGCAGCTCGGCGCCCAGCGCGCCATCCACGACGCGATGATCGCACGATAATGTGACGGTCATCTGGCTGATGAACTTGATGCTGCCATCGTCCGCCTCGATTGGCGCGCGCCGGGTAGCACCAACCGCCAGAATGGTGGCGTGCGGTGGATTGATGATGGCCGAGAACTCGCGCACACCGTACATGCCGAGATTGGAAATCGCGCTGGCGCCGCCCTGATATTCGTTCGGCCGAAGTTTCTTGTGGCGCGCGCGCTCGGCAAGGTCGCGCATTTCCGCAGAGATCGCGGTGAGCGACTTCATCTCGACGTTTCGCAGTACGGGCGTGATCAGCCCGCCCTCAAGCGCAACGGCTATGCCGATATCGGAACTGCGGAAGCGCAAGATGCGATCGCCGGCCCACACCGCATTGGCCGACGGAATACGCTGCAGCGCCGCCGCCCAGGCCTTGATGATGAAATCGTTGAGCGAAAGCTTGAACGCCGGCTGGCCGTCCTTGCTTTTTGGCGCGGCGGCATTGGCCTCCTCACGCATGGCAATCAGGCGGCCGGCGTCGAGGTCGGCCGTGAGATAGAAGTGCGGAATCGTCTGCTTCGCCTCCACCAACCGCGTGGCGATGGTGCGGCGCATGGAATCGAGCGGGACTTCCTCGTAGGCGACGCCCTCGTAGAGCGCCTTCACTTGCGCGGGGCTGGACCCCGCGGCCTGCGCCGGCGCTGCATGCGGGGCGGCCGATTCCACGTCGCGCGCGACGATGCGTCCGTGCGGGCCGGAACCAGAGATCCGCGAAAGATCGATACCACGCTCGCCAGCGAGCCGGCGCGCGAGCGGAGTTACCACAGTACCGCTTGCAAGCGTCGCCGGGCCAAAATTGCGCTCGGGTGTGCGAACCGCGTGGAAGGGATCCATTGGCGGAGCTGGACGAGGCATCGGCGTGGAATGCATCGGCGCTGCCGAGACAGTCGGCGCCGGGCGTGGCGATGGTGCTGGAGCCTTCGGTGGGGCACCCGCTGCGGGTACCGAACTTGCCGGAACACCCGCCCCGCCGATCACCGCAACGACCGCGCCGACTTTCGCTACCTCGCCCACGCCAAAACGAATTTCCGTGAGAGTGCCACTCGTCGTCGATGGCACTTCCATCGAGGTCTTGTCGGTCTCGATCTCGAACAGGTTGTCGCCCGGCTTTACCGCATCGCCGGCGGCCTTGAACCATTTCGTGATTTTGCCTTCGACGACGGTTTCGCCGAGCTGCGGCATCAGAACGTCCATTCCAATTCCCCTAACCTCGACCCGTCATCCTGAGGCGGCTTCGCGCAGCGAAGCCCTCGAAGGATGAACGGCCTTAGCTACCACGTCACCGACACGTATTGCGTTTCTTGAAATTCCTTCATGCCTTCCTGGGCGCCTTCACGCCCGAGGCCGGACTGCTTGACGCCACCGAACGGCGCCGCCGGATCGGATACGAGGCCGCGGTTGAGGCCGATCATGCCGAATTCGAGTTTCTCCGAAACGCGCATGCCGCGGCTGAGATCCTTGGTGAACAAATAAGCGACCAGGCCATACTCGGTGTCATTGGCCCGCTTGATCGCCTCGGCTTCGGTCTTGAAGGTCTGGATCGACGCAACGGGTCCGAAGATTTCCTCGTTCAGCATCTTGGCGTCGTCAGACACATTGGTGATGACGGTCGCGGGATAGAAATAACCGGGGCCGTCCGGCGTTTTGCCACCGGTCAGCACTTTGGCGCCCTTGGCGATCGCATCGTCGACGAGTTCGATCACCTTGTCGCGGCCTTCTTTGTTGACCAGCGGTCCCACATTGATGCCGTCGTCGAGGCCATTGCCCATCTTCAACGACTTCATCTTGTCGGTGAGCTTCCTGGCAAATTCGTCATGCACCTTCTCGTGTACGTAGAACCGGTTGGCCGCCGTGCACGCCTCGCCCATATTGCGCATCTTGGCGATCATGGCGCCGTCGATCGCGGCGTCGATGTCGGCGTCCTCAAACACCAGGAACGGCGCGTTGCCGCCGAGCTCCATCGATGGCTTGAGCACCTGGTCCGCGGCCTCATGCAGCAGCTTGCGGCCGACTTCGGTCGAACCGGTAAAGGACAGCACGCGAACACGGGGATCGTGCAGCATCGCACTGACAACCGGGCCGGAGCGGCGCGACGGCACCACATTGACCACGCCGGCTGGTACGCCCGCCTCCTCCAGCGCCGGCATCAGCGCCAGCATGGTGAGCGGCGTATCGGAGGCTGGTTTCAGCACCACCGGACAACCGGCAGCGAGCGCAGGGCCGATCTTGCGGGTCGCCATCGCCGCCGGAAAATTCCACGGCGTCACCAGTACGGCAATACCCGCCGGCTTGTGCTGCGCAACAATGCGCGCGCCGGAGGCCGGCGCAGTCGAAATCTGGCCGATATTGCGGACGGCTTCTTCCGCGTACCAGCGGAAGAACTCGGCCGCATAAGCCACTTCGCCGCGCGAATCCGAGAGCGCCTTGCCGTTTTCCAGCGTGATCAGTTTGGCGAAGCGTTCCGCGTCGCGCATGATCAGCTCAAAGGCTTTGCGCAAGATCTCGGCGCGTTCACGCGGCTTGCGACCGGCCCAGCCCTCGAACGCCGCTTCGGCGGCGTCAATCGCGGCCTTCGCGTCCTCGACCGAGGCACTCGCGACCGACGCGATTTTCGTCTCGGTTGCCGGATCGATCACGTCGAAGCGGCTGCCGTCGGATGCTTTCCGCCATTTGCCACCGATCCAGAGGTCGGTGGGAACATTGGCGAGAAGATTTTCATACATATTGATACCTCTTAACTCGTCATTCCGGGGCGGCGCGAAGCGCCGAACCCGGAATCCAGATGCAAGCACAGTCTTTGTTTCTGGATTCCGGGTTCGCGCCCGCGGCGCGCCCCGGAATGACCAGAGCGAATCTCAACTCCCCAAACTCCGCCGCACCGTCTCTGCAATGCGATCCGGCGTCGGCAATACAATGTCTTCCAGAATGTCGGCCGCCGGCAGCGGTATATGCGGCGTGGTGATGCGGACCGGCGGGCCATCGAGGTCATAGAAGGATTCATCAGCCACGATCGACACGATCTCGGCGCCCCAACCGCACAGCCGCGGATTTTCTTCGACTGTGAACAACCGGTGCGTCTTCGCGACCGAACCGAGGATAGTTTGGGTGTCGAGCGGCACCAGCGACCGCACATCGACAACTTCGCAATCGATACCGTGTTCCGCCTTGAGCTTCTCGGCGGCCTGGAGCGCCCGGGGCACCATCAACGCCAAGGCGCAGATCGTTGCGTCCTTGCCGGGGCGCAGGATTTTTGCGGTGCCAAGTGTGTCGACGATTTCGCCGTCCGGCACCTCGCCCTTTGTCGCATAGAGAGACTTGTGCTCGAGAAAGATCACCGGATCCGGATCGCGCACCGAGGCCGCAAGGAGACCGATGACGTCGACCGGCGATGAGGGTGCCACCACCTTGAGGCCGGGGATCATCATGCACCAGTTCTCGACGCTTTGAGAGTGCTGCGCGCCGAAACGCGAGCCCGCGCCATTGCCGGTACGCACCACCAACGGGCACTTTGTTTGCCCGTTCGACATATAGCGGCTCTTGGGAAACTCGTTGGCGATGTAGTCGAAGCAGACCGCAAAGAAATCCGAGAACATGATTTCCGCGATCGGCTTGAGACCCGTCATTGCCGCGCCCATGGCAGCACCGAGGATCGCCTGCTCGGAGATCGGCGTGTCACGAACGCGCAACGGGCCGAATTGTTCGTACAAACCCACTGTCGCCTTGAACACGCCGCCGGCTTTCGCCACGTCCTCGCCGAGGAATACCACGTCGGGGTCGCGCGTCATTTCCTGCGCGATACCTCGGATGACAGCGTCGCGATAACTCAGTTCCGCCATGCCCAACCTCCATCGGCGTAGACGTCGGTGGTCAGAATATCGAGCGGCGGATTCGGCGCAGCTTTGCAGGCCTCGGTCGCGTCATCGACTTCCTTGCGTACGCTGGCGTCGATTTTCTCAATCGTGGCATCACTGACGCCGAACTGCTTCAGCCGTTCGCGATAGATCTTGATCGGATCGCGCAGCTTCCACTTTTCCAGTTCACCCTCGGGACGATACTTGGCCGGATCGGCGCGCGAATGGCCGCTGTGGCGGTAGGTCATGCATTCAATCAGCGACGGCCCCTCGCCGGCCCGCGCCTTGATGAAGGCCGCTTGCGCGGTTCGATAACATTCATCGGCGTCGTTGCCATCAATCACGATGCGCTCAAGTCCATAGGCCGAAGCGCGGTCAGCGGCCGGATGCGGCACCGCAGTGACGTCGGCGATCGGGGTGTATTCCATATAAAGATTATTTTCGCAGACGAAGATCACCGGCAGCTTCCAGACGGCTGCGAAATTCAGCGCTTCGTGAAACGCACCGATATTCGTGGTGCCGTCGCCGAAGAAGCAGACCGACACGTCCTTGTCACCTTTGTATTGCGCGCGCCACGCAGCGCCGCAGGCAATCGGGAGATGCGCGCCGATGATGGCGTAAGAGCCCATCACGCCATGCTCTTCCGACGTGAGATGCATGGAGCCGCCTTTGCCACGCATCAGACCGTTGTCGCGCTGCATCAGCTCGCCAAGCACCTTCTCGACCGGCACGCCACGCGCCAACGTGTGGGCATGACCGCGATAGGTACAGAAGCTGAGATCACCCTTCTGCATGGCTTCGGCAAACCCGGCGGCGATCGCCTCCTGCCCGAGTGACAGATGGCTGGTTCCCTTCACGAGATTCTGCAGGAACAGATCGTAGGCGCGCTGCTCCGCCTCGCGCAGGCGCACCTGCGAGCGGTAAAGCGCCAGGCGCTTTTGCTCGCCAATATCGTCGTTTAGCCCCGAGCCGGCCTTGGCCTGCGCGCGGTCCTTTGCTGTCGCCATAAATGATCCTCGAAAGGTCGAAATCCCAGTTTCCGCCAGAACTTAGCCTTGCCCCCGACGCTTAGGCAACCGGCGTGGAGGGCGCCGCCTTGCCCACCTTGCGCTCACGATTGAGCAAATAAAGGCCGGACGACACAACGATCAGACCACCCACGATCGTCCACCGATGCGGCACATCGCCAAAAACCAAAAAGCCGAGCGTCGTGGTCCACACCAGCTGGGTATAGATGAACGGCGCCAGCACCGAGGCCGGCGCAAGGCGGTGGCCCACGATCAGCAGGTAGTGCCCCATGCTGCCGAGCGCGCCGATCAATATCATCAACGCAACGATGAGGGCATTTTCCGGAGTGCTCCACACGAACGGAATGACAGGCAGCATGGCCACCGCGCCTACCAGATTGGAATAAAACAAGGTTGTCTCATTTGAATCGGTGCGCGCCAACACGCGTGTGGATATCACGTAGATCGCGTAACAAATGGCACTGCCGAGCGAGAGCAAGGCGGCCGGATGAATGCCGCCAAAACCCGGCCGGGTCACCAGCAGCACGCCGAAGAATCCGACCGCAATCGCCGTCCATCGCCGCCAGCCAACCCACTCACCCAGCAGCGGTCCGCACAATACAGCCACGATGAACGGGGTGGAAAACAGAATTGACAGTGCCTCATCGAGCTGCAGATAGCGTAGCGCGAAGAAATTCAGCGCCGTCGAAAAGAGAAGCAGAGCGGAGCGTCCGATTTGCAGAAATGGCCGGCGGGTTACCAGCATGCCCGGGCGGTTTATCGGGTTCGAGATGATCAGAGCCAGCAGGAATGCGCCTGTGTAACGCGACCACACGACCTGCATCGTGTCCATGTGATGATTGAGATATTTTCCGGTCGCATCAAGACAAGCAAAACACGCCACCGCCCCGCACATCAGGGCAATACCGGTTAGCCGCTGGCGGCGAAGGAGAGCAGGATCGCTCAATAGGTCGCCCGTCCGCCGGAAATATCAAACACTGCGCCGGTCGTGAACGAACAGTCCGCGGACGCACAAAAGGCAACGAGCGCGGCAATTTCGTCGACGGTGACGAAGCGGCCACGCGGAATCTTCGACAACATGAAATCAATGTGCTCCTGCGTCATCTGGTCGAAGATTGCCGTCTTCGCAGCCGCTGGTGTGATGCAGTTGACTGCTATGTCGTAGGACGCCAGTTCCTTGCCGAGCGATTTGGTGAGCGCGATGACGCCAGCCTTGGACGCCGAATAAGCCGGCGCGTTCGGGTTGCCTTCCTTGCCGGCAATCGAGGCAATGTTGACAATGCGACCGTAATTCTGCGCGATCATGACCGGCGCTATCGCGCGACAGCAGTGGAACGGGCCGTCGAGATTGACGGTTAGCACATTGCGCCAGGCATCGAGCGGATACTCCCAGGTCTTCACATTCGGCCCGGCAATGCCGGCATTATTGACGAAAATATCGATACGTCCGAGCGCTTTGATCGTTTCGTCGCGCGCACGCTCGACGTCGGCGTAGTTGCAAACGTCGACTGCGACAGCCACGACACGGCCGCGCTTTTGCAAATCACCCGCGGTCTTTTTTGCGAACGCGAGATCGCGATCCCAGATCGCCACCGCAGCACCGGAGTCGAGAAATCGTTCGACGATCGCACGGCCAATGCCTTGCGCGCCGCCGGTGACGACCGCGTTGCGGCCACCAAGGTCGATTTTATTGGGCATGGTTGCCTCCCTGGGGAAAAGCTAGCGAAGGCCCTGCCCTATGGCGAGTGATGAAAATGCGGGTGTGCGATGCTCACAGTCTTGTACGGCCCCGCGTTGTGCTATAAATACTGTCTCGTGGGGCCTGCGACGGTCGCCCTGCTTTTCCAAGGCTTGCGAGCCCAAGCACCGTCTCCTTCGTTCACGAAGGGGACCTATGCTTATTGGACGCTAGCGAACTCACCAGACAATTCTACACTTCGATTTCGGCGCCGTGCGCGAGGCGGGTCGCCAATATGCGAATTCGGGGCTTTCACAGCCGCCCCGTCAGATGTGACGCCGTCCATCCAAACGCTGATAGCTTTCGCTTGGGAGTAAGTCATGGATGGACTGGTTCTGACGATTTTTCTCTTGGCATCATTTTTGGGCGGTGTGACCTCAGGCCTCGCCGGCTTCGCCATGGGTCTTGTGGTATCCGGCGTCTACCTGCACTTCCTTACACCGCTGCAAACCGCCGCCCTGATCGTTGGTTATGGCTTTGTGACGCAGGGCTATGGCGTCTGGTCGTTGCGGCACGTGGTGCGATGGCGCAGTGCAGCGCCATTCATCGCCGGCGGATTGATCGGCGTGCCGGCAGGAACGATGCTGCTCACTTATATCGACCCGGCCAATATGCGCGTTGGCATTGGCGTGCTGCTCATTGTCTACAGCGTCTACAGCCTGGTTCGCCCGGCGATCAAATTGGCACATGAAAACGTTTCCACGGAGGTCGGAGTCGGATTTCTCAATGGCCTGCTTGCTGGATTGACCGGCCTGGTCGGAATTGTCGTCGTCATCTGGTGCCAGTTGCGCAACTGGCCGAAAGATGTCCAGCGCGCAATCTTCCAGCCGGTGCTGCTCGCGACCATCCTGACCAGCACGGTATCACTGAGCGTCGCCGGCGCTGTCACCGCCGAAACCGCGAAACTGTATCTGCTCGGACTGCCCGCAATGTTGGTTGGAACGTGGGTCGGACTCAGATTGTACGGCAGGCTCGATGATGCCCTCTTTCGCAAGATCATCTTGATACTGTTGCTTGTGTCCGGTCTGTCACTTGTCGTGCCGTTCTCGATGTTTCGATAGGGAAACCTTGCGGCCCGTTTGACAGCGGTTTAAAAGATTCACGCGGGGCCTGCGACGGTCGCCCCGCACTTGCAAGGCTTGCGGGCCCAAGCACCGTCTCCTTCGCTTACGGAGGGGACCTATGCTGTCTCCGAGCTACTCGATCTCACCAAAAGATGTCTGGAACGCAATTGGGACGCGCGACGCGCCGCAACTTATCGACGTGCGGCGACGCGATGCTTACGAACAATCGCCGCATTTACTGCCTGGCGCGGTCTGGCGCGATCCCGCCAAAGCCGCGCAATGGGTGGCCGAGTTCGATGCGTCGCGTCCGCTGGTTGCCGCCTGCAAAGCCGGCCATGAAATGAGCCAGATGGTGGTCGCGCAATTGCGCGTCGATGGCATCGATGCGCGCGTGCTGGAAGGCGGCTACGAGGGCTGGACCAAAGCCGGCCTGCCGCTTGTTGCCAAAGCTGAACTCGATCGCCTGGCGCCAAAGCGGCCGAGTGTCTGGGTGACGCGGCGGCGGCCGAAAATCGATCGTATCGCCTGCCCCTGGATGGTCCGGCGCTTTCTTGATCCACAAGCGCGTATCCTGTTTGTCGATCCAGACCAGGTTGTTGCCGTCGCGCGAGAAAGCGGTGGCGTACCGTTTGACATCAAGGACGTCGAACTCAGCCACGTCGGCGAACGGTGTTCATTCGATACCATGCTCGAATTGTTCGGACTGGAAAGTGAGCCTTCGCTGGCGCGACTCGCGCTGATCGTACGCGGCGCCGATACCGCACGGACAGACATCGCGCCGGAAGCGGCCGGACTCCATGCCATATCGCTTGGCTTGTCGGCACTCGCCGGCGACGACGACCATGGACTGCTCGAACGCGGATTCATGGTCTACGATGCCCTGTTCGCCTGGCTGCGCTTTGCCGCCGAAGAGAGACATAACTGGCCGGCCAAGGCGGCCTGAACGAGCATGGCAAATCCTGAATCCCGGCCGAGCTTCGGCGAAGCTTTTATGGTGTGGCTCAAGATCGGCTGCATCAATTTCGGTGGGCCGGCCGGGCAAATCGCGCTGATGCATCGCGTCGTCGTCGACGAGAAGAAGTGGGTCGACGAGGCGCGCTTTCTGCATGCGCTCAATTTCTGCATGCTGCTGCCGGGTCCGGAAGCGCAAAAGCTCGCAACTTATCTCGGCTGGTTGCTGCACGGTGTGCGTGGCGGGTTAAGCGCCGGAATTCTGTTTATTATCCCGGGCGCGCTGGTGATGCTGGGCTTGAGCCTGCTTTATGCGCTCGGACGTGGCATCTCTGTCGTGGACGGCGCGCTGTTCGGCATCAAGGCAGCGGTGCTGGTGATTGTCGTCGAAGCTTTGATCCGCATTGGGAAGCGCGCACTCAAGACAACTTTGCTGCTCTCGCTGGCGGCCGCCGCGTTCGTCGGAATCTTTTTCCTGGCGCTGCCCTTTCCGCTGATTATCGCGGCCGCAGCATTGATCGGTTATCTCGTCGCACGCCGATCACCAGAGCGGCTTGGTCTCACAGGAAAAGTTGAGAGCGTCCCGGCGCCGGCGGAAAATCGGTGGCGACATTTCGCCATTGCATCGATCGTTGGCCTCATCGCCTGGTGGGCGCCAGTCGCGCTGGCGGCGCTGCTGTTCGGGCCGCATCACGTATTGGTCAGCATCGGGATGTTCTTTTCGAAGCTGGCGGTGGTGAGCTTCGGCGGCGCCTATGCACTGCTCGCGTATATGGCCCAGCAGGCGGTCGAAACTTACGGCTGGATGACTGCGCCCGAAATGGTCGACGGTCTGGGCCTCGCCGAAACTACGCCCGGGCCGCTCATCCTGGTCACGCAATTCGTCGGCTTCCTTGCCGCGTTCCGCGATGCTGCGCCTTTTTCACCGATCACCGCAGGAGTGATCGGAGCCGCGATGACGACCTGGGTCACATTCGTGCCATCCATGCTCTGGATTTTCGCCGGGGCGCCGTTCGTTGAACGGCTGCGCGCCAATCGCCAGCTCTCCGGCGCACTCGCCGCCATCACCGCTGCTGTGGTCGGCGTCATCCTTAATCTGTCGGTCTGGTTTGCGTTGAATGTGCTGTTCGGAAAATTGACCGAAACGCACGCGGGGCCCGTGCGCTGGTACGCTTTTGATCCGCTGGCGCTCGATCTCCGCGCGTCAGCGCTTGCCGCAATCGCCGCCGTGCTGGCGTTCGGAATGCATCGCAGCCTGATTGAGGTGGTTGTTGTAATGGCAGGACTTGGCGTGATCGTGCAGTATGTTTTGCACTAGCGCTCGCGCTTGACCGCACTTTCGTGCCAGCGGCGCAGCGCCAGATACGAGATCGCCGACAGCGCATAGAAGATCGCCACGCCCGCAAGCGACAGCAGCAGCAACGCTGCGAACATGCGCGGAATATTAAGCCGGTAGCCGGACTCGGCAATGCGATAGGCAAGACCCGAACCGGCGCCGGCCGAGCCGGCGGCAATCTCCGCAACGACCGCGCCGATCAGCGACAAGCCGCCCGCGATCCGCAAACCAGCAAGCAGCTGCGGCAGCGCTGAAGGCAGCTTCAGGTTCCACAGCACCTGCCAGCGCGAGGCTTTGTACAAATCGAAAAGCGCGAGGAGATTGTGGTCAATCGAGTTCAGGCCCAGCGTTGTGTTGGCAAGCACCGGGAAGAACGCGACGATCCATGCACAGACAAGCACCGCCAAAGGCTGCGGCAGGTAGATCAGCAGCAAGGGCGCGATAGCAACAATCGGCGTCACCTGAAGAATAACGGCATAAGGATAAAACGAATATTCGAACAGCCGGGACTGATTAAAAAGGATTGCAAGGCCGACGCCTCCCACCGCCGCGAGCACAAAGCCCTCGAACGTCGTGAGCAGTGTCACCAGCAACGAATTCCACAGTAGCCCGCCGTCGGCGACCAGCGTCGCCAACACCAGCCCCGGCGCTGGGAGAACGAACGGCGGGATGGCGAAGACACGCACGACCAGGTCCCAAAGCAAGACGCTCGCTGCAAGCACCAGCACCGGCAATCCAATGCGCAAGGCGCGCTCGCTCATGCCGCGCCTCCCATCGCCTTGCTCAGGGCATCGGCCACCTGCCGGCAGAAGCCCGCATATTCTGCCGACGTCCGGAAGCGCTCGTCACGTGGGTACGGCGCATTGATATCGATTTCAGCAAAAACCCGGCCCGGGCGCGGCGTCATCACCACGATGCGCTGCGACAGATAAACCGACTCGAAAACCGAATGGGTGACGAAGATCACCGTGCGCCGCAGTTCCTGCCACACCGACAGCAGGTCATTGTTGAGCTTGAAACGTGTGATTTCATCGAGTGCGGCGAACGGTTCGTCCATCAGCAGCAATTGCGGCTCGGTGACGAGCGCGCGCGCGATCGAGGCGCGCATTTTCATGCCGCCCGAAAGTTCGCGGGGGAAGGCGCCGGCAAAATCACCAAGCCCGACGCGCTCCAAGGCCTGCATAACCGCTGCGGCTGATTTCCCGTCGTCGGCATGTGCAAGCTTGAATGGTAATCGCACATTGTCTTGGACACTGGCCCAGGGCATCAGCGTCGGTTCCTGAAACACGAAGCCGATCTGACCGGCCCCACCGGGCCACTCGACGGTGCCAGCTGAAACTTCGCTCAGTCCCGAGATGATGCGCAACGCCGTCGATTTACCGCAGCCCGAAGGCCCAAGCAGGGAAACGAGCTCGCCGGCGCGCACGCTGAGATCAAAACCGCTGAGCGCGACGGTGCCGCTCTCAAACGTCTTGCCGACGCCGCGCAAGGCGACCCCCGGACGAGCTGCTGCCCGGGTTTCAACGGATGACGAAGGGGGCAATGGAATGCCTGGTTGAAAGGCCGTTCATGCTCTGCTGGACCGCTTTGGCTTTTCGAGCACGCAGTTTACCGCACGCAGCACGAAGTCGACAGCCGCCTCAATGCTCAGGCCTCCTTCTTTCACGAGCGAGCGCCAGGTGTGGAAACTGATTGCCAGCCCGAGCGCGGCATTCAACTCGCGCCTCGGACGCAGCCCTTGCGCCAGCGCGGCCCGAAAAGCATCCATCCGCGAGCCAAGTTGCAGTTGCACTATATCGCGGATAAGCGGATCGACCTCGGCGTCACGCATGACATTGCCGGCAATCTCGGCGTTCCGAGCATACCAGGCGTAAAGTTCTGTAAGCCCGCGACGCAGCCGTTCGCTCTGATTGGCGATTGCGCGCCAGGAGCGCTCGTCAGGCAATGGATCCCGTGCGAGCGCGAGGCCGGAACAGGCGAGAAAAAGTCCGCGCTCGGTGGGGAAATGCGCGTAGACGGTGTGCCGCTGCACGCCGGCCCGCTCAGCGATCGCGCTGATACTGGTGCGCGCCGGGCCCAATTTGGCATGCAGGTCGACCGTTGCCTCAACGATGCGGCGGCGGGTATCGGCCTGATTTTCCGCCCGGCGGCTGAGCGTATAGCGGCGCTTTCAACTCATTGCACAATACTGTACTCCCATATTGACAGGCCGCAACATATTAATTACACAGCACTGTGCATTCAAAACAGGGCCGGCGAAGGCCGGCTCGCTCATGTCCGGAGGTAAAAATGAAAGCATCGTCGTTGAGTTTCCCTGCCGCCGTCGTGATGGTGTTAGCCGGGATGGTTTGGGGAATTGTCATGGCGATATCGCAGGACCACTCGGCGATGCCGGCGCATGCCCACCTCAATCTGCTGGGCTGGGTCTCGCTTTTCCTGTTCGGGATTTTCTATCACCTGCATCCGGCGCTCGATCGCAGCCGGGCGGCTCTTGTTCAAGTCGGACTTTGGATCGTCGGCACCGTCATTTTAACGACCGGGGTCGGCCTCATTCACACCGGCCACGACGTCGGAGAGCCCATCGCTGCTGCAGGCTCGTTTACTGTCCTGGCCGCGATGCTGCTGTTCGGCTGGCTGGTGGTGCGGCGCGAGCAGACACAGAAGGCATTTCGCTCGTCCGCCATCCCGGCCGAGTAACGCTTCGCGATGGGCGCCGTCAGTTCTTTGGTCGTAACTCGGCGCCCACCCCCTTGTTGACGAACTGCAGCGTGTAACCACGCTTGTAGTCGATACCCGGTTTCACCACGCCGGCGCGCACCATCTTGTCGTAGAAACTTTTCCAGTGCGCGTCGGTCATCGCGCCGATGCCAAGCTTCACGGAGTCGCCTGAATCGACGACGCCGTATTCCTTCATCTTCGCGATTGAATAAGACAGCAGCGCATCGGTCATTTCCGGATTCTGCTTCTTAATCAGGTCGTTTCCCGGCCGGCTGTCACCATAGATATAGTGGTACCAGCCGATCGCCGACGCATCGACAAAGCGCTGCACCAGGTCGGGCTGCTTCTCGACCAGGTCGCGCCGGGTTTCGATCAGCGTCGAATAGGCATCGAAACCGTGATCGGCGAGCAGGAATATAACTGGCTTGAAGCCACCTTGCTGCTCGACCGCGAATGGCTCCGACGTGACATAGCCCTGCATCGCAGAATTCTTGTCGGCGAGAAATGGCTGCGCATTGAAAGTGTAAGGCTTCACCTTTGACTCATTGAATCCGAATTCGGATTTCAGCCATTGGAAGTAACTGGTCATCCCCTCCTTGGAGACAAACAGCGTGCGCGTCTTCAGATCGTCGAATTTCGTCACATCCGGATGCGCGACAAACACCTGCGGATCCTTCTGGAAACTCGCCGCCACGGCGACCGTCGGGATGTTGTGCTCGACCGCATCGAACGACTGCAGCGAATTGGCGCTCATGAAGAAGTCGAGCTTGCCGACCGGCAGCAGGATCCGGTTATTCACATTTGGCCCGCCCGGCACGATCGTGACGTCGAGGCCGTACTTCTTGTAGGTGCCGTCGGCGAGCGCCTGGTAGAAGCCGCCATGCTCGCCCTCGGCCACCCAATTGGTGCCGAAACGGACCTTATCCAGTGCCTGCGCCGGCCCTGCCGCCAGCAGGGCAGCAAAACTCAATAAAATCAGGGCGATTCGCCTCATTTGACCACTTTGTCACCGGGCGGCCCGGGCGGGCAACCACGGGTTAATTCGCTTTGAACCTTTTCCGGAACGGCCGCGACCAATGGATATCGCGGCCGATGCAGGCCGCCCCAAATTAACCGGATGGAGACCGCCATGACCAAGTCCAAGATCACCGCAGTCGCACTGACCGCCCTCACGCTCGCCGCCGTCACCGTTGGCACCAGCGGCACCGCGCAAGCTCACTCGCATCTCGGCTGGGGCATCGGCGCCGGCTTTGCCGCGGGCGCGCTGATCGGTGCGGCCGCCGCTTCTTCAGGCCCGGTCTACGTGACCCCCGGCTACCGCGATTGCCGCCTGGTCGAGCGTTATGACCGCTGGGGCAACGTCCGCCTCATCCGCGTGTGCGACTACTGATTTCACTCCGCTAAGATCGGCGCCTGCCCCTCGTCCATCCTCGCGCCGATCTTTTGAAGACCCGCCCGGCATGTCCCCGTCCGGGCGGGTCACTTCATTAATATCTGACGATCGACCGTAAACCCACGACCTGGGCATCTGGATAACGGATGCCCGTGCCGCTCGGATGCCAGATCGATGTATAAACCGGCTGCACGGTCCACCCCGATACAATTTGCGCAACGTAAGTGAGTTCGAGATTGATCTCGTAGTCGCGCGGTGGCGTTACCAACGTGCCGAAATTGATCTGGTCCTGATCAAAAGCCCGCACGCTGTCGGAGAAACGCGAGTAGATCACGCTCGCGCCAAAGCTGTCGTTCGGTCGTTGGGGAATCATCCCGGCGAAGACGATGCCGCTGTCGATCTCGACATTGACCAGATTGCGGTCCGACGGACTGATCGAGGAGCGGTTGAAGATTGAAATGCCGCTGTTCGCATCGCCGCCTTTTGGGCGGTAGAGCTGCTGATCAATGACACCGTAAACGCCATAGTCACCGCGATGCATCAGAGGCACGCCGCTGCTCGCCGGGCTCGCCAACAAGATGCCGGTGTTATCGAAGCGCTGGTTGGCAAATTGGCCGAGATGGCTCCACGCGCCTAACTTCACCGTTCTTGCAAGGCCAGTGTCGTCCTTGCCGCGATTCCATCGAAACTGCAGTTCACCGATCATGAAAGCCGGATCGTGCAAACGAAAACTTACCCCATAACGGTTGCAGGTGTCGGGATCGGCGTCCGGACAAGGCCCGGCTGGATCGCCGTTGAAGATTGCAAAGAGCAGCGACGCATCTTTCGGAAACTCGTATTTGATCCGCGCGCCCAATGCGGACAGCGGATAGGCTGGACCACCGCCTGGCAAGTTGACTGCAGCGATGGTCGGCCAGTCGCTTTGCAAGAACAGCTGGCTGACGTCGCTGTAGAAAAACTCGGCGTCAGCCGCGAGCTGGCCAATTCTGAAATTGAGGGGGCCGGCCCAGCGTTCAACCCACAATTCCGACAGGCGCACAGTTGGCGTGGCTTCTATCGCGGCAATCGTGTTCATGCCGCCGACGTAGTCGCGCCGAATCCGACCGGTGTTATAAATTCCAAACGCGTTGGCGTAGAACGTCCAGTCTTTCCAGCCGGCGAATTTTTCGAGATCGATATAGAGCTGCGCTTCCAGTTTGCCCTGATCGATGGTGCCGCGCTTGATGCCGCCGGACAGATTGCCCAGGACATCGTTGGTGTAGATCAGGTTGTACGAAATGCCATGGTCGTAGAGCCGCTTGCGGGCCCCGGACGCATCGCCATTCTGCGGCAGACTCGTGGCGATCGAAGGCTCGGTAATGCCGTGCGCCGTTGGCGTGTCGTCGGCCTGCGCAGGAACGGCGCCAATGAAAGCGCCCGCGAGCACGACGCAAAGAATGGGAACGAGACGTAATCTCATACCGACCGACGCGGCCTATATTGCACTGCACCAAAACGCCATTGAGCATAGCCGGTGATGGGCTATTTGCAATTTTGCCTGCGACAAGAACGCGCGAAATCCCCACCTGTACGGCCTTTGGGACTAGCTGACCTCTAATGCCTGCGTGTGACCGCCTAGTTCTCGGCGCCATGCCCTCCAGCGCGGCAGTTTACCCAGCTTGAAATCTTTATTTCGCGGTAATGCCGGTGCGCCGCGTCAATTCATTATAACGCTCGCAATTAGGGGAACTTAGGGGACTTGGAATTCCTTGGTGCAGTTCATTACCACGACGATGGCGCGGTTCGCGCAGCCGCTGTCAATTACACGCAATGGCGCAATTGCTGTTGCCGCGCTGATTTTTTGCACCTGGCTGGCGGTGAACGCGACCACGCGGGCACCGGGCGCCGACACGGCCGTAGCGCAGGAAAAGGCGACGCAGGGCCACCGTGAAGGCGCCGCATATTATCCGACACCGAAACAATGGTCGTCGCTGTCCATCGCCCCGATCACCGATGTCGTCTTTCGCACCGCGCATTTGACCGAAGGCAAGATCGCCGTCGATGAAGACCGCGCAACGCTGGTGTTCTCACCGTACTCCGGCCGCGTGATCAAGCTGCTCGCCAAGCCAGGCGACTCCGTGAAAGCGGGCCAGCCGCTCTTCGTCGTGGAAGCGCCTGACATGGTGCAGACACAAAATGATTACGTCACTGCGATCTCCAACCTGAATAAAACCCGCTCGGCCCTGGAGCTCGCCAAGATCGTCGAGCAGCAAAACAAGACCCTCTATGACTCGCGGGCAGGCGCGTTGCGCGACCTTCAAACCGCGCAAGCATCCACTCGCGCAGCAGAGAACGACGTGCGTTCCGCCCAGACCTCGCTCGAGGTGACGCGCAATCGCTTGCGCATTCTCGGGATGACCGACGATGAGATCGCCAAGTTCGGCGAAACCGGTGCCGTCAGCCCGCACATGACAATCTATTCGCCGATCACCGGCACGGTCATCCAGCGCAAGGTCGGTCCCGGGCAGTACATCAACACCTCATCCCAGAATACCAGCGCAAGCGATCCGACTTTCGTCATCGGCGATCTGTCCACTGTCTGGCTGGTTGCCTATGTGCGCGAAACCGAAGCAGCAAATGTGCATGTCGGCCAGGCGCTGAATTTTTCCGTCGTGGCATTCCCCGATCGCATTTTCACGGCAAACATCACGTATGTCGCGACGTCGCTCGATGCATCCACACGACGTTTGCTGGTGCGCGCGACCCTCGACAACAAGAAAGGCGTGCTGCGTCCCGAAATGTTCGCCAGCGTGACCATCCTCACCGGCGAAGGAGACAAGTCACCGGCAGTGCCGCGCGATGCCGTTGTCTATGATGGAAAGTCCGCTCATGTGTGGGTCGCTCGGAATGACCAGTCGCTCGAACGACGAGACATCAAGACCGGAATTTCCAACGGATCGATGATTTAAGTCGTCGATGGTCTGCACCAAGGCGAAAATGTCGTGAGCAAGGGCAGCTTGTTCGTCGACCGCGCCGCCGCCGGAAGCTGACAGACCCCATGTTGCGTAGCCTGATGTCGTTCTGCCTGTCGCGGCGGCCGCTGGCGCTGGTCGGCTTCGCGGCTTTTATCGGCGTCGGCTATGTTGCGTTCATAGCGCTCAACGTCGAGGCTTATCCCGATCCGGCGCCGCCGATCATCGAGATCATCGCGCAATACCCCGGCCAGTCGCCCGAAGAAGTCGAGCGTTATGTCACCATTCCGCTGGAGATCGCCGTCGCCAGCACCCCTGGTCTCACCTACATCCGCTCGAACACGGTGTTCGCGCTCGGCTTTATCCGCCTGCAATTCGAATATGGCCGCGACTACAATTTTGTGCGCCAGCAGGTCACCAACCGACTGAAGGATGCCACGCTGCCCGCCCTCGTCACGCCGGTGATTTCGCCGGCCGGCGGCATCAGCGAGATCCTGCGCTACCAGCTCAAGGGTCCGCCGGGCATGGACCTGATCCAGCTCAAGACGCTGCAGGATTGGGTGGTTGAACGCAAACTGCGCATCGTGCCCGGCGTCGCCGATATCTCGCCGCTGGGCGGTAAAACTAAGGAATACCAGGCCGAGATCGACCTCGACCGCATGCGGGCCTACGGCCTCACGCTGCCGCAAATCATCAACGCGATTTCCACGAGCAATGCCAATGTCGGCGGGCGCACGATCGCGGTGGGCGAACAGTCGGTCAATGTGCGCGGCGTCGGCGTGCTCGGCTCGGTCAGCGACATCAACAACATTGTAGTGAGCCAGCAGGGCGGCTTGCCCGTAATCCTGTCGGATATTGCCCATAACCAGGTCGGGTTTACGCCGCGCCTGGGCATTGCAGCCCGTGACGACCAGGACGACATCCTGTTCGGAATTGTGCTGATGCAGAAGCTCGAGCGCACGATGGACGTCGTGACGCGCGTGCGCGCGGCGATCGAGCGCATCAACAGCGACGGCAGCCTGCCGCCCGGGGTCAAGATCGAGCCCTACTATGATCGCGGCGATCTCGTTGCGATCACGGTGCGCACCGTGATGCACAACATGCTGTTCGGCATCGCGCTCATCTTCCTCATTCAGTGGATATTTCTCGGCAATCTGCGCTGCGCGCTGATCGTGGCGGCGACCATTCCGGTCGCGCTGTTCCTCGCGGTCATCATTACGGTGCTGCGCGGCGATTCCGCCAATCTGCTGTCAGTTGGCGCCATCGATCTCGGCATTATCGTCGATGGCACCGTCATCATGGTGGAGAACATCTTCCGCCATCTCGCGCATCACGCGGCGCGTCATCCATCCGACGTGAGCCGTGGCGACCGCTTGCACCGGATTCTGGCGGCAGCCGTTGAGGTCGACAAGCCGATCTTCTTCTCCGTCATCATCACCATCGCAGCCTTCCTGCCGCTGTTCACGATGCAGGGCGTGGAAGGCCAGATCTTCGGGCCAATGTCGCGCACTTACGCCTATGCGCTCATCGGCGCCGTGATCGCGACGTTCACGGTTACGCCGGTGATGTCGTCGCTCCTGCTGCCCGAGAAAGTGGATGAGGTCGAGACATTCCTCGTGCGCAAGCTGCGCGTTGTATACCAACACGTTCTCGGGCTTGCCGTGCGCAATGCACGCATGGCCGCCATGATCGCTGTAGCATTTCTTGTTGTCTGTGGCGGCCTCGGAATGCGGCTCGGCACCGAGTTCCTGCCCAAGCTGGAAGAAGGCAATCTCTGGATCCGCGCTTTGCTTCCGCCCACCATCACGCTCGATGCCGGCCGCGATACCGTCAACAAGATCCGCAAGATCATCGCCAGTTATCCGCCGGTGCGCACGGTCGTCTCCGAGCAAGGCCGCGGCGAGGATGCCACCGATCCGGACGGATCCTTCGTCGCCGAATTCTTTGTGCCGTTGAAGCCGTTCGAGGAATGGCCGGAGGGACTGACTAAGCCAAAACTCGTGCGGGAGATGGCCGCGCGCCTTGAGAGCGAATTCATCGGCATCGATTTCAACTTCTCGCAATATATCCAGGACAATATTGAGGAAGCGGTCTCCGGCGTAAAAGGCGAGAACTCGGTAAAGATATTCGGCCGCGATCTGGCCGAGCTCGAACGCCTGTCGAAAGCGGTCCAGGATGAGCTCGCCAAGGTGCCGGGCGTTGCTGACGCTGGCGCATTCAATCTGCTCGGCCAGCCAAACCTTGTGATCCAGGTCGACCGCGCCAAAGCAGCCCGCTACGGCATCACCGTGAGCGACATGAACACGGTCGTTCAGGCCGCGATCGGCGGCCAGGAAGTCACCCGTATCTACGAAGGCGAGATGAACTTCCCACTGACGGTGCGGCTGGCGGCACAATATCGCGACAACATCGACGCCATCCGCTCGGTCCCGGTGGCCTTGCCGAATTCCGATCCGAAGTCGCCAACCACATACATCGCGCTCGGTGACGTCGCCGAAGTGCGGCTGGAAACCGGAGCGGCCTACATCTACCGGCAGAACACCGAGCGTTTCGTGCCGATCAAATACAGCGTGCGCGGCCGCGACCTGGGGTCGACCGTTGCCGACGCGCAAGCGCGTATCGCCAAAAACGTCCAGTTGAGGGAAGGCTACCGGCTGGAATGGTCCGGCGAATTTGGCGCGCTGGTCGAAGCCAAGAAACGGCTTGCGATCATTGTGCCGCTCAGCCTGCTGCTGATCATGATGCTGCTTTACAGCCTGTTCAATTCCGTGCGCGACAGCCTGATCGCGCTGTGCGGAATTCCATTCGCGGCTTGCGGCGGAATTCTAGGGCTCTATTTGTTCGGATTGAACGCCAGTGTCTCGGCCGCCGTTGGATTCATTTCTCTGTTCGGCGTGTCGGCCATGGACGGCATCCTGCTCGTCTCCTACATGCGTCGCCGCCTGGACGAGGGGTTTGGCAAGGAAGAGGCCATTATCGGCGCCGCCCAGGCGCGCATGCGGCAGATCTTCATGACCGGCTTCTCCGCCTGCATCGGCCTGGTGCCCGCAGCGCTGTCGACCGGCATCGGCTCGCAGGTGCAGCAACCGCTCGCCTGCGTGATCGTCGGCGGCATGTTGCTGTCGCCGATTTGCAGCCTGCTCGTAATACCGACAGTTGCGCGGCTGGCCATGCCGACGGTACGGCGATCGGCGCCGGCCCGTCGTGGCACGGCAGCCCAGCCGGGACCCGCGGAATAGCGCCGATTGGCTATCTTGCGGAAATCCCGCAGGTTTGTATTGATAATCGAACAATAAAAAACCGCGGCTGAACGCTCGATCGAACCGGCCGTCCGGAACATAAGAGCTCAGGGAGGATGATCATGTCGCTTGCAAAAGCTTTCTTTGCATTTGTCTTTGCCGCCGTGCTGTCGATGGGAACGGCCGCGGCGCAAACCGAGATCAAATTCGGCCATGTCGGCGAGCCGGGCTCGCTATTCGACCTGTCGGCACAGGAATTCGCCAAGCGCGCCAATGCCAAGCTTGGTACCAAGGCAAAGGTCACCGTCTACGGTTCGAGCCAGCTCGGCGGCGATGCCGAATTGATGAAAAAGCTCAAACTCGGAACCGTCGACCTCGCGCTGCCCTCAACCGTGATGTCTTCGCAGGTACCATTGTTCGGTCTGTTCGAGATGCCGTATCTCGTCAAAGACCGTAACCATATGGCAAAGATCCGCGATCAGGTCGTGGTGCCAAGCATGAACCCCGCGGCTGAAAAGGCCGGCTACCACATCATCGCGATCTGGGAGAACGGTTTTCGCCAGATCACGAACAGCAAGAAGCCGATCGTGAAGCCTGAAGATCTGCAGGGCCTGAAGCTGCGCGTGCCGCAAGGCGGCTGGCGCGTGAAAATGTTCCAGGCTTATGGCGCAAATCCGAGCCCGCTCGCTCTCTCCGAGGTGTTCGTTGCGCTGCAGACCGGTGTGATGGACGCGCAGGAAAATCCGCTCGCGCAGATTTACCCCTCACGCTTCTATGAAGTGCAGAAATATCTATCGATGACCGGCCACGTCTACACACCGGCCTTTGTCACCGCCGGCGCAAGCTGGTCGAAACTGCCGCCCGATGTCCAGAAAACCCTGACCGACACCGCAATCGAGATGCAGCCGGTGGTCTACAAGATCGCGGCGGACCTCGACAATGATCTGCTCGTAAAACTGAAAAAGGCTGGAATGCAGGTCAACGAGGCCGACAAGAACGCTTTCATCAAGGCGAGCACCAAGATCTACGAGGAATTCTCGAAGGAGGTTCCAGGCGGCAAAGAGCTGATCGACAAGTCGCTTGCGCTCGGCAAATAGTAATAAAGGCGCGTGCTACAGAGGGGCCGGCCCGACCGGCCGGCCCTTCCTTGTGAGAACTAAGACCGGGATCTGATGTGACAATTGCAAATTTTCGAACGGGCTTTGAGCGAGTGCTCGAAGCCATCGTCATCTTTCTGGTTGCCGCCCTCACGCTCCTGGTGATTGCCGGATTTATATTCCGCTACGTCGGATTTTCGCTGGCCTGGTACGACGAGACCGCGTCGGTTGGACTTGTGTGGCTCACGTATTACGGCTCGGCGTTGGCAGCACTAAAGGGCGCGCATATCGGCGTCCCCGGTTTCGTCAACGCGATGCCGCCGCGCATTCGTGTGCCGGTGACGCTTTTCGCCGAGGCCTGTGTTTTCCTGTTCTTTGCCGTGCTGACCTGGACGGGCGTGCAGGTACTCATCGTGCTGGCCGGCGACGGCATGGTCAGCCTGCCGTGGGTGCCGCTGCAGCTCACCGATTCCGTGATCCCGATCGGCGCCGCCCTGTTCATCGTGGCGGAGGCGTTGCGTTTCCCGAGCGTCATGCGCGATGCGCGCGGCCGCGGCTTCACCGATACAGAAACGATTGAGGCAATTTCACATGGCGCCCCCGATGCCCACGGCGACGGGAGCAAGAAACGATGACCATCACCCTGATGCTCGTCGGCATGCTGGCCCTTGCCCTGATCAACGTGCCGATCGCCGTCGCGCTCGCCTTTGTCGCCATGCTCGCGATTTTCTTCGTGCAGGGGCCGGCTATGCTGCCCAATCTCGCGCTGGTGATGCTCGATGGTGCTTCGAGCTTCCCGCTGCTGGCGATCCCGCTTTTCATTCTTTCCGGCGCGATCATGAATGCCTCGTCGATTTCGCGCCGGCTGATCGCCTTTGCATCGTCGCTCGTCGGATTTATCCGCGGCGGCCTGTCGATGGTTGCGATCGGCACATCGGTGTTTTTCGCCGAAATCTCGGGTTCGGCCGTCGCCGACGTGGCCGCGCTCGGCACCATTCTCATTCCTGCGATGAAGAACCGCGGCTATTCCAAGGAAGTCGCAGCGGCAACCATGTCGTCTGCCGCGAGCCTTGCAATCATCATCCCGCCGTCGATCCCTATGATCCTTTACGCGGTGATGGCACAGACCTCGGTGGTCAAGCTGTTCGTTGCCGGCATCATTCCCGGCTTGCTCGGCGCGCTGTTCATGGCCGGCGCGGCTTACTATCACGCCGTCAAATTTAACTTTCCGCGCGAGGAGAGATTCCGGCTTTCGACCGTGTGGCGCACCTTCAAGGAAGCGCTATGGGCTTTCATCATGCCGATCGCCATCCTCGGCAGCATTTTTGGCGGCATCGTCACCGCCACCGAGGGCGCGGGAATGGCCGTCGTCGCCGCCATCGTGGTCGGCGGATTTATCTATCGCGACCTGGATTGGCGCGAGCTACGCAAGGCCTGCGTCGACGGCGGCATTCAGACAGCTGTGGTGATGCTGCTGGTTGCCAGCTCTGCGCTGATCGGCACATTTCTGACCGAGGCTCAGCTTCCTCAGGCCCTTGGCAACGCCATTACGGGCATCACGAGTAACAAATATCTCGTCCTGCTTCTGCTCAACGTTGCCTTCCTCATCCTGGGCATGTTCCTGCATTCGGCGGCGGCGATTATCCTGGTGATTCCGATTGTGATGCCAATGATCAACGCCGTCGGCATCGATCCTATTCATTTTGGCCTGGTGGTGACGCTCAATCTGGCAATCGGGCAGCAAACGCCGCCGGTGGCGAGTGTGTTGATGACGGCCTGCGCAATCGCAAAATCCGATATCTGGGAAACGACCAAGGTCAACATTCCATACATCGTCGCGCTGCTGTTCGTTTTGATGCTGTGCACCTACGTGCCGTGGATCTCGCTATCATTGGTCCACTTTTTCTACGGTTGACGCCAACATAGCCGGTCATTCCCGCGTAAGCGGGAATTCAACAAATGAGAAATGATCTGGGTCCTCTGCTTACGCAGGGACGAGCGGATAGTTGCTAGGCACAGATTTCTTTCCGCACAATATCGGCGCCCTGCACCATCGCCTGCATTTTTCCGAACGCCACCGCGCGCGGCAGGTATTTCATGCCGCAATCGGGGGCAATTACGATGCGGCTGGCAGGCACATGCGGCAACGCCTTGCGGATACGGGCGGCAACGATCTCGGGCGTTTCCACGTTCATGTCCGACAGATCAATGACACCAAGGATGATGGTCTTCGACGGCAGCCTTTCCAGCACCTTGAGATCGAGCTTGGGCTGGGCCGCCTCAATCGAAACTTGCGCCGTTTTCGAACCCTCCAACTCGGGCAGAAACGAATAACCCGTCGGCTTGTCGTGGACGACGGCCGCATAGCCGAAGCACAAATGCACCGCCACAGTGCCGGTAACGCCGTCGAGTGCGCGGTCGAGCGCCTTCAATCCATAGGCGCGCGCCTTGTCGGGATGCTGCTGCATCCAAGGCTCGTCGATCTGCACGATGTCGGCGCCGGCCGCGAACAAATCCTTGATTTCCGCGTTCACCGCGACCGCGTAGTCAAGCGCCATGGATTCTTCGGACTCATAGAATTCATTTTGGGCCTGCTTCGACATGGTGAAGGGACCAGGCACCGTCACCTTCACGGTCTTTTTTGTGTTGGCGCGCAGGAATTGCAGATCGCGGAGCTCGACCGGATGCTTGCGGCAAATCTTTCCTGTGACGCGTGGAACTGGAATCGGCTTGCCGCTCCGGTTCAAGGTCGAGCCGGGATTCTCCGTATCGACGCCTTCAAGCGCGGTGGCGAACTGGTTGGAATAGCTTTCGCGCCGTTGCTCGCCATCCGTGACGATGTCGAGACCGGCGCGTTCCTGGTCGCGGATTGCGAGGAGCGTCGCCTCGTCCTGTTTGGCTTCCAGTTCTTTCGGATCGATCAGCCAGAGATCGTCCATGCGCACACGGGGCACCATCTTCGACAGGCGCGCGCGGTCGATCAACCAATCCGGCTGTGGATAAGAGCCTACGAGGGATGTAGGAAATAGATGAGTCACTGCACCCTGCCTTTTGTCCGTCATCCTGAGGAGCGAGCGCGCAGCGCGAGCCTCGACGGATGACGGCCTATAATTTTGTGCCCGTCATCCTTCGAGGGCCTCGCTTCGCTCGGCCACCTCAGGATGACGGATCAACTGTAACGCCTGCAGCCGCCGCAACGCTCATCGCCAGCACGCGAGCGACGTGTGTGGCTTCGCGCTCGCTGCCGTCCTGGATTTGGTGTCGGCAGGACGTCCCGTCGGCGACGATCAGTGCATCGGAGGGCGCCCTGCGCACCGCCGGCAATAACGAAAGCTCGCCCATCTTGAGCGAGACATCGATGGTGGAAGCATCGTAGCCAAAATCGCCCGCCATGCCGCAACAACTGGATTCGATCGTCTCTACGGATAGCTGAGGAATCAGCCGAAGCGCGCTTTCGACCGCGCCCATAGTGTCGAACGCCTTCTGATGGCAATGCCCGTGCAGAAGCGCCTTTTTCGCAAGCGGCCCGAGCGGCAAATTCAGGTGGCCCTGCTTGTGCTCGCGCGCAATGAATTCCTCGAACAGAAGGGCATTTGCCGCCAGTGCATCGACCGCCTCGCCTTTCAACAGGGCCGGCAATTCGTCGCGGAACGTAAAGAGGCAACTCGGCTCGAGGCCGACGACCGGTATGCCGCGCGCAACGTAAGGCGCCAGCACATCCAATGTGCGCTGCATTTCACGGCGCGCCTCATCCACGAGGCCAACCGAGAGAAAGGTGCGACCACAACACAGTGGCCGCTCGTCGGGATTCGCCGGGAACGGCGCATAGACGCGATAGCCGCCTGCCACCAGCACGCTCAACGCGTCGTCGAGATTTTCCCGCTCGAAATAGCGATTGAAGGTGTCGGCGAACAACACCACTTCCCGCGTCTGCGCGTTTTCTTCCCGTGTGGTGTAGCGCCAGTCGGACCGATCGCGATACGTATCCTCGCGCCATTTCGGCAGGCTGCGGCGGGACGAAAAGCCGGCAATCAGTTGCGAAGCCTTGCGCAAGATCGCGCTGCGATTCCGCAAATTGAAAAATTGATGCCAGCGCGCCGCGTAAGGCGCGTAATGCGGCAGAAAACCAACCAGTTTTTCGTGCACCGTGAGTTCGAACTTTGCGGCCCGTGCGGCCTGCACTTCGATTTTCATGCGCGCCATGTCGACGCCAGTCGGGCACTCGCGGCGGCAGGCTTTGCATGACACGCAAAGCTTCATCGTCTCGGCCATTTCATCGGAGACGAGCGCGGCCGAACCGAGTTGCCCGCTGATCGCCAGCCGCAAGGTATTGGCGCGGCCGCGCGTGACATCCCGCTCGTCACGGGTGACGCGATAGCTCGGGCACATCACGCCACCTGTCAATTTGCGGCAGGCGCCGTTGTTGTTGCACATCTCGACGGCGCCCTGAAATCCGCCGCCAACGCCCGGATAGGCCGACCAGTCGAGGTGCATCTTGATCGGCTCGCCGTGATAGCCGGGCGCGTAGCGAAACAAGTCACGGTCGTCGAACTTGGGCGGCCGCACGACCTTGCCTGGGTTGTAAAATCCTTGCGGATCGAAACGGTCCTTCACCTCCTCGAAGGCGCGCGCCAGCCGCGAACCGAACATCGGCTCGTTGAATTCCGAGCGCACCAGCCCGTCGCCATGCTCGCCTGAATGCGAGCCTTTATATTCGCGCACCATCGCGAAAGCCTCTTCGGCAATCTCGCGCATGGCATGCACGTCTTTCTCCTGCCGCAAGTTCAGAATCGGCCGCACGTGCAGGCAACCGGAGCCCGCATGCGCATACCAGGTGCCGCGCGTGCCGTGCTTTTCAAATATCGCGCCAAGGCGCGTCGTGTAATCGGCGAGATGCTCGAGCGGCACGGCGCAGTCTTCGACAAAGGAAACCGGCTTACCTTCCTCCTTCATCGACATCATGATGTTGAGACCGGAGGTTCTCACATCGGTGATCGCCGCCTGTAATTCAGAATTGAGTATCTCCACGACGCCGCCCCATTTTGCGCCGCTCTTGTCCCAGCCGAAGCCGAGGTCGCCCATCAGGTCCTTGAGCTGCTGCAACATGCGCAGGTTGACTTCGTGGTCGTCCTCGCCGAATTCGACCAGCAGGACTGCCTCCGGCGTCTCGCGCACGAACTTGTCGAGGGTCGGTTGGAAAATCGGAATTTGGCGCGCAAGCCCGATCATCGTGCGATCGATCAACTCGACCGCAATCGGCTTGAGCCGCACAATGTGCTGCGCCGAATTCATCGCCTCGTAAAAACTGCCGAAGTGGCAGGCTCCGACCGCGCGGCGGCCGAGCAGCGGCGAAAGTTTCAATTCGATGCGCGTGGAAAACGCGAGCGTGCCTTCGCCGCCAACCAGCACATGCGCGAGATTGACGTCATTCTTGCCTGGTACGAGCGCGTCGAGATTGTAGCCGCCGACGCGCCGCTGGACTTTCGGAAAGCGCGCGGCGATTTCGTCCGCCTCGCGCGTGCCGATGGCAAGCAGATCCCTGGCAAGCGGCCGCAGCGGCGCCGGGACATCCTTGAGATTGCCGCCGATGCGGCCGAAATGCGCAAGCGTGCCGTCCGCAAGCAGCGCCTCGATCGCAATAACGTTGTCGCGCATCGTGCCGTAGCGCATTGAACGCCCGCCGCAGGAATTGTTGCCGGCCATGCCGCCGATGGTCGCGCGCGACGAGGTCGAGATATCGACCGGAAACCACAATCCGTGCGGTTTCAGCTGTCGATTGAGATCGTCGAGCACGATCCCGGGTTCGACCGTGCAGCGCGCACGCTTGACGTCGAGATCGAGAACCCGCGTGAGATACTTCGAGCAGTCGACGACCAGCGATTGACCGACCGTCTGGCCGGCCTGCGACGTTCCGCCACCGCGTGCCAATACGGTCGCGCCCTCGGACCGCGCTATCGCTATCGCCCGATCAGCTTCTTCGATGGTGCGTGGGGCAACCACACCAACCGGCATGATCTGGTAGTGGGACGCATCCGTGGCGTAGCGCCCGCGCGTGAAGCGGTCGAATTGCACCTCGCCAGTCAATTCGGCCTTTAGCCGCCGTTCCAGACCGGGCATGACTACCGGCACTTTTCTTATCCTTTTTGGGCTGCGCTAAGCCTATGCATAAGGACTAGATAGCCTTGCGGAAAACCGCTTGACCGCAATGTTACATTCATAGTTCAACGCCACAAGCGCCGCCCCCAGGCCGGGACGCGCCCGTGGTCAGGCCACGCAAATCCCCGCAAAGCTGCCGTTCAGGAGCGGACTTTCTATGGCTAAGAATTCCTCGCGTACGGTCGGTCGCCATTTCCTTCATATTCCGGGGCCCTCGCCGCTTCCGGATCGCGTTCTGCGGGCGATGGACACGCCGATCATCGATCACCGCGGCCCGGAGTTCGCCAAGCTCGCCAAGCGCTGCCTCGAGGGCATCAAGACCATTTTCAAGACCACGAACCCGGTCATCATCTATACCGCGACCGGAACCGGCGCCTGGGAAGCCGCGCTCGTCAACACGCTCTCTCCCGGCGACAAGGTGCTGATGGTCGAGACCGGCCAGTTCGCGACATTGTGGAAGAAAATGGCTGATCGCATCGGCCTCAAGACCGAATTCATCACCAGCGACTGGCGGAGCGGCGCCGACCCGAAGGCGATCGAGGCCAGGCTGCGCGACGACAAAGCCAAGGAGATCAAGGCCGTCTGCATTCTGCACAACGAGACCTCGACAGGCGCGCTCACCCCGATCGCCGAAATCCGCAAGGCGATCGACGCCGCCGGTCATCCCGCGCTGTTCATGGTCGACACGATCTCGTCGCTCGCCTCCACCGACTATCGCCACGACGAATGGGGCGTCGACGTCTCCGTCGGCGGCGCGCAGAAGGGCCTGATGCTGCCGCCCGGCATGTCGTTCAACGCAGTGAGTGACAAGGCGCTGGCTGCCAACAAGACCGCCAAAATGCCGAAGTCGTTCTACGCGTGGGACGAGATGATCACGATGAACAAGATCGGCTTCTTCCCCTACACGCCAGCAACGCAAATGTTGCACGGTCTCGCGACCGGCATCGAGATGCTGCACGAGGAAGGCCTCGACAACGTGTTCGCGCGTCATGACCGGCTGGCCGAAGCAACCCGCCGCGCGGTCAAGGCCTGGGGGCTGGAAAACCTGAACAAGAATGCCAGCCAGGTTTCGCCGACCATCACCGCTGTTCTGCTGCCGGAAGGCCATGACGCTGACAAGTTCCGCGCGCTTGCACTCGAGACCTTCAATATCTCTTACGGTGCGAGCTTCGGCGCATATGCCGGCAAGTACTTCCGTATCGGCCACCTCGGCGACCTCAACGACGGCATGCTGCTCGGCGCGCTCGGCATCACCGAGATGGCGCTCTCCCTTGCGGGCGTGCCGTTCAAGAAAGGTGGCGTGCAGGCGGCGATGGATTATCTCGTCTCGGCACATGGCGCCACGACCAAGCAGGCGGCGGAGTAGCCATACTGCGTAGCCTCTACCCGTCATCCTGAGGAGCGAGCGCAAAGCGCGAGCCTCGAAGGATGGTGGCAGAGTAAACCCTCTCCCGCTCGTCCCCGCGAAAGCGGGGATCCAGCTTTTTTATTTAATTCGGGTTCCCGCCTTCACGGGAACGAGCGGTTAGTTGTAGGCCGCGCTTTCCACTCATTCGCCCGCGACAACGCGCGCCACGAAATCCGAGATCAACTTGAGTGTCGCTTCCGGCGCCTCGCGCTGCGGCGAGTGGCGCGCGCCCGGCAATAGCGCGACCTCGACCGGGGAATAACATTCCTGCTGCGCGATCTCGATCTGCTTGACCGTGCCGTATTGATCATCCTCGCCCTGCACGACGAGCACGGGCACGCGGATATAAGCAAGGAATTCGGTGATATCCCATTTGCGAAAGTCCGGATCGAGCCAGGCGCCGTTCCAGCCCTTGAAGGCGTTGTCGACATCGGCATGCCAGCGCGACAGCCGCGCGCGCAGATCGCCGGCTTCATACGCCTTCTTCGCTTCCACAATCGAAGCGATGCCGGAATCTTCGGTGAAGAAATGCGGCGCGATCAGAACAAGGCCGCCGACCCGGTGATCCTGGTGGCTGCCCGCGTAAATCGCGGCAATGGACGCGCCGTCGCTGTGGCCGACCAGTAACCCGCGCTGGAAGCCGATTGTCTCTAGCAGGCGTGGCAACGTCTCGCGCGCCTCGTCATGCATATAAGAGAGCGGCCGCGGCAGCACGACCGGGCTCGATTTCCCGTAACCGGCGCGAGAATAGACGAAGACACCGGCGCCTGTGGCGGCGGACAGCTTTTCCGGAAAATCGCCCCACAGGCCGACGCAGCCGAGACCTTCATGCAGCAGGACCAGCGTTGGCGCCGCCTCGGGCTGCGGTCCAACAAAGCGGTACTCCAACCGCTGCGTGCCAATGTCGAGAAAGCCGGAATTATCTAGTGGCATTTCATGTCATCCGCGGAGGCGCGGCATTCTCTCTTTCCTTCTCCCCTTGTGGGAGAAGCTGCCTTCGCGGAGGCGAAGCCGAGCGAAGGCGGATGAGGGGTGGGCGTCTCGTGAGGCACTGACCCCTCACCCGGCTCGTGCTCCGCTATCGCTCCCGCGCGAGCCACCCTCTCCCACAAGGGGAGAGGGCGATAAGTGGCAATGCCGTGCACACCTCAACGTTGCCCCTCCGCCCTCAGCATGAAGCGCTGGATCTTGCCGGTCGCGGTTTTCGGGAGGTCTTTGCGGAATTCGATCCAGCGCGGATATTTGTAGGGCGCAAGCTTCTGCTTCACGTGCTCCTGCAAGGCCTGGATCAGCGCATCATTGGCCTTTTCGGGCGATTTGAGCACCACGAAGGCTTTCGGTTTGATCAGCTTCTGCTCGTCATTCCATCCGACCACCGCGGCCTCCAGCACGTCCGGATGCGATGAGAGCGCGGCCTCGACCTCGAACGGCGAAACATACATGCCCGACACTTTCAGCATGTCGTCTTGCCGGCCACAGCAGATATAGTAGCCGTCGGCGTCCTCGATATATTTGTCGCCCGAGCGCGTCCATTCGCCCTGGAAAGTCGAGCGCGATTTTTCGCGGTTGTTCCAGTACATGATCGCGCTGGTCGGCCCGCGCACATAGAGCTCGCCCATGTCGCCTTTTTTCACCGGATTGCCGTCTTCACCGATCAACTTGATCTCGTAGCCGGGCACTGCTTTTCCGGTCGTCCCGTATTTGGTCGCCCCCGGCGCATTGGTGAGATAGATGTGCAGCATCTCGGTGGTGCCGAGCCCGTCGGAAATCTCGACGCCGTAGCGGTCTTTCCAGCGTTTCGCGATCTCTTCCGGCAGCGCTTCGCCGGCCGAAATGCAGCGGCGGATTTTCACCTCGGATTTTTGCGGCGCATTCGGGCTCGCGAGAAACGCCGCGTAGAATGTCGGCACCGCAAAAAACACAGTGATGGGATGTTTGCGCAGCAGCGCCGCAACGCCATCGGGCGTCGGCCGGTCGGCGTTAAGCACCGTGGTCGCGCCGACCGTCAGCGGAAACGTCATGGCATTGCCGAGGCCGTAGGCAAAAAACAGTTTCGCGACCGAATAGCAGACGTCGTTTTCTTTCAGACCGACGACGGGCGTGCCGTAAAGGTCGGCGGTGAGCTTGAGACTGGCATGCACATGCACGGCGCCTTTCGGCTTGCCGGTCGACCCCGATGTATAAAGCCAGAACGCGATGTCATCGCTGGTGGTCGGCGCCGTATACGGCTCAGGTTCGTCCGCGCCGATCAAATCCTCGAACAGACGATAGCCGTGCGGGTTTTCGCCCGCGACGATGACGTGCTCGAGATCGGGACTCTGTCCGATCAGTTTTTCGAATTTCGGAAACAGCGCCTCCGAAACGACCAGGCATTTCGCCCGGCTGTCGGCCAGCATGAAACTGTAATCGTCCTCGGTGAGCAGCGTATTAACCGGCACTGCCACGATGCCGGCCTTGAGGCAGCCGAGGAACGCTGTCGGCCAGTCGATCGTGTCGAGCAACGCCAGCAGCACGCGTTCTTCGCGTTTGATGCCGAGGCCACGCAGCGCAGCGCCGAATCGCGCCACGCGATCGGCAAGCTGGCCGTAAGTATGCGTGCCGCGCGCGTCGATATAGGCCGGCTTTTTGGCGCGGCCGGCCGCAAGATTGCTTTGCAGGACATCGGCGGCAAAATTGTAATCGCGCGGGATTGTCCCCACCGCCCCGGCCGCGACACGCAACCGTCATAAATTCCTCCCAGGCGGCAAACGCCGCTCGTTTTGGGGAATTATGCGAGGCGTGGGCGGCTGCCGCAATGTGATTATATTTCCGGGCCTGCAGCAGCGCTTATTGCCTTCATTCGCAGCACATTTTCTTGCGGCCTACGACCGCCCCAACATTCGCACCTGGAACAGATCGAACGACAGTTCGGCAACCTGCCACCACGAGTAACTGTCCTGCCGGAAGGCCAGGATGCTGTCGAGGATCCTTTTGAACCGCGCATTCGCCTTTGCCAGTTCGGCATAAGTTTCGTTTGCGGCCTTGAAGGATGCTTCCATGATCTCCGGCGAGAAGGCTCGAAGCTGGGTGCCGGCGGTTATCAGCCGCTTCATCGCCGGCGGATTGACGATGTCGTATTTTGCCGTCGTGCGCAGGCCCGCCTCCCGCGCCGATGTGGTCACGATCGTCTGATAGGTCTTGCCCAGGCTTTCCCATTTCGCGCGATTGATCAGAAGATGTCCGTTCGCTCCACCCTCCCACCAGCCCGGGTAGTAATAATATTTGGCGATCTTGGAAAATCCGAGCTTCTCATCATCATAGGGGCCGATCCATTCAACGGCATCAATCGTGCCTTTTTCCAGCGCCGGATAGAGGTCGCCCGGCGCAATCTGTTGCGGCACGACGCCAAGCCGCTTGATCACATGCCCGGCGAAACCGCCGATCCGGAATTTCAATCCATTGAGATCGTCGAGCGTATTGATTTCCTTGCGGAACCAACCGCCCATCTGCGAACCGGTATTGCCCATCGGCAGTCCGTAACAGCCGAAGTCAGCAAACAAGCCATCAAGCAGTTCCATGCCGCCGCCGCGCAATTGCCAGGCATCCTGCTGACGCGCGTTTAGCCCGAACGGAATCGCGGTCGCAAAAGCAAATGAAGGATCCTTCCCCCAATAATAGTAACCGGCGGTGTTACCCATTTCGACGGTGCCGTTCTGCACAGCATCGAGGACCTGCAGGCCGGGCACAATTTCACCGGCGGCAAAGACCTGGATCTGGAATTTGTTGTCGGTGCTTTCAGCGACGTTTTTGGCAAAGTCCTCACACATGCCATACAGAGTGTCGAGTGACTTCGGCCAACTGGCGGTGAGCCGCCACTTCAGCTCGGGCGTCGATTGTGCAATCGCGGGCGCGGCGATCGCTGAGGCCGCAAGGCCTACAGCGGCGGCGCGCAAAAATTCACGGCGTTTCATGACTTCCCTCCAGCTGTACGGAAGGACTTAATTGTCTCCCGGCCCTGCGGGCCGGCGGGACATTGCGGTGGGACAAAGCCCAACGGCCTTTCGCCGTTGGGCCGAACTATGCGAGGCGCACTTGACCGCCGCAATGTGATTATATTTCGGGCCTGTAGCGCGGTTCTCGATTCAATTGCTATACCGCGCGGAATTTGCCGCTAATGTGCGGCCTCTTTCGCGGCACACCTCACTATGACGACACAAAAGTCGGAGTCTGTTCATGATCTTCAGCCGGGACCGCATCTTAACCACCCATGTCGGCAGCCTGCCACGCAATGAGAAACTGTCCGACCTCCTCGTGGCACAGGAGGAAGGCAAGGACTACGACCCGAAGGTGATGGCCGCGGAAATGGATGCGGCAGTGCGCCATGTCGTCAAAAAGCAGATGGAAGTCGGCATCGACATTGGCAATGACGGCGAGCAGCGCCGTATTGGATTCCAGACTTACGTCCCGCAGCGCATGACCGGTTTTGGTGGTGTATCGAAGCGCCGGCGCGGACGTGAATTCGAGGAATTTCCCGACTTGATCGCCTATCTGATGCGGCGCTTTCCAAGCGCGCCGAAAAGCCAGCAGGGTGCCCCGGAAGCGCAGGCCGACATCAAGTACAAGGACATGAAGCCGATCAACGAGGAGATCGCGGGCTTCAACAAGATCGCCGGCGAGCTCGGCGCCTTTTCCGAGCGGTTCATGACTGCGCCCTCGCCCGGCATCATATCGACCACCATGCTCAATGCCTACTACAAGACGCACGACGATTATCTCGATGCGATCGCGCGCGAGATGAAGAACGAATATCAGGCCATCCATAAAGCCGGGACTGATTTTGCAGATCGACGCGCCCGATCTCGCGATGGACCGCACCATGATGTACCGCGATCTCGACGATGCCGGTTTCGTCAAGCGCGTCGAACGTCATGTGCAGGCGATCAACGACGGGATCGCCGGCATTCCGCGCGATCGTGTTCGATTGCACATCTGCTACGGCAACTGGGAAGGCCCGCACATTCACGATGTGCCGCTCGCAACGATTTTGCCGGCGCTCTACCAGGCCAAGGTCGGCGCGCTGTCGATCGAGTTTTCCAATCCGCGCCACGCGCATGAATATGACGCGCTGAAGAAACATCCGCTGCCGAAGGACATGCTGCTGATTCCGGGCGTGGTGGAAACCACCAGCAATTTCGTCGAGCACCCGGAGGTGGTGGCGCGCCGCATCGAGGAAGCGGTGCGTGCGGTCGGCGAGCGCGAACGCGTGGTGGCGTCGACCGATTGCGGTTTCGGCACATTCACCAAGCGTGAATGGGTGATCGAGCCGGTCGTGTGGCTAAAGCTCGCCGCCATCCGCAAGGGCGCCGACATTGCTTCGGCGCGGTTGTGGGGGAAGAAGGTGGCGTAGGTCCCTGTATGCATAGGTAGGGTGGGCTAAGCGTAGCGAGCCCACCATCGGCATTGCCAATTGCGCATCGTTTCCGGTGGGCTCGGCGCGTTTCGCGCCTTAGCCCACCCTACGGCCAGGGACGCGAACCCGAGCGGCCTTAAAACGTCCCACTAACTAATTGCATATAAAACGAAATTTTCCCCCAAATTCATAAGATACTATCTTTACTATTCGATCCAGACGTACATACTACCGCTCCTGACCAGAGGCGCGGACATGCCACGCACGGCCAAGGCCAATACCTTGCGGCAACCGGTGACGATGAGCGGTGAACTCACCGCCCGCATCATGTTTGCCGGCCGTTCCTCCTCGATGTCGGCGCAGATCGTCGCCTGGGTACGCGATGCGCTCTTCGCCAAGAAGCTCAAGCCCGGCGATTTCCTTGGCACCGAAAAGGACTTGGCCGCGCGCTTCAAGGCGAGCCGCATTGTTGCGCGCGACGCTCTACGCACATTGGAAGCGCTCGGCATCGTCGAAATCCGCATGGGTAAAGGCGGCGGCGCCCGCATCGCGCAGGGCAACCCGCGTCTGTTCGCCGAAGCGCTGGCCGTACAGCTCGACCTTACCGGCGTCTCCGCCGCCGAGATCATGGACGCGCAGCGCGCGATCGAGACGCTCGGCGCCGAGCTCGCCGCCGAGAACGCGACACCTGACGACATTGCCAAATTGCGCCAGTTGCTCACCGACGCGAAAGCCGTCATCGGCGACCTTGATGTCTTCACGCGCCTGTCGCGCGATTTCCATCTTGCGGTCGCCGAGGCATCGCACAACCGCGTGCTGGTCGTGCAGCTCATCTCGCTTGAGCACGTGTCATGGCCGCGCCGCAACGCCACCGCCACGCCGAAACTGGCGCAGCACATACTCGACATTCACACCAAGCTCACCGACCTGATCGAGCTGCGCGACGCCAGCGCCGCACGCGCTCTGATGGACGACCACGTCAAGATGATCCGCGCCCGGCGCGTTGCGGAGCGCGAACACAATGAAGGGCATTCATGTTGTTGAAATCACTACGCACTGACTTAGTCCCGTCACCCTGAGGCGCCCGCCGAAGGCGGGCCTCGAAGGGCGACGGCCAAGGTCTCACAGTATTTGGCCCGTCATCCTTCGAGGGCCGCTTCGCGGCCACCTCAGGATGACGGTCTACTTCTTCTTCATCTTCGGAAAGAAACGGGAGGACGAAACAATGGCAAAATTTCTGATCGAACCGCATTTCCGCCTGCAGGAATGGGTGGCGGAGGAAAAGGACTACTTCCGCAAGGAAGGCCTTGAATACGAATTCCGCGAGCTGATGCGCGCGACCGACGGCAAGATCCACGACAAGGGCGACAAGGTTGGCGCCTATCAGTCCTTCGAGGAAGGCCGCAAATCCAACGTGAGCTGCGCCTGCCACTGGACGGTCAACGTCGCGGCCTCCAACGGCCACGGCAAGATGTACACCGATGTCTATTCGGTGGCGCCGGCCGGGGTCTTTGTCGCCCCGGATTCGAAGATCAAGGACCCGTCCGGTCTGGCCGGCGTGCCGGTCTCGGTCGGCTACCAGTCAGGCAGCCATTATTCCACCGTCCAGGCGCTCGAGCAGTACCTCAAGCCCGAGCAGATCAACCTCGTCTACGCCGACGGCATGCTGTTCGCGCGCATGGAAAAGCTGTTCGAGGGCAAGGCGCCGGCCGTCCACCTGTTCGGCGGGCCCTATTATTTCGCCGAGCAGCTCGGTTTCCGGAAGGTGATCGACTGCACCTTCATGATCGGCACCATGATCCACGGCGATCCCGACCCGGAAGACCTGCGCAAGTTCTTCCGGGCACTGCGCAAGGCCCAGCGCGATATCGACCTGCGGCCGGAGCTCTATACGCATTACTACAAGAAGGAATTCCCCGACCGTTTCCACGCCAAAATGGACACGCGGCGCTGGGGCCCCGGCGAAAGGCTGGTTTTCGAGCCCTATACCAAGGAAGTCTATGAGGAATCCTTCGAATGGATTGCTGCCCACGGCATCTTCCCGGAAGGCAAGATGGGCAGCGCCACCTACGAGCGGGCGACCGTGTCGCTGGTCTGACAAAGCGGCAAGCAGTTAAATAATCACCGTCGTCCGGGCGAGCGCGTTAGCGCGAGGCCCGGACCATACTCCGCAGTCCCTCGATAAGCTGCGCGTATGGGTCCCCGCCTTCGCGGGGACGACAGCAAAAATACCGGGTTGGCCCACTTCCCCCTGCCTTGCCGTTTGTACGCCAATAGTCCGGCATCCAACCAAATGCGCCGCGGAGCCCTGTTCCGCGGCGCTTTTCTTTGCGCGAAAGGTCAGGCATTCTAGCGGCAACAAAACCAAGCAAATGAGGTTCAGGGGAGGACCACAATGAAACGCGTGTTATTTGCCAGCGCCGCCTTGCTGACGGCGGCCTTGCTGCCGGTCGGCGCCAGCGCCCAGGAAACCATCAAGATCGGCGTCATTAACTCGTATTCCGGCCAGTTCGCCGATACGGGTGCGCAGATCGACAACGGCATCAAGCTCTATATGAAACAGCACGGCGACACGGTCGCCGGCAAGAAGATCGAGATCATCCGCAAGGACACCGGCGGCCCGAACCCGGACGTCGCCAAGCGCCTGGCGCAGGAACTCGATCGTGCGTGACAAGGCCGACATCCTGGCCGGCTTTACGCTCACTCCGGAAGCGCTTGGCGCAGCGGGCGTCGCCACGGAGGCCAAGAAATTCATGGTCGTCATGAACGCCGCGACGTCAGTCGTCACCGAAAAATCGCCGTACATGCGTGCGCGTCTCGCTGACGCTGCCGCAGATCGGCGAAACGCTCGGCACGTGGGCGGCCAAGAAGGGCGGCGTCAAGAAAGCCTATACAATGGTCACCGACTATGGCCCCGGCATCGATGCAGAGCAGGCCTTCCAGCGCGCCTTCAAGGCGGCCGGCGGCGAAATCGTCGGCTCGGTGCGCATGCCGATCGCCAATCCGGACTTCTCGGCCTTCGTGCAGCGCGCGAAAGACCTCAACCCGGAATCGATTTTCGTATTCGTTCCCGGCGGTGCGCAACCCGGTGCGATCGGCAAGGCCTTTGCCGAACGCCAAATGGATCCCAAGAAGATCAAGATTTTGAGCACCGGCGAGCCGGTGGACGAAACTGCGATCAAGAGCCTGGGGGATCTTGCGCTCGGCCGCATCAGCGCCTGGCACTACGACTACAATCACAAGTCCAAGATGAACGCGGACTTCGTGAAGGCGTTCAATGCCGAGTACAAGCGTAACCCGGACTTCTTCGCGGTCGGCGGTTATGACGGCATGCATCTCATCTACGAGGCACTCAAGAAGACCGGCGGCAAGACCGACGGCGATGCGCTGGTCGGTGCGGCCAAGGGCATGAAATGGGAAAGCCCGCGCGGCCCGATCTCCATCGACCCGGCAACCCGCGACATCGTGCAGAACGTCTACATCCGCCGGGTGGAAAAGGTCGGCAACAACATCGTCAATGTCGAGTTCGACACGGTCGCGAACGTGAAAGACCCGACGCACAAGTAGTCCGCGCCCTGAAATGCAAGGACTTCCGGATGGGGCGACCGCAAGGTCGTCCCATTCGCCGCATTTACATCCAGTCATTCCGGGACGGCGCGAATGCGCCGTGCCGCGGGAATCCAGAAGTGGACAATATCCTTGCCAGGCTTCTGGATTCCGGATCCGCTCGCTATGCTCGCGCCCGGAATGACGGAGCAAGCCCCCGCGCGGCTGAATAGGCAACGGCCCCGGCCATGCTTCCTCCCGTTTTCGGTGTGCTGTTCGACGGTCTCGCCTACGGCATGCTGTTATTCGTGCTGTCGGTCGGCCTGTCGGTGACGCTCGGGCTGATGAACTTCGTCAACCTCGCCCACTGCGCGTTCGCGATGCTCGGTGGCTATGTCTCCATTACGTTGGCCAATGATTTCCACTGGCCCTTTCTGGCGACGCTGCCGGTGGCGTTCGCGGCGGCGGCCATCGTGAGCGTCGCGCTCGAACGCGTGCTGTACCGTCGGCTTTACCGCGCCAGCGACCTCGACCAGGTGCTGCTCACCATCGGGCTCGCTTTCATCTCCGTCGCCGTTGCGGCTTACATCTTCGGCACGATCCAGCAGCCCGTCGAAACACCGGAATTGCTGCGCGGCTCGATCGACGTCCTCGGTATAGGCCTCGGCAAATATCGGCTGTTCCTGATCGGCATCGCGCTCGCGGTGACGATGCTGCTGGTCGCCGGCCTTGAATACACGCGCTTCGGCGCGCAGGTGCGCGCGGCGGTCGACAATCAGCGCATGGCGCGCGGGCTCGGCATCGACGTCGACCGCACCTTCGCCTCCACTTTCGCGCTCGGCTCGGGGCTGGCAGGTCTCGGCGGCGCGCTGGCGATCGAGATCGTCGGCCTCGATCCGAATTTCGCCTTCACTTATCTCGTCTATGTGCTGATCATCGTTTCGGTCGGCGGGCTCGGCTCCATCGCCGGCTCGTTCATCGCCGCGATCCTGATCGGCGTCAGCGATGTCGCCGGCAAATATTATGCGCCGGAGCTTGGCGCCTTCCTGATTTACCTGGTCATGGTGGCGGTGCTGATGTGGCGCCCCGCCGGCCTGTTCGGGAGGCGGTGATGGTGCGGATCGCGCCCGAGATCACCACTTCCCCCGCTTGTCCCCGCGAAAGCGGGGATGCCAGGGCGACGAGTTGCGGACACAATCGTTGGGGCTCTGGGTCCCCGCTTTCGCGGGGACGAGCGGAATAGGGGTAAGGCATGACCACTGCCACCCTCACCCCGCAAAAATATCTGCAAGCGCAGAGCCGCTGGCACGCGCTGGAGATTGCATTCTGGCTGGCGACGCTGCTGCCCTTTGTGCTGTTTCCGGATTACCTGTCGCTGGCGAGCCAGATCGCCATCACGGCGCTGTTCGCACTCTCGCTCGACCTCATCCTCGGCTATGCCGGAATCGTATCGCTCGGCCACGCGGCCTTTTTCGGCATCGGCGCTTACACAGCGGGGTTATTCTCGAAATTCATCTGGGGCGAACCGTTGACCGGGCTCATTCTGGCAGCCGCGGTCGCCGGGCTCGTCGGCTTTGCCGTGAGCTTCATCGTCTCGCGCTTCCGCCATTTCACGCTGATCATGATCACGCTCGGCCTCGGGCTGCTTGCCTTCGAGGCGGCCAACCGCGCGCATTGGCTCACCGGCGGCAGCGACGGACTGCAAGGCGTTTCGATCTGGCCGGTGCTCGGCATCTTCAAGTTCGATCTCTACGGCTACACCGCTTACGCCTATTCGCTGGCCACGCTCTTTGTCGTGTTCCTCGGCGCGCGGCGGCTGGTGAATTCGCCATTCGGCCTCGCGCTGCGCGGCATCCGCGAAAACTGGGTGCGCATGCCGGCCATCGGCGCCGATAGCCGCGCGCATATCCGCAAGGCTTTCACCCTCGCCGCCGCGAGTCGCCGGGCTCGCCGGCGCGGTGCTGGCGCAGACCACGGAGAACGTTTCGCTCGAATCCATCAGCTTCCAGCGCTCCGCCGACGTGCTGGTGATGCTGGTGCTGGGGGGCGCCGGACGGCTTTATGGCGGGTTGATCGGCGCCACGATTTTCATGGTGGCGCGCGACCAGTTCTCCGGGATTGCGCCGCAATACTGGTATTTCTGGATCGGCGTTCTGCTGGTGACCGTCGTCATGGTGCTGCCGAACGGCATCCTCGGCGGGCTGACGGCCCTTTATGCGCGGTGGAGAGCGAAATGACCGCGATCGCTTTGGCCACCCGCGGACTGTCGAAAGCATTCGGCTCGCTGCCGGTCGCGCGCGATATCGCCATCAACCTGCCGGTCGGTGCGCGCTATGCGCTGATCGGTCCGAACGGCGCCGGCAAGACCACGCTCATCAATCTGATGACCGGCATGCTGACGCCCAATGCCGGGCAAATTTTGCTCGAGGGCGAGGACATCACCGCGCTTGGGCCGCAGGAACGGGTGCGGCGCGGGCTCGCGCGCACGTTCCAGATCAACACGCTGTTTGCGGGCCTCAACGCGCTCGAAGCGGTGACGCTGGCCGTGGCCGAACGGCGCAACCTTGCCGGCCAGTTCTGGCGCAGCGTCGGTTCCTACAGCGAGGCGATCGACGAGGCTTACGAGATCTTGCGCAAGTTGAAGCTGGGCGATGACTGCTACCAGATCACGCGCGAACTGCCGTATGGCCGGCAACGCCTGCTGGAAATCGCGCTGGCGCTGGCCACCAAGCCGAAGGTGCTGCTGCTCGACGAGCCGGCGGCCGGCGTGCCGCAGGAAGAAAGCGGCGAGGTCTTCGAAGCGGTGGCGGGCTTGTCCGACGATCTGACGCTGCTGTTCATCGAGCACGACATGCATGTGGTGTTTCGCTTCGCCACCCACATCATCGTGCTGGTCGGCGGCGCGATCTTCACCGAAGGTTCGCCGGCCGAGATCGCCGCCGATCCCGGCGTGCGCGAAGTCTATCTGGGCAAGCGCAAACATGGATGACCGCTTTGGCTGACACGCTGCTCAAACTTGAGAATGTGACCGCCGGCTATGGCGATGCCGTCGTGCTGCACGGCATTTCGCTTGAACTGCCGGAGCACGGCAGCCTTGCCGTGCTCGGCCGCAACGGTGTCGGCAAGTCGACGCTGCTGCTGACCATCATGGGCTACACGCAGCTGCGCCGCGGCGCGTTTCCTGGCGCGGACAGGATATTTCGCGCCTGGCGTCGCATCGGCGCGCGCTCAACGGCATCGGCTGGGTGGCGCAGGAGCGCGAGATTTTCCCGTCGCTGTCGGTCGAGGAAAATCTCACGGTCGCGGCGCGGCCGGGTGCCTGGACTCTCGACACCGTATTCAGGCTGTTTCCGCGGCTCGCGGAGCGGCGCGGCAACATGGGCAATCAGCTGTCCGGCGGCGAGCAGCAGATGCTGGCGGTCGCGCGCGCGCTGATGACCAACCCGGCGACTGATGCTGCTGGATGAGCCGTTCGAGGGGCTGGCGCCGGTGATCGTCGATGAGCTCACCGCCGCAATGAAGCTGATGCTGTCCGACCGCAGCATCGCCATCGTCCTGGTCGAGCAACACACCGACATCGCGCTGGAATTGACCGCCGAGGCGATCGTGCTGGAGCGCGGCGCGGTGGCGCACCGCGCGCCCTCGGCGCAATTGCACAAAGACACCGCCACGCTCGAACGGCTGGTCGGGTTGCGCGTGGCCGCGACGGCGTGAGAAACTAGCTCTCCGTCATCCTGAGGTGGCCGCGCGCAGCGCGGCCCTCGAAGGATGGCGGTCAGTGGCCGTCACCCTTCGAGGCTCGCGCGCATAACGCGCGCTCGCACCTCAGGATGACGGATAGAGGCTGATCAGTAACGAGTTTTCATGCCCAATCCGATGATTCCGCGCGAACGTTCCGACTATTCCGCGATCGTTGATCGCCCGCCGCTCAAGCTGCCGGGCAACGCGCGCATCGTGTTCTGGACCATCGTCAATTACGAGGTCTGGGACATCGGCAAGCCGATGGCGCGGCAACTGCTCCCCGCCCCGACCGGCGTGCCGCTGATGCCGGACGTCGTGCACTGGGCCTTCCACGAATACGGCATGCGTGTCGGCTGCTGGCGCTTCCACGAACTGTTCAAGAAACTCGGCATCAAGCCGACGCTCGCCGCCAATGCGCGCATCTGCGAGGACTATCCGCGCGTCGCCAAGCAGGCGCGCGATGACGGCTGGGAATTCATGGGCCACGCCTACGAGCAGGGTCCGATCCACAAGGAGACCGACCAGGCCGGCATGATCAACCGCACCATGGACATCATGGAAAGGTTCTCCGGCAAGCGGCCGGTTGGCTGGCTCGGGCCGGGCCTGACGCAAACGCTGGAGACGCCGGATCTGCTCGCGGCCGCGGGCGTCAAATATATCGGCGACTGGGTCTATGACGATGAGCCGACCGTGATCAGCACCACGAAGGGACCGCTCGTCACCCTGCCCTACACCATCGAGTGCAACGACATTCCGGTGATGATCGTCCAGCACCACGAGAGCGACTATCTGCTCAAGCTGGTCACCGACCAGTTCGACCGGCTCTACGCCGAGAGCGCGAAGCGCGCGAAAATCTGCGCGCTGGCGATCCACCCCTACATCAGCGGGCAGCCGCACCGGATCAAGTATCTCGAGCAGATCTATGACTACGTGAACAAGCACGAGGGCGTGCTGCACTGGAACGGCGAGCAGATCCTCGACTGGTACCGCAGCATTGCCAAGATCGAGGCTGCCGCATAGCGTGTGGGCCGCCGCCCATAAAAACAGGAAACAGGCGGCGCCAGGGAGGAATCACATGCGTATCAAGGCACTCTTGAGCCTCATCGCCGGCGCGTGCGCGCTCGCCGGGGCGTCGGCGGCAACGGCTGCGGAAATCCGCCTCGCGCGGCAATTTTCCATGGGCTACCTGCAGCTCAACGTGATGGAGCACCAGCAGCTCATCGAGAAGCACGCCAAGGCGCTCGGTCTGAACGACCTGAAGGTGTCGTGGTTCACCTTCAACGGGCCGACCGCAGTCAACGAGGCGCTGATCTCCGGCAACATCGACGTCGGCTCGGGCGGCGTGCCCGGCCTGCTGGTGTTGTGGTCGCGCACCAAGGGCACGCCGCAGGAAGTGCGCGGCATTTCGGCGCTGAGCTCGCAGCCGTTTTTGCTCAACAGCCGCGACCCCGCGATCAAGACCATCAAGGATTTCAAGGACAGCGATCGCATCGCGGTGCCGGCCGTGCGTTCCTCGGTGCAGGCGATCACGCTGCAGATGGCGGCGGCAAAGGCCTACGGCACCAAGGAGTTCAACAAGCTCGACCCGCTCACGGTGTCGATGACGCCGCCGGATGCCACGGTCGCGCTGCTCAAGGGCGGCGCGCAGATTTCCGCCGCGTTCAGCGTGCCGCCGTTCCAGTATCAGCAGCTCGAGGATTCGGCGGTCCACACCGTGCTCAATTCATTCGACGTGATGGGCGGCTCGCACACCTTCACCGCCGTGTGGGCGCCGGCGAAATTCCGCGACGGCAATCCGGTGCTCTACAAGGCGCTGGTCGAGGCGCTGAAGGAAGCAACCGAGATCGTCAACAAGGACAAGAAGGCGGCGGCGGCGCTTGTGGATCGAGGATTCGAAATCGAAACTGCCGCTCGACATGGTCGCCAAGCTCGTTGCCGGGGCGCAGGTGCGCTGGACGCTGACACCCGAAAACACCATGAAATATGCCGACTTCATGTCGGAGGTCGGCACGCTCAAGAACAAGCCGGCGTCGTGGAAGGATTATTTCTTCCCGGAGATTTACGGCGAGAAGGGGAGTTGAGGTTGCGTTATCCTGCGGGCGAGCGCCGCGCGCGACCTCCGAGGGAGAGGCGAGGGCGCGGCGGCTTTGCCGTCCGCCACCACCTTATGCGTCTGTTCGCCGAGGCCGGCGATGGAGGCCGTCACCACATCGCCGGCACTCAAGTAAACCGGCGGTTTCTGGCCCAGGCCTACGCCTGCCGGCGTGCCGGTGAGGATCACGTCGCCCGGCTGCAAACTCATGAAGCGGCTGATGTAGGACGACCAGCTCGGCCACCGAAAAAATCATGTCGCGGGTCGAGCCACTCTGCTTTTGCTTGCCGTTGACGCTCAGCCGCAAGGCCAGGTCCTGCGGGTTCGACGATCTCGTCGCGCGTTGCGAGGAACGGCCCGAGCGGCGCGAACGTATCGGCGCTCTTGCCCTTTAAAGCCCTGCCCGCCGCGATTGAACTGGAAATCGCGCTCGGAAAAATCGATGCCGATGCAGTAACCAAGCACGTGATCGAGCGCGTCACGCTCCGCGATATAGACGCCGGGCCTGCCGATCACCACGCCGAGCTCGACCTCCCAATCGACGCTCTTTGCCTTCGCGCGGCATCACGAGATCATCGGTGGGCCCGCACAGCGCGCTGGTGGCTTTGAGAAACAGCGTCGGCTCCTTCGGCAGAGGCAGCCCGGTTTCCTCGGCGTGATCGCGGTAGTTCAGATCCCACGCCGATGATCTTGCCGATGCCGCGCAACGGCGGGCCGAGCGGCAGCGCCCTTGCCCATCTTCTGCAACGTCTTCACCGGCACCGCGGCGATCGCCTCAACGTGCTCGAAGGTTGGCGCGCGATGGCTGAGCGCGGCAAAGCCCGCCGACAGATCGTAGATCTCGCCGTCGAGCATCAGGCCGGGCTTCTCGCCGGTTGTGGAGCGGTATCGGACAAGTTTCATGGTCTGTACAATAACCAAGGTAGCTGCAAAACTGCCAGCCAATCGACAAAAAACGAGGAACGCCCGCGTCATGAATGTCCCGAAGCCATCCGTCGGCATGCTGCCGAATGACCGCCTCGACTATTCCGCCATCCCCACGCGCAAGCCGCTGAAGCTGCCGAAAGGCGCGCGCATGGTGGTGTGGACCGTCACCAATGTCGAGGAATGGGACCCGACGCAGACCATGCCGCGCCAGGTGCATCACGCCGCCGGCCGGCGGCTCGCCGATGCCCGACATCCCGAACTGGTGCTGGCACGAATACGGCAACCGCGTCGGCTTCTGGCGGCTGTTGCAGGTGTACGACGAGTTCAAGATTCCCGGCGTGATGAACATCAACGGCGTGGCGGTGGAGGCCTTTCCCGACATCGTGAAGGCCTGCGTCGAGCGCAACTGGGAATTCGTCGGCCACGGCTACACCCAGCGCAACATGCAGAAGGTCGAGAACGAGCGCGCCGACATCCAGCAAGAGCGCCGAGGTGCTGGAAAAGGCGACCGGCAAGCGCCCGCGCGGCTGGCTCGGGCCCGGCCTCACCGAAACCTGGGAGACGCCGGATATCCTGGCCGAGGAAGGCTACGATTATGTCGCCGACTGGGTGCTCGACGACCAGCCGGTGTGGATGAAGACGCGCGGCAAGCCGATCCTCAACATTCCCTACACGCAGGAATGCAACGACGTCGCCATGATGCTGATCCAGCATCACAAGGCCTCGGAATTCTACGAGCGGGCGATGGACCAGTTCGAGCAGATCTACAAGGACGCCAAGGGCTCGGCGCGGGTGATGGCGATTTCGGTGCACCCCTACATCATGGGCGCGCCGCACCGGGCGAAATATTTCCGGCAGATCTTCCAGAAGATCAGGAAGAAGAAGGACGTGCTGTTCTGGACCGGCGCGCAGATCGCGGACTGGTACAAGAAGGTCGGGCCGAAGGCGCCGTAGTCCACATACCTTGTCATGGCCGGGCTTGTCCCGGCCATCCCGCTTAGTTAAGCACTGTGCACACCCAAGCGGGATGCCCGGGACAAGCCCGGGCATGACAACACAGAGGCTTGAGCGCACTCATATGCCCACAGCCACCCCGTTCCTCGACAAGAAGACCATCGCCGAGCTGACCGCGCGGATGTATCTCGACACCGGCGCCGTCCGCTTCATGACCGACAAGCCCTTCATCTTCACCAGCGGCTGGGCGAGCCCGGTCTATAACGACTCGCGCTGGCTGATCTCGTTTCCCGACGTGCGCTCGGCGCTGATGGATTTCGCGGTTCACACCATCGAGCGCGATATCGGCCGCGACAACATCGACGCGGTGGCGGGCGGCGAGACCGCCGGCATTCCGTTCGCCGCCTGGGTGGCCGACCGCATGCATCTGCCGATGCAATATGTGCGCAAGAAAGCGAAGGGCTTCGGACGCGGTGCGCAGATCGAAGGCCTGCTGATCCCGGGCCAGCGCGTGCTGCTGGTGGAGGATCTCGCCACCGACGGCAAGAGCAAGGCCAACTTCATCAATGCGATCCGCGAAGCCGAAGGCATATGCGAGCACTGCTTCGTCATTTTCTTCTACGACATCTACCCGCAGAGCAAGAAGATCATGGGCGATCTCGGCGTGACGCTGCACGCGCTCACCACCTGGAAAGATGTGCTGGCGGTCGCCAAGACGAGCGGCAAGTTCGAGCCGAAGATGCTGGCCGAGGTGGAGAAGTTCATCCAGCGATCCGGCCGGCTGGTCGAAGGCGCACGGCGGCGTGGCGGAAGCGGCGGAGTGACCTTGCTTGTCATGCCCGCGCTTGTCCCGGCGCATCCACGGCTTGCGGGATGCACGGCGTGGTGCCCGCACAGGCCGAGCTGCCATTGTAGACGTGGGTGAGCCCGCTGCGCATGACGACCAAATGTCTATCCCGCCAACTTCCTTTTCAACCTCGTCACCGCCAGATCAAGCGCCGATAGAAACCGTGAAAGATCCTGACAGCTCAAGGGCGCAGGCCCGCGCGTGGCTGCGCCGGCCGATCGCAAATCCGTCAGCAGGTCCCGCGTCGCCAGCGCCATGCCGATCGAATCCTCCGTGAAGGGCTTGCCGGTCGGGCCGATCACGCTCGCGCCCTTCTTCACGCAACGTCCAGCCAGCGGAATATCGGCGGTGATGACGATGTCGGTCTCGCCGGCGCGTTCGGCAATCCAGTTGTCGGCAATATCCGGACCTTCGGCCACGATCACCCGCTCGATCAAATCGCTGCGCGGCACGGCCATGAAAGCATTGGCGACCACATAGACCTTGAGACCGTAGCGCTCCGCCACCCGGTAAATCTCGGGCTTCACCGGACAGGCATCGGCGTCGACGAAGATGCGAATTGCGGGCTGTTTCGGCTCTTCCATGACCGGTGCCGGCGTGGTCCAATTCGGGAAATTGCGCATCAAGATCATGCGCGAGCAATGTGGGAGACAGCAATGGCCAAAGCTCGGAAGAAGGCCCGAACGAAAGCCCATGCGCGGCGGAAGTCAGTCAGGAGCAAGGCCAGTACCCGGCGCGCCGTTAAGGCCAAGACGCGCGCCAAAGCGCGCAAGCCACAACGCTTTACCGTCAGCCATCATCGCGAGGAGGATTTCGACCAGGGCCTGCGCGCCTATTCGGCCTATCGCGATCTTGGGCTGGCGCCGGCAACCGGCGGCCTCGTGCAAGCGCACGTCATCCGCATGACCAAGCCGTTCACCGCCGAGGAAGTCGCAATTCCGCACTACCACGACGTCGACTTCCAGATGGTCTACGTGCTCAAAGGCTGGTTCCAGAGCGAATTCGAAGGCGAAGGCGTGCACACCTTCTATGCCGGTTCGTGCTGGATCCAGCCGCCCGGAATCAAGCACACCGTGCGCGGCTATTCCGACGATTGCGAGTTGCTGGAAATCGTGTTGCCGGCGGATTTCGAAACGGTGACGCTGGCGTGAGCGTCAATCGCTAACCTCTCAATCGTCATGCCGGGCGTAGCCGTCCGAAGCGACGGCCCGCTTTCGCACGCCTATACCCGCGCATCCATAAGAGCTGCCCAGGCAGTATGCTTACGGCCGCTATTATGGCTGGCCTCTGGACTGCCGAGCTAAGCCCGGCAATGACAGCGGAGCGACGATCCTAGGACTCTATGTTTGGCCAACTGCGTCAGTTACGCTTCAGCTTGCGCCGAGCTTGGCCGAGATCGCTGAAGCGATCTGCGACGGCGTATCGACGACAGTAACTCCGGCCGCTTCCAGTGCCTGGCGTTTCGACGCGTAGCTGCCGGCATTGCCGGTGACGATAGCGCCGGCATGGCCCATTTTCTTGCCGGCCGGCGCAGCCGCGCCGGCGATGAAGGCCACCATCGGCTTGCGCATTGTTTTCGCGTATTCGGCCGCGTCTTCTTCCATGGCGCCGCCGATCTCGCCGACGATAACGACGGCATCCGTGCCGGCGTCCTTGTCGAGCGCTTCGAGCGCATCGCGTGTCGTGGTGCCAAGCATCGGGTCGCCGCCGATGCCGATGAAGGCGCTCTGGCCAATGCCGGCGCGCGTGAGGTTGAGGCAGACCAGCGTGCCGAGGCTGCCGCTGCGCGAGATCACACCGACCCGGCCGGGCTTGAAGACGCTCGGCACGAATGCCGGCATGATCCCGACGAAACATTCGCCGGGCGTGACGAGGCCCGCGGTGTTGGGGCCGACGATGCGCGTGCCGTGTCTGGCGGCCGCGGCGTGCATCGCCATCACATCCTGCGCCGGGATGTGCTCGGTCAAGACCACCAGTGTCTTGATTCCGGCTTGCGCCGCCGACACGGCGGCATCCTTCGCCATCGGCGGCGGAATGAACATGACGCCGACGTCCCCGCCAACCGCCTTCACGGCCTCGCCGGTATTGGCGAAAATCGGCACGCCGACGTGGGTTTCGCCCGCGCGCTTGGGATTGATGCCGGCCACCACGTTGGTGCCATAGGCAATCATCTTCTCGGTCCAGAAGGTGCCCTGCTTGCCGGTGATACCCAGCACGATGACGCGGTCTTGTCTGCGGACGATCATTGCGCTGCCTTCACCGCGGCCTGGATCGCGTCTTCCATGAAATCGTAGGGCTCGATGCCGAGCTCATTGCGCACCAGCCTGACCGCCTCTTCTTCGCCGGTACCGTGAATGGAGAAAAACACCGGTACTTTCGGCTTGAGCTTGGCCCAAGCTTTCACGACACCGTCCGCCATCACGTCGGTGCGCGCAAAAGCACCACAGAAATTGATCACCAGGCTTTTCACGCCCGGATTGGACAGCACCAGATCGAGCGCAATCTCCGACTTCGTGTAGGCCTCGCCGCCGATTTCCAGGAAATTCGCCGGCCGGCCGCCGTAGTGGCGGATGACATCCATGGTGGTCATGGTGAGCCCGGCGCCGTTCGCCAGAACGCCGACATTGCCATCGAGCTGGATCAGCTTGAGGCCCGCTTCAGCGCCGCGTTTTTCCAGCGCCGTCATCACGCCAGCGGTGCCCTGCCTGGCGATGTCGGCCTGCCGGTCGAGCGCGGCATCGTCGAGCACAAATTTGCAATCGAGCGCGACGACGCGGCCATCGGCGAGCAGGGCCAGCGGATTGACTTCCAGCAGCTCGGCGTCGCGCATACGAAAGGCCGCATAGAGCTGCCCGAGAATACGCGTGACCTGCGCTTCGGCGCGCCCGAGATTGAGCCCTTTGAGCATGTCGGCAATGGCTGCCGGCGACGGGTGGACATCGATCTCGGCCAGCAGGCGGCGGATCGCGGCGGGCTTTGCCGCGGCGATTTCCTCGATATCCATGCCCCCTTCGGTGGAAAAGAGGATGAGCGGCTTGCGCGCGGTCACATCATGCAGCACGGCGGCGTAGAATTCGCGCTCGATCTGCGCCTGTTCCTCGACCAGCAGGCGCTCGACCGTGTAATCCCCGATGCGCATGCCGAGGATTTGCCGGGCCACTTTCTTGGCTTCATCCGGCGAGCCGGCGAGCTTGATGCCGCCAGCCTTGCCGCGCTTGCCGGCCGGCACCTGCGCCTTCACCACGCAGGGCCCGATTTTTGCCGCCGCCATCGCGGCTTCCGCATCGCTGATGCAGACGATGCCGCGCGGCACCGGAATGCCGGCGGGATTCAGAACCAGCGATTTGGCGGCGTGTTCCTCGAAGTTCATCCAAGTTCGTCCGATATTTCGTTTTGTGTAATTTCGTCATCCCGGGCGAGCCAACGGGTCCGCGCGAAGCGCGGCCCGATGACAGGCTCCGCGAGGCCCGGGATCCATTACTCCGAGCCCTATCGAGGCGGCTGCGGAGTACCGGGTCCCCGCATTCGCGGGGACGACGGTGGTCACTTCCCGTACTTCTTCCAATAAACGCCGAACAATGCATCTTCGCTCGGTCTGTCTTCCGGAATGGTGGTGACGAGGTGGGTGATGTTGATGAAGTGCTTGTAGTTCAGGTTTTCCGTGATGCTGTTGCCGCCCCAGGTGCCGCAACCCATGCTGAGCGTGAAATTGAGGCCGTTGTCGAAACCGCCACCGTTGCCGAACGTGTGCGCCTGGTTGATCAGCACGCGCACCACGTCGGTGTCTTCGGCCAGCTTACGCCCGCGCGCCATATCCTTGGTGTGGAGACCAACGGAATGGCCGCGCCCCTGGTGATCCAGGATCTCGCGCGCGCGCTTCGCCGCATCGTCAAAGTCCCTGGCGCGGTAGACGGCCAACACCAGCGCGAGCTTTTCGCTGGAAAACGGAAAACTGCGGCCGACGCCGGTTTCCGCCACCATAAAGAATTTCTTCGATTCTGCCGCCGCCGGCAGTCCGCAGCCGCGCGCCAGCACATCGGCGTCGCGCGCGATCAATGTCCGGCTCAGCTTCCCGTCCGGCCACAGCGCCGCCTGGATTTTCTCTTTTTCGGCCGCGGAGGCCATGTATCCACCAGCGCGTTCGAGCGCGGCAATCGCCTTGTCGTAAATGGCGTCGACGAGGATCACAGAATTTTCCGACGAACATGACGTCGAGTTATCGAAGATCTTCGAAGCGCAGATTTTCCTCGCTGCGTCGTCGAGATCGGCGGTTTCGTCCACGATCACCGGCACATTGCCGGTGCCGACGCCGATCGCCGGCGTGCCGCTGGAATAGGCGCGACGCACATTGTCCTGCGAGCCGGTGGCGACCACCAGATCGGCCGCCTGCATCAGCGCCTGCGTCATGTCCTTCGAGGCTGGCGGCGGCAGGATCTGCACCAGATCCTCGGGCAGCCCGATTTTCTTGAGCTCCGCGCGCATGTAGTCGACCGTCTTGCCGGTCGTCTTCATGCCGGCGGGCGACGACGCAATGACAATGGCATTGCGGCCCTTGATCGCCATCATCGCCTTGTTGACCGGCGTCGCGCCTGGATTGGTCGAGGGCGTGATGGCGCAGACGAGGCCGACAGGCTTGGCGTATTTGACGATGCCGAGCGTCTTGTCTTCCTCGATGATGCCGACCGTCTTGACGCGCAGCAGGTCGCGCAACGTGCCGAAGGTCTTGCGCTGCTTCTTGATGATCTTGTCAGGCACGTTGCCGAGCTGGGTATCTTTCACTGCCAATTCAGCAAGTTCTTTTGCATGCGCCGGATTGTAGAGCGACCAGGCCAGCGCGGTGACGGCTTCGTCGACGCGCACCTGATCGGCGTTCGCGAATACAGCCATCGCCGCGCGGCCGCGCCTCACCAGTTCGTCGACCGCGGCCATCGCCTTCGGATCGGCCGACGGTTTCACTGCGACAGTCATCTTTGTCTGCTCCACATGCAACCATTATTGCCGTCATTCCGGACGCCGCGAAGCGGCGATCCGGAATCCAGAAACACGCGCACGAGGCTCGCTTCTGGATTCCGGGTTCGCGCCTTTGGCGCGCCCCGGAATGACAAAGAATGGATACTAGACATTGCTCACACCACCGGCTGCGGACGCATGTCCTCGCGCTTGATGCCGGCCACCACCACGGGCTTCTTCATAGCGTCGCGGCGGAACGGCTCGCCCAGCTCCTGATTGAGAATGACCTCGATAAAGGTCGTGATGCGCTTCTTCTGATCTTCGCACGACTTGCGCAGGGCCTCGGTCAATTCGGACTGCGTTTTCACTACGACACCCTTGAGGCCGCAGGCTTCAGCCACTTTTGCATAGCTCAGATGCGGATCAAGCTCGGTGCCGACAAAATTGTCGTCGTACCAGAGGATCGAGTTACGTTTTTCGGCGCCCCACTGGTAGTTGCGGAAAACCACCATCGTGACGCCCGGCCACTCCTCGCGGCCGATCGAGCTCATCTCGTTCATCGAGATTCCGAAGGCGCCATCGCCGGCAAAGCCGACGCACGGCGTATCGGGGTTGCCGATCTTGGCACCGATGATCGAAGGGAAACCATAGCCGCAGGGCCCGAACAGGCCGGGGGCCAGATATTTCCGGCCTTTGTCGAAGGTCGGATAGGCATTGCCGATGGCGCAGTTGTTGCCGATGTCGCTGGAAATGATCGCATCTTTCGGCAAGCCGGCCTGGATCGCGCGCCAGGCCTGGCGCGGAGACATTCTGTCTGCGTCGCGCTTGCGCGCGTCCGCATTCCATGTGGTGCCTGGATCATCGTCCTCGTGATCCATGCTGGAAAGAGTCTGCAGCCAGCGCGACTTGGTCGTATGGATCAGTGCCTTGCGATCTTCGCGTCCCGCATTTCCCGCCGAAGGCGACAGCTGCGCCAGAAGGCTTTGCGCAACGAGCTTGGCGTCGCCACAGATACCGATAGTGACGGGCTTGGTAAGGCCGATGCGGTCAGCATTGATATCGACCTGGATGATCTTGGCGGTCTTCGGCCAATAGTCGATGCCATAGCCCGGCAGCGTCGAGAACGGATTGAGCCTGGTGCCGAGCGCCAGCACCACGTCGGCCTTGGCGACAAGTTCCATCGCGGCCTTCGAGCCGTTGTAGCCGAGCGGCCCGACCGCCAGCGGATGGCTGCCGGGAAAGCTGTCGTTATGCTGGTAGTTGTTGCACACCGGCGCATCGAGCTTTTCCGCCAGCGCGACACATTCGGAAATCGCGTTGCCGATCACGACGCCCGCACCTGACAGAATGACCGGGAATTTCGCAGTCGACAGAAGCTTTGCCGCCTCAGCAACCGCATTGGCGCCACCGGCCGGGCGCTCGAATTCAACGATCGCCGGCAAGTTGATGTCGATGACCTGCGTCCAGTAGTCGCGCGGAATATTGATTTGGGCCGGCGCCGACAGGCGCTTGGCTTTGAGGATGACACGATTGAGAACTTCCGCCGTGCGCGAGGCATCGCGCACTTCTTCCTGGTAGCAGACCATGTCGCGGAACAGCGCCATCTGCTCGACTTCCTGGAAGCCGCCCTGCCCGATCGTCTTGTTCGCCGCCTGCGGTGTCACCAGCAGCATCGGCGTATGATTCCAGTAGGCGGTCTTGATGGCCGTAACGAAGTTCGTGATGCCCGGGCCGTTTTGCGCAATTGCCATGCCCATTTTACCGGTCGAGCGGGTATAGCCGTCGCAGATGAGCCCGCCATTGGTCTCGTGCGCAACGTCCCAGAATGTAATGCCGGCCTTGGGAAACAGATCCGAGATCGGCATGAATGCCGAACCGATGATGCCGAAGGCGTGCTCAATGCCGTGCATCTGCAAAACCTTCACGAAGGCTTCTTCCGTCGTCATCTTCATCGTCAAATCCTTTACACAACTCTGACGTTATTGAACGTCATCACGTTGCCGCCGAATGTGAAATCAGGGCTTGTCCTGAAAGATTTCCGCAAGCTCTGACGCGGCGTTGCGCAGCGCAGGCAGATGCCGGCGTGCAGTTTGCACATTCATCCGCGCCTCCGGCGCCTGGATTGCAAGCGCTGCAAGCATCTCGCCATTTTTACCGATGACCGGTACCGCCATGCAGACTACGCCCACGAGATATTCCTCGCGGTCGAATGAAACCTGCTCCTTGCGGATTTGGCGGAGTTCGGCATCGAGCCGCGCGCCATCGGTGATGGTGGTGTCGGTGAAGCGGCGCAGGTCGAGGCTCTGCAGCAGGCGCCGGCGGCGCGGCGAGGCGGCGAGCGCCAAAAACAGCTTGCCGATTGCGCTGCAGTGAAGCGGCACGCGTGAGCCGATGGTGTAGTGCAGCCGCAGCGGCCAGTGCTCGGCTTCCACGCGGTCAAGATAGACGACCTCTCCGTTGAGCAGCGTGCCGATATTGCAGGTCTCGTTGAGCGTATGGACCAGCCGCTGCAACACAACGTGCGGCGTGTCGTGACGCATCGAGGATGACAACGCGCCGAACGCGAGGTTCGTGAACTTTGGGCCAACGATCAACCGCCGCCGCCCGGGCTCGCGCGAGAGATAGCCTTGCGTCACAAACCAGTCGACCAGGCGATAGGCCGTCGCTTTCGGCAATTTCAGCGATGCAATGATGTCGAGCACATCGACCGGGGTGCGCGCGCCCGCCACGTGCTCGAGGATGGCGAAGGAACGCGCGGTGGCGCCGAGCTTCTGCTCGCGCGCATTGGCAGCCTTCAGCACGTTCGGACCCGGCTTGAGCTCCGCGACCGTTCGCCGTGGACTGGCTGGCGAGGTGCCGGTGGTCCTTTCATCAAGTCCAAGATTGGTACGCATGGTTCACCTAGCCTTGATTCAAGCCGTCACCAGACGGCTTCTGAGCAAACGTTGCACGAACGGCAGCAACAGGACGATGATGGTCAACGCGACGATCGTTCCCGAAATGGGCCGCGTGAAGAACACGGTCCAGTCGTTGGAAAAACTGATCATCGTATTCATGAAGGCTTCCTCGGCGATCGGGCCGAGGATCACGCCGAGCACCAGAGGCGCAACCGGAAATTTCAGACGTTCGAAGCCATAACCAAGAACGCCGAACCCGATAATCAGCCACAGATCGGTGATGTTGTTACGGATCGACAGAGCGCCAATGAAGCAAAGGATCAGCACGTAGGCCGAGACGACTGCTTCGGGAAAATCGAGGATCTTTACCAGCGGCCGGATGGCGAAATAGCCGATTGCGCACATCAGCACGAGACCGAGAAACAGCGAAGCAAACACGGTGTAGACCAGCGGCGCCGAGCTCACGAGTACCTGCGGTCCAGGCTGGATACCGTGCAGCATGAAAGCGCCGAGGATGACCGCGGTCGCGCCGCTGCCGGGAATGCCGAGCGCGAGCAAATGAACCATGGCGCCGCCAACCGAGGCCGTCGCCGCCGCTTGCGGCGCGATGATTCCCTCGGCGATGCCGGTGCCCATCTGGTTCCTGCGTTTGCCGAAGCGCGCCTCGATGCCGTAGCTCACGAATGACGCGATGGTCGCGCCGGCGCCCGGCAACAGGCCAATCAGGTCGCCTACGATCGACGAACGTATAAACATCCCTTTGATATCATTGAGTTCTTTGAGGGTCGGCAGTTCGGTGCGGGCGTTCGAGATCTTGTCGATCGGCTTGGTCGCAAAGCCGGTCTCAAGGCGCGTGAGAACTTCGCCGACGCCATAGGCGCCGACCATGACCACCAGGAATTCAATGCCGTCGGCGAGGATGGGCGAGCCGAACGTGAAGCGAGTGGCGCCATAGGTCGGGTCGGTTCCGACCGTCGAAATCAAGATGCCGACGCTCATGCTGATGAAGGCATTGGCGAGCGAACCCTTGCCGATGGCGACCACGCTCAACAGGCCGAACAGCACGATCACGAAATATTCCGGCGAGGAAAACCGCAGCGCGAACTTGGCGAGCGGTTCAGTCAGCGCGACCATGACCACGGCCGACAAAAGACCGCCGCCGAGCGCAGCAACAAGCGTCCAGCCGAGCGCCTTCGCCGGTCTGCCCTTGCGCCCCATGGTGTAGCCGTCCCACAGCATCGGGACGTCGATCGGCTCGCCGGGAATCCGGAACAGAATCGCCGTGAAGGCGCCGCCATAGGTGCCGGACACGTACATCGCGGTCAGCAGCACGATCGAGGCGGTGACATCCATCTTGTAGGTGAACGGCAGCGCGAGGGCGACGCCCATCACCAGCGTCAGGCCCGGCAACACGCCGATCAGCAGACCGATGACGATGCCGACCACCAGCATCGCCATGTTGAGCGGCGTCAGGCAGTGGACGAAACCGGCGGCGAGCTGGGTGAGAATGTCGATCATGCCGCTACCACAGGCTCGGGATCGCGAAGAAGACATCAGTCGCGCGATCGAACGGCGCAATGCCGCGCGGCAGCGAAACGTAAGCGATGCGCAAAAACAGGATGCCGCAGAAGATCGTCACCGCGGCACTCGTGCCCCATATCGCCTTGTGATCGCGATAGCCGCCGACATACATAAACGCGGCAAGAAACAGGAAGGTGCCAAGAATAAAGCCGAGGATCGGCACGGCCACGGTGTAGATGGCCATCAGCACGATGCCGCCGATGAGAAGGCGCGGATAGACCGGCTGCTTGTCTTCCTCCTCCGGCTCGCGGTCGAAGGCCTCCAGAAATCCGCTCGCATCCTGATTGCCGGCAATGAGCCGCCGGGATATCTCGAAGACGCAAGAGCCGCCCATCAGGAGAATGGCAAGGCGCGGCCACACCTCGGGCCCGAGCTGGCCGGGCCGTGCGGCGTAGTCAATCGTGCCGGCATAGATGTAGAGCGCTAGAGCGAACGCGAGACCAATCACGTAGGGCACGATCGAGCGGAACAGCGCCTTGTCCATTGCCTGAGTTCCTTGATCCACTCTCCGCTCGTCCCCGCGTAAGCGGGAATCCAGGGTCACAATCTCAGCGGTAGAAACCAGCCGCCCTGGGTCCCCGCTTACGCGGGGACGAGCGGTTGAGGATCATTAGTTCGTTGCCATCGTCTTCTTCATGTCTTCGAGTTGTTCGTTCACGAAAGCGGGCGCTTTCGACGCGTCCTCGAAGCTGTTCGGATCGGCGTACTGTTCCCCGAGGAATTTCTTGTATTCGGGCGAGGCGTAGACCTTGGCGAGCGCGTCCGACAACTTTTTCACGACATCCGGCGGCGTGCCGGCGCGCACAACGATCGAGCGGAATTGCGGCAGCGCGACCTTGTAGCCAACCTCATAGGAAGCCGGGATGTCCTTGAACGCGGCCAGGCGTTTTTCGCCGAACAGCAGGATCGGCCGCATCTGCTTGCTGTTGAGGAACTGCGCCACATCTCCCGCCTGCTCATAGAGCGCATCGGCGTGACCGCCGAGAATCGAAACATAGCGTTCGCTTGGCTTGGCGAACGGAACCTGAATGATCTTGATGCCACCGCGGTCGAGCACGGTCAGCGAGAAATCGTCAACGCTGCCGAAGCCGAGCGTCGCTACTTTCAACTTGCCGGGATTGGCCTTCGCTTCCTTGGCGAAGTCAGCCCAGGTCTTGATCGGACTGTCCTCCTTGACGAAAAGGAAAGACGGACCCTTGATCATCACGGCCACCGGCTTGATGTCGTTCATGGTCCAGCGTGGCGTTTTACCGGCGAGCAAGGCGTGGCTGTCGGCGATGTAGATCGCCATCGAGTAGCCATCGGCTGGCGCGGACATCAGCTTGGCCATACCGGTTGCGCCGGTGCCGCCCGGTACGTTCACGACCGGAATGCCCTGGCCGAGCATCGGCTCCATGAGCTTGCTGACAAGGCGCGCAAGTTGATCGGCGCCGCCGCCGGGACCCCATGGTACGATCAATTCAATTGGACGTTCCGGATAGCCGGCCGCAATAGCCCGGCCGCCGAACAACGCGGCGCTCACCGCCAGCGCCACAAGCATTGCGAAACTTCGCGTGGTCGAACGCATGGACTTATCCTCCCTGCCGTCGGCCGCTTGGTTGTTGCGCCCCGCCCGCGGCCGTGCCCGGCAGAAACGCTGATCCGGCTTCTGTTGGCCGGTTTATTGCCGCGGCAGACTTATCTGCCTCGACATAGTCTCGCGATTTGAGACTGTTGTTCTCAATACGCTAGCAGAAGGCATCGCACCTGCAAGGGTGAATTCGAGCCGTTCTGTCCCGCAATGTGGGAATTCGATTCCAAAGATCGCGGGGGCGGCGGGACTTTCCTGGTGCGCGGAAAGTGAAGCGCGAGCCTGCCTTGATCCGTCATCATGAGGCGGCCGCGCAGCGGCCCTCGAAGGATGACGGGCACAGCGTTGCAGGCCGCCATCCTTCGAGGCTCGCGTGCTACGCACGCTCGCACCTCAGGATGACGGTGAGAGGTTTACAATTGCGGTTAGCCAGCCCTACCGCTTCCCCAGCGGCACATAAGTCCGCGCATCAGGTCCGTTGTAGAGCGTGAGCGGACGCAGCAGGATGTTGTTCTCCAGCTGCTCGAGCACCTGCACCACCCAGCCAGGCACACGGCCGATGGCGAAGATCGGCACGAACAGATCGCGCTTGATGCCGAGCAGGTGGTAGACAACGCCGGAATAGAAATCGACGTTCACGTTCACGCCGTGACGCGCATAGGGTGCCATAGCCGCGACCACGGCTTGCAGGATCTCGAACCATTTCGGTTCGCCCATTTCCTTCGACAAACGTTCCACGCCGGCGCGCATGTGGCGGGCGCGTGGATCTTCGGCGCGATAAACGCGATGCCCGAAACCGGTGACGGCGATGCCGGCCTTGCGTTTGTCCTTCACATAGTCGGCGGCCCGCGAGGGATCGCCGATCTCCTCCGCCATTTTCATCACGTCCTCGGCCGCACCGCCGTGCGCCGGGCCCGACAGCGCCGCGATCGCTGCAACAATTGCGGCATGCAAATTCGCCTCAGTCCCGATCACCACGCGGGCGGCGAATGACGAAGCATTGGAGCCGTGTTCCGCATGCAGAATGAGATCCCGATCGATCAGCTGCGCGGCATCAGGACTGGGCTTTTTCGCGGTCAGCATCCAGAGCAGATTGGCGGCGTGGCTGAGCGCCATATCCGCAGCGACAGGTTCCTGGCCAATGCGAATGCGCGAATGGGCAGCGACAATCATCGGCACCTGCGAGGTCAACCGCACCGCCTTGCGCAAGGTTGCTTCGCGCGAATTGTCGGCCGTTTCCGGATCAAAGGCGGAAAGTGCGGATGCCGCAGTGCGCAGTACATCCATCGGGTGCGCATCCTTGATAGCACGGATGATATCGAGCACCGGCGCCGGCAATTTACGGGCGGTCTTGAGCTCGCTGTCGAATGCCGCGAGCTGCTGTTTATTCGGCAATTCACCGTGCAAAAGCAGCCAGGCCGTTTCCTCAAAGCTCGATTGCTCGGCAAGATCGTGGATCGAATACCCGCGGTAGCGCAGTTCGCCGGCCTTGCCGTCAATAAAGGTACAGGGCGAGCGATCAAAGTAGACCCCTTTGAGGCCGCGCTGAATCTTGATCGCCTCGGCTGTTTCGGTCATTGATGCCTACTCCTGATACGCGCGCTCGCAGCTTTCGCGTCTTTCTCACCCGGTGAGAAGCATGGATTTGCTTGATCGATTGTTTGATATCGCACGGCAGCGCAATCGCAAAATCGTTTTGCCGGAAGGTGACGATGCCCGCATCGTCGCGGCTGCGGCGCGGCTCAAAAAACTGGGCCTTGCCCGGCCGATCCTGCTCGGCGCGCCGGATGCAATCGAAAGAATCGCAAGCGCGGCGAAGGTTTCGCTGGAGAGGATCGAAATTCTCGATCCGCGCAGCGATACGCGGTTGCATAGCTATGGCGCATCCCTAGCAAAAGTGCGCGAGTCGATGACACCGGCCATGGCAACGCGACTAGTGTCCAAACCACTTTATTTCGGCGGCATGATGGTGCGGGAAGGCGACGCCGACGCCATGGTTGCGGGCTGCGCCAATCCGACCCGACGCGTGATCGAGGCTGGACTAATGACGGCCGGCTTGGCCCCCCGTATGGCGTTGCCCTCGAGCTATTTTCTCATGGTCGTGCCGGATTTCCTTGGCAAAGGCGCGCGGCCCTTCGTTTTCGCCGATTGTGCAGTCAATGCCGACCCCAGCGCCGGCGAACTTGCCGATATCGCGGTTGCGTCGGCTCGTAGCGCACAGGCGCTGCTGGGCGAGACGCCGCGCGTGGCCATGCTTTCATTTTCGACCAAAGGCAGCGCGCAGCATGCGCGCGTCGACAAGGTGCGCGAGGCGCTCGCCATCGCGCGGCAGCGCGAGCCAGGTCTTGCCATCGATGGCGAGTTTCAGGGCGACGCAGCGCTGGTGCCTGATGTGGCGAAAAAGAAAGTGAAGGAGCAAAGCGCAGTCGCCGGCCAGGCCAATGTGCTCATTTTCCCTGATCTCGATTCAGGCAATATCGCCTACAAGCTCGTGCAATGGCTCGGCGGCGCTCAGGCGATCGGGCCGTTTTTGCAAGGCTTTGCCAAGCCGATCAGCGACCTGTCGCGCGGGGCGAGCGTGGAGGACATCGTGACCACCTGTGCCGTGGTGGCGGCCGCCGACGCCTCATCCTGAGGAGACCGCCGAAGGCGGGCGTCTCGAAGGATGAGGCGACCTCATGGTTCGAGACGCGTCGCTGCGCGACGCTCCTCACCATGAGCTCTCTCCAAATCGTCATCCGACAGCACGCGCATGGCAGCGCCATCGACATCACTATATTGACCGCTCTTGAGCGCCCACAGGAAGGCGAAGAGGCCGGCGAGGCCCAATCCCAAGGCCATCGGCACCAGATAGATCAGGACATTCATGGCTGCCTCCATCGTGCCCGAAGCGCGTTGAGTGTCACCAGCAGCGATGAGCCGGACATTGCCAAGGCCGCGATCAGTGGCGTAACCGCGCCGGCAATCGCAACAGGAACAGCGATGGCGTTGTAAATCGCGGCCAGCCAGAGGTTCTCGGTCATCAAACCGCGCGCCCGGCGCGAGATCACGACAGCGTCCAGCACCGGCTTGAGCCGTTCGCCCAGAAACACCGCGTCGGCTTGCGCCTGCGTCACGTCGGCGGCGCTGATCGGCGACATCGAAACATGCGCGGCGGCAAGCGCAGGCGCATCATTGAGGCCATCCCCAACCATGAGTATTCGCCGGCCATTGGATTTCAGCGACTCGATGAGGACAATCTTGTCAGCCGGTTTCAGGCCGCCTTGCCAGTAAGCTACACCGAGAGCGCGGGCGACCGGCTCAACCGCGTCATCGCGGTCGCCGGAAAGAATACGCAGATCCAATCCAAAACGCGCCAAAGCCTTGATCACGTTCACAGCATCCGGCCGCAGTTTCTGACTGATGGCGACGGCAATCACGCGGCCGCAATGTGAAAAATAAATATACGACGTACCGGCAACACTTTCTCCGTTCGTCCCCGCGCAAGCGGTACCCAGAACTGAATTCCCGCTGGAGCCTGCCCCCGCGAAGGCGGGGGCGGGAACGAACGGAGTATGTGGAAGACCGCAAAATGACGCGCTTCCGAGCCGCGCTTCAACACCGTTAATCAGAGCGCGCACGCCCTGCCCCGGCTCTTCCACGGCGTCCTCGAATGGCGCGCATGTATGCGCTTCGCGCGCCAACGCAACCGCGAGCGGATGTCGGCTCGACAGCGCGAGCCGCGCGGCTAGCTCCAATAATTCAGGGTCGATTGCCGCGACATTGATTGCGCGCGGCTCCGGCAATGTCAGCGTGCCGGTCTTGTCGAAGATCACCGTATCGACCTCAGCCAGTCGTTCGACAGCGTCTCCGGCATTGAGAATGACGTTGGCCCGGAACAAAGCACCTGAGGCAACCACCTGGACGGCCGGAATAGCCAGCGCGAGTGCGCACGGACAGGTAATAATGAGGACGGCAATCGCCGTCACCAATGCATCGTGCAGGCTCGCGCTCGCAAGCAGCCAGCCGGCCAAAGTCAGCGCCGCGGTCACGTGTACCAGCGGCGCATAGATGCGTGATGCACGGTCGGCGAGCCGCATCGCATGCGATTTTGCACTCGCGGCCTTGTCCAGCAGCTTTTCGATTTCGTCGATCAACGCCGCACCGCCGGCGGCTGTCACTTTCAGAGTCAACGCGCCGGAATAATTCAAGCTGCCGGCATAGATGATTGCGCCGGATGCTACCTTGCGGCGCGCGGTCTCGCCGGTGATGAGGCTTTCGTCGATCTCGGAATTGCCGCCCAGCACTGCGCCATCGGCCGGTATGCGCTCGCCCGGCTTGACCAGCAGGCGGTCGCCCGCCTTCAACGCCGCCACCGGCACGCTCACAAGTTCGTCGCCGGCGAATCGATGTGCGGTTTCAGCCTTCAAGGCTGCGAGATTGCCGGCGATCGCGCGCGTCTTGCGGCGCATCGCGTGATCGAGCGTGCGCCCGATCAGCAGGAAGAACAGCAACATGATGGCGGAGTCGAAATAGGCATGTTCGGCGTGGTTGGCGGTTTCGACCACCGACATGCCGAGCGCCAGGATGACACCGAGCGAGATCGGCACGTCCATATTCAGGGTGCGCGACCTGAGCGCGCGCCAGGCGCTCGCAAAGAACGGCCGGCCGGCATAGGCCGCCGCCGGCAGGGCGATCAGCGCCGAGGCCCAATGGAAGAAATCGCGCGTCTCCGGCGTAATGTCAGTGACATTTCCCGACCACACCGACACCGACAGCAACATGATGTTCATGGCGGCGAAGCCCGCCACCGCCAGGCAGCGCGTCAGCCGGCGCGCCTCGGCAGCCTCCGCCTGCTCGGCGCGTTGCGGCACGAATGGATGTCCATGATAGCCGCTGTCTTCCAGCGCTTGGAGGATTTGCGCAGGCTCCGTCGCGCCGTCGGTCCAGGCCACGTGCAGCCGGCGATTGGTGTAGTTGAGGCGAGCTTCGGTGACCCCCGGCAGACGTTTCACCGCGCCTTCAATGCGCGCAATGCAGGCACCGCAGGCGATACCGTCGACTGCCAGCTCCATGCCGAGCGTGCCGTTTCCGGCGGGCTTTGCGTAGAGCGAGAGATCAAGCGTTTCAGACATAGCGCTCACAAATTACTCCGCTCTTTCCCGCGAAAGCGGGAATCCAGAGCGGCGCCGAGAAACGGAGCAATTTGCCCCTGGGTCCCCGCTTTCGCGGGGACGAGCGGTTGATGATTCCGTTGCCATATCACCTTAACGTCACTCGGCTGCGCGAGCGGAAGACGCGCGTCTCGCCGCGATAGAGATCGACAATCAACTCCCACTGGCCAGGTTGCGCCTGCGCTTCGCCATGAAAGAGACCGGCGCTTGTGCGATCAAGCGCAATCACATGGTCAAGCCGCTCGTCGGCCGGATGTGCAAGCCGCGCCCGCGCAGTTATGTCTGTAAGCGGTATCCCCTTGGCATCACGTGCGAAAATTTCGAGAACGGCTTCACCGGCTTTGTCGCGCGCAATCTTGCCGCCAACTTGCCAATGCAAATCGTCTTGCTGCCCGGCCCGGGCAACTTCCTGCTCAAACATAAGGCCGGCCTTGTAGGAACTCGATGTCTCAACGCCAGCGAAGGTGGAGATTGCCGCCTTCACCAGCACGCCATTGACCGCGAAGACCACCCCGAAAAAACCGAGCAGGCAGAACAGCACATGTTTGCCCCTCAATTCACGTGTCTTACGATGGGTGTTCATCACATAGTTCTCCCCCGTCACGGCCCGAAGAAATGGTCGCGCATTTCGGCGGTCTCGCCGGAATCGATATCGATCAGCTTGAACAGGACCGAGGTCGATGGTGCCGGCGGCGTGGCGCTGTAATCGGTCACGACCACACGCACTTCCTTGGTTTGATCAGGCCCGACGGAGACCAGCTGACGTCCGTCGGAGCGTGGCGGCAGACCGACAAAGTCCACAAGCGTCGAAGGCAAGCCGTCAACATTGACAATGAAGTCACGGTATTTGAGCCGCTTGTTGACGATGCGGATCGTGTAACCGTTGCGCAGTGCGCCGTCCGACAACCGCACAAACATCGGATTGCGATCGTGAATGATGCTGATGCCTTCGCTGTCACGGGTGGCGAGCGTGTAGATCATGATGCCGCCGACCACGGCGATGATCGCAGCGTAGAGAACCGTGCGCATGCGAACCAGCTTGTAGAAGGCCTTCTTGCCCTCGATGCGCTGCTTGATGTTGAGGTCGGTATCGTAGGCGATCAGCCCCGTCGCCCGCCCAAGCCTGTTCATGATCGCGTCGCAGGCATCGATGCACAATCCGCACTGGATGCATCCCAAATTGGCGCCGCCGCGGATATCGACGCCGGTCGGGCAGACATGCACGCATTGCAGGCAATCCACGCAATCTCCTGCCGGCTGGCTTTGTGCGCGCAATTGCTCGGCCTTCTTGACCGAACAGCGCGGTTCGCCGCGATCATAGCGATAAGTGACGTTGAGTGCGTATTCGTCGGTCAGCGCGGCCTGGATCCGCGGCCACGGACACATATAGAGACAGACTTGCTCGCGCATGTGGCCGGCAAGCGAATACGTCGTAACCGTGAGAATACCGATCCACGCATAAGCGATCAGGGGCGCCTCGCCAGTGGCGAGTTCCTTCACCAACGTCGGCGCGTCGGCAAAGTAGAGAACCCAGGCGCCGCCGGTCCACCACGCCACCATCAGCCAGAGGAAATGTTTCACGCCCTTGCGGGCCCAGGTGACAGCCGTCCACCTGCGGCCATCGCGCTGCATGTGCTCGCGACGGTCGCCCTCTACGAAACGTTCGATGGCGAAGAATAGATCGGTCCACACTGTCTGCGGGCAGAGATAACCGCACCAGATGCGGCCGGCGACCGCGTTCATCAGGAACAGCACGATTGCCGCCAGAATGAGCAGGCCGGTGAGGTAGTAGATCTCTTGCGGCCAAATCTCGATGAAGAAGAAATAGAAGCGCCGACTTGGGGAAGTCGATCAACACCGCCTGCGAAGGCGCGTTGGGGCCACGATCCCAGCGCACGAACGGCAGCAGATAGTAGATGCCAAGTGTGACGACGAGCACCGCCCATTTGATTGTGCGGAATCTGCCGTGCACGCTTTGCGGATAGATCTTTCGGCGCGGCGCATAGAGCGGGATGTCATCGTCGGGTTCGAGTCCGGGCACGCCATGCGCGGACAGCACTTCGGCCTCTTTCGCCAGGGCTTGGAGAGCGTTCATGGTCAATTGGATAGCCTGCGTCGGCCGGCCGCATCTTGACTTGGCTCAATCCGGAACGTGACAAAAGCCCTGGTTTACGGAGCTTTTTCGTGTCTCAACGGCTATTTCTCGCCGCCGCCCAAGGTGTGGACATAGACCGTCAGCGCCTTGATGGTCGGCTCGCTTAGGCGGCCGCCCCAGGCCGGCATCACATTGCCGCGGCCATTGCGCAGACCATCCATGATTGTCTGCTTGTCGGACCCGTAGAGCCAAATCTTGTCTGTCAGGTTAGGCGCGCCCATTTCGCGATTGCCCTTGCCATCCGCGCCATGACAAAGCTCGCAGTTGTCCGCAAAGATCTTCTTTCCCGCAGCCAGGTCAGCTCCGGCTTCGGGCGGCAGACCCGACAGCGAGCGCGCATAATCGGCGACTGCGGAAATCTGATCGGGCTTAAGAATCCCGTCACGGCCAAAGGCCGGCATGACGCCAGTCCGGCCTTTGTCGTCGCTGCCACGCGCGCCATGCCGAATGGTCTGTTCGATGTCCGCGAGGTTACCGCCCCACAGCCAGTCATCGTCATTAAGATTGGGATAGCCCTTGCCGCCGCCACCGCCGGCGCCATGGCAGGGAGCGCAATTGTCGGCGAAGGCCACGCGCCCTTGCGCGCGCGCGAAGTCGAGCAACTGCGGATCGGCGATAATATCGGCGACCGACGCCGTGGTGAGCTTGTCCATCATCGGACCGCGCGTCGCTTTCAGTTCCGCGAGGTCGTCGATGATGGCGGTCCGGGTGTGATAGCCGAGTACGCCTTGCGTGGAATTGGTCAGCAACGGCCATGCCGGATAGGCGATCCAATAGCCGACGGCCCAGATGATGGTGATGTAAAACAGCCACAGCCACCAGCGCGGCAGCGGGGTGTTCAATTCGCGCACGCCATCCCATTCGTGCCCCGTGGTTGCGGTGCCGGTCAAGACATCGATCTCTTTATGGTCTTCGGCCACGGCTCAATCCTCCCGCAGCGGAATGCGCGCCGCTTCTTCGAATTGCTTCTTGCGCGAAGGCCATAGCGCATAAAGCAGCACCAGCACGAAGATGACGACGAAATATGCCAGGCCCCAGGTCTGCGCAAACTCGGCCACGGCTTGGTAGGTTGGGTCCATCGCACTCACCGGATGTTGGCTTTGTCGTCGTAGAGCTTGAAGTCGACCTGCGTACCCAGCAGTTGCAGGTAAGCGATCAGTGCGTCCGCTTCCGAGATACGCGCCGGATCGCCGTCAAAGTCGCGCGCGGTCACCTTTGGATAACGCTTCGCAAGATCGGTGGCATCCGGACTATCGGTCGTCGTCTGCGTCACGACGTCGGCGGTGGCGTTGGCGATCATGTCCACTGTATAGGGAACGCCGAGCAGCGCCTGTACCCTCAAATCCTGCGCAATGTGCTGGAAGTCGAGATCGGTCTGCGCCAGCCATGAATAGTCCGGCATCACGGAACCCGGCACCACCGAGCGAGGACTCTTCAGATGGTCGCGATGCCATTCATCGGAATACTTGCCACCCACGCGCGCGAGATCGGGACCTGTGCGCTTGCTGCCCCACTGAAATGGCTTGTCGTACATGCTCTCGGCCGCAAGCGAGTAATGGCCATAGCGCTCGACCTCGTCGCGCAGCGGGCGGATCATCTGCGAGTGGCAAAGATAGCAGCCTTCACGCACATAGATGTTGCGGCCGGCGAGCTCGAGCGGCGTATAAGGGCGTACACCGTCGACCTTCTCGATCGTGTTCTTCAGGTAAAACAGCGGGACGATCTCGACCAGTCCGCCGATCGCGATCACGATCAGGATGCCGATAACGAGAACGATCGAGTTCTTCTCGAGAATGGCGTGTCTTTGCCAGAGCGACATGTTCGTTCCCGCCTATTCCGCTGGCGCCAGCGCCATGCCGGCCGGCACAACCGCTTCTGCCGAGTTCACGGTTTTCCAGAGATTGAAAGCCATCAGTAGCGCGCCGAGAAGGAACAAAAAGCCGCCGAGCGCGCGAATGACATAAAAGGGATGCATGGCTTCCACCGTCTCGACGAAGGAATATTCGAGGAAGCCGAGCGAGGTGTAGGCGCGCCACATCAGGCCTTGCAGAATACCGGACACCCACATCGCGCTGATGTAGAGCACGATGCCGATGGTCGAAATCCAGAAGTGCCAGTTGACGAGCTTGAGCGAATAAAGCGGGCAATTCCACAGCCACGGTACGAGGCAATAGAGCGCGCCGAAGGAAATGTAGCCGACCCAGCCGAGCGCGCCGGAGTGCACGTGGCCGATGGTCCAATCGGTGTAGTGCGACAGCGAGTTGACGATTTTTACGGACATCATCGGACCTTCGAAGGTCGACATGCCGTAGAACGCAACCGACACCACCATCATGCGCAGCACGGGATCGGTGCGCAGTTTGTCCCACGCGCCCGACAGCGTCATGATCCCGTTGATCATGCCGCCCCAGGACGGCATCCACAGAATGATCGAGAAGGTCATGCCGAGGGTTTGCGCCCAGTCAGGCAGCGCCGTGTAATGCAGGTGATGGGGTCCGGCCCAGATGTAGAGGAAGATCAGCGCCCAGAAATGAATGATCGACAGGCGATAAGAATAGACTGGCCGGTCACAGCGCTTGGGAATGAAGTAATACATGATCGCGAGGAAGCCGGCGGTGAGGAAGAAGCCGACCGCGTTGTGGCCGTACCACCACTGCACCATGGCGTCCTGAACGCCCGACCAGACGATGTAGGATTTCGGCGAAAAGAGCGATACCGGCACCGACGCGTTGTTGCCGAGATGCAGCACCGCAATCGTGAGAATGAAGGCAAGATAGAACCAGTTGGCGACGTAGATATGCGGCTCGGCGCGCCGCATGATGGTGCCAAGAAAGACCAGAAAATAAACCACCCACACCACTGTCAGGAACAGGTCAGAGTACCATTCCGGCTCGGCATATTCCTTCGACTGCGTGATGCCGAGCAGATAGCCCGTGCCGGCGATAACGATGAAGAAATTGTAGCCAAGCACGACAAACCACGGCGAGAGCGCGCCGGCGAGCCGCGCGCGGCAAGTACGCTGCACGACGTAGAACGACGTGGCAATCAGCACGTTGCCGCCGAATGCGAAGATGACCGCCGAAGTGTGCAGCGGGCGCAGACGGCCGAAGGTGATCCAGGGCAGATCGAGATTGAGGAACGGAAACGCGAGCTCGCACGCTATGTACAAGCCAACGGTAAACCCGGCGATGCCCCAGATGACTGCGGCGACGGTCGAGAACTTGACCGGACCCATGTTGTAGTTGGGCCTGCCATCGATCGTCAGCGGCGCGGGCGTAGCCGGACGTTCGTAATAGCGATTGATGATGGCAAAAACCGCCGCAATGCTGGCGGCCGTAAACAGATAGGCGTGAAACGCATATTCAGGCGTGTAGGCCTTGGCGGCAACGACGATGGACAGGAGCGCCAAGGCGGCGAAGGCAAGGGCCGAGCCCCCTTCACCGATGGTCATGGTTTTCTGTAAAGCGGGCGCGGTCGCCATCCTGATGAGGTCCGTTTTCTGGCTTGGCGGAAGAATTCCGGGGGCCTTTCGGAAGATTTATCGCCGGAGGCCCCCGCGGTTTCCTTGATACAAGTCAAATGATTAGCGTCATCCGCCATGCCACCAGCCGTGCCAGCCCCACCGACGCGGGCCGCTGGTGTTGATGCGTGCTCTCTGTTCGTCATTGAGTGTGGCGTAGAAGGCATCGAACGCCGGGCGCACGGTCTTGATCGCTTGCTGCATGGCGTCGAGGCGCTTTTCCATCAGCTCGAGCCGTGCCGTGGCACTCTCCGGGAACTCGCGCGGGCACGCCGCCGCGACAATTTCCGCGGCTTTGGTGGACGCCGCGCGCAAATCGTTTAATGCGGCGCGCTGCGGTTCAGTGGGCGTGATCAAACGCTCGATACGTTCCATCCGCCACTCGGCAAGGCCGGCACCACGTGGATCGCAAATGGCACCCATGCCACCCGTGCCTCCGCCCCAGCCCATCATGCCCGGTCCCATCATCATGCCGGGACCCCAGCCACCGCGCGGGCCGTAACCGGAGCCAGGACCTGGTCCGGAACCTGCACCGGGCCCCGGGCCACCAGCAGCTGGCGGACTACCAGGACCGGGACCTACGGGTTGGGCAACTGCGGGTGCCGCCAGAAGCGTTCCGGCAATGGCAATGGCCGCGGCGGACATCAAAAATGGTTTCATGGCGAGTCTCCGCAATGGAGGAATTTTCACGACTGACCTTGCAGCATGCGCAGCGTCGGTGCTTTGACGCAGGTCAACGGAAGACAGAAGTACCGTCAGGCAGGCAGCGCAAATTCCCGCTCTATATCGACCACGGAGGTCTGCGGCTTAAGCGCCGGCGCTACCGGCGCACGATCACCGCGGTAAAGTACGCCCAGGCTGTAGCCGTCGTCGCCGAGCACCAGCGCAGTCGCCGCAGCGCGGTCCTGCTCAACCGATATGCTCGAAGGCCGCACCAGCTTTTTCCATTCGCGCTGCTCCGGGCGAAAGGTGACGCAAGGGCTCAGCACCTCGATGAAAGCGAAGCCAGGCCACTGAATGCCGTCGACGATCAGATCAGCAAGACCATTCGGATCCCCGGAAAATCCACGCGCCACATAATTTGCGCCGGCCGCAATTGCGATTGACAGCGGATTGAACGGCCGCAACCCGATGCCGCCGGGAGCAATATCGCTGTCCCAATCGGGCTCTGTGGTTGGTGACGGCTGGCCTTTTGTCATTCCGTAGACGCGGTTGTCCATCACGACGTAAAGTATGTCGACGTTGCGGCGGCACGCATGAATGAAATGGTTCCCGCCGATTGAGTAGCCGTCGCCATCGCCTCCGACTGTGATGACTTCAAGGTCTGGCCGAGCGAGCTTCAAGCCGGTGGCAACCGCGAGCGCGCGACCATGCACGCCGTGAAACCCATAGGTGCTCATGTAACCCGGCAATCGCGACGAGCAGCCAATGCCGGAAACCAGAACAACCTCATGGGGTGGCCGCCCAAGCTTTGCGAGTCCGCGTTCGAGGCCGGCCATAACGCCGAAGTCGCCACATCCCGGGCACCAGACCGGATGCGCGCCGGAGGAAAAATCTTTCGCGCTCAGCACGCAGTGAGGTTCTTCAAATTTTGTTTCGAGCGGGATGTCATTCATGGCCGTTGTCCATCACATAACGTACGAGGTGATCTCGGAAGGCCGGAACGGCAGCGGGCCCGGACGGGCGACGCTTTCGGCTGTCGCAGGAATGGCCTTTTGGCCGACCAGGTGATGATAGAGCTGCGCGCTATGGTTCTGCTCGATGACAATGATGCGGCGTGCGCCGGACAGCGCCCGCTTGAGCGCATCCATCGGCAGCGGCGATAGCACCCGAAGGGCGATGACGCGCACTTGATGGCCGGCCGAAGCGAGCCGCCGCGCAGCCTCACGCGCCGGCGCGATTGTCGAGCCGAAGGCAAGAACCGCAACGTCACCCCCACCCCAACATTCGCCCCAGTACTCGCCCGCATCGAAGCGCTGAATTTTCTTGGCTCGCTTGTTGATTTGAGCCACATGCGCGCCAGCGCCACTGGCCGGCAGGCCGACCTCGTTGTGCGTGAGGCCTTCCGCCACCCACTCGTAATTGGGCGTTCCGGGCAACGGCATGGGCGTAACCGGATCGGCGCCAAGCGCATAGCGCTTGAACGGCCCTGTGGGCGCGACACCGTTGGTACGGCGCTTGAGCGGTTTAGGCCGATCGCTGACCGGATCAATCACGGTTGTGGCCTGGCCAAGCGACTGATCGGACAACACGATGACCGGGGTCTGCAAAGACTCCGCAACATACACCGCAAACTCTCCGATTTTGATGCAATCGGAAACCGACGTCGGCGCCAACACAATACGTGGCGCATCACCATGCGCCCCGTAGATCGCAAGGTTCACGTCGCTCTGCTCGGTCTTCGACGCGATGCCAGTGGATGGTCCTGCGCGCATGACGTCGATCAGCACAAGCGGGATTTCCGCCGCCGTGGCGAGCCCGAGGCTTTCAACCATCAACGAAAAGCCGGGACCCGACGTGACGGTCATCGCCGGTGTGCCGCCGTAAGATGCACCCAGCGTCAGATTGATGGAAGCCAGCTCATCCTCGCCGAGGACAAGCCGGCCACCCAGCTTGAGCATATGCGGCGCAAGCCATTCCACGAGATCTGTGGCCGGAGTGATCGGATAGCAGCCAACAAACCTTACGCCGCCGCGCAACGTCCCGAGCGCAACGGCCTGGTTGCCGCTGATCAGCCAGCGTGCCGCGACTTTTGGTGGATCGAGCCGTACGTCGATCGCCAATGTTGCGGCGGCCGTAGCGCCCGACGCTGCGCCTCTGGCGTTGGCCGCAATGACCTCAGTGCCTTTTTCTTCAAAGATATTGCCAATCGCCTGCTCGACTTTTTTCGCTTCGATCCCAAGCATTGCCGCGACCATGCCGGCAGCGAACATATTGACCCGCCGGCCTTGCAGGCCGCGCTCGAGCTTGCTCGCATGGCGATCGCTCATTGAGATTGCGATCACCCTGCCCTTCGACTTGGCGATCGCGCCCGGAACCGGCCCCGCTTCGGGATCGGTGAGGATCACGGTCGTTTCGTCGAGCGGAATCTCGGCCGCGAACTGGTCGACTTTCTCCCAGTCCAGAGCCACAAACAGGTCGTAGCGATCGGGTTGGCATTCGATCGACTCGGTCGAAATCTGCACCAGCGCTGCCGATTCCCCGCCACGCACCTGTGCGCCGAACAGTTGCGTCATGAGTCCGTAATAGCCTGCACGGGCAGCCGCGCGCAGAAGCACGGCGCCGGCGCTCATTGCGCCAGCGCCGCCGCTTCCGGCAAACACGACCGCTATGGAGTTGCGGGCCACGGCCCTCGCTCCTTACACGTAACCGAGCCAGTGCCAGTAGGTGGCGCCGAGCACCATCACCAGCGCCAGCGCGATAATCGTCATCACAAAGCCGGTGCGGACAAAGTCGCGAGCGTTGAAAGTCTCAGTGCCGTAGGCGACCATATTCTGTGGCGCATTCACCACCAGGATGAACCCGAAGCTGACCACGAATTGCAGCACCATGGTCATGCCGATGATGTTGATTCCCGGAGTTGCCACGCTCTTGAGGACGGCGATCACGATCGGGATCATCGCCGAAGCAAGGGCCGTGGCGCTGGCGAAACCGAGATGAATGACGACCAGGAACAGGCTCATCACGCCCAGGATGAACAATACGGTGGCGTCCTTAAGCCCGAACTGAGCCACCACGATATTGGCGAGCCATGTTGCCGCATTGGTCTGCAGCAGCGCGGTGCCAAGGCTGATGCCAATGCCGAACAGGATAATGGTGCCCCACGGAATCCTGTTCTGGGCATCTTTCCAGGTCAGAATGCCGAAGCCGGGCATGAACATCAGCGCGACGGCAGTGATTGTGGTCGTGCTGGTATCGAATTTATGAAGGACGCCTTCAGTCGCCCAGAAGGCGATCAAGGTCAGTGACAGCACCAGCAGCTTTATCTCGGAGGCCTTCATCGGCCCGAGTGCGGCCAGCGATTTACGGATGCCTTCGCGGCCGCCCGGCACGTCCGCCACTTCCGGCGGCATCATGCGGGTCATCACGAAGTAGAGCGCGATGCACATCAAGATGGCGAAAGGCCCGGCAGCGATCAGCCAGTCGAGCCAGGTAATCGTTTTATTGAACGCCTTCTCGATGAAGCCGATGGCAACCATGTTCTGTGCCGCCGCGGTCTTGATGCCGACGTTCCAGATGCTGGCGGTCTGCACCGTGACGATCATCAGCATGCTCGCGAAGGCGCCGCGCTTATTGACGCCGTATGCCGCGATGATACCGAGCGTGATCGGCACAAGGCAGGCGACGCGCGCGGTGGTGGACGGCACCATGAGCGCGATCACAAACCCGACCAGGATCGTGCCGATGACGACGTGACTGGTTTGGGTGCCGACGCGCGAAAGGATGTTGAGTGCGATGCGCTTGTCGAGACCGGTAGCCGTCATGGCGGCGGCGAGAAACAGTGCAGCGGCAACCAGAACCAGTGCCGTATTGGCGAATCCGCCAAAGGCTAGGGTCAGTGCGCCGCTGGTGCCGAGCAGAACCTTGGGATTTGCGACGCTCGGCGCCAGGCCGAGAAGGAAAGCCATCAAGACGGCAATCAAGATGGCCGACACGGCGTAGTCGACCGCTTCCGTCATCCAGATGATAACGGCGAAGGCGAGGATCGCGAGCATGCGATGCCCGGCAATCGGCAGACCAGCCGGCGTTGGCAATAACAAAATGGCAATCAGCACCGCCGTTGCGGCCAGCAGGCCCCAATTCGATGCGAACCAGCCCTTTTCGATCGGCGCAGACTGCGCGAGCGGGCGAACCGATGGTTGAACCGCGATAGACATGGAATTCCTCCGCGCGAATAAAAATCCTGTTGCGCGGATATCATCGGCTCAGCGTCAAAAACGACGTTGAGAAAGATCAATTGCCGGAACGCCGCGGGCTACGGAATTGTCCTTAGTGCCAAGCGTTTTGCAGCGCAGCAAAACCTTAGGGTTAAGAAATGACAAAGGCGCACCCCGCGCCCCTTTGAGGCCGCGGCCGTGCGCCTTTTCGTCGCCCCTTAACTCAGGCGGCGGATTTAATGTCTTCCGGCAACGCGCGACTAATGCGCGACGGCTTCGTCGCTCGGCTCAATGACCATGCCCGACGTCGGCTCGACCCAGACAAGGTGGTCATTCACCGCTTTGACGCCCGGTATATTCTCGGCCGCCACTTTCATCGCCTGGCGCTGGCGTTCGTCGACAATCACACCCCACAGTTCGACGACGCCGTCACGCACCACTACATTGGTCATGGCCGCCGGCGCCCAAATCTCTTTCTGGAACTCCGCCAGCAGGTTTTCGCGGATGGCTCCGTCGTCCTTCGCGGGAGGTTGTGTAACCCGCGCCATGCTCACCATCGCATGCATGAGGTTCGAACGCGTCACGATCCCGACCAACTGGCCGCCGCACATGACCGGCACGCGCTTGATCCTCTTGCGCTCCATCAGTTCGACAATGTCTTCAAGCGCCGCAAGTTCATCGACGGTTTGCACATCAGCGGTCATGACTTCAGAGACCTTGCTGCCATGCGAATGGCTGTATTCAGCGGCAATGCGGCCCGGGCCCATAAGAAACTCGAGCCAGCGTGAATGTTTGCGCTCGGTCCGTGTCTCTCGGCGGCGCAGGAAGTCGCCTTCGGACAGCACACCGACCAATTTGCCGTCTTTGTCGACCACCGGCAGTCCACTGATGTGGCGTTGAAGCATCAACCGGGCGGCCTGCAATACGGTCGCATCCGGAGCGATCGAAATGACGTCGCGCGTCATCACATCTTCGGCTTTCATGGCGGTCCTCCAATTTACAAGGACCATGAAATCAGGAGCCCTTCCGAAGCGCCTTGACGCAGGTCAAACAGCGCTATTGCTTCCACTCCGGTGCCGGGACCGGCGCCCAGCTGCGTTTCAGCCGCAAATCATCAACGATCGCATTGGCCGCAATATAACCAGGCGCGCCATTCACGCCGCCGCCATTGCCGGACGAGGACCCGCAGAGATAGAGCCCCTCAACGGGCGTGCGGGAGCCTGGCATCAAAGGATGGGGCCGGTTGATACCAAGCTGGTTGGGCACATATGCGCCCACGCGCACCGCGCCCTGCCGCATATTGGCGTTGAGTTTTTCCACGTCGAGCGGCGTAAAAAGATAAGTCCCGAGCAGGTTGTCGCCTTCAAGATTTGACGCATAGATTTGCCAGTAATCGAGCACACGCTGGGTGTAGTCGGCGCGATTGCGCTCCCATTCCTGCGGTGAGCCATCGACTGAATACGGCGCGAACGGCCACCAGAACGCGACATGCTTGCCGGCTGGCGCATAGCTCGGGTCGAACTGGCTATTGCAAGCGCCATTGCCCATCAGGACCTTGGGAAATTTCTTCGCCGCGCAATCCTCGAAGCAGCTCGCCACATCGTCGATGTGGTCCATGCCGAAGAAGATGTTGTAGGCACGCGCGATATCGGGATCGAATGCAGCGGCGCGATAGGCCGGCGGGTTCTTGAGCGCGAGATGCAGGGTCACCAGGCTATGGTTGCCCCAATGCCAGGTTTTGGCCTTTTCGCGCACGGGCTCCGGGAATAGCTCTTCCCCGGCCATCTGCACCGTGGTCGGAAAGTCGATGGCGCTTGCGACGAATTTTCCGCCATTGATGGTGCGGCCGTCGTCAAGCTTTACCCCGGTCGCTCGGCCATCGCTGACCGTGATTTCCCTGACATCCGCGCCGGTGATGATTTCGCCGCCCCCCGCTTCCACAACCCGCGCCAGCGCAAGTGGTAGTGAAACCGCGCCGCCGACCGGCAATGTAAAGCTCGCGATATTTGCAAAGATTGCCGGAAAGACGATGCCGGCGCCGGGCACGTTCTCCGTGGTAATGACATGCATATAAGATGTGAACAGCGTACGGATTCGTTCGTCGACGAAATGCTTGCGCACGACACTGAAAAGGTCGTGCTGCGCATGCGAAAGAAGTTCTTTCGCCTTTGGCCCACTCAATCGATCAACGAGCTGCTCGCGCGGTAGCGGCGCGTTATACAGCAGCGACACCAATAACGGACGCATGTCCTCGCAATAGGTATGCCATAGTTCGCGGAAGGTTTCGGCATCTTGCTTGGAAAAACGCGCGAGCGAGGCACAAGTCTTGTCGAGTTCCTTGTAAATGACGATGCCGGTACCATCGCGGAAGGTTGCTGCCTGCTGCACAGGCGGCTCGATATAGGAAAATCCGTATCGGTGAAGTTCGAGGTCCTCAAGCAAGGGACAAAGTCCAAGCCCCATATAAAAATTGGCGTGCATGTTCATCTTGTAGCCGGGAAGCATGCGCTCCTCGGTGCTCGACCCGCCACCAATACGGCCGTTTCGTTCGAGAACGGCGATCCGCATGCCAGCACGCGAAAGATAAGCGGCAAGCGTCAGCCCGTTGTGGCCTGCGCCGATTACGATGCCGTCGAATTTCGCCATTCAACTCTCACCTGGCCCCCGCCGTACTTTGCGACACCAGCGACGTATGCCGAGGCTAGCTCCTCCCGACCACGGGAACAACGACGCATAAATTGTCCTGGCCGCCTTTTGCCATCAAAAAGGAAAAGCCCCGGCAAAGAGACCTGCCGGGGCCAGTATGACCGAACACGGTCGGGGAGGACGACGTTCGGCTTTAGGAGTTCAGGCGGCTCAACGCCCCGCGGTTGCGCAGGACGATGCGGCGCGAACTCGGCACCGCGATGGTCGCGGCGTTTTCGAGTTGCGTCAGCGTGCGCGACACCGTTTCGATTGTCAGGCCAAGATAGTCCGCAATGTCCTGACGCGACATCGGCAGGTCGACTTCGTTGCCAGTTGGCGCACGCGCCGACATCTCAAGCAAGAATCCGGCTACGCGCTCCTGGGCGGTCTTTATCAACAGCATGATGTGACCCTGGGCACGCTGCAATTCGCCAGCTGTCATGGCCCAAAGCCTGCGCGCAACCCCATTGTCGCGTGCGGCAAGCGCCACCAGTGCGCTGCGTTTGATCACCAACACTTTGGACTCGATGATCGCTTCGGCGGAGAAAGTGTGCTCATCACCGACTTCAAGGCCGAAAACATCACCCGGCAGGTAAAAGGCACCGATCTGACGACGGCCATCGTTCAATACTTTGTAAGTCCGTACACTCCCGCTGATCACCTTGTAGAGATAGTCGGCTCGCTCGTTCTCGCCGTAAATCTCGGCGTTGCGTCCAAACGGCATCGCCGCGCCCATCATCTCAATGTCGCCGGTGAGCGAAAGAGCGGCAACGGGAGGCATCTGGCGTACAACACGAACTGCAGGTTGGTGGGACGTTCCGCGGTTGATCATCGTCTGGGTGAGCATGGCGCTGGTCCTCGCTAAATCTGATGATCAATCGATACCGGTGGAACCGCGTGTTCGAAATTCAGATAATCTCCATAGGGGATTCACCGGAGGCGCTTACAGGACGTCGCTCCGGCGGACCGAACGTGATATGGATCGAGCCGGTATGGCCGAACTCGTTGAAAACACGCGATATTCCTCCCCATTCGACCGGGGATGGCCGCTGCGTTACGGGGTGGCCCCGAGCACGGTTGCATTGGCATTGGCAGCTCGCGCCCTGCTGACACCCGTACTGCACGACGATGCGATTTTTTTCTATTTCATCCCGCCGGTGTTGATTTCGGCCGGGATCGGCGGCTTAGGGCCCGGTTTGCTGGCAACAGCACTGAGCCTCGCGGCAGCGTTTTTTTTGGTGGTGGGTGCCGCCACATTTTCAAATCTCATTTTAGTCAATGGCATTGCATTCACGATCATCGGTATTGGCGTATCGTTGGGCGGCGAATCCCTGCACCGCAGCCGCGTGCGTGCGACGGTCATGAGCCGGGATGCGCTGGCACGCGAAGCACATCTTCAATCAATTCTCGATACCGTGCCCGAGGCGATGATCGTGATCGACGAGCGCGGTATCATGCAATCATTCAGCAGCGCTGCCGAACGCCTGTTCGGACTACGAGCGGCCGAGGCAATCGGTCAGAATGTAAAAATCCTGATGCCCGAGCCCTATCGTGAAGGCCACGACGGTTACCTGCAGCGCTATCGAACGACAGGCGAGCGACGCATCATCGGTATTGGCCGGGTCGTAGTCGGCCAGCGCAAGGACGGCTCGACCTTTCCGATGGAGCTCGCCGTAGGCGAAATGAAATCCGGTGACCGGCGTTTTTTCACCGGCTTCATCCGCGATCTGACCGAACGGCAGCAGACGGAAGCGCGCCTGCAGGAATTGCAATCCGAACTTGTCCATATTTCGAGACTGACCGCCATGGGCGAGATGGCGTCAACGTTGGCGCATGAACTCAACCAACCGCTGTCGGCAATCTCAAACTATCTCAAGGGCTCAAAGCGGCTGCTCGAAGACAACCGCGATGAAAAATCCATCATGATGCGTGATGCCCTGGAGAAAGCCGCCGACCAGGCCATGCGCGCAGGCCAGATTATCCGCCGTCTCCGCGATTTTGTTTCGCGCGGCGAAAGCGAGCGACGCGTGGAAAATATCACCAAGCTCGTCGAAGAGGCCAGTGCCCTTGCACTTGTGGGCGTAAAGGACCGCGGGATCCGTGTTCAATTCCGGTTTGATCCTGAGGTCGACCTCGTGCTCGCAGACCGCGTCCAGATTCAGCAGGTTCTCCTCAACCTGATCCGCAACGCCATGGACGCCATGGAGACATCGCAAGCGCGCGATCTCGTCATCTCAATCACTCCAGCCGAGGATAAATTTGTTCGCATCAGCGTTGCCGACACCGGCTCCGGAATTGCGCCGGAAGTCGCCGAGCAGTTGTTCCAGCCATTCATCACGACCAAGCGCCAGGGCATGGGTGTTGGCCTGTCAATATCGCGCACCATCGTGGAGGCTCACGCTGGACGGATCTGGGTCGAGCCGAATCCAACCGGCGGCACGATTTTCCATTTCACGCTTGCAGTCGTAGATGAAGGAGATGTCGACGATGCAGCCTGAGCCAATCGTCTACGTGATCGATGACGATGACGCCGTTCGGCAATCCCTAGAATTTCTGCTCAAAACCGCTGGTGTCAGCGTTCGTGGTTTTGACTCAGCCAAGGCATTTCTGGACGTGCTGCCGGCCATCAAATCCGGGTGCATCATAACCGATGTGCGGATGCCTGAGATCACGGGCATCGACCTCTTGCGCCGTCTCAAGGAGAGTGGACTTGATATTCCGGTCATCGTCATTACCGGCCACGGCGACATATCGCTGGCGGTGGAAGCCATGAAAATCGGCGCCGTCGATTTTCTGGAAAAACCGTTCGACGACGACTTGTTGCTCGCGGCGGTCCGCTCCGCCCTTAACACCGAGGCCGGCGCCGCCAGGCACAAGGCGGAAATCGCGGACATTCATGACAAGCTTGCCGCTCTGTCCAATCGCGAGCGACAGGTGCTCGAAGGTCTGGTTGCCGGCAAGGCTAACAAGGTGATTGCATTCGACCTCGGTATCAGCCCACGCACGGTCGAGATCTACCGCGCCAATCTGATGACCAAAATGTCGGCCAACAGCCTGTCCGACCTGGTGCGTATGGCAATGACAGCCGGCATTCTCGATTAGCGAAATAAAAGGCGGCATCTGAGCGATCTTCAAACGCTGCGCCATTCCTGAAAGTGTTTAGGGACCGGCTCCGCCTTTGACGCCAAGCCCGCGCATGAAGCGCTCGCGAATTTGCACCGGATCACGATCGGTGGCGCCGACGGCAGGCTTACCGTCGATGCGGACGACAATCAGGCTGGGTGCCCCGCCCTTGAGCGCTGATACCACCAGACGATCGAAATCACTTTCTTCGGCGGCCCACGCACTATTGGCAATGCCGGCGCCACGCGCAATCGCGACGAGGTCCGCCGTCGCTGCGCCTGGCGTGGGCTGCGAACCGGTGATCTGGTAAATGCCATTGTCCCACACGACGATCGTGAGATTCTTTGGCGTCCGCTCGGCGACAGTGGCAAGGCAACCGAGCTGCATCAGCAGCGATCCGTCGCCCTCAAGCGCAATCACGTGCCGCCGCGGTTGCGCAATAGCAACGCCAAGCGCGATCGGAATGGCGAGGCCCATGCTGCCCAGCATGTAGAAATTCTGCGGCCGCTGGCCACTCGCCCACAGGTCGAAATTGGCGTTGCCAATGCCGCCAATCACCGCTTCATCGTTTTTGAGATGGCTCACCAGCCGTTTGGTCAGCTCGAAACGGTTCATCACCTTTGCGTTGTGGGCGCCGATGGCTCCGGTCTTTGTGGCGGTCATGACATCAAGCCTCGAACACTTTGCCGCCCGTAAGCAAAGGCGAGAGAATGAAGGTGACGGGCGCTTGCGTGGCGACGGCCTGCTTAATCGAACGATCGACGATGAATGCGAGTTCGTCTTGGCGCGTGATCGTTATATTTTCGACGGCAAGCGAATCGAGCACCGGCCGCATGGTCTTGCAGACCAGCGCCTGGCCGAGGTTGAACTCGCCGAGCGTCCCGCGTTCCGACACAAAAATCAGCGCCGGTATTTGCGACGGGACGACCAGAGAGGCCAGCGCATTTGGAATTGTGGCGAAGCCACTGGTCTGCATCAGCACGGCGCCGCGCATGCCTCCCATCCAGGCGCCGCTGACAATGCCAAGGGCCTCTTCTTCGCGGGTGGCGGCGAAAGTCGTGAAAAAATTGTCGGCATGGATGGCCTTGATCAGGGGCGTGAAGACCCGGTCGGGGACGTAAACCACCAGCCTTACGTCGTTGGCTTTGAGAGTTGCGAGCACGATTTCGTGCCAGGTCGTCGCTCGCGTTTGGAGAGTCGTCATGGCTGGAAGGACCGGGCCGCTGGTTTTTGAATATTGTGAAATTTTCGCACTTTGACCAAACCGCTAACGCCCATCGTCGAAGCCATTGCTCCAGTAATCGCAAAAGCTTAGCCTAAGACTTCGTATGGCGCTAATCAGAAAATATTGCTGAAGCTCAGGGGAGGACAATGACAGGATCCAAAGGACATTCGACGCCTACGCGTCGCAGCATCATCAAGGGCGCGGGCGCACTCGCCGCCGGCGCCGCGGCGCCGGCGTTCCTGCGCGTACGCTCGGCCTATGCCGCCTATCCCGATCGTCCGGTCAAAATCGTCGTCGCGAACACACCCGGCGGACCCTCGGACATCGTCGGCCGCATCGTTTCCGCGGCGCTGCAACAATCGACCGGCAAGACATTCATCATCGAGAATATCGGCGGCGCCGGCGGCAATATCGGGTTCGGCAACGCCGCGCGATCCGAGCCGGACGGCTACACGCTTCTGCTCGCGACCAATGCCTGGTCGATCAATCCAAGTCTCTACAAACAAATTCCTTATGATCCACACAAGGACTTCGTGGGCGTGAGCGAATTGGCATCTTCTCCCAACACTTTTGTGGTGAAGGCCGACCTGCCGGCGAAGAACATGAAGGAATTCGTCGCGCTCGCCCGCGCCAACCCCGAGAAGTTCAACTGCGCGACGCCGCCGATCGGTACAAGTCCGCAGATCCAGCTCGAAGTGTTGAAAATCCGCGAGAAGCTGCCGAAGCTCGAAGACGTCGTGTTCAAGGGCGGCGGCGACGCCATCCAGGCGCTGCTTTCCGGCACCGTACAATTGAGCTCGGGCTCGCTGGGGCCGGCTCAACCGCACATCAAGGCCGGCAAGCTACGCTGCCTCGCGGTGTCAGCCGAGACGCGCTGGCCCGACCTGCCCGACGTGCCGACAATGCAGGAACAGGGCTACAAGGACTTCGTGTTCCCCACCGACATGGTGCTGCTGGCGCCCGCCAAGACTCCAACCGAAATCGTCACCTGGCTGGAGAAGGAAACGCTGAAGGTGCTCAGCACACCGGAGATGAAAGACCGGATGTATAAGTCGGGCTTCTCGGTACGGCCAAAGGGCGCCAAAGATGCTTGGACGCGCGTGACCAAGGAAATCGGCCAGTTCAAGGACATCATCGACACGGCTGGCATCAAGAAACTTTAGCAGCGATGGTCATTCCGGGGTGCGAGCCGTTGCGCGCGTCTTTGACGCGCTATGGCTCGCAAACCCGGAATCCAGCAGCGAGCTCGGTGCGTGTTTCTGGATTCCGGATCGCCTAACGGCGTCCGGAATGACTACGGAGGTGTCGTGCAAATCAAGACAATCGAGCCGATTGCAGTCAGCCTGCCGATGCACAAGCCCGTCATCATGGCGGGAGAAGAAGTCCGGCGCGCTGACAACGTCCTGGTGCGCATCGAAGCAGACAATGGCGCAATCGGATGGGGCGAAGCCGCTTCCGCGCCGGTGATGACCGGAGATACGCTGGAGAGCATCGTTTCTGCCGTTCATTATCTTAGCTCTGCACTGCGCGGCCGCGACGCCGCCGACATTTCCGGCGCGCTGACGGCCATGGACGGCCGCATGTATGGCAATCACGGCGCCAAGGCTGCAATCGAAATCGCGCTGCACGATCTCGCCGGCCGCGCTGCCGGAAAGCCGGTGCACGCGCTGCTGGGCGAAAAGAAACGCAGCCGCATGCCGCTGCTCGGCGTGATCGGCGGCGGCGACTACGAAGGCGACCTGCGCGATGCGGAAAAAAAGAAGGCAGCTGGTTTCACGGCCTACAAGATCAAGGTTGGCATCGGCGCGCCTGAAGATGATGCCGCGCGCACGCGCGACATCTGCAAGTTGCTGGGCGGCGGCATGCTCATTTCGGCCGATGCAAACCAGGGTTTCACCACCGAGCAGGCCCTCACCTATGTCCGCGCAGTGAAAGGATCCGGACTTGATTTCTTCGAGCAGCCGGTCGAGGCCTCCGATCTTGCCGGCATGGCATCGGTCGCGGCAGCGACCGACATCGCCATCGGCGCCGACGAAGGCATTCATTCGCTTGAGGACATCAAGCGTCATCACGAGCACAAGGCGGCGCGCGGCGTCAGCCTGAAGGCGATCAAGCTCGGCGGCATCCGCGCGGTCACCGAAGCCGGAAGGCTCTGCGACCGGCTCGGCATGAGCGTGAACATTTCCTGCAAGACCGGCGAATCAAGCATCGCTTGCGCGGCGGCGTTGCACGTCGCGTCCGTCATTCCCAACATCGGGTGGGGGCTGACGCTGACGCACACAAGCCTCGCGGAAGACGTGACGGCCCAGCCGATCCCGACGGCCAAAGGTCATGTCGATGGCCTTGATCGGCCCGGGCTCGGCGTCGACGTGGACGAAGATTGCGTCCGCCGCCACCACGTTGCGATCGCTGCCCGCAACGTGGCGTGACGCCGGGGTCCCTTAGCTCACGGTAAAGCCTCGCGCCTTGAACTGTTCCTTGGCTGCCGACGTGGTCAGCTCCTGGATCAGGTCCTCGGCCGCCTTCTTGTTTTTGGAAGCGGCGTGCACGGACGCAGAAAACGTCACGGCGCCCTGGATTTCCGCCGGCAGCGGGCCAACAAGCACCACATCCTTGTTGGCGAGGATTTCGCTGATCTGGCCGAGTCCGATTTCGATGCCTCCGGCAGCGACTTCTCTCAATCCATCCGGCCCGCGATCGCGCAACTGCAATTTTGGCTCGATCTGCTTGTCGATGCCGAGTTTGCTGAACACCTTGGCGACATGAATGCCGCTCTGGCCACCTTTGGCCGGGTTGGCATACATGATCGACTTGGCGGCCAACATCGAGGCCTTGAACGCATCAACGTCGTGAATGTCCGGTTTGGGGGCGCCGGCTTTGACCGCCACGCCCACACCCATGCTGCCGAGATCGCGGATGGTGCCGCCATCGACCTTGCCCTCCTTGGCCAGCGCGGTAAGTCCTGCATTGGTCGCCAGCACTACGTCACCTTCGGCGCCTTCGGCGACACGCTTGGCGATGGCGCCGGCGGTACCGAATTCGAATTTCACCGTGTTGCCGCTCTTTTGTTCGTACGATTTGACCAATTCGCGCACCACCGACTGCACCGCGCCGGGGCAAAAAACCACCACTTCGCCGGCGATCGCCGGTGTCACAACAAGGAAAGCAATCGCCGCAGCAAGCAAGGTCTTATGCATGGCATTACCCCGTTTTGACATTCCTGTGCATTTCATCGTGCCGCATCAACAATCTCGTTCAAGGTCACAGCGCGGCTGCCTTCCTTTGCCGACGTAAGCGCGGCATAGACCGCCGCGACTGCCTGGCAGCCGTTGGCGGCCGACAGTTCGCAATCCGCGTTACGCGCGACACTGTCGGCGAACATGTCCAGTTCGTCGCGATACATGTTTCCCGGCGGAACAGGGAGCGCTTGCCTCTCGGCAGGCCCTTTTCCGCGTGCCTGCCGGTAGAGCGTTGCATTCTCGTGCAGCCGTTCCGGACTCGCCCAATAAGTTTGGTCGATATCGTAGACCATGAGTGCATCGAGCCCGGTCGCCCTCACATTGAACGTGCCCGGGCTCGTCCAACTGGAGACGACAGTGCCCAATTTGCCGTCGGCAAAATGCACCGTGACGATCCACTGATCTTCGACCTCGGCACCCACGGGCGAATGACGCCCCGTGCTGGCGCTGATCGCGGCGATATCGCCGCCGAGATAGCGCAGGGTGTCGAACTGGTGCACGCCGATCTGGCTCAGAGAACCACCAGGCGCGCTTTTCGAATACCACCGCCAATCGTCCCGGCTCAGCCGCAGGCCGCGGTCATTCGAGAAATTAGTTTCGATTTGGGTGATCTTGCCGAGCGTACCGGCGTCGATCGCCGTCCGCATCGCGCGTACGCCGCTCAGCAGACGCGCGCAGTGCCCGACCACGATGAGCACGCCATGGGCCGGTTCCAACGCAGCAATGGCGATTGAATCAGCCATCGTATTGGCAATCGGCTTTTCAATATAGATGTGCTTGCCGGCGCGCGCTGCACGTTCCGCAAACTCGAAATGCAGTTCATTCGGCAGGGCCAGCACGACCGCAGTGACGGTCTTGTCGGCCAGCACATCATCAAAGCGGCGCGCCGGAATGCCGGTATCGCGCGAAAACGCGCCAAGCTTCTCAGGATTGCGGCCAACGCAGTAGGCCAATTCGATCTTTGCGGATAGGCCGGCAGCATTCGCCAGCACGCGGCCCCAGGCGCCGACGCCGATCAACGCGGCCTTGAGCGGGGCCTGCGCCATCGTCGTTGCGTGCGCCGACATGGCAATTCCTACAATGTCTCGTTGGGTTCGTTTTGCCAAACTACAATTATGAATTGTACCGCTGTGATTATTCTACCTCAGGAATCGCGATGCGCCAGAATGGAAAGCCTTTGCTGCTCTTCGGGGCTGAGTGGAGCGACGTCAACAGAAAGTTTTCTCCGACGGCGTGCTGTCACCAACAGCCCAAGCACGCCCGCCAGTAACGCAGCCGGGGGCAAGCCCCATAGGAGAATCGTCTGCAATTCAAGACGAGGTCTCAGCAATACAAATTGACCGTAACGCGATACCAGAAAATCAAGCACCTGCGTGTCGCTGTCGCCTTGCGTCAGGCGCTCACGCACCAGCAGCCGGAGATCGCGGGCAAGTGGAGCTTCTGAATCATCGATCGACTGGTTTTGGCAAACCAGACAACGCAACTCGCTGGACAAAGTTCGCGCGCGGGCCTCGAGCGCCGAATCTTTCAACATTTCATCTGGCTGCACGGCGAGTGAAGGCGCCGTCGTAACAAGCGCGAAGAGCAACGCCACCAGTACGAGCCGGCGCATTGATTTTACTCCGCCGCCTGCATTGCCGAATTCACCGCCGGCTTCGGAGCGCCGACCCGCAGCCTTCGATCCGACAACGACAACGCGCCGCCGAACATCATCACGATGGCTCCCAGCCAGATCAGCATGACCATGGGCTTGTAATAAAGACGGATCGCAAGCGCGCCGTCGTCATTCGGATCGCCCAACGACAGATAAAGCTGGCCGGCGCCAATTGTCATCAAGGCCGCTTCATTGGTCGTCATGCTGCGGGACGAAAATGTCCGCTTCGACGGCTCCATGACGCCGACCACCGCGCCATCGCGGCGAACGGTGAATTTTGCGATCAGTGAATCATAATTCGGGCCGGGCCTTTGCGAGACACCATCGAAGGAAAGCTCATATCCGGAAATGGAAACAGTCTGTGTCGGCTTTAAAGCAATGATGCGTTCGCTTCCCCAGGTCGCGGCGCAAATGATGCCGAGCATGGACACGGCAACGCCGAAATGCGCCACCGCGGTGCCCCAGGTCGAACGCGGCAACCCGGCCGCGCGCATGCGCACCGTTGCGAGCGGCAACCGGAAAAGACCGGTCCGCTCGACGAGATCGATCAGCGATCCAGCCATCACGTAAAATGCAAGACCGACGCCGAACGGCGCGAGCACCGACTGGCCATTTTCCACCGCAAATGTTGCAGCAACCGCAACAATTCCGATGGCGAAGGCCGCCATCAACCGCTGTGCAACGCCGAGTAGATCGCCCCGCTTCCACGCCAGCAGGGGGCCGAACGGCACGACAAACAGCAGCGCTACGAACAGCGGCCCGAAGGTCAAATTGAAAAACGGCGCACCGACGGAAATCTTGTCACCAGTCATCGCTTCCAGAGCAAGTGGATAGAGCGTCCCGACGAACACGGTGAGACAAGCGGTCGTCAGAAACAGATTGTTGAACACCAGGGCGCCTTCGCGCGAAATCGGCGCGAAAATTCCGCCCTGCTTCAACGTCGATGCGCGCCAGGCAAAGAGTGTCAGACCGCCGCCGATAAACAGGACCAGGATCGCGAGGATGAAAACGCCGCGCGTCGGATCAGTCGCAAAGGAATGCACCGACGTGAGCACACCTGACCGCACCAGGAATGTGCCGATCAACGAAAGTGAAAATGTAAGAATGGCGAGCAGGATCGTCCAGATCTTTAGCGCATTGCGCTTTTCCATCACGACGGCGGAGTGCAATAGCGCCGTGCCGGCAAGCCACGGCATGAACGAAGCATTCTCCACCGGATCCCAGAACCAGAAGCCCCCCCAGCCGAGCGTGTAGTAGGCCCAGTACGACCCCATGGCGATGCCGATGGTCAGGAACATCCAGGCCGCAAGAGTCCAGGGCCGTACCCAACGCGCCCAAGCCGCATCGATGCGCCCCTCGATCAGGGCGGCGATCGCAAAGGAGAATGCAATCGAGAAACCGACATAGCCGATGTAAAGCAACGGCGGATGGATCGCGAGACCGGGATCTTGCAGGATCGGATTAAGGTCGCGGCCCTCGGATGGAGCCTGCTCCAGACGAAGGAACGGGTTCGAAGTCAGCAGAATGAAGAGATAAAAGGCACTGGCAATCCAGGACTGCACCGCCAGCACATAGGCCTTCAGGGTCGCTGGCAGATTGTTGCCGAACGCCGCCACCAGCGCCCCGAAGAGGGCAAGTATGAGGACCCACAGGAGCATTGAGCCCTCGTGGTTGCCCCACACGCTGGTGACTTTGTAAATCAGAGGCATCCTCGAGTGAGAATTCTCGAAGACGTTAGCTACTGAAAAATCCGAATTGACGTAGCAGATCGTGAGTGCCGCGAACGAGAACGCGACAAAGGCAAACTGCATCAGAGCGGTGGAGTTGGCGAGACGCATGAGCGCGGCATCATTGATGCGCGCGCCGACGATCGGCGCAATCGCCTGGATCAGGCCCAGCGCCAGCGCCAGCACCAATGCATAGTGGCCGAGCTCTGCGATCATCGCGGCGCGCTCCCGGAGCCTTTGGTCTCGCCTTCCTGCCAACGCCCGCTTTTCTTCAAGGCGTCTACAACCTCGCGCGGCATATACCGCTCATCGTGCTTGGCAAGCACGGAATCGGCAGCGAAGTTGCCGCCAGTCTCAAGTTTACCTTCCGCCACCACGCCTTGGCCCTCGCGAAACAGGTCCGGCACGATGCCCTGGTAATGGACCGGGACGTCGGTTTTGCCGTCCGTAATGGCGAAACGAACCTGCAGATTGTCCCCGCGCACGACACTGCCTGGCTTAACCAGCCCGCCGATGCGCAGACGCGCGCCCGGAGGATTATGTTTTTCGACGACGTCGGTCGGCGATGTAAAGAAAACGATCGAGTTCGCGCATTGCGCTGAGCACCAACGCGGCCGCAAATGCGAGGACGCACAAACTCGTGCCGATCAGAACCAGGCGTCGTTGCTTACGCGTCATTCCGCCTTACTCAACTTTCAAGTCTCGAATTATTGGTCATTAGCTTCGGGACGGCGCCGGTCATGGCTGGCGCACCCGCTTCGCCGAGCACCATATAGACCCGCAACGACTGCCGCCAGTCGTCGCGAAAGCTGCGTCTATTCAGCGCATATTGCGGACTTCAGTGACGCAGGCGGCCAGAAAATATCCAAGATAAATGCATGCCGCCAATAAGAGAGAGACTTGCGCAGCGTTCATCGTCCAGTCGGCGATATGGGTCACACCAAGAAACGCAGAAACAGCCAGAAGCATGAAGCCCAGCAGCGCCAGCGCGGCGGCGAGTATGGTCGCGAACATGAGATTTCCTCCGACATTCTGCAACGTCACGCGGCAGGACCCGCAAGTGTGGGATCCGATTCCCGATAAAAGCCGGCGGCCGACGACTGTATCAGTCGCTGTGCGGATAGATCCTGAAGAAGACGCCGTTCGAATAGCCTAATTCCGGCACATAGCCGAAACGCGGATTGACGATCGACGAATAATAGCCGCCGCCGCCAGTGACGACGGGACTGGACGTCGCCGGCTCCGTAGTCGAACCTGATGACGGCGCGGCGCCACCGGCACTGGTCTTGGCGGGCTTGGTGGACTTGGCCGGCACCTTGTGGCCGTTCGCCGCGAAAGCATTGCCGAACGCGGTGCGCGGACCGCCGCCCGCCGGGCTCACATGGCAGCGACCACAGGCCAAGCCTGTTTGTTGTGCGTAGGACGGCAGCGCACCGGCCGGTCGAGGGATAACGACAACTGCCAAGCCCACGATCAGCGCGATAGTTCCGGTCGCTGCTAAAGCGCACACAGGCCCTGATAATGGCTTCAGATCCGTCATGACCTAGGTCTCCCCTCGCCTGATTCAAACTAAAAACTGCAGCCTATTTCTTCTTTGACTCGTCCTCGTCCTCATCTGGAAATTTCGGCAGATGATGAGCGATGCCCTTATGACAATCGATACAGGTCAGACCGGCCTTGAACCCTTCGGCCATAACCTTCTGTGCGGCCTCTGATTGTTTGTGCGGATCCATGGACCCCGCCGAATGGCAATTGCGGCATTCGTGCGAATTATTCTCCTTCATTGTCGCCCAAACGTGCTGAGCGAGCTCAAGCCGATGCTGTTCGTATTTTTCCGGGGTATCGATGGTGCCCAGAATTTTGTGCAGGACTTCGTTGCTGGCCTGGATCTTTCGACGGATTTTGTAAAACCATTCGTGAGGAACATGACAGTCCGGACACGTCGCCCGAACGCCCGACCGATTCTTGAAGTGAATGGTTTCCTGAAGCTCCTTGTACGGATTGTCCCGCATTTCGTGGCAGGAGATGCAAAATGCCTCGGTGTTTGTCAGTTCCAGGCCCCAGTTGAAGCCGCCCCAGAACAGGACGCCGCCAATACCCCCTACAATGAGCAATGTCGCAAGCGAAAAGCGCGAACTGGGACGCGTGAGAAATAGCCAGATTCGTATAATCAGACTTTTCGAGGGCTCAGGGCTGCTTGAAGCGCTCATTGCGGTTCCTGACGATGATTCGGACCAGCAGGTTCAACCAATCGGCGGTCTCAAGTGCTCGCATCTGGTAGTCGAAATGCCGGCGAAACGTGTTGATTGAGATCAATACGGCACTGGCGCCCGCATCAGATTCAGCCTGCGCGGCCATCCGTCCCTACCACTTGACGCCGAGCGAAGCGCCGATCAGGTGAACATTGTAGTTCGGGTTGTCGTAAGCCATCCAGGTCATGAAGCCGGTGTTGCTGATCAACGGATTCATATAGGCCTGCATGATGTCCTGGTCGTAATTGTTGACGCTGTTGCGCTCCCAGACATAGCGAAGCTTGGCATAAGCCTGGCCGTGGATGCCGAGCATGCGAACGGAATCCTTGTCGAAGGTATACTTGGCCTGAGCTTCCAGTCGCGACCACTGGCCCGTCACGTCAGGAAAATTTCCACCGGTCGCCGCGCTGGGCTGTGTGCCGTTGTTCGCTTGTAGCGGCGCCTGAATGTCTTTTGACAGCGACAATGCATAGCTCAGCCGAAAGTCAAGCTTGTCCGGAATCGCACCCCAATTCACGGCTCCCATGAATGTGTTGACGGTGTCGCTGATATCGGCGTTCCACGTGTTGGCGGCCGTCATTACTCCGCCACCGGCAGCCGTCGTGAATTTAAGTCTCTGCAGGTACTGTTCGTTCATATATGCGACGATGAAATTGGTCGTTGGACTGATCGCATAGGCGACCTCGACCCCCGCCTTAACCGACTGCGAGCGAGACAAGCCGGCTTCCGTTGCGCTGATCGAATAGTTGTCATCCTGATAGCCGAAAGTGGGCGTGATCGTCAGGCCGCGCATGACATCGACCGCCACCGAAAATTTTCCGACCTGTCGCTGCCGATTGTCGAGATAGAATTGCCGCATGGCGACGTTGTATTGCGTGCTGCAGCCGGCGGCGGTTTGGCAGCCTGGATCGGCCCATTGGAAATTGCCGACGAAGCCACGATAGTTATACGTGTCGTAGTGACGGTCGGAAGCGACGTAACTGGCACGCGCCGTCAGCCATGACCACGGCTTGTAATCGGCAAAGACCTTGCCGGAATTTTCGTGGGTCACGTCGGCATCCGCACGCGTCCAGTTGTAGCGCTCATAGCCATATCCGGCGCCGAGATTCCATTGACGGATCGGGGACCACACCAGCTCGGCGCCTGCATTCTGTTTCGTGTAAGAGACCGAAATGCTGTTGACCGGCGCATAAGTCGCCGTAACCACGTTGGCACTCTTGACGTCAGTCAAAGTCCAATCATTGAAAAGCAGCTCAGGCGTGCTGTTGTCGAAGTTGTAATAACGGTAACTGAGCTTCGACTTCAGCTCAGGGGTGATCTGCGTCGTAACCACGTTGTTCGACAGGAACGTGTTGATCTGCCCGTTGAGACTGGATGCCGGCAATACCGATGGCGCGCCGAGGACGGTATTCCCGGCGTTGGTGAAGATGACTGGGCTGATGCTGGGAATGAATGAATCGTTCTGCCGCATCCAGGTATAAGAAATCGTACCCATATACCGGCTCTTGAACGGCAGATCCGCGCCGACGGTCGAATTCAACCCATGCGCCGAGTTGTTAGGCCATAGTGTCATGAGTGCGAGCGGGCTTGAGGGTGAACCGTTACGAGCGCATTCGCCTGGGCCTGAACCGGTGGCGCAGAACGGATTCTGCACGGTGTAGGAATCCTGCGCCTCCTCGTAGATCGAGCCGCTATAACCCAGCTTGAACGTGAAGGCTTTGCCCCAAGGCGATGTCCCCTTGTATTCGCCGTTCACGCCGAAATTCTGCGTCCTGTCATCAACCGGCTTCGGCACTTGCGCCGTAACGCCGGAAGTGCCCGGCGAAAATACGACGCCTTCCACCTGCGAACCCCAACGGTGCATGTTCGAATAGTTGAAGTTGATGTCCCAGGCATCGGTCGGGGTCCAGCGGAACGCGACCGCGGCGGTGTCGCGCCGGATGCCGATGTCCGTCGTGTAAAGATTGTTGGTGATATCGCGCTGGATAGCAGCCCGTTGGCCGGCTGTGGGGTTGCCGCTGGCGCATCCGGCCGGCTGCTGACCGGCGACCCTCGCGCAGCCGGCATCGCCGAACAAGGTGTTCGACAACCCGGGAGGCAGAACGAGAGCCCCGCCGCCCAGGCCGCTATAGAGCGTCTGCGCATTGGTGCTGTAAATGTGCGGCGTCTGGTCCCAGCCAATGTCGAAGTAATATTCGCCCGCCTTCGACACGCCGGCTTCATAGTGCTGATCGTTGTAGCCGACATTGTCGGCCCAGATGTCGAAGTTATAGAGGCCGTCCTTGGTCTGGCCGTTGAGCCAGCCATTTCCGAACACGCCGGGCTTTATATCGCTGTACTCATAGTACTTGCCGAGGCTTTTCTGGCCTTGGCTGGCAATACCATTCTTGTTCGGATCGTTCGCGAAGAAGCGGCCGCCCAATTCAAAATCGCCGTGAAAGGCCCACCACGTGTCGGCGACCGACATGGCAGGGGCTTTGGTGACCATATCCGCCGCCGTAGCAGGCACGATCGCCCCTGCCAGGAGCAACGATCCTGCAACCGCTGAGAGAACGACTAGCCTATTCATCTCACTCGCCCCCCCGGGCAATTGGGTCTTCACCAAAGCCGCCGCTCAGCGTCCATTACCGGTGCAGCAGCGGCCCAGACGGGCTGTTGGTACCGTGGACTTCGGTATGGCAGTTCTGGCATTGGCGGCTGATCGACTGCACTGCCAGCGGACCGCTGGTCGTGCCGTGACCGAAGGCATGACACTCGGTGCACAGCCGCGGTCGCGACATCTTCAGCATGTATTCGTTCACAGACCCGTGTGGATCGTGACAGTTCAGACAGTTCTCGCGCACGGGTGCGTGTTCGAACAGGAATGGCCCGCGTTTCTCTGCGTGACATTTGTAGCAAGTGTCGTTGATTGAATTCTCGCGCAGCATCGCTTCGGTCGCACTGCCGTGCGGATTGTGGCAGTCCGAGCACACCATCTTGCCTTCGCGCAGCGGCATGTGCGACGTGCGGAACAATTGCGCGCGCCGATCCTTGTGGCACTGGAAGCACGTGTCGGGTTCGAAGGCTGTCTTGATCTGGAATTTGCGCGACACCTGCTTCATGACGGTGTGGCAATTCGTGCACATCAGGCCGCGCGTTTCGTGAGTGCTGCCGCTCCAGTAAGTGCGATCGCCGCGTTGATGGCAGGTGAGGCAGATGGCGTTGTTTTCATCGGCCGTGCGCGACTGGTCTTCCGGCCGGAACGAGATAATCCCGCCCACGCCGCGCCCGCCACCGGCCTTCACATGTGCCGACCCGGGGCCGTGGCAATTCTCGCAATCGAATTTGCCTTTTTGGGTTTTACCAATCCGGCCCATCAGCGTGTGGCTGAACGAATCAGCCTGGGTCGCATGGCAAGTCACACAGACTTTTGCGCCGACAAAGCTTGCCTCGACCGGTGCGCTTGATTTTGTCCCGCCGGCGACCGGGCCATTGCCTTTTGAAGTTCCTTTTGGTGCCGCAGCAGGTGGCGTGGAAGAGCCCCGTTCCCGCAAAAAATCCAGCAGATTGTCTGCGTCTGCCAACTTCGGCAGGCCCTTGATCGACTCGGGCTGATTAGAACCGATCTGCTGCGCAAATATGCGCAGCGCCGCAATCGTGGCGTCGGCCGTTTCCTTTGGCGCAGGATTGTCGGAGCTTTGATCACGCGCGCCGGATGGCTTGCGCGCCACATCGACCAACTGAGCGTAATCACGTAACGCTGAGACACTATCGTTGCTGATACTCGCCTCGCCGGCGCTCGCGGACGCAACGAAAGACGTCATCGTGAGCCAGACGATTAAAAACGCCGCTGCAAGAATCGACAGTTGCCGATGAGCCGTAACGCGAGCAACGCGCCCGCCGATAAACAGCCACCGATGCAATTTCGAAAACGCACGGTCGGTACTGACCGGACGAACCATCCCCAACCCCCGCCCCAGCACAACTAAGATTATTGTCTGCCAATATTTGCCGCAATCAAGCGCAAAAGAAAATTACGCCACGAATAAATCGGCGCGTGCTTTTGATGTACCGCAAAGCGCGGAATCTGTTTTTCGGATTTATCGATTGCTCCACTGCGATACACGCAACAACATGCTGATTATATTGTTCTATTTGATGTTCGACACCGTCAAATGCACGAGCAACAAGTTGCCTACGGTAACTAAGTATTCCGCGCGCCAACCTTGCATTCTTGCGTTTATGCGGCAGTGATACGGCGCTACAACTTTTCTGGGGCGAGCTGAAAAGCTATCAATACGAATAAAGGGGTTTTCCATGGTGCATTCAGGACGTCGCGACGCTTCCAATTCGATTCGTACCGCTGCACTTTACACTGTAGCGGGCATCGGAACGGCACTGCTGGTGGGCATGACCGCCACCCTCGCGGTCTCGACACCGGCAAATGCGAAGCCGGAATTCGCGGCCCAGACAGGTTTGCCGTGCGGGCAGTGCCATTCGAACCCCGCCGGCGGCGGAAAGCTCAAGCCATTCGGTGAGAAGTTCAAGGAAAATGGCTTCAAAGTGAAGAAGTAACCCGTCAATTCAGTCTGCGACAGCCCGATGAATTCGGGCTAATAACGCCCCGCCAGGACGCTGAGGGCGACTGGCGCGCGTGGCGCAAGCCACCGGCATCGGTGATGGTTTGGTAGACTAGTGTAATGACCCTGTGGCTGATCCTGGCGTTGATGACCGCGGCTGCTATTTTTGCTGTCATCTGGCCGCTCGCGCAAAATGGCAAGGCTGCCCGCTCGGGCAGCGATGTTGCGGTCTATCGCGATCAGCTCGATGAGGTCGAGCGCGATCTGGCGGCCGGCACAATCGGCAAAACCGAGGCGGAAGCGGCGCGCGTGGAAATTTCCCGACGCTTGCTTGCCGCAGCTGACACAGCAAAGGCGGGGCCCGTGCCATTTCCGGCGGCAACTGCATGGTACCGGCGCACAGGCATCATTGTTGCGGTTCTGTTGCTGCCGATCGGGGCTGGTGGCCTTTATCTTCGCATAGGTTCGCCAAGCCTGGCGTCCGAGGGGCTCGTGGCGCAGGGCGATGCGCAACCCAACAAACAGGCGGGAATCGAAAATCTCGTCGCCAAGGTCGAAGAACATCTCCAAAACAACCCCAAGGACGGCCGTGGTTGGGAGGTGCTTGCGCCCGTCTATATGCAGCTCGGCCGCTATTCGGACTCGGTGAACGCGTGGCGTAGTGCGCTGCAGTTTCTTGGCGAGAGCGCGGATCGCCAGGCCAGTCTCGGTGAGGCCTTGATGGCGCAGGCCAATGGCGTTGTGACGGCGGAAGCCCAGGCTGCCTTTACGCGCGCGGTCACTCTCGACGACACCACCGTGAGCGCACGTTACTATCTTGGTATCGCCGCCGAACAGGACGGCAGACGCGAAGACGCGGCAAAGATCTGGCGCGATCTCATTGCAGATGCCCCTGCCGGAGCGCGCTGGGTGAGCGACGTGCGCACCGCGCTTGCCCGCGTCGAAGGCAAAGCGGTCGCGCCATTGCCTGGCCCAACGCCGGCCCAGATGGCAGCCGCCGCAAACCAGTCACCTGATCAGCAAACGGCGATGATCCAGGGAATGGTCGACGGGTTGGCGGCACGGCTGAAGAAGGACGGCTCCGATCTCGACGGGTGGGTGCGCCTGGTGCGCTCCTACAAAGTGCTCGGCCAGCCTGACAAAGCGCAATCTGCAATCGCCGATGCGCAGCGTGCGTTGGCGGGCGATCCGGACAAACGGCAGCGGCTCGATATCGCCCTCAAAGAACTCGAAGGCGGCAATGCCCCCGCTCCGGCAAATTCACCGGTTCAGCCACCCAATCCGGCGGTCGCGCCTCCGCAACATGACGGCGACACGACCCCGAGCATGGTGGAGAAACTGGCCGAACGCCTGAAAAAGTCAGGGTCCGATCCGGAGGGGTGGATCATGCTTGCCCGCTCCTACCTCACGCTCGGTGACAAAGACAAAGCGGCCGCTGCCATCAAAGATGCCCGCGCTGCGCTGGCCGGTGATCCCGGCAAATTGCAACTGTTCAATGACGCGCTGCAACGATTCAAAATTGATGACGCAGCAAAGGCTGCGCCGGCCACAACAGCCTCTCCTGCTGCTAACCCCCCTGTCCCGAACCAGGCCAACAGCCAGACGGACGAAATGGTTCGCGGCATGGTGTCGAAGCTCGCCGAACGCCTGAAGCGCGATGGATCGGACATCGACGGCTGGATGCGGCTTGTGCGCTCATATGTTGTTCTGGGCGAGCGCGAGAAGGCCCAAAGTGCGGCCGCCGCTGCGCGCGATTCGATCGGCAGCGATGCCGACAAACGCCGGCGCTTTGACGAGTTTGTAAAATCCCTAGACGTCGGCAACTAACCGGCGACTGGAAACGCACGTACTAAATGAGGTCGATTCGCTTGATGCAAATCAATCCCCGCAGTCGGGAGTTTGAATAGTCTGGTAGCGTTGGCGGCTTGCAAGCCGCCACACCGCCGGAATGACAATAGGAGATACACATGAAAAGGCGGCCTTTACTGTTCGTAAGCGCTGTCGCGCTAGGTGCGGGAATTGTCACAAGCGCCGGCATCATGAATGCTCAAAACGCATGCGCAGCGACGGAGATTGTGAGCTTCAAGGAAGACATTCTCCCGCTTTTGAAATGGCGCTGCGCTGGGTGCCACGAGCCGGGCGGCGCGGGCCAAGTAAAGAGCGGCCTGGATCTAACGAGCTATGCGGGCGTGATGAAGGGCACCAAGTTTGGTCCCATGATCATCCCGCGCGAGCCGGAAAGCAGCAATCTGATGTTGCTGCTGGACTGGCGTGCCTCTCCGGCCTTGCGCATGCCGCATGGCCAGAAGCAACTGTCGAGCTGCGACCGCAACAGCATCCGCACCTGGATCCGGCAGGGCGCCAAGGACAATTGAGGTCGGGATTGGCCGCATTAGAGCGGCCGTAGCTGCCTGATCGTCAATGTGGTGGAGTTGCGACCGGCGCGGCTGACGCCTCACGCAACGAGTAAATTCGGAAGAAACTCCTCAGCGAGCTCGGCGTCGGATTCCGTTTTTTCAACGACATTGTCAGTTGTCTCAAATTCACAACTGCAAACCGGGCATTGCCAGATGTGAACGCACCCCCCGCCAGCGACGTTTTCTGACCATTCAGGTCCGATCAACGTCCTGCCACACTGGGCGCATTTTGTTGAAAGTACCGGGGTGCTCGTCAGTTCCAATGTCTCGTTTATTGTTTTTGGCATATCGGACTCTCCCTTGGGAGCCGAGGTGGACGCTCTCGACCAGCCTGACGTTAAGCGGCCGTTCAAGAGCGTCCTCCCGCGCACATCGAAGAAAGTCTGAAGCTCCCCAGCAAGGACTCCCCTCGACACAGTTGAGAATTAAAGAGCGCACCTACACGAAAAACATTGATGTGAATCAAGACCGTCAACGCGGCCATATCGCCGGATAAAGATACTCGGGTCGGGGCCGTTGTTTTTCGCCGTCACGGGCAATCTGTAACAATCTGAAGGCGCAATCATCGTGAGGCGGGAGACCGCATTGCTCGTTCCGCTCGCAATCCCCGCAATTGAATTTCGGCGATGTCTGCGGTGCCAAGAAGCTTACGAGTGCGCTGAATAGTTTCCGGAATGGCCCCGTTTTGCTCATTGTCTGCACCCGCGGTTTGGTTTGCGCCAACGGAATTCCAATGTGGATTTTTTAAATGAACTTAACTTCGCCTGCCTTGATTCAGGTCAATGGCAGTTGCCTTGTGCGCAAGCTTGGGCCGCTGCGGAGGTAACGGGTATGCGAATAAATTTTCGACCCGCTTGTTCCGGACGCCGTTTGAAGATCAATTGTGAAATCAAAGGGTAAGGGCGGCCGCTGAATTACAAAGATTTAACCCCCACGACGAGAATCGTTCGATAGTCTTGGCTCTGCTCAGCTGTGGCAACTCATCGATAAGCCGCGCAAGCAAAGGGAGTGGTGACATGGCCAGGTACGACCTTCGCATCAATGGCAAAGCGCAAGCCGTCGAATCATCCGACTCCGGCCAAGCCTTTGCTCTATGTGTTGCGCGAACTCAAACTGACTGCAACGAAGTTCGGCTGCGGGCTTGGCCAATGCGGCGCATGCACGGTGTTGATCGACGGCGCAGCCGTCCGCTCGTGCCAGACCACCGTTGCAGATGCACAGAGCAAGCCAATCGTTACGCTGGAAGGGCTCGGTACTCCGGACAACCCGCATCCGCTCCAGACCGCATTTATCAAGGAGCAAGTGCCTCAGTGCGGCTATTGCACCAGCGGCATCATCATGAGTGCGGCAGCTCTCCTGTCGACCAACAAAAAGCCGAGCGAATCCGATATCCGGTCGGCCCTCGACGGCAACCTGTGCCGATGCGGAACTCATACACGAGTTTTACGCGCCGTCATGGCGGCCTCGGGACAGGGAGGCTGACATGAACGCTCCTTTTAAAAAATCCCGTTTCTCCCGTCGCACGATTCTTAAGGGTGGCGCCATCACCGTCGGCTTCGCGCTGACCGGTTTGCCGGGGCGCGCGCTTGCGCAAGGTCAAGCAGGTGCACCACGCAGCCTTGATCCCAAAGCGGTTGATTCCTTCCTAGCAGTCAACGGCGACGGCACGGTCACGCTCTATTGCGGCAAAGTCGATCTTGGCCAGGGGCTACGAATTTCCATGCCACAGATCGCCGCCGAAGAGCTCGGCATCGGCGTCGACAAAATCAAATTCGTGGAAGGCGATACTGCGCTCACGCCGGACCAGGGCCGCACATCCGGTTCGAATGGAATCCAGCGCGGCGGCATGCAGATCCGGCAGGCGGCGGCTACCGCCCGCAAGGCCCTGATTGATCTCGCGGCACAGCGTCTCAATGCCAAGCCCGAAGATCTCATCACCATCGGCGGCGAAGTGAGGCCGAAGGCCGGCGGCGCGGGTGTCGCCTTCGCCAGCCTGATTGGCGGGCGCCAGTTTGATCTCAAGCTCGACCCCAAGGCGCCGCTGAAGGATCCCGCGACCTACACCATTGTCGGCAAGGCGCTGGCGCGGCCGGATGTGCCGGAAAAATGCTTTGGCACGCACGTCTACATGCATGACTTCGCCGTGCCCGACATGCTGCATGCGCGTGTTATTCGGCCAGCCGCCGTCGGCGCCACGCTTGTTTCGGTCGACGAGTCCTCGATCAAGGACATTCCTGGCGCAAAAGTCGTGCGCGTAAAGGACCTGCTGGCGGTTGTCGCGGACGATGAATGGAATGCCATCCGCGCGTCACGTGCGTTGCGCGCACAATGGAGCGAATGGACCGGCCTTCCTGCCCAAGCCGATCTTGCCGCGGCGCTGCGCGCCGACCCCGGCATCGTCGACGAGACCCTCGTCAACAAAGGAAGCCCCGCCGCCCAACGGCCGGATGGCGCAAAGGCGCTCACCGCAACTTACTACTGGCCGATGCAAAGCCATGCCTCGATCGGCCCATCCTGCGCCGTGGCCGATGTCCGCGGGGATTCCGCGACGGTGTGGACCGCTTCGCAGGGCACGCACGGGAATCAGGGAACGTTTGCCAGGTTCCTCGGCTTGCCAAAGGAAAAAGTGCGGTTGATCTATCTCGAAGGCTCCGGCTGCTATGGCATGAACGGCCATGAGGACGCCGCGGCCGACGCCGCAATCCTGTCGCGCGCGGCGGGCCGTCCCGTCCGCGTTCAATGGACGCGCGAAGACGAATTGGGCTGGGACCCGAAAGGACCACCGCAGCTCATCGGCATTTCCGGTGCGGTTACGCCCGATGGCCGGATTCTCGACTGGCGCACAGAATTGTGGATTCCGAAGACCACGCGCGGCATGCCAAATATTCCATTGCTGGCGCCGGAGGCCGCCGGCCTCGACCATGTGCCCGGACTAAATCCTGGTCTGATTTCTCAGAATGGCGATCCGTCTTATGCCGCCGAAAGCATCCAGGTTGTTGCGCACTGGCTTAAAGACGCGCCCTTGCGTCCCGCTCCCATTCGCTCGCCCGGCAAGCCCGCCAACTGCTTTGCGGTGGAAAGTTTCGTGGACGAACTCGCAGCCGCAATCGGCGCCGATCCGGTTGAGTTCCGATTGCGCGGCCTGAAGGACCCACGCGCCATCGAGGTCCTCAAGCGCACGGCCGCGTTGATGAACTGGCAATCACGTCCTTACCAGGTGGCGAGCGCCAGCAACGGTATCGCGCGTGGACGCGGCATTTCCTTTGTCCATTATAAGCACAGCGAAACTTATGTGGGCATGGGGATGGAGGTCGCCGTTGACCGCGCAAGTGGCCGAATCGCTGTCGAACGCGTCGCGTGCGCGCATGATTGCGGACAGATCATCAATCCGGACGGCGTTCGCGGCCAGGTCGAGGGCAGCATTTTGCAGACGATCAGCCGGGTGCTGATGGAAGAGGTCAAGTTCGACCGTTCGCGCGTCTTGAGCGTGGATTGGTCGAGCTATCCGATCTTGCGGTTTTCCGGTGTGCCAAAGATCGATATCGACTTGATCGACCGGCCAACCCAGCCGCCGCTTGGTGCCGGCGAAGCCGCCTGCGCGGCCGTCGGCGCGGCACTTGCCAACGCAGTGCATGACGCAACCGGCGTCCGCTTGCGTACGGTTCCGTTCACACCAGATCGTGTGAAGGCGACATTGAGCGGCAAAGCCTAAAGGTTAGTGGGGACTGGGGGGACGCAGATGCTTCGATTGCTCGCATTGTCAATCCTGACGGCGTCGTTGGCGTCGACGTCGGCGGTAGCGCAGCAATTTCCCGACCATCCGGTCCGCGTCATCGTCGGCTATGCCGCCGGCAGCGGCCCCGACATTCAGGCCCGCACGGTCGCGGCACAACTCAGCCTCGACCTCGGGCAGCAGTTCTTCGTCGAGAATCGCACCGGCGCCAATGGAACGATCGGCACCCGTTCCGTGGTGCAGTCGAAGCCGGACGGCTACACCTTGCTGTTTTCCTCGAACGGAATCGCGCCGACACCTTTCGTCTACAAGAACCTCGGCTACGATATCTTTACCGACCTGACACCGATTGCGACCATCGGCATTCTCGATGGCCTGTTCATGCTGGTCGACGCCAAGTCGCCCTATAAAACGCTGCAGGAATTCATCGACCACGCCAAGAAAGAGCGCGCCGTATTCGGCTCGCCCGGCGTCGGCAATGGCCTGCATCTCGCCGCCGAAATCTTCAGCAAGAAGGCCGGCATTAAGATGCAGCACATCCCCTACAAGGGCGCATCGGAAGTCATGACCGGCATGCTCAGCGGCAGCGTCGAGGTCATGTTTGTAACGCCGCCGTCAGTCATGGGGTTGCTCAAAGACGGACGCGTGCGCGCGCTCGCGTTCACTGGCAGCAAGCCATTCCCGGCATTTCCGAACGTGCCGCTGATGAAGGACATGCTGCCGGGGTTCGAGCCGATCGGATCGTGGGGGATGTTCTTTGCGCCGGGCAAAACACCACCCGAAATTGTCGAAAAGCTCAATATGGCCGTACGCAAGGCCTTGCAGGCTCCGGCGGTCGCGTCCGCGATGCAGCGCGACGGTTACGTTCCGGACAGTCGCAGTGTCGCCGAGACCGCCACGTTTTTCCGCCAGGAAGTCCAGGCGATGGGCGAGGCCGTGAAAGCCGCCGGTATAGAGCCTAACTAGATGCGCTAGCCGACAGCGTGCAGCGCCTCACCCGCCGCAGTTACCGGTTTGGCGCTGATCAACACGAAGGCTATGACGCAGTCTTCGGTGCCGCGATTGACCCAGTTGTGCATTGTCCCGCGCTGCACCAGCACGTCGCCGGCCTTGAGCTTCACGACCACGCCATCGTCCAGTTCCATGTCGATCGCGCCGGAGATCACCACCGCATAGTCGATCGAATCCGTCCGGTGGTTACGCGGCGTAACACCCGGCTGATAGCGAACGATGCGGAATACCGAGCCGCCATCGACCGTAGTCTTGAACGAAGCGGACGTCGGATCGTTGAAGCCGTCATTGTCGACCGGAAAGCCCTTGGTCGACCAGACCACGCAGGACGACGCACCGGGCCGGTTTGAGATCACGTTTTTGGCGATCTCATCGACCTCGACCTTGGCACGACCGTCGGCGGTATGCCCGGTCACAACGCGTCGAATTTGCAGACTCATGACTTCCATCCTGGTCGGTCACTGGTTTGGGTTATTTGCTTTCGGCCTTTTTCAGAAAGGCCGCAAAGATGGCGGCGACGCGCGGCTCGGCGTCACGCCACTCCTTGCGATCCCATTCTTTCAGAAGATCGCTGTCGGCGCGCTTTGTCACCACGTCGTCGTGCAACTCGCTATTGGGAATGAGCGTGGCAGCCTTGCGCGCGGTCGCCGGCGTGTGGATCACATCATTGCCGGCAATCAGACAGGCCGGCGCCGTGATCGCGCGCAGCTGCGCTTCGGTGGCGCCCACGATCGGTAGATTGGTCGATTGCAGGAAACATTCGCGCCAATAGGTCATGACTTTGATGAACTGTTCGACATCGGTCTTCAACAACCGGTCGCGATTCGCGGGACGAGCCTTGATGCATTCGCTGAAATGCTCGCTATCACAGACAGCCTGCATGCCGCCGGCGCGCGCGATCTTGATGAACTGCCCGTAATAGTTCTCGGCCAGACGATCCACTGCCTCCTGGCCTCCGGTGACGCGCCAGAGCAGCAGACCACGCAAGCCATCGGCATGCCGCAAAGCGTACAGGATTGCCAGGCGCGCGCCTGCGGAAGAGCCGCCGACATACATGGGTAATGCGCCGAGCTCTTGACCGAGCGCATAAAGGTCGTCGGCCCAGACTTCGTGCTCGGACCCCGAACCGTCGAAGGCGACATCGGAGGCGCCGCAATTGCGCCGGTCATGCAGCAAAACGCGATAGCCGGATGCTGCAATAGCCTTCGACAGGTCGATCAATTCGTCAAAAGATCGCCGGCTGCCGGGGGTGAGCGCAATCCATGGGCCGTGATCGCCGATCACCTCGTAATTGATGCAGACGCCACGCACGAGCGCTTCTGGCATTGCCGTTCCCACCAGTACCTGCTCGCAGGATTTCTGCAGCAGTGGGAACGGTCTGGCAAGCGGCATCCCCGCTTATGGCAATGATTTGGCCTCTCGCCCGGCTATCGGCTGGAGAAAGGCCCCCGACAATCCCGATGAGACCCGATAGCCTCCTTTCAGGCTTCGCGTGAACTGGCATAGAATAAGCAAATGGGGAGGACGCGATGACGGACACAATAAAAATCGCAACCGCGTTGATCGCTACACTGCCGATAATATTTTCCCGACCAACGCCGGCGCGCAGAGCGGATATCCGGACCACGCGGTCAAAATGGTTGTTGGTTATCCGCCGGGAGGACCGGTGGACATCATAGCGCGCGTGATGGGCGACAGGCTGTCCGAGGTTTGGAGCCAGCCGGTGGTGATCGAGAATATCTCCGGCGCGGGCGGCAATATCGGAGGCGAGCGGGCCGCCAAGTCTGCACCCGATGGTTACACGCTTCTGGTCACGACGAACGCACAGATCGCCGTCAATCCAAGCCTCTACACCAAGATGGGTTATGATCCGGCCAAAGACCTCACGCCGATTACGCTGGCCGTCTACTCGCCTAATATTCTTGTGGTCCCCAACGACGTGCCTGCCAAGACGGTGCAGGAGCTGGTCGCCTATGCGCGCTCACACACCGGTGAAAAACTGACCTTTGCTTCCGCCGGCGTCGGAACCACGCAGCATCTTGCGGGCGAACTGTTCAAGGCCATGGCACACATCGATATCCAGCATGTGCCCTATCGTGGCGCTGCGCCGGTGATTACCGACTTGCTGGGAGGACGCCTGACGATGTACTTCGGCGCGATCTCACCTTTGATTCCGCTCGTGCGCGAGGGCAAGGTGCGCGCTCTCGCGGTGACGTCCGCCAAGCGCTTCGGGGCATCACCCGACCTCCCCACCATGATCGAAGCGGGCTTCCCGGACTTTGTGTCGATCCTCTCGATCGGGTTGATGGCGCCGGTCGGGACGCCACCCGCTATCATCGATAAAATTCATCGAGACACGGTGAAAATCCTGGCCCTGCCTGACGTGCACAAGAAACTGAGTGACATCGGCATGGAAGTAATCGGCAGTTCGCCCGCCGAGTTTTCGGCCACCATGAAGGCAGAAACCCCGCAATGGGCGAAAGTCATCAGGGACGCCGGGATCAAGGCGAGCAACTGACGTATTGCTTGCCGGGATTAAGGCAGAAGCGTTTCATTTGGAACGTACGCCGCAATAAACGCGGTAAATGCTTTCACCGTGTGCAATTTCCGCCCATTCATGGCACCAAGCTTTTGACAATTGAACCCGTGCCAGAGAGACTTTAACCCCCATCATGTCTCGCCGAATGCCGCGTACACGGCCATGAAATCAGCACCATTTGAATATTGCCGCGCAGCGAATGTCGACGAAGCCTGCGCGATGCTGGCATCCGACGAGAGCGCGCGCGTTATTGCCGGCGGGCAGACGCTCGTTCCCATGATGGCAATGCGGCTCGCGCGTCCGACGCTACTCATTGATATCAGCCGCATCGCCGAACTCTCCTACGTCCGTGCCGACGGCGACGCCATTTCAATCGGCGCAACCACACGGCAATGCCTGCTTGAGCGCGACGCGCTGATCGCGGCCAAACTCCCGCTGCTTGCTCACGCGATCCCGTTTATTGGACACGCCGCAACGCGTGCGCGCGGCACCATCGGGGGGTCACTCGCCAATGGCGATCCGGCTGCGGAGTTGCCGCTGATCGCCATCACCCTGGATGCAGTCCTGGAATATCGCGCCGGTGGCCGTACCGAAAAAATAGCCGCGCGTGACTTTTACATTGGGCCGATGACCACCGCCCTGCCCGGTGATGCTGTACTGACTTCAGTGCGTTTTCCTGTGTGGCCCGGCAAAGTCGGGATCGGCTTCCATGAGGTCAATGCGCGGAGAAGCGATTTTGCCTTTGTTGCGGCCGCGGCGCAGGTCGAACTGGATGGCAACGGCAAATGCAAACGCATTGCCATTGGCGTCGGTGCCGCGACTGACATTCCGATACGATTGGCACGTGCCGAGCAAAAATTGAAGGGACGCACACTCGACTCCGGCACCGTCAAAAACGCGGTTGTCGATGCGCTGACCGATATCGTGCCGCTATCGGACCTGCATGCTTCAGCCGAATATCGGCGCAGGGTTGCCGCAAATCTCGCCGTTCGCGCGGTTGACGATGCGCGCTCGCGTGCATCGGGGAAGAAGGTCCATGCACATTAAGCTCAACGTCAACGGCGGCGACCACGCGCTCGACGTCGAGCCGCGCACAACGCTGCTCGATTGCCTGCGGGACGACCTCGGTCTCAAGGGAGCCCACGCTGGCTGCGAGCACGGCGTATGTGGCGCCTGCACCGTCCTTTCCGATGGCGTCGCTATACGTTCATGCCTGATGTTCGCCGTTCAGGCGGAAGGCACGGCTATTACGACCATCGAAGGCGTCACGCCCGGACCAGGCGAGCTCTCGCCGATCCAGGACGCATTCTGCGAAACTCATGGCATGCAATGTGGATATTGCACGCCCGCCATGGTGCTCGCCGCGCACGCCCTGCTCGCGGACAATCCGAGTCCGACGCGCGAGGAAATTGTCGAGGCGATTTCCGGCAATCTCTGTCGCTGCACCGGCTACGCCCAGATCGTGGAGGCAATTGCGCTCGCAGCCGAACGCATGCGCGGCGCCAACCGGCCCTCGGAAAAACGCCGATGAACCAACCTCACCACCGTTATGTATCGGCCGATCGGCGTGTGCGCGAAGACCGCCGTTTTGTTGTCGGCAAAGGCTCATTTGTCGCCGATATCGATTTGCCGAATACGAAACATATTGCGCTCGTGACCTGCCCGCACGCCGCCGCGCGTATCAAGTCCATCGACAAGCGCGCCGCGCTAAAAATGCCGGGCGTGCACTACGTCGTTGACGGCCGCGAGCTTGCCGAAGCCACGCTGCCGTTAATGACGGGGCTCGACACGCCAAATGTTCCGCGTCGCCCGCTCGCGCTCGACGTTGCGCGCTATTCCGGCGAGTGGGTCGCGGCAGTGGTCGCGGATACGCGGGCGCAGGCCGAAGATGCCGCAGAAGCTGTCGAGGTCGACTACGAGCCTCTGCCCTTTATTCTTGATGCCGAGCAGGCGCTTGCCGGCGGTCCGCTGGTGCACGAGGCGCACGGCTCCAATGTCCTGCTCGACAAGACATTCGTCTGGGGCGAAGTCGACAAGGATTTCGCGGCCAGCCCGCGCAAGCTTTCACTGCGGGTGAAATGGGGCCGCTCGTCGACCGTGCCGATCGAGACGTTCGGCGTCGTGGCAAGCTGGGACCCCTGGCGCGAGATCCTCGACGTCTACGCCTCGATCCAGATGCCGCGCTATGCCGACCAGATCGGCGTCGCGCTGAAAATCCCGAGCTCCTCGGTGCGCGTGCATTACGACGTGGACGTCGGCGGCAGCTACGGCGTCAAGCGCGGTATCAAGAACACGGTGCTTGCCGGCTATCTCGCGCGACGGCTCGGTGTCCCGATTCGGCTGATCGAGGACAGACTCGAGAACATGCGTGGTGGCGACGCGCACGGACCGGAACGGCTGTTCGACGTGGATGTCGCATTCGACGACAATGGCATCATCCGGTCGATGAAGATGCGCGCGCTGGAGAACGTCGGCGCCTATGCCGGCCGTTCGCCGTTCCAACTCGGCAAGCCGATCGGCTCCATTGTCGGCCCCTACAAGATCAAGAGCGTGCAGTACCGCGCCATCGCGGTCGTCACCAACAAGACGACGCAGGATGCCGTGCGCGGCTTCGGCCAGGGCCCGACCAATCTCGCGCTCGAGCGCGTCATGGATGAGGTCGCGAACGTGCTCGGTCTCGACCCGCTGGAAGTGCGCCGGCGCAACCTGATCCGGCACGAGGAATTTCCCTACCTGATTCCGAGCGGCACCACTTACGACAGCGGCGACTATCACACCGTCATCGACAAGGTGCTCGCCGACACCAATTACGAAGCGCTCAAACAGGAGCGCGACCGCCTGCGCACCGAAGGAAAACTGGCCGGTATCGGCATCGCGGCTTGCCTCGAGCCGTCCGGAGGCAACGCCACGTTCGAAGCGTTGCTCAACCCGAATATCACCACCTCGACCTTCATGGATTCGTGCCGCATCAATGTCGACGGCATGGGCACAATCACCGCCACGATGCACACTACTTCTTCCGGGCAGGGGCACGAGACACTGGTCGGCACCGTGATCGGCGAAGTGCTGCAAGTCGATCCGGACACGATTCGCGTGACGCGGCCCGATTCCCTCAACTCATTGCCCAGCGGCACACCGGTCGGCAGCCGCATGGCGATCATGCTGGGTGGCGCGGCATTTCATGCGGCACAAAAGCTCAAGACGAAACTGATCACGATCGCCTCGCATGATCTCGGCATTCCGCCCGAGCGCACCGTTTATGAGTACGGCAATGTTTTCGATCGAAACGCCCCGCAGAACAGGCGCAGCTGGGCCGATCTGGTGCAAATCGCGCATCGCAATATTCACCGAATGCCAAAGGATTTTGAACCGGGCCTGGCGGTCAGCCACATCTACGAGGTTCCGACTGGCGGCACGCCGCCGACGCCCGACGGCCGCGTGCAAATGTATCCCTGCTTTTCGTTTGAGTTTCATCTAATCCTGCTGAGCATCGATCCCGATCTCGGCACGCCGCAGATCCTGCGTTACCGGCTCGGACACGATTGTGGAACGCAGATCAATCCGAAGATCGTGCGCGGTATGACCATGGGCGGCATTGCCCACGGCATCGGCGCGGCGCTGTTCGAGGAATTTGCCTATAACGATGATGGTCAACTGATCGCCCAGACATTCATGGATTACCCATTGCCGTCGTCGCACGAAGTGCCCCCGGTCGAGATCATCGACCACGAGACGCCCTCGCCGCATACGGTATTCGGACAAAAGGGCTCGGGTGAATCGGGCTATCTCGGCGCCCCCGCGGCACTCGCCAATGCAGTCAATGACGCGCTCAGGCCGCTCGGAGTTTCGATCAATACGCTTCCACTGAAAATATCGAAACTCGGCGACCTGATCGCTGCCGCGCGCGAAAAAGGAAAGTGAATGATCGTCGATTGCCACGCCCATCTGGTGCCACCCGATCTTTTGGCCGCGATCCGCAAGGATGCCGACAGATTTCCCAACGTGCGGCAAATCGAGGACGGCGGCTCGCTGGCGCTCGCTTTTGCCGGCGGCAAACCGACACGGCCGGTATCCAAGCCGCTGTCCGATATCGCCGGGCGCGTTGCCTGGATGCAGAAAAACGGCATCGACAAGCAGGTGGTGGGCGGCTGGGTCGACATATTCGGCTATGAGCTGCCCGGCACCGAGGCCGAGGCCTGGGCGCGGCTAACCAACGAGTGCCTGCTGGCGGCGGCGAAAGCCGAGCCAGCATTTCGTGCCGTTGGCAACTGTGCCGCTCGGTGACGGCGCGCGCGCCGCGGCCGTACTCAAGGATGCTGCAAAGGCGGGCTTTGCCGGCGCCATGATCGGCACTTTGCCGCGCGGCGTCGGCTCGACCCTCGATGCCGCCGAGCTCGATCCATTCTGGCAGGCTGCCGACGAGACCGGCGCAGTGATCCACATCCATCCGAGCTTCGACGCGGGCGACAAGCGCGTGAACGACTTCGGCCTCGCCAACGGCCTCGGCCGCATCACCGACGCGGTGGTGGCGGTGGCGCGGCTGATCTCCGCCGGCCATGTTACGAAGTATAAGAATGCGAAATTCTTCGTGCCGATGGGCGCCGCCGCCCTGCCCTTCGTGCTCGGCCGGCTCAAGCGCAATGCCACGATCACGCCCGGAATTGGCGATCCGGTGGAAGCGCTGTCGCACATCTATACCGACACGATCCTGCACGACGTGCGCGTGCTGAAATTCGTCATCGAGATGATGGGCACCGAGCGCCTGATGATGGGCTCCGACATGCCATTCCCGATTGGCGATACGGAGCCGATGAAAATCGTCGCCGACGCAAAATTGCCCAAAGCGCAATCCGATTCGGTCAATGGCGGTTTGGCGGCGCGGTTATTTCGAATTCAATGACAAGACCAAGGACCAAAGGTCCACGCGATGAATAGACGACTTGGAGGAGGAACAAGATGACGATTTTATTTCGCGCCTTACGATCTACACTATGCGTTATCACGGCGCTTGGTTTCGCCGCGCTGACGCATGCGCCGGCTGCTGCGCAGGCGCCGAGCAAAGTCACTATCGTGATATTCGGCTTCCCTTCGCTGGGCGCCTTCATGCCGCCGGTCATCAAGGCCAAGAAGCTGGATGCCGCGCATGGGCTCGACATCGAATTCGTCGAGCGGCCGCCGGATGCCTACACCACCCAGTTCAACTCCGGAGAGTTCAAAGTCGGCGGCAGCGCCGCGGTGCTCACGGTCGGCCTCGCGGATGCTCGCGGCGTGAAGGTCAAATACCTGTTCAACTTGTTTGATTACTGGGGCACCGTCGTCACCTCACGCCCTGAAGTGAAAACGGTCAAGGATCTCGAGGGTAAGCAGCTGGCGGCCGCCGCCTCGACCACGAATTTCGTGATGTTCGAGTTCTTCGCAAAGAAGCTCGGCATGGACCCGGCGAAGGTCCAGGTGGTCAACACCGCGCCGCCCGGCCTGGTCGGCTATGCGTTGGCCGATCGCGCGGATGCAATCCAGCTTTGGGAGCCCGCTTACACGCTGCTGAAAGCAAAGAAGCCCGATATCCGCGCCCTCGACACCGGCGTCGCAACGACGTGGAAGAGCTTTGCCGGCGGTGAGCGCATCCCATACCTCGGTGTTGCCGCGCATAGTGACTGGATCGAGCAGAACCAGGCGCTCATCCCCAAGCTCTACGCGACCTACAAGGAGGCGGGCGAGTTTATCGCCAAGAATCCGGAGGAAGCCGTAGCGCTGATCGCGCCGAAATCAACACCAGAGGACCGGGCCGCCCTGGTCTCGCTGATCAAGGCCAACGATCGCCTCGGCATGAGCGTGGTGCCGGCCGGTGACGTCGCCAAGCAGATTGACGCCGTCTACAAGGCCGGAGTCGATGTCGGCTATTTCAAGTCAATGCCGTCGAACGATACGATCTACGGCAAGCCGATGAAATGACGAACTCGCGCACGATGCGCATGCTGCAGGCCGCCGTCGGCATTCTGGTGCTGGCGGCGGGCTGGCAGATTCTGTCAATGGTCTTTCCGCACTATCTCTTCCCACCGGTTCCGGAAATCGTTTCGCGCACAATCGAGGTGCTTATTACCGGCTCGCTGTTGGTGGACGTGCTGCTCACCGCCGGACGTATTTTCGGCGGGCTGTTTGGTGCGTTCATCCTCGGCGGCATTCTGGCGATGGTCATCGGCCAGTCGAAAACAGCGGAAAATATCATCGGCCCGGTGCTTACTTTTTTCCAGGGTATTCCGGCCCTCTCCTGGGTGGTGTTTGCCATCATCTGGTTCCACGGAATCGAATTCCGCGTGCTGTTCATCATGGTGATGACGACCCTTCCCGCCTTTACCTTCCAGATCCTCGATGCGTTCCGCTCTATGTCCAAAGACCTGTTCGAGATGACCATGTCATTCCGGCCGTCGCGCTGGACACTGTTCCGCTTTTTAATCGTGCCGACTATTGTGCCGGGTATCCTGACCGCCTGGAAAGTGAACCTCGGCAACGCCGCGCGGGTCGTGGTGGTTGCGGAACTTGTCGGCGCGACCGGCGGCGTCGGTTACCAGCTCCTGCGGCAGCAGCAACTGTTCGACATGGCCGGTGCCATGGCGTGGACGCTGCAGCTGGTATTGTTTGTTTTGATCGTGCAGCAGACCATCAACGCAATCGAAAACCGGGTGTTGCGCTATCGCGCCGTGTCCGAGCGGGCGATGTAGTCTATGCAAAACGTCGAACCGGTTATTCGATTCGAGAACGTCACCAAGTCCTTTCAGCGCCCGGATGGCCGCGGCGAATTTACCGCCGTTGATAAATTGTCATTCGAAATCGCCAAGGGCGAGATCGTTGCCGTGCTTGGCAAGACCGGCTGCGGAAAGTCCACGATGTTCAATATCGTGGCCGGATTGATTGAACCGAGCGGCGGCAAAGCCACGATTGTCGGTCACGATCCGTTCCGCGAGTTCGATTTTTTCCGCGGCAAGATTGGAATTGTTTTCCAGGGCGACCGCCTGATGCCGTGGCGCACCGCGCTGGATAACGTCTTGTTGGGCTTGCAAATTCTCGACGCCGATCCAAAACAAGCGGAAGACACCGCGCGCCAATGGCTTACGCGATTGGGGCTATCGGGACACGAAAATGACTATCCGCACGCGCTTTCCGGAGGCATGCGCCAACGCGTATCAATCGCGCGCGCTTTCGCGGTCGATCCGGAAATCCTGCTGTGTGACGAACCCTTCTCATCCCTGGATGAGATGACCGCACGCGATCTGCGGGCTGAGTTCGTTCGCCTTGTCCGGCAGAGCAACAAAACCGCCGTCTTCATCACTCACCAGCTAAACGAAGCGATGGAAATCGGCGACCGTGTCCTCGTATTTCATCGACCAGCCCGCATTGCATACGAAGCAAGGCTCGACGCTGCATTGCCTGAAGAGACGCGGCGGAAAATAAGCGAAGACATCATGCGTGTGCTGGCCGTGGAACAACCGCCGCACAATCCATGAGCCAATCGCCCCAAAATCTGCAAAATCTTAATTGTCGTCGGCCAACGGGCGGTAGGACTTTCGCGAAGCCATTGACCATTTGGGATCCGGCTGAGTGGATGCCTTTCGGGCTTTGATCCCCCCGTTGAGTAACCAGCCATCAAGCAATAGTGTATCGGCCTCAAGGCTCGCAGCGAGATTGGCGAATGCTCGACGCTCCGGACAAAGCGAAAAAGCCACAGCGGACGCGTCGGCGCTGTTCCGCGCGACTTTCAAGAGCATTTGCGTTTGCTCGACGCGCAAGGTCTTCTGACGCGTATCGACAGGGCAATCGATAAAGATCGTGAGTTGCACCCACTGGTCCGCTGGCAATTTCAAGGCGGCCTTGCCGAGGAACAGCGCCGGGCATTCTTGTTCACCAATGTCGTTGATGGTGCCGGACGACGCTATGACATTCCGGTCGCGGTCGGCGCGCTTGGCGCGTCACCGGCAATCTATGCCATCGGAATGGGTAAGCGCGTCGAAGACATCGGGACGGCATGGACGCAAGGCATCGCAAATCCAATCCCGCCTGTGATCGTCCAGTCGGCCGCATGCCAGGAGGTCGTGACCAAAGGCGCCGATCTGCTGCGTCCCGGCGAGGGTCTCGCACGATTGCCGGTGCCGATTTCGACTCCTGGCTTTGACTCCGCCCCCTATCTCACGGCGACATTGTGCATTACCCGCGATCCGGAAAGCGGCGTGCAAAACATGGGCACCTATCGCGGCGCGTTGAAAGCGCAGGACCGGCTTGGCGTGCGCATGTCATCACGTCCGGGAGGCGCCGGTGGCTATCTCCATTGGAAAAAGTATCAGCGACGAAAAGAACCTATGCCCTGCGCGATCGTGATCGGTTGCGCGCCTGTCGTTTTATTTACCGGGCCACAAAAACTTCCGGTCGATCAGGATGAAATGGCCGTGGCCGGAGGCCTTGCCGGCGCACCAATTCGGATCGTCAAAGCTGTCAGCGTTGACCTCTATGTTCCAGCCGACGCCGAAATCGTTATTGAAGGCCTGATCGACAGTGAGCTGCTCGAGCCGGAGGGACCGTTCGGCGAGAGCCACGGCCACGTGGCGCTGGAAGATTTCAACATGTCGATGAAAGTGACAGCGATCACGCACAAGCGTGCGCCGGTCTTTGTGTCAATCATCAGTCAGGTGACGCCCAGCGAATCGAGCGTCATGAAAAAAGTGGCGTTTGAGCCGATGTTTCTGGCACATCTGCGCGATCAGCTCGGGGTTCGCGGCATCAAGGGCGTAACGATGCACGAACCTTTGACAAACTTGCGCAAAACCATCTTCCTGCAATTTGCGCGCGGCACCGCGCGAACCGAGGTGTGGCGCGGGCTCCACGGGGCAGCCTCGCTGCGCGCGGACTGCGGCAAAATCTGCATTGCCGTCAGCGAAGACATCGACCCGGCGAACACCGATGCGATATTTTGGTCGCTCGCCTATCGCTCCGATCCTGGAGCAGACGTTCATATTTCACCATACCGTTCTGCCGGCCATGGGCCCAAATCGGGCGCCCGGGAAGAGTCGACCATTCTGATAGACGCCACGCTGAAACACGACATGCCGCCGCTGGCGCTGCCCAAGCGGGAATACATGGAACACGCGCGCGTCATCTGGGATGAACTGGGTTTGCCGGCTATCTCGCCGCAGTCGCCGTGGCACGGATATTCGCTCGGCGATTGGGACGAACGTTTTGACCTTTACGCCAAGCGCGCCGTCGAGGGCCGATGGGCGGAAAGCGGCAACGAGACCATCAAACGTCGTCGCGGCGGGCTCATACCGGAAACGCCCACGCGAAATGTCGAAGGGACGACGAAAAAAACCTGAGAGAGATCACCGCACATGATCCTATTGAAGAAAATCCTTATCATCATTGCTGCCCTCCTGCTCGCCGCACACAAGCCTGCTCTGGCTCAGGAAAACTACCCGACACATCCCATTCGCCTGGTTGTCGGATTCGCGGCAGGATCAAGCGGCGACGTTGCGGCGCGGATCGTCAGCCACAAACTTGGAGAGCTGCTGGGTCAGACGGTTGTTGTGGAAAATCGTCCGGGCGCCAGCAGCATGATTGCAACCGACTTTGTCGCGCGCAGTGCCAAGGACGGCTACACGCTTTTGTTTGGCACCATTGCAATGACCATCAATCCGATATTGATGCCAAATAAAGCTCCCAACATCGAAAAGGATCTGGCGCCGATTGTGCTTGTGGGCTCGATTCCGAACATCCTGGTCGTCAATCCCGGCCTCAACGTCAAAGACGTCAAGGAACTCATCGCGCTTGCCAGACAGAAGCCGGATGAACTGCTCTATGGCGCGGCCGGCCTCGGCAGCGGACCGCACATTGCGACTGAATTGTTCAAACAGATGGCGGGCATAAAGATGACCGGCGTTCTGTATCCCGGCAGTGCTCAGACCGCGATGGATCTAATTTCCGGCCGTATCCAGGTTATGTTCGCGCCGGCCTCGACCGTGCTGGGTTTTATGAAGGATGGGCGCGTGAAAGCGCTGGCGACAAGTGAGGCCAAACGCGCAAGCATTGCGCCCGATCTTCCGACGATTGGCGAAGCGGCCCTGCCCGGCTACGCGACCGGACTCTGGTTCGGCATCCTTGGCCCGGCCGGCACACCGAAGCCGGTCATCGACAAGATTTCCGACGCTGCGAATAAAGCATTGAAGGACCCGGGCGTGGTCAAACAGCTTGAGACGCAAGGGCTGAACGCGCTCGGCGGTAGCCCGGATGATTTTGCCGCCTTCATCAAGAGCGAAACGCAACGTTGGGCGCGCGTCATGCACGATATGGATGCGAGCAAAATGAAGACTGAGGAAACAAAGCGGCAATAGTCGACCGCAAAAATTATTTCGCCAAAAGTTGGGCGGCGCGGATAAGCAACGGCGCGGCCTGTACGGGCGCCGTACCACCGGACATCATCGAAATATACTCGTTGACGTTTCGCGCGACGGCATCGCGACGATCAGTGCCGCCAGAAGGGCCTTGAATACCTTGCGCATAGGCAAACAACATTGCCTGCTCGATCTGTTCCGCCTGCAGCTCATCGTCTTTGACACGCGACCGCAGGCTCTCGAGCGCGTCCCCATATTGCGTCTTGATGTGCCGACGCACCCCGCGCAGGGGACGGACAACGCTATTGTGCCAAAGCGCAACGACGCGAGATGCGGCCTCGATATCGCTGCGGCTTAGTACGATTGCGCGAGTACCGAGCCAGGCGCAGAACAGCAGAAGATTGACGTCGAGGCCGACGGCCTCCTGCAAGGCCAGACACTCGGCCGCAACATCAGGCGGCTTATAAACGGCGAGCGAGAAGCGCCAGAACTCGTTGTCGTACTGGAGTTCGCCGTCGCGCGAGCCTTGTTTGATCACTGCTCGTGCCTGCCCGCTACGAACGATCCACCGGCTCGCGGGTTTTCGGCCGTTCCCGCTCGCCCGTCCAGCGGTGGACCTGACCGGTATCGATATCGAATAGTTCGAGAACGCGGGCGAGCGTATGATTCACCATTTCGTCGATCGACTTTGGCAGCGCGTAGAATGCCGGCACCGGCGGATAGACAATGGCGCCGGCTTCCGTCACCGCCGCCATGTTGCGGATATGCCCGATATGGAGGGGCGTTTCCCGCAGCATGAGAACCAGGCGTCGCCGCTCTTTCAAGGCAACATCGCCGGCACGCGAAATCAGGTTTGCTGTGTTTCCGGTGGCGATTTCGGCCATTGTTTTTATCGAACACGGCGCAATGACCATTCCGCGAGCGCGAAAGGAACCGCTGGCACAGGCGGCGCCCACATCATTGTTGGCATGCACAACGGTGGCCAGATCCGTGACATCGGCAAGTTTCAGATTGGTCTCATAGGCAAGGGTCATTTGTGCCGCGCGCGAGACGATGAGATGGGTCTCGACATTGCAGGCGCGCAGCATTTCCAGCAGCCTCACCCCGTAAATCACGCCCGACGCGCCGGTGATCCCGACGAGCAGCGGCGCATTGGTGGATTTGATGGCGATATGTTTCATGGCTGCGCAGAAAAATTGAACCTACCACGAGTATTTCCTAAGGCCGGGAGCGCAGCAAGGCATTTCGCGGACGCATAACCGCCAATAGTTAAACAGCGGTTGGATTTTCGCTGTATTTACGGTCAACTGCGCGGCCGACCTTCACCTTACAACGGCGCCGATGACCGAACAGCCCGCCAAGTTCCGCTTTATTGGCCAGCCCCTGCCGCGCACCGAAGATGCGCGATTGCTCACAGGGCGCGGGCAATTCAGCGACGACTTCTGTCTGCCCGGACAAACTTACGCGGCAATCGTGCGGTCTCCGCATGCTCACGCCCGCATTGTCCGGATCGACACCACCTCGGCAAAAAATATGCCCGGTGTGCTCGGCATATTCACCGGCGTGGACTGCCAAGCCGACAATCTCGGCGCCATCCCGCACGATCCGTTGCCGAAAACACGATACGACATGAAATTGCAGTGGGCCTGGCGGCGGCGAAATCTTCTTCGGGCCGCATGTCCTGCTCCCGACCGACAAGGTCCGTCACGTCGGTGAAGCAATCGCAATGGTAGTTGCTGAAACTCCAAGCCAGGCGGCCGACGCCGCTGAAGCAGTGGACGTTACCTATGAGACGTTACCGTGCGTTCTGCACGCCGAAGACGCTATGCAGCCAGGCGCCCCGGCGGTCTGGGACGAGGCCGCCAACAATATCCTGGTCGATACCAGGTTCGGGCATGCGGTTGAAACCGATCGTATCCTGGCGAACGCTGCCCATGTCGTCAGAAAGGATTTTCACGTCGGCCGGGTGACCGGAGCGCCGATGGAACCGCGCGCAGCAGTGGCGCACTACGATAAATCTACTGAGCGTTACACGATTTATGCGGGGAGCGGCGGCGCGGTGCGGCAAAAGCGCGAGCTTGCCGCCGTCTTGGGAGTTGATCCCGAAAGAATTCGCGTGCTGTCGTACGATGTCGGCGGCAATTTCGGTACGCGCAATCGCGTCTATGTCGAATTTGGCCTGGTGCTTTGGGCTGCCCGCAAGCTTGGCCGTCCCGTCAAACACACCGCCACACGTTCGGAATGTTTTATCAGCGACTACCAGGGCCGCGACCTGGTGGCAAAATTTGAACTTGCCCTTGACGAGCGTGGACGGTTTCTGGCCTTGCGCGCGACCAATATCAGCAATGTCGGCGCGCGCTGCGTCTCCCTGTCGCCGCTGAGCAAGGGCGCCGGGCTGATCACCGGCAGCTACGATATTCCGGTGGCATCGCTCCGGGCCATGGCGGTCTTCACCAACACGGCACCAACCCAGGCCTATCGGAGTTCCGGCCGGCCGGAGATCACGTTTGCGCTTGAACGGCTCATCGACATCGCCGCGAAGCAACTTGGCATTGATCGCGTCACCTTGCGCCGACGTAATTTGGTGCGGCCGCAGGCGATGCCCTATCGCAATGCTGTCGGCATGCTCTACGACAGCGGGCACTATGCGGAGAACATGGACCTTGCCATGCATCTCGCCGATTGGGACGGCTTCAAGGCACGTCAGCGCAACGCCAAAAAACGCGGCAAGCTTCTTGGGCGCGGTCTTGCCAATTACGTCGAGTCCTCGATTGGCGCGCCAAAAGAGCAAGCCCGTATCGCGGTGTCCGCGGAACGCGGCGTCGAGGTTGTCATTGGCACGCAACCGGCCGGACAGGGACACGAAACCAGCTTTGCCCAGGTGGTGGCGGACCTGATCGCGGTACCGGTCGAGAAGGTCCACATCATCCTGGGCGACACGGATGTGGTGAAAGCCGGCGGCGGCACACACTCCGGACGCTCGATGCGTCACGCAGCGACTGTATTTTCATTGGCGGCGGGCGAATTGATTGCCAAAGGCAAGCGCGCCGCCGCGGTGATCTTCGACGCGCCGCCGGATCGCGTTGATTTCAGCGATGGCCGCTTTTCCGTACGCGACAGCAACCGCAGCTTCGACTTTCTCGAGCTCGCCCAGGAAATGACCCGCCACCCCATGCCGGACGATCTGGCATCGGGCCTCGCGGTGGTCACCGATAACGAGATGCATGAGCCGGTTTTTCCCAATGGGTGCGCCATCTGCGAAATCGAGATCGACCCGTTGAGCGGCGGTCTGGAGCTGACGCGCTATACATCGGTTGACGATGTTGGCCGCTGCATCAATCCGTTGATCGTCGACGGGCAGACGCACGGCGCGATCGTGCAGGGCATCGGTCAAGCACTGTGGGAACAATGCATCGTAGAGCCGGTGTCAGGTCAGCCGCAGTGCGGCTCATTCATGGACTACGGTATGCCGCGCTCCGATCGCCTGCCCTCATTCACGACCAGGATTGTCGAGGTGCTTTCGCCGACAAATCCACTCGGCATCAAGGCCGGCGGTGAAGGCGGCACGACGGCCGCGCCGGCTGCGATTATCAGCGGCGTCGTGGATGCGCTCAGCGCTTACGGCGTCGACGACATCCAAATGCCGGCAACTCCGTATCGGATTTGGCAAGCGATCGAGCGCCGCAAATCGGGGCCGAAATAGAGACTTAGCCTTTTAAACCGGCCTTCTGAAGTCCCAGAAGAAACCGCGAACGATCTGACGCATGGGCATAAACGGTGTCTTTTGCGACATGATCGCTCGAAAGATTAGGCTGGAGCGAAAGTGTGCGCGTGAGGGACTCTCTCGCTTCGTCTTCTCTATCGAGCAATCCCAGGGACACTGTCATTAAACGGCGCGCACCGACGTGATTCGGATGGCGCGTTATCATCGAACGGCACACCGCAACCGTTTCTTCGTAGTCGTGCATGGCAAACGACGCCATATAGCGGACCACCGGTGCATACATCGCAAGGAAGGGGTCCGCGGGGCTAAGCCGTTGTGCCTCCCTCAATGAATCCAGACCGCGCTCCGGCTGACCAGCGCACGCAAACGCATAGCCAAGTCCGGCATGGCCGAGCGCAAAGTTCGGGTTTAATGCAACGGATTTCGAAATATGCGCCACCGCTTCCTCCGGGCGTCGCCGACGCGCATAACCAATCCCGAGCACGAGATGCCCCCAGTGCGCCTGCTCGTCAAACGTCACGGCTTTGGCACCTGCATCAATGGCGCCGTCGGTCAACTCGCTTATTGGCACATGAGAATTCAGGTTGAACATGCTGGCGTAGGTCCAGCTCAGCAACGCATGGGCGTGCGCGCACTTGGCGTCAAGCTTGACGGCGCGCTTCAAGAGCTCCTGAGCCTGCAAATGCTCGTCCATGCTCGTGCGCCACATATGCGGCAGCGCCTGGATCACGAGATCCCGCGCGAGCGTGCTCTCTATTGGTTTACGTCGCAGATGGGCGGCCTCAGCGACAATGATCTGGGATGTCACGGCGTCGACGATCTGGTTGGAAATTTCGTCCTGGCGGGCAAAGGAATTGATCGATCCGCAATCGTACCGGTCGGCCCACACGTGCACGTTGCTGCAGGCGTCTATCAACCGTCCCGTCACCCGAATCCTGCCCGCCGCGACGCGCACACTTCCCTCAAACGCATACCGAACGCCCAGATCGGCCGCCACTTTGCGGAGATCGACGGTATCGTCATTGGGCCCGGAATGTGAGTTGAGGTTGATGACAGAAAACCAGGGCTGCCGCGTCAGTCCCGTGATGACATCTTCAGTGAGTCCGCCGGCAAAGCGCTCCTGTTCCGAGTTGCCGCTGATGTTGCGAAACGGCAAAACAGCGATGTAAGGCCTGTCACAATGCACGATCGCCGGCGTCGTCACGGCCACGCCGGGCATGCCCGGTTGCATAGCCGGTTTCGCGGCAGGCGAATTAGCCGGCGGGGAATGGCTTTCGACTTTTCCGACGAATGAAAAACCGCGTTTGTAGTGCGTTCGAATAAAAATTTGTCCTGCACCGTCATCGCCGATCGCACGCCTGGCCGCGCTCAGGCGCGAACTGAATGCTGCTTCCGAGACAATTCGTCCGAGCCACACGGCGTCGATGAGTTCGTTCTTGCTGACGATTCGATTGCAGTTCCGAACCAGATAGACGAGCAGATCAAAAACCTGTGGTTCGACTGGAACGGTCTTGCCTGCTCGCCGCAATTCATACCGAGCCACATCAATTTCGAAGTCAGAAAAATAAAACTTCAAGATGTCCGTTCCCTTGTTGTGCAATGCGGAGCCGCTTTCGAACTCTTTACTCATCAAACCCCACGGGGAGTGTGATCGGCGTCACACTCATGTCGGCGGCTGAATCAGCTCATCATCATTTTCGTCCGCTCGGGGCAACGTGGGGCTATAGAGAAGAGAGGCCGCCTTTGCAGGCGACCTCTTGGCAGTCAGACACAAGCTGGGGAAGGGGACGCTTAACGCTGACTGCCGATTCCGAAATCAACGGCCTCATCGGCCCACACGCCGGCCGGGGCATAGGCCCGCGCCTCGGTGGCGCGGTGCGCACGGTCGCGCTTGACTGCGACGTGTTGCTCAACCGACGCGTTGGCGGACATATAGGTTCCGCGCTCGACCAGCGTATCTTCCTCGGCAGCGTAAGCCGAAGTGACGGCGGAAAGCGCAAGAACGGAAGCAAATAGAATCTTGGTACCGGTATTCACGGTTCATCTCCGTTGTGTTTGGGGCAAGAGGAATCTTGCGGGGCGCGCTGTGTCGCTCCGCGCGATCGCATTTACAACTCACCGCGACGTCACAAAACCCGCAGTCCCGTTCACGGAAACGTTATGGACTAGGCGATTGCCGAAAAAGCGATTGTTAATCAACGAGTCATGCCGACCGATTGTGCATCAGCGGCCTCAAATTCAGGCTTTCATTCCAGCAATTCAGTTTTGGGGTAGCTGTGGAAGCGGCAGCGCGGACATTGGCTGCCGACCCTGACATGTCTGCCCGAAATCACGATCGAACATCTTTTGGCCTGTTTTTTGCGATCACCCGTCTGTCAAAGACGAGGCAAAAGGAACATGCGAGAGAGCATAACACCGATCTTGTACGTGATTATCGTCATTGCGATGACACTTTTGTACGTTGACTACGGAAATATCGAACTTCTGAAGCATCCAATCAACGCTCTGCACTCGCTCTCCACGGCGCACGACGAGGCAGACGAAGACTGATTCTTGGGCACCATTCGGCGACGTTTCGTTTGCAACCGGTCAGGCTTAACCGAGGCGGAGCGAAAACCGTACGGGCACCAAAGTGGTGCCCGTGAAGCATTCTTACTCGGCTAACGACCGTGAAGACGGCGTGTCAATCAGACAACCCTTTCTTTAAAGCCGCTGCTTTGCGGGCTTGCTCAGCGTCGTCGCGATCAGCCTTTTTCATATCTTTCAATTCGATAGTTACGCCGGTGATTTTGCCGGTGAACTTGGCCGGCACGGTGTAGGCCTCAGTGACAGGCGTGCCCTCATCCGCACCCACGTCGGCAGCATCGTCAATTGAGAATGCGCAGCACTGAGTTTGTTCGATCCGGCCCGTTGCGACATTTTTTTCATTGACGAAGAGCGTGCCAACCCCACCCTTGCCGGCGCCGCCGCCATCATATGCGAACTCGAAGCGGATAGTTGCCTTGCCGGCGGGCAGTGCTTGCTTTGCAGCTATCGTGTACCGCTGCAGGCCGAGCCAGTTATAGGTGTACGTCGGTTTGCCATCCTTCACGTAAAGACTCCAGCCGCCGAAGCGTCCGCCCTGGGCGAGGATCACCCCATTGGTCGCCGTCTTCGCGACATCCACGTCTGCGGTAATGGTGTGCGACCGGTTCTTTACGTTGATGAAGGCATTCTCCGACATCCCCGTCATTCCCTGGTGAACAGTCAGCGATGTACGGCCAGCCATCAAGTCGGGCCGCCCGACCATGGCGGCGTTAAAGCGTTCCAATGTTCGATCATCCAGGGGCAGCACGGTATATTTCACCGCTTCCTTCAAGAAGAGGTCCTGGAGTTCTTTCAACTTGTCAGGGTTTTTCGCGGCCAGGTCGTTCGCCAGGCTGAAGTCCGACCGTGTGTCGTACAGCTCCCAGATGTCTTCCTCGAGCGGCCGCCGGACCTTGAATTCCCATGCGGCGCGGTGGACGGTGCCTGCCAGCCAGCCATCGTTGTAGATGGCGCGGTTTCCGAAGATCTCGAAATACTGGGTGGTGTGTCGGCTCGCCGCTTTAGGATCGGCAAATGTGTAGGCCAGGCTCACACCTTCGATAGGTGTCTGAGCCGTTCCGTTCACGCTCTTCGGCTCGGGCAGGCTCGCCGCTTCGAGGATTGTCGGCACGATGTCGATAACATGGTGCCACTGCGAACGTAGCTCGCCCTTTGCTGAAATGCCCTTGGGCCAGTTGATCACCATCCCGTTGCGGGTACCGCCGTAACTGGAGGCAACCTGCTTTGTCCATGTGAAGGGCGTGTCACCTGCGACCGCCCACCCCGCTGCATAGTGGCCATAAGTCTTCGGCCCACCGAGTTCGTCGTAGTGCTTGAGGACGTCCTGAACGGTCTCATTCACGCCATTGAAATAGGTATATTCGTTGAAGAGCCCCACCATGCCGCCTTCGGCGCTCGCTCCGTTATCGCCGACGATGTAGAAGATCAGCGTGTTGTCGAGTTGACCGGTCGCTTTGATCGCCTCGATCAACCGCCCGGTCTCGGTGTCGGCATACTCGCCAAAGCCCGCGAAGACTTCCATTTGGCGGGCGAACAGTTTCTTTTCGTCCGCACTGAGTGTTGCCCAGTCCTTGATGGCTTCGGGTTTGGGAGCGAGCTTCGTCCCGGCCGGCACCACGCCCAATTTGATCTGGCGCGCGAGCGTCTCCTCGCGCACTTTGTCCCAACCCTGGTCGAACTTGCCTTTGTACTTGGCGATCCACTCCTTCGGTACTTGATGCGGCGCGTGTGTGGCGCCGGGCGCGAAGTAAATGAAGAACGGTTTATCCGGCGTCAGCGATTTCTGGTACTGCATCCAGTCGATCGCCTGGTTGGTCATGTCGGTCATGAAATGATAGTTCGGATCGTGCGACGGCTCGACAATGTTCATTCCGTCATAGAGCAGCGGCGCCCACTGGTTGGTCTCTCCGCCCATGAAGCCGTAGAACTTGTCGAATCCCGAACGAGTTCGGCCAGCGATCGGTTGGGCCGGAGGGGCTGACCTCCCAGGCCGCAGTTTCGTGTGATTTGCCGAAGGCCGCCGTGCTGTAGCCATTCAGGCGCAACATCTCCGCTACTGTCGCCACGCTGTTGGGGCGCTGTCCGGTTTGTCCGGGAAATGCGGTGGCGGTCTCCGCGATCGAACCCATGTTGTTCACGTGATGATTGCGACCGCTGAGCAATGCAGTTCGCGTGGGCGAGCATAGCGCAGTGGTGTGAAATTCATTGTAGCGGAGCCCCTCATTGGCCAGGCGCTCCACCGTCGGCATGTGAACCGGCCCGCCAAAGGCGCTCGACTGGCCAAAACCCATGTCGTCAATCAGAACAATGAGAACGTTGGGCGCGTTAGTGGGCGCCTTGACCACAAATCGGGGCGGTGGGCTCGCGTTGCGGACGTCGAGCACGGTGCTATGCGGGTACTGAGGCTCAGGGATCGGCAGCACTGTACGGTCTGTCGGCACTACGACACTTGCGGAGCCGGATTGCTGGGCGGCGGCAGGTGTTACCGTTAGCGGGGCAAGCATCAGCGCCAGAGACAGGCCGAATGCAAAAGTCATCGACGTCCGTGTCATGGCTGTTTTCGCTTCCTGTTTGGGTAACGGCGCGTCCGCCCTTGCGGATGCCTGAATGTCGACGCGGTGATCAGCCAATCGCGGGCCGGTCAACGAATTGCGACCCGTGAGCACACGCGCGACGGCTTGGGCGGTCATTGATCTAGATCAAATCCGTGCTTGGCCGCCGCACGCTGGCCGTGTAGCGCGCAGCGATTCAAGTTGACGACAAATGTCCGCTTTGGGTCATCAGCGATTATTCGTAGCCGTGGTCGAAGCGGCCGCAAGCCAACCCGCCCCCTCTCTACTCAGATTTCACGGGTAGATTTGTGGGTAGCGAAAACTCGATTGATTGATCTTAAGCCCGATCAATGGCTTAGTTTCATAGGCGAAGGAAGCAAGAGCCGAAGCGAACCATCCATGTCGTTGGATCCTATGCGCGCCGAAACGGATGTCCTGGTGATCGGCTCCGGGGCCGCAGGCATGTACGCCGCGATCGAGGCGGCACGCGAGGGAGCCCGCGTTCTGCTCGCCGAGCGCAGCCTCATTGGCCGCGGTGGCGCCACCGTGATGGCACAAATGACGGTCGCCGTCGCGCTCGGGGCGGAAACCCCGGATCACTGGAGCCATCATTACCAGGATACACTCGCCGCCGGTCGCGGCCTGTGCAACGAGCCGCTTGCGCAACTGCTGTGCGAGGACGGGCCAGATTGCATCCGGGCAATGGATGACTGGGGCGTCGGATGGGCGCGAAAAGATGGCCGCATCACCCAGGCAATGGCGCCGGGCCACGACCGCCCGCGTTGCGTCTACGTGGATTTTCTCAGCACCGGCCCGGCGGTGTCGAAAACCTTGCGCACGGTGCTGAACAAGAACGCCGGCATCCGCAAGGCGGGCGATCTGTGCATCGTCGAACTTCTGCTCACCGATGGCGCAGTCACCGGAGCGGTTGCGCTGCATCTCGGCTCGGGCGCGCCGGTCATTTTGTCGGCCAAGTCGACAGTTCTGGCGACCGGCGGTCTCACGCGGCTTTACCGGAGAAACAGCGCGTCGGCCAACATGGGCGGCGACGGTTATGCGCTGGCATTGCGCGCCGGCGCTTCGCTCGTGGATATGGAATTCGTTCAGTTCTTTCCCATCGGCCATCTGGCGCCCCGGCTGATCGGCATGGACCCGATCATGTGGGACCCGTTTCGCTACAAGCTCGGCGGCCGGCTGCTCAACAACCGCATGGAAGAATTTACGCAGCGCTACGGCGTCGCCGAGGACGGAAAATACGTCATCACGCGCGATGTCGGCAGTCACGCGATTCTCAAGGAAGTAGAAGCTGGCCGCGGCTCTCCTCATGGCGGCGCCTATCTCAGCTTCCAGCACTGCTCGGCAACGGCTTTGCGCGAGGCGTTCGGGCCCGTCATCGACCGCCTCGCCGCCAATGGCATCGATCTCACAAAAATGCCGGTCGAAGTGGCGCCGATCGCGCACTATCACATGGGCGGCATTGCGGCTGATCGGCAGATGCGCACGGATCTGCCCGGTCTGTTCGCAGCCGGCGAAGCCGTCGGCGGCGCCAACGGCGCCAATCGTCTGTCCGGCAATGCCATCACCGAGGCGCTGGTGTTCGGCCGCCGGGCCGGGCGCAGCGCTGCCAGCCATGCGAAGCGCATGCGCGCGATGCCCGACCTCGCGGACAACGCTCCGGTAGCGCTTGCGTTGACTACCGCTTCGTCCAACAGCGAACTCAATACCGCTGAAATCGTGCAGACGCTTCAGGCAACGATGCAGGACTATGTCGGCGCATTGCGCAGCCAGACGGGGCTTACCCGCGCGCTTGACACTATTGCACGCCTGACCCGCGACATCGGCGATGGTCCACCCGGCGACGGCAAACAATTCGACATGCGGCGAATTGATTGGTTCGATCTACGCAATATGCTTTTGGTCGCACGCACGGTCACTGAGGCCGCACTCGCGCGGAACGAAACGCGGGGCGCACATCAGCGCGAGGACTATCCGCAGCTATCGCCGGACTGGGCGCTCAATCAGTTTGTCAGGCTACGCGACAATCGAATTGTGATGTCAGCAACAGCCCCACACGCGAACGCGGCGGTAGCGTCATGACGGAGTATGCGACGCTCAGGATCTGGCGCGGCATCGACGCAAAGGCAGGACGCTGGGAGACATACGAGGTACCGTTCGAGCCTGGCCAGTCGGTGCTCGACGGCCTGCGGTGGATACGGGTCAATCGTGATCCCTCGCTGGCGATCCGCTTCTCCTGCATCAACGCCAACGCCTGCAAGGAGTGCATGATCGAGCTTGACGGCAAGACCGTCTATGCCTGCACTGCCCGCTTGCAGCAAGGCGAGATGACACTGGCACCGCTATCGAACAAGAAACTAGTTCGCGACCTGGTCACCGAAATCGCGCCGCCGGCCGAGCGCTTTGCGAAGCCCTAGTGGATCATCGCACTGTCGCCCGTTCGAGCTGCACAGCGCATGCCATCTAGTGAAATACGAGATACAAATTTGATGAAAAAGGCCCGAGCAACAGGCCAGTATAACCAACGGCCGCCCTTTTTCTGATCGGCGATGCAAGTTGCCAAAGCCGTTTTCGTGTCATCAAGATGAGAGTTTCCTCGCGCGCCCATTCCGATTTACCGGTGAACCGGCATGCTATTTCGAAGAGCCTGTTCTGGTAATGAACAATCGGGAGCGCCGTGTGATGCTCAATGGGAAAAAACCTGTTTGGCACGCTGATAAAAACACGCCGGGCAACGCGGCAAAGCTCGTGCACAAAAAAGGACTGATTTTCCAGGCTGCCTACATGTTCAAGAACTGCATTCGATGTCGCAATATCAAATGCATTATCGTCAAACGGCAATCGGACGTTTGGCTCAATCTGGATATACCGGACGAGAGGAAATGCCTTCCTGAATTGAACACCAGCGCCCAATCCGCACGCAGTGATATTTTTCTGATGTGGGTAGCTTCGCTCCAAAACATTTGCGCCGTCATTTACGACGTCAGATACTCCAACATCCAAAACATGGTCCGAGTGCGAAGGCTCTATTTGAATCCAAAAATCCTGGAAAATGCGGTTGCGAGCAGAAATAAGAAGGCGCTCTGCCATGCCGCCGGGTGAAATTTCTTGATAATATTTATCATCCACCGGCAAATTTATAACGTCCTCTCATCTAACATAAAAAATCGAGCTGCGGTGATGCCAAAACGGACATCGCCTGCCCGCCTTTCCTTCAAGGAATATATGGCCGCATTCCACGATCAGCCCAACGCGCGGGCTTATGACGACGGTCCCCAAGGCGGCATCGTCGCAAGATTGGATGTCAGATCGGAGGTTCTCACCTGGCCGTCGGCGTTGCCATCTTCGTCGATGTCCACGCCGGACCAAGGGCCGGATTGCGCAAGAATTCTGACGTTGGCATTCCGCGGCACGCGGCTGTCGGGCTTGCAGCTGCCGCCACCGCTACTCTCGACCGGCGTCGTGCGGATCGCGAAGCGGCGCTGATCAAAAATCTTCTGGTTGCGGCTTTTGTCGACTTCTCCGGCACCCCACGCGCCGATGCCGGATACGCTGGGGTTTTGCAAATTCGTATCGACATCAAGGCCCGTCGCACATTTGCCGGGTGGCCCGAACCAGCGACGATCAACCTGGTTCTGAAAAAGATGCCATTGTCCGCTGTTATAGAAAGCGACGGTTTCTTCGTGTGACCGCGAGGCGCTGATCCAGTTGTACGCCACGAGTTTTTCCTGGCGGAGGATACGATTGACGAACCCGTTCCCGTAAATGCCTATCGCATAATGGCGGCCGACCGTCTGGCCGATGACACGAAAGTACTCGAGAACCAGGTTCGACGGAGGCGCGATTCACGTTGAAGTCGACTCCGAAATAGATCGCTGACCCTTCCGGCTGCCCGACCAGCTTCGCCTGATCCAGTGCGGCCTTTGCATCGGCAGTGACTTCCGCCTTTGCCGACCCGGTATCTTCCAAGACCCTTCAGAAATTTCTCGGGAAGGTTATTTCGATACTGGTAGAGAGAAACGATCGAAAGGCCGTTTCTGATCAATATGGTCGGCTCGCGAACGCCGTCGATCATGTTGCCGTCGGATGCCATGACCTTCTCGCGCAGACCGGGCTGAGGCTTTCGTGCGAAAAACCGCACGACAACCTTCACGTTCTGGGCAGACAGCTTCGCCGCGACCTTTGCGGCATTATTCGGAGTATCAATAATGGCAATACCCGCCGGATCGTTGGGTTGCCCAAATGCCGAATGGCCCGGCACCAAAGCGCTGGCCAGGAGACCCTTGGTGAATATTCGTCGCGATACGATCGACATTGCTCCCCCGAAGAGCTGTTGCCTGCCGCTCAATCTTTTTGCTGCGCTTTGATCTCGCCGAATCTGGCTAGCGCGCGATCGAATATATCATTGAAGAGCCACATCGAATCCAGAATTTCGCGCATGATTGCGGATGTTTCCGCGCATGTCCGCTTTACCCCCAAAGCGGACATTGGCAGCGTGTTCGAAATAGCCGCAAACGCCCCTCCCCCCGTTTGCTTACGCTTCGGAAGGTGGCGGAGGGAATGTCCCCTTAAAATTGGAAATTGCTCTGTAGTATCAAATTACTATGAATTCGCTTCTTTTGTACCCGCAAATCTACCCGTGTTGGCCGTATTTTTTCTGGTCCGACTAATCATGGGTGGCCTAACTGGTTATCTCACAAGGTCTGAGACAGCGGAAATTAGAATTGGCCCGCCGAGCCTCGAAGTGCGAGGCAAGAACATTCCGCATGACGAAGGTGGCGAGCTGACAAGCGACCAAGTCGAGCACATCGCAATCATTCCTCTAATTGGCGGGATGATCGAGCTTGGGTTCGGTTTTGCTCTCCAGCGCGGCATGATTAAGCTCTGACTGACTGATAGACGTCCGCTATCCGGTGCCGCGGCGGTATTATTCTTCAATTGGTTTTGATCCAGCGCAAAGATCGCATCGAAAGCGCAATCTAAAAATTTAAAATGGCTGGGAGAGGATTATGGCTTTCCCCGGCCTGACGGCTCCGGCCGAACGAAGTCTGACGAGATTTCGCGGTTGGAGCCGCCCAGTCCTTGGCGGATTAGGGAGATACCAATGCAAGAGCCCGGCCTCGACAATCGACATCGCGACAAGAACGGCGAAATCAGCAAAAAGCACGGCAATACGCTAGTTTCGACCCTGCGTCAGACCTATGGGCAGGGCTTTGCTCCCGGACAACCCGGCCACAAGAAACTGAGCGAAATTCTCCACGAGTTAGACATCGAGTCGCTGAGCCATCTCATCAAAGGCCTGCCGCCGACCCCATATGTGTGACAAAGCCGCGCGCTCCGCGATGTAAGGTCGCCACTAGCGGACATCGCCGGCTACAGCACTTTGAAAAATTCGGCTGGTGTTCGAGACGGGCCAGAAGCGGACACGACGAAAGAGGCCGCCAACTAAGGTGGCCCCCACATTGTGAATGTGGTCACCGTCAATCCTTGACGGCTTCCTTGACCGCGTCCTTGAAGCCGCCGACCTGGCAATGCCAGTTTCTCGTCTATTTTGTAGCGGTAGGTTTTGCACTGCTTGCACTGCTGTTCGTTGCCGAAAATAGTCGCGTCACGCCGCCGATCAGCTACCGACAGGACCGCTTGGTCGATAGATTTTCAATTAATGGTCAGTAGAGCGCGGGATGCGATTGAGTTGTCCGCTTTAGATCACTAGCGGACCTACCGACAGAAACATGCAGGCGATATCAGGCAGGCGCGTTCTTATTCGTACCAGTATCGAGAATGCCAGTGCCGGTGGGCACGATGATATGTGCGCCGCTGATAGGCATATGCATTGCGCCCGGAACGAGTCACCCCTGGGGGGTTCACGCCGCTCGGCGGCTTGCCGAAGCTGTCACCGGTTGAGGGGGCATTAGGACCGTAATTGGGTGCGCTTTGCGCCAACGAGACGGTCGTTGCGCTCAAGAGCACCGCAAATGCCGCAAGGATTGTCTTGAATGTCATGGCTTGATCTCCGGTTTCTCGTCTCTTGTTCTTGAAGCGCACGTCGTCATATTTCCATTCGATGAAAAAAGAAGAGAACCCGGCTCGGGGCAGGCCGGGCTCTCTGAGATCACGCTGCGTGCGTGACCGAAGCGTAGGCGTGGACAGGGAGACTACCTACGCTGACAATTGGCACCGATAGATCTTCGATGCCAAAGTTCTTTGATACTTGTTCATAAAGACGATCCGGATCGCGCTCACCGTTCTTGGCGGCTTGGATAATCAGATTCGCTATAATCTCAGGCACGGCAGACCCGAAATTTCGAAACGATGTGCAGGCACGATCGAAAGCCTCGCCCATCGCCAAAGTCGCGGCGTCGTCGAACCAAATATCTTGGATCGAATTGATAGTCATACGAACCTCACTAAGCGCGAGCGGAGCGGGAGCGCAGGAGCGTCTCTCAGTCACCGAGGCCCGAATCTATTTCGATGATTGTTCAGGTTGTTCCATTGATCTGGAACCCGCATTGATCCAGATCAACTATGTCTGAAACCGGACATAATAGGTTGCGATAACAATTACAAAGGCAGCCGATTTTGGCCGCTGCACGGGAGAATAATCATGCGGAGAACAATATTGATCGTCAGTGCCGCAATAATTGGTGTGAGCTTTCTCGCCGCACACTCGATCTTCTTGTGACAGTTAAAATGGCACTTGCCACTGAGCAGAGAACAAACCGGCTTCTGACGCTATTGTCGGATGATGATTACGAGCGGCTGCGTCCGCATTTTTCGATATCAAAACTGAATTATCGAAAGGTTTTATACGACGCACGTCGTGAAATTAGAAATGTCTATTTCCCAATCGACGGCGTCGCATCGCTCGTGCTTGAAATGGGAAACGGTGCCGCTGTGGAAGTCGGCACGATTGGCAGCGAGGGAATGGTGGGAATACCGATTGTTCTCGGCGATCGACATGCGCCCTCGACCGTGTACGTGCAGGTTCCGGGTCAAGCGCTGAGAATGGATGCCCGTGTATTTCGTCAGGAGCTTAAACGTAGCCCCACGCTCCACGCTGTTGTGCTTCGTTATATCCACGCCTTGTTTAATCAGGTGGCACAATCCGCCGCCTGTGCACACCTTCACAAGCTTGACCAGCGATGCTGCCGCTGGCTGTTGATGACCCGCGACCGGATGCCATCCGACGAATTTCTGCTGACGCAGGAGTTTCTTGGAATGATGCTTGGTGTCCGGCGGCCAAGTGTTTCTCTGACAATGACGGATTTGCAAAAAGCCGGTCTCATTCGGTATTCGCGCGGCCGCGTCAAAATCCTCGATCGCAAGGGCCTGCAAAAGCGCGCATGTGAGTGCTACAAGATTTCAAAGCTTGAATTTGACCGTCTGCTCGGTGATTCAATCACCAAACCGAGGGTCGACAAGACACGTCGGCTCGTTAGCGAAATCGGATAGACCGATACGCTGGCCGCGTTCCCGTCGAAAATGGTTGAACACGTAGACGCGGATTGCAGACGATAGATTGCAGGTGTCACGATTGCGGTCGATTCGTTCCACCAGCACAGGAACAGTGATGTGTTCGTGGTCGGCAATCTCGCGCAGACCGAGCCAGAATTCATTTTCCAGCGACACGCTCGTCTTATGTGAATTGATCAATATGGAGTGCTTGACGACGGCTGATTTCTTGATGTGTTCGACCTGATCCATCAAACGTCCCGGCAGTGCTCATGTTGCCAACTAGAGTCGAGGCGGCGTCTCATCATTGTTTTGCCCGAGCCCATTGCCGTTCAACCTGTTCGCGCCTTCCTCCCGTTCGATCAGCTCGACAATACGACGGCACTCTCGCGCGTCAGTCGTGCGTGCCAAAACCTGGCGAAGATGCCTTAGATTTTGTTCGTGGACGAAGCGATTCATGGGAGCCTCCGTAAGACGTCCCAATCATGAAACTGTACGGTGCGCCTCTGGGGATCGCATGTCGAGTCAAATGTCCGGTGCCGGACATAGTATTAAAAATTTGTGTTTGGGATCAGGCTGTCCAGCCTCGGCCGAGAGCGCGACGAGAGCGCTGAAGGCGACAAGTGTAGCGACCTTTATGCGTTTCATCGGCTGAAACGCTCAGTGGCGGTGTCGGTTCGACCCATGATTGTCCCCGACCCAGCCGGAAGCCCCGCCCCTATCTAAGGGGGCGGGAACGGCGACAGGGCGAGGCCGCCGGATAGGAACTAATATTTTCCGATATGACGCCCCCTAAATCTGTTCAAAATTGAACACTTTAATGTCTTTGGTGCAGTGCACGCTTTGGGTCATTAGCGGAGCGTCCGGCTTCTATAAACCTCCTAAATAGAGGCGCTTATGTCCGGTTTGGGTCAAAGGCAGACATGTGCAGTGCACTCGCCCACGTTCGCTAAAGTGCCAAAAGCGGACATTCGCAAACTTATTCCAGGGGACTGTTTGGACTTCGGTCCAATTTACACAATCCTTCGCCCCGGCAAATGACGGAACCACTAGCACCGCGGAGTAGTTGGAACTTAGCCGATTACGGCTGATGCCTTGGCACCGCCCCAGCGCGTAGAAATCAAGCGGAGGGTAAAATGACTAAAGTGCGAATGTACATTCTGGCAGCGGTCGCCACGGCTGGCATTGGACTTGGCGGAACCTTTGCCTCGGCAGCGCCAATCTACGGAACTCCAATAGGCGCAACTGCTCCCGCGCCTCAGCTACAGAACGCTTACTACTACCATAGACACGCGCGCCGACATTACCGGCGAGCCTACCGCCGTGGATACTACGGCGGCTACTACGGTGGCTACCCTGGCTACTACGGTGGCTACTACCCCGGCTACAACCGTGGCTACTACGGTGGGTACTACCGTCGTTATTAGTGAGCCGGGCCTGTGCAGTGAGTTCTCTTTAGTTTCGGCGAGCACGGCGGAGCCGCAACTCGATGTCCGTTTTGGGTCAAAAGCCGACATGTGCGGTGCAACTAAGGATGTCCGCTAAGTGCCAATAGCGGACATTTTCGCGAGGGTAGCGTTCACGCGGTGCAGAAATAGCTGATCGTCCTAATCCGACGTTCGGTCACGTTGCGGACCTGATTGCGGGCCATCGTCGGAAAATCGTCGCCAAGGAAAAGTTGCCAGATGACGGGAGACGTGCCGGTTTTTGCAATTTGTGCCGTCATTTTTTCGAAAAAACTCTGGCTCTCTTCGGTCGAGTTGTGAACATCTAGCAGCCTGAAACCAGCGCCAGTCAGAAGAGTTTTCATTTGGTTGGGTGTCGCGAGATGGCTGATTGAGGGATCGCGTGCCCAAGGCACCGGATAAAGGACTTCCCCACCTTCCCCTTGCAGCACGTCATAAACGGCGAAAATCCCGCCGGGCTTTAGAACCCTGCGAGCCTCGGCATACATCTCGTCCTTGGCGGCAATATTCATTGCGACATGGATTGTCATCGCCGCATCGAATGTCTGGTTCTCGAAGGGCAAGTTTGTTGCGTCACCTTGCTTGAATGACACACGGTCGCCCAGCCCGACCCAATCGGACATTGCAGCTGCCGCGTCACAGAATGCTTGGGTTAAATCGATGCCGGTCACTCGGCAGCCATATGTCTCGGCCAACGTTCGTGCCGGACCGCCCAAACCACTTCCGATGTCAAGAACGTGCGAGTGGGCGTTCAAATTCATCTTCGCGCCCAATTCGAGTGTCGCTTTCCGGCCACGAATATGAAACTCGTCGACCACGACGAGATCGGCGGTCGTCAATTTATTGAGGTCTTTGCCGGCGCTCCGCAGCTTGCCCGCAATTGCTTCGGCCAATTTGAGGTTTTCGCTGTAATGGCTTGCTACGAGGTCAGCCATTGTCCTTACCTCTGAGATCGTAAGATTACATCAGTGCAACTAGGCATGTCCGCTAAGCGCCAATAGCGGACATGATGCGCATCTTGGGCACATGGACCAAACAGCATGCGCTTCCTCCCACGCGAGCGAGCAAGATAGACAGCCACACCAGTGAGTTGATAGGCGCCGAAATGCCGCATGTCCGCTTTACCCCCGAATGCAAACAATTGCGGACGCCGTCGAATTGTCCGCCAAGTACCGGTTGCAGACTTATGCATTGCAAATAAGTTGGTCGGGGCGGCGCTCGCTCAGGCGGGCGCGCTGCTGACCAACCACATTGCACCGGGTAAGCGCACGCTCGCGCCGTCTAAATACGGCGCCAACGCTTCGCGGAGGGAGGCGACGGCGGCCGAGACAACCTCTGCCGGCTGGTTACGCAACCAGCTGTTCACGGCGCCAATTTGGGTCGACTGAACCACGGCTTCCTCCAGCCCGCGGCCGGCGGCGATGTCGAGGTCCATGTCGAGCTTCTCGAAGCGCGGCGGCGCCCAGCCCGCCGCAGTAAAAACCTCAGTCACGTGCTCTGGATCGGCGAAGGCGAACATTCCGGGAGCGTTCGGAATTGGCTTAGGCCGCGGCGGCAGGTGCTGTGCGGCCGCAGTCATCGGCACCTCCATCCACGGGTTTTCGGCCAGCGTGCGCCAGCACACAAGCGCCATGCGCGCGCCCGGTGCGGCGCCACGACGCATATTGGTGAAGGCCGCCACGCTATCGCCGAAGAACATCGCGCCGAAGGCCGAGGTCAACAAATCGTATTCGTCCAGCGCGGCCGTGGCGGGATCGGCTTGTCGCCAATCCACATTGGCGATGCGGGCAGCGCTCGCGCGCCTCTCACCCTCGGCCAGCATTGGCCCGGAGATGTCCAACCCCACCACGCGGCCAGAGGGACCGACGGCGCGCGCAAACTCCAGCGTGGGCGCGCCACAGCCGCAGCCTATATCCGCCACCCGTTCGCCAGCGCGCGGTGCGGCAAAGGCGAGCAAGGCTGCCGTCACCGGCGTGAGCGTGATGTCGGTGTGCTCCTGTCGAGCCACCCAGGTGTCGCCGCCCTTCCCATTCCAGAAGGCAAGCATGTCGGCGTTAATCTCTTCGGGGGCGGCCATGTAAGTTATCCTGCTGGGCGGGTGCGCACGGTGCGATATTGCTGAATGGACCACAAGCGGCGGCGCGGCGGTGCTATCTTGACCGGCATTCCCAGTTTGCCCGACCTATCTGATGCTGAGCTGCAATGTCCGCTTTGGGTCAAAAGCGGACGTGTGCAGCGCAAAAAAGCATGTCCGCTTTACACCCAATAGCGGACATGCCGCGTTCCGAATCACCGCGAACGTCCCTACCCTGTTTGCGCGCGGTTCGTGGGCAGATTTGTGGGTACAGCAATATCGCGTGAATAATCACGAAGCCAATCAACGACCTGGCTTCACAATCAGTATGAGGCTGTCTCCGATTAGCCTTTCGGGAAGGTGGCGGAGGGAGTGAAACTGCAAAACAAATTCTCTACTCGTGGTTCAGAGCAATCCCGCGCAATCCAGCGTAATTGAGCGCAACGCGATGTGCCTGGCGGTACCCTGCCCTAGTGGCCAATTGTCGGCATTCGGGGGTAAAGCGGACATGGGCTGTTGCGCCGCACATGTCTGCTTTTGACCCATAGCGGACATAACGCTCATGGCCGCCGTCCTATGGTTAGCAGCAGCTCGTTGGGGCCTTCCCATCCGTTGGGCGTATTGAAAACGCTCAATTTGTCTTCGATCTCGGCCCAGGCGGCATCTCTCGCGGCGGCGTCGAGTCGTCCCAATATCTGCACGATTGGACTGGCCGAGGTGCGGACGAAATCGAGATAGTTTTTCACAGACGGCAATTTAAACGGTGCGAGCATCTTTGTGGTCGCCACTTGCGAAAATCCAGTTTGCCGGAATAGCTCGTCAATCAATCCCGGCTTGCCGAGGCTGAGCAGCCCACCCGGTTGATAAGGGTCGCGCGGCGGCAAGCCAGCATGTTTGAATGCGGTCGAGAGGAGAATAGTGACGCAAGGATTTTTGTCGGGCGTCGAAAAGACCATGGTGCACGCTCGGCCACCGGGCTTCAGCGCACGGAACATCTCCTTTAGACCCTTGACCGGGTCGGGGAAGAACATCAGGCCCAGCCGGCAGATCGCCACATCGAAGCTGGCCTCCGTGACCTTCAGATCTTCACCATCCGCGACCTGCGTCTCGACATTACTGTGGCCGGCGCGCCGTGCTTTTTCCTTCGCAAACTCCAAGATTGTGGGGGATAGATCGGTTGCGAGGGCCGACCCGGTTGGCCCGACGCGCTTGGCGATATCGAGCGTCTGGTCGCCAGCCCCTGCGGCAACATCGAGCACGCGTGCACCCGCGCCCACCTCAGCCATCGCGAGCATGGCGTCGGTTGATTCACGCAACCAATCGCCGATTTGTACGCTATGGTCGTTCCAGCCTTTAGCGTGCTTGTCCCATTGCTCGCGCGTTGCCGCTTTAAGCTTCTCCGCATCGAAATGTGCGTTCATGACGTTTCGCTCCATTGGTCCGGTGTCGAGACCCATGGAGAACCATTACGCTGAAACGGTACGGCTTCGGCAGCCGCAAGGTTGCGACAGGGGGCCGCGAATCTGCATAATGCTTAAATGTTCGATTGGAACGACCTCAAGTATTTTCTCGCCATTGCGCGTCACGGCAGCACGATTGCGGCGGGCAAGGCCCTTCGCCTCAACCAATCAACGGTGCAGCGGCGGATTGTCGAGCTGCAAAAGCGGCTCGGACGCAAATTGGTGACGCGGACCGCTTCCGGCTATCGGCTCACGGACTTTGGCAAGGAATTGCAGCCCTATGCCGAGCGTATCGAAGCCATGGTTGTAGATTTTGAGCGGCATGTCATCGACACCGGACGTGACCGCAGCGGGGTCATCCGGGTGACCTGTCCTGAGCCTATCGTTCAACGAATGACCCCTCTCATCGAGCGCTTCCACGCCCGCAACCCAAAACTGCGCGTCGAATTTGTAATGAGCGACCGCTACCTGGACCTTTCCAAAGGCGAGGCTGATGTTGCGTTCCGCTCAGGCGACACTGACGATGAGCTGGTCGGGCGCAAAATAGCCGATTCTGTCTGGGCCGTTTATGCGAGTCGCGCCTATATCGAGCGCCACGGAAGACCGACGCGTGTAGAGGACCTATCGCAACATCCTCTGGTCAGCTTTGACGAATTGATGAGCAAGCATCGCGCGGCGAAATGGCTGAAGGACGTGGCGCCTGACGCGAGGATCGTCGCACGCAATAACAGCGTTCTCGGTTTGATGTACGCGGTGAAGTCGGGAGTCGGCATCGGTGCTCTCCCTACGGCAATCGCCGATACTGAGCCAGATCTTGTACGCCTGCTGGGGCCAATTCCCGAGCTAGCGCGAAGCTGGCGGCTGTTGGTGCATCCCGATCTACGACGTACTCCGCGCATCGCGGCGTTTTTCGATTTCATCGTCGAAGAGCGCGAAGCGCTAAAATCAATTCTGACCGGATAGCGAGCCGATGTCCGCAATTGGCACTTAGCGGACATGGCCTAGTGCACTGCACATGTCCGCTTTCGGGACCCAAACGGACATCAGCCAGTCACGACCGATGTCCTCTCAATCCCGTCGACTGACCGAATGCGCCAAAATGGCTTGATCGCCCTTGAGCGGAGCGGCGCGTTTCGCCTAACATTCCAAGGTTACGTCCCGCCTGCGCCTCTTCCTTCTATAACGGCCCCTATGCCGCTCGAACGCCCTTCCGTCCTGACATTCGATCTTTCTGATCTGCTCAGCGGGTTCCGCGGTGTCTACCTTGTCAACGCTGTAGTCGCCTTTTTATTCGCCGCTTCTGCGCCGGTGGCCATCATTCTGACGGCGGGTGCAGCCGGCCGCTTGGCTGAAGCCGATATCGCATCCTGGCTATTCGGATGCTTTTTCATCAATGGGCTGATCTCGCTCGCCTTCT
>CAWFPY010000005.1:0-340541 GCA_963817815.1 uncultured Alphaproteobacteria bacterium | reverse complement strand
GTCGCAACCGATGTGCCTGGCTGCCGCGAGATCGCGCGCGAGGGCGTTAATGCGCTCCTCGTGCCGCCAGACGACGCGCCGGCGCTCGCCGATGCGATTTCTCGCCTGGCCGACGATAAAGATCTGCGGCGCAAGTTTGGGGAAGCCGGCCGTCGGCTGGCCGAAAGCGAATATTCGGCGGAGCGGGTGGGAGGGACATTGTTGCGCTTTATGACCGTCTCCTTGGCCGCCGGCGGTAGCCATCCAGGCGCGCTTTCCGGTTGATTGCATGAATGGCATTGCCGGCTGAGCCACGATCCGGCTAAACAGAGAGATCTGGTCAGGGACTCCGCTTGGTGCATCAACGAAAAATTGCCGTTATCGGCCTCGGCTATGTCGGTCTGCCGGTCGCGGTTGCTTTTGCGCGCTCGGGCGCGCCGGTGATCGGCTTCGACATCGATCGCAAGCGCGTGGACGAACTTCGCATGGGGCACGACCGGACGCTCGAGGTCGCTTCGGTCGATCTCAAGCAGGCAACGCTGCGTTTCGAACACGAGCCAGCACTTCTCGCCGAAGCGAATTTTTACATCGTGACCGTGCCGACACCGATCGACGGCGCGCGACGGCCGGATCTCGGCGCTCTTTTGTCGGCCTCCGATACGGTGGGCAACGTGCTCAAGCGCGGCGACATCGTCGTTTACGAATCGACTGTGTATCCCGGCACGATCGAGGAAGAATGTTTGCCCGTGCTGGAAAAAATGTCGGGCCTTGCCGGCGGCCGCGATTTCACCGTCGGCTACTCGCCCGAACGGATCAATCCGGGCGACCAGCAGCACCGCTTCGAAACCATCATCAAAGTTGTGTCCGCGCAAGACGCGCATACGCTCGATATCGTTGCGGATGTCTACGGTTCGGTGGTGACGGCCGGCATTCACCGCGCGCCGTCAATCAAGGTCGCCGAGGCCGCCAAGGTCATCGAAAATACACAGCGCGATCTCAATATTGCGTTCATGAATGAACTGTCGGCGATTTTTCATCAGCTCGGCATCGACACCGGCGACGTGCTCGCCGCGGCCTCGACCAAATGGAATTTCCTGAATTTTCAGCCGGGTCTGGTCGGCGGGCACTGCATCGGCGTTGATCCGTATTATCTGACATTCCGTGCCGAAAAAGCCGGCTATCATCCGGAAATCATTCTCGCCGGACGCCGGATCAATGACAGCATGGGCGAGCGCGTGGCGCGCGAATGTATGCGTGCTTTGCTGCAGAGCGGCCGCGCCAATCCAACCGTGACGATTCTGGGCATGACGTTCAAAGAGAATGTTCCGGATATCCGCAATTCGAAAGTGATCGACATCGCGCGCGAACTTCAGCGCGTGGGCGTCGACGTGCAAGTCGCTGATCCGCTCGCGTCATCGGAGGAGACGGCTCACGAATACGGGATTAAGCTTACTCCGCTGGAGTCGTTGCGGCCGGCCGATGCGGTCATACTGGCGGTCGCCCATAAGGATTATGTGGCCGGCGGCTGGCCGCTGGTTGCCAAACTGCTCAACGACCGTCAAGGTATCGTGCTAGACGTAAAGGCAAAGCTCGACCGCGATCAAAAGCCCGAAGGAATTGAACTGTGGCGGCTCTAATCTCGAAAAAATCGATGCGGGGCGAGCGCAATGGCTGACGGTCCAATCCTTGTTACCGGGGCCGCGGGCTTTATCGGCTTTCACGTCGCAAAGCGTCTCTTGCGAGACGGCCACGACGTCGTCGGCCTCGACAACATGAATGCCTACTACGATCCGGCGCTCAAGGAAGCGCGCCGCGCGGAGCTCGCGAAATCCAATCGGTTTCGCTTCGTCAAGCTCGATCTCGCCGATCGCGAGGGGATGGCGGCGTTATTCAAGGAGCACCGCTTTCCTTACGTGGTCCATCTCGCGGCGCAGGCTGGCGTTCGACATTCGCTCGTCGATCCGTTCGCGTATGTGGATGCCAATTTGACCGGATTCACCACCATTCTTGAAGGCTGCCGTCACAATGGCTGCCGGCATTTGCTGTATGCATCGTCGTCATCGGTCTACGGCTCCAATACGAAGATGCCGTTCTCGGTTCACGAGAATGTCGACCATCCATTAAGCCTGTACGGGGCTTCGAAGAAAGCGAATGAGCTGATGTCGCATGCCTATGCGCATTTGTTCGGCCTGCCGGTGACCGGATTGCGGTTTTTTACGGTGTATGGCCCGTGGGGCCGGCCGGACATGGCGATGTGGATTTTTGCAAAGGCAATTATGGCCGGCGAACCGATCAAATTGTTCAACAACGGAAACATGCGGCGCGACTTTACCTATGTTGACGACGTGGTGGAGTCGGTTGTGCGCCTGGTCGATCGCCCGGCCGTTGGAAATCCGAAATATTCAACCGCATCGCCGGACCCGGGTTCGAGCAGCGCGCCGTGGCGCGTCTACAACATCGGCAACAACAAGCCCGTCGAGCTTCTGGAAGTGGTGCGGATTCTCGAGGAAGCCATCGGGAAGAAGGCCAAGCGCGAGCTGCTGCCCATGCAGCCCGGCGATGTGCCGGCGACCTATGCCGATGTTGACGATCTGATGCGCGATGTCGGTTTTCGGCCGGCCACGCCGATCGAGCAGGGCATAGCACGGTTCATTGCGTGGTATCGCGAGTGGTCTGGCGACAGCGCCAGGTAGCTCGACTGGCCGCTAGACATCCATCGCGTGGGTCTTGGCCTCGCGCAGCGAGCGAAGCCGGATGCGGTTGGCGCTGAGGCTCCATGCAATTCCCGCCGACCGCGCCGACGACGAAGCTGCTGGCTCCGAACAAGATAGAGACCAGCAGGCCGTCGCTTTCCGGCAATCCCGCATAGGTGAACGCTGCAATCATCGCGCTCTCGCGCACGCCCCATCCGGCGATCGACACGGGGATTGCGGAGATCAGGATCACCGGTGGAATGAGCAACAGCGAATTCAAAAACGTAAAAGATGAACCGATGGCCTGCGCGCAGAACCACAGGACCGCAACGGTCATGAGATGAACGGTAATCGATATGACGGCCACTGCCGCTCCCGTTCTCGCGGAGGTGAGCACAGTCCAGACCGTTTTTGCGATGTCCGCCAGGTGACGAACGGCTTTCCAGCGTGCGATTGACGTGCCGCCAAGCAGCGACAACATCAGCAGGCCCACTGGCGCCGCAGCGCCGGCCACCCCGATCAAGATAAGTGCCGTGCGGCCGACCGGGTTGGCGATCAGCGCGAGCGACCAGGGCAGGCAAAACAGGACAAGAACAGCAAGCCAGATCAATCCGACAATTCGATCGATCAAGACCGAAAAGATTGCGTTCTTCCATGCGCCGGCGTCCCTCGCCAGAAGCCAGATGCGCGCGGCGTCGCCGCCGACCGTCGATGGCAGGACCTGGCTGAAGAACGAGCCAATCAACGTATAGAGCACCGCGCGGCCGACGCTCAGACGACCGCCGCCAAATTCGGCAATGCGCTGCCAGCGCAGTGACACCAGCGCGAGCTGCAGTCCCAACGTGATCAATGCAGCCGCAATCCAGGAATAGTTGAGGCGGTAAAGCCGCTCACGCAAAACGCCGAAATTGACGAAATGGACGGCGACATATAACAGCGCCAGCGAGATCGCTACCTTGATTGCGAAGAGTAACAGGCCGCGGGTCCGTCCCATAAGTTCTGGTCTCGGGTTTTTCGGGGATCTTCCGAATAATCGAACGAATATGGCGGGCAGATCGTTTAAAATTGGACAAGAGAGCCAATTTCATACCTTGATTGTTCTGCAATGAGAATGGGATAAATTCGGCTTCAGGCGCGAGCCTCGAAAAGGTGATCGGGATGAAAAAATTGTCGGATCTTAAAGTTAAGCTGTTCACCGATGGTGCCGACAAGGCGCAGATCGTCGAGATGGCCAAGCAGCCGTGGATCGCCGGATTTACCACCAATCCATCATTGCTCAAGAAAGCCGGCGTCAGCGATTATGCCGGCTATGCGCGCGAGCTCGTGACTGCGGTGCCGGATCGTCATATTTCGTTCGAGGTTTTTTCCGATGACGTCCCGGAAATGGTCGCGCAGGCGCGCATCATCGCGTCGTGGGGCAAGAACGTCTACGTGAAATTGCCGGTGACGAACACGCGTGGCGAGCCGCTCTTCGAGGCGGTGCGGACGCTTTCGCGTGACGGCGTCAAAATCAATATGACGGCCATCTTCACCGGTGAGCAGGTCGCACGGGCTGTCGAGGCTCTCGATGGTGGAGCGCCCGCCTGCGTGTCGGTGTTTGCAGGCCGCCTCGCGGATTTCGGCATTGACTACAGGCCGATCATGCAGGACGCCGTCACGCGCGCCCGAAAAACCCGCAATGTTGAAATAATCTGGGCATCCACGCGTGAAGTTTTCAACGTGGTGGAGGCGGATGACATGGGATGCCACATCATCACGGCGCCCGCCGATGTGCTCAAGAAACTTCCCGCGCTTGCCACCATGACCGCGGCGGAACTCTCGCTCGCGGCGGTAAAATCATTCCGGGACGATGCCGTTGCAGCGGGATTGCAACTCGCCGTTCCTGCTTCGCACGCCGCTGAATAGCTGTGGATATTGAGGCGTCGAATAGCGCGTAATTGCGCGTCTGTAACGCTTTGAATCAAAACGTGTTCACCGTGGTTTACGGTGGGGTAGTCGCCAGCCGCGTATGGTCATGCTAGTGGATCGGAAGCGGATTTACTGGGGCGTGGGGATACCGTCGAGACATGGTGCAGGCTGCAGCAACAAGCGCGGAGCGTCCGTTGCGGGTGGGTGTCGTCGGCGTCGGCGTCATGGGCAGCAATCATGCTCGTGTATTCGCGGGCTTGCCGGGCACCGAACTCGTCGGCGTAGCTGACCCTGATCGCAAGCAGGCCGAATTTGTCGCGCGTACCTTGGGTTGCGTCGCTGTTGCCGATGTCGGCGAGTTGATTGATCGCGATGTCGACGCAATGACCATCGCCGCACCAACCCACCTCCACCGCGACATTGCGCTGGCCTGCATTGCGCGTGGCGTCCACGTCATGGTGGAAAAGCCGATTGCCTCCTCGGTAGAAGAGGGGCGCGAAATCATCAATGCGGCGCGCCGCGCCGGGCTCACTCTGATGGTCGGCCATGTCGAGCGCTTCAATCCCGCCGTTGAGGCGATCAAGGAAGCGATCCGCGGCGAGGACATTCTCTCGATTGCCATCACCCGGGTCGGACCATTCCCGCCGCGCATGTCGAATGTCGGCGTGGTGATCGACCTGGCCGTGCACGATATCGACCTGATCCGCTGGTTCACCGATTCCGACATTATCGAGGTGCAGCCGCAGCTCTCCAGTGCCGTCGCCGAACGCGAGGACATTGCGCTGCTCCAGTTCCGGACGGCGTCCGGCGTGCTCGCGCACATCAACACAAATTGGCTGACGCCGTTCAAGGCGCGCAACGTCACGGTCGCCACGCGCGGTAAATATGTCACCGGCGATTTGCTGACGCGGCAAGTGACCGAATGCTTCGGCTTCCAGCCCGACGGCAGCTACTCGATGCGCCACCTTTCGGTCGGCCACGCCGAGCCGCTCCGGTCCGAACTGCTCGCCTTCCTGCGTGCTATCCGATCGGGCGCGGCTCCGGCAGTGACCGGCGAGGAAGCCGTGGCCAGCCTCGAGATTGCGACGCGCTGCCTTGCCGCGCGCCCAACAGCGGTTGCGCCCGCGCAACGGAAAGGCCCGCGCGCAGTCGTCGGCTAACCGGCGTCGTCTTTAGTGCGGACGTTTAAATGAATTTGCGCTCCACCCCACCATCCGTTCCGTTCATCGACGTTGCCGCGCAACGTCGGCGGCTTGGGTCCGCAATCGACACGGCGGTCACGCGGGTCTTGAATCACTGCCAGTTCATTCTGGGCCCGGAGGTGAAGGCGTTCGAAGCGGAGCTTGCCGCATTCTGCGGCGCCCGTCATGTCGTCTCCTGCGCGAGCGGCACCGACGCCCTTGTGCTTGCCTTGCGCGCGATGGGGGTCGGGCCCGGCGATGCCGTGTTGTGTCCGTCATTCACTTTTTGCGCGACCGCGGAAGTGGCCGTTTTGGTCGGCGCAACGCCGGTGTTTGTCGATGTCGATGCAACGACATTCAATATCGATGCAAAGGGCATTGCCGGTGCGATTGCGACCGCAAAAGAAGCCGGCACTTAAGCCGAAAGCGATCATTCCGGTCGATCTGTTCGGCTTGCCGGCGGATCACTCCGCTATCGCCGCCGCGGCGAAGGCCGAAAACCTGCTGATCCTTGACGATGCCGCGCAGGGCTTCGGCGGTGTCTACGACAATCGCAGGCTTGGCACCTTCGGCCACACCACGGCGACCAGTTTCTTTCCCGCCAAGCCGCTCGGATGTTATGGCGACGGCGGCGCGGTGATGACCGATGACGATGGGCTCGCCGAGGCGCTCAGAAGCCTGCGTGTCCACGGGCAGGGCAGCGACAAATACGACAACGTGCGGATCGGTCTTGCCTCACGCCTCGATACCATCCAGGCGGCAATCCTCAGCGAGAAACTCAAGATTTTTCCGGACGAGATTGACGCACGCAACAAGGCGCGCGCCGATACAGCGAGGGGCTTGGCGATGTCGTGACCGTGCCGGTGGTGCCGGCCGGATCAACCTCGGTCTGGGCGCAATACACAATCCGCGTTGCCGGCGGCGGGCGCGATGCGCTTGCCGCTGCCCTCAAGGCTGAAGGCATTCCGACCGCAATTTATTATCCGATCCCGCTACACCGGCAGCAGGCCTACAAGCATTTTCCGGTCGGCAAGGGCGGTGTCGCCGTGAGCGATCGGCTGGCGGCCGAAGTCATTAGCCTGCCAATGCATGCTTATCTTGATGCCGCGACCCAGGATCGCATCATTGATGCGACGCGGCGTGCGCTGAAGACGGGCTAGTCGTCAGTAAGTCGAGCCTGATAAGGTAAGCGATGCGAGATGAGGAGTTCATTGCGGCGCATTTTCAGCAATCGGTTGACACGCTGAAGCGCGCTTCCGACGATCGGATACTGAATTCTGCGATCATCGCGATCGCCGGCGCCATTGCCGCTGCGATGCGCCAAGGCGGCAAGCTGATGGTTGCCGGCAATGGCGGAAGCGCTGCGGACGCCCAGCACATCGCCGGCGAATTTTTGTCCCGGCTCAATTTCGACCGCAATCCGCTTCCGGCGATTGCGCTTGACCACCGACACGTCGGTCCTGACGGCGATCGGCAACGATTACGGGTTCGAAAATATATTTGAGCGGCAGGTGAGGGGTCTTGGTCGACGCGGCGACGTTTTGCTCGCGGTCTCCACGTCAGGTCGCTCGCTCAACATCATTGCGGCGCTCAAGGCAGCGCGTCAAATCGGAGTTACAACAATAGGGTTTACCGGCGACGGACGCCAAGAAATGAACGCGCTTTGCGATCATGTATTGTGCGTCCCGTCGAATTCCACGCCGCAGATTTAGCAGGTTCATATTGTTGCGGCGCACGCCATTTGTGGCTTGGTCGAGCAGCAACTGTTCCGCGACGCCGCGGCAAAAGTCGCCAAATGAGCACGGCCGCATAAATTTAAGGAATTGGCTAGGGCCGTAAATTGGCGCCGGGTTAACTGCGCTTGTAGATATCCTCGAGCCGCTCGATATCGTCTTCGCCGAGATAACTGCCGGTTTGCACCTCGATCAGTTCGAGCGGAATTTTTCCCTTGTTTGCCATCCGGTGGACGCTTCCGATCGGGATATAGACGGACTTATTTTCGTGCACCGCGCGGACTTGCTCGCCGATGGTGACTTCGGCGGTACCGCGCACCACGATCCAATGCTCGGAGCGGTGCCGGTGCTTTTGCAAAGATAGAATCCCGCCCGGAATAACGACGATCCGCTTGACCTGGAAGCGTTCGCCCATATCGATGGACTCGTAGTAGCCCCAGGGCCTGTGCACGCGCTTATGGTCGGTCGCTTCGGCGCGCTTCGCAGCCTTGAGTTTGGTGACCAGCTCGCGCACATCCTGGGCCCGCGACCGTGGCACCACCATCACGGCATCGGAGGTGCTGACCACCACCAGGTCCTTGACGCCGACCAGGGTGGTCAAACGCCCGTCGGAATGAACCACGCAGCCAGTCGTGTCCGTCGTCACGACCTGACCTTGCACCACGTTGCCCTGTATGTCCGGCTTGGTGATGTCGAACAGGGCGTCCCAGCTGCCAATGTCTGACCAGCGGAAGTCGCCGGCAATGACCGCGGCGCGGTCGGTTTTTTCCATCACGGCATAGTCGATCGATTTCTGCGGCGCGCGCGCGAAGGCTTCCGGTTGCAGACGCACGAAACCGAGGTCGTCGCTGGCATTGGCTACGGCGGCTTTGATCGCGGCCGTCATGTCGGGCTCCAGCCGCTCGAGCTCAGACAACAAGACGTCGGCGCGGAAGAGGAAGTTACCTGAATTCCAGAGGTAGCCTTCGCGCAGGTAGCGCTCGGCGGTGGCTAAATCCGGCTTCTCGACGAAACTCTTGACGGCGCGGACCTTGCCGTCGCCGATTGCTTCACCGGGAAGAATGTAACCGTAGCTCGTCTTTGGCTCGGTCGGCTTGATCCCGAATGTCACGATGTGGCCGGCCTCTGCACCCGCACGGCCGGCAAGGCAGGTGGCACGAAATGCATCGACGTCCAGGATAATATGATCGGCGGCAAGCGCGAGCACGACCGCCTGCGGATCGCGGCTGGCGGCAATCGCGGTCGCGGCTGCAATGGCGGGCCCGGAATCGCGACGCATCGGTTCGATCACGACCGTGGCGTCGACCCCGACCTCCTCGGCCTGCCGTCGCGCGAAAAAATGGAAATTCGGGCCGGTAATGACGATCGGCGGCGCAAACATCGGGTGCTGCACACGCAGGAGGGTTTCCTGGTAGGTCGACCGGTCGCCGACCAATGGCAGAAACTGCTTGGGCAGGGCGTCCCGCGAAACCGGCCAAAGCCTGGTCCCGGCGCCGCCGGCCAGCAGAATGGGGATGATCGGTGAAGCCATGGATTGCTGTTGGTCGAGGGTCTTTGTTCCGGCGTAGAATTGTCTTAAGGCAGTTCCACATTTCTGACTATTGCTTTCGTCGAGTAAACCTTAACCCGCCGTTTTTCGCCCGCAGCAGGCCTGCTCCCGATGATTGATCGCATTCTGACCGTCGGCGGTTTTACGCTGCTTTCGCGGATCACCGGCTTTATTCGCGACATAATTTTGGCCGCGGTTCTGGGTGCCGGGCCGGTGGCCGATGCCTTTTTCGTCGCGCTCCGCCTCCCCAACCATTTCCGCGCCATCTTCGCCGAGGGTGCGTTCAATGCCGCCTTTGTGCCGGCCTATGCCCGCATCAGGGCGGAGGGCGGCGCCGCGCGGGCCGGACAATTCGCAGACCGCATCTTTACGTTGCTGCTCGCCAGTCAGATCGTATTGCTGGCGGTGGCGCTGGTGTTCACACCGGCCGTGATCGACGTGCTGGCGCCGGGGTTTGCACGCGACCCCGGCCGGTTTGCGCTGGCCGTCGAGCTCACCCGCATTACCTTTCCTTATTTGCTGTTGATCACGCTCGTAACCCTCTACGGCGGCATCCTCAATGGCCTGCAACGGTTTGCTGCGGCCGCCGCTGCTCCCATCCTGCTCAACCTCTCGCTCATGCTGGCGCTCGCGCTGGCGGCGTTCTTTCCAACGGCGGGACACGCGGCTGCCTGGGGCGTGCTTGTTGCCGGGGTCCTCGAATTCCTGCTGGTCGCGGGCGACGCAAGTCTTGCCGGGGTGCTGGCACGATTTCGCTGGCCAGAACTCGACGCCGACGTACGAAAATTTTTCCGCGCGCTTGGGCCGGCAACACTCGGGTCGGCCGGCGTGCAACTGGCGCTGTTTGCCGACACTATCATCGCGAGTTTCCTGCCGGCCGGCGCGTTGTCCGCACTTTATTATGCGGACCGTCTCAATCAGCTGCCGATCGGCGTCATCGGCATTGCGGCCGGCACCGTCATTCTTCCGGAAATGTCCCGTCGTATCGCGGGCGGCGATCACAGCGGCGCGGCGCGTGCGCAAAGTCGCGCGATCGAATTCACGTTGCTGCTGTCAATTCCATGCGTCGCGGCATTTTTCGTCATTCCGGATCTCATCATGCGTGCATTGTTCATGCGTGGCGCCTTTACGGCTGCCGACGCTGATGCGGCCGGACGTACACTGATGGCCTACGCCTTCGGCCTGTTGCCGTTTGTGTTAATCCGCAGCGCGGTCGCGACATTCTTTTCGCGCGGCGATACGAGCACGCCGGTGAAGGCCGCGCTGTTCGCAGCAGCGGTCAATATTGCTTTCAAGTTTTTGCTCATGGGGCCGCTCGCACAAGTCGGGCTGGCGCTTGCGACATCGATCGGCGCCTGGATTAATCTGGGTCTGGTCATCTGGTTTGCGGCACGCGCGGGTCACATCGAACGCGACGAACGCCTCCGCCAGTCGATGTTGAGGCTCGCCATCGCCGGCGTTGTGCTCGCCGTCGTGTTGTGGTTGTGCGCGGCGCCGGTTAGTCGATGGTTATCAGGCTGGAATAACCTGCACGATCTTGTGACGCTGGGTGTCCTCGCGGTGATTGGAGCCGTGGTATACGGCGGAACCGTATTGCTTCTGTTTGGTCCGAGCTGGCTTGCGGCGTTCCGTGCCCGGAGACGCGTGTAAATCCATAGTCCACGCGGCTATTGCCGAACTGGTGAATGGACATACATGCCCGCCGAGGCTATTGGGACGGGCCGGATGATTAGTACGGCCCTGCAGGAATTCATGAATCTGACGAGACGAGTTTCATCATTTTTATTGATGCATCGCGCGGGAGCGCTTGCACTGCCATTGGTGCTTGCGACTTTGGTCGCAAGCTGCGGCCAAAGCCAGCAGCAAGGCGGTGGACCACCGCCGCCGGCGGTGACGGTGGCTAAGCCGATCAAGCGCACAGTTTTTGACTATGATGAATATGTCGGCCGCTTCGCCGCGATCAATTCGGTCGAAGTGCGTGCGCGCGTTTCGGGCTACCTCGAAGGCTTGCATTTCAAGGACGGACAGCTCGTCAAGCAAGGTGACTTGCTGTTTACCATCGACAAGCGCCCCTTCCAGAACACGCTCGATCAGGCGCGCGCCAATCTGGTGCAGGCGCAATCCAATGTGGCCTTCACTGAATCCGACTATACGCGTGGTCAGCAACTCGTGCGCGATAAGACCATTACCGACCAGACCTTCGAGCAACGCGCGCAAGCGTTCCGTAACGCCAAGGCCTCGGTGAGCAATAACGAGGCGGCGGTGCGTCAGGCTGAACTCGATATGGAATTCACCGAACTGCGCGCGCCCGTGAATGGCCGCATCGGCGACCGGCGCGTTTCACCTGGTAACCTTGTGACCGGGGGCACTGGCGGCAACACAACGCTGCTTGCCACCATTGTCTCGATCGATCCGATCTATTTCGAATTCACATTCGATGAAGCGTCTTATTTGCGTTACGAGCGGCTCGCCAGAGGCGGCGGGCAGGATGTCGCCAGCCGCAACGCCAGCGTGCCGGTTGCCATTAAGCTCATCGACGAGAATGATTTTGCTCACAAGGGCCGCATGGATTTCGTCGACAACGTGATCGACCGCGCGACCGGCACCATTCGCGGCCGTGCCGTTTTTGAAAACCCGAACGGGGTGCTCACGCCGGGCATGTTCGCGCGCGTGCGCGTACCGGGCTCGTCGCCTTATGAAGGTCTTCTTGTACCTGACGCGGCCATCGGTACCGAGCAGGCGCGCAGGTTCGTGATTGTCATCGACGAGCAGGACACGGCGCGGATAAAGTATGTCACGCTCGGACAACTGACGTCCGACAATCTGCGCGTCATCAAGGATGGTATCGGGCCGGACGACCGAATTGTCGTCAGTGGCCTGATGCAGGCGCGGCCCGGCGCGAAGGTGCGGCCCGAGGAGCAGGGCGCGAAGCCCGCCCAGGGCGGAGCGGCCGGCGCGCCGCAACAGGCCAAGTAGCGGGGCCGGAAAAAGCCCATGCGCATTTCGCATTTTTTCATCGACCGACCGATTTTCGCGTCCGTGGTCTCGGTTGTTTTCGTGATCCTTGGCGGGGTGGCGTTCTTTCGCTTGCCGGTCGCGCAATACCCGGAGATCGCTCCGCCGACCATTACGGTGTCGGGACAGTATCCTGGCGCCAGTGCCGACGTCGTCGCAGCCACGGTGGTGGCGCCGATCGAACAGCAGATCAACGGCGTCGAAAACATGATCTACCTGTCGTCGAATTCGACCGGCGACGGCAGGTTCACGATTTCTGTTAGCTTCGATATCGGCACAAACCTCGATATCGCGCAGGTGCAGGTGCAGAATCGTGTGGCGATCGCCCAGCCGCGTCTGCCGGCGGACGTGCGCAATATTGGCGTAACGGTGAACAAGAGTTCACCCGACCTCATGATGGTCGTGCATCTTTACTCGCCCGACAAATCGCGCGACACGCTGTTTATTTCCAACTACGCCACCATTGAAATTACCGATGCGCTCACGCGCGTCGATGGCGTCGGTTCCATCACCGTGTTCGGCAGCCGCGACTACGCGATGCGGGCCTGGCTTGATCCAGATCGGCTGCAATCGCTCGGGCTCACCGCAAACGACGTTGTGCTCGCGCTGCAGGGGCAAAACGTGCAGGTGGCCTCCGGCGTGCTCAATCAGCCGCCGGTCGACAAGCCAGGCGCATTTCAGATCTCGGTCCAGACGCTCGGCCGTCTCACCAGCACGGAAGAATTCGCAAATATTGTCATCAAGCAGACACCGAATGCCGTCGTGCGCGTCAAGGATATTGCGACGGTCGAGCTCGCGGCTCAGGATTATTCGACGAACTCGTATCTGGATCTCAATCCGGCCATTGCGCTCGGGGTATTCCAAAGGCCTGGTTCGAACGCGCTGGCGACCGCAAAAGCAATCCAGGACGCAATGGACGAGATGGCCAAGCGATTTCCGCCCGGCCTGAAATACGACATCGTCTACAACCCGACGCAGTTCATTCAGCAATCGGTCGATGCGGTCGAATCGACGATCGGCGAGGCGATCATCCTCGTCGTTCTGGTCGTCATTCTTTTCCTGCAGACGTGGCGGGCCGCGATCATTCCGATCGTTGCCATTCCGGTATCATTGATCGGCACATTCTTTTTCATGGCGGCGTTCGGATTTACGCTCAACAATCTGTCTTTGTTCGGCCTTGTCCTGGCGATCGGCATTGTCGTCGATGACGCCATCGTCGTGGTCGAGAATGTCGAGCGCAACATCGAGGCGGGGCTTTCGCCGCACGACGCCGCGGTCAAAAGCATGGACGAGGTCGGTGCCGCGCTGATTGCGATTGCTTTGGTGCTATCGTCGGTATTTATCCCGTCAGCCTTCATCACCGGCATTTCCGGTCAATTCTATCGCCAATTCGCATTGACCATTGCCGGCGCTACCATCATCTCGCTGATCGTTTCGCTGACATTGTCGCCGGCGCTGTGCGCCATGCTGCTCAAGCCGCATCGCGAGATCGAGGATGGGCACTGGTGGAGCAAGCCGATCCACGGCTTCTTTGGCGTCTTCAACCGGTATTTCGACAAGCTCACGCACGCTTATGGCAAGCTTTCCGCCAAACTGGTGCGCATCGCAGTGCTGATGCTGGTGGTCTATGTCGGCGTCATCGCCTTCGGTCTGAACGAATTCCGCAAGACGCCGGTCGGCTTCATCCCGCAGCTCGACCGCGGCTATCTCATCATCGTGACGCAACTTCCGCCGGCGGCCTCCCTTGCGCGCACCGATGAGGTCAACCGCCAGGCAGTCGAGATTGCGCTGAAAATACCCGGAATTGCGCATGCGGTGAACATTGTGGGTTTCTCCGGTGCCACCTTCACCAATGCTCCGAATGCCGGCGCCGTCTTCGTGACGCTCGACGACTTCGAGAAGCGTGCGAAGGATCCCGCAGCAATCCGCGGCTGCGATCCAGGGGCAGCTGTTTCAGCGCCTGTCGGCGATCCATGACGGCCTGATTTTCGTCGCTGCGCCACCACCCGTTTCCGGTATCGGCAATGCCGGCGGTTTCCGCATGATGGTGGAAGATCGCGCCGGCCGCGGCTCGCAGGCCCTGCAGGGCGCGGTCTACGCGATGATGGGAAGAGCGGCGCAGACCCCCGGCTTGCTGCAGGTGTACTCACTGTTCGAAAACACGACGCCGCAGCTTTATCTCGACATCGACCGCACCAAGGCACAGCTGCTTGGCATCAATGTGCCGGATGTTTTTGCGGCGTTGCAGATTTATCTTGGCTCGGCCTATGTCAACGACTTCAATTTGTTCGGCCGCACCTACCGCGTCGTGGCGCAGGCGCAAAGCGGAAGCCGTAGTGATCCCAGCGACGTGCTGAAAATTCGCGTTCGCAACAACACGGGTGAAACGGTGCCGCTCGGCGCCTTCACCACGGTGCGCACGATCACGGCCCCTTATCGTGTGCCGCGCTACAATCTCTATCCGGCGGCCGAACTCGATGGCGCGGCAGCACCCGGCTACAGCCAGGGACAGGCGATCAAGATCATGGAGAAGCTGGCGGCCGAGACATTGCCGCAAGGGTTTTCCTATGAGTGGACGACACTCGCCTTCCAGCAAATCCGCGCCGGCAGTACCGCGACTTTCGCCTTCGTGCTGGCCGTGGTCTTCGTATTCCTGGTGCTGGCGGCGCAATTCGAAAGCCTGACGCTGCCATTGGCGGTCATCATGATCGTGCCGATGTGCCTTATCGCCTCGATCGTCGGCGTGGTGATACGGGGCCAGGACAACAACATTCTCACCCAGGTCGGCTTCGTCGTGCTGATCGGCCTTGCGGCCAAAAACGCCATTCTGATCGTCGAATTTGCCAAGCAACTCGAGGACAGCGGTCGCGATCGGTTCGACGCGGCGGTCGAGGCTGCGCACTTGCGGCTGCGGCCGATCCTGATGACGTCCTTTGCCTTCATCCTCGGCGTAACGCCGCTGGTCTGGGCGGTCGGCGCCGGCGCAGAACTCCGGCAGACACTGGGCACTGCGGTGTTTTCCGGTATGATCGGGGTCACGGCATTCGGTCTGATCTTCACGCCGGTCTTTTACGTGGTCTCGCGCTGGGTGGCGCTGCATCTTTCGGCGCGCCGCAAAGAGACCTCGGAAAAAGACCAGTTAACATCCCTCGACTGCGCAAGGCGGCTGTCAATGACGATGAAATTCGGATTCGGCCAGCCGCTCACTCGCAAAGAAGACGATCCGTTGCTGCGCGGGGCAGGGCGCTATATCGCCGACGTGGCGCCTGGCAAGCCGCTTCACGCTGTTATGGTGCGCTCACCGCACGCCCATGCGCGATTTCGAATTCACGGCCTCGAAAAAGTAAGAGCCATGCCGGGCGTCCGGTTGGCGTTGACGGCAACGGACATTTCGGCGCTGGGACCGTTGCCGACGCCCGGTGTCCTGGCTGGCGTGGACATTAAGGTCCCCGAGTATCCGATCCTTGCAAAGGACGTGGTGCGGCACGTGGGCGACGCTATAGCCTTTGTGGTCGCCGACAGCCTCGAGCAGGCGAAAGATGCAGCGGAGGCTCTGGCCGTTGACTGGCAGGAGCTGCCCCACGTGGTTGGCGCTGTGGCCGCGCTCAAGCCCGGCGCGCCCAAGGTTTGGGCGGACCGGCCGAACAATCTCGCATTCGAAACGGAAGCCGGGGATGCTCGCGCGACCAAGGAGGCCTTTGCCAAGGCCGCACGGATCGTTGAACTGACGATCGTCAATCAGCGGCTGGTGACCAACTATCTCGATACTCGCGGCGTGGTCGCCGAATATGACGGTGATCGCTACACGCTCACCCTCGGCAGCCAGGGAAGCCACATTATCCGCGATATCATTGGCGGCGCGGTGATGAAGCTGCCGCCTGAAAAGATGCGGGTGGTGACGCCCGATGTCGGCGGCGGATTCGGTACGAAGTTATTTCCCTACCGCGAATACGCATTGGCGGCAGTTGCGGCGGAACGATCTGCGCCGGCCGGTCAAATGGATTTGTGACCGAAGCGAGCATTTTCTCGGCGACAGCCACGGCCGCGATAATATTTCCACGGCGCGGCTGGCGGTCGACGAGAAGGGGCGCTTCCTGGCGCTTGAGCTCGACATCATCGCCGACATGGGCGCGTATCTGTCCTGCTATGCGCCCTATATCCCCTGGCTCGGGGTCGGCATGGCGACGGGCGCCTACGATATTCCGGTCGCGCATATACGGCTGCGCGCTGCCTATACGAACACCGTTCCGGTTGATGCCTATCGTGGCGCCGGACGTCCCGAAGCGTCTTATCTGATCGAACGCGTGGTTGACGCGGCCGCGCACGATCTCGACATGGCGCCCGACGTGTTGCGCCGGAAGAATCTGATCAAGCAGAAGGCGCTGCCATATACAACGCCGACTGGCAAAGTTTACGACTCCGGTGATTTCGCGGGCACGCTCGCGCGTGCCCAGGAGCTTGGAGATTGGGACGGTTTCAATAAACGGGCCGCGCAATCGCGGCGAGCGGGGCGGCTGCGCGGCATCGGCATTGCGACCTACATCGAGGCTTGCGGCAATAATGGTCCGGAAACTGCGGCGCTCACGCTGGATCGCGACGGAGGCGTGACGTTACTGATCGGTTCGCAGTCGACCGGCCAGGGCCACGCCACGTCCTATGCGCAACTGATTGCCGAACGGCTCGATTTGCCGCCCGAGCGCGTGCGCGTCGTTCAGGGTGACACTGATCGCATCAAGAGCGGCGCCGGCACCGGCGGATCGAGCTCCATTCCCGTCGGCGGTGTTTCCGTCGACCGGGCGGCGACGACACTCGCGGGGCAAATCAAGGAGATTGCGGCAGACGCGCTGGAAGCATCTGCCGGCGACCTGGAGATTGCGGACGGGACGGTGCGCGTTGCCGGCACCGATCGTGTCATTTCATTTGCCGATCTAGCCGCACATCCAGGCGCGACACCCGAGAAATTGCGTGCGACGAAAGAGTTCAGTGTCGAGCCGCCGACTTATCCCAACGGCACTCATATTGCCGAAGTTGAAATTGATCCCGACACCGGCGCAACGAGCATCGTCAATTACGTCGTTGTTGATGACTTCGGAGCCACGCTCAATCCGTTGTTGCTTGCCGGCCAGGTGCATGGCGGTGCGGTGCAGGGCATCGGGCAGGCCCTGATGGAGGACACCGTCTACGATTCCACGACGGGTCAGCTGTTGAGCGCGAGCTTCATGGATTACGCCATGCCGCGTGCGGAACACGCGCCCGACTTCGTGTTCGAAACACGTAACACCCCGTGCAAAACCAATCCCCTTGGCGTCAAAGGTGCCGGCGAAGCGGGCGCCATCGGCTCATGCCCTGCGGTCATGAATGCCATTGTCGATGCACTTTGGCGTGCATACCGCATTCGACATATCGACATGCCGGCAACACCGCTGCGCATGTGGGAGACCATTCAGGCGGCACGAAATTCGCCGTCAGCCCGGCACGACCATGATCACGAGTTCGTGATCGAACGGGCCGGCCGCGGCCGGTAGGCGGGAATAATACTGGAATTTCAGATATTTGCCGAGCAGGACGCACGGTCGTTAAACCGGTCTGCGGAAACCAGGGAATGCAGTCAAAAGGCATGCACTGGACGATCGCGGCGGCGCTTACCGCAATCACTGCCGTGTCCGCCGCAGGTGGGGTGATCGCCCAGACTGATCCGATCGCGACACGACAATCATTGATGAAGGAAAACGATAACAACGCCATCGCTGTTGTGCGGATGATGCGCGGCCTGGCGCCGTTCGATGCGGCCAAGGTTGATGCCGCCTTCGCGCAATGGGCGGACACGGCGCAAAAACTGCCGAGCCTTTTCCCCGATACGTCGAAGACTGGGCAGAAAACGCGCGCATCGTCGAAGATCTGGCTGACAAAAACCGACTTCGATGCCAAGTCTGCGGCCTTCGGCAAAGCGGTCGCCGAGAACCGCAACAAGGCCAAGACCTCGCTGGACGGTTTGCGTGCCGCCATTCCCGCTGTCGCAAATGCCTGCGACGCCTGCCACAAGGACTATCTACTTGGTCGTGAGTAGCCCACAGGGACCGGGTAAATCGCGGCGATCATTGCTACTCTGGACCTGACGACCGACCGCGGGACCTGCCGGATGCTTCGCACGCTTGTCACTGCCGCTATAACCGCGGTCGCTTTTGCTGCGGCTGCGCTCTGGTTTTTTACAGCACCGCAGATGATCCCAGAAAGGGCGCTCGCGCCGCACACGCCCGATCTCGCCAATGGCCGCACGATGTTCCTGATCGGTGGTTGCTCCTCCTGCCACGCCGTGCCGGAGCAGGAAGACGCCACTCGGCTCGGTGGTGGCCTCTCGCTCAATTCGCCATTCGGTGTGTTCTATGTGCCGAACATTTCGTCGGACAAGAAGGACGGCATCGGCGGCTGGAACGAAGCACAATTTGTCACGGCCATGGTGAAAGGCACGTCGCCTACCGGCGAACATCTCTATCCGGCACTGCCCTATACTTCGTATCAGCGCATGCGGTTCGACGACCTGCGCGATTTGTTTGCCTATCTGAAAACATTGCCCGCGATCTCCGGCAAGGTGCGCGATCACGCGCTGCGGTTCCCGTACAACATTCGTCAGGCGCTCGGCGTGTGGAAGCTGCTGTTTCTTGACGGCAAGCCGTTCACGCCTGATCCGGCGCAATCCGCCCAATGGAATCGTGGGGCTTATCTCGTGAACGGCCCCGGCCGCTGTGCCGAATGTCATTCGCCGCGCAATTTCCTGGGTGCGATCATCGCAAGCCAGCGCTTTGCGGGAGGTCCAAGCCCGAACGGACAGGGCGGCGTGCCCGACATCACGCAGGGCAAGCTGCACGATTGGAAAGTCGAGGAATTGGCCGAGACGCTCGCCACTGGCATGACAGCAGATGCTGACCTGGTCGGTGGCCTGATGATGGAGGTTGTCTCCAACACCCGGCAGTTGAGTGCGGCTGACCGCCACGCCATAGCGGTCTATCTCAAATCGCTGCCCGCACCGAAGTAGTGCGCATGAGCGATATTTGACGTATGCAGGGGCAAAGTGCCGACTCGCCCATGCATCCGTTCAAAGCCATCGGACTAAAGCTGATTTCCGCGCTCCTGTTTGCCGGCATGTCGGCACTGGTACGGCAACTGGGCGATGTCGCGCCGATCGGCCAGATGGTGTTCTTCCGCAGCGCCTTCGCGATTCTGCCGGTCCTGGTGATCTACGCGTTGCGTGGCGAGCTCGCCTCCGCAGTGCGGACTGGCCGTCCGTTCGGCCAGCTCGGCCGCGGCATGCTCAGCGTTTGCGGTATGTTCACGAACTTTTCGGCGCTCACCCGGCTGCCGCTTGCCGACGCGACCGCGATCTCGTTTGCGTCGCCGCTCATCACGGTCGCGCTTGCTGCCGTCATCCTGAAGGAGCGCGTGCGCATCTACCGGTGGTCAGCGGTGGTGATCGGCTTTGCCGGTGTGATCGTGATGTTAATTCCGCATTTCGACATGGGCGCCTATGCCGGCGTGGCCGGCGCGGCCGCGGCAGCGGGCTCGCTGTTTGCGATCACCTCGGCCTTCTGCAACGCCGGCACCGTGATCCAGACCCGCCGGCTCACCCAGACTGAAACGACCTCGTCGATCGTGTTCTATTTCTCGCTGGTCTGCGCTATTGCCGGCGCGTTGACATTGCCATTCGCCTGGCATTCACCGACCGCGCGCGAACTCACCGCGCTGATCGCGCTCGGCATTCTCGGCGGCCTTGCGCATATCTTTTTGACGGAAAGTTATCGTTTCGCCGCCGCCTCCATGGTGGCGCCGTTCGACTACAGCGCGATGCTATGGGCACTGCTGCTTGGCTACTGGCTGTTCGGCGAACTGCCCGGCACATTGGTTTATGTTGGCGCCTCCATCGTCGCCGGCGCCGGTCTGTACGTCATCTGGCGTGAACGTCAGCTTGGTCTCCAGCGCGCACGCGAAGCGGAAGGGCCACCAACCGCGGCGTGAGCGCGCCCGGTAGGATAGGCAATGCCCCTAAGGAGATGTCCTGAGGGCGGTATTTGACCTGACGCAATTCGAAATCGCGCGTGGCGCCTACCATTATGACATGAAAACCGTCGACGAGCTTTGGCAGATGGCGCACAATTTATATGCGCGCGCTCGCGCATCCATCGATCCGGCCACGAAACGAATGCTGATGGAAGCGGCGGACGACTATCTTAGGCAGGCGAATGACATCCGGCGCAGCCAGGTCATCAAGGCGGAGTTCCCAAAGTCCGACAGGAAGTTCGGTTAAAGACGAGCGGTTAGGTACCGGCTCAGGACTTTTGCGGGGCGTGGTGTTCGCACCAGAAGTCGAGCAGCTTCCGGGCCGTCGATTGCGACAGTTTGGTATAATCGCTTTTCAGTTTCTTGAGGTCATCGTCGGACGCCACGCGGCCGAGCAAATCGTCCTGCAATAGCGAGCGCAACGTCATCCACGAAAAACCTGCCGTCTTGCAGGGGACCAGCAACGCTTCGTTGCGGCCCTCGCTCAGCATCTGCTTGATCATCTCGATCGGCGCCGAGCACAGGGCGGCGAGGGCGGTGACAGTCGCTGCATATTGGCGCTTCTTCGCAAATTCCAGGAGAGTCAATTCGTCAAGTTCGCCGCGTTGCTGCGCCCGCTCGACGAGCGCTTGCGCGGCGACATAGTCAACATCCACATCCACATCTGTTCGTTCGATAACGTCATTTGAAATTGTGGCCAGGAGGTCCTTAACGTCGGGTCGTCGTTCTGAAACCAGTGCTACAAGCCGTGTTCGCACCGCCTCGCTCACCCGTTCGAGCAGACGAAGGAAAATGCCGAACGGGATATCAAGGCGCAGTCCGAGCTTTTCCAGAAGCGATTCACTCGCGCCGGGCCGTTCGACCATGCGGGCATACGCGCTTTCGGAAAACCGCGCGCCTGAATTCTCGACCAGTTTGCTGATCACATCCTCATCTCCGCGCGCAACCAGGACGTCGGTCAGCGACTTGCTGAGGCTGCTTCGCTTCGAGATGGCCAGCAGGTGAGGTTGGCCCTTCACCTCGGCAATTTCGATGAGGTCTGGCGTGGTCAGGCGGTCCGATAGCGACAGAACCGGACCGGCAATGGCGATTTCGTCGTCGCGTGCGAGAGTATGAACAACCTTGGTGGGGGCGTTGTTGATCGGCGCAAGACGTTCGCTGAGTTCGATCAGCGCGTTCGATTCCATTCGCGTCAGCAGATGACCCAGCACCTGATCGAATACCTGGATCTGCTCTTCGTTGAGCTTGTCATTCTGGACCAGGAATAAATCGGTAATGCGCCTGAGGGTATCAATCCTCTTTTCCTGAGAGCCGCGCCGGACCGCGTCCTCGAGCTCGGTGATCAATGATCTTTGTTGATACATAGCGCGCGTTCTGCTGGACTCGATCGAGGCGCTTCTGCGCCACCTTATTAATAGAGTGTAAACGCGATCTTATACGAAAAGCGTTTAAGAAATTCTCTCGCACGCTTACGGCGCGTGGGGCGTCCGCAGGTTTGAACGGTGGGATTAGACTCAATGAATGCTTTTTGGCGGCCGGCACTGGCCATCGCCTTCATGATGTTGGCGATTTCGTCTCCTGGACAAGCGGCCTGCGGTCCCGAAAATGGCGCCTGCCAACCTTCGGCCGATGAAACGCGGGCGAAAATTGCGCGATTGGTCGATTCAGCTTTGCTGACGCCGCATGCGATCGTCTCGGTCGAAAAACGCGATGGCCGTGAAATTGAAACGCAGGGCCGCAAAACGTATGAGATGCGATTTTCAGTTGTATTGAATTATTCCGGCGACAGGCTGCGTTGCCGGATCAATCTTTGCCCCGAGCTGCATAATTATTTGCTCGAGATCGACGAGGCAGCGAAGAAAGCAACAATTTCGGGTTGGCTCTTTTTTGACCAAGCAGAGGAGGATGGCGCTAGAGCGCGGTGGCAGAAGCTGTGCGCCGGCGTCAGGTCTGAAACGCCTTGAAGGTGATGATGGTGTGCGTGTCCTTGATGCCGGGAATGCACTGCACTTTCTCATTCACGAAATGGCCGATATCGGTTCCGGCCTCGACATAGAATTTCACCAGCAGATCGTAGTCACCCGCGGTTGAATAGATTTCGGAGGCGATTTCTGATTCGGCGAGCGCGTTGGCGACCTGTAGGCTTTGCCGAGCTGGCATTTGATCTGGACGAAGAAGGGGGTCATTGGAGGCCTCCGCTCCGCCGCACATCGGGCGGCAGACAATCCGCAATCCAGCAAAATCGGGCATTGCTGGCAAGGCGGCTTGCGTTGCGGGCAGCCGCGGAATACGTATGAGCCAGCAATCTCGTGGGGTGTCCGGCGGTGCCGGACTGAGAGGCCAATCCAGGCCAACCCAACGAACCTGATCCGGGTCATGCCGGCGGAGGGACCAGAGATGCATCACCCGCAAGCAGCATCGCGCAATAGCGTGGCGCAAGAGGCGTCCAAAGCGGCATCTGGCGTCCTCGCGCGATTGCGGACGCGCGGCCCGCGCGTCCACTGCATCACCAACGCGGTTGCGCAGAATTTCACCGCCAATGTGCTGCTCGCGGCCGGCTGTGTTCCCTCGATGACGCTGTCGGCCGAGGAGATCGGCCCGTTCGTGGCAGGTGCGCAGGCGCTGCTCGTCAATCTCGGCACCTTCGATGGCGAGCGGCGGCAGGCGACGACGATTGCCGTCGAAACGGCTGCCAGGCACACATTGCCATGGGTGCTCGATCCCGGTATTCGTCGATCGTGCCCCGCCGCGCGCTGCCTTCGCGCGCGAGCTGATTGGCCGCCGGCCGTCGGTTGCGCGCCTCAACCATGCCGAATTTCATGCGCTGGCCGGCCATGCGCCGTCGCGCGATGCGGTTGCGGCCTATGCTGGCGCCAACAAGATCGTCGTCGGGCTTTCGGGCGAGACCGATCTCATCACTGACGGCGAACGCATTGTGGCGCTCGCCAATGGACACCCACTGATGGCGAAAGTGACGGCCATGGGCTGCGCCGGTTCGGCGCTAGTTGCGGCGTGTCTTGCCGTCGAGCCCGATGCATTTCATGCGACGGTCGCCGCGTTGCTGATGATCGGCGTTGCCGGCGAAATGGCTGCCGAAAAAGCCGCAGGGCCCGGTAGCTTTGCGGTTGCGATCATTGACGCTCTTTACAATCTGGATGGGGCCGCGCTTGTCGCGCGCGCAAAGGTGACCTGATGGACGTCGATCTCAGGCTGTATGCCCTTGTCGATCCTGCGGTCGCCGGCGGACGCACGCTTTCCGTTCTGGCGGCACAAATCGCCGGCAGCGCCACGCTGGTGCAATTGCGCGACAAGCACGGATCGACGCGCGCCATGGTCGAGGAGGCGCGCGGCTTGCGCGCGGTGCTTGAGCCGAAGGGCATTCCATTGCTCGTCAACGACCGGGTCGATGTCGCGCTCGCGGCCGAAGCCGACGGCGTCCATATCGGCCAGGACGACATGGCGGTGCCCGACGCGCGGCTCTTGCTGGGACGCAGCGCGATCATCGGGCTCAGCATAAAGACAGTCCAGCAGGCAGAAGCAGCGCCGCTTCCTCTACTCGACTATGTCGCAATCGGAGGTGTTTACGGCACGACGTCGAAGGAAAATACGTCGACGCCGATTGGTCTTACCGGCCTTCGCCGCATCGTCGAAGTGATTCATGCGCGCAAGGCTGGTTTTCCGATCTGCGCCATCGCCGGGATCAATGCCGGCAACGCCGCCGACGTAATATCCGCCGGTGCCGATGGTGTGGCGGTGATTTCGGCGTTGTCGCTGGCGCCCGATCCGGGGCGCGCCGCGCAGGATCTTCGCGCGGTTGTCGATGGCGCATTGGCCCGGCGAGGGGCGTCATGACTGCGATTGCCGTCACCGTCGCGGGTTCGGATTCAAGTGGCGGCGCTGGCATCCAGGCGGATCTCAAGACATTCGCGGCGCTGGGGGTCTATGGCGCATCGGTGATCACGGCGCTGACCGCGCAGAATACCCAGGGCGTGCGCGCGATCCACGACGTGCCAGTCGATTTTGTTGCGGCCCAGATCGGCGCCGTGTTTGACGATCTCGATGTTGCGGCCGTGAAGATCGGCATGCTGTCGCAGGCCACGATCATCGAAACAGTCGCAAAGGGCCTCGCGCGTCACCGTGCAAAGAACATCGTGCTCGATCCGGTGATGGTGGCGACGTCCGGAGACCAACTGCTGGCCGCTGATGCGGTCGAGGCGCTTCGTCAAAGTGCTCATTCCGCGGGCGCTGGTGGTGACGCCCAATCTCCCGGAGGCCGCGGCTCTCACCGGCGCGACGGCCGCACGTAATGAGCAGGAAATGGAAATCCAGGCGCGCGAATTGCTGGCGCTCGGCGCCCGCAACGTCCTGATCAAAGGCGGTCACGGCAGTGGTGATGAGAGCGTCGATCTGCTGGTCGGCGAGGGCGATGTGCTGCGGCTGTCGGCCAAGCGCGTCGATACGAAAAATACCCACGGGACCGGGTGCACGCTGTCATCGGCCCTCGCGGCCGGACTCGCCAAGGGTCTCGATCTCAGGGCCGCGGCGTGCGAGGCGAAAGCCTATGTCACCGCAGCCATCGCGGGCGCAAGTACATTGCACGTCGGCCATGGCCACGGACCGCTGCATCATTTTCACGGGATATGGAGGACGACATGACCACGCGACGCACATTCGTAACTGCAGCGGGTGCAACGCTTGCAGGGGCCGTGGCCGCACCGTCGATTGCGCGGGCCCAAACACAAAAGTGGCGCATGGTCACCTCATGGCCGAAGCGTCTGCCTGGCCCCGGCATGTCGGCCGAACGCATCGCCGATCGCGTGCGTGCGCTGTCGGGCGGCAAGCTCGATATTTCCGTGTCGGCGGCCGGCGAAGTCGTCCCTGCCTTCGAAGTACTGGATGCCGTCGGCAACGGCGTTGCCGAGATCGGCCACACCGCGTCGTTCTACTGGCAAGGCAAGATGCCGGCGGCGGCCTTCTTCACCACCGTGCCGTTCGGGCTGACGCCTGGCGAACATGTCGCCTGGATCGATGCCGGCGGCGGGCAGGCGCTGTGGGATGAGCTCTACGCGCCTTTCGGCGTCAAGCCGTTCATGGGCGGCAATACCGGTGTCTGCATGGGCGGCTGGTTTCGCCGCGAGGTGAAAAGCCTCGCGGATGTGCGGGGGCTCAAGCTGCGCACGCTCGGGCTGGGCGGCGAGGTTTACCGCCGCCTCGGCGCCACACCGCAGACGACTCCACCGGCAGAGATTCTGGTGAGCCTGCAATCGGGCGTCATCGATGGCGCTGAATTCGTGGGGCCGGGCACCGACATTGCACTCGGGCTCTACCGTGTGGCGCCGTTCTACTACTATCCAGGATTCAACAAGCCGAACGGCACCGGCGAATGTATCGTGTCGTTGAAGGCGTGGAACGCGCTGTCGGACGAGCTCAAGGCCATCATCACGCATGCCTGCGCGACGGAGGCGAACTATGCGCTGGCCGAAATGGAACGGCTCAACGCCCAGGCGCTTGCCGCGCTGGTGGACGAGCACAAGGTGAAGCTCGCGGCGTTTCCCGAGGATCTCATTGTTGCCGCGCGCAAGCAGGCCAGCGACGTGCTCGGCGAACTCGCCGGAAAGAGTGCCATCACCGGCAAGGTGCACGCGTCGTACGCGGCGTTCCGCGATCGCTCCGCGCCCTGGTCGCGGATCTCGATTGAGTCGGTGCTGCGCGCCCGGGGGGCGTGATCGGCCAAAAGCAAGATCAAAGTTGCGGCCGGGCATCCGATTTCCTCGGCCGGCTGGGCCTGAGAAAACCGGCGGCTATGGTCGCTCCACCGATGTCGCTTGGCCACGCGAAGCGGGATTTTTGTTCTCCCCACTGCCCACGGCCCCTACGGCCGGTATAGACTTGCCGTCCGACCTGCCCATGAGAGGCGGGCGCATCCGGGAGGATTGGTATGATTCACAAGAACGTCTCACGCCGCACCGTACTCAAGGCCAGTGTTGCTATCGGCGCGACGGCCGTCTTTGCGCAGCCGCTGAAAGCCGCGGCGCCTGCCGCGGAAGCGATAACGCCGACCTTGATCGAGGCGGCAAAAAAAGAGGGCAAGGTCGTCTTTTACACCGCCATGGACCTGCAGTTCGCGGAGCGGCTCGGCAAAGCGTTCGAGGCAAAATTTCCCGGCATTACTGTGCGCGTGGAGCGTTCCGGCGCCGAGCGCGTTTTCACCCGCATTGGTCAGGAATATTCCTCCAACATACACGCTGTCGACGTCGTCAACACCGCCGACCAGTCGCATTGCATCATCTGGAAACGCAACGGCTGGCTCGCGCCGTATCTGCCGGAAGAGGTCGTGAAGTTCTATGACAAGCGCTACTACGACCCGGAAGGGCTGAATGTCACAACGCGAATTCTGATCTCTCCGATTGCCTACAACACCAATCTGGTAAAAAAAGAAGACGCGCCAAAGAGCTTCAAGGATCTGCTCGATCCGAAATGGAAGGGTAAGCTGGTCAAAGCGCATCCCGCGTATAGCGGCACGATCATGAATGCGACGTTCGAGACCGCGCGCGATCTGGGCTGGGATTATTTTGTGAAGCTTGCCGCACAGAATGTCATGCAGGTCCAGTCCGCGACTGATACCCCGAAAAGAATTTCGCTCGGCGAACGAGCGGTCATGGTGGACGGCGCCGGCTATCTTGTCATCCGCTTCAAGGAGGCAGGCCAACCGGTGGACATAATTTATCCGGAGGAAGGCACTCCGCTTGCCGGCGGACCCAGTGCGGTCTTCAAGGCCGCTCCCAATCCCAACGCCGCGCGCTTGTTTCAGAACTGGATGCACTCGCGTGAGGGGCAGCAACTCATCGTCAGCGGCGCCCGCCAGTATTCGGCGCATAGCCAGACGGAAGAAAAGGCGGGGATCCGCAAGCTCGCCGACATCAAGCTGATGAAGGAAGATCCGGAAGGCGTCCTTGCGCAAGCGGACGCGGTTAAGAAGCGGTACGCGGAAATCTTCAAGGTGTAATGACGCGCAACGCGCGATTTCCCGACACCGGTTTTCGCGGATTGATAGTGTTTGCGTGCCCACAAGTTGCCGGGGAGGACTTTGTGAAGAGAACAAGAGTTGCAATACGAACCGCCGCTGGATTTCGCGCGGTTGGGCTTGCCATTGCATTGGCCTTAGCCGTTGCAGGCCACGCCCCTCCGGCCAGAGCGCAGGCGGACTATCCTAGCCGTCCCGTGCAAATGATCATCGCCTATGGTGCCGGCACCATAGGCGATGTGAGCATGCGGATCTTGGCCGAGAAGCTGAGCAACAAGCTCGGCAAGAATTTCGTGGTTGAGAACCGTCCGGGCGCGGCCGGTGTGGTAGCCGCCAAGGCCGCCGCGACCGCGATTCCCGACGGCTACACGCTCTTTCTGGTCGGCAACAGTTACGCCATCAGCACCGCGTTGTTTAAATCCTTGCCCTACGACGTGCTCAAGGATTTCGTGCCGATATCGGCGGTCGCCACCTTCGACTTTCTCGTCGCGACGAAGAAAGATTCAAAGTTCAATTCGATGCAGGACGTCATTGCCTACGCAAAGGCTAATCCTGGAAAGCTCAACATCGCGACATTGAGCCCCGGGACCACGCAATATCTCGCCGTCGAACTGCTCAAGGTTGCCGCCGGTGTCGATGTCACGGCCGTCACCTTCCGCAGCTCTCCCGACGCGGCGAGCGCGCTGCTGCGGGGCGATGTCGATCTCGATATGGATTCCTACGCGCCGCTGAAACCGCTGCTGGAGGGCGGCAAAATTGATGTCATTGCGACGACTGGCCGCGACCGGGTTCCCTTCCTGACCGGCGTGCCGACCGTGATCGAAAGCGGCCTGCCGAATTTTGACGTCACGAGCTGGAATGGTCTTGCCGCTCCGGCAGGAGTGCCGGCGCCGATTATCGCAAAGCTCAACAAGGCCGTAATCGAGGCCCTTCAGACGCCCGAAGCGCAGGAGACCGGTCGAAAGCTGGGCATGCAGATGCGCGGCAGCACGCCCGAAGAACTGCAGGCGCGGCTAAAGGGCGACATTGCCAAATGGTCCGACCTCATCGAGAAAGCGCACATCCCGAAGCACGAATAAGGCCGTCAATAGCGGACAAATCGGGAAGGCGTTTTGTGTTTAGGCCGGATCGTTGCCCAATGATTGCTCCAGCGAACAGCGTCCGTTTTCCGATTCCTCTTCAAACGGAGGATTTTCTGGACCCGCGCCGGGCAGTTCTCGTGATGTGGGATATGCAGAAGGGCCTCGCGGGCCGGTCGCCCGCAATTTCCGCGATCCGGGACAACGCGCTCAAGCTGCTCGCCGCCGCAGAAAAGCATAACCTTCCTGTGATCTGGAGCCGGCATATTCTGCCACCGATCGCGCTGACCACCGGGCCCTTTCTTCTTTTCCTGATGAAGAAGCAAAAGGTCGATCATCCCGACAAGCTTGCTCCGACAATGCAGCGTGGCATGGAAGACACTGAATTTGTCGACGGACTTGCGCCGAAATCCCATCATATTGTCCTGGAGAAAAGCCAGCCCTCGTTGTTTGTCGACACACCGCTTGATCTGCGTCTCAAGGCGCTGGGCCGCGACACGCTGATCATGGCTGGCGTGGCAACAGATATCGGGATCGAATTCACGTGCCGGCACGCCGCCGCTTTGGGTTACTATTCCGTCGTGGTCGAGGATGCGTGCGGATCCTATGCGCGCGATGCCCATGAGCGGAGTCTGGCGTTTCTGCGCGGCTGGACGACCCCTGTCGTCGATACGCGCAGCGGTTTGCGATACACTGGATGCGATGCAACGCTAGACGAGTCACTGTTCGACGCTGAACTAGAAAATAAGGGGAGGGGCTGGTGCGCGGTCGACATGGTTTCGGTATTCGTCATTGCGCTTGTCGCGGGCCTGGTTTCCAGTGCGCTGTCTGCGCAGGAATTTCCCACGCGCCCGATCACCATTATCGTGCCACAACCGCCCGGCGGGGGAACCGACATTATCTCCCGCGTTGTTGGCCAGCAGCTCTCCATTCAACTAGGCCAGCCGGTTGTCATCGAAAATCGGGCGGGCGCAGGCACGGTCGTTGGCACCGCCGCCGCCGCTCATTCGGCTCCCGATGGCTACACGTTGCTTGCGGGGCTCACGGCGAACATGGCGGTCAACCCGAGCCTGTTCGCAAAATTACCCTATGATTCGGTTCGGGATTTCACCGCGGTCGGGATGATGGCGGAATTTCCCTTCGTGCTGGTTGTGAGCAAAGATTTTGCCGCCCACTCGGTTAAGGACCTCATTGCGTTGGCAAAGTCGAAGCCGGGCGAGCTGAATTTTGCATCGGCCGGCAACGGCAGCGGGCAACATTTGTCGGGTGAATTGTTCAAGCTGATGAGCGGGACCAATCTCACCCACGTTCCTTATCGTGGTGCGGCCGCGGCCTATGCCGACGTGATGACCGGCCGGACGCCGGTGTTTTTTGACAACCTGGCGAGTGCGCTGGGCCAGATCAAAGGCGGCAACGTGCGCGCCGTGGCGGTTACCGGCAAAGAGCGCGCTCCGCTGCTGCCCGATGTTCCGACGATCGCCGAGGCCGGCATTCCGGGATACGAAAACTATGTCTGGTTCGGCCTCTGGGCGCCAAAGGGGACTCCGCGGCCAATCGTCGAAAAGCTGTATACCGAGATAAAGAAAGCGATCGCCAGCCCGGCGGTGAAAGAACGGATTCTCGCGGATGCCGGCGTGCCGATCGATATGCCGCTTGCCGATATCGAGCCATTTCTCAAGCGTGAGATTGCGAAGTGGGCGGACGTCGTCAAGCGCGCCAACGTATCTGTGCAGTAGGCGTCGCGGACCTCACTCGCCCGGCCTTTAACTCACGCGCCGCAGCGCCGGACGTTCGCCCTCGAGATAGGTCTTGATCTGGGCGCGTGCGCGCGCCAGGCGCGACGTCACCGTTCCCATCGGTACGTCTTGCAGCTCGGCAACCTCGCGATAGGTCAACCCCTCGAGCACGACCAGCAGCAACGTGCTGCGCTGGTCTTCCGGAAGTGTTGCCAGCGCGCGCTCGATATCGCGGCTGCCGAGCTCCGGCCCGGCAAAGTCGCAAGCATCATGTTCCTGGATCGGCGACATTGGTGGCCGGCGCGACAGGGCTCGCAGGCGATTGCGGTTTAAATTCGTGAGGATCGTGTAAAGCCAGGCTCGGGCGTCGGTGCCCTGAAACAGATGTTCCGAGCGGAGCGCGCGCACCAGCGTCTCCTGCACGATATCATCGGCAATGTCCCGGTCGCGCGTCAGCCCGCGTGCGTAGCGCCGCAATGCCGGGACCGCCTCTTCGACCATCTGCGCAAATTTCATTGCGCCGCAATAGTGGGGAATCAAATGTCCCGCATGAAGAGGAGCGTTGGCCGGGCGTGAGATTTTCTTGAGATTTTACCCAGAAAGGTGAGGGATCATTCCAATCCCGCCCGGCGGAAGGCTTCCAGATAGTGCTCTCGCTCGGCCTCCAGCCGCATGGGCATCTGGCTCGCGATCCAGGCGAGGGAAATATTGGGTTGCGCCCGCCGCAGCTCCTTCAGCGCGGATGCGGCGACACCGCTTTGCCCGGCCATGGCCGCGGAAGCAGCCAGCAGCCGAAGTGCGCCGACATAATCGCTGCGCAGGCGAACGGCTGTCTGCGCGAGCTGCAAGGCCTCTTCGTAGTTGCGTCCGACGAACTGCGCGTAGGAGGCGACACCATAATAAAGCGCGGACAGCGGATCGCGCGGGCTGAGCCGAAGCGCGCGACGCGCGGCCTCATCGGCTTCTCGCCATTGGCCGCAAAAGGCCAATGTGAGCCCATAGATCGCCTGGGCCAGCGCAAAGTTCGGGTTCAGGCGCAGCGCCAACGCGAATTCGGCCAGCGACTCGTCAAAACGCCGCGTCAGCAAATACGCGCAACCCAGCGCGTGATGCGCCCATGGGTCCTCGTTGTCGGCCTCGATGGCCGCCAGCGCCGCGCGCTCGGCCGCCGGGACGGTGGTGAGCATGTCCGCCCAGCCCATGTAGGCGCCGAGCGTCTGGCTCGCGGCCAGTACGCCCAGCGCCTGGCCGTAATGCGGATCGATCGCGATCGCCTTCTCCAGCAATGACTGCGCGAGCACATTGTCTTCCTGCGTCACCCGCCAGAAGTGCGACAGCGCCCGCATGACCAGCTCCCAGGCTCCCATGTTGTCCGGCGGCTTGCGGTGGGCGTGGAAATTCTCCGCGGCGTAAAGCTGCGGTTCGATCGAGGCAACGATGGCCTCGGTGATTTCGTCCTGCACCGCGAATACGTCCTCGACGCTGCGATCGTAGCGCTCGGCCCAGATGTGGCTGCCGGTCGAAACATCGTTGAGCTGCGCAGTGATGCGCACACGGTTGCCGGCCTTGCGCACGCTGCCCTCCAGCACATAGTCGGCGCCGAGGTCCGCGGCGACCTGCTTCAGGTGAACGGCTTTGCCCTTGTAGATGAACGACGAGTTGCGCGCGATGACCTGGAACCAGCGCAGCCGTGACAATGCCGCGATGATGTCCTCGCTGATGCCATCTGAAAAATATCCTTGCTCCGGATCGCCGCTCATATTGGTGAATGGCAAGACGGCGATGGCCGGCCGATCGGAAGCCGTTGAAGCCGGCCGGACGATTTGCCCGGATGCAAACGCGGCGGCAGTGTCTTCAGCGTCGTTTGCCCGTGTGCGCACCTCGCCGACAAACCGCAATCCCTTGCGGGGTATCGTGCGGATCAGACGCTGATCCTGCCCGGTATCGCCGATTGCCTTGCGCGCGGCGTAAGTGCGGCTGATCAGGGTTCCGTCTGAGACAATGCGGCCGCCCCAGACCGAGGCGATCAGGTCGTCCTTGCTGACGACGCGGTTGCGATTTTGCAGCAGATGAATGAGCAGATCGAGTACTTGCGGCTCGACGGTGACGCGCTCAGCGCCGCAATGTAGCTCTCGCCGGTCGGCATCGAGCGTATAATCCGCAAACAAAAATTGCACGGTGATGCACCAAATCTACAAATCTACGAAGATACCGCTCACACGAAATTGATCGCGAAATTGCCGGCGTAAAATTTCAAATTGTTTCCAATTGCGGAGCGGGCTGTCGGCATTTCCGGCGCAAGTCCCGCGAAATACGTGCATTTGCGAGCTCGTCGGTCACCGGCGCAGCGGCAGTATATCAATCTCCGTAAATATTGCAGATGTCTCAAGAGAAACTCTAGGTCGTCTGGACGTCCTCTCAAAGATTGTCGTGCGGATTGCGGCTAACGGTCCAGGCAGGCAACGCCCCGCAATCGATCCCAACTCTTGAGAGGACTATGACCATGGCGATTACAGCCAGTTTTCTACCCGGCGCGCGCGTGCTGTCGGTGTTTGGCGACAGCCTCGGCAATAACGTCCGGGCCAGCCGCGACGCGGCCGGACGAATCCTGATCAACGGCGGCGCCGTTCCGGTCCTTGGTGGCACCCCGACCGTCGCCAACACCGACCTGATCCAGCTGTTCGGTCAGGCCGGCAATGACACGATCACGGTCGACGAAACCAATGGTCCAATGCCGGCCGCGTTCCTTTTCGGCGGCGACGGCAACGACATCCTGACCGGCGGCTCGGGAAACGACCTGCTCTTCGGTCAAAGCGGCAATGACACGCTGCTCGGCAAGGGCGGCAACGACCAGCTGTTCGGCGGCGACGGCAACGACACGCTCACCGGTGGCGCCGGCGACGACCAGGTGTTCGGCCAGGCCGGCAATGACCGGATGATCTGGAACCCGGGCGACGGCACCGACCTCTTCGAAGGCGGCGACGGCACCGATACGGCCGAAGTCAACGGCGGAAACGGCGCGGAAAATTTCACCCTCACAGCCAACGGCACCCGCGTGCGTTTCGATCGCACCACTCCGGGACCGTTTTCCCTCGACATCGGCACGACCGAAAACTTCGTTCTCAACATGAATGGCGGGGACGACACTTTCACCGCCGGCAATGGCCTCGCCAACCTCATCAATGTCACGGTCGATGGCGGCACCGGTAATGACACCATCACCGGTGGCGACGGCAACGACACGCTCCTCGGCGGCGATGGTAACGACCTGATCAACGGCGGCCGTGGCAGCGACACGGCCCGGCTCGGCAGCGGCGACGACACGTTCGTCTGGAATCCGGGCGATGGCAGCGACGTCGTCGACGGCCAGGATGGCTTCGACACGCTTCAGTTCAACGATGCGAACATCGCCGAAACCGTCAACATCTCGGCGAATGGCAGCCGCACCCGCCTCACCCGCGACATCGGCGGCGTGACGATGGATCTCGGCACCATGGAGCGGATCCAGATCGCGGCACTCGGCGGAGCCGACACTTTCGTCGTCAACGACCTCAGCACGACTGGCGTGCAGCAAGTCGCCATCGATCTGTCGGCGACTCCCGGCAGCGGCGTTGGCGACGGCGCGGCGGACAGCGTCACCGTCAACGGAACGTCAGCCGGCAACCAGATCACGGTCGTTGGATCCGGCGGCTCGGTCGGCGTGACGGGATTGTCTGAGCAAGTCACGCTCACCGGCACCGAAGGCGCCAATGACTCGCTGCACATCAGCGCGCTCGGCGGCAATGACACCATCAACGCGGCAGGGCTCGCCGCAGGGCAGCTCGCGCTCACGATTGATGGCGGCAGCGGCAATGACACGATCCTCGGCAGCGCCGGCAATGACATCCTGATCGGCGGCGACGGAAACGATTTCGTCGACGGCAACCAGGGCAGTGACACTGCGCTCCTCGGCGCCGGAAACGATACGTTTCAATGGGATCCGGGCGATGGCAGCGATACGGTGGAAGGCGGCGACGGCACCGATACGCTGCTGTTCAACGGCGCCAACATCGCCGAGAAGATCGATATCTCGGCGAATGGCAACCGCACCCGCCTGTTCCGCGATGTCGCCAACATAACGATGGACCTCGGCGGCATCGAGCATATCCAGCTCAATATGCTGGGCGGCCCGGACACCGTCACGGTCAACGACCTCTCCGGGACCAATACCAACCAGGTCAACATCGACCTGTCAGCACCGACTGGCAGCGGAACGGGCGATGGCGCAGCCGACACCGTGATCACCAACGGCACGGCCAACAACGACCAGATCAACGTCGTCACCAGCGGCAATGCGATCGTCGTCAAGGGTCTCGCTGCGCAGGTCACCGTCAACGGAGCCGAGGCGCTCAACGACACGCTCGTCGTCAACGGGGGTGCCGGCAACGACACCATCGATGCCTCCCATCTCCACGCCGGTCAGGTCAACCTCACGCTCAACGGCGGCGATGGCGATGACAAGATCATCGGCAGCGCCGGCAATGATGTCGTCAACGGCGGCAAAGGGAGTGACCTGGCGTTGCTTGGCGCGGGTAACGACGTGTTTGTCTGGAACCCGGGCGATGGCAGCGACGTCGTCGAGGGCCAGGCTGGCGTCGACACCCTTCAGTTCAACGGCGCCAACGTCGACGAGAAGATCGACATCGGAGCCAATGGCGGCCGCGTCCGCATGACCCGCGATGTCGGCGTTGTGACCATGGATCTCAACGACGTTGAAACGATCAATGTCGACGCTCTGGGCGGTGCCGACACCATCACGGTCAACGATCTCACCGGGACCGATACCAGCCAGGTCAACATTGACCTCGCAGGAATCAACGGTGCGCCCGATGCCACCGAGGATACGGTCGTGATCAATGCCACCGAAGGCAATGACGCCATCAGCATCTCCACCAACAACGGCGTGGTGACTGTGACGGGCCTGGCGGAGACGGTGACGATCTCGAACTTCGACAGCAATGACCACCTCGTCATCAACGGTCTCGGCGGCGATGACGCGATCGTGGCAACCGGTCTGACCGGCATGCAGCTCATCGTCAATGGCGGCAACGGGAACGACATCGTGGTCGGCAGCGCCGGCGACGACATCCTGCATGGCGATGCCGGTGACGATGTCCTGATCGGCGGTCCGGGTCTGGACGTCCTCGACCAGGGAACCGGCAGCGGCGTCGTCATCCAGTCCCCGGTCGGTGCTCCACCGGCTGGCGCACAAGCTGCCGCTTTGCTCGGCCAGTCCATGGCGTCGACCTTCGCCACGGCCGGCGTCGGCCAGGGCGCGGCGCCGATTGCCGAGGCGGCGGCAATCCAGCAGCCGGTCCTGGCACAGCCGCACGCTTGAGGCGACATCGAGCCCCGGAGACCATAAGTGAGCACTGAAGCAAACAGCGCGACACCGGCGGATCCGGGGCTCGAGTCTCTTGTGACGCTCCTGCATTTCCAGGGCGTTGCGGCTGACCGCGAGCAGATCAGGCATCGGCTCGGAACAACAAAGATTGGCGCACCGGAAATGCTCCGGTGCGCCAAGGATCTCGGCCTCAAGGCGCGGGCCTGCCGCAGCGACTGGTCGCGGCTGGCGAAGACGCCGCTACCGGCGATCGCGGCGCTGCGCGACGGCGGATTCATGGTCATTGCCAAGGCGGGTGAGGGCAAGGTCCTGGTGCAATACCCGCACACGGCGCGGCCCGTCCTGATGACGCAGGCCGAACTGCTTGCGCTCTGGGACGGCGAACTGATCCTGATGACCCGGCGCGCCGGACTGTCGGAGATGACCCGCCGCTTCGACATCACCTGGTTCATGGGGGCGATCCACAAATACCGGCACCTGCTGGGCGAAGTGCTGGTCGCCTCGTTCTTCCTGCAGATGTTCGCCTTGGTCTCGCCGCTGTTCTTCCAGGTGGTGATCGACAAGGTTCTGGTGCACCGCGGCCTGAGCACGCTGGACGTGCTGATCATCGGCCTGCTCGCGATCTCTGTCTTCGAAACCGTTCTGGGAATCCTGCGGACCTATCTCTTCGCGCACACCACCAACCGCATCGACGTCGAGCTCGGCGCGCGCCTGTTTCATCATCTGCTGGCTTTGCCGATGGCCTATTTCCAGGCGCGCCGCGTCGGCGATTCGGTGGCGCGGGTGCGCGAGCTGGAGAACATCCGCAATTTTCTCACCAGTTCGGCGTTGACCCTCGTCATCGATCTGTTTTTCACCTTCGTATTCCTGGCGGTGATGTTCCTGTACTCGCCGCTGCTCTCCTTGCTCGTGCTCGGCACCTTTCCGTTCTACATCGGGATTTCGATGGGCGTGACGCCGGCGTTCCGGCAACGGCTGGCCGAGAAATTCCAGCGCGGCGCGGAGAACCAGGCCTTCCTGGTCGAAAGCGTCACCGGCATCGAAACGCTCAAGGCCATGGCGGTCGAGCCGCAGATGCAGCGCCGCTGGGAAGAGCAGCTTGCCGGCTACGTCGCTGCCAGTTTCCGCGTCCTGAGCCTCGGCAACACCGCGAGCCAGGTCGTGCAGCTCATCAGCAAGATCGCCACCGCGGGGATCCTTTATTTCGGCGCCAAGCTGGTCATCGATGGCGATCTGTCGGTCGGCGAACTGGTGGCGTTCAATATTCTGGCCGGCCGGGTGAACACGCCCGTGCTGCGCCTCGCGCAGATCTGGCAGGACTTTCACCAGGCGCGCCTGTCGGTGGCGCGGCTGGGCGACATTCTCAATACGACGGCCGAGCCGACTTATGCGGCCGGGCGGGCGCGGCTGCCGGCGATCCGCGGCAACATCACGTTCGATCATGTCACCTTCCGCTATCGGGTAGACGGTCGGGAAATCCTGCACGACGTGAGTTTCGACGTGCCGGCCGGGCAGATGGTCGGCATTGTCGGGCCTTCCGGCTCGGGCAAGAGCACCTTCGCCAAGCTCGTGCAGCGTCTCTACGTTCCGGAGAGCGGGCGCGTGCTGGTCGACGGCATGGATCTTGCGATCGCCGATCCGGCCTGGCTGCGCCGGCAGATTGGCGTCGTCCTGCAGGAAAACGTGCTGTTCAACCGCTCGGTGCGCGAGAACATTGCGCTCGCCGATCCGGCCATGCCGATGGAGCGTGTCGTCGCGGCGGCGAGGCTCGCGGGCGCGCACGAGTTCATCCTCGAGCTGAGCGAAGGCTACGACACGGTGGTCGGCGAACGCGGCTCGACGCTCTCCGGCGGCCAGCGCCAGCGCATCGCCATTGCGCGTGCGCTCATCGCCGATCCGCGCATCCTGATTTTCGATGAAGCCACCAGCGCGCTCGACTACGAGAGCGAGCGCATCATCCAGCAAAATATGAAGGAGATCGCCAAGGGGCGCACGGTTCTCATCATTGCGCACCGGCTCTCCACGGTGCGTGCGACCGACCGCATCGTCACGCTCGAGCGCGGCCGGCTGGTCGAGGACGGCACCCATGACGCGCTGATCAAGACCGGCGGCCGCTACGCATCGCTGCATCGCTTGCAGGCGGGGATCCATGAAGCCTGTTAACACCGCTACGATCGCCCGCTCGGCCCGCCGGTTAAGACGGTCAGCCGCGAAAATTCGCCGCTCGGCCGCCACGATGGCCACGTCGATGCGGCGTGCCATTCCAGTGCAAAATGCGCGTGGACGGCATGCCGACGAGCTCGCATTTCTGCCGGCGGCGCTTGAAATCGTGGAAACGCCGCCGTCGCCGGTCGGGCGTGCGGTGGGCGCGACCATCATCGCTTTGTTCTGCGTGGCGCTGATCTGGGCCTGGGCCGGCGACCATCGACATTGTCGCGTCGGCGACCGGAAAAATCGTTCCGAGCGGCCGCACCAAGGTGATCCAGCCATTCGAAACCGGCGTCGTGCGTTCCATTCGCGTGCAGGACGGGCAGGCGGTCAAGGCCGGCGATGTGTTGATCGAGCTCGATCCGACGGTCAACGCGGCGGAACGCGATCATTTGCACAACGACCTGGTTGCCGAGCAACTGAACATCGCGCGGCTGCGCGCAGCGCTGGCCGGCGGAGAAAACCCGTCAGCCAATTTCACGCCGCCGGCCGATGCTGATCCGTCACTGGTCAGCGCGCAGCGTCAGCTGTTGCTCAATCAGGTGGCCGAGCACCGCGCCAAGGTCGCGGCGCTGACGCGTCAGCAGGCGCAAAAGGAAGCCGAGCAGGGCACCATCGCGGCCACCATCCACAAACTGGAGGCGACGATTCCGGTCATCCAGCAGCGCGTCGACATCCGCAAGACGCTCATGGAAAAGGAACTGGGTTCAAAGCTGACCTACTACGAGATCCTCCAGGCGCTGGTCGAGCAACAGGAAGATCTCGGCGTTCAGAAGAGCCACCTGCGCGAGGCTGAAGCCGCCGCTGCCGCAATTCTCGAAACGCGCGGCCAGACCGAGGCCGAATACCGGCATGCGCTGTCCGACGATCTCACCAAGGCCGAGCAGAAAGCGAGCGGCCTTGCCCAGGACCTGATCAAGGCAGAGCAGAGGACCAATCTTCAGCGCCTGACCGCGCCCGTCGATGGCGTCGTCCAGCAACTGGCAATTCATACGGTCGGCGGTGTCGTTACCCCGGCGCAGGCGTTGCTGATGGTGGTGCCGAGCGATAGCCGGCTCGAAATCGAGGCCATGGTGTCGAACCGCGATATCGGTTTTGTCCATGCCGGCCAGGAAGCCGAAATCAAGATCGACACATTCAATTTCACCCGATACGGCCTCTTGCATGGCGAGGTGCTGAGCGTTTCGCAGGACGCCGTCATCCGCGACCGCAAGCAGGACCGCCCCGACAATCGCGGAGCAGGAGCGCCGAACGAGTCGAGCGAGCCGCAAGGCCAGGAGCTCAACTACACCGCGCGCATTTCGCTCGACCGCACGCAGATGCAGGTCGATGACCGCATCGTCAATCTGTCGCCCGGCATGGCGACGACGGTGGAAATCAAGACCGGGTCGCGCTCGATCCTGAGCTATCTGCTGTCGCCGCTGCTGCGCTACCGGCAGGAGACATTGCACGAGCGGTGAGCCCGCGCCGGATATCTGAGACACCGAAATCGGAAAGGAGCGGCAGCGCGGCTCATGCCACAAAGCTGCATTTGTTGCTCCCGAAAGGCCGCCTCACGGCGGCCTTTCTCTTTTTGCGAGGTCTGGCCGCGGATGTTCTCGGCACGAAGCGGTGTCGGAGTGTGGCATTTCCGGGGGCGGTGCGCCTGACCGGTCAAAATGCATACAGCCTGCTTTGTGCGCCATTAACCGTGCGCACCAGGAAAAGCACCCGCTCCGTATTAAAAATTCGGCTCTGTATCGTGCTTCACACAGCTGGATCGCGATCACGGTGCATGGTCCGCGTCAGATGGTGACGGCGGTCGTCATCAAGAACACCGATGGAGTGTCGTCATGAAAAAGCTCTTTGGAATTCGTCATTATCGCGACCGGCATCAGCTTTCCGGCTCATGCCCAGTCGTTCGACCCGGATAATGGAACTGGAAATCTCATCACTGCGATCGCGGCGCCGGCGCCTGAGGTGACCGGAAGCGTCACCCGGAAGTCCGGCACCGATGCCTATGCGATGTCAGCGCGTCGCAAGGTCACCGGTGAAGCTTCCTATGCGGCCGAGCCTGTTCACCAGGACAGCGGCAGCACCGGTGGCGGCAGCGCCGGCTACAACGAGATGCTGCGCAACTGGTGAGCTTGATCTCGCCGGTTTGACAGGGGGGCGGGCCAAGGCCCGCCTCCTTTTATTCGCATTGTATTTGCATGGCAGACATGCTTCCGGCGAATCCTTTGATCTCAATCAAGGAAGAATGAGGCGCGCGCAATTATAAGCTTATTTGCGACGGATGCCTGCTTGGCCACGCGCCGCATTGCGGCTCGCCTTGCACCTCCGGGCTCCGTACGCATGGAGCTATTCCGATGACGACACTCAGCAACTTTCAAAATCATGACGCGAGCGGAAACGACGCGTGGAAGCAGATAACATTGGTCCTCGGCTTGCTGACCGTTGTGGCGGTCATTGCCGTCATGGTCTTTGCTTCGACCTGAATTTCGCGCAAAACGCCCCTGTGATGCCCGCGGGTTAACCGTTCCCGCGGGCCCATGCATAATTTCGATGAACCTGCTGGCCACCTGACGCGACCAATGCGATAGCATCGGTCAGGGGGGCTCCCTGCAATGATTGCAATTGTATTGCTGCGGGCCTTGCTCGCGGCGCGTGCGTGCGTCCGGATAGAACCAGGAACAAAAGCGAGATTGATCATGCAAGGGACGAGATTTGGGACGAGATTTGGGACAAAAGGGTTTGGAACGACGCGGTCCGGTCAGGCGCCTCTTTCGTTATTTGTCTCATGTCTTTGCGTCCTGCTGCTCGCAGCCGGATGTTCCAAGTCCGAAAAATCCGACGGAACGCTCGATACCAGCCGGCTGCCGCGCGTTGCCGGCGCCAAGGAAGTCTTCGCCAGCCCGGCCAGCACGATCTTCACGACGCCCAATCCGGTGGCGCAGACCGCCGACACTGTCGACAAGGCGCTCGCCACCGAAGGCTGGCAGAAATACGTCGCGCCGAATACCTCGCTGCTCGCGAGTGACAGCCAGCGCAGCCTCTCGCTCAAGAAAGGGCCGTTCGCGCTCGGCGTGTTCATCACGGTTGCTCCGGCGCAAGGCAATGCGACCAGCGTGCAATACAACGCGGTGACGCTCAAAAACGATGTGCCGTTTCCGAAGGACGCCAGCAACATCGAGTTCGATCCCAACAAGCCACTGTTGATGCTGTTGTCCGCGGAACCGATCGACAAGACCCTGGAATTCTATCGCCAGGAACTGGCGCCTCTCGGCTGGTCGTTGTGGTCGCAAAAGCTCAACGGCGTGCAGCCGTCGGGCGGAGCATCGGGCGAGCTGACCAAAAGCGGCGCCTATGCCTACTACCTGCAAGGCGACCGGCGGCTGGCCGCTCTTGTGCTTGAGACTGCCGAGGCGGGACGCACCAAGGTCAAATTCGAGGAATTACCGTCGGGATATCTGGAGACCTTGCAGAAGGAATTTTTCAACAGCGACAATATCGGCGCCGCGCTGGTCGATGTCGGGCGTTTGCCGCGCCTTGATGGCGCGAAGGAAGACACCACCCGCTCGTCAAAGAGTCCGAGGTCTATTCCGTCGCGGGCTCGCTCGCGAATACGGTCGCTGCCACCCGGCAATTGCTTGCGCGCGACGGCTGGAAGGAATACGTGGCACCGCTCGATGCGCACGACACCTTGCTTGCGTTCAAAAAGGGACCGCAAGGATTGTCGGTGTCGTTCACAATCCAGGTGGGCAAGAACGACCAGACCAGCGAGGTCACCACCATTTATTACTCGCCGACCCGGCTGAGATTTGCGCTGGCGATTCCCTCTGACGCGACCGACGTCGTGTTCGACGAGAATCGGCCTTACCTGAGCGGAATCACCGCCGGATCGACCGACGCGACTCTGGATTTGTACCGCAAGGAGCTCACCGCTCTGGGCTGGTCGCCGTTGACGGCGGCCGACGCCGTAAAGCAATGGCCGAACGCGAAGCTGGACGAGAAGGTCGCGAACGGCTCCGTCGCGTATTTTATTCGCGGAACGCAACGGCCAATAGTTTTGTCGCTGCAAAGCCGCGACGGCAACAAGACTGCGTTCGAACTAAAGGTCCCGCCGTTCGCAGAGCCGCAGACCCTCGAGGCCTCACAGCCGGTTTATGGACTGCCGATCCCGAAATCGAGCAAGACCTCCGGCGGTTCGGGCGGCGATACTGAACATTCGGCGCATGCCCACGTGGCCGCTGAAGTCGGAACCGTGCTGGAGTTCTATCGTCGTGAACTGGCGGCACGGAACTGGAAGGAAGAAACACAGGGCGCGGTCGTCAAACCTGACGAGGTCGTGCTCAATTTCACGGCGCCGGAAGGGCCGGCCGTGCTCAAGCTTTCCCACAAATATGACCTGACGATCGCGAACCTCGTGCTGCACCTGCAGAAGCCGGCCGCCACCAAGGCCGAGGCCGCAGCCGCAGCGCAGGGAGACTCGGTCGACGCGCTTCTCAAGCAGGCGCAGCAGATGATGCGCGAGGCCACCACCGACCTCGCCGCCGGCACGAAATCGCCGGCCGCACCGCCGGCATCACCGAAAGCCGCCGGACCAGCGTTGCGCGTGCTCGCCGACAACAAGGCGCCTGTTCCGGTGCCGGATTCGGCAGAGGAAGTCGAGTTCGACGGCGCTGACGGCACGCTTGAGTACACCAGCGCATCGCCGCTCCAGAACGTGGCTGAATTCTACCGCACGACCATGAAGGAGCAGGGCTGGAATTCGCAGGCATCGGTGATCAACAACGCCAATATGGTCGTGCTCAACTTTGCGAAAGCCGGAAAGACCGTGTCGTTCACCCTCATGCGCATGGGCAACACGACCAAAGTGTCGGGCGAAGGCTCGGCGTTGAAACTTGCGGGCGGCAAAACCGAAAAAGCTGAGAAAGTCGCGGCAGCGCCCGTGCAGGCCAGCGCCGAGGATCTCGAAGCGGAGGAGAGCGGCGGCCTGCCGGTCCCCAAGCGCCACACCATGAGCGAGGGCACCAAGACCCCGTTCCGCCGCGAGCTGCAGGCGAGCGTTCCGCTCGAACTCACCGATGTGCTCGGCTTCTATCGCCGCGAACTCGGCAAGCTCAGCTGGAAGGAAGAATCCAAAGGCACGACAATCTCCGCCGACAGCGCCGCCGTCGCGTTCACGGCGCCCGAGGGTCCGGCGGTGCTGAAGCTCGGCCGCAAGGATGGCGCGACCAGCGTGCGCCTGATGCTGAAAGATCCCGCCGCCGTCGCCAAAGCCGGCATCATGCCGAAACCGGGCCAGGCCAAGGTCCTGTTCGGCAACATCAACCCCGCGGCGGAGACCATCACCTTCAACAACAAACCGGTGAGCGTGGCGGCCGGCGTCGGCGTCAAGAATCCGGATGGTCCGACGCTCGATCTGGCGCCAGGCAAGTACAAGTACACGATCAAACTGGCGGGCAAGCCGGCGCAGACTGACGAAATCGAGCTGGGTGCCGATGAAGTCTGGGGCGTGATGATTGGCCCCGGCGGCGTGCTGGCATTGCAGGCTTATTGAGACGCCACCTGTGCGGTGGTCAATCCTTTGACGCCAGGCTCCAGCGCCGCTGGAGCCCGGCGTAGGCGGTGGCGGCCATCAGGGCGTACAGCACCCAGTCAAGCGTATCGCTGACGGAATCGGGCAGCACCAGCGACGCAATACCGAAACTCACCGATGCCATCAGCGAAAGCTGGCGCCATGGCAGGCCGGAGTGCCGCTTGCGCGCCTTTTTCCATTCCCGAAACTCGTCATCGATGGGCGGGGATGCGGTATGCATCAGCAACTCCGACGATCGTTCGGCAGCCTGCTCGCTGCGCGCACGATTGCCCGCGAGCCTGGCCGGCTCAGACGTCTCCATCGCGCGCGCCGACGGGGGCAACGGCGTGGTCCGGCGGCCGAATGTTGTCTGATTTACCATCGACGGGTTCCGAGGTTGCATCATGGTCGGCCATGCGGGTTAGCGGCGGCTTAATGAAGCAACCGCGCGGGACGGCAGCTGCAGAAGCCATTGCAACGCACCGGCTTTCCGGTCGCGCGCGATCATCGAACCGCCGCAATTTTTCGGCCTTGCGCCGTAAAGATGACGAAAAGAACTCCCAAAGCGCAGGTCACGTCAGCTAAAATTGTATTGTTCGGTCGGAACCAGGGAAGCAGATATGGACAAAAAGGCGTTCAAGCTTGCGGCTCGTCTGAGTGCCATCGAGTACATGATTGCCGATCTATTCAAGAAATTTTATGCGATGAGCGGAACGCCATACAAGGAAGTCGCGAAAGAACACGACTTGGTCCGCAAGCATCTTCGAAAAATGAGCCTGCCAATTCCCGACCCGGCAATGTCCGATCTCACGGCCGGCGAAATGATGGATGCCTTCGAAAAACTTCTGGAAAAGATCGAAATCGCGGTTCAACGCCGTTGAAACTTTGGGCGTCGTATCGACAGGAAAATAATCCTTGACAGCGTGACGCTGCCACGCTAGCGTTGCGGCACGGTCGGCGTCTCCGCGCCATCGCGCAAACAGCCGGCCATTTTCCAAAATCAACATCTGGAGCTTCGCTATGGCGAAACGACCACGCGCGCCCGCGCGGCGCGGGCATGCCACGTCTATCGTCTGATGTCCGCTAATGAACCAAAGCGGACATCCGACCGAGCCTTCGCTCCGGGCCATCGAGAACTCGGATCAAGGTCAAGAACCGCCAAGGCTCCTGACCGCCCAAACCAACTTCTTTACCGCCCCGCGCCAACGCGATTGACGCCACCGTTTGCATTGCCGCCGGCATTGTGCCGGACCGCAGCGCGTGCCACGGGACGCGGCCTGAGCACAACGCCGGCCCTGGCAACGCAACCGTGCGGATAGTCAACGTACTGGCAGTACACGACTGCCCCAGCTGGTGGCGCACTGAGAGTGACGGCACCAAGCGCCAACAGAACGCTGGTCGCAATCCCTGCAACCGTCACTGACTTAATCGAAAAATGCTTCACGCGATGCATGGTGATTTTCCTCATGCTGCAAACAGAAAGCTGACTGAAGCCGCCCATTGCGGGCTGGACGCAGTATGAGCGCAAAAGGACAGGTGAAGTTGACCTAGATCAAAAGTCCGCATTTGGCGCAAAGCGCACATTGCCTTGTGCACTGCACATGTCCGCTAATGACCCAAAGGTGTCCAGTTAACACCACTTTAACGCGGCGCATCGAATGGTCTCCATGGGAACAACCGATTCGGAGGTCTCGCGATGCTGCCCGAACACCGTGCACTTCTTGAGGACGAGCCCTGTCCCGTCGCCGATGAAATCCTCGGTGAAATGTATCGCGCCAGCGCACATGGGCTGAACGACCTCATTGCGACGGTGCCACCGACATCGAGAGTCTTGCTCGCCGTGTATTGCTACCGTCGCGCTCACCTTGCGTCGATCGGATTAGCGATTGCGGCAACCTGCGACAAGGACGACCTTGCCGATTGGGGTGGCAACGCGGGTGCCGTCCTGTTCGAGCGCTCTCGGGAAGCCCCGCCAGCGTTGCCCTCTAATGGCCATTCATCTGGCCGCAGGAAAATTACTTTGGCGACCGGGCTGCTCCGCTGATGCGGACGAAATTGGAAAGCAGATCGCGCTAACCCCCGACGCTGCTCACCTGGCCGACGCTATGATTGGCTGTGACTTGTCTGACGGCCGTTCTTGCCGATCACACGATCTTTAGATTCTCAGCCGATGTCTTGCCCTTGTTGGGTACTTCTTCGTACTCAACAGTTTGCCCTTCATTGAGGGTGCTTAAGCCGGCCTTTTCAACGGCCGAGATGTGAACGAAAACGTCCTTTCCACCTCCGCTTGCCGGTTGAATAAATCCGTACCCTTTGGTCGGGTTGAACCACTTCACGGTACCTCTAGCCATAGTCAAACTCCGCTGTTGCCGTGCGAGGATACGGCCAAAATACGACGATGCCAACCACCGCCATAGTGCTTACAAAACTGGTCGCCCAAGCCGTTGAGGTGTTTGAGTGAACAGGAGAATGTCCGCTATTGGCACTTAGCGGACCTACCGCGTTGCACTGCACATGTCCGCTTTCGAGGGTAAAAGCCGACATCACCTGCTGTAAAAATCGACCAAGTGCTCAATGGAGCTCTCACCAAAATCACGCGCTGACACAGTTTGTGCCGGTGGTTTATGGCGACGTGGCGCCAGTAAAAATCGAACAAGCCGCCCGATGTGGGCGGCCTGCGCGATTTCAGATGCAGCTCAATGCGAGGCGGAGATTTCCGTCAGGCCGCGCCGGCTTTTTCGGCTTTGCCCTGGACGAAGAACTGGCGGATCTCGCTGGCCGGCCGGGCATGGCTGAACAGATAGCCCTGCATCTCGGTGCAGCCGATCGATTGCAGCACGTCCATTTGCTGCTGCGTTTCGACGCCTTCGGCGGTCGACGTCATGTTGAGGCACTTGGCGAGGCCGGCAACCGCGTTGACGATCGCCAGCGGTTCGGCACCGTTGGACAAGTCCTGGATGAACGAGCGGTCGATCTTGATCTTGTCGAACGGGAAGCTGCGCAGGTAGCTGAGCGAGGAATATCCCGTTCCGAAATCGTCGAGCGCGATCTGCACGCCCATCTTGCGCAGTTCGTGCAGCGTGGCGAGCGTCGTGAACGTGTTCTGCAACAGCACAGTCTCGGTGATCTCAAGCTGCAGCCGATGCGGCGGCATTCCGGATTCATCAAGCGCCGAGGTGACCATGCTGACCAGGTTGCGGCAGTTGAGCTGGGCCGGCGAAAGATTGACCGCGACCTTGATGTGGTCCGGCCAGTCAACGGCTTCGTTGCAGGCCGCCTTGAGCACCCATTCGCCGAGCGGGACGATGAGCCCGGTTTCTTCGGCGATCGGGATGAATTCCGCCGGCGAAACCAGCCCGCGCGTCGGGTGGTGCCACCGCAGCAAGGCTTCGAAACCATTGACGTCGTTCGTCTCCAGGGTGACGAGCGGCTGATAGTGCAGTTCGAATTGCTCGCTCGCCAGCGCCCGGCGCAGGTCCATCTCCAGCTCGCGCCGCACTTTCATGCGTGTATTCATCTCCGGCTCGAAGAACCGGAACGTTCCGCGGCCGTCGCCCTTGGCGTCGTAGAGCGCCATGTCGGCGTTGCGTAAAAGCTCGGCAGACTCGACGGCGTCCATCGGTGCGACTGAAATGCCGATGCTGATGTCGGTGACGATCTGGTGGCCTTCGATCTGGTAGGGCTTGATCACCGAGTCGCGGATGCGCTTGGAAAGCGTCGCGGCGTCGGCCGCCTGTTCCATCTGCGTCATGATAATGGCGAACTCGTCGCCGCCCATGCGGGCAACGATATCGAGTTCGCGCGTGCAACCGCGCAACCGTTCGCCCACCAGCTTCAGCAATTCGTCGCCAATGTGGTGGCCGAGCGCATCGTTGACGCTCTTGAATTGATCGAGGTCGAGGCACAGCACCGCCAGGCATTCGCCGCGCTTCACGCGCTTGATCTCGTGATTGAGCTGCTCGAGCAGCAGAACGCGATTGGGCAGGTCGGTCAGCGCGTCGTGGCGCGCCATGTGCGCGATCCGGTCTTCCGAGCGCTGCCGTTCGGTGACGTCTTCGTGGGTGGCGAGCCAGCCGCCGTCCGGGATCGGTTTATTGACGACCGAAAAAGCGCGTCCGTCCGGAAGATTCACAATGTGATTGAACGTCTTTCCTTCGGCAATGCCGTCGCGAAGCCTCGCGGCATATTCGTCGGGGTCGCCGGTGAAACTGCCGAGCTCGATGCGGTGCTGAAGCAGGTCACGCAGGCGGCAGCCAGACTTAACGACGTCCGAGGAAAGTCCGTACAATTCGAGATAACGTTGATTGCAGAATATTAGGCGTGTTTCCGAATCGAACATCAGCACGCCCTGGGACATGTTGTTCAGGACGGTCTGCAGAAGTTTTTCGTCTTTCCGCGTCATGTGCGGAAAAGCCAAGATATCGGCGCGCAACGACTGGTGCTTCGTCTGATCCATGCTGAGCCCCTGGCGAAAAAAGGTATCCGGGTCGGTGCTCATATTTACGGATGGGGTCTTGGGAAGCCCTTAGGGGGAAGGGGCTGGTTTGATTAAAAATCGAATATTAAAAAGTGCCCATTTCACGGCCCTAAACCCCGCATTGGGGACAATTTTCCAAATCCGCTTTTATGTGATGCGCAACACAGCCGGGCGGGGGGATTCTGCCTATTCTCACAATCAGCAGAACGCGACGGGCTCCCGGACCTGATGCCCCGGGTCAGAGAGCCCGACCACCCGAAGGAGACCTCCAATGCGTACCTTTCTGATCCTCGCCTGTGCCGCCGCTTTCCTCTTCTCCGCATGGTCGAACATGCCGACAACTGCCAACCAGGCCGGCACGACGATGAGCCCGCTCAGCATGATGACCACAACGGTCAACCTGCCGACCGAACAGTTCGACGCTTACTGATCTGCGAGCGGCGTGTTCAATACGGCAAACGGCCGGGCATTGCCCGGCCTTTTCCTTTTGCCGCGCCGCTCAGTAGCAAACGCGACGCCACCTCAGGACACGATGCCCATTGCCAAGGTAAACCCAGCGGCGGCGCATGACGCAGTCGCCTCCATAAGCGTAGGGACCGCCGTAGTCATACGCATACGGGCCTCCGTAGTAGCCGCCGCCGTAGTACGGGGCGCCGAAGCCGAGCGCGAGACCGGAACCGAAGCCCCAGCCAAAACCACCGCCGCCATGCCAGTGGCCACCGCCGCCATGCCAATGGCCGCCGCCGTGGCCGTGGTGCTGAGCCTGAGCCGCGCTCGGAAGCGCTAGTGAGGCTCCCGCGATCGCGACCGCAGCAGCCGCTGCGATCCCGATCTTTTTGAATGACGAACGCATACCGTTTCCTCCAGACGATGATCGCCCTGTCTTTTCAATAATGTTTGCCGAAACTTGTTCCATGGAACCGGTGGAACCGGCTGTTTAACCACGATTTATTGATCGAGCGTTTCAGGCGGTTCGATCGCGCGTGCCGGCTAGCCCTGCAACACCATCACGGACGTTCCGACCGGCACACGATTGTAAAGATCGATGATGTCCTGGTTGAACAGACGGATGCAGCCGCTCGACACTGCGCTGCCGATACTCTCCGGTTCATTGGTGCCGTGCAGGCGGAAAAACGTGTCGTGCTTGTCGCGATAGAGATAAAGCGCCCGCGCGCCGAGCGGATTTTCCAGCCCGCCGGGCATGCCGCCCGCATAGGCCCTGTAGCGCGGAATGCGCGCGATCATGCTCGCTGTCGGCGTCCATCGCGGCCACACTTCCTTGTTGCCGATGATTGCGCTGCCGCGAAAATTCAGCGCTTCCTCGCGGCCGACACCAACCGCGTAACGCAAGGCGCGTCCGTTCGCCTTGACGAGATAGAGACGGCGTTCGGGAATGGCGACCACAATGCTGCCCGGCCGTTGCGGCCCGTGCCAGGCGACTTCCTGGCGCAACAGCGCCGCGTCTACGGTTGTCATGTCGATCGCCGGTATGGTGAATGATCCGTCGGTCATGGGCCCGTATTGGCCGTAGTCGGAAATCGCCGCGGCCGGCCATTCGAACCGGCTCGAACTGGCGCAGCCGGCAAGCAGCCAGGGCACTCCGGCAAGAAGGGCCCTCCGGCTCAGACGATTGTATTTTGGATGGTCATTCATTTGCACAACACGCCACGGGGAGCCGTAGCCCACGCGCACCGTACGGCTCCCAGGAATCAACAAAGAATCAACAAATCGCGAGCGCGCCACTTGATTCAGATCAAAGCCACTTTGCCCGGACGCTCTAGCATTTAAATAAATCTGCTTTCTGACCAGGAGGCGGCCCTATGAAGAAAACGCTCATTGCACTTGTGGCAGCCGCAACGATTGGCGTGACCGCGGTCGCAACGCCAGCGAAGGTAGAAGCTCACTCGAATGGCTGGTGGATCCCCGGCGCGATCATCGGCGGTCTTGCGATCGGAGCAATTGCATCCGGCGGATACTACGGCCGCTCTTACTATTACGGCGGTGGACCGTACTACTACGGCCCCGGACCTTATTATTACGGCGGCGGGCCCTACTATTACGGCGGTGGACCGTACTATGGACGACGCTACTACTACGGCCCGCGCCACTACCGGGTGCATCGTTACCGGCACCACTATTACCGATAGTTCAAAGAGCCCCCGTCGAGCCAAAGGCTGCGCGTGGACGCGCGCGCCGCTCTCTTGACGGTGCCTAATCATTTCAATAATAATTGAAATATGAAAAAGCAGGATGCGGTCGCCATTCTGGCGGCATTGGCGCAGGACAATCGCCTCGACGTTTTCCGGCTGCTGGTCGAGGCAGGGCCGGAGGGCATGCCGGCCGGCCATATCGGCACCAACCTGCGATTGCCTCCCAATGCATTGACCTTTCATCTTGACCGATTGCGCGAGGCGGGTCTCGTCACATCGCGCCGCGATGGCCGCTCGATGATCTACGCGGCGCAATTCGCGGCGATGAACACGCTTGTGTCTTATCTCACCGATCATTGCTGTCAGGGGCGCCCCGAACTCTGTAAACCCAAGGCCGGCAAGAGTGTGCGGCGCGCCGCTGCCGCGTGTGCATAGAGGCCCCGTCGTGACCGACCGCCCGTTCAACGTCTTGTTTCTCTGCACCGGAAATTCGGCGCGTTCGATCATGGCCGAAGCCATTCTCAATAAAGTGGGCGCAGGAAAATTCGTTGCCTTCAGCGCCGGGAGCCAGCCGAAAGGCCAGGTGCATCCTGAGGCGAAGGCGCTGTTGCAAAGCCTCGGCTTTGACACCGAGCGCTTTCGTTCGAAGTCATGGAATGAGTTCGCCACGCCCGGCGCGCCGCCGCTCGATTTTGTGTTCACCGTCTGTGACAACGCCGCCGGTGAAGCCTGTCCTTTCTGGCCGGGACAACCGATGACGGCGCATTGGGGAATTCCCGATCCGGCCGCCGCCAGGGGCTCGCCCGCGGAGATCGCGCTCGCATTCAAGGATGCCTACCGCATGTTGTCGCAGCGGATCGGCGTTTTTGCAGCACTACCGATCCGCTCGCTCGACCGGTTGAGCCTGCAGGCAAAACTGAAAGACATTGGCCGGATGGAAGGCGCCAGCGCGAAGGTCAACGAGCCGGGCTGATGCCTTCACTCGCGCAACGGATGATGGCCGAGTTTCTCGGCACGGCCTTTCTGCTCGCGGCCGTGGTCGGCTCGGGAATCATGGCGCAGCGTCTGGCGGGCGGCAATGTTGCGCTGGCCCTGCTGTGTAACACGCTCGCGACCGGCGCCATCCTTCCCGTCATCATCCTGATGTTTGGCTCCGTTTCGGGCGCGCATTTTAATCCCGCGGTGAGCCTCGCCTTCGCATTGCGCGGAGAGCTTTCGTGGACGATCGCGTGCCTCTACGTGGTGGTTCAGACCGTTGCGGCCATCGCGGGCGTGTGGGTCGCGCACCTGATGTTCGATTTGCCGGTCTGGCAGGTATCGTCGACCGTTCGTTGGGGAGCCGGCCAGTGGCTCGCCGAAGCCGTCGCGACGTTTGGCCTGCTGCTAACAATTTTCGGCTGTCTGGCGCGCGCGCCGGCTGCCATCCCCTATGCGGTCGGCCTTTACATTACTTCGGCTTATTGGTTCACGGCGTCGACGTCTTTCGCCAATCCGGCGGTGACCATCGCCCGCTCGCTTTCGGATACGTTTGCCGGAATTGCGCCTTCGGGGGCGCCGTCATTTATTATTGCCCAGTTGGTCGGGATGTTCGCCGCGGTTGTGGTCGCGCGGGCCCTTTGGCGGGCCTAACGGGCGCCAAGCCGTCCGGTGGCGGCCCCAAGGCCAGCCCCGCTAAGTGACCGACTTCACTCGATTACCCGCCGGGCGCGCTGTAATATAGTTCGGGTATGTCGTTCGGCAGACTGGGGTTGGGAGCATGATAAGCGCAAGTCTCGATTCGGCCGTCAATCACATCGCCGATTTCGCGGCGAATCTGGGGGTCGACAATCTGTTTCTCAAGCTTGGCGTTGATCCTGCCCACATCACCTACGATGCGGTGTACCACCGTTTGGTGGAACTCGCGATTGCGAACATCAACACCGCGAACATGCTCGCGCTGGCCGGCGCCATGTTTTACGTCGCCACCCTGATGATGCGCACCATCGTGCCTCTGCGTGTGATCGGCATCATCAGCATCGCGTTTTTCATGGCCTATGGACTGGTGGCCGGCGCGGTCGGCACGTTCCTGCTTTATCTTCTGTCTTTGCCGGTCAACGTCATCCGCCTCCGCCAGATGCTCACGCTGGTCAAGAAGGCGCGGATGTCATCGCAGGGCGACCTGTCGATGGATTGGCTGCGGCCCTACATGACGCCGCGCAAGTACCGCAAAGGCGAGGTCCTCTTTCGCAAGGGCGACGTCGCCAATGAAATGTTTCTCACGGTGACCGGAAAATTCCTGGTCACTGAAATCGGCATCGAGTTGCCGCCCGGCCGCATCATGGGCGAACTCGGATTCGTTGCACCGAAGAACCGGCGCACCCAGACCATCCAGTGCATCGAGAACGGCGACGTCCTGACGATCACATATGAAACGCTGCTCGAGCTGTATTTCCAGAATCCCGAATTCGGCTATTACCTGCTCAGCCTTACCAGCGAGCGCCTGCTGCAAAATATCTCGCGGCTCGAGGGTGTCGTCGAGGAATACAAGACGAGACTGGATCAGAAGGAGGCGCGCCAGCCCGGCGTTCCGGTGCCGGTGCCACGCTAGCCGTTCAGCCAAAATAAAGAGGCCACCGTTTCGGTGGCCCCAGGCATTGCCTACATGTGATCCTTCACATGTGATCCTTCACTTGCGTCACCGGCAAATTAGGATGGTCGATGTACATTTGAATGACGCTGATGTTGGGATGATTCTTGAGAATTTCTGTGACGCACTCTCTGACGTATTTCCGGCTCGCCGGCCAATGAATCTTCTTACCTTTTGCCTCATGCTTGCATGTGGCGGTTGCTTCGTTCAGGGCGGCCTTGTCGGCCTTGCTCATCTTGGCGGCTTCGGCCTGCGTGCTCGTGAACGCGACACCACCGATGACCGTCGCTGCGACGATGCCGGTAAATAATCCTCTGGCGAAATGAGACATGATGTGCTCCCCTTTAGCGCGACGTCTTAAAAGTATGCAGTATTACGCGACGACGTTGCAAGCATAGCGGGCACGCTGCATGGACAAATCGTGGTATTGACGCATTTGGCAATGCATTGAGCGAGGCCGTCGAAACTGCCGGCAAAACGGAAAAAGTGGGGAGAGGGCGTGATGGTGGGGAAGGGACATGCGATCGGCGTGCTTGTTGCAGCAGCTGCGGCAATAGCGGGCACCCCGGCGTCGGCGCAGGTGCGCGACGCGGTCTATCGCGGGACGATGGTGTGCGACAAACTGCCGTTTTCGGCAGGCAAAAGCCGCGAAGCGATCGAGGTCACAATCGCTGCAGGCACGGTACGCTATACGCAGGTTGTGCGGCTGCACGTTACATCCGTGGCAGCGCCAGAGCAGGGCACGGGAACGTTGAGCGGCGACGCGATCAGCCTGCAAGGCGCCTGGAAGGGCGGCAATCGCCAATATGAGGCGAAATACAGCGGCACTTTTGTCAGGCGTCACGCCGATCTCAAGGGTACGCAAACCTGGACCGATGCTGGCAAAACCATAACCCGGTCATGTACGGGCACTATCAAGCGGCCATTCAAGGTTTTCCTACCGGGTGACAAAAAGTAGCCCGTAAACTTGTGATAAAATCGGGCTAGACTGAATCAAAGCCGGCTGCGCATGCTTATCGGGAACCAGAACGACCCCGTTGGCAGTTAAGGCGGGCGGCGCTATTTCTCGCCTTCCAATCCAAACATGTATGGGAATATGCCTTTGCAGCGCTCTTTTGCTCCATTTTTGCCTGCCGCCCTGATCGGCGGCATCCTGATCCTGGTCTCGACGTTCGTTAGTCCGCTGCCATCCGCGCGGGCAGACGATGGGCCGTTCCATGAATTTGACGGCAGCTGGTCTGGGAACGGCACGCTGCGGCCCAGCAACGGCGCCGCAGAGCGGATCCGTTGCAACGCGAGTTATCGCCAGCGCGGCAGCAGCCAGCACGAAATCGATCTCCAGCTGCGTTGCGCCAGCGACAGCTACAACTTCGACCTGACCGGCCAGTTCACCGCCGACGCCCAGAACCAGGTCTCAGGCCGCTGGACCGAGCGAACCCGCAGCATCGGCGGAACGGCGGTCGGCAATGCGCAAGGTGACCGTCTGCAGATTCATGTCGAAAGCTCCGGCTTTGCCGCCGACCTCGTGATGTTGACCCGCAACCGGCGACAGAGTGTAACAATCGACTCGCAGGGCGGTGGACAGATCATAAAGGCGTCCATCACGCTCAGCCGCTAGCCGGCCGGCCCGCCGGGGCGCGGAAGGGTTTGAAAGCTCCATGGAAAATAGCGCCCGTTACACCCTCATCGGCGCTTTTGCGCTCGCCTGCCTCGTGGCTGCCTTCAGCTTCGTCTACTGGATCAAGAATGTCGGCGGCCTCGGCCAACGTGCGCTCTACGAAATTCGTTTCGAACAGCCCGTGTCGGGCCTGGCCATCGGCGCCAGCGTTCTGTTCAACGGCATCCGTGCCGGCGCCGTCACGCGCATCGCACTCGATCCGAATGCGCCCAAGCGTGTCACCGTCACGGTCTCGCTCGATCCGGGAACTCCGGTCCGCGCCGACACGGTGGTGGACATTTCATACCAGGGGCTGACCGGCGCTGCGGCGGTCGCGTTGAAAGGCGGCGCGGCGGACTCGCCGCCGCTGACGTCGAGCAACGGCCAGCCGCCGCTGATCATCGCGGCGTCCGATGTTGGTCGCAGCCTGACCGAGTTGGCGCAGGAAACGCTGCGCCACATCGATGGCATCCTCGACCAGAATGCGAAGCCGCTGAATACGGCGATCACCGGCATCGCAGCCTTCTCCGACATGCTCGGCCGCAATTCGGAGCGTCTCGAAGGTCTCATCGGCGGGCTGGAGAATCTGACCGGCAGCGGCACGCCGAAGGCAGGCCCGGCCATCTACGACCTGACGCCGGCGACAGCTTTTCCCCAGGTCGCGAAAACAATCAAAGGGCATCTTGTCGTTCCGGATCCCAGCGCCATCATCCTGTTCGACTCGCAGAAGATCCTGATCCGCAATGGCGAGGGCACCTACACCAACGTCAACAATGCGCAGTGGGCCGACAATCTGCCGAAGCTCGTGCAGGCGAGGATCGTGCAGAGCTTCGAGAATGCACGCCAGCTCACCGCGGTAAGTCGCCCGCTCGATCAGCTCAATCCCGACTATCGGTTGGAGCTCGTGATCCGCAGTTTCCAGATCATGCTGACGCCTTCGCCCAAGGCCGTTGTTGATGTGACCGCGCGTCTCGTCAGCGACAAAGGCGCCGTTGCCGACGCGCGTGTCTTCACCGCGAATATCCCTGCCAAAAGCACCGAGGCGCCGGACGCCGTTGCCGCGCTCAACCAGGCATTCTCGCAGGTGGCTGGCGACATAGTGACCTGGGCGGTCGGCGCGATCTAAGGTTCCAACCTTAAATTTCGTGGAAGTGTGAGCGCGCTCACAAACGTTTCGCTTGGCCGGCGCGATTGTCCGTCCAGGGTTAGGGGGGTCATCCTGAGAGGAAGACCTCATGCAACGCGCAATCACTGTTACCGCCGTCGTCGTTCTGCTTCTGGTCGGTGTCGCCATCAAGGTCATGGTAGCGCCGAGCAAGACCGTTGCCGGCACGCACGAAACAAACGGCTCCATCCAGAGCGCCGTATCGATCTACGATCTGCACGTTACGCATCCCGGCATGAAAGCGCTGCCGGTGCAGACCGCGCCGTTGCCTTGAAGGCCATGGTCAGCAGCACCGCAACCCAGAACGCCGCCGCGCCGAACCCTGGGGACGCCGCCAAAAAAACGCGTTTTTGGTGACGCCCATCACAGTGCCCAAACCGGCCCTGTCCTAGGGTTCCATCAGCAAAAAGAGTTGCCGTGGAGGCAAATATGGAAAGGGTATCTGCGCTGATGGCCTACGTCGTGAACGAGGGCAGGCTATGCGCCCTCAAGCCCTCGGAGTGGTCGCTGCTGCTCGCAGGAGTAGCGCTCTGCGGGTTCGCAACGCTGGTATTTCTGATCTCTGGTCTCTAACCGCGGCATTGTGTCGGGCCTTTCGACCCGCCGGTCTGCAACGCCTCAAAAATTGACCTCGATACCTCAGACGGCCCGGCGGGACGTGTGCGCGGTTCGGCATGCGCCAAAAGGAAAAGCCGCCGGCAGCCCCCGGCGGCTTTTGACTTTGCAGCCACGCTGAAGTGTTACTTCAGCGTGTTGGCGATGTAGTCGAACTTGGCGTTGAGGCTGGAGCCGATCGCGTTGACTGTGGCGATGATCACGACCGAAATACCGGCGGCAATCAGGCCATATTCGATCGCGGTAGCCCCCGACTCGTCTTTCAGAAACGCAATTACCTTGGACATCTGACAGGCTCCTGTGGGTCCGTGCCACAGCAAGATACCGTTGCGCGAATTAAGAAGAACTGGAGCGGATGCTTCAAAGTTACGGCACGGTTGAATCAATTTTAAACCAACGCATGTTGTGCTGGTGTTGCAAGGGTTTGCAGCCGATTTATCTCGGCCATGACGCCCACCCGATGCCGCTTTACGGTTACCACTTCGGAAAAATTTAAACGCCTGACGGGAAAATCCCGGCGGGTTCAATGGAAACGTTCATAGCCGCCGCCACATCCGCGGGCCAGGAAGCGGACGAATTCTGCGGGGTATTCCGGTGTTATTACCTGTACAGACAGGGAGTTGGCGATGATCCGGACGATATTGGGCGCGAGTGCCGCTTTGATTTTCATGGGGTTTGGTTTGCAGTCGGCGGCGGCGGACATTTACGCGGCGCCCTGGTGTGCCGTGGTTGCGATGGGCGACGGCGATATGCAGTGGGACTGTGAGTTCCGGACCATCGAGGAATGCCGGCCGCATGTGCTCGCGGGCAACCGCGGCTGGTGCAATCTCAATCCCTATATTTCTGCGGCCGCGGCGGCGCCGGCACTGAAACATCATCGGAAACGTAAGGTCCGCGCGCAGTGATTATTGCATCCGCGTGATGCTTTCAGATCAAGCCGCGGTGGCCGGTCGTATATTCGCAAGCGTCCGCAAATGCGTGAGGCCTTCCGCGATCTCGCGGGCCCTGGCGTCGTGCGCCATGCGTTCGAAATCGGAAGCGGCCTTGAGCATCTGATCGCGCGAGCTTTGAACGCGGAGCGATTGAGCCATGGTCCGGCATTCGCGCGCCCGCGCGTGAAACTTGCGGCTTTCCGGGACGGGTATCGATAAAGTCATGCTGGCCTCAGGTTTGTCCGAGTCACCTGAGAAACTTTGCGAAACGAAAACGGTTCCATTAGGGCTGAAATGCGGTCTCGCCTGAAAGACCGTGGGTCCTAGCGGCCAAGAACCAGACACCAGTAACGGGTACCGCCGCTGGTTGCGGATGCGAGTCCATAATTTCGCACGTCGGACAAAAGCATGTTTGCGCGGTGCCCCGACGATTCCGCCCACAGGCTCATCACGCAGCTTTCGCTCGCGCAGCCCGCTGCCACGTTTTCGGCACGCGCGCCGGCGCGGCCGCGCTCGCTGTAGAAATCCGCATGATCCATTGAACGCCGCGCCGCCATGCTGCGGGCGTGGCGCTGGGCCATCGCCTGCAACGGCCCGCTCTGGTGCAGCGCCGGCAAGCCATGCGCATGGCGAAAGGAATTGAGGGTCTCGGCCAGCGCCGCTGAGGCGCCGGTCGCGACGACGGCGAGCACGATCAAGGTCCGCAACATTGCGCAATGCTAGCGGACTTTTGATTGAGCGACTATCGCGCGTTCTTCAGCATCTCGAAATCCGCGCGCCGCGTCCGGCCTGGCGCGGCGTTTGGCTGGGTCGGCTGTATGGTTTGTATTCGGTCGACCAGTTGTTGCAACGCGTGCCTCAACCGCTCGTTTGGATCAGGCGGACGAGCTGGACTTGGAACGGGTCTTGGAACGGGTTTTGGATCCGGCGTTGGAATCGGACTTGGATTCCGACTTGGATTCCGATTTGGCGCGGGCCGCCAGTCGGCCTGGTCAGTCTGCGGTGCGGCACGCCGTGCGGGCCGGTATGCGGCCGCGGGATTCGGTGTCTGCATCGCGCGGACGCGCGGCTCTGGCGTGTTCAGTGCAACCACCGGCGCCCATCGCGGCGGCTTGTAATTGATGACCTCACGCTGGCGCTGCCGATGCGTGAAGTGAAGGATAGGCCCGGTCACGGCGAGCAGGGCGAACATGACCATCAGCAACACAAAGGTGCGCTCGATCCCGGCGAACTGCTGCGGTGGCGCATCAGCCAACAGAGTTCGCGCGGTCGCGGCGCGTTGCGATTTCCCGCTATGGACGCTTCCCGTTGCGGATGCATCAATTGGTTCGGCAGGCGTGTCGTCGCTCGTCACCACCGGCGTGGTGTCATCTGCATTGGCCGTCTGCAGCACCGGTTGAGCTTGCGGCAGGACTGGTAACGTCGGCGTCGCGAGCCAAGGCATCGAAGGGGCTATTGCGATAGGATTGGCGGCGGTGGCAGGCGCGGCATCGGTGGCTACGCGCGCGGGTGCCGCGGTCACCGCTTGCGGCGCACGAGACTGTTGCTGCGCGTCCGGCTCGGATGCTGCCTCGTCCTCGGCCTGCGGAGTTATTTTCTGGACGGGAAGTCCCTCCGGCGCGAGCCGCCAGCATTGACGATTGTTGTTGGCGTGATCGATCCGGTAGTACCAGTGCTGACCTTGCGGCGTCGGTCCAGTCGGCTTGGCGAGACACTCATCGGCGGCGTGCGTTGTGCGTGTTGCTTGTGCTGATAGCGCCGCGATCAAGACAAGAGCGAACATCGCCGACGGCAGGATTGTTCTGCGTCCAGGCATGCGTCCCCCTCCTACACTGTACAAAGAAATGCAACCGGGATTCGAAACGAAGGTGAGCGATGCCGATTGGAGATGGGGAATGGGGCTGCAATACGTTGCAATTTCGGCAAGCACGACGACTCGCCGCGACGGTAACGCGGTGCGCGCGCAAAGACGGTCCGGCTAACTTTTACCGCGATGTTGCCATCAGGCTGCCGCGTCTGGACCGCGGTTAGTGCGCGCGGCCGACATATTCGACTTTCACCTTGCTCAGGCCATCGTCATAGAACCCGAGCACCTTGGCGGTCTTTGCCGACACGTCGATGACGCGGCCGCCGACATAAGGGCCGCGATCGTTGACGCGCACCACAATCGAACGATGGTTGAGCAGATTGGTCACCCGCACATTGCACGGCAGCGGCAATGATGGATGCGCGGCGGAAAGCGAATTCATGTTGAAGGTTTCGCCGTTGGCGGTGGGCCGTCCGTGAAAATCTTCGCCATACCAGGATGCGAGGCCGACGGCGCTGTAATTAACAATTCCCGGAATAGCATGCGCGTGCGTCGCGGGGGCGACGCGCTTGCGGACGACGCTTGTATTTATAGATGGCGTCTCGGCCGTTGCGAGGGCTGCTGTCTCGCCGGTGGCGAGCACGCGCGAACTGACGGCGGCTGTGTGCCTGCGGTCGGCGGTGCCGGCGACATTGTCGGTCGTGCAATTGGCAAGCGCGAGACAGCCTGTGACGAGCCCGATCAGGCCTGCGAAGCGGGAAACTCTGCGGTTAAACCCAAACCCCATCCTTACGAACGCCCCGGTGTGAAATGGACTTAAGCCATTCCCCCCGATCCCCGCGATGAAGCTAGCGTGCTTCAGCGACCGGCGGCGGTGCTGCGGTAGCGGTGGCGCATGCTATGCGCGAATTGTGTGGGACGATGTATTTGGGCAACGATTGCCGACAATTCTAACAAATGCGGCTCTAATGAACGCAGGTTTGAGGCTTACTGCCGCCGATCACATCGGCGGCAGTACAAGGTTTCAAAAGCCTGTCAGAAGAAGTTCCCTAGCCGGTCAGAAGCTCAGGCTTTGATGTCGGCTGGCAGTTTGCCGCCATTGGCGGCAAGCTTCGCCATAACCTGCTTGTGCAGCCACACATTCATGGCGGCTGAGTCATTGGTGTCGCCAGTGTAGTTGAGCTCTTTCGCAAGCTGCTTACGCGCGCCGATGCTGCTGTCGAGATTGAGAGCCTTCATCAGATCGACGATGGAGGTTCGCCAGGCCAGTTTCTCTCCGGTTGCTGCTGCGGCCTTGTCGACGATGGCCGCAACATCGACGGTTTGTGCCGGCGGCGCGCTGGGCGCGAGCGTCGGCGAGGCGCTCGCCTGCGCAGAACCGTGACCAAAAATTGCGCCCATGATGCTTCCAAAAATACTCATGACATTTCCTCCACTGTTTGTGTCAAATGCTCTTGCGTTAATGCGATGCTGTCGTGTGGCAGTGTTCAGTATAAACGCCGCTGCGAGGCTCTACCGGTAAAAATTGCGCGAGCAAGCGCGTGGCCTCTTGCTTGCCATGTTCCCGTCACCGCAACGTCATACCCTGAAAAATATTCATCGACTTCGTACAGGAGGCGACCATGGGTCTGATCGATGTGCTCAACGGAATGCAGAATGGCCCGCGCGGACAACGAGATGCGAGCAACGGCGGAGGCGGAATGTCGCCGATCACAATGGCGATCCTCGGCCTGCTTGCCTACAAAGCGGTCAAAGGTTTCACGGGCGGGCAACCATCAACGGTTCCGGCGAATACCCGCGTACCGCCCGGCGGCACCGCGATCAATACCGGTGCGCAAGGTGGCGGCATTGGCGGAGGATTGGGCGATCTTCTCAAAAGCGGCCTGGGCGGCCTGCTTGCAACCGGCGCCGCCGGCAGCATCGTGAGCGGCGGCCTCGGCGATTTGCTCAAACAGTTTCAGCAGAGCGGGCATGGCGAGGCCGCGGATTCGTGGGTCGGCACCGGACCCAATAAAACGATATCGCCGAATGATCTGGCCGGCGCGCTCGGCGCCGACAAGATCAATGCGCTCGCGGCGCAAACCGGCATGTCGCACGATGATCTGCTGCAAGGCCTCAGCGAATATCTGCCGAAGGTGGTCGACCAGTTGACGCCGCAAGGGCGTCTGCCGACCGAACAGGAAGCGGGGCGCATGCTCTGAGGCATGCCCGGCAAACGTCGCGTATGAAGCGATCTCGCCACAATAGACAGGAGCACGCATGGGCATTCTCTGGATTATTCTGATCGGCCTCGTCGCGGGCATTATTGCGCGCTTGCTTGCGCCCGGACCAAATAACCCGTCGGGTTTCATCCTCACCGCCGTTCTCGGCATTGCGGGCGCGTTTCTCGCCACCTGGATCGGCCAGGCGATCGGCTGGTACCGGCCTGATCAGGGTGCAGGCTTCATCGGCGCGACGGTCGGCGCCGTGATCGTGCTGTTCATCTGGCACCGGTTTGTCACCGCGCGGGTGATACCGGACGCCGGGACGAACCCGCGCTAGGCGCGGGTTCGCCGGGCATTCGTCGGCGCTTTACCGCGGCGGAATCTGGATCAGCTCGTCCAGCTGTGCCTTGGTCAGCTCGGTGGCTGTGTACTTCAAGGAGACCGCATCCTTCACGATGGTGTCGAGCCCGACAATTTTATCCGGCTCGACCGACGCGCGCGGGAAAAAGTCGTCGCGCGTGCGCTTGGCCTTGGCCTCGCTGATCTTCAGCCAATCCGAATAGACCTTCAGCGCGTTCGGGTCGGTGTACAGGTAGTTCACCGTCTCGCGATAGGCCTTCATGTAGCGGGCGACAACGTCCTTGTGCTCCTTCAGGAAGTTGGCGTTGGCGATGTTGAGACGCACGGTCTGGCCCTTGAAGGCACTGGCATCATTGCCGGTGGCGATGATGCGGATCTGCTTCTGATCGAGCTGGTCGAGCCCGAACGGCGGCGCCGCCCAGCCGACATCGACCTGTCCCGACATCACGGCCGTCAGGTTCGCGGCGGGTCCGCCCATCGCGGTCGGTTTGGCCTTGAGCTGGTACTGCTTCATGAAGGCGGTGACGATGCCATGCGTCGAGGAACCGTTGGTCGAGTAGGCGAGCGTCTTGTCATCGGTGTCCTTCAGCGACTTGATCGGCGAGTCCGCCTTCACATACCAATAGAGATCGTTGGCACCTGTGGTCTCGGCGCCGATCACGCGCACCGGCGCGCCCTTCGAATAGGCGCCGAGCACGCCCATGACGCCTGCGGCGATCCCGAGATCGACGCTGCCGGAGATCACCGCCTGCTGCGTCTCGCCCGCGCCATTGGTGTAGACAATGTCCAGCTCAAGGCCGTGTTTTTTGAAGATGCCGGCGAGCTGGCCAACTTCGGACACCGAGGTGTCCCAGTTGCCGCGCTGGCCGACCGCCAGTTTCACCTTGTCGAGCGCGGACGCGGTGTTGGCGGTCGCGAACAGCGTCAAGGTCGCAAGCGTGTAGGCAAGTGCATTGGTAAGCCTGTATTTTTTCATCGTATCCTCCCCAGTGCTTTTTTAAGTTATTTTGCGGCTTCGCGGACGCGTTCGAGCGGGGCTTCGCTGCCGCCGCCGAGGCTCCGCCAGTTTGTCGTTTTGGGCACCACGCCTTCATATGAGCTGATGGTTGCATGCCGGATGTGCGGCCCGCTCGTGCCGATGGCCGAGCCGCCATCGCGCATGGCGCGGGCGGCATCCACCATCAAACGACGGAACGCCACCACCGCCACGTCGCTGGCGCCGACCCGCTCCCTGGAGCGGTCGCTGATCGGGCCCATTCCCTCCCACATGGCGATATCCTGGTTCGGAATGCCGCTAATGCCGGTGAAGTTTCCCTGCTTCATGGCGGCGCGATCCTGGCCGTAGAGATTGTCACGCGTGCGCTTGCCGTCGAAATTCCGGTCGACGTCGACGCCCCATTCAAGCACGTTGAATTTGCGCCAAGCCTTGGCGTCGATGCCGGGCTTGTCGGCGCCGTTCCAGGCGATGAAGTAGAAGATGGTGTTGTGATCGTCTTCCGGCGTGAGCAGCGTTGCGACATTGTGGACGTTGTTCGGCGGGATCAACGCGGTGAATGGCGCGATATACACGGTCGTGCGGATGTAGTCGTGCGTCGCTTCGTTCATGATCGGACGCCGGATCGCCGCGTAACGGAATCCGTAACTGGTCTTCTCGATCTGAAAGCGCGGCGCCTTGTCGGTCGACGGGCGAAGCCAATTGGCTTCCGTCGCCTTGGCGCCGTCGACCTGCGCCGGCACCATGTCGGAGGAGTGCAAGCTTGACGAGTGGGCCGAGTTGATCTGGCCTTCAAGGATTTGCGCCCAGTTACAGCGCACCCGCACCTTGGTGGCGCTGACGCGCGCGTCTGGCGTCGGCGCGAAAGCGGGCGCCTCGAATTCGCGCATCTCATCGGGCGGACCCATATAGGCCCACACGAACCCGCCGGCCTCGCGCGCCGGATAGGCCTTGTGCTTCACGCGCTCCGGAATGAGGCTATGCTCGGGTTCGGACGCCATCTCCACCACGTTGCCTTCAACGTCGAATTTCCAGCCGTGATAGAGACAGCGAAGTCCGCATTCCTCGTTGCGCGCGAACAGCAGCGACGCGCGCCGGTGCGAGCAATACTCGTCGAGCACGCCGACGCGGCCCTTGCTGTCGCGGAACACAACGAGATCTTCGCCGAGCAGGCGCACCTTGACCGGCGCGCCATCGGGCTCAGCCACTTCCTCCGACAGGCAGGCCGCGATCCAGTGGCGGCGCATGATCTGCCCCATCGGCGCGTCGCCCTCGACGCGGCACAACAGATCGTTTTCCTCCGGTGTCATCATGGCGGCCGTCTCCCTCGGCGGGCGCTGCGTTCGCAGATTTCTCTCGCGCGCCCTTTCTTAGATATCTAAGATAAGACTAGAGAATGCGCCCGGCCTTGTCGAGGTAGACCGCCCTGTGAGCCCGCCCGAAAACCGCAAGCTCCGCCTCGGGGTGGCCGGCCTTGGCCGCGCATTTAGCGTGATGCTGCCGACATTTACCGGCGATGCGCGCGTTTCGCTGGTTGCGGCGGCCGATCCGCGCGCGGAAGCGCGACAGCGTTTCACCGCGGATTTCGGTGGCACAGGCTACGAGTTCGTGGAGGACCTGTGCGCCGACCCTGCGATCGATGTGGTCTATGTGGCGACACCGCATCAGTTTCACGCGGAGCATGCGGCGCTCGCCGCGCGCCACGGCAAACATTTGCTGATCGAAAAGCCGATCGCGCTCACCCTTGATGACTGCACCGCAATCATCGCGGCCGCGCGCAATGCCGGAGTGCAGCTCGTCGTCGGTCACAGCCATTCGTTCGATGCGCCGGTCCGGCGTCTGCGTGAATTGATCGCGAGCGGCGAATTCGGCGCGGTGCGGATGATCAACGCCATCAACTACACCGATTACCTCTATCGTCCGCGCCGTCCCGAAGAGCTCGACACCACCCAGGGCGGCGGTGCGGTGTTCAATCAGGCGGCACACCAGGTCGACATCGTGCGGCTGATCGGCGGCGGGACAGGTGACGAGCGTGCGCGCGGTGACCGGGGCATGGGATCGCTCACGTCCGACAGAAGGCGCCTATGCGGCGCTGCTGACGTTTGCCAACGGTGCGTTCGCGTCGCTGACCTATAGCGGCTATGGCCACTTCGACTCCGACGAGTTCCAAGGCTGGATCGGTGAGATGGGCCAGCAGAAAAAGCCCTATGCCGGCACGCCGCGCCCGCGCTTCAGCAGTGCGCAGGAAGAGACCGCGTTCAAGAACGCGCACAATTACGGCGGCCGCGACTATCGCCCGACCGTGGCGCAGGCCGCGGCGCATCAGCATTTCGGCACGCTGCTGGTGAGCTGCGAACGCGCCGATCTGCGCGCGCTGCCGAATGGCGTGATGATTTATCAGAACGGCGCGGCGCGGCTCGAAGACGTTGCCGCCGCCTCGGTGCCGCGCGCCGAAGTCATCGACGAGCTTTATCGCGCTGTGGTTCACGGCGAGGCGCCGCTGCACGATGGCGCCTGGGCGATGGCGACGCTCGAGGTGCTGCTGGGAATCCTGCGCTCCGCGCGCGAAGGCCGCGACGTCGCGCTCAAGCATCAAGTCCGCGTGCCATGAAGCGCGAGACCGGCGACCACGCAGACAATATTGCGCCACTGGCGCGAAGCGGTGCCGGACGACCGCCTCGCGCATCTGGTGAAGGACGCGACCCGCGCGCTGGTGCGCGCGCTGCAGATGCGGCTCGCGGAGCACGGCGTTTCGTTCGGGCATTGGACGTTTCTGCGCATCCTGTGGGAGGGCGACGGCCTGACGCAGCGCGAGCTGAGCGAGCAGGCCGGTGTCATGGAGCCGACCACGTTCTCGGCGCTCAAGGCGATGGAACGGCTCGGCTACATTCGCCGCCGCAGGCGCGGCGGCGATCGCAAGAAGGTCTATGTGCTGCTCACGCCGAAAGGCCGGCGGCTGCGTGATCGCCTGGTGCCGCTTGCCGAAAACGTGAACCGCATTGCGGTGCGCGGTGTCCAGCCCGCGGACATCGCGGCGACGCGCGCCGTGCTGCTGACGATCATCGAGAACATGGCGCGGGACGAACAGGCCGCCGACATGCGCATGCCGTCGACCCGCGAACTGGGACGGCTGAAAGCCGGCGGGCGAAACGCGCCAGCGCCGACGCCGCACGTCGATCGGAAATCGACATACGTCCACTTGAGCGTCGGGTTTCTCTAAGAAAAGCCCCGGGCGCTGCCCGGGGCTTATGTCGTTGGGCCGATGCGCGGTTATTTCGCGGCGACGATCTTCTGCTTCTGCTCGCCGAGTTTCTCGATGCCGAGCGTCACCACGTCGCCGGGTTTGAGGAAAACCGGCGTCGGCTTCATGCCGAGCGCAACGCCCGGCGGCGTGCCCGTGATGATGATGTCGCCGGGCTCCATCACGAAGAACTGCGAGCAGTACCAGACCAGATGCTCGGCGCCGAAGATCATGGTCTTGGTGTTGCCGCGCTGGCGCTTCTCGCCATTGACGTCGAGCCACATGTTCAGGTTCTGCGGATCGCCGACTTCATCCTTGGTGACGAACCATGGGCCGACCGGGCCGAAGGTCTCGCAGCCCTTGCCCTTGTCCCACTGGCCGCCGCTGCGCTCGATCTGGAACGCGCGCTCGGACACGTCGTTCGACAGGAAATAGCCGGCGATGGCGTCCTTTGCCTTGTCCCTGGCGAGATAGCGCGCGCGCTTGCCGATGACGATGCCGAGCTCGACCTCGTAGTCGAGCTTGGTCGATTCGCGCGGCGTGATGGTGTCGTCGTTCGGTCCGCAAATGCAGGTGATCGCCTTGTTGAAGATGATCGGCTCTTTCGGAATCGGCATGCCGGCTTCCGCCGCGTGGTCGGAATAGTTCAGCCCGATCGCGATGAAATTCCGCACGCTGCCGAGACAGGGGCCGAGCCGCGGCTTGCCGGAGACGGGCTTCATCCGCTTGAGGTTGGCCTTGCGGATCTTGGTAAGGCCGCCGGACGCCAGCATCGCGCCGTCGATGTCCTTCACGAGGCGCGACAGGTCGCGGATCTTGCCGTCGTCACCGATGATGCCGGGTTTCTCGCGGCCGGGTGCGCCATAGCGGACGAGCTTCATTTTCAGGTGTCTCCCATAGGTCGTTTGTTAGGTCGTTTATTGGGGCGTTTGTTTTTGGAGGTTGAAGGCTAAGTCGGCGCCATCATGCATGGCGGCGGGCAGGGGGCAACCCTCCCTTGCGGCATGCGCATGAGGCTGGGCGTCGACGAAAACCGAGCTTGATCAGGCTCTTGTCGCTGGACGGGGAATGGTTAGCGAATTCTGACGTTTTTTTGCGGTTTTTGATGATCAGTTTCACCGCTCGATAAATAGGCACACCTACGATGCGATTGGCCCCGATCGAATTGGGGGCCGATGGAATGGGAAGACCAGAGCGAACTGCCATGGACGAACGACGCAAGGCACAGCGTTTACGCGCACTCAAAGGCGGCACGATCGCGTTTAACCGCGCGGCCGGCATTGACTGTCGCGTCCGCAATATGTCCCCGGCCGGCGCCTGTCTCGAAGTTGCGAGCCAGATCGGCATTCCGGACGACTTCGTGCTGGTCGTCGGCTACGACAAAATCAACAGGCCATGTCACGTGATCTGGCGTGCGGATATGCGGATGGGCGTCGAGTTTCGCGCTGCCTGAGCGCACGCACTTAGGGCCGCATACCCGCGGCGGAGGTATTAGTCTCCGCCCGCCCGAAGGCAGGACGTCCCTCTGATTCAGCCGACTGACAAAAAACGCAACCCGATTGCTGCAGTGCGGCAATGAACTGTGTCGCTGCCGCAACAGCCGCACTAATTTCGCTTAAGGTCCGGCAAATCCAGCGGTTATCGCGCCAACGCCTATTGTCGGTTAAGCGGTGTCCCGTCACGATGCACACTTGCGCGCCGGGACCGCGCGTTTTGGGGGACGACATGGTGCTACGAGGCTGGGCAAGCATCCTGCGCGCAGGCAGCGCACTCGGACTTTTGGTGGTCGCGACCGCGCAAGCGAATGCCGGCGGCTTTGCACTGCGCGAGCAAAGTGCCTACGGACAAGGCGCCTCTTTTGCCGGCATTGCGGCCGGTGGCGCAGTGTCGTCGATGTTCTGGAATCCGGCGACGATGACCCAGGTGCCCGGCATCCAGAGTGAAACTGTTGTGACCGGCATTCTTCCTCACGCGGTCCACAATCCATCAACCGGCAGCACACTTCTTCCGTTCGGGTTTGGCGGCACCTTCGATACGGGCGACGACGCCTTGGTGCCGGCTTCCTACACGACGTTACAGCTCGGTCCGAACCTGTGGGCCGGACTGTCAATCAATGCGCCGTTCGGCCTTTCGGTCGGCTTCCCGGATCGCTGGGCCGGCCGCGACTACGCCGCGAACGACAGCAGTCTCAAAACATACAATGCGACGCCAAGCCTGGCTTACCGGTTCAATGATTGGCTGAGCGTCGGTGTCGGCGTTCAAATTCAATACGCCAAGGCAACTCTTGCGCAGGGTATCACAAGTCCACCTGCGACACTTTTGGACAAGAACCTCAATGGCACCGGTTGGGGTTATGGTTTCACCGCCGGCGTGACGGTGAAGCCGACGCCGACCACCACAATCGGTATCGGCTATCGTTCGCGGATTGATCAGAAGATCGACGGACAGGCGAGCGTCACCGTATTGCTGCCGGCGACGGACGTATCCACCACGGTCAGACTTCCTGACGTTGTGTCGGTGGGTTTGCGACAGCAAGTTGGTCCGCAGTCGACCTTGCTCGGCACTGTCGAATGGTCGAACTGGAGCCGTATTGGAACGTCCAACGTCAATCGCTCAAGCGGTGCGCTGCTGCGAGACGCTGCCTTTCCAGTTCCAGGATGGATGGTTCTTCTCGGTTGGCGGCGAATATCAGTGGAGCGACCGGCTGACGTTACGTACGGGCTTTGGATACGAAATTTCGCCCGTTACCGATCAGGTGCGTATGCCAATCTTGCCGGACAATGACCGGTTCTGGGCTTCAATCGGCGCCTCGTGGGTGGTCTTCAAAGGGTTGTCCTTTGATCTTGCCTATTCGCACCTCTGGGTACGCGACACCACGATCAACATTTCCGCAGCATCCGGCAACCCGTGGTTCAACCCTGCGGTTCCGATCAACTATGTCGGTGGCGTCGATGCCCATGTCGATATCCTGTCGATTGGCTTGAAATACCGCTGGGATGCAGGCGCAGCGGCGCCGGCGAAGACGGCGTTGATCACCAAATAGCGCCGCCCATCTGGCGCAAGCGCAAGGCCGGCGGTGACGCCGGCCTTTGTGTTTTCAGAACGCGCCGTTAAAGGTGCCGCCGTCGATCAGCAGGTTCTGTCCGGTGATGTAGCCGCCGTGCGTCGAGCACAGGAACGCGCAGGCCGCGCCGAATTCGTCCGGATTACCGAAGCGTTTGGCCGGGATCGTGGCGATGCGCTCGGCGGCGACCTGGTCGGCAGTCTTGCCCTTCTGTTCGGCCGTCTTGCTCAGGACGCCGCGCAACCGGTCGGTATCGAAGGCGCCCGGCAGGATATTGTTGATGGTCACATTCTTGTCGGCCACCGTGCGCGCTACGCCGGCGAGGAAGGCGGTTAATCCTGCGCGCGCGCCCGAGGACAGATCGAGCCCGGCGAGCGGCATCTTCACCGAGCCTGACGTGATGTTGACGATGCGGCCGAATTTACGCTGGCACATCGGATCGATCACTTTCTGGATGAGTTCAACCGCGACCACCATGTTAGCGATGACGCCGTCGATCATCTGCGCCCGCGTGAGTTCGCGGAAATCTCGCATCGGCGGACCGGCATTATTGTTGACCAGAATGTCGGGTTGCGGGCAGGCGGCCAGCAGCGCCTTCTGACCCTCCGGCGTTGCGACGTCGGCGGCGACCGGGATGACTTTGGCACCGGTCGCGCTCGCGAGTTCGGCCGCCGTCGCTTCCAGCTTCTTGGCGTCCCGCCCGTTGATCACCACTTCGCAGCCGGCTTCCGCCAAAGCCCGCGCGCAGGCTTTTCCGAGTCCGCGGCTCGATGCGCAGACGATGGCCTTGCGGCCGGCAATTCCGAGATTCATGGGGTGTCCTTGGTTCGCGTCAAAGATTGCCCCAAGTGTCAGGGCCGGGGGCCGAAGCGTCAAGGCTAGGTCTGTCGCTGTTCGGCAGGCGATCAGTCGGGCCCACCAATCGGTCGATCCACCGGTATGGCTTCTTGTACTACCGTGAAAGGGAAGTTGGCGCTGAAAGTTGCCGCTGCCTTTTCCCCTCCCCCTTGTGGGGAGGGGTTAGGGGTGGGGGTCGGTGTAGTGATGACTGTGAATGACAAAAACAATAGCCGCACCTGGGCGCTCACGGATCGGACGATGGCGTCGCGGCAACGTGTGTTCGCAAGTCGAATGCGCAAAACACCGACGGCGGCCGAGCGCAAACTGTGGTGGCACCTGCGTCATTGTCTGACTTTTGCTGGCTCGCACTTCCGCAGGCAAGTTCAGATCGGTCCCTACATCGCCGATTTTGCCTGCCACCGGTTGAAGCTGGTGATCGAGATTGATGGCAGTCAGCATGGCTCGCAAGTGGCGAAAGATGAGGCGCGCACGCGACGTCTTAAATCGGAAGGCTATCGCGTAATGCGCTTCTGGAATAACGAAGTGTTTTCGAATATCGAAGGCGTGCTGACTGAGATTCAAAACGCGCTTGCAGCGACCCCCACCCCCGACCCCTCCCCACAAGGGGGAGGGGAGTAGGGCAGAGCCGCGCGCCGACCCTCCCCCTCCAGGGGAGGGTGAAGAATAGTGCCCTGTCGCTCAACTGTTGCAAACGATTGCTACTTCCCGACCGACATTCGCTGTCGTGATTCGGGAGGCCTGCATGCTTCGCGACCCCGCCAAAGACGTCATGGAGAAAGCCTATGCGCGCTGGGCGCCAATCTACGACGTGCTCTGCGGACCGGTCTTCCTGAACGGACGACGCGCCGCTGCCAGTGCCGCGCGCGCGGTTGGCGGACGCATTCTCGAGATCGGTGTCGGCACCGGTCTTTCGTTTGACGACTACGACAACACGACTGAAATCACCGGGATCGACATGTCGGAGCCGATGATTGCGCGTGCGCGCGAACGGGCAAAAACCGGGCGCTATCCATTCGTCAAGGAATTGGCCGTCATGGATGCGCACGACCTCAGTTACCCAGACGCGTCGTTCGACTGCGTCGTGGCCCAGTTCGTCATCACGCTGGTCGAAGATCCCGAACGCGTTCTATCGGAATGCGCGCGGGTGCTGCGACCGGGCGGCCAAATCATTCTGGTCAATCATCTTTATTCGGAACACGGATTTGCGGCAGCAGTCGAGCGCCTGCTGGCACAGAAGGCGCGCAAGCTGGGCCTGCGGCCGGAATTCCCGTTCCAGCGCCTGGCGGCGTGGGCGCAGGCGCATGGCGGCGCCGAACTGGTGGAGCGGCGCAAGGTCAAGCCGTTCGGGGTCTATACGCTGGTGCGCTTTCAACGCGCGGACATGCGCAACGCCGCGGCCTGATCGTATGAAATAGGTAAACAGCACGGTCATAAAACTGAAATGCGAGCCTGCTACATCCCGCGCATGGTCATTGCATCGGAGAGCGTCGTATCGTGACGGATAACGCCACGCGACGGTTTCGCGCGCTGTTCATCTCCGACGTCCACCTGGGAACGCGCGGCTGTCAGGCCGACAGGCTGCTCGACTTCCTCCGCCATCACGACGCAGAAACGGTCTACCTCGTCGGCGATATTGTCGACGGCTGGGCGCTTCGTTCGTCCTGGTATTGGCCGCAGACGCACAACGACGTGGTGCAGAAACTGCTGCGGCAGGCGCGCAAGGGCGCGCGGTTGATTTACATTCCCGGCAACCACGACGAATTCCTGCGTGGCTACTACGGCACGCATTTCGGCGGCATCGAGGTCGTGGAAAATACGATCCACGAAGGCCTCGACGGCCGCCGCTATCTGGTTGTTCACGGCGACATCTTCGATCTCGTGGTGACGCAGGCGCGCTGGCTCGCGCTCCTGGGCGACAAGGCCTACGAATTCGCGCTCACTGCAAATCGTGTCTTCAATGCCTTCCGCCGCATCTTCGGCGCGCCGTATTGGTCGTTGTCCAAGTGGGCCAAGCTGAAGGTGAAGAACGCCGTCAACTATATCGGTGCTTTCGAGAAGGCATTGGCGACCGAAGCAAAGCATCACCACGCCGATGGCGTGATCTGCGGCCACATCCACACCGCCGCCATGCATGACGACTACGGCCTGCGTTACATCAACTGCGGCGATTGGGTCGAAAGCTGCACGGCAGTCGCCGAGCGCGAGGATGGCCAGTTCGAAATCATCACCTGGACGCAGAGCGGCCGGGATGTCGATGCGGCGCCGGCCGTCGCGCAATCACGGGCTGCTTAATTGAATGAATACTTCAGCCTTCAACGACCTCATCCTGAGGAGCCGCGCGAAAGCGCGGCGTCTCGAAGGATCGGGTCGGGGCCTCATGGTTCGAGACGCGCCGCCTTCGTGGCGCTCCTCACCATGAGGAAGGCGGTCTTGCAGGAAAATCCATGAAAATCCTGGTCGCCACCGATGCCTGGCACCCGCAGGTCAACGGCGTCGTGCGCACTCTGGGACACGTCGCGCGCGAGGCGCGCGCGCTTGGCGCGGAGCTCGAATTCCTCGGCCCCGATCAGTTCTGGACCCTGCCGATGCCGAGCTATCCGGAAATCCGCCTGGCCCTGGTCGCACCCGGCGATATCGAGCGGCGGATCGAGCGATCGCAACCTGACGCGATCCACGTTGCCACGGAAGGCCCGCTCGGCCACGCGATGCGGCGCGTCTGTCTGCGGCGCGGGCTGCCTTTCACCACCAGTTTCCACACGCGTTTCCCCGACTATCTCGCCGGGCGGCTGCCGGTGCCCGAGCGCTGGACCTGCGAACTGACATGGGCCTGGCTGCGACACTTCCACTCCGCCGGTGCCGCGGTGCTGGCGGCGACGCCGACTTTGGCCAGCGAACTCACCACGCGAGGCTTCAGGAACGTGAAGCTGTGGTCGCGCGGCGTCGACGCCGATCTGTTCCGTCCGCGTCGTGGAAAAGGACTCAACCTGCCGCGCCCGATCTTTCTGACGGTCGGGCGCCTGGCGGTCGAAAAAAATCTCGAGGCCTTTCTCAAGCTAGATCTGCCCGGCACGAAACTTGTGGTCGGCGAGGGGCCGGCACGCAGTGCACTGGCGCGAAAGTTTCCCGACGCGGTATTTACCGGCGCGCGCACGGGCGAAGCGCTGGCTGAGATCTATGCGGCCGCCGATGTGTTCGTGTTTCCGAGCCGCACTGACACGTTCGGCCTGGTGCTGCTGGAAGCGCTTGCCAGCGGCGTGCCGGTGGCTGCATTCCCGGCGGCGGCTCCTCGCGACGTCATCGGGGATGCGAATGTCGGGGTCCTCGACGACGACCTTCAACGCGCCTGTCTCGGTGCGCTGGAATGTTCACGGCAGGATTGCCGCGAATTTGCGCTCCGCATGACCTGGGCGGAGAGCGCACGCATCTTCCTGGAGCACGTGGCGGAAGCGGCAAGGTCAGCACGCGGCAAGCCTGCGTTGATTGCCGCTTGATTGCCGGACTGCGGGCGTCAACCGACCCGACCTTGAGACAAATGATCAACGTCAGAACGGTCTCAGTACCAACGCGGAGCTATAAATACTTTCCAGGATCCGGAGGGCCCACGCCTCCTGGGGGTGCGGGTTGTGGGCTCCCTCCAGGGCGCCTCTCCGTACCCTGCTTCGGTTTTTTGCCTTTACTCTTAGACGAGGATTTAGCGCCGGCGTCGGCCGGAGCCGATTGGATCGTACCTTGCGCCAAAATGATATTGGGATTGGAGGCGATCTGCTGTGCATTCTGCGCATGCGTTACGGCCGCTAGCGCAAAAATACCCGCGCCTATCGCCGATCCGCGAATATGGAGCGACATCATGGTCCTCGTTGGGCGTCCGCACTATTTCAGTGCCAATCAGCTGTCATAAGAACCCCAGAGGTGCCTTATTTATTTCCGTATTTTCTGTCTCTGCGCAAACATTACTGGATTATTGGGGACGAAAAGACGTTTGGGACTGGGCGCGGGGGCGAATAGGCAGGCTGTGCGCCTTCGTTTCGTAATCAAAACCGTGTCCACGGCAGTAGCACACATGCCGGAGAACCTTTCTAGCCTCTCCACTTTTTTGGACTGTGACCACCTCAATACCCATCGGCACTGTCTGCTGGCACGCGAGGCAACGGACAATCTCGGTGCGATAGACGACTTCAGTGATATTGGGATCTTTAGTCGGTATTTTTCCAATGAGTTCACGCATCGCTCGTCTCCTGCTGGGCCTTCACCACCATGGCCCGCGCGACACACCTAAAGGTCTTTGCTGGTCGGACCGGCGACGTCCGCGTCGGTTCTCAGGACAAACGGTCGTCTCAAAGGAATAATTGCAAGTCTCGCATTTCCAGTGATGACGCAGTTTGTGCGCATCGCAGTATTCGGATGCTTCCGGCAAGAACAGCCGCGTGCCACATTTGGCGCAACTGACAGGCGGGGTATCTCCCAACATGCGGCAACTTTAAGTTTCGGCGATTTAAAGTGTGCCTGCTTAGATCGATAGAATCTAAGTCGAAATCGACGAATCCCGACGGCATACCCCAACACATGTGCTTCCGCTGCCAATGCTCCGGTTCATCTCGACCGGTTCGCTCGCGATGTCCGTTTTGGGTCATTAGCGGACATTCCACGACAAGCTGGCAATGTCCGCTTTACCCCCGATAGCGGACATGGTTCGAACCAGTCCGTCCAATCATCAAAAGCAATGCCCGGTTTGCCTCCTGGGGAACCAAGGTTCGGCATGCGGTGTTAGTCGGTCAACGATATGACCCCCAATGGCCCTAGGAACTTGATGATGTCCATGCATTCGAATCCCGCACGCGTGATGCTTCGCGGGGCCGTTTTGGCCGATGACCATGCTGTTGTTTGTTGGCGGCGATGGTAACGCGCAGCCCGCGGCCACCCAGGGGTCGGCACCAAGCGCCAGCCCCTTCGAGCAATTGGCCGGGAGTTGGTCTGGCTCCGGCACCATCGATTTGTCCAATGGCAGGCATGAGCCAATCAAATGCCGGGCTTCCTATGATGTATTAGAGGAGCAAAGCAAACTTCAACTCAATATCCGCTGTGCCAGCGATAGCTACAATTTCGATCTGCGCGGTAGCGCGACGTATTCAGCCGGCGCGATCACGGGGACCTGGAGCGAGTCCTCCCGCAATGCCGCTGGGACCCTGTCCGGTAAGGTCGAAGGCGTCGGCTTTCAGGTTGTGGCGAAAGGACCTACGTTCACCGCCAATCTGGATTTGGTGACGCGTGGCGACAAGCAGTCGGTTACGATCAAGTCGCACGATGCGAATGCCGACGTGCAGGGTGCGACAATTACTTTGCAACGTGGGTAGCGCGTCCTGTGCTCAGCCGCCGTCTTGTGTCGCCTAACCATTAGTTTGCGCTACACAATGTCCGCTGTGCCTCCTCGCACGTAAATTTCGCGCCACGCGCTTAATGTCCCTTTTACCTCAAAAAGCCATTGCGCCCGTTTGCGCAAGGAACATTTCATCGTCCCACCTATTGTCCCTTTGAACGAAAATTGGAGCGAATGCCATGCGCAAATTGAACGCTATTGTTTTGATGGTCGCGATCATCGCTCCGCTCCCTGCAATCGCCTATACGCAACAGGATGCCGATGCATGTACGCCGGATGCATTTCGGCTTTGCCAGAGCGCAATCCCGGATGCGGGCCGTGTAGCCCAATGCCTTATTGCCAACAAACAGCAACTCAGCCCCGCGTGCACCAGCGTGTTCAATCGTCCCCGTGGCGCAACAGTCGAGCGTGAGCAGCCGGCAAAGGCTCAAACCACCAATTACTGAGCGCGTTATTTCGGAGCATTGGTTGAAAGAAATCGCTGGTCCTAACGCGGCACGCGGGTATGCGCTCTTGCAGATGCGCGTGGCGCGGCGTTAGCCTTGGCGCCCATGGGCGCCATCGACAAATCCATTCTCCCGACCGTCGCCGACATCGAGGCGGCGGCTAAACGGCTTGCCGGCGTTGCGGTCCGCACGCCTTTGATCAATGCGCCGGTGCTCGATGATGCGCTCGGCGCGCGCATTTTCCTCAAAGCGGAAACAATGCAGCGCACCGGCTCCTTCAAGTTCCGCGGCGCCTACAACAAGATTTCCTCGATCCCGCCCGAACGGCGCGCCGCTGGCGTGGTGGCCTATTCGAGCGGCAATCATGCGCAGGGCGTGGCGGCGGCCGCCCGCCTGTTGGGCATGCGCGCCACCATCGTGATGCCCAGCGATGCGCCAAAGGCAAAACGCGACCGCACATTGGCGCTCGGCGCCGACGTCGTGCCCTATGATCGCAATACGGAAGATCGCGCCGCAATCGCCAAAAAAATAGTGACCGAACGTCATGCGACGCTGGTGCCGCCTTATGACGACCCGCTCATTATCGCGGGTCAGGGCACCATCGGCAGCGAAATTGTCGAGGATCTGGCGCGGCTTTCGCTCAAGCCCGATATTGTGGTCATCGGCGCGTCCGGCGGCGGACTCGCGGCCGGCATTTCGTTGGGCATGAAATCGCGGGTGCCGTCCGCAAAATTCTATGTGGCCGAACCCGAGGGCTTTGACGACACGATCCGCTCGTTCGCCAGCGGCAAACGCGAGGCCAATCCGCGCATGAGCGGCACGATCTGCGATGCGTTGATGAGCAATACGCCGGGCGAGCTGACTTTCCCTATCACGCGCGATCTGATCGGACAGGGCACGACCGTCAGCGATGCCGAGGTCGCGCACGCGGTCCGCTATGCATTCAATGAATTGAAGCTGGTTGTCGAACCCGGCGGCGCCATTGGTCTCGCGGCATTGTTAGCTGGCAAGCTGGAGGTCAAAGGCAGGATCGTGGTCGGCGTGCTGTCGGGCGGCAACGTGGACGCAGATCTTTTCGCGCGGCTGATTGCCGCTGCGTGATGGCGGGGCCGCTTACGTAAACAGCGCCAGGCGCTCTTCTTCACTTAAGGCCATGATTGATGCCAGCGGACCCGTCTGTTTGGACGGTCTTGTAACCGCGGCGGTTGGCACAGGCGGCGATACCGCTGCTTCGATTTTTGGCACGTCGATATTGATCGTTGCCGGTTTTACGTCCGGCACGGGCGGTAGTGGTCCGACAAACGCTATCTCCTCCATCATCATCACCTCGCTGCGCACCAGTGCGATCGGTGGCAGCGGCGTAACCAGCGGCGAGGGAATCGGCAATTCCGGCTGCTCGGGCGTCGGCACGACGGCCAGATGCGTACGCTCGACGGCATCCCTTGGTTCATCTTTTGATTCTTGCGGCGATCTTGATTCAATGACTTCGGCCGGTGGCAGGTTCTCCGTGTGCGTCAAAGCCATAATGGCGGTGATGCGGCGCGCGACCAGTGCGACCAAATCTGCGAGCTTGGTCGCTTTGGTCGCAACGATACTCGCCTCCAGCTCGCTTTGTGCTGCGGCGATTTCATCGAGAAGCGCGCGCAATTCCGCTTTGATTGTGTCAGTGACTCTTGGCGCGCTATTGGCCGCAACGGTTTGCTGCAATTGCGCGATTGCCGCGAGCAACTGCTCGGTGTCGGCATTGCGATTTCGCCGGGTATATTCGGTGAGAAAGGCGCGGCCGCGCGCGCTCGCAGACAGCGCCGCGCAGAACGTTTCATAGTCGCCGTCATCGGGCGCGTCCGGCGCGGGGTGTTCAGCCCGCGCCGTGATTTCGGTCGCCATGTGCAATCCCTGCGGGGCCGTTTATCAATCATGTGGCTTGATTCGGCCAGCGCTGCCTCGCGTCCACGGGCCCGGCGAAGGCCGAAAGTTGGTGTTTCGACAAGGCGTTAGATGGAACCAGACGGGCGTCATGCAGCCTGCACGCGCGACATATTTGGGCTTCGTGCCGCGCCTCGCGGCCTTCTATGCCGCGCTGTTTATTTTGCCCGGCATCCAGATGCCGTTCTTCCCGGTCTGGCTCAAGGCCAAGGGGTTGGATCCCAAGATGATCGGCATTGTGCTGGCTGTGCCGATGGTGGCGCGGGTGCTGGCCATACCGGTTGTCACGCGGGCAGCCGACCGGCGCGACGCCCTACGGGCCGCCATGGTGATTGCCTGCGTGGCGAGCGTCGCCGGCTATACCCTGGTCGGTTTGTCGTCTGGCGCTGTTGCAATCCTGATCGCCTATACCCTGACGTCGCTTGCTGCGACGCCGGTGATGCCGCTCTCCGAAACTTATGCGCTCAAGGGCCTTTCGGCGCACGGGCGCGCCTATGGGCCGGTGCGGTTGTGGGGCTCGTTTGCCTATATCGTCGGGAATTTCGCCGCCGGATTTGCGGCCGATATCATGCCGGCGCGCGATCTCATCTGGCTGATGGTGGCGGCGACAATTCTGCTGGCGCTTGCCGCGTCGATGTTGCCGGGGCTTCCGTCGCCGCCGCACGAGCCTGACGGCTCATCGCGTCCGCGGCCGAACTTGCTGCGCGATCCGGCGTTCATTGCGGTGCTGGCCGCCGCAGCCTCATCCAGGCGAGCCACGCTTTCTTCTACGGCTTCTCGGCGGTGCAGTGGCGCGCTGCCGGATTCGACGGCACCGCGATCGCCGCGCTGTGGGGGCTTGGTGTGGCGGCGGAGATCGTGCTGTTCGCGATGCAGGCGCGGCTGCCGCCATTCTTTGAACCGACGGTGCTGCTGTTGGTTGGTGCATGCGGCGCTGTGCTCCGCTGGGTGGGGATGGCGCTCGATCCGCCCGCGCTTATGTTGCCATTTCTCCAGGTGCTGCATGCGTTGTCATTTGGCGCAACCCATCTCGGTGCGCTGATGTTTCTGGTGCGGCGAGTGCCGCCCGGTCAGGCGGCAACCGCGCAAGGCTATCTCGCGATTACGCTCGGGCTGGCGATGGCCGCCGCGACGGCGGTGTCGGGCCTGCTGTACGACGATTTCGGCAGCCGCGCCTATATGGCGATGGCGTTAGCGGCTCTCGGTGGAGGCGCTTGCGGACTCATAGCGCACCGGATGCGGCACGCGCCGTTGCGCTGAACGCGTTTGGGGGCGTTTGTCCCGGTCGCAGCTTGCCACGATGCCGCCGAGCGCGCGGCCCTCGAGGAAGATCATCTTGCGCGACAATCCCCCGTGGCTGCTGATCCAGCGCCGCACCGAAGGCGGATAGATATCCCACAATGCCTGCGTGCCAAGGGGGCTCGTCACCGGCCGGCCGCTATTGTCCGGCATCCAGGCCGCGTGAAAGCCAAAGCGTGCGTGTTGCGTCGCGCAGATTTTTTCGCGCGGCACAAGACCGAGCAGGAGCGTGCACGCCGAAAGGCAATTGCCATCGACGACGACATTCTCGCCGCTCGAGCGTAACGATGCGAAAGTTTGTAGATAGTGGCCGATTTGACCGCCGCGATCTTCCGAGATCCGCATTGTCGCGGATGCCGACGTCACGCTGAGCGTTGTCACAATCGCGCCGAAAACGAGTCCCCGAATTTGCATTTCCCCGTCCCGTTATCGTTTTTGCCCTGCCTTAACCGGTGGTGCGATCTTAAGCGAAGTCTAAGCCAAACAAGCGGGAAACGGAAAGCTTTGGTTGACTAATACTGGACCGGCCCAACTAAAGAGAAGGCACATTTCATGAACGAAATCAGGCAGCTGGCGGAACCCGTCATAAAGCTGCTGTGGACAGGCGGTCGCCGTGGTGGTGGTTCACGAGTTCCACCGAACTCGGTCAGCCCCACAGCGCCGCTGGCGGCGGATACACCAGGCTGTCCACGTAACGCAGCCCATCAGGACGATCCGCGCTGAGCAAAAGCGGACCATCGAGGTCGACGAAGCGTGCCTTTTGCGCGAGCAGCACGGCGGGAGCCATCGCCAGCGATGTTGCGACCATGCAGCCGATCATGATTGTGAAGTTTTGCCGCTCCGCATCGGCGAGCATCGCCAGCGCCTCGGTCAATCCGCCGGTTTTGTCGAGCTTGATGTTGATCGCGTCGTATTTTCCCGCGAGCGCGGGGAGGGATGCGCGGTCGTGAACGCTTTCGTCCGCACAGACTGGAAGCGGGCGCTTCATGCGCCCTAAAAGATCATCGCGGCCGTCCGGCAACGGCTGCTCCACCAATGCGACGCGGGCCTGTGCACAGGCGTCAAGATTTATTGCGAGGTTGCTGTCGTTCCAGCCTTCATTGGCGTCGACGATCAACGTGGCTTTCGGCGCGGCGGCGCGCACGGCGCGAATGCGCGCGGGGTCGCCGTCGGCGCCGAGCTTGATCTTCAGCAGCGCGCGGTGCGCGGAACGTTCGGCGGCTTGCGCCATGATGGCGGGTTCGGCGAGCGAAATGGTGTAGGCGGTGGTGACCGGTCCTGGCGTAGGCAACCCGGCCAGCGTGTAAGCAGGTTGTCCGGCGCGTTTGGCCGCAAGATCCCAGAGGGCGCAATCGAGCGCATTGCGCGCGGCGCCGGCCGGCATCGCGTGTTGCAAGCTGGCGCGATCGAGGCCTTGCTGGAATTGCGGGCGCATCGCCTCGAGAGCAGCCGTCACGCCCTCAATGGTTTCGCCATAGCGTGCATAGGGCACGCATTCACCACGACCGCGCACATTGCCATCCGAGAGTTCCGCAACCACGACGGCGGCCTCCGTCTTGGCGCCGCGGCTGATCGCAAAAGAGCCAAGGATCGGCCAGCGCTCGACGGTGAGGGTGAGCATCAAGGGCGTATTCACGGACGAATCCAGGAGTTCGGCCGAACGGCGTTGAGGAGTATTCCGCCAAACCCTCGACAGTTTCATATGGCTGGGTCAAGTATGACCTTTGCCCGCGGTAGCCCCATTAGCGGGCTGATCGCGTAAAAATCAGAGGTTGGCCGCATGAGCAACCGGTTGCTCGAAGGCATCAAGGACGGCGAGCAGCTCAAAATCGCAGCCGCCGGCGCCTGGATTGCAGAAAATGCCCGAAATCTGGAGGCCCTGATCGACGGCGAAACGCTGCGCGAAGGCGTCATCACGCGCGTGGACATCGATATGGGTCGCGTCGAACGGCTGGATACATTCGGCGCCTGGTTGCTCGAGCGCCTGGTGCGGGCCTTTTCCGCGCGCGGCTGCGAGACCAAGATCACTGGGCTCAAGCAGGACTACCGGGCGCTGGTCGACGAGGTCGGCGGCGTCAAACCAGAGGCAAAGGCAGCGCCCAGTGGCAATGCCGTGACGCATTTCCTCGCGTCGGTGGGATTGAGCCTTGTATCGGTCGGGCATTCATTCGCGGCCTTTGTGAACATGATCGGTGCACTCAGCGTGGCACTTGTGCGGGTGCTGGCGCGCCCACGTTCATTCCGTCTCACGTCGATGGTGCATCAACTCGACAATGTCGGCTGGCGTGCGGTGCCCATTATTGTCCTCATTACCTTCCTGATCGGCTGCATCATTGCCCAACAGGGCATCTTCCATTTCCGGAAGTTTGGCGCCGACATCTATGTTGTCGACATGGTCGGCATTCTGGTGCTCCGCGAGATTGGGGTCCTTATCGTCACCATCATGGTGGCGGGCCGCTCAGGCAGCGCCTACACCGCCGAGCTTGGCTCGATGAAGATGCGGGAGGAAATCGACGCGCTTCGCACGATGGGTTTTGACCCGATCGAGGTGCTGGTCCTGCCGCGCATTGTGGCATTGATCATTGGCGTGCCGATTCTCACGTTCCTGGGTTCGATGGCCGCGCTCTATGGCGGTGGCCTGGTGTGCTGGCTTTACGGCGGTATCGACCCGGACATTTACATCCAGCGCCTGAAGGAGGCGATTACCCTCGATACGTTCAAGGTCGGGATGATCAAGGCGCCATTCATGGCGCTGGTCATCGGCGCGGTCGCATGCGTCGAAGGCCTGGCGGTGAAAGGCAGCGCGGAGTCGCTCGGCCTGCAAACGACGGCCTCCGTGGTGGAATCGATTTTCCTGGTGATCGTGCTCGACGGGTGCTTTGCCATTTTCTTTGCTTCGATCGGAATGTGAACGATGGCGGGCGGCAACGGCAAAGAAGTGGTGATCGAGGTCCGCGACCTGGTCGTGGGCTTCGGCGACCACATCGTGCTCGACCGTGTCGATCTCGACGTTTATCGCGGCGAAATTCTCGGTTTCGTCGGCGGCTCGGGCGCCGGAAAATCGGTGCTGATGCGGACCATCATCGGACTGCTGCCGAAGAAAAGCGGGACCATCAAGGTGTTCGGCATTGATCTCGCGACAGCTTCAGAGGCGGAGCGACAGGCAGTTGAACGGCGCTGGGGCGTGCTGTTTCAGCAGGGTGCGCTTTTTTCGTCGCTGTCGGTCCGGGAAAATCTCCAGTTTCCGATCCGCGAGTACCTTCAGGTCTCACAGCAGCTGCTGGATGAGATCGCCATCGCGAAACTTGAAATGGTCGGGCTCGATGCGAGCGTCTTGCAGAAATTTCCGTCGGAATTGTCCGGTGGCATGACCAAACGTGTCGCGCTCGCGCGTGCGCTCGCGCTTGATCCGGAAATTGTTTTTCTTGACGAACCGACGTCCGGTCTCGACCCGATCGGTGCCGGCGATTTCGACACCTTGATTGCGACGCTGCAGCGCACGCTGGGCCTGACCGTGTTCATGGTGACCCACGACCTCGACAGCCTGCACACGGTTTGCGACCGCATCGCCGTTCTGGCCGACCACAAGGTGATCGCTGCCGGGCACGATGGACACGATGCTGGCGTCTGACCACCCGTGGCTGCGGGCCTATTTCCACGGCAAAAGGTCGCGCGCTGGTGACAAAAAGCAGGCGGCGCCGACGGGCTAGACCCGAAGTTCGGCTTAACGGGAGCGAAATCCACGGCGCACGTCGAGGTTTAGCTCATCGTTCCCAGCGCGCCGCTGCCGGCCGGCACCGGCTCCAGTGCCTTGGCGTCGAGCTCCACGACCTCGGGCTCACCGGCCTCGATCCTGCGCCGGTAGACCACCCAGTAGCCGATCGCCAGCAGCACCGGTACGCAGGCCGCCGAGGCGATGGTGTAGTTCGGCACGAACAGCGCGACCAGTGCGAAGACTGCGTTCGCCCCGCGGATGGTCCAATCGATCACCGGCTTGTCGGAGAACCGCGCCTGGAAGGTGAACGACAGGCCGATGGTCGCGATGCCGACGAGGAATGCGGCGCCGATCTGGTCGAGGCCGGGCTTTATCGACCAGCTCCGGGTGGACGAACACGGCCACCATCAGCGTGAACAGGGAGATGCAGATCTGCATCGCCCGATTGAGCACCGAATAGAAATTGGCGTTGGCGATCTTGGCCGTGACAGCGGCGACCAGCGAGGTCGGCGGCGTCAACTCGCCGAAGCAGGCGAGGAAGAAGGCGAAGAAGTGCACCACCCACGGATTGACGCCGGCCTGGATCATCGGCGGCGCGATCACGATCGCGACGAGGATGTAGGTCGGCGCCGGCGGCAGGCCGGTGCCGAGGATGCAGCCGAAGATGAAGGCCATCAGCACCATGGCGGCGAGATTGACGCCGGCGGCCGCGATCAGCAGGGCGCCGAGCTTGGTCGGCACGCCGGTGATCACCAGCGCCGCGGTCATGATCGACAGCGTCGCCAGCAGCAGCGTCAGGTCGCAGACCATGTCCATATAGGCGTCGAGAAATATGCGGACGGGCTTGATGAACGTGGCGAAGCGTCCACTGCCGCAAACGCACGAGGTCGACGGTGTGGATCACCAGCAGCGCGGCGCCGACGACGCAGAACATGTAGAGCGCGGCGAACATCGGTGCGAGGAACAGGATCGCCATCAGGGCGACCAGGCCGCCGACGGTGATCGACGAAAGCGACGAGATTGACCACGTCGCGCCACGCCAGGCCGTCGAATTTGGTGATGACGACGCGCGTGCGGAAAGTGATCGCCAGCAGATAGACCGAGGTGGACACCGTCGCGTAGTAGATCAGCGCCGGCACCCAGCCGCGCGCCACCACGTCGAAATAATCGACGCCGAGGAATTCGGCCATCAGGAAGGCGGCGATACCCATCACCGGCGGCATCAACTGGCCGCCGAGCGAAGAGGCGGATTCAATCGCCGCTGCGGTCGCCGGCGGGATGTTGGAGGCGATCATCGCCGGGATCGTCGCCGAGCCGATCGTGATGGCATTGGCGGCGCCCGAGCCGCTCACCATGCCGACGCACATTGAGCCGACCACCGCCGACTGTGGAATTGCGTGTGGCGAGCGGAACGCCACCCGCTTGGTGGCGCGCAGCAGCGACTGGATGCAGCCGAAGCCGCGCAGCAGGCTCAAGACCAGCAGGAACGAGCCGACGGTGGTGAGCGCGACCTGCGGCAGGCGCGAGAAGATTCCGGTCGACACCTCGACGCTGCTCGCAGTGATGAGCCGCTCCCAGGTCATGCCGGCGTGATAGAACATGCCCGGCACCCAGTTGCCGTAGACTGCGTAAAGGATGAGCAAAATGTTGAGAATGAACAGCGGCATATGGCGTTTGCGCGCGTATTCCATGATCAGCAGCGTCATCACGCCGCCCATGATCAAGTCCGTCGTGTTCCAGGCGCCGGCGCGCTCGAGGCCGAGCGCCATGTATTCGGTGTTCATGTAGTAGGCGCAGTAGAATGAAAATGCGCAGTAGACGAAGGCGATCACGTAATTCGCGATCGGCGGCAAGGCGGGGTAGAGGTCGTTATCGCGCAACGCTTGCAGCGTAAACATGACGTAGACCACGGGAACCAGCGTCATGGCGAGCAACGTGGGTCCGCCCGTGCCGGTCCAGTAGTACCAGAAGATCACCAGGAACAGCGGAATCGACACCGCGTAAAAAAGGACGTCGATAATGTTTGGCGGCCGTTTGGCAATGGTATTGGTCATGTCGGACTCGTCTCTGGATGAGCTGTGAAGCGAACTATTCTGATCGAATCAGAATCCCACCTGGCTTTTCAATTTTTTTGTAGTTTTTCGTGATCCTGCCGCAAAGCGGGCGCGTCGCCGCGCCCGCTTCCGGTTTCCCTCGTCAAGCGATCACATCGTGGCGACTTTAGAGTCCCACTTTGCGTTCCACTTGCCCTTTTCCTTCAGGAATTTCGCAAGGCCGGGATGGATCGGGATGAGGTCCCAAGTCTGCTCCATCGCCTTGACCTGGAAATCGGCGAACTTGCCGCCGGCAATCTGCGCGAAGTCGCCGTCGAGCTTGGCCAGATTGTCGGCGTTCTTGTCGACGATGGTCAGCATCTTGTAGACGTCGGCGGTCGACATGTTCATGCCGATGTCGAAGCCCCAGTAGAACGGCGACAGCGCCAGCTTCTTGACGTGAATGTCTTTCTTACTGATCGTGGAGGCATCGGCCTCTTCGATGGCGAAGCCCTTCTTCTTCAGCGTGGCAAGCTCGTCCGCGCTCGGGTTGAGCCCGGCCCAATCCACCGCCAGCGAAGCCTGCGACAACCACGGTGCCGGCACAGTGCCGCCGGTGTAGTAAACGATCGTGGCATCGATGGAGCCGGCATCGAGCTGCGAGCCCACGGTCGACAGGTCGACCTGCGTGTAGATGTGCTTGACACCGAGCGCAGCCAGCGCGTTCTCAAGATGCAGGCGCGTGTCGAAGGGTAGCGGGCCGGTGTAGACCTTCTTGCCAGTCAGATCGCCCCACTTTTTAATTGTGTTGGCATTGCTGGCCTTGATGGCGAGGCCGACGTCGAGCGTGAACACCCACATCGACTGCACTGGCTGGCGCTTCATGGTGGCCTTGAAGCCCTTGAAGCGACCGCTATCGCTGGCGAACTCCTTCAGCGCGTCATCGGAGCCATACAAGGCGTCGATCTGGTTGGTGGCGTACCCCTTCACTGTCATCACGGCGCCGGGCATCGGCAGAACGGTGATGCGGTAGTCCGGCATCTCCTTGTTGAGGAGGTCGGCGAGCACGACCAGTGCCTTGTGGCCGACGGAGCCAACCGGGCCGGTGCCCCATTTGATGTCCTTGGGCTCTGCCTGTGCGGCGGTGCCGGACAATCCGATCAAAGCAAAAGTGAATGCCGCAATAAACGCAGCCGCCAGAGCACGTGCGGTCAACGCACGTGCCGAATGAACACGCGTAAGCATGGCATCATCCTCCCAGATTGCCGTATTGCCATTGGCGCTCGTGCACGAACGCCGGTTCCCCTCCAGACCGCCAGTTTGTGGCGGCAAAGGCCATTGAATTTTCTTGCTTTTGGCCGCTGTCATCGCCCCCACGGGACAACAGCACCGTTACTATCCGTCAGTTGGAGGATAGAGGCAAACTGAAATTTCGCTTTGGCCAAGGCAAAATTTAAAGGCGGGCCCGGTTTCCCGAGCCCGCCTATTTTTTATTCACTGGCGATTTTAAGCTCCGATTTAGTCGAAGCGGCCGGCGGCGTGAGCCAGCATGGTGTAAACCTTGCCGGTTTCCGACGTCAGATAGGTCCGCGCCACCACCTGGCCACGGTCGTCGCGGGAAACCTCGTCGAGCAAGCGCTCGAATTCGCTGATGTAGCGGTCGACCGTCTGCTTGAATTCGCGGTCGGAGCGATATTTCTTACGAATGTCATCAAACGCCTGCTGGCCCTGCAGCGTGTAGAGCCGGCGGGTGAACACATTGCGCTCACCGCGCTTGTAGCGGTCCCACAGATCGGCGGCCGCGTCGTGGTCGATCATGCGGGCGATGTCGACCGAAAGAGAATCCAGCGATTCGATCGAATGCCGTGGCGGCCGGTCTTCGCTCGGGCGCGGGGGCGCGGTCTCGCGAGCGATTTCGCGCGGCGCGGGCTCGCGCGGCATTTCCCGTTGTGGCTCTCGTTGTGCTTCTCGTTGGATTTCCTTTTGTGCTTCCCTTTGTGCGTCCCTTGGCGGCTCGTTCTCATCGCGCGAGGCGCGGTTCAGGAGATCGGTCAGCCAGCCGCGGCCGGGCGTGGCCGGCGTCGGCGTCAGGGAAGGAACTTCGGTGGTGCGGCGCGCGGCCGGTGCGAAACTGGCGGGCTCGCTGCGCTGTATGACTGGCCGCGGCGGCGGCATGTCGTTGCGCGGCGGCGTAACGTCATTGCGCGGGGGCAGATCGCTGCGGCCGCCCACGACGGCCAGCGCGGGCTCCTCACGTGTCCGGCGCACGGGCTCGACTGCATCGAGATTGCGGCCGTGACGGGCCACAATGCGGTTGAGTTCGGCCAGGGCCTCGATCTGGTCGACGATGACCCGGCGCATTTGCGAGGCGCTTTCGGCTGTTTCCTGCGGCAGTTCGAAGACGCCGCGACGCAGCTCGCCACGCGTGGCTTCGAGTTCGCGTTGCATTTCGGCGGCCATCTGCTTCATGCCCTGAACCGCTTCGGAGAAGCGCTCATTGGCGGTCTGGAACAGTTCATGCGTATCGCCGGCGGTTTGTTCGTAGATCGCCCGCATCGCCGCGGCGGAGCGCTGGCGCTCTTCCTCTGCGTTTTCGCGCACGCGCTCATATTGTTCGCTGATCGCGCGGGTACCTTCGGCGCTCGACTCCGATACCAGGCGCGCCACTTCGCGCGCGCGACTCGATGCCGCTTCGAGCGATTCATCGAGCAGGCCTGAGAACCGGTTGAGCCGCTTTTCGAGATCTTCGGTGCGAATGTCGAGGGTCGCCACCAGGGAATCGAGTTGGACGCGGCGCTCGTTGACGCTGTCCTCGGTGCGCTGGTTGCTGTGGTCGATCACATCGACCGCCTTGGCAAGTTCGCGGCCGTGGATATCAAACTGCCGGGCGAGCTGGCTGAGGTCGGTGATGACCTGCGTGGTAATATCGCGGAAATTCGCGATGTTGGTCTCCACGCGGCCGGTGGCATCGCCAGTCGAAGCCGTCACCTCGTTCATCGCGGTGACGAATTCCGAGACACGCAGCATCAGGGTGTTTTCGAGTGCGCCCATGTTTTCGTGCGCGCCGCTGAGCACTTCCTGCAACATGATATTGGCTTCGCGCAGCCGCTCGAACAAAGCGGTGGTGTCCGACCGCAGCATGGTGTGCGTTTCCAGCATCTCCTTGACGGTCGAGGTTGCGGTCTCCTTCGACTGCGAGATCGCCTTTTGCGCGGTGTCGTTGAGCTCGTTCATCGTGCGGGTCACGGTATTGGTCGCCGCTTCGCCCGCGCTGTTGATCATGCGGGAGATTTCGCTGCTGTTGTCCATCATCGTGCGCGTGAAGGCGAAGCCTCTCTCCTCGATCGCCTTGACGGCCTGATCGGTGGCGCTCGTGACGTCGCGGGTGAATTGCTCGCCCTTTTCGGTGATGGCGGCCAGAACGCCGCCGCTCTTTTCGGACAGCACCGTCGTCATTTCATTGGTGCGCCGGCTGACCGCAGTCGCGATTTCATCGGCCTTGCCGACGAAGCTGCGGGCGACTTCCTCGCTCACGCCGACGAGGGTGCGCTCGGCATCGCCTGCGCTGGTGCGGATCGCCTCGGTCGTGGAGAGCGCGAGTTGGCCAAGCGAGCGCTCGGCTTCGCCGGAATTGACCTTGATCGCCTCGCTGAGCTGCTCCATGCGGGCATTGAGGGCGTCCGCCGCGGCCCTGGTGCGGGTCTCGATCTGGGTGGTGACGGTTTCAGCGCGGCCGACGAGAAGTTCCTCGAAGCGGCCAATGCGGCTGTCGAGAGTGTTGGCGACCTCCAGTGCCCGCGCGCCCAAAGTCTGGTCGATCTCGCCGATCTTGGCGCCGATCGTTTCGGCGACTTCGGTGCCGCGCGAATTGATTGTGCCGCCAACCTCGTTGATGCGCTGGTCAAGCGCCGTAACAACGTCTTTGCCGCCTTCGGCGAGCGTCTTGGCGAGATCGGACACGCGCGAGCCCAGCACGGTCTCGAATTGCGCCAGGCGCTGATCGAGCGTGTTGGAAATCTCGCCTGTCCTTCCGGTCACGCGTTGATCGAAGGTGTCGACATAATTGCGCAGCGCCTCGGCGACTTCCTGCGTGCGCTGCCCGAGACGCCCGACCAGTTCACCGCCGTAATTCTTCACGGTGTGATCGAATTCGGTGATGTGGCGGGTGATCAGGTTGCCCAGGTTGCTGGAGTCGCGCGAGATCTTCTCGGTGATTTCCGTGCCGCCCTGATTGAACATCTCCTCGAAGGCCTGCAGGCGCGTCGCCAGCATCTCCTTGACGGCATCGCCACGGCTATTGAGCTCGGTAACAAGCGATTCCGCGCTCTCGCGGAAAGTGTCCGCCACCGAATTACTGCGGCTCGTTATGGTGTCCGTGATACGAGTGCCGGTTTGCTCGAGTTTCGAGACCACGTCATTGCCGCGCAAAGACAGGTCGAGAATGAGCGAGTCGCCGGTGGAGCGCAGGGTCGTGTTGACCTCATCGGCGCGCGCGGCAATCGACTCGGCCAATCGCGCGCTCGAATTGGTGATGGCTTCGGTGAATTGCTGCGAACGGTTCGCCATGGTCTCGATGGTGACCGACGACTTCTGCGCAAAGCTCTGTGCAACCTGATCGAGGCGCGCGCTCATCATCTGCTGCAGCCGGGCCGCGAGGTCCGCGAACTCGTCGTGCACGTGTTCGGTCTTGAAATTGAGGCTGGCGGAGAGCCGGTCGCTGGCCGATGAAATGGCGGTTGTCGCATGGTCGCTTGTCGTTTCGAGGCGGTCGAGAAGCGTGGAGCCGCGCTCGCTCAGGGCGTCAATCATGGAATTGCCGGCGTGGCCGAGCGCCAATGTAATGTGTTCGCCTTTTTCCGTGAGCGACCGGGTAACGCGCTGCGCCACTTCATTGACTTTGTCGGCGACCAGGTCGCCGACGGAGGTGATGTCATGGGCAAGATCAAGGTGGACGCTGGCGATGGCGTTGCGCACCTGTTCGGCCTGATTGACCAGTGTCTCGCGCTGATTGCTCAATTCGGTCAGCAGGTCGCGAATACGAACTTCGTTATCGTTATAGGCGCGCTCGAGCGCGGACACTTCATTGTGGACCAGCGCCTCCAGCTCCGCCGCGCGGGCGAGCGCGCGTTCGACGCCGTCGCCCATGGCGGCGACCTCGCGCCGGATGGCCTGGCCGACTGTCACAATAGACTCGCGCGCGACGGTCTCAGGCTGGGCAAGCCGCATCGCCACTTCGGCCATGGATTCGGCGACCACCCGCATATCCTGGGCGCGGTTGAACATATGGGCGAGCAGGAAGAAGAAGATCACCGGGACGGCAATCACGGCGGTGATCGCGACCATGGCCGCAAAGCCCGTGCCTGCACTCGCGGTGTGAATTTCGCTGCTGTAGAGCGTGGCGATGGCAATGCCGCCGGCGGCCCAGATAAATCCGACAATGGCGGCGGCGACATAAGGCGCGCGCGCTGTGCGGTGGCGCAGGGTCTGCAAAATCTGGCCGATGCCGGCGCGATCATCATTGGCCGCGCGGCGCGGCGTCGTGTCTCCCGCCGGCCACCCGGCCGCCGCCGCGTCCTGTTGGAAAAGATCGGACGAGGTTGCAGACACTGGCGGATTGGCCGCATCGGCCTCGGCGTTGGAGCCGTAAGGCGCGCTGGCGCGCGGCTCGGGTGCGCGAATACTGAGCGCCTCCTGAATGGCAGTGAGCGCCTCTTCCGTTGCGTCTTTTGTTTTCTGTGGAGTATTCGCCATTTCGGTCGTCGCCTCGTCATTACGCCGGACTGTCGCCGCGGCCCGAACCGTTACGATAGCCGGAGAGAGGCATGCCACGAGCCAGGCGCGGTCGCGCCCGCTGCGCTGCAAACATCCCCGATCTATCGCCCAATGGTCATCCTATCGCCTTGGCAATGCGAAAGAAACCACCGCTGTTAAGGACTTTTTCATCATCGTTAACCGGTTGCGAACCATAGCGAACGCGGTCCACAGGCGCGTCGCCCGTTCGACCCCGGCTGCCGGATTGAGGCCGCGGGACGGCCAATCGGCCGGTGCAAGTTCAATCTGCGGCTTTGCGATTACAGCGCTTTAACCACCGTCGCTATTGGCCGGTAAAACCGCACATCCACCCGCCCTCCGTTTACCTGGATTTGGTCCCGATCAGGCCAAAATCCCCGCCAACAATAAAGGCACTGGGAGGCCGAGATGATGGCGCAAGCCGCGGTCAAGATATTTGAAAACGCGCCGGACGAACGGGCGGACAACGCCCCGATCGACCGCAGCCATCTGTCGCGCATGACATTTGGCGACCACAGCCTGGAACGCGAAGTGTTGCAGCTGTTCGACCGTCAGGCCGAGCTACTGATGGAGCGAATGAATGCAAGCGCGCCGGCCGCGATTGCGACACTGGCCCATACGCTGAAGGGATCGGCCGTCGGTATCGGCGCCGGCCGCGTCGCCCGCGCCGCCGCCGCTGTGGAACAGGCCGCCAGCCACACGCCTGACGAATGCGCCCTGGCCATCGCCGAACTCGCGCGCTCGGTAGAGGAAGCGCGGGCCCAGATCGCCGGGCTGCTGCACGCACATTGACGGGGTTGGCGCCTTCGCGCGAATAGCTATATAGAAGCCCGTCTCCTCTATAGTGCTGCTTTCCTTCCTTATGCCGAAGATCACATTTAGCGACTCAAGCGGCGCCGCCCGCACAGTCGAAGCCGAAGTCGGCTCGACCGTGATGGAAACGGCGATCCGCAACAATATTCCCGGCATCGAAGCTGAATGCGGCGGCGCGTGCGCTTGCGCGACCTGTCATGTCTATGTCGATGAAGCCTGGCGGGAAAAAGTCGGCGGTCCGTCGCCGATGGAAGAGGACATGCTCGACTTCGGCTACGATGTGCGGCCGAACTCGCGGCTCTCCTGCCAGATCAAGGTCACCGACGAGCTTGATGGCTTGACGGTGACAACGCCGGACAAGCAGGCGTAACGGCCGCCTAAGGCTTCATCCCCGCCGGAGCGACCTGCGACGATTTGAGTCCCATCTCATCCAGCGCCTTGCGCACGAGGCCGGATGCTTTTGCTTCCTCGATGAACTCGCTCACATAAGCCAGCGCAGCCGGCTTGCCCTTGGGCACGCAGACGGCGGTGCTGGAATTGAGAAAGGCATCGTCCAGGATGCGGGCGCCGGCGATTTTGCCAAGAAGGCCGGACAATGATTCCCGCGAGAGCGCGATACCTTCAATCTTGCCTTCACGCATGGCGGCAACGGCAGCATCGACACCGGAAAAATCGATATGGGTGGCACTGGGCGTCGCCTTCTTGGCGGCGCGGAACGTCGCGGTATTGGCGACGCCGCCGAGACCGACGCCTTTCGCATCGGCGTCCTTCACCGATTGAATTTTGGAGCTCGATCCGACCAGGAAGGTGCTTTGCAGGAGATGGTAGGCATTGCCGAAGTCGACGAATTTCTTGCGCTCGTCATCGACCGGAAGAAAGGCAACGTCCCAGCGATTGCTCGCAGCCGAATTCTGGATTTCGCCCGATGCCTGATGCGGGATGATCTCGAGCGGAACGCCGAGTTTCGCCGCCAGAGCACGCCCGAGAGTGACAGCGACCCCCCGATAGGTATTGCCATCCTGGATCGCAAATTGCGCCGACGGCGACGGGGATACGGCAATGGCAAGCCGGAGCTTTCCGGTGGGTGCGAGTTCTTTCAATGCGGCTGCGTCGGCCATCGGTCCGCTCCAAAAAACAAGGCGGCGAGCGCCGCCTCCGTCATCGAATAGCACGCCCCGCCTATGGTTTCATCCCGGCAGGCGCTACTTGCGAATTCTTCAAATTCACGTCGTCGAAAGCCTTGCGGACCAGCCCGGACGCTTTGGCCTCTTCAACGAATTGGCTGACATAAGCGAGCGCGGCGGGCTTGCCCTTCGGCACAGCGACGGCCGTCGAGGAATTGAGAAAACCGCCGTCGAGCACGCGTGAGCCGGGAATCTTCGCAGCCAGGCCGGACAGCGACTCCCGCGACAACGCAATGCAATCGATTTCACCGGCTTTCATGCCGGCGACAGCGGCGTCAACGCCAGGCACAGTGACAAAAGTCGCCTTCGGCGCCGTGCGTTGAGCAGCGCGGAATGTCGCCGTGTTGGCAACGCCGCCGATCCGCACGCCGGGCTCATTGGCTTCCTCGACTTTCGTGAGCTTGGAGCCGGGCGCCACAAGATAGGTGCTTTGCAGCAGATGATAGGCGTTGCCGAAGTCGACGAATTTCTTGCGCTCCTCGTCGACCGGCATGAAGGTCACGTCCCACTTGCCGCTCGCTGCCTCGTTTTGGATTTCACCCGATGCAAGATGCGGCAGGAACTCCACGGGCACGCCGAGCTTCTTTGCCAGCGCCGAACCGAGTTCGATGGAGACGCCGCGGAAATTGCCGCTCGCTGTGTCCTTGATGACATACAGCGCCGAAGGAGCGGGCGCGACTGCGATTGCGACCCGCAGTGTCCCGGTCGGGACGAGTTCTTTTTTGACCGCATCCATGGCGGGATCGGCGGAGCCTGTCGATGCGCCGCCACAAGCAAGCAGGAGCGCAAGAGATAAAGCTCGTATGTGTGCGGTCACAACGCCTCCCAACATCAAATTTGCAGAAGGCAGCTTAGGCGATGTCAGCCGTGATCCAAGACGATCGGAGACGATCGGCGAGGGGTACAAGCGCGATCGTGACGGCAAAGATGGCGATCCAGACCAGCCGCGCGCCATAGCGGTCGTGCGGATTCGACATTGCGCCACAAACGAATGCGTTGGCGAGTAGCGTGACTGCACATACAGCAGCGAATTCACCGAAGGCAGGAGGGATTCTCCGCCGCCACGCGAGCAGCACGATCACCGGAAGCAAGGCCATCGATAGCAATGCGACCGGATAATCCAGTTGATTGATCGCTGTGAAAGAAATCGCGCCGTGCTGCTGGCGCGCGGCCTCCATGGGCGCCACAAGTTGCGGCGTGAAACGCCGGATCGTTCCATAAGTGTGCCAAATCGAATTGAGCACGCCTTCGCCGGTATGCACTGCAACGAGTTGCCGTGCGGTCGCGATCGTCGCGGTTTTGAATTGCAAGCCGGGATAGTCGATGACGCTGCCGACAGCAATGTTCGCCATTTCCTGATCGAGCCCGGCGAAACGTCCAAGTTTGTCAAACAAGGGGCTGCCCCAGAACCAGACATCGGCGTCGTTGGGAAGCTGATCCTTGTATGCGCAGAGCGTCAGTTTCGGATTCGGGCAATGGTCGTCGAGATATTTATTGACGATGCCGTCTTGCAGCATGCGTCCGAATGACAATGCGAAACCGCCAGGTGTCCAGGCCAGGCGTTTCGCCACCACAAAATCCGCGGCAAAGACCAGTACGCAGCCGAGCGCGAGCGCGAGCACCCCATTGCCAATACGCGCGAGCGGCAGTTGCCGGGGCTGGACAAGCCAGACCATGACTCCGGCCAGTATCAATGCCAGAAGCACCGCGATGGTGGCGCTGTGCGTGGCCGCAGAGACCGCAATCAGCGCGATCAAGGCAAAGCGCTCACCGCGACTGAGATGCCCGGGCCGCAATAGCAGCAGATAAAGAGCAAGTACGCCGAGCCCGGCAAAGATGTCGGTGAGCAGGATCGAGGTCAGCCAGGGCAGGGTCGAGATCGCCGTTAGTACGGCGACGATGCTCACCATGAGCCACGGCCGTTTGCCCAATCCGTGCGCGCGGAGCATGAGCGCAACAACCCAGACTGTCAGCGCGGCCTGCACGAGCACAACCGGCCAGAACGCGGCCATTTCGCCGGCATTGAGCATGAGGCCGTAAACAACCGCACGGCTCGGTACGAGCGTGCCTTCGTACCAGCGGGCGAGATAGCCACCGGTGTCGTATTGCAGAAGCGGGAAGCCGTTCCACAACGCCGGGCCAACGAGCAGCGCGATCGACAATATGACGGCAAGCGCCCACAGGGCGCGGTCGCGCGCACGCATTACAGAACCCCCCGGCCTTCCTCGTGGCCAGGTTCATCCCGGCCGCCCCGTTCTTGTGCCGCAATGTCCTAATTCGTGGATGCCCGGGTCAAGCCCGGGCATGATTGCGGGGGGCGCTTGACGGGCGCTCCAGCTAGGGCGAATTGTCGCGTATGTTCATTAGCTTCTTTATTGAACTCAAGGACGCCGGGGTACCGGTGACCCTGCGCGAGTACCTGACGCTGATGGAGGGGATGGACGCAGATCTCCCGTCGCGCCGGGTGGAGGAATTTTATTACCTGGCGCGCGCGACTTTGGTGAAGGACGAACGCAACCTCGACAAGTTCGATCGAGTCTTCGGCCATATCTTCAACGGTCTTGAAAGTACGGCAAGCGTCATCGAGGCGGATATTCCGGCTGAATGGTTGAAGAAGCTCGCCGAGAAATACCTGACGGAAGAAGAAAAGAAGCAGATCGAGGCAATGGGCGGCCTCGACAAATTGCTGGAGACGCTGCGCCAGCGCCTGGCCGAGCAGAAGGGCCGTCATCAGGGCGGCTCGAAATGGATCGGGACCGCCGGCACATCTCCGTACGGCGCATATGGCTACAATCCGGAAGGCGTGCGCATCGGCCAGGACAGCAATCGCAACTTCCGCGCGGTCAAGGTGTGGGACAAGCGCGAGTTCAAGGATCTCGACGACGAGGTTGAGTTGGGCACGCGCAATATCAAAGTTGCGCTACGGCGCCTGCGCAAATTTGCGCGTACCGGCGCGCCCGAGGAGCTGGACCTTGACGGCACCATCAAGGGGACCGCCCACAAGGGCTATCTCGATATTCTGATGCGGCCCGAGCGGCACAATGCCGTGAAGGTGCTGCTCTTTTTCGATATCGGCGGCTCGATGGACTGGCACATCAAGGCGACCGAGGAATTATTTTCGGCCGCGCGCTCCGAGTTCAAGCACATGGAGCATTTTTACTTTCACAATTGTCTTTATGAGCGCGTGTGGAAAGAGAACCGCCGCCGTTTCCAGGCCACCACGCCAACCTGGGATGTGCTGCACACCTATCCGCACGACTACAAGGTCGTGTTCGTCGGTGACGCTTCAATGTCGCCCTACGAGATCACGGCGGCGGGCGGTTCGGTCGAACATTACAATGATGAGCCCGGCGCCCTTTGGCTCGAACGCGTGGCGCACACTTATCCGGCCGCTGTTTGGCTCAATCCGGTGCCCGAGCGCGAATGGGATTTCACCCATTCGATCACGATGGTTCGCCAGCTCATGGGCGGACGGATGTATCCGCTGACCTTGGATGGATTGGATCGCGCGATGCGCGAGCTCACACGGTAAACATGTCCTGTTGCGCTGGATCAATGCGGCACATGCCGAATTGGTCCAAATGCCAAACATGGACCGTTCTCAGAAACATCAGCCTGTCGACCCGAGTCCCGACCATGTGCCCAACATGGCGGCCATGACGGCGCGGATAGGCGTCTCGACGGTTCCAGCAGCATGGCCGCATGGTGTGTCACAGCTCGCGCAAGCTATCGAGGCGTGCCAGCGCTGCGATACAGCGGTCGTGTGCACCGATTGGCTCAGGCGCGCACCCAATTCGTTTGATTTGCCGCCGGCCTTTTGCCCAAACCAGGCGACCTTGAAGGCTGTAAAAACCGGCAAATAGCCGGACTAAACCGCAACCGAATGGCGCTTATCGGCGGCTACGAGGTAGGCGTCGAACGCCGATGCCGCAATACGCAGATATGGACGTCCGCGGTCGGTCATAGTGATATGACCGCCATCTAATCTCCAGCAAGCCCTGCTCGCAAAGTGGGACGAAGCGCTGCGAGTTCCGCGGTGAACTGGCTCTCGCCGCCGAAGGTTTCGAGATCGACGGCGAGATCACACATCAGCCGCTCGATAATGGTCCCGCGCAAGCGGTCATTGTCGGAAAGAGCCAGACCCTTCACCGTGGCGAAGTGTCCGGCGCTGACGGCGCGCGAATAGCCGGCGAGATCGGACGCATTTTGCACAAAACCCTGCGGCAGCTTGCCGATCGCGCTGGCGCCAAGCCCAACCAGGGCATCGGCTTCGTCGGTGGTGTAGCCCTGAAAATTTCGATGCAGGCGCTTTTCGCGTGCTGCGACTGCGAGTTCATCGTCCGGTAAAGCAAAATGATCGAGGCCGATGGCGTGATAGCCGAGGCCAGTCAGCGTCTCGGCGGCAACCTGCGCCTGTTCGAGCCGCTCGCTTAGACCCGGCAGGGCTGCCTCATCGATCAGCCGCTGATGCCGCTTGAACCAGGGCACGTGCGCATAGCCGAACAAAGCGAGGCGCTGCGCCCCGAGCGAAGCGGCGAGTTCCGCGCTACGCGCGACATCGCGCACAGTTTGGGTCGGCAACCCGTACATCAGGTCAACATTGAGACGATTGATACCGGCGTCGCACAGCCAGTCGGCGGCTTGTTGCACGAGATCGAACGGCTGGATGCGGCCGATGGCACGTTGAACGTGCGGCGAAGCGTCCTGCATGCCGAGACTGGCGCGGGTAACGCCGATGGCCTGAAGCGCGTGAACGAGCGACCGGTCGATCCGGCGCGGGTCGAGTTCGATGGCGTGCTCCTTCATCGCGGATACGTCGAACAATGATCCTAATTTTTCGGCGATCGTATCCAGCCAATGCGCGCCAACAATCGAGGGCGTGCCGCCACCCCAATGCAGATGCGTAAGCTTGCGGCCCGCAAGGTCGTGCAGCAGCGCGATCTCGTCGACGATCCGCTGCGCGTAAGTCTCTACCGGTTCGAGCTTGCGCACCGCGCGCGTATTGCAGCCGCAATACAGGCAAAGCTCGGTGCAGAACGGAATGTGGATATACACAGAGAGCCTGGCTTCGCGCGGCAGTGCTGCGAGCCAATCGCCATAGGTCTTCGGCGCCGACGGTCGGCGCAAAATGCGGAGCGGTCGGATAGGAGGTGTAGCGAGGAAGGTTCCGATCAGCGAGGAACGACGAGGCGGTCATTGTTGACGCGGAGCCCACGTGTCTCCGGCTTTGACGTATGAATGTTTGACCGCCGACCACGCGATCATATGTGAGCGCATCTCCCGGTCGTGTTCTCCGGCATGAGCGGCATATGCGTGATTAAACGCTTCGCGGTAGATGTCCTGCGCGTGCTCAGGCAAGTGATCGCGGACACGAGGCGGCAAATCGGTATTGATGCGATACGGCATGCACTCTCGCCCCCGCCAGGATGATGCGCAGAGAGCGTACTCGAGCCCGGCGTACAGTTTCCTTGCGGTAAATCAATCGCCGGTGTGATCGTTCCAACGTTCCCAATAAAACTGCCGCCGCGATGCCAATGCCGCGCGGCGGCCGAGTTCGGCAACCTTATGGATAGTGTTACGAGTTGTCCTGGCCGTCCGGCGACTGTTCAATGACGCCGAACTCCTCCGACTTGGCGCGAAACGCCGCGGCCTCGAAGCCTTCCGCCGCTAGACCACGCTTCAGGAGTTCCCGGATCGCTGCCGCTCGACTCGGCATGCGCTTCCGGAAACGGAAGTCGTCCAAAATCGTCAGCTCTTCAGCCGCCAACATGATCTGAAGCCGTTCACCCCGACTGGCCCCGTTCACCATGGTCCTCTCCTCGCCATGAATGGTTTTAGCCGATGTAGCCATATGAGTAATTTACTCACTTCCTGACATGAGGGCAAGTGGCTCATAAACCGCCGCAGCGTAAAAAGGTTCCAAAAGGTCGTTTTGAGCAAGAATTGGTTGCAAAGAAACAGAATTGACGCAGTTTTTGAGGGGGTTAGCGTGGCGGTATGAAAACCATCGAAATCAAAGAGAGTACGAGCCTCGCCCCGTTCCCCTGTGAAAGCTGTGGCGGCGTGATGCGCCTGGTAGGCAGCGAACCGCATCCGGTGGAGGCCAAAGTCGATCTTTTGACCTTCAACTGCACCGCTTGCGGAGCATTCCAGGTCAGCCGCGTCGACATCCCGACACTGGACAGCTGATACGGCCCCCTGGGCGGCTCCAAATGCGAAAGCGCCGGACCCAAGGTCCGGCGCTTCCAATATGACGTCAGCCGTGAGTGTCAGGCCGCGTTGGCTGCACGCAAGCGAGCCGGATCATCCGGCATCGCCTGTTCACGCTGCAGGGCCATTGCCTCGCGCATCAAGCGGGCGAAGTCCTTGCGGGCCGTCTCCAAAGCGCCTTCCACAACGGAACACTGCATCTGCTCGCGGCGCAACGACGCACCAAGTTCTTCGATGCGTTGTTCGGACGCCTGCTTTTCGGCAGCGCGAGCCGATTCAATTGCAGCGATCTGTTCGTTCAGCGCCGCGATCGTATCTTCCGCGCGCTGCAGAGCGGCATCTTTCGCGGTGAAGGCACGGGTGAGCGCGGCGCTCCGTTCCATGAGCGTTGCGCGCGCCTGGTCCACTTCCGTGAACTGGGATTCGCGCTGGATCCTGTCCGCCTCGAGTTCGGATACGCGTGTCTGCAAGCCGTCACGTTCCTGCGCAAGCTCGCCCGCGCGCCGATCGTAGACGCGGATCTCGTCGGCACGGGCCAGCAAATGCTCGCGCGCTTCGCCGAGGAGCTTCTCGCTCGCTGCCGCGCGCGCCTGCAAGGCATCGAACCGCATGCGCTGGGTGGTCAGTTCGTGTTCGTGCCGTTCGTTGCCTTCCTCGATCGCGTTGGCAAGCCGGGCACGCTCGGTGCTCAATTCGGCGAAATTACCCTCGACATGGCGCAAGCGACCGTGGGTCGCCGTCAGGCTGGCCTCTGTCTCGGCCAGCTTGCGGGACACGCGAGCCGCTTCGGCACTGATTTTGTCGAGCGAGATCTGCTGCGAGCGCTTTTCGTCCTCGATCATCAGGAGGCGTTGGCGCGCCCCATTGAGTTCCGACTCGAGCGAAACAATGCGCTTGTCGGCATTGGACAGGCGCTCGTCGAGCCGGCGGTTCTCCTCGCGCAATGCCTTGCCTTCGCCGGTCTCCTGCGCAAGCCGGGCTTCAAGATCCACAATTTGCGCGCGCCGGGTGGCAATATCGATGGCGATTTCAGCCTTGGTGGCTTCCAGCGTGCGCAGGATGTGCTGGGTTGTGGTGAGTTCCTGGCGAAGCGCCTGACATTCTTTTTCCGAGAAGCTGGCTTTCTTTTCCAGCTCCGCGACTTCATTGCGCAATTTGCCGTAAGCGGTGCGGGTATTGTTGAGCACTGTCTGTAGGCTGATCTTTTCGGATTTCTCGGTTTCGAAGGCGCGCAGTGCCTTGCTGACCGGGTCAACCAGCTTGCCGACAGCATTCTTGATGGTGTCGAGCTCGCCGATCTTTGCATTGGCGTCGAGCAGGAGATTGCGCAAGGACTCGTTGTCGCCCCCGAGCTGGGCGCCAAGCGCGGAGAACAATTCCTCGTCGAGTTCGAGTGGGTTGTCGTTCGACGTCGCGCTGACCGGCGCTGCGATGTCAGTCGATTTGTCGTAAAGCCCGGCCTTGCGGGAGAAAAAGCCCCCGAATTTGCTCATTGCGTGATCCCCTTAACGCCGATTCGCCCGGCCGAAGCGACGCCGAATCACTTGTTAACTGATCCTAACGGAATATGAATCTGGGAGGGTAAATGAAAGGTTAACGCGCCGGCGTTTTTGGCCAAAAGGCAATATATTTCAGTTAGTTGGAATGGTAACGGCGCGCCAACCCGCCGCGCTTTTTGCCGGTAAAGTCCGCGCGGGGGCCGATCTAATTCCGGTTGCGAGTAAAAAACGCGGCCGAGTCCATAGGGTTGTTGCGCGTCTGTGAATAACTCGATGCTGCGGATCCAGTTCAGCCGCGCTTGTTGATGAACAGACCTTCGCAGAGTCGAAAGGTCAGGTCCGCGCCGGCACCCTGCGGCTCCAGTGTTGCCTTCACTTCGGGTGTGACTTGCGCAAGCATCGCGCGAAGCAATGCCTGCATCGTGTCGTCGTGGCGGCTGGCCCAGCTTTTGAATTCCATCTTTTTGTAGATCTGTTCTTCATGCGCGATGGTGAACTTGTGCTTCGTCAGCGCGCCGCGCCATTCATCCATGGTCCACGCGCGCAGATGGCTCGGATCGCGGAATCTTTCGAACGCATTGACGTAGTCGCCCACGTTGCCATCGGGAACGACGTTGTCGACGACGGCGAAGAGGCCACCAGGCTTAAGCACGCGATGCACTTCGCTGAGGAATTCCGGTATTGAATCGAAGTGATGTGGCGCGATGCGGCAGGTCACCAGATCGAAGCTCGCATCTTCGAATGGAAGTGCTTCGGCCTTGGCGTAAGCCGTGCGGATATTGGCGAGGCCGCGCTTGTGCGCCTCGGCCTTCACCATATCGAGCATCTCCTGGGTGATGTCGGTTGCCCAAACCCGCGCGACATGTGGTGCGAACGCGTAAGCGACATGGCCACCCCCGGTGGCGACGTCGAGCGCGTGCCAGCCTTTTTGCGGAGAGGTGAGGGTGACGAGCCGCTCCAGGCTTTTGCCGAGCGCGTGCGGCGTGCTGGTCAAATAGCTGGCCGCAGTCTTTCCGAATTGCTCTTGGACGAGGGTTTTATTCATATGCGTTTCCAGTACCGGGCAGGAGGGTCTTATTCATAGCCTGTCCCGCGCCTGTGCGCGATACGGCGCTGACAGTGAACCGGGAAAATGTCGCGAGCCAATTCTACTTGCTGTCGCCGCCGTTCAGATCGTCGTAGCCATGTCGGCTGCTGTAGAAGACGAGCGCCATGAGGCCGCCGCCGATGAGAAGCGAGAACAGCACGCCACCGACAATGGCCACATAGCCATAAAACGGAATTGCATCGCCACCGAGGTGCACCCAAGCCGCGGCGGCAAACCAGACTGCCAACGCAAGAAGGGCGAACAATGCGATAACGAGAAGCGCGCGCATCAACGACATATAAGGCTGGGGGGCCCGATTGTCAGGTAACGAACCTGGGGCAGCTAAGGGTGGCCTCGCGGGGCAAGCTCGGAAGATCGGCCGGGGCTAAGCTTTGCCGGCGGCTTCAGCCGGGGACGGCTCGATCGTTCTGCCCTTCTTGCCCTTCGGCGGCGCCTCATCATTGGCGGCCTCAACGGGCGGCACCGGAGCATCGTCGAGCGGCACGCCGCGGCGCAATGTCGAGCGCAATGCACCCACTTCGCTTTGCAGGCGGGAATTGTCCTTGCGAGCGGCCTCTAGCGCGCCCTCGACGACCGCCCGTTCCATGCGCTCGCGCTGGAGCGCTGAATTGAGATCCTCGACGCGCTTTTCGATATTGGTGCGGCTCACTTGTATGTCAGCTTCCAGGTGACCGTTACGCTCGGTCAGCGCTGCGATCTTTTCTTCTGCCCGCGCCAGCGCCGTTTCGCGCACCTTGAGCGTTTTGGTCAGCGCATTGTTGCGCTCCGTGAGAGCAGTGCGCGCCTGCTCGTGATCCTTGATCTGGCGCTCCCGTGCCTCGTGTACGCCCTCGATCTGGGCGAGCCGCTTGTCCGAATTGTTACGGGCAATCGTGGCCTCGACGGATTTTCGATCGAAAGCGCGCACCTCTTCCGTGCGGGCGATCAGGTTTTGCCGCGCCTCGGAGAGCAGCCGTTCTGCCGTTGCAGCGCGTGACTGCAATGCATCAAGCCGCATGTTGAGGCTGTTGCGTTCGGCCTGATGCTGCTCTTTCGCTTCATCAAGGGCTGCGCCCAGCCGCCCACGCTCGGCATAGGCTTCGGCGAAGCTTGCCTCGACCTTGCCGAGTTGGGCGCGCGTTGCGGTCAGGGTATTTTCGCTTTCGGTCAGCCGGCGTGTCAGTCGCGCGGTCTCGTTGAGCGCGTGATCGACCGCAATCTGCAGCGAACGTTTCTCGTCTTCCAGAAGGGCGAGCTTTTCGCGCGCCGCCGCCAGCTCACCTTCGAGCACGATGATGCGCTTTTCGCCGATATCGTATTGGTCCTGCAATGCACGGCGGGCTTCGCCCAAGGTCCGGCGCTGGGTCGTTTCCTGCGTCAATTGGCGGTCGAGCTCGTTGATCTGAGCGTGACGCGCATTGAGCTCATCGGTGAGTTCGAGGCGCGCACTTTCCAGTGCGCGGTTGGCTTCGCGCGATAGCTCGAGGTCGTCGCGCAGCCTTTCCGCCTCGGCTTCGATCGCCGTCGCCTTTTTCTCGATCTGATAGTACTCGGTGCGCAGGGTCTCGTAAGACGTGCGCGCCTCCGCCAGCATTCCCGACAGGCTCAGCGTCTGGGATTTTTCCTGCTCCAGCGCGCGCAGCGTGCTGTTGAAAGGCGCGACCAGCTTGTCGAACGCCTCCTTGAGGTCGTCGAGTTCGTTGATCTTGCGGCCGGTGTCGGTCAGCAGGTTGCGGAGGACTTCGTTCTCCTCGCCCATGCGCGAGCCGACGTCCGAGGGACTTTCGATGGAGATGTGATCGTTGCCGTTGCCGTTTCGAGGTCGTCCCGTCAGCTTGTCGGCCCCGGCCGGAATGCCTTTTCGGCCAAAAATATCCGACAGCTTCGCCATGACGACGCCTCCAACCCCAAACGCTTACAAGACAGCCCCAAACGCCGCTATTTCGAGATCACGATATTATAGTCCTCGGGCGTTGGGAACACTCGTGATGGCTACTTGTGGACGTAATACACATGGGGGACCCACCGTCGTCATTGGCCGGGACGGTTCCCTCGGGTGATCTGCCGAGATTTATTCCTATCGGCCTGCAGGCGCCGCCATGTGCGGCAATTCATCCTCACCATCGACAGCATCGATCGGGCGGTGGCGGTGTCCAACGTCGGCCGCTTCCCACACTTGAATGTCGAGCACGGCGATTTTGATGCGCAGCAATGATCTCACTGCATGGGCTTGGACGACTTCCATCACATCGGCGAAATCTTTTGCAGATCGATGATCTTCGCGGAAAAATTTATCCCCTGGTTCGGATGCGTGAAATATTTTCTCCCGATTCACGCCGCGATGCCGCGTTCGTGAACAAAGCGCCGGAATCCGTGACGTTAACGTGGATTGAGAGTGAGAGTTATTCCGTCCACATGACGGGCCAGCAAGAACTGGTTCTTGCCCGATACATGGAGAACGACAATGAAGACCCTCACCAAGCTCGCTGCCGCTTCGATCCTGACGCTGTCCGTCATTGCCCCGGCATTTGCCGCCGGCGAGGAAGACACGCTGCTCGAGCGCAATGTCTATACCGCGCAGGTTCAGCACAACGTGAAGGCGCACCGTGCCGCTGACGCCTTTGCGTACGCTCCCGCCAGCGTTTCGACCTACAGCACCCAGGACTTCGGTATCGAAAGCCAGCGCTAATCGCTCGGCAAACGTTATCGGACTGGAAGGAGGTCGCCCGCTGGGCGGCCTCTTTTCCTTTCGTAGCGCTAGTTACGGACGACGAGTACTGAACACTTGGCGTAGCGCACTACGTGTCCTGCATTGGAACCGAGAAAATAAGTGCGCATTGCGGGCCGATGCGAGCTCATCACGATCAGGTCGGCATTGAACGCTTTCGCCTCCTCGAGCACCTCATGGTAGATGCCGCCCTGGCGTACGGTTGCAGAAACGCGACCGGCATCAAGACCGCATTCACGAGCGATGATGCCGAGCGCTTCTTCCGCCGATTGACGTTGCTGCACGTCGAAATCGGGCGGCACATATTCCGCCAGCATCACCGGCGTCATCGCCAATACATTCACCAGACGCACGGACCCGCCCGACGCCCGCGCCATTTCGAGCGCCGTGGCGATCGCAGGCTTGGCCAGATCCGTGTCAGCGAGATCAACCGGAACCAGAATCTTGTTGTACATGACAGCGCCCCTCATTTCGCTGTGAGGCGTCCATCATGACACGTTTTAGGGCACGCGTTGAGGAGTCTGTCGCCTCAATTGGGCGCTGGCACCCAGCGACTTCGGGGTTATGAAGCGCTCGAGCCGACCGGACTGCGGATGCAATTTTGCCCATTCGTCGAAGGCGAAATCGATGATGAGAAGGCCTGAAGTCGGTAGTTTCTCGCGCATCTGTTCACGCGTTTCGATGTCGCCGGACGCGACGAGCATTTGGGCAAGTTCATGCAGCCCGGGATTATGGCCGACAATGAGCAGAGTATGTGCGTTCGCTGGCGCCTGTTTGATGAGGTCGAAGATTTCATGTGGCGTCGCGCCATAGAGCCGCTCGACGGCCGACCCGGCCGGCGTCGGCTTGAATGCCGCGGCGGCGAGTTTCCAGGTTTCCTGTGTGCGGGCCGCGGGGGACGTCATGACCCGGTCGGGGATGAGAGCATGGGTCGCCATATAAGCGCCGATACTGGCGGCATCCTTGCGGCCGCGTTCGACCAGCTTGCGGCTTCGATCCTCCATGCCGGGTTCGGAGCGTTCGGTCTTGGCGTGGCGAAAAAGCAGAAGGCGGCGCATGGTCATGCTATGGATTTCGGCGTTAGTGCGGCCACGGTCTAACATGCGCTCGCGGGTAGAGCGCCAGGATTGCATAGCGTAACGGAGCCAATGAGCGAAAGCGACAACATGGAAGCGGGCTGGTACGAGGCGACCTCTGTTGCTCGCCCCGAGCGGCCACGCCTGAATCTCGATCTGGACGTTGATGTGTGTGTGATCGGTGCCGGGCTCGCTGGCCTCACGGTCGCGCGGGAGGTCGCCCAGCGCGGCTGGTCGGTCGCGGTCCTCGAGGCGGGCCACGTCGCCTGGGCGGCATCGGGCCGCAATCTGGGATTTGTGTTGCCCGGTTTTTCCGAAGATATCGACAATATTGTCGAGCGTGTCGGCCTCGACCACGCCAAGCAACTGTGGGCGTTGTCGGAGCAGGGCCTCGAGTACGTCCGCCGGACGATCCTGGATACCCAGATGCCTGGCGTCGACCTCATCAACGGCTGGCTGCACGTTTCAAAAACAAACAACACGGAAGAATTGCGCGCCGAGGTGGAACGTATGCGGTGGCTCGGCGCTGACGTCGAGTTCTGGCCGACAGCGCGCGTGCGCGAGCAACTGCACAGCCCGCATTATTTCGATGCCGTGCACTATCGCCAGGCCTTTCACATTGACCCACACAACTATGCGCTTGGGCTGGCGGCCCTGGCAGAAAAAGCCGGCGCACGTATTTTCGAGGACACGCCGGCGGTTTCGCTTGATCCCGCCGGTGTCCGCAAGCGCGTCGTCACGCCCGCTGGCCGCGTTCGAGCAGCGCATGTCGTGCTCGCCGGCAATACCCATCTCGGCGCATTGATGCCGAAGCTTGCGGCGACGTTGCTGCCGGTCTCCACCTACGTGATGGTCACCCAGCCGATCGGCGAGAGCCTGCACGACGTCGTGCGCTACCGCGGCGCGGTCAGCGATACCAACCGTGCCGACAATCACTACCGTATCGTCGGAGGCGACCGTCTGCAGTGGTCGGGACGCATGCGCGCCTGGGAGGCCGATCCCCGTTTCGTCGCGCGCGGCCTCGTCAATGACATCCGACGGACGTTTCCCGAACTCGGGAGCATAGAGATCGCGCATCTATGGCGTGGGACCCTCGGCCGCACCGTGCATCGCATGCCTCAAATCGGTGAAATTGAGCGTGGGGTATGGATTGCGAGCGGGTTCGGTGGCCACGGGCTCAATACCAGTGCGCTCGCGGGGGAACTGGTCGCCCGCGGGCTGGTCGAAAGCGATCAGACCTGGCGCCTGTTCGCTCCCTACGAGCTCGTATGGGCCGGCGGCATGCTCGGGCGAATTCTGGCGCAAGGCGTTTATTGGGGGACGCGGCCGATCGACCGCGTCAAACAGGACGTTGCGCGGTACCGGGCAAATGCGCGCGCCCGCAAGGGCGCGCGCGCATCACGCAAGAATTCCGAGGCCGCTGAATAAACCTACCGGCCTTCCCGGCGCGCCATGAAGGCCAGGCGTTCAAACAAATGCACATCTTGCTCGTTCTTGAGCAGTGCGCCGTGAAGCGGTGGGATCAGCTTCTTGGGGTCGCGCTCGCGCAAGGTCTCCGGGCCGATGTCCTCGACCATCAGTAACTTGAGCCAGTCCAAAAGCTCGGATGTCGAAGGCTTTTTCTTCATGCCCGGCACGTCGCGAATTTCGTAGAAGAGCCGCAGGGCCTCGGCCACAAGCCTTTGTTTAATATCGGGAAAATGCACTTGTATGATTGCGCGCATAGTCTCGGCATCCGGAAATCGGATGTAATGGAAAAAACAGCGGCGCAGAAATGCGTCCGGCAGCTCTTTCTCATTGTTCGACGTGATGATGACGATCGGCCGGCGGCGCGCCTTCACGGTCTCGCCGGTCTCGTAGACGAAGAATTCCATGCGATCGAGCTCTTGCAACAAGTCGTTGGGAAACTCGATGTCGGCTTTATCGATCTCGTCGATCAGCAAGACCGGCCGCTCGTCGGCCACGAAGGCATCCCATAGCTTGCCGCGTTTGATGTAATTGCGGATATCCTTGACGCGCTCATCGCCGAGTTGACTGTCGCGCAGGCGCGATACCGCGTCGTATTCATACAGACCCTGCAACGCCTTGGTTGTGGATTTGACGTGCCATTCGATGAGCGGCGCATCGATCGCCTTGGCGATTTCCAGCGCCAGCACGGTCTTGCCGGTGCCGGGCTCACCTTTGACCAGCAAAGGACGCTCGAGGGTGATCGCAGCATTGACCGCGACCTTGAGGTCGTCAGTCGCCACATAGGCCTTGGTGCCGTCAAATCGCATGAAAACTCTCGACGCGCATCTGGATTGTACAACCTTTCCGCGACTTCCGGCCCGGTTCGCCGCGCGCAATAGCGCCTCTTCGAGTCTCATCCATAGGCTAGCCGGGTGTTTCGCAAGTCGCCAGCGAGTCGTCGCACGCAATAAATGATTCTTTTCATTGCGGAAGTAGACAAACGGCGCGCGTGACTCCCTGAGCTCGGAATAACCGCTAAGCAAAAATTAGGGGAGATTAACAAACGACTTAACAAGCATCGCTCCGGCGCGACGCGGCCTGAACGAGTTAGAGAGGATTAACTTGTGTGTGCAAATCTGCGTGAAGCCATGGTCGGGCGTTCGTCACCCATTCGCGATGGGTGAGCCGGCAGAAAAGATTTGTCGCACAGGAGTGCGTTTCGATGACTGTTATTTCGGCGCTTACGCCCAATCAAATTGCCGGCCTTTCGACCACCGCAATACAAGGTCTCACCACCACCGATATTCAATCTCTTGCGACGACGCAGGTGGCTGCGCTGACGGCCACGCAAGTCAACGTATTGAATTCGACTGATATCAAGGCGTTCTTCACAACCCAGGTTGCGGCACTTTCTCCCACCATCATCAATGCGTTGCTGTCCCTGCAGGTGCAGCAGTTCGTCGACACGCAAATCAGCGCCCTCACGGCCACGGAAGTCAGTAAACTGACAGCCGCCCAGATCGGCCAGCTGACCACGACCGAGCTGCAGAACCTGTCGACCACGCAGGCCAACGCGCTCACCGCCACCCAGATCGGCACGCTGAGCACGACGGTCCTCAACAACCTGTCGACCACGCAGGTCACTGCGCTCTCGACCACGCAGGTTCAGGGCCTCACCACCACCCAGCTCAACGGCATCAGCACCACCAACCTTGACGCGCTCACTGTCTCCAAGCTGTCCACCGCCCAGGTGAGCGGCCTGACCACGACCGCGTTCGGCAGCCTGACTGCAACGCAGATCTCGACGCTGACCGCGACCGAGATCGCCAGGCTCTCGGCCGCCCAGATCGGCCAGCTGACCACGACCGAGCTGCAGAACCTGTCGACCACGCAGGCCAACGCGCTCACCGCCACCCAGATCGGCACGCTGAGCACGACGGTCCTCAACAACCTGTCGACCACGCAGGTCACTGCGCTCTCGACCACGCAGGTTCAGGGCCTCACCACCACCCAGCTCAACGGCATCAGCACCACCAACCTTGACGCGCTCACTGTCTCCAAGCTGTCCACCGCCCAGGTGAGCGGCCTGACCACGACCGCGTTCGGCAGCCTGACTGCAACGCAGATCTCGACGCTGACCGCGACCGAGATCGCCAGGCTCTCGGCCGCCCAGATCGGCCAGTTGACCACGACCGAGCTGCAGAACCTGTCGACCACGCAGGCCAACGCGCTCACCGCCACCCAGATCGGCACGCTGAGCACGACGGTCCTCAACAACCTGTCGACCACGCAGGTCACTGCGCTCTCGACCACGCAGGTTCAGGGCCTCACCACCACCCAGCTCAACGGCATCAGCACCACCAACCTTGACGCGCTCACTGTCTCCAAGCTGTCCACCGCCCAGGTGAGCGGCCTGACCACGACCGCGTTCGGCAGCCTGACTGCAACGCAGATCTCGACGCTGACCGCGACCGAGATCGCCAGGCTCTCGGCCGCCCAGATCGGCCAGCTGACCACGACCGAGCTGCAGAACCTGTCGACCACGCAGGCCAACGCGCTCACCGCCACCCAGATCGGCACGCTGAGCACGACGGTCCTCAACAACCTGTCGACCACGCAGGTCACTGCGCTCTCGACCACGCAGGTTCAGGGCCTCACCACCACCCAGCTCAACGGCATCAGCACCACCAACCTTGACGCGCTCACTGTCTCCAAGCTGTCCACCGCCCAGGTGAGCGGCCTGACCACGACCGCGTTCGGCAGCCTGACTGCAACGCAGATCTCGACGCTGACCGCGACCGAGATCGCCAGGCTCTCGGCCGCCCAGATCGGCCAGCTGACCACGACCGAGCTGCAGAACCTGTCGACCACGCAGGCCAACGCGCTCACCGCCACCCAGATCGGCACGCTGAGCACGACGGTCCTCAACAACCTGTCGACCACGCAGGTCACTGCGCTCTCGACCACGCAGGTTCAGGGCCTCACCACCACCCAGCTCAACGGCATCAGCACCACCAACCTTGACGCGCTCACTGTCTCCAAGCTGTCCACCGCCCAGGTGAGCGGCCTGACCACGACCGCGTTCGGCAGCCTGACCGCAACGCAGATCTCGACGCTGACCGCGACCGAGATCGCCAGGCTCTCGGCCGCCCAGATCGGCCAGCTGACCACGACCGAGCTGCAGAACCTGTCGACCACGCAGGCCAACGCGCTCACCGCCACCCAGATCGGCACGCTGAGCACGACGGTCCTCAACAACCTGTCGACCACGCAGGTCACTGCGCTCTCGACCACGCAGGTTCAGGGCCTCACCACCACCCAGCTCAACGGCATCAGCACCACCAACCTTGACGCGCTCACTGTCTCCAAGCTGTCCACCGCCCAGGTGAGCGGCCTGACCACGACCGCGTTCGGCAGCCTGACTGCGACGCAGATCTCGACGCTGACCGCGACCGAGATCGCCAGGCTCTCGGCCGCCCAGATCGGCCAGCTGACCACGACCGAGCTGCAGAACCTGTCGACCACGCAGGCCAACGCGCTCACCGCCACCCAGATCGGCACGCTGAGCACGACGGTCCTCAACAACCTGTCGACCACGCAGGTCACTGCGCTCTCGACCACGCAGGTTCAGGGCCTCACCACCACCCAGCTCAACGGCATCAGCACCACCAACCTTGACGCGCTCACTGTCTCCAAGCTGTCCACCGCCCAGGTGAGCGGCCTGACCACGACCGCGTTCGGCAGCCTGACTGCAACGCAGATCTCGACGCTGACCGCGACCGAGATCGCCAGGCTCTCGGCCGCCCAGATCGGCCAGCTGACCACGACCGAGCTGCAGAACCTGTCGACCACGCAGGCCAACGCGCTCACCGCCACCCAGATCGGCACGCTGAGCACGACGGTCCTCAACAACCTGTCGACCACGCAGGTCACTGCGCTCTCGACCACGCAGGTTCAGGGCCTCACCACCACCCAGCTCAACGGCATCAGCACCACCAACCTTGACGCGCTCACTGTCTCCAAGCTGTCCACCGCCCAGGTGAGCGGCCTGACCACGACCGCGTTCGGCAGCCTGACCGCGACGCAGATCTCGACGCTGACCGCGACCGAGATCGCCAGGCTCTCGGCCGCCCAGATCGGCCAGCTGACCACGACCGAGCTGCAGAACCTGTCGACCACGCAGGCCAACGCGCTCACCGCCACCCAGATCGGCACGCTGAGCACGACGGTCCTCAACAACCTGTCGACCACGCAGGTCACTGCGCTCTCGACCACGCAGGTTCAGGGCCTCACCACCACCCAGCTCAACGGCATCAGCACCACCAACCTTGACGCGCTCACTGTCTCCAAGCTGTCCACCGCCCAGGTGAGCGGCCTGACCACGACCGCGTTCGGCAGCCTGACTGCAACGCAGATCTCGACGCTGACCGCGACCGAGATCGCCAGGCTCTCGGCCGCCCAGATCGGCCAGCTGACCACGACCGAGCTGCAGAACCTGTCGACCACGCAGGCCAACGCGCTCACCGCCACCCAGATCGGCACGCTGAGCACGACGGTCCTCAACAACCTGTCGACCACGCAGGTCACTGCGCTCTCGACCACGCAGGTTCAGGGCCTCACCACCACCCAGCTCAACGGCATCAGCACCACCAACCTTGACGCGCTCACTGTCTCCAAGCTGTCCACCGCCCAGGTGAGCGGCCTGACCACGACCGCGTTCGGCAGCCTGACTGCAACGCAGATCTCGACGCTGACCGCGACCGAGATCGCCAGGCTCTCGGCCGCCCAGATCGGCCAGCTGACCACGACCGAGCTGCAGAACCTGTCGACCACGCAGGCCAACGCGCTCACCGCCACCCAGATCGGCACGCTGAGCACGACGGTCCTCAACAACCTGTCGACCACGCAGGTCACTGCGCTCTCGACCACGCAGGTTCAGGGCCTCACCACCACCCAGCTCAACGGCATCAGCACCACCAACCTTGACGCGCTCACTGTCTCCAAGCTGTCCACCGCCCAGGTGAGCGGCCTGACCACGACCGCGTTCGGCAGCCTGACTGCAACGCAGATCTCGACGCTGACCGCGACCGAGATCGCCAGGCTCTCGGCCGCCCAGATCGGCCAGCTGACCACGACCGAGCTGCAGAACCTGTCGACCACGCAGGCCAACGCGCTCACCGCCACCCAGATCGGCACGCTGAGCACGACGGTCCTCAACAACCTGTCGACCACGCAGGTCACTGCGCTCTCGACCACGCAGGTTCAGGGCCTCACCACCACCCAGCTCAACGGCATCAGCACCACCAACCTTGACGCGCTCACTGTCTCCAAGCTGTCCACCGCCCAGGTGAGCGGCCTGACCACGACCGCGTTCGGCAGCCTGACTGCAACGCAGATCTCGACGCTGACCGCGACCGAGATCGCGGCCCTGACGGCCGGGGATCTCAATCAGTTGACGACGACTGAGATCAGCGCGTTCACGTCCGCGCAGGTCGGCGCCTTGACCAGCACGCAGATCGGTGCGCTGTCGACGGCCCGATTTGACGCGATCACCAGCACGACCGGCATACCTGCCATCAGTGTTGCGGCGATCGCGGGGCTCACGACGACCGAGATCAGTTCCTTGAGCACGACCCAGGGTAATGCGTTTACATCGACGCAGATCCAGGCAATGTCGATTGCCCAGTTGGATGCCTTGGTCACACTCGTCGGGTAGTGACCGGGCGAACAAATCTGCGTTGGGCTCCGGGCACCGGAGCCCAGGCAAGTCTGAAGTAAGGCGTACTGTAGTGCGTAGCGTATCGCGTGTGCAGAGCGGCCTGCGTTGATGGCCGTATCGCGTTCGCAGTTCCAACGCTTATAGGACGTCGCCATGCTGCCTGAGCCCGCCGAATTGAACGCCGCAAACGCTGCAACAGATATTTTCAACGACGCGCTCTTGCGGGCGAAATGTCATCAGCTTTCGATTGCCGAACTCATCAGCTGCGCCGGGCAGCTCAATTCCCTGGGCCAGAAAAAACCGGCTGCCGATTTGTACAAGACGTGGATCGCCCACAATTCAGGCGATGTCCTGTTGCACGCGGCCTACTTCAACTATGGCGTTGCGCTGGCCGATATCGGGGATCGGCCGGGCGCCATCATGGCGTTCCAGGAATGCATCCGGCTGAAGCCGGATTTCCAGCAGAGTTACATCAATCTCGGCCGCGTGTTCGAGGACAGCGGGCAAACCGGCGAGGCCGTAACGCAATGGCTCACGCTCGTGCAGAATCTAGGCGCAATCAACGGGGAATCCGTCGCGCATAAGCTAACCGCACTGGAGCAGACTGCCCGCGTTCTTGAAGCTGCGAACAATGATGCGCCGGCCGAAGACGCCCTCAGGCAAAGTCTCGACATCAATCCGCACCAGACCAAGGTTTTGCAGCACTGGATTTCCCTGCGCCAGCGGCAGTGCAAATGGCCCGTGCTCGCCGAATGGGAGCGGGTCAGTCGAAGACATCTGCTGACGGGAATATCGTCGTTGTCGCTGCAATGCCTTGCCGACGATCCCATATTCCAGCTGGCGACGGCCTACCAATACGGAAAGAAATCGATCGGCATGCCGCCCGCGATGGGGCATACGCAGGCTGGCCGTGCTGATCGCACCAGGCTGCGCATAGGCTATGTTTCATCCGACCTGCGCGAACACGCGGTCGGATTTGCGATGACCGACGTTTTTGAGCAGCACAATCGCGAGAACGTCGAGGTTTTCGCATATTACTGCGGCATCAATCGTACCGACACTACGCAGCAACGGATCATGCAGGCGGCCGATCATTGGGTCGACATTAGCAACCTCGACGATGATCAGGCCGCTGCAAAGATTTCCGCCGACGGAATTGATATTCTCGTCGACCTCAACGGCTACACAAAAGACGCGCGCACCAAGGTCTTTGCGCGACGGCCGACACCGATCTCGGTCAACTGGTTCGGGTTTCCCGGAACAATGGGAACACCGTATCACCACTACATCATCGGTGATGCCACGATCATTCCGCCGGAACACGAAATTTACTTTTCGGAGAAGGTACTGCGGCTGCCATGCTACCAGCCAAATGACCGCAAGCGTGTCGTCGCCGCGCAACGCCCCTCGCGCGCCGACGCGGGTTTGCCGGAAAACGCTTTTGTCTTCTGCTCGTTGAATGGGTCGCAGAAGACGACGCCGCGCACGTTCCGACGCTGGATGATGATCTTGGGCGCTGTCCCCGACAGCGTGCTTTGGCTGCTCAGCGCTACAGATGAAACCAACGAGCGGCTGCGGCAGGCCGCCGCCGCGTCGGGTATTGCTCCCGAACGCATCGTGTTTGCGCCGAAATTGCCCAATCCCGAGCATCTCGCGCGCTATCCGCTTGCCGACCTGTTCCTCGACAGTAGTCCTTACGGCGCCCACACCACGGCGGCCGACTCGCTTTGGATGGGTGTACCGATCGTGACGTTCACGGGCGGACGTTTGCCGCCAGGGTCTGTGCATCGGTTGTCAGCGCAGCAGGTCTCGAGGAACTCGCGTGCCCGACACCGGAGGCCTATGTCGCGAAAGCGGTCGAGCTGGCGCACGATCGGGAAAAATTCGCGGCAATAAAGTCAAAGCTTGTCGCGGGCAGGGACAATTGCCTGCTCTTTGACACTTCCCGCCTTGTCGTTGCGCTTGAAGATCTCTATCGCCAGATGTGGAGCGACTTTAAGCGCGGAACACTGCCTGTCCCCGATTTGCGCAATCTGGAAATCTACCACGAGGTCGGACTGGGGCTCGACCTGGAAAACATCGAAGCGCTTTCCGACGATGCCTACGGGCAGCTCTACAGGGAAAAGCTCGCAGAGTGGCATCGTTGTTATCCGTTCTCGCATGATGGTCGCCTGTGGCCCGAGATCGAAAAGGAAGGCCTTCCGCGCGTGGCGCGGCTGGCGGTTGCATAGGCCCCACGATCAATCCACAGCGCCTCTGAGCGCCTGGGCGACCTCGCACCAACGTGATCGGAAGGTGATGGCAAGTTGACTGGCCATCGCACGGAAATCGTCTATGTCATAGGCATGATAAATCGGCGTACCCTATTAACTGCCGGCGTAGCGCTTACAGCGGTTGCTACCGCTGCTAAATTTGGCGGGACGGAAACTATGGCCGCGACAGATACGATCGACTTTCGCAATTTGTCTGATATGGATTGGCGGCAACGCCTCAACGCCAACCAATACATGATCCTGCGGCAGCACGGCACGGAACGCGCCGGAAGCAGCCCGTTAAACAAGGAGAAGCGCAAGGGCACATTCGCCTGCGCCGGCTGCGACTTGCCGTTGTTCTCGTCCGATACGAAGTTTGAGAGCGGTACCGGCTGGCCGAGCTTTTATCAGCCGCTACCCAACGCCGTCGAAACCAAGACGGACCGATCGTTTTTCATGACACGCACGGAAGTGCATTGCGCGCGTTGCCTTGGCCATCTCGGGCACGTCTTCGATGACGGGCCGCAGCCGACCGGGTTGCGCTACTGCATGAACGGGGTCGCGATGAAGTTCTTGCCGGAAACGCCGGGATCGTCCTGAACGATCTGGCGCAAGCGCGCGGTCGTCCGAAGTAATTTTCCGCATTTCAAAAATTCCAGATCGGCAAAAACTGCCGCGCGCGGAAGAAAACACCCGTCGCCGAAGCCTCCGGCGGGCTGCCGTTCCGACTTAACCAATTGATTTTACAACATAAAATCTCTGGCACGCTGATTGCGATGCCTAGCCCAAGATTTCGTTTTGGGAGCACCGCTACGGCGGCGCGTACTCGTTTGCGGAGATAATGTCATGGGTTTGTTCGACGCTCTTACGACTGCGGTGAGTGGTTTGCAGGCGCAATCCTTCGCCATGCAAAATATTTCCGGCAACATCGCGAACTCTCAGACGACTGCCTACAAGGGCATCGAAACTAGTTTCGAAGACCTGATCCCGGGGAACTCGGTGCCCACGCGTCAGATCGCCGGCGGTGTGATTGCGAATTCGCGCGCGACGAACAACGTCCAGGGTACAATTCAAAGCACGACCTCGACGACAGACATGGCCGTAAACGGCAATGGATTTTTTGTCGTGCAAGCGCCGACTGGCTTTAACGGCAATCAACCGCTTTTTGGCGGCATCGATAGCTATACCCGCCGCGGCGATTTCCAGCTGGACGCAAACGGCTATCTGGTCAACGGTGCCGGATATTTTCTCGAAGGAATTCCAATTGATCCGACGACCGGAAATCCTGTCGGCAGCGTTGCCAGCCCATTGCAATTCCAGGGCAACTTTTTGCCCGCAAGCGCGACGACTTCGGTGAACTACGGGATCAACCTTCCATCAACTCCGCAGACGAATTCATTTATTCCAACGACTCCAAACTCCGAGTTGCTTAACCCCACGGATTTTACCGCGGGCAATGACCCCACGGTTGCGGGAACCGGCGTCGTTATCGGGAGTGACGTTTCCACGTTCGTGAACGAGTCGATCGATGGTGGGTCGGTAACGATTTACGATGCGATCGGCACTCCTGCCAACCTTCAGCTCCGATGGGCCAAGGTCGACAGTGTGGCCAATGGCGGCGCGGATACCTGGGAGTTGTTTTATCAGACAGATTCAACGGCAACCGGCACGAACCCCGCATGGATCAATGCCGGCTCCGATTTCATATTCGATGCCAATGGCCAGTTGAACCCGCCGATCACGAACCTGACTCTCTCGGGCGTCACGATCAATGGGACGGCCCTCGGCAATATTACGATCAGCAGTCCCACGGGCGGCATCACGCAATTCGCCAACACAAGCGGCGTTTCAACCGTGAACAATATGCAGCAGAACGGCTACGCGGCTGGTCAGCTCAAATCAATCGCGGTGAGCGACGCGGGCAATATCATCGGGACTTTCTCCAATGGGCAAAACGTTGCGCTCGCTCAGGTCCCGCTTGTCCATTTCAACAGCCCCAACAACCTTAAGGCTCTCGATGGCGGTGCGTATCAACTGACAAACGAATCGGGTCCCGCCCTGACAGGCTCGTCCGGCAAGATCATCGGCCAGTCCCTGGAAGCCTCGAACACCGATATTGCGACAGAGTTCACGAAATTGATCGTGACCCAGCAGGCCTATTCCGCGAATACCAAGGTTATCACGACAGCAAACCAGATGTCGCAGGATCTGCTGAACGTGATCCGATGATCCACGGCAAGCGTCGGACATGATCCAAGCATGATCGAGATCGGCAAATGAGTCTGACGCAAGCGCTCAGTACGGCACTGTCTGGCCTCCAGGTGAATCAGGCCAGCATTTCGATGGTCGCGGCCAATGTCGCGAACGCCGACACGCCCGGCTATACGCGCAAGGTCGTCAATCAGGTTGCCACGGGTGGTAGCTCGAGCATCGGCGTTCGGGTCAGCGACATCCAGCGCCAGATCGACCTGTACATACAGCGCCAGCTGCGTGTCGAAAATTCCGGCGCGTCCTATGCAGACACCCGCGCGAACATGTACTCGCAATTGCAGGATATCTACGGTCAGCCTGGCGCCAACACGTCGCTTGAGGCGATCTACAACAGCTTTACGTCTGCGCTGCAGGTGCTTTCAACCAGTCCGGATGATCCGGGCGCGCGTACCGCGGTCGTCAACAGCGCCCAGTTGCTGGCGCAACAGCTCAATCAGCTGAGCGGAAGCGTTCAGGCATTGCGTGCCAACGCCGAGCTTGGGATTTCCGACGCAGTGAATAAAGCCAATGAGGCGATGACCCAGATCGCTTCGCTCAACGGGCAAATTGCGGCAGGTACGCCCGGTGATGCGGCAACCGATGCGCTGCAGGATCAACGCGACGCCTATATCGATCAATTGTCCCAGTTGATGGATATCAACGTGATTCCGGGCGATCGCGGACAGGTCAGCATCTTCACAACCTCGGGGACGCAGCTGGTAGGCGCGCAAGCAGCGCAATTGAGTTTCGATGCGGTCGGAACCGTAACACCGAATTCCCTGTGGAATGCTAATCCGGCGCTCCGTGGTGTTGGCACCATTACCCTCATTCCGCCGGCAGGCGCGCCTGTCGATCTCATTCAGAACCGCGCTATCCGGTCCGGCACGATTGCGGCCTACCTCCAGATGCGTGATCAGGACCTGGTTCAAGCGCAAAATCAGCTCGATGCGCTGGCCGCAGGCATCGCGCAGGCGCTGTCTGACAAAACCACCGCTGGCACGCCGGTATCTCCGGCGCCGCAAAGTGGCTTCGACGTCGACCTGGCCGGCCTGTCGCAAGGCAATACAATTACAGTCAGCTACACCGACACCGCGACCAGCACGCAGCATACGATAACGCTGGTCCGGGTCGACGATCCCGCCGCCCTGCCGCTCGCCAATAGCGCGACCGCGACGGCAAACGACACCGTATTCGGCATCGATTTCTCCGGTGGCATCGGCTCGGTAGTTGCGCAGATCAACACCGCGCTCACCGGAACCGGCATGGTTGCGTCGAATCCGGCCGGGACAACGCTTGAAATTCTCGATGACGGGCTCGGCAATACCGTCGACGTCAATTCCCTTTCAACGACTGCGACCGTCACCTCGCTGAACGGGGGCAGCGCCGAACTCCCGCTATTTACCGATGGCTCGACGCCTTACACCGGCGTAATCACCGGTACCGGCGTGGAGAGCCGCGGCTTTGCGGCTCGCATTGCGGTAAATCCCTCGGTCGTCGCAGACCCATCCAGTTTGGTCAGCTATCAGCCGGGCACGCCGGCCGGCGACAGCACCCGGCCGGACTTCATTCTCCATCAACTCACTCAGGCGGCGCAGACATTTTCGCCGAATACCGGCATCGGCAGTGTCACCGCGCCATTTACCGGTTCGCTGACCACCTATTTGCGGCAAGTCATCAGCCAACAAGGCGAGGCAGCGAGTTCGGCCGACAACCTGAAGCAAGGCCAGGATGTTGTGTTGAATTCGTTGCAGCAACGCTTCAATGACGCGTCGGGAGTGAACGTCGACCAGGAAATGTCCAACTTGCTTACACTGCAAAACTCCTACGCCGCCAACGCACGCGTGATGTCGGTGGTGAAGGATATGCTAGATGCCTTGATGCAGATGTGAGGGCGGCATGAGTATTTCCTCGATCGGAGCCCAATCAGCCCTCATCATGCAGCAACTGGTGCAGATGCGGGCAAAATTCGATGACCTGCAGCGCCAGCTCGGCAGCGGCCAGAAATCGGCAACCTATGCCGGACTTGGGATCGACCGCGGCGTCACCGTCAGCCTGAACTCCCAGCTTTCGGCCATCAGTGGTTACGACAACACCATCGACAACGTGATGGCGCGCATCAATCTCATGAACACTGCGCTCGGCAGTATGATCAAGGTCACCAGTACGGTGAAGTCTGCCATGGTGCAGGCCAATGGCGTCAGCAATGGTGGCGGCGCCCAGGTGGCGCAACAGACCGCGCTGTCTTCGCTCGATCAGCTGATCGGGTTGCTCAATTCGCAAGCTGGGGATCGCTATCTATTCTCGGGCCGCGCCACCGACCAGCCGGCAGTGGAAACTCTCGATCACATCTTGAACGGCGACGGCTCGCGTGCCGGCCTCAAGCAGCTCATCTCTGAACGCAATCAGGCCGATCTTGGTTCGGATGGGCTCGGCCGGCTGGTGATCAGCGCGCCGACCGCTACCTCGGTCGGCGTGGATGAAGACTCGGTGTCCCCGTTTGGGTTCAAGCTGGGCTCCATCACGACTAACGTGACTGGCGCTACATTGTCGGGACCAACCGGATCACCTGCGTCGATGAGCATCGATTTTTCGGCCGTGCCAAATCCTGGCGAAACGGTCACATTGCGCCTCAATTTGCCCGACGGGACCAGCGAGAACCTGACACTCACCGCGTCGACCGATTCACCGCCGGGCGCCAAAGAATTCACGATAGGCGCGACGCCGGCAGATACCGCAACCAACTTCCAGGCCGCCCTGACGACAGCGATCGGTACACTTGGTAACACCGCCCTGACGGCCGCATCAGCGGTCACAGCGTCCAATGAATTCTTTAGCGCCGACGCCAACAACCCGCCACAACGCATCGGTGGGTCTCCGCCCTTCTATGCTGCGACGGGTATGGTGGCCGGCACGGCCGCCAACACAGTGGTCTGGTATACGGGCGAAACCGGCACCGATCCGGCGCGCTCGACTGCGACCGCAGGTATCGACACGTCACTGTCGGTTTCGTACGGCGCGCGGGCCAACGAGGACGCCATCAAGACCCTTGTGCAGAACGTCGCGACCCTCGCTGCCGTGACGATTACGCCCACCACTCCAAATGGCGTGGGCCTGAGCGGAGCGCTGGATCAACGGCTTGCTGTCAACCTGGGCACGCCAGGAACGCAAAGCATTACCGATATCGAAACGGATCTCGCCAGCGCACAAACTTCGCTCAAAGCAGCCAAGGACCGGCATCAGCAAGCCAATTCGACCTTGAACGACTTTCTCCAACAGATCGATGGTGTTTCGAATGAGGACGTCGGCGCACAGCTGCTGACGCTTCAGACGCGGATGCAGGCGTCCATGCAGGTCACGTCAATGTTGTTCCAGACGAGCCTCGTGAACTACATCAAGTAGCTGGATCGAGCAGCAGTTCGCGCCATTTCGACCAACAAAAAAACCGCGGCCAGGCCGCGGTTTTTTTATAGGCGTTTTGCGGTGCGCTCAGGCGCGGCTGAGCAGTCCTGCGGCCAACTCACGATTGATGTTGATCAGCAAACCGAGGCCTTCGGGCCGTGGGTTAGCGAGGATCTCCAGCGTGTGGTTGAACACGAAAATCCCCAGGTTCGCGACGTTTTGCCGGATGCCGGGCGGCAGTGGATTGTCGGGGCTGGTGGCCGAGCTCACGAATATCGACCAAAGCCGCCGGTTATAAATAAGCGCGGCGTCGAGCTCGAGCGATTTGGCGTCCCAGCCATCATGGATTGCTTGGAGACGATTGGCCGCGGTCAGAAGCAGGTCCGCCTCAACCTCACGCGGTTTTGCGGTCTGTTTGGCGACCGCGTCGTAGGTTTGTGCCGCGTGTTGCATGGTCGATCAGCTCCTTCTCGTAGGCAATGAGGGCCTTTGCGCTCTTGAGCGCCTTGTATAGTTCACCGGCCAGGATGTGGTTGCTGACCGCGACGATGTGCGGCCACGCGCTCGGCGCCGCCTGCACGAGCTCGCGCATCAGTATGAAATACGTTTCGTGGTGCAGGCGCGGATCGCGGGCGGTATACATCAGCTGGACGGCGAGATAGATGCGTTTGGCCGGCGTATCGGCCTGCCTGGTGGTCATGATGTCTTTTTCGCGCAGGATCGGGGCGTCGCCCTCGATCAGAAGCCGCGTGCGCTGATTGCCGTTGGTGACGAGGCATTCGCCCAGAATGAAGCGCTCGCCGGCTTTCAGCTCGACTTTGAGACCCATTTGGTGCCGCTCCTTGCGGCCGCCTTTTGAACCTGGCGCGGCCATGACAGATCGATTCGGCCACGTCAGATGAATGTAACTACTGGAACAGTCGCAGCACGTTTTGATCGGCTTGCGAGGCCAGCGACAGCGCTGTGGTCGACAGCTGCTGGCGGGTCTGCAAGGCGAGCAAATTGGCGCCTTCTTCGTTGCTGTCAGCAAGCGTGAGACTGTCGGCGCCTGAATTGAGTGTATTGATCATGGCCTTGGTGAAATCCTGGCGGATCTGCACCGTCGACAGATTCGAGCTCAGCGACTGGGCCTGGGACCGCAGGGTCGTCAGTGCCGCCTTCAGGTTGGTGCTGGCGGCGGAAATATCGGCGGTGGTTGCCCAGCTGCCCGTAGAGGCTGAGATTGCAAGATCGCCTGCGGTCGTATCGTTGAACGCGGTGACCACCACATTCGACGTGCCATCGGCGTTCATCGTGATCGTGAGATCGTTGCCGCCGAGCAGGTTGATGCCGTTGAAGCCGGCGTCGGCGGCGAGTTGATCGATTTGGGGCAAGAGCGCATCGAACTGGCTGGCCAGTACTGCGCGAACGCTTGTATCAACGGTCTGGTTGGCCTGGCTGGTGAGCGCTTGCGCCGACTGCACCAGCTTGGTGATTGCCGTGATGCCATTGTTCGCAGCCTGAATCGTGTTGATGCCCGAGGACATCGCGTCGAGGAGGGCGTTGAGGTCGTTGGCGCGCACAGACAGGCCCTGGGCCGTAAAGAAGTTGATCGGATTATCGAGCGCCGAATTGACGCGCTTGCCGGTCGCGAGCCGGGTTTGCGTCTGCGTGATCAAATCAGACGTCTGCTGCAATTGCAGAAGGTTCGAACGAACACCGGCCGAAAGTACAATGTCACTCATGGCAAACTCCTTGCCTGCATTGGCCCAAATCGCTTGGGGCTGATAATGAAACGTTAGGGTTGACAGACAGTTAAAGCTGCGAATTAAGAATTGATTAATTACGTTTGCGCGTCGCGCAAAAAAAAACGGCGGCCCGAAGGCCGCCGTTTTATCGGGATTGCTGTTCGACTTACTGGAACAGGCGGAGGACGTTCTGGTCGGCCTGCGAAGCCAACGACAGAGCTGTAGTCGACAGCTGCTGGCGGGTCTGCAGGGCGAGCAGGTTGGCGCCTTCCTCGTTCGAGTCGGCGAGCGTAAGAGCGGCAGAGCCGGTCTGCAGCGTGTTGATTGTCGCCTTGGTGAAATCCTGACGGATCTGCACGGTCGACAAGTTCGCGCTGAGGGTCTGCGACTCTGAACGCAGCGACGTGAGGGCGGCGGTCAGATCGTCGGTTGCTGCCTGAATATCGGCAGTGCCGGCCCAGCTGTTGGCCGAGAGGGTGATGCTCAACGGAGCGGCCGTTGCGTCGGTATAGTCGACGCCAACGACGGAGGTGCTCGAGGCACCCGTTTCGTCGAGGACGACGGTCAGGGTATCGCCGCCGAGCAGGTTGATGCCGTTGAAGCCTGAGTCCCCGGCAAGTTGCCCGATCTGGCTCACGAGCGCGTCGAACTGTGAGGCCAAAGTGCCACGCACAGTCGTATCGGTCGTCTGGTTGGCCTGGCTGGCGAGTGATTGCGCCGACTGCACCAGCTTGGTGATTGCGGTGATGCCGTTGTTCGCGGCCTGAATGGTGTTGATGCCGTTGGACATTGAGTCCAGCAGGCCGTTCAGGTCGTTGGCACGGTTGTCGAGGCCCTGCGCGGTGAAGAAGTTGATGGCGTTGTCGAGGGCCGAGTTGACGCGCTTACCGGTCGCCAGCCGGGTCTGCGTCTGCGTGATCAGGTCAGAAGTCTGCTGCAACTGCAGCAGGTTCGACCGCACGCCGGCGGAGAGAACGATGTTAGACATCTTAGGTACCTTTCTGGTCTATTTGCCGTACTGGCAGTTACACACGTGTCGATCCAGTGGATCGTCAAATTCATCGCATAGACCCCCCAAACGGCCCGTAAAAGATCATAGTTAATGAGATATTCCTTGATAGCGGGCACGATCACTCGTCTTGGCAACCAGAAAACGCCGGCGGCGATTGCGTCCGAAGCAAATTTATTTGGTTAGCAAATTGCTAACGGCCAGACTTTGTTAATTTTTTCGGAGCATTGTTAGGCAGTGCAAATGTGTAGTTCGGTATGTCGTCCGTCATAACTCCATCCGCCGTCAATTACAGCGCGCTCTTCAGCGCGAGCGGAGCCGCGAGTTGGCTCGGCGATACCATGACCGCAATCCAGAATCAGGCGAATGAGGGTGGCCTTATCGGCATGCTGCAGAATTCCGGCGGCAATGGCAGCATCAGCTCATTCCTCAGCTCCAGTCAGACCTCATCGAGCCAGTTGGCGCTGATTTCACAAAACAGCGTGACGAACAAATCAAGTCTGGTCGCGCAGATGGCTTCACAGAATATTCAGCAGCAAAATCAGCAGAAGCTGCAGGATGCGATGGATGCACTGGCAGCGACACAACAGGTCATTCAACCGAAGAACGTGCTCGATCCGGTCATATATTTCGCAAACGGGGCGTCCCTCGATACAAACAGCAACGTGATGACAATGTCGGACGGGACGCAGATCGATACGACGACCGGGGCAAAAGTCGTCGATACCTCATCGATCATTCAAATGGCGAATGGCGCCTACCTCGATACTAAAAACAACATTCTCACGATGCCCGACGGCTCGAAGATCGACACAATCACGGGTCTGAAAATCTCGGTCACGGCATAGACCGGGCCCGCGCGGCGCAATGCGCGGCGTCACGATCGCCACACGACTTCTCGAAAGATGAGGGCCTAGAGCGTCCGGCTGATTGCCAGCGGCGGGCTCGTTTTGCTGCTCGGCACTTGCGCCCGTCCTGACGCGCCATAGGTCGAAGGCGCCTGCTTGCGGGCGAGTTCGCTTGATACGCCGCGAATGATGCCTTCCGAGACGGCATGGGCCGTTGCCAGGACTGTCAGATTGGTTCGTAACGAGCTCTGGAAGGATTCGTGCCGGCGGCGCAGGCGCTCGAGTGCTTCCGGCGCCAACCGCGCAATGGCATTTCGGGCCGCTTTCACGTGATCGTTCTCGCTGATGTAAAGGCGGGCGAATTCGATTTTGACTTCGCCCAATTCTGCTGCCTGGCGGAGTCGTCCGGCGTGTACACGGGCGGTCTCTTCCGTGACGGTCTGTTCCAGCCGGTCCATGACGCTTTCGAGGCTGGCGACTGCCTTCTCCGCACTGTTTACATCGGTAATAAGAATTCCTGGCCGCCGGATGTCATTGCGGTGCCTCCTGATGAGCCATGAGCGTCCGATAGACCTGATCGGCAATCCCAATGCCGCCCGACTTGGCGAACGATTTTGAGTATTCGTCGGTGAGCATCGAGCGCCAGACGCCAACGGCACCACTTCCGCCGAACGGGCCTTCGCCACTGATGCCTGTGAACATGTTCTGGAACATGGAATTGAGAAAGACCGCCTCAAAATCCCGTGCCGCCGCGCGGGCCTTTTCGGGTCCCATTCCCTTAAGCTTGCCGGCGGTCGCCGCCGTGCCTGTATTTGCCAGCAGGTCGATCGGTTTTGCGCCGGGGGCGGGAAGGGCGAATGCGCTTGCCATCACATCACCTCAATATCGGCCTGGATCGCGCCGGCGGCCTTGATTGCTTGCAGGATGGTAATCAGATCGTGTGGCCCGATGCCCATGGCATTGAGACCATCGACGACTTGTTGCAGGGACACACCCTCCCTGACCAAGAACATTTTCTTGCCGTCCTCCTGGACGCCGATACTGGTGCGCGGCACTGTCACTGTCCGCCCACGACGCGCGAATGGCGCCGGCTGACTGACCTCGGGCGTTTCCGAAACGCTCACGGTCAAATTTCCTTGGGCAACGGCGACCATTGAGACGCGCACATCGCGGCCGATCACGACGACGCCGGAGCGTTCATCAATGACGATACGAGCAGGTTGATCAGGCTCGACCTGCAATTGTTCGATTTCGGTGAGAAATTTGACGATGTTTGCTGTCGACTTGGCCGGCACCGTAATCACGACGGTGGACTGGTCAATCGGCTCCGCTGCCGGCGAGCCGATATAATCGTTGATCGCGGCCGCAATGCGCTTGGCAGTGGTGAAATCCGGGTTGCGCAGGGCCATGCGCAGCTGGCTGAGGCGGTTCAAGGTGAATTCGATCTCGCGCTCGATCAGCGCACCGTTGGCGATACGACCGACCGTCGGTACCCCGCGAGTGATTTTGGCGGCTTGGCCTTCCGCCGCAAAACCGCTGATTGCCAGCGACCCTTGCGCAACGGCGTAGACATTGCCGTCGGCTGCCAGCAGCGGCGTCACCAGAAGAGTTCCACCTTGCAGGCTCTTGGAATCGCCCATGGCCGAAACGGTAACGTCGATGCGGGTCCCTTGCGTACCGAAGGCCGGCAGATTGGCTGTCACCATCACAGCGGCGACGTTGCCAGTGCGCAACGTTTGCCCGCGGATGTTGACACCAAGGCGCTCGAGCATCGCGGTGAGCGACTGCTTGGTGAAAGGAATATTGTTGAGCGTGTCGCCGGTGCCGTTGAGCCCAACGACCAAGCCGTAACCGATCAACTGGTTCTGTCGCACGCCTTCGATATTCGTGAGGTCTTTAATGCGCGAGGTCGCCCCGGCGCTAACCGGGACAAACAAAGCCAAGACCACCGCCAGGCATGCGGCCTGCAAAGTCCTCGTCATCACTGCTCCCCAATGTGACGGTTGACAGCAATGGTTATGCGAACGGCGTGCCAACGACGGTGCCTTACCGAAGAGCTTGACAGTGCATGAGTTTTTCAGTTGCCACCCCGGAACGTCGGCGCCGGCAAGGGGGCACGAACAGCCGCAGGCGGTAATTTTTGCCGGGCTTTGATCGGCTTTTTACCGGGCATTAACCATACCAGCGCACCCTTCACGGTATTCGGGGACCGATCCATTTTCGGTGGGGAACAATCGGCATGCGCGTCTACGGACCGAACGGAACCGCACTGGCCACGGCGCCACTGACGGCCCGCCGCACGGAAGGCGGCACTTTCACGGTCAGTGAGCAAGAGGCGACGCCGAACTCTCCGGCCGCGACCACGCTGCGGTCGATCTCGACGCTGGACGCGCTGATTGCCCTCCAGGGCGTAGAAAACCCGGCTGAGCGCAAAAAGCGTGCGGTTGCCAAGGGTCGAAACGCGCTTGATGTGCTTGATAAACTCAAGCTTGGCGTGCTCGACGGATCGGTCGATCAATCGACTTTGGCGCGCCTGAAGGTTGCCTCGGAAGGGCTGACCGATGCGTCGGGCGATGCCGGTCTTGATGGTGTGCTTGGGGAGATCGATCTGCGGGTCGCAGTGGAGCTGGCCAAAGCCGGAATTCGCTAGGCCCACGCTCCACTGGTTGGCCCGCAGGTTCCCCCGAAGTCATTGAACCGTCATATAAATTCAGAAAAGCCCATAGCCTTACTTGGATGTTGTCCGCCGGTTGGTGGCCGTATATAAGCCTGCCGCGCGGAGCGGGCGAACTCCGCGCCGAAAAAACAGAAGAAACCAGGGAGTAGGTGGGATGTTGGCCAAAACCAAGAACTATCGGCCGTCCGATAAAGAGCCGTTTATGAATGAGCGCCAGCGCGAGTATTTTCGCGCGAAGCTGCTCATGTGGCGAGAAGACATCCTCAAGGAAGCCAAGGAAACACTGCAGCACCTCCAGGAAGAAAACCAGAATCATCCCGACCTCGCCGACCGTGCATCTTCCGAGACCGATCGCGCCATCGAGCTGCGCGCGCGGGACCGCCAGCGCAAATTGATCGCCAAGATTGACGAAGCGCTCACGCGGATAGATGACGGCTCATATGGCTACTGCGAGGAGACCGGCGAGCCGATTTCCTTGCGCCGGCTGGAAGCGCGCCCGATCGCGACGCTGTCCGTCGAAGCGCAAGAACGCCACGAAAGACGTGAACGCGTCTACCGCGACGATTGAAATTTCGAGATTCAATTTGCGAAATTATTTTGCCCGGCTCAGTGCCGGGCATTTTTTTGCTTGGCTCAAAAAAATCACGCGGTCTCCGGCCGGGGAGCAGCCGGAGACCGCGTCGTTGACGCCGTTACGCTCGCGCGATGCGAAAACGGCGCGGGAGGCCCAAAACCATACCAACGCAACCAACTAGAACGGCAGCAAAACGTCGAACAACTGTTCGCCGTAACAATTCTGCTGCATGTCGGTGATTTGGCCGCGTCCGCCGTAGGCGATGCGCGCCTGGGCGATCTTGGTCGAATCGATCGTGTTGTCACTCTCGATATCTTCCGGCCGTACAATGCCGGCTACAATCAGCTCACGCACTTCGAAGTTGACGCGAATCTCCTGCTTCCCCTCAACCACCAGATTTCCGTTTGGCAGGACCTGCGTCACAACGCCGGCGACATTGGTTTTTATTTCTTCAGTTCGATCGACTGAACCTTTGCCGTCTTGCGTCGTGTTGGAATCGGCCGTGAAAATTCGTGTCGGCACCGGGGTATTCATGATCGGCACCTTGGGCTTGCCGAAGAAATTGGTGATTCCTGAGTCCTCGGTCATCGCGCGGCTACGCTTCGTTTCGTTGTCGATATTGGCCTTGTCGGTAATATTGACCTTCACCGTGAGAATGTCGCCGACCTGGTGCGCGCGCTGATCCTTGAAAAAGGCGCGCGAGCCGTTGCGCCACAACGAATTCGGATTATAGGCCGCGGGCTGCGCCGCCGGCATTGGCATTTGTACCGGCTTGTATCCCGGCCGCGTGGTTGGATTGTCGACCGAAGCTAAAGGTGGCTGCTGGCCGATCGATTTGAGCCGATCAACGTACGCGCAACCATTGAGCAGAGTGCTTGCGAGTGCGGCCAGAACCGCATGACGCATAACTGTGACGACTTTCATGACTGTGCTTTCACTGGCAGTGCACGGGAACCGTGTCGTGGTTGAACTTGATTCTGTCTTGAAGCAGTGACGTATTGTTTCCGCATTGACGTCCGGAAAATGCAGACTCTGCCGTTAGCGAGTGTTGGCATTGACGATAGAACCCGTCGTATTGTTGGAAGCGACGCGGGGCGAACCATTGTTGATGGCCACGCGTCCCGGACCGATGACGACGCCCTGCAAAGTACGCTTGGACTGCTCATTCAGGACGCTGATCACATCGCCTTCGGCGCCACCTTCGGCGGCCTTGCCGCGGATCGTGAGCACCACGCCCGGCACTTCATAGACCAGGGTCACCGTCTCGTTGCGCTGGACCAGGTCGGGTTTCATCAGCTCGGCGGTCCGGATGGGACGACCAGGCTGCAGACCGCCGCGTGGCGCGAGTCCCACAGCCTGCGCCGGGCTTGTAATAACATCCCGACCGACTTCCGCGCGCGCCCGCCGCTCCATGATGAGATCCGCGTCCCTGAGAATGACACCGCGCTCGATCGTTCGCGCGGCCGTCGCAACCTCAACTGTCGCTGTTGCGCGGCCGGAGAGCTGTATCGCGGTGCGCTTGCCCGCGCCGGCGGGAATCTCGATTGCGGCCTCGAAGCGACCGCTACGCAGGTCGTAGTCGATGTTTGCAACGCGCGGCTCGCCTTTGGCGGAAGGCTCGACATGAATCGCGCGCAAATCGCGCGCAAAAGTCACGATAATGTCCTTGCTGGAACCAAGATCGAATCGTGCGGACAATGATTTAGTGATCGCGTCTTCGATCTCGTTTGCGGGGATCGTTCTGCTCGCCCGCGTTACCACCACCTCACGCACGTCGCCGACGTTAACGCCGATGAGGCCATGCTTACGGACCGCCTCAAGAACGTTTTCGACCGCGACGGCGCCGGTATCGCCAAGATCGGGCGCGCGGAAAATTGGCACGGAGGCGGCAACTCCCGCGTGTTCGACCAGATCGCCGATGCGCACGATATCGCCGTTGATGATCGCTTCCGACTTCAAACTCGGTCGCTGCGGATCGGGTAGGGTCGCAACTTGAGCATTGCCGGCGGTGGTTATCGCGACGAGCGTTGCAAATGCCACGAGAATTGAACGGATCATGGTGAAACCTCAGCGCATCAGGTTGGACGTTGCCGATAGCATTTGATCGGCTGCGGTAATGACCTTCGCGTTCATTTCATAGGCGCGTTGCGCGGCGATCAGGTCTGATATCTCGCTCACGGCCTCGACATTGGCCTGTTCGAGATAGCCTTGTTGAAGATTGCCGAAGCCTTCGGTTGAAGGGTTGCCATTCTGGGGTGCGCCCGAAGCTGGCGTTTCGAGGTACAAGTTGTCGCCCATGCTTTGCAGGCCGGCTTTATTGACGAAGAGCGACAACTCAATTTGCCCGACCTGGCTCGACGTATTTGAGCCAGGCTGCGTCACCATCACCTGGCCCTGGTTATTCACTGAAACCGATGTTGCGTTCTGAGGAATGGTGATGCCGGGCTGTACGAGATTGCCTTGGGCAGTCACCAGGCGCCCTTGTGCGTCGAGTTCAAAGGAACCGTCGCGGCTATAGGCGGTGCGGCCGTCCGGCAGGAGAATTTTGAAGAATCCTTCACCGCGGATGGCAAGGTCGAAGTCTTTGCTGGTCTGGGTCAGCTCGCCCTGGCTCATCAGGCGCGGCGTGCCGACTGTCTTGACGCCGGAGCCGAGTTCAATGCCGGCAGGGAGGATATTGCCTTGTGCGGATGTCTGCGTGCCAACGCGGGTGACCTGTTCGTACAGAAGGTCCTGAAATTCCGCACGCTGCCGCTTGTAGCCCGTGGTCCGCATGTTGGCGATATTGTTGGAGATGACCTGGACGTTAAGTTCCTGGGCCATCATTCCAGTGGCTGCGGTGTGAAGCGCTCTCATTTATTGATCTCCAACCACTGGCTTAATTTGGTACGTCAGCAAGCTTCTCGATCGCTGAGCGCCGCACGTCGGCTGCCTGCGCAATCATGTTTGCGATTTGGGTGTAGGTGCGCGTGACCTCGATCATGCGGCTCATTTCTATGACTGAGCGCACGTTGGATTTTTCGACGGCGCCTTGCACGATGCGCGAGGTCTTGTCAGCCTGCGGCGCGGCGTTCGCGGGCGCAGTGAAGGTGCTGCTTCCGTCCTTCTGCAACTGGCCGGGCTGGTCAAAGCTCACAAGGCGCAACTGGCCGCGCTGAGAGTCAGTTGTGTTGCTTCCCTCTCGCGCGCTGATCGTGCCATCCTCGCTGATCGCGATGCTTCGGTCTTTCGGTTGGAAGGTTATCGGCCCGGATTCGCCCAGCACCTGATAACCCTCGCTCGTGACGAGCTCGCCGGTGTTGTTGATCTGCAGAGCGCCGTTGCGCGTATAGCGTTCGCCACGCGGCGTCTGCACGACAAGGTAGCCTTTGCCGTTGACCGCAACGTCCAGCGGATTGTTGGTCCGCTCGAGCGGGCCCTGGCTCAGATCAACCCAGGTTGCGCGGTCTTGCACGAAGCTCACCCGCCGGTCGGCGCCCAAAAAGTTGTCGGCGCTCGCGGTCGGACTGATGTATTCCTGAAACACCGAGCCATCGGCTTTGAAGCCGCTGGTGTTGATATTGGCGATGTTGTTGGCGATCACGTCCAATTCGCGCCCGAGCGCGACCTGGCGTGACAGTCCGACCAGAAGTGCATTCTGCATCGGTAACTCCCCTTGTAGTTCGGCAAGTTCGGCCCTCCCGAGGCCGCGCTTGATCCGTATCGACGCCGCAAGCTCTCCCAAGCCTGCGGCTGGTCGTAAGAGTGCAGTCGCCGTGCCAACTACGATAATCTTATTAAATCAATGGCTTAGGTGAAAACTACGTGCGCTCTACGACGGCAAAAAGCACCGCTTCGCGCGCAAACCCGGCAAAAGATTCCGGCCTGGGGCGTCATGGAAAGTATCTGTTAACCATACCAACCTACCTTCGATCTCAGGGGCGCGCGGTGTCGCGCAGCCGCGATTTCTGGGCCGAACGGCGTCCCATGCCGACCCGTCCGACGTCGCGAACTGGGGTCATTCATGGCAGCCAAGGCAAAACAGGCGGACGTCGAAGAAGAAGACGACAAGCCTGAAGGCGAAAACGAACAGCCGGCAGCAAAATCGAAATTTGCTTTTTTGAAATTCAAGCTGCCGCCGTTGAAGTGGATGATCATCGGCGGAGCGGGCCTGCTGGTTCTCGTCGGCGGCGGCGGGGGCGCCTATTTTTACTTTAAGGGCCCGACCCACAAGGAACCGGAAGTCGTCGCCAAGCCGGCGACCTTTGTCGATTTGCCGGATGTCCTGGTCAACCTGTCCAACACCGGTGGCGACCGGACTCAATATCTCAAGGTCAAGATCGTGCTCGAACTCCCGGACGCGACCCTCGTTCCGCAAATTCAGCCGCTTATGCCCAGAGTTATGGACGCCTTCCAGACGTATCTGCGCGAGCTGCGGCCTACTGATCTTGATGGCTCGGCCGGGCTTTATCGGCTCAAGGAAGAGTTGACGCGCCGTGTCAACGCCGCAGTAGCGCCTAATCACATCACCGCGGTTCTGTTCAAGGAAATCGTCGTCCAGTGACGGCGCCATAACAATAAGGTTCGTGGCTCCAGACAATGGCCAATAAAGACCAAATCGACCAAGACGCACTGGCCGCGGAATGGGGCCTGGCGCTGGAATCGGATTCAAGCGCGCCGCCCGCGAATGCGGAAGCTCCTGCTGCGCCCGGCTCTGACGAAGCCGCTGCGCAATGGGCTGCGATGGTTGATGACAGCGGTGGCCTGCAATCATCCAAGGGTGGCGCCGAACGTATCCTCAATCAGGAAGAAATCGACAGCCTGCTCGGCTTCAGCCTGGCTGACGTTTCGCTCAACGACAATTCCGGCATCCGCGCGATCATCGACTCGGCGATGGTTTCGTACGAACGGTTGCCGATGCTGGAAATCGTCTTCGACCGCCTGGTGCGGTTGATGACCACCAGTTTGCGCAACTTCACCTCCGACAACGTCGAGGTGTCCCTCGATCGTATTACGTCGGTGCGCTTCGGCGACTACCTCAATTCAATTCCGCTGCCGGCGATTCTGGCCGTGTTCAAGGCGGAAGAGTGGGACAATTTCGGACTCGCAACAGTCAATTCGAGCCTGATCTATTCGATCATCGACGTACTGCTCGGCGGCCGTCGCGGGCAAAGCACGATCCGGGTCGAGGGGCGTCCCTACACGACCATTGAGACCAATCTCGTCAAGCGCATGATCGAAGTCGTGCTCGCAGATGCCGAGCTCGCCTTCAAGCCGCTGTCCCCGGTCAAATTCAATATCGATCGGCTCGAGACCAATCCGCGTTTTGCCGCGATTTCCAGGCCGGCAAACGCTGCGATTTTGGTGCGTTTGCGGATCGATATGGAAGATCGCGGCGGAACGATCGAACTGCTGTTGCCCTATGCGACGATCGAGCCGATCCGCGCCGTGCTGCTCCAGATGTTCATGGGCGAAAAGTTCGGCCGTGATCCGATCTGGGAAGGCCACCTCGCGACCGAAATCGGACAGGCGCAGATCGGTGTCGATGCTGTGCTGTACGAGGCGCGGCTGCCGTTGCGCCGGATGATGGAGCTCAATGTCGGCGATACGCTGATGCTTGAACTCAAGCCGGATGCAATGGTCACGGTGCGCTGTGGCGATATCACGTTGACCGAAGGCCGTATGGGACGTGTCGGCGACCGTGTTGCAGTGCGTGTCGCAAAACCATTGCGCAAGCCGCGGACCACGTTCGCCATGTTCGAAAAAGCAGACGAGACAACAAGTCCAATGGAGGTACCGTGAGCTATCATTACGGATTCCTGGTCGAGACCATGGTCTCGATCCTGCTTCTGCTCACGATCCTGTATTGCGTTCGCCTCAACAAGCAGCTGCGATTGCTCAAGGCCGATGAGCGCTCGCTGCGTGCGACCATTTCGGAATTGATCACCGCCACCGAGATTGCCGACCGCGCGATCGGCGGTTTGAAATCGACCATGCAGGAAGGCGAGCACGCTTTGACCGAGCGTCTGGAGCGAGGCGAGCATCTTGCCGCCGAGCTCGACCTCCACATTACTGCTGGCAATCAACTGCTGGCGCGGCTCGTGCGGATTGCCGGTGTGACGCGGCCGGCCGCGGAGCCTGCGCCGGTGCAGGACGCCAAAGCCGTCGCAGCTGCCGCGCAGGCCTTCGCCGATCGCACACGCTCTCGACTGGGTAGCCAAGCCGCATGAACCGCATGCTGCGCGATGTGCGGCTTATTCCGATCGTGCTTTTCGCCACGATCAGCCTGCTCGCGCTCAAGGTGTCCGGCCTCGTTTTCGACGGCGGCTACACGCTCGCTGAGCGGATGGGCGCGCGCTTCAACTCCGATGTGCAGGCCACGAAGCAAGATGGCGCCACGGATTCGCCCACGGCGACAGTCGCCGAGAGATTGGATAATTCCGGCTTGCCGCGAGCCAAAAAATCCTGGGCGCAAGATGTTCTCAATTTCAAGGATGGTCGTAACAGCGACATCACCGGGTCGACTGAGTCTGCAGAAAAATCAAGCGAGCCCGCACTCAAAGTGAGTGACAAGCCGCCGGATGCGCCAAAACTGGAAGTCGCCGGAGCCGCAATTCCGCTTGAGCCCGGTCGCATCGCGTCGCCCGGCGAGCGCGCGGTCCTTGAACGCCTGCAAACCCGCCGGCAGGAACTCGATACGCGCAGCCGCGAAATGGAAATGCGCGAAAACCTGCTTAAAGCGGCCGAGAAACGCCTGGAAGACAAGGTCACCGAACTCAAGGACGCGGAAGGCCGCGTCAACACGGCGATGGGGACTTGCGACAAGGTGGAAGCCGAGCGCTTCAAAGGCATTGTCTCCATGTATGAGAACATGAAGCCAAAAGATGCTGCGAGAATCTTCGACCGCCTCGATATGAAAATTCTTGTGGACGTGTCGACGCAAATTAAACCGCAAAAAATGTCGGAAATCCTCGCGCAAATGACGCCGGACAACGCCGAGCGCCTGACCGTTGAGCTCGCTAATAGAGCGAGCGCCAAGCCCAAAACGCAGGTTCCCGATCAACTGCCGAAGATCGAAGGCAAGCCAACCGCGAACTGATCGGAACCGCGGAAGGGAAGAAGCGGGCCGAGCCGAAGCCCGGACAACAGGGAACATTAAATGTGTGGAATTGCGGTCGCGATTGATTGGCCCGAAGCGGAAATTTCGGTCCAGCGCCTCATTGAAGGCATCTTACATCGCGGTGACGTGACCGACCCTGTTGCGGTACTTCGCAAAGATACTGCAATGGCTACGCGCCGGTTGCGGATCGTCGATGCCGAACACGGCGTCCAGCCGCAGATTTCGTTCAATGCACGGCTTGCGGTCGCTTTCAATGGCGAAATCTACAACTATCTTGAATTGCGGAAAGAACTCGCCGACCTCGGTGTTGAATTCAGGACCGAGTCCGACACCGAAGTCCTGGCCAATGCCTTGCAAGTGTGGGGCTACCGGGCTCTCGAGCGCCTCGTCGGGATGTATGCCTTCGTCGCCATTGATTTGGCCAACGGAGAGTTTCTCGCGGCCCGCGATCCGTTCGGGGTCAAGCCGCTCTACGTGATCCAGTCTGGCGCCAGTTTCCTTTTTTGCTCCGAGATGCGGCCGCTGTTGCGAACCGTGCCGGTCGGCGACGTCATGCTGCTGCCACCGGGATATGCGCTGTCGCGCAAAAACTGTGCACGCTTCAAATCGCCGATCTACCCGCGCGCCGACATGCCCGTGCATCACGACCCGAAGGCGCTTGACCATATTCTGTCGGAGGCTGTGCGGACGCGGCTTCCGGCAGATCTGCCAGTCGCGACATTATTCAGCGGCGGGATCGACAGCACCCTTATTGCTCACTACACGCGGCAATTCCGGCCGGAAGCGCCCGGCTACTTTGTCGGCGGCGAGAGCGCGCCGGACTATCCTTTTGCGGCCAAATATGCCGAACGGACTGGCTTCGATCTGCGCATGGTGCCTTTCGAGCCGGACAGCGACGAAGTGTTTTCGTCGATCGGACATGTTGTCGAGGTGACCGAGTTTTTCGAGCCCAATCTGGTTCGAGGCGCCGTCTGCTCATTGGTTGCCGCTGAAAAAATGCACCGCGACGGCTTCCGTGTGGCGTTGTGCGGGGAAGGCGCGGACGAGCTCTTCTGCGGTTATCCGCCGCTCGAGGTCGCCTTTCATCAGAGCGATGCCGATGGCCGGCCTGTGCGGGATGAATGCCTCGACCTGATGCATCGCGTCAGCCTGCAGCGTGTCGACCGGTGTTCGATGCGTCATCAGGTGGAAACCCGCGAGCCATTTCTTGACCCATCGGTCGTCAAATACGCGTTGAATGTCGATGCGGCCGCGCTGGTGCGCGAGGTCGACGGCCAGCCCCGCGGGAAGGCCGCCCTCCGTGATCTTTATGATCTCTACCCCGACAAGTTACCGGCAGCCATTCGCGACAGAACAAAAGTGCCCTTTGGTGAAGGCGCCGGGCTCGATGTGACACCGCAAGACTCGGGCTGGAAGGCTCGCTTCAACGAGGCGATCACCGACGCGGAGCTGCGCGACGGACAGCAACAATTCGATGCCTTCAACCTGCAGTCCAAGGAGGAGCTGTTTTACATTCGCAGCCTCGCGCAGGTGATGGACATATCGCGGGTGCCGCACCTGCGGGATCGGGCCTGGATTTCCTTCCCCGTCCTCCAAAACCTGCAAAAACTCAAGGCTTTTGCGCACTTTAGCCTGTAGTCCCCGTTACAGTTAACGCCACATTAAACGGCCGTCCTTACGCTGTTGCGACCGGCAGGCCAGCCGGCTGGAACGGCCTAATGACGGCTTTGCCATTCAAGCTGAGGCAGATGCTTGCGTGCAGACCGGGGCGATCGAAGCCCGGGTTTGCTTGCGGCCGCGGCCTTGCGTCCATGGCGTTGCTCGTCTTGCTCGCACTTGCGCCGGCCAGCGCAGCCCGCGCCGATGATCCGATCAAAGGTGAGGTAAAGGCCATCGTCGATGGCGGCTTTGTGCGTTTGATGTTTCAATTTGATGAGGCAGTGGAGGCAAAGGCGCGCATCTCCGGTGCGATCATCATCATCAGCTTCAATAAACCGGTGTCCGTTGCTGTCGAGCGCCTCAGTGTCAACGCCCCGGGAGTTATCAGTGCCGCACGACGCGACCCCGACGGCAGCGCGATCCGCATCGCCCTGACGCAAAAGATCAAGATCAATACGATTGGTGCTGCCGAGCGCCTTTATGTCGATCTCTTGCCGGAAACCTGGGAGGGCCCGATGCCCGGCCTGCCGCAGGAGGTGATCGACGAGCTTGTCCGGCGCGCGCGCGAAGCCGAACGTCAGTTGCACAAGCAGCAAGCCGAAGAGAAGAATAAAAAGCCGCCGCTGGTCCGGGTTAAGGTTGCGAAGCAGCCGACTTTCATGCGCTACGTGTTCGCAATGCCGGGCACGGTGAATGCGGTGCCCGAGCGCGCCGATGGCAGGCTTACCCTTAATTTTGATCAACAGGTCAATTGGGACATGGCGGACGCGAAGGCCTCGCTGCCGCCGACTTTGAAGTCGATTGAATCGGAAATCGAACTCGACTCCGTCGCAGTCGTTTTTGCGCTCAACGGCACGCCGGAAGTGCGCGTCTTCCGGGAGGACCGCAATATCGTCGTTGACATCGGTCTCGATGGCGCCAAGCCGAAACAGGCCGAGGAGGGCGGGGCGCCCAAGCAAGCAGCGCCGTCAAAAGGCTCGCCGGCGATATCACCACCGCAAACGATGCTCCCGAAAGAAGCCATAACGCCGGCACCGAAACCGGCCGTGCCGGCGAAAGCAGACGTTGCCGCGCCGCCGCCAGCTGCAGCTGCGCCTTCACCAGCGCCGGCGACGCCAAAAGGTGCCGAGCATTCGCAGGCCGCCCCGTCTGTTGCGCCGTTGGTGCAACAGCAAGCTGCTGCACCCGAGCCTTCCCCCGCCACTGCGCCGGCGCAGCCTGCACCAACAGAGCACAAGACTGCCGCGGCAGCCGGCGTACCGCTACAGCCAGTCGCGTTGCCGCCTGCATCGGCGCCGCCACCCGCGGCGCCGGTGCCAACTCCAGCCGTAGCGGAGCCGCCGAAAGCAGCTCCAGCGCCGGCCGCGAATGCCGAGGCCGAGCGGCCTGCACCCAATCCGAAGGCGACGGTTGTGGCGGGCGTGCACCAATCCGGAAACAATCTGCGCGTCGAATTTCCATTCGCGGTGGCGACGCCGGCGGCGATCTTTTATCGCGCGGATACGCTATGGCTCGTGTTCGACAGCGCCGCGCCAATCGACCTCTCTGCGTTTCAGAATGACAACGAAAGCGGTGCGCGCGAGGCCACGTTTGAGCGCGCGGACGATGGTGCGGCAATCGTTCGTGTCAAGCTTGCGCGGCCGCGCGCCGCCAGCGTCGTCGCCGACGGCCCGAGCTGGATTGTCAATATTACCGATATTGCGACTGCGCCCACACATCCGCTCAGCATTGCCCGCAGTGTCGTCGGCAAGAACCGCGCGAGCATCGCCATACCACTCGATGGCCCACGAGCTATTCACAATATAAAAGATTCCGAGGTCGGTGACCGGTTGATGGTGGTTACGGCGCTCGCGCCGGCGCGCGGATTTCTCAAAGTCCAGGATTTTGTGGAACTACGCGCGCTGCCATCGGTGCACGGCGTCGTGGTGCAGCCGATCGCCGACGACATTACGGCGGAGCTGAGTGCGGACAAAATCACGATCAGCCGCCCAGACGGACTTTCATTGTCGGCGACTTCGCTCGGCCAGCAGCAAGTTTCGGTCAGCTTTCGCGCCTACACATTCGACACACAGCTCTGGGGCTTCGACCGGGATTCGCCATTCAATGCAAGACAGTCCGAGTTGATCGGCCTTGCCGCCGGAGCGCCTTTAACAAAGCGTCGGCAAGCGAGGCTTAATCTGGCTCGCTTCTATCTCGCGAAGGACATGGCGCCGGAAGCCAAGGCCGTGCTCGATGTTGCGCTCTCCGATCAGCGCGGATCAGATGACGTGACCGGTAGCGTGCTAACCGCTGTCGCCGACGTCATGCTTGATCGTCCCGATGATGCGCTCAAGGAATTGGGCAAGCCGCAGGTCGGCAACCAGCAAGATGCGCCGATCTGGCGAGCCATCGCCTATGCCCGCCAGGGGCGCTGGGCCGAGGCACGCGACATCTTCAAAACGGTGGGTGCTGCCATCGGTGCCTTGCCGGTCGAGTTGCAGCGGATGGCGCTGAAGGAAGCGCTGCGTTCCGCCGTCGAAGTGCGCGACTTCAACAACGCAACCCGTGTTGCAAATGAATTCGAGACCGTCGGCGTGCCGCCAGAACTCGAGCCGACGATCAATGTCCTCATTGGCCGGCTTTATGAGGGGCTGGGACGCACTGAGGATGCGCTCATCAGCTATCGCACTGCCGCGACGTCGAGAGATCGGCGTGCTGCTGCACAAGGGCGCTTACGCGAAACCGTCCTTACATTCGCGACCGGCGGCATGGGGCGCAAGGACGTCATCAATGACCTCGAAACGCTCACCACGGTCTGGCGCGGTGATGAGACCGAAACCGAGGGCCTCAAGCTTCTTGCCCATCTCTACACCGAAGATAGCCGCTATCGCGACGCATTCCACGTCATGCGGACCGCGCTGACTGCCCATCCGAATTCCGACATGACACGCAAGATCCAGGACGAGGCCGCCACCACGTTTGAAAGTCTCTTTCTTGGCGGCAAGGGAGAGACGTTGCCGCCCATCGAAGCGCTTGGCCTCTTCTACGATTTTCGCGAACTGACACCGATCGGCCGGCGCGGCGACGAGATGATCCGACGGCTTGCCGATCGCCTGGTGTCTGTGGATCTTCTCGATCAGGCCGCCGAGCTGCTTCAGCACCAGGTGGATCACCGCCTGCAAGGCGGCGCCCGCGCACAGGTCGCGACGCGCCTCGCGGTCGTGTATCTCATGAACCGCAAGCCCGACCGGGCGCTCGCAACCTTGCAGGCGACGCGCGTGGCAGATCTGTCGAACGATTTGCGGGACCAGCGCCTGCTGCTCGAGGCGCGGGCCATGTCAAATCTTGGACGCCACGATCTGGCGCTTGAATTGATCACAAATATCAACAGCCACGAAGCAATACGGCTGCGTTCGGATATCCTGTGGGCTGCAAAACACTGGCGCGAGGCAGGCGAACAAATCGAGTTGCTTTACGGGGAGCGCTGGCGCGAACTTGCACCTTTGAATGACATCGAAAGAGCCGACATTCTGCGCGCCTCGATCGGATATGCGCTTGGTGAGGAAACAATCGGTTTGGCCCGCTTGCGCGAAAAATACGGTGCCAAATTCAGCGACGGACCCGATCGCCGCGCCTTCGAAATCGTGAGCGCGCCAATCGGGACTAGCGGTGCTGACTTCCAGACTGTCGCCAAGAAGGTCGCGAGCGTCGATACACTCGATGCATTCCTGCGCGATCTGCGCACGCGCTATCCGGAATCATCCGCAATCTCGCCCGGCCGGATGCGCCTGCTGCGGAACCGGCACCCGATAAGGCTAAAGGACCACAGACAAATGCGGCCCCGCCCGGCGAAGCGGCGCCAAATGGGGCTGCAATTCGCGATGCGGGATCGTCGCCGCTGCCGCCAAAGGCGCCAGCCGGCGTACCGGTCAAGCCGGACACCGAGCCGACCGGCTCAATTCCGCGATTGCCAAGGATGGGCGCGCGTTCGCGCTAGTCCGCTGGCGGCTATCCGCCATAGCTCTGGATGAGCGATCCCGCAACCAGGCTCCAGCCGTCGACCAGAACGAAGAAGATCAGCTTGAACGGCAATGACACCACCACGGGCGGGAGCATCATCATGCCCATGGACATCAACACCGATGCCACCACGAGGTCGATGATCAGGAACGGCAAGAACAGCAGGAAGCCAATTTCAAACGCACGTTTGAGTTCGGAAATCATGAAGGCCGGAACCAGCACCCGCAAGGAGAGGTCTTCCGGTTTGGTCGGCTCGGCTTCCTTTGCCATGTCGACAAACAGCTTCAGATCCTTCTCGCGTACGTTCTTCTGCATGAAAGCGCGCAGCGGCTGGGCGCCGCGCTCGAAGGCCTGTTCGGCCGTTATTTCATTGGCCATCAGCGGCCGAACGCCGGTGTCATATGCGCGTTGAAGCGCCGGGCCCATGACGAACGCCGTCAGGAACAGCGCGAGCGACACGATCACCGCGTTGGGCGGCGCCGTCGCGGTGCCGAGCGCCGTGCGCAACAACGACAGCACCACCACGATGCGGGTGAATGACGTCATCATCACAAGAATGGACGGCGCAAGCGACAGGACTGTGAGCAGCGCGATCATCTGGATCACGCGCTCGGTCAGGCCATTGCCTTGTCCGAAATTGACGCTGATGTCCTGGGCAGCGGCTGGCGCCGTCGCGGTGAGGATCAGCCCAGCTACTCCGACCACCACCGTCACAAGACGGACACGGCGGTCGGAAGTGGCTGTCACGTTTTTCCTGGCGGACGGCCCAGCAAGCTGGCCATCTCCTCTTCAAGATTTTCGTAGAGATTTTTTCCCGGTGTTGCCGCGGGTTCGGTACGCGGCTCGACCTTGACGTCGAACTTGGGTTCGGGCCTGGCCTCGAACTTCGGTTCGACGCGGGCTTTAAGCTCGCGCGCGGGACCGCGCGTTAAATCTGGAGCTTTTGTCCCAGCCATCGGCGTGGTGGCGAGTGGATCGGTCACCGGCGGACGGCCTTCCGGTGAAGGCGCCCGGCGTAACGCCGCTTCAAGTTGTTGTGCCATCTCTGCAAGATTGTGATCGGCCTGGGCCGGCGCAGCCGCAGGCTCATTTATTTGTACCCGTGGGGCCGGTTCACTGCGTGCAACCGGCACGCCGGCGTCGGGCGGCGTGAGACGAGTCGACAATTCGGCGGCGAGACCAGTCAGGCTGTCGGCAGGCCGGGCGCGGGCGCCGGGCTCTGCGGCAAGCCAAGGCTCTTCAGTTGCAGCCGAGCGGTAGGAGGGACGGGGCGCGGCTGCGGGCGCCGGCTCGCCCGCCGGCTGCAATGGCCAGCCATTTTCGATATGTGCGGTCGCGCGCACTGCAGGTTCGGTGGCGACCCGCGAAGGTTCGCGCACAACGTCGCGTGTACCGACTGCGCGCACGATATTTGGTTCCACGACGAGATCGGTGGGGCCGCCGATCATCAATAGATGCTCGATATTGTCGCGGCGGATGAGCACCAGGCGTCGACGCCCGTCCACGGTTGCTGCGTCGATCACTGCGAGACGCGGTTGGCGTCCACGTGTGGCATTGCCGAGGCGATTTGCGCCGAAACGGCGCACCAGCCAGGCAGTCAGGCCAATTAGCGCCAGCACCACCAGAAAGGCGACGAAGAAGCGCGCGGCCAGCGGCATTTCCGAGCCGAACAAGCTCTCGAACATCAAAGCGCTCCGTTCTTCGTGCTGCCCCGATGTGGGGGAATCGCCCGAATGGTTAACTCAACTGGGCACTATTTGCCGCCCTGAATACTAACAGAGCATTAACAAATAAAGTGGCATTTTGCAGTCGGGGCCAGATTTGGACCTTTTCAGCTGCGTTTGACGCAAGCGGCGATCCGTCCCCGCTACCCATTTTTACCAGCCATTAACCATACACCCGGCAAAGTCTGCCTAGGGCGACGGTCCTGACGTTCGGGACGTCTTTTGGGGAAGCAGGCCATGGCCATTGCCGACATTCCAATCTTGTCGATGCTGCGCACCCGGCTCGACTGGGCGCAGGCCCGCCAACGGGTATTGGCCGAAAACGTCGCGAACTCCGATACGCCAAAATACCGCGCGCACGACATCGCACCACTGAAATTCGAAGAAGCGCCGCTCGCCAGTCCTGGGACGGTTTCCGCGGTGTCCCTGACGCGCACCGCGGATAGCCATCTTGCCGGGGTCGGCTTGAGCCAGTCGCCTTACCGCGCGTCGAACGCGCGCGATTTTGAAGTTCGCCCCGCCGGCAACGCGGTGAATCTCGAGGAAGAGATGATGAAGGTTGCAGCCAACCAAATGGATTTCCAGACGGCGACCGCGCTCTACACGCGCAGTCTCAATCTCATCAAGACCGCGCTCGGCAAGCGCTAGGCGCAGCCGCAGGAGGGCAACGGTGGATTTCATCAAGACACTGACGATCGCGGCATACGGCTTGCGCGCTCAGGCCGGTCGAATGCGGGTCATTTCGGAAAATATCGCCAATGCGGACTCAACGCCACAAACTGCGGGCGCAGATCCCTACCGCCGCAAGATTCCGACTTTTCGCAGCGAGCTCGATCGCTCGATCGAGGCACAGGTGGTCGAACTCGGCAAAGTGCAGACCGACACCTCGGCATTTCGGCTGAAATACGAACCGGGCCATCCCGCCGCCGACACCAATGGCAACGTCAAATACCCCAACGTCAATCCATTGGTGGAAATGACGGACATGCGCGATGCGCAACGTTCTTACGAGGCCAATATCAATGTCATCAGCGCTACACGGCGCATGATCCAACGCACCATCGACATCCTCAAAGCCTGAAAGGCGTAAATCAACATGGCCTCACCGCTCGCTGCAGCCAGCGCCTATGCCAGTGTCGCACGCATCGCGTCCGACGCTTCCTCCGTAGGTCTTGTTCGCCAGCCCGCCGCCGATGCGAACGGCGAGGGCAGCTTCGCCTCCGTGCTCAAGGAGGCAATCGGTTCGGTCGCCGAAATGGGTCGCAAGTCCGATGCGCAGACGCGCGCGGCGGCCAACGGGAAAGCCAATATCGTCGATGTCGTCACGGCGGTTTCCGAGACTGAAGTTGCAATCGATGCGGTCGTCGCCGTGCGCGACCGCGTCATTGCGGCCTACGAAGACATCATGAAGATGCCGATCTAGGTATTGCAAGGTCATGACCGGTCCCGAAGTACTCGACGTTTCCCGTGATGCAATCTACACGCTCATCGTTGTCGCCAGCCCGGTGATGCTGGTCGGACTTGCCGTGGGCGTCGCCATTTCGCTGCTGCAGGCGCTCACGCAAATCCAGGAAATGACGATCGCTTTCGTACCGAAAATACTGGCGATCTTCATATCGTTGCTGATCGCGCTGCCGTTCATGGCCGAAAAGATGCACGCTGAGATGTTGCGGATTGCCGCGCGTATTGTGAGCGGTTAACCGCGGACAGGGCCGATGCGCATCGATATTTCATTTTTGCCGGCCCTCGCGACCGCTTTCATGCTGACCTTCGCCCGCGTTGGCGCCATGGTGATGTTGTTGCCCGGAGTGGGCGAGCTGAGCGTGCCGTCGCGCGTGCGTCTCACGATAGCGCTGGCGCTCACGGCCATCCTGCTTCCCGCCCACCAGAAGGCCTATGCCGTCGATCTCAAGACCTTTGGGCCGGTGCTCGTATTGCTGTTTCAGGAACTTGTCATAGGCGCGGTGCTCGGTCTCACCGCGCGGCTGGCGATTTCAGCGCTGCAAATCACGGGTTCCGTTGTTGCCCAGCAAATGGGTTTGGGCTTCGTCACCGCCGTCGATCCGACGCAGAACCAGCAGGGTCTACTCGTCGGAAATTTTTTGAGCGTCCTCGGCGTCGCACTGGTGTTTGCCACCGACCTGCATCACCTCGTCATTGCTGCAATGAATGACAGCTATACGATTTTCCAGCCCGGTGAGTTGCCGCTCTTGGGCGACGCCGCGCAGCACGTGACGCGCGTGATCGCAACGGCATTTCGCATCGGGATCCAGCTGTCGGCGCCGTTTCTGGTCTTTGGTCTGCTGTTCAATTTCGGACTGGGCGTTTTGTCACGGCTCATGCCGCAAATGCAGGTCTTTTTCATCGGCCTTCCGCTGTCGATTCTGCTCGGACTGCTGCTGCTCCTGTTGGTCATCGGGGCGATGATGGGAACGTTCGTTGGTTATCTCGAAGGCGTCCTGACCGAACTTGCGCCGCACAGCTGAACGGGAGCGTGCATGGCGGAAGATAACGGCGATACCGACAAAACAGAAGAACCGACCCAAAAGCGGCTTGAGGAAGCTCTCAAGCGCGGTGACGTGGTCAAGAGCCAGGAGGTCAACACCTGGTTCGTGATTGCCGGCGCCGCGCTCGTGCTGATGGCGTTCTCCGGCACGATGGGAAAAGATCTGACCACGACGATGCGCGGGCTTATCGCCAATTCCTACGACATCAGCGTCGACGGTCCTGCCTTGCCGCGCCTATTTCAGAAAATAGGCAGCGAGATGATCGCGGCCGTGGCTATTCCCTTCCTGATTTTGTTGCTGGCCGCGCTCGGCGGCAACATCATCCAACATCGCCTTGTATGGTCCTTCGAAGCACTGGCGCCGAAGCTTTCCAAGATATCGCCGGCGGCCGGGGCGAAGCGGTTGTTCTCCAAGCAGGCGCTTGCCAATCTCGGCAAGGGCCTCGTCAAGCTCGTGCTGGTCGGTAGCGTGCTCACCGCACTGATGTGGCCGGAGCGCGGTCGGCTCGAAGCGCTGACGCGCAGCGATCCCTACTTTCATTATGTCGCTATCCCTGTCGCTGGCGCTCAAGCTGCTCGGCAGTGTCGTCGCTATGCTCGCGGTGGTGGCTGCTGCCGATTACCTCTTCCAGTACCGGCAATGGTACGAGCGCCAGAAAATGTCGCTGCGGGAATTGAAGGAAGAGTTCAAGCAGACCGAAGGTGATCCGGCCATCAAAGGCAGGATGAAGCAGGTGCGCCAGATCCGCATGCGCCGGCGCATGATGGCTGCGGTCCCGAAAGCCACGGTGGTCATCACCAACCCGACCCACTACGCGATTGCACTTGAGTATGAACGCGGGATGGATGCGCCGATTTGCGTGGCCAAAGGTGTCGATTCCATCGCGCTAAAAATCAGGGAGGTCGCCGGCAAGCACTCGGTTCCGATTGTCGAGAATCCGCCGCTTGCCCGCGCGCTCCACGCTACAGTTCAAATTGACCAGCAAATCCCGCCCGAGCACTATAAGGCCGTCGCCGAGGTGATTGGCTATGTCATGCGGCTGCGCCGCATGGTGTCTGCCAGGCGATGACAATGACTAATTATCCAATGGCCGCCGAGGCCGGCACTTGCGCCCATAGGGCGCCTTAAGGCACTCAGGGTCTATGGCAAGTCACGATCCGGCAGCGCCGACGCAAGCGCGCGACCGTGCCGAAGGGCACGAACGCAAGGCCTTTGACAAAAGCCAGGATGCGCCCGCCGGGTCGATCAGCAAGGTGCTGCTGGTGGCGGGGGCCCTCGTTGGGGCCGCTGGCGGCCTGATCTACGTCGGCCGCGACTACGTGGAAGCCTATGTCCTGACCTTGCTGGCCGCGCTGGGAACCGTCGGGGTCTTCGCTCTGTTTGCGACAGCTTCGGGAATCATGAGGTTTGCAGGCCGGGAGCAAGGCAATCCATTGCTCAAAGCGGTCGTCGACGGCGCCTTCGACGGCATTCTGGTTACGGACCAGTCGGGGCGCGTGCTTTATGCCAACGCGGCCTACCTCGATCTCATTGGTGTAACCGACATCCAAGATGTGCGGCCGATCGAACGGGTCTTCATTGGCGACCCCGACGTTTCCGAATCAATCTATCGCCTTCTCAAGGCCGCTCGCGAAGGCCGCAGGCTGCAAGAGGAAGTTCGAATTACCGGCGCGGCCGGAGAAAGCGGCCGCTGGCTGCGCATGCGCGTGCGTCCGCTCGGCGAAAATCGACGCGATGCGCGACTGACCGTGTGGTCGATCGCCGACGTCACGCGCGACCGCGAGCGGCAGGAAAACGTGTTCCAGGAGCTGCAGCATGCCATCGACTATCTCGATCACGCGCCGGCTGGTTTTTTCTCAGTCGATGCCGCTGGCGACATCGTTTATCTGAACGCCACTCTTGCGGCATGGCTCGATCACGACCTCGCGCAAGTGGGCGCCGGGTCACTTAAGCTTGGCGACATCGTCGCGGGTGAGGGTGCGGCGCTCCTGACAACATTCAGCGCGGCGCCGGGCGAAGTGAAGACGGAAGTGCTTGACCTCGATCTCAAGACCCGCGGGGGCAAACCGGTCCCGGTGCGCCTGTTCCACAAGGTCGCATTCGGTGCCGACGGGACGCCCGGCACCTCACGTACGCTGGTTCTCAACCGTGCAAAAGATGAAGGCAGCGACCCGCAGCGTGCTGCGGAAGTGCGCTTCATGCGTTTCTTCCAGAATACACCAATGGCGATTGCCACGGTCGACAAGACCGGCCGCATCGCCCGCAGCAATGCCCGCTTCGCCAGTGCCTTCGAGGGTTTGCTCAAGAGCAACGACCGCTCGATCCTGTCGGTGGTCGTCGAACGCGATCGACCGGTGCTCGAAGCGGCCATTCGAAAGGCCGCGGAAGGACAGAGCGATATTGCGCCGGTTGAAGCTCCGCTGACCGGAAGCGCCGACCGTTGGGCCAACTTCTTTGTCATTGCGGTCGAGGAGGAAGACCGCGATGGCGAGGCCGCGATCGTTTACGCGCTGGAGACGACGGCGCAGCGCACGCTTGAAAATCGCGTGCAGCAACAACAAAAAATGGAGTCCGTCGGTCAGTTGGCGGGCGGTATTGCCCACGATTTCAACAATGTTCTCTCCGCCATCATGATGGCGACCGACTTTTTGTTGAACGCGCATAAACCGACCGATCCGTCCTTCAAGGACATTATGCAGATCAAGCAAAACGCCAATCGCGCGGCGGCGCTTGTGCGGCAGCTATTGGCGTTTTCGCGCAAGCAGACCTTGCGTCCGCAAGTGCTCGATCTTGCTGAAACCTTGAGCGACCTCGGCATGCTGCTCAAGCGGCTCATCGGTGAGAAAGTCTCACTGGATATTGTGCACGGGCGCGACCTTTGGCCGGTGAAAGTCGATATTTCGCAGTTCGAACAGGTGATCGTGAACCTGGCGGTCAATGCCCGCGACGCCATGCCGGACGGCGGCAAACTCACCGTTCGCACAAGCAACGTTCCGGCCGAAGAATGCGCAAAATTCGCCTACAAGGGCATGCCCAAGGCGAACTACGTGCTGGTCGAAGTCAGCGACACAGGGACCGGCATTCCTTCCGACATCATCGACAAAATCTTCGAGCCGTTTTTCACCACCAAGGACGTCGGCAAGGGCACCGGGCTTGGTCTTTCCACCGTATATGGAATTGTGAAACAGACCGGCGGATTTATCTACGCGGACTCCGAACCGGGGCGGACATCTTTTCGCATCTTCCTTCCCCGCCATATTCCTGGAGCCGAAGAGGCGCTCGCACAAATTCCTGCGGTGGAGACGCCGGCAATTGCCGGCGCCCTGTCTGCCGCGGACACAATGGCGCGGGCTGCCGCTGCCGACTTGACCGGGCAGGGCACGATCCTGTTGGTCGAGGACGAGGAAGGATTGCGCGCGCTCAACGCACGTGGACTGTCGTCGCGTGGATACACGGTGCTGGAGGCCGGCAATGGCGTTGAGGCGATCGAGGCCTTCGACAAACACGGCCACGTCGATCTTGTGGTGTCAGATGTGGTGATGCCGGAAATGGATGGGCCGACGCTGCTCAAGGAGCTGCGCCGGCGCGATCCAAGCGTGAAGATTATTTTCGTTTCCGGCTATGCCGAGGAAGCCTTCAGCAAGAATCTGCCTGACCAGGAACAATACGCGTTCCTGGCCAAGCCGTTTACGCTCAAGCAACTGGTCGCCGAAGTGAAGAAGACTATTGTCCAGTAACCTGGTCTAGACGCGACCGGTCAACGCCAGGACCAACACCACGATCAACAACACGCCGACGATGCCGGAGGGGCCGTAACCCCAACCGGAACTGTAGCCCCAGCGCGGGAATGCGCCGACCAGCGCCAGGATCAGGAGAATAACGAGAATTGTACCGAGCATTTTGGTGCCCCATCAGTTCGTGTTACGCCGATGAAATGACCGCGTGTGTCGCGGATCAGCGTTCGGCAAAATAACGGTTTGACGGTCGCTTGGTTCCCGCGCCCGCGCTTAGCTCATTCGCGTGTCAACGACACGACGAGGCGAGGCGCGTTTTGTCGAACACGATCAACGACACACGGCAAACAAAACCGCCGGCATTGAATTGCGCTTGCGGCGCCTGAAAATAGTCGCGCTCCCGCGCGGGGCCGGATGGGCCGATATTGATGTCTACATCGCTCAGTGCAATGGCCGGCCGCGCCTCTTCGACGGGCGCGGGCTTTGCGGCCGCGACCGTTCCGAGTGCGAAAAGCAATGCGATGGCTGTGAGGCCTTTCATCGGAAAACGTCCTTAAGTCGCCACGTCAGCCAACAACGGGGAGGGGCGCCTGTTCCGCGCTCGTCATAATATCTGCGTGATCGAGGCGATTTGGGTGATTTGAGGCAAGTTTGCCCGTTTTGCCGCGTCGTTGCGGCGCATGTGCGCCCCTTACAAATTGTTCCGCGCATGCCTATTCTCCTGCAGCCGACATGCCGGGAGGATACAAATGAATTGCCGTCGTCTGATGGTCGCGTTTGCCGCGATCGCGACCGTATTGGTGCTGTTTGCGGCCGACGCGAATGCGCGTGCCGGCGGCGGGTTCTCAGGCGGAAGCCGTGGCATGCGAACGTTCTCCGCGCCGCCCGCTACAAGTACTGCACCCAATTCAGCGAGCCCGATCCAGCGCAGCATGACGCAGCCCGGAAGCGCGGGGACGATCGGCCAGGCATCGCGACCCGGTCTGTTCGGCGGTGGTCTTTTCGGCGGGCTTGCTGCCGGCTTCCTCGGTGCGGGTCTCTTCGGCCTTCTGTTTGGGCATGGTTTCTTTGGCGGCATGGGCGGCTTCGCCTCGCTGCTTGGCTTGATGCTGCAAATCGGCCTTGTCATCATCGTGGCGCGATTATTGTTTGCCTGGTGGCAGCGCCGCCATGAGCCGGCCTATGCGGCTGCGCATCCGGCGACCGGCCACGCCTATAGCGGCCTCGGCGGCATGTTCGGCGCCAATACGCCCACCGGCGCGCCGCTCACGATCGCTAAATCGGACTACGACGCGTTCGAACGTCTGCTCGGCGACGTGCAGGCCGCTTATTCGGCTGAGGATCTCAATGCACTGCGCGTGAAAGTGACGCCGGAAATGCTTTCGTATTTTTCCGAGCAACTGTCCGAAAATGCGAGCCGCGGTGTCATCAACAAGATTACCAACGTCAAGCTCGAGCAGGGTGACCTCGCGGAAGCCTGGCGCGAAGGCGCGGTCGACTATGCGACGGTCGCCATGCGGTTCTCTCTCGTCGATCAAATGGTCGAGCGAGCGAGCGGACGAACCGTCGAAGGTGGCGCGCCCAGTGAAGTCACCGAGCTATGGACATTCATGCGTGCTCGCGGTGGTGATTGGCTGTTGTCGGCGATACAGCAGTCCTGACGGCTTTCGATCAAGCGTCGCTTACGGCTGGCTCAACTTTTTTGGTCGCGGCATCACCGCTCGCGTTGCTTTTCGGAGCACGCGCAGCCTGCACGCGCTCGTCAAGCCAGTTTTCAAATTTCACACCGAGCTGCTGAGGCTTGCGCCATATCACGCGGCATTTCCGCTGTGCCGCGCCATTTCCCGCCAGCAATAACAGAAAATTATCGGGGATTATTTCCGAATCGTGGACATTGATACGCGCGCCTCTGTCCGAAACGTCCGACAGCGCGCAGTCGCAAAGCTCTCCACTGTCGAGCACCAGCCGCGCGTCGACGCGCATGCGATGGCGCCTTGCTTTTCGTTTGTCTCCGCGCATGCTTACTCGCCATTGTCGCCGGTGGCCGACACATTGCCTTTTCACAATTTGTTAAGGCTCGCGCCGAAGCCGCTGCAACACTAACGAGTTGCTATTACGAATTCATAAAGCGTTATCTGACACCGGCAATAGCGCGCTGAACCGTTGACGTTGCAGCGAAATCCGTCTATGTCGCCGCCGCAACCTGGTTTTCGGCCTCACCTTGCTGCCACGCTCCCGGTTTTGGGCTGCGCCTCAAGTGAAATCCAAAACTTGGCTTGTGACCGCCGACGCGATGAGCGCGTGGGCGTTCAACAGGAAGCGTGAAAGGAACTCTTGATGCCTGTCGGAACTGTGAAGTTTTTCAATACCCAAAAAGGCTTCGGCTTTATCCAACCAGACGATGGTTCGAAGGATGTGTTCGTGCACATCACCGCTGTTGAGCGTGCAGGGTTACGCTCGCTGAACGAGGGCCAAAAGGTCAGCTTCGAAATCGTGACCGAGCGTGGCAAGCAGGCCGCTGGCAATTTGCAGGTGGTCTGATATCCCACCTCCGATTGTATTGAAGCCCGGCGGCAACGCCGGGCTTTTTTATTGACGCCAAGCTAGACTATCGCACCGGCAGGCATAGCACTGCATTTTCAGGGAGATTGAGATGGACATTATTGCATGCGGATCACGGCCCTCGCGCCGTATGGGCGCGCCCAGTTTCACCGGGACGGTGTGGCAAGATCCCATCATTCAGGCGCCGGATCCCGCCCGCATCCGGTCGGCATGGGTTCGCTTTGAGCCCGGCGCCCGAACCGCCTGGCATACCCATCCGCTCGGGCAAACGCTCTGTGTCACGTCCGGCATTGGCCGGGTGCAAACCTGGGGTGGTCCCGTGCGTGAAATCCGTGCCGGCGACACCGTCTGGATTCCGCCCGGCGAAAAGCACTGGCACGGGGCGACGGCTGAACACGGCATGGAGCACCTCGCCATGCAGGAGGCTGAGGCCGGCGAGCACGTGACCTGGCTCGAGCCGGTGACCGACGCGCAATATTCCGGCAAATGATGGCCTGCGACATCAACGTCACGTGAACACCGGACTGGAGTCTCGTCTCCGGTGTTGTCCTCTCACTGTGGTGAGGCGACGGGCCTTGCCGATTGCCGGGAGGTAATACGATGACGATTGTTCGAATTGGGTGCGCCGGTTGCGGCGTGCCTTGCACTGCTTTGTGCTGCACCCGCGTGGGCGCAACAGGCGAATATGACATTCTTTGTAACAAGCGTTGGCCTGGGCAAAGGCGCCGACCTTGGCGGTCTCACCGGGGCGGACAAGCACTGCCAGGAGCTTGCGCAATCGGCGGGGGCGGGCGCCAAGACCTGGCACGCTTATCTGTCGACGCAAGGCGCTGGTGCCGTGAACGCGCGCGACCGTATCGGCAAAGGTCCCTGGATGAATGCCAAAGGCGTCGTCGTTGCCACGAGCGTCGACGATCTGCACAGCGCGAACAACAAGCTCAACAAGCAAAACAATCTTTCGGAAAAGGGCGACGTGATCAACGGCCGCGGTGACAAGCCGAACAAGCATGACATTGTGACGGGCTCGACGCCGGACGGTAAAGCCTTTCCTGCTGACAAGGACATGACTTGCAAGAACTACACGAGCAGCACGCAAGGGTCGGTCATGCTCGGACATAACGATCGCCAGGGTCTGGCTGATGATGAAGCGAACAGATCATGGAACTCGTCGCACCCGTCGCGCGGCGCGGAAGGCGGTTGCTCGCAAGCCGACCTCGTCAGCACCGGTGGAGCCGGATTGCTGTACTGCTTCGCGGTCAACTGACCGGCTGAGGGTCCGAAGTCTTCAGGTTTGGCGCGGGCAACGTGGGAGATTTCCGCACGTTGCCCGCGTCTTTTTTTGCCTGGCCGTAGTCGTCGGGATCCCGATTGCCTCTTGAAGTTGTTCCGGCAGGCGCGCCAAGCTCGCATTCCTGGAAACGCCTGCCCGCATGTGGGGTGACTGATGCGCTATCAGCTGTTCTATTGGCCGGAGATTCAGGGCCGCGGCGAATTCGTCCGGCTCGCGCTCGAAGATGCCGGCGCGTCCTATGACGATGTCGCGCGCAAGGCCGGCGGGATGAAACGCATGCTCGCAATGATGGATGGTGGACGAGACAAACGCCCGCCATTCGCGCCGCCGTTCCTGAAAGCAGGAAAATTGGTGATCGCGCAGGCCGCCAATATCCTGTTTTACCTCGGGCCGCGCCTGAAGCTTGCGCCGCGCGACGAAGCGAGCCGCCTCTGGCTGCACCAGTTGCAGCTCACGGTGACCGACTTCGTGAAGGAAATTCACGATACCCATCATCCAGTCGGTTCAGGGCTCTATTATGAGGACCAGAAGCCGGAGGCCAAGCGCTTCACCACAAATTTTATCGCCGAACGCGCTCCGAAATATCTCGGCTACTTCGAGACCGTCCTGAAGAAGAGCGGGGGCCCTTATCTGCTTGGCCGCAAGGCGACTTATGTCGATTTGTCGATGTTTCAGCTGATCGAAGGGCTTCGTTACGCATTCCCGACGTCTAGCAAAGGCATTGAACGCAAGGTGCCGGGCATCGTCGATATTCGCGACCGGATCGCGCAGCGGCCCGGGATAAAAAAATACCTTGGCTCTGCGCGGCGCATCCCCTTCAACGAGTCCGGGATATTCAGGCGCTACCCGGAGTTGGATGCCTAGCCCTGCGCGGGAAGGGGCTTGCCGCCCGCGGTCACTGGCTTTGCCGAGACCAGCGTGAAGGCGATGACGCATGGCTCATCGCCCATGTTGATCCAGTTGTGGATGGTGCCACGCTGCACGAGCACGTCGCCGGCCTGCAGATGGACGATGGTGCCATCCAGGTCCATGTCGATCTCGCCCGACATCACCACAGCATAGTCGATCGAATCGGTGCGGTGATTGCGCGGCGCGACGCCCGGTCCAAAGCTGACAATGCGAAACACCGTTCCGCCCGGAATGGTGGTGCCGATTTTCTTCCCGGATGGATCCACGTCGCCGTCGTTATTCGCCGGAAACCCGTCGCTCGACCAGATGACGCTGTAAAGCGCACCCGGGCGCTGCGACACGACGTTCTTCACGGTTTCATCGATCAGCACCTTGGCGCGGCCCTGATCATCGTGGCCGGTGACAACGCGGCGGATATTTAAACTCATCGATCGCACTCCCTTGGAATTCGCTGTGACGAATGATGTAGCCTAGTCGGCGGCTAGCGGCTTTTTACCCGTCTCGTGCCAGAGCAGGAACAGACCGGAGCCGACTACGATGGCTGAGCCCCCGAGCAGGGCGATTGTCGGCACATCGCCCCAGAAAACAAACCCGAGCGCGGCCGACCACACCAGCGAGAAATAGTAGAATGGACCGACCGCCGACGGTGGCGCCAACGATAATGCGCGCGTCCACCAATATTGGCCTACTCCGTTGATGATACCGTTGCCGATCATCGCAAGTGCGTCCATCGACGTCGGCGCGGTGAAAAAGAATGGCAGCGCAAGCGCGAAAAACAGCGTCAGGAAAATCATCTGATACATGGTCAGCGTTTCGGCAGACTCGGTCGTCGTCATGCCGCGTACGGCCGCGGTGACGCTGCCGAACAGCACCGCATTGGCAAGCGCAAACAGCGCGCCCGTACGAAAGCTGTCGGCGCCGGGTGCTGCCACCAACACCACGCCGAGAAATCCCACCACCAGGGCGCAACCGCGCGCGGTACCGATCTTTTCCTTCAGCCATAGCGCGGCAAACAGCGTTGCAAAAAGCGGCGATGAAAAGTTGATGGCAACCGCGCCCGCCAGCGGCATCAGGCCGAATGCGATGATGATGAGGCTCTGCGCAGTGGCCTGTGTCGCGCTGCGTCCGAAATGATCGCGCAGCCGGTTGGTGCGCAGCACCGCAAGGCCGATGCCCGGCAAGATCAACGCAGCACAGGTGACCAGGGAGGCGATCGCCCGGAAAAACAGCACCTCAACGAAGGAATAGTTCGCGACCTGCCATTTCGACAACGCGCTGGAGAGCGCGAACATGATCGTTGCGCCCAGCATGAACAAGATGCCGAGCGGGATACGGTCCGCGCGCAAGGTTGCACGCTTCTCAAGACTTTCGGAGGTCAAGGAGGGGCCCCGGCGAATTGCTGCGTCTGCCTAGCACGGGCGAATAGCGACGGGCAGGGGCAAAATCGGATGGGAGGATTGCTCGGCTGACGCCCCGCTCGCCTGGGGGACGTGCTATTTCGCCCGCCGCCTGGCTGCCCGGCGCGCGCGGGCGAGGCGGGCCGCCCGGCGTTTGTCCAGCGCGCGCTTCTCCCGCTGCTTGCGCGCCCGTCGCCGCCGGCAACGGGTGCATTGGCAGCGCGAACGGCCGATGACGTACTTGAGATAGTCATTGCCGTAATCGTAGGTGATTTCCTCGTCCGGCTTGATGTTGCGCATCGCGCGGATGAACACACGCCCGCCGTAGGTAAAGGTTTCCGCGTTCGGATTGCAGGAGTGATTGGCGTAGCGCGCGACATTGCTGCGCGGTGTGCCGTCGATGGTGACGCGGGGATTGATCTCGTAAAGGTAGCGATTGCCGCGCCGCTCAAGGCGGCCGGCTACTTCGGCGCCGCATCGCGGGCCTTTGTATTCGGCGATTTTCTCGCGCTTCTTGATGAGCCGGATCGCGAATAGACCGAGGCCGGTAAACGAGCGGCCGACGCGGAATGATCTTCGAGGCATTGATGAACTGACAATGAGGAAGGAATGTGTTGCGGATGACAGATGAAACGTCGCGCGTCAATGTCGTTTTCGCAGGTGACATTCGACAGTCGCGCCCGCCCGCCGAGCGATAGGACTATAAGCAAGCCCGTAGCTGATCCAATTCGCCGCAATCACTTAATGCAAATTTGCTACAGCCACCGGGTTGCAGCTGATGCGCGGTGCATCGATTCTAGTGCAAATACTGTCCGGCCCAGGCGAGGAACGCATGGAATTGGTCCGGGTAGATGAGAAAATAAATAATGAGCCCCACCGGGGCCAACATGAACATGGAATCGCGCATAGGCGGCTCCTCCAATGACATGCTTTGATTCAAAGTAGGCATTGTCGAGGCCAACCACCGGATTGCGTCAATAACGTCCGCGTAAAAAAAGCGCTGAGAGCACTAAAATTGAAATCGCGCAGCCGGTTTCCGGTAATTAGGTGCTTGTCTGTGAACGGCCGGGCCTTGCGATTGCTGACAAAAGTTCCTGCAAACAGGGAACATGTGGCTTCGAAAACACGCATCCGGAAATTCGTGCGGCGAGACCGCTGAAATTATTTCCGCGCGGCGGCGGCCGGGGTACAGTCCTCATCGAGACGTCCGTGCATCAATTATTGGGGATGGACCGACGATGCCGGCAAGCGCGACCCTCCATGTCGTCAGGAAAAACTGACTGACAACCGCGCGCGAACCGGATTGAACGATAAGCGCTGTGAAGTCGACGAATCGGTCACTGGGGTAACTTGAGGCCGCCTGGGGTTGGCGGCCTCTTTATTTTCCAGGGGACGGGGAATAGCGCTGCGCGCGGGAACCTCATAGAAACAAGGCGAGCCGGTTCGGCCGGATGTTGAGGGGGGTGGGCCTTGCGCGCGGGCTCGGCGAGAGCCGTTATCCTGCTGTTCGCCGTGGCGGCCACCGCAACGTGCTCGGACCACGCTGGCGCGGCGGGTGCGGCCTATGTCGTCGACACGGCCGACGTCAGCGAGCCCGGCGCCTGCAAGGTTGAATCGTGGATGTCGGCCGCGGGCAACCATGATTTTTTTGCGGCCACCTCGCCAACCTGCGTGGTCAATATGTTTCGCCCGGTGGAGCTGAGCACGCAACTCGCCCGCGCGCGCGCTGACGGGGATTGGTCGAGCGGTGCAATCCCGAAATTCAAGACCAACCTGGTGCCGACCGCGATCGGCAGCTGGGGCATCGCAGTCTCGGGCGCGGCTGTTTATGACTTTTCCGCGCAGCAGAACACCGCGCTCTTTGCCACCATTCCGGCGACGCTGCGGCTTTCGAATGTCGTCCGCATCAATCTCAATGGCGGTTGGGAGTGGGATCGCGTCGCCGACCGGCATTACCTTACTTACGGTGCGGGCTTGGATTGGCGCACGCCTGACAATGTCTGGACGCTCACCGCCGAAGTGTTCGGCCAGCTTGGCGCACGGCAGGATCCCATCGGCGTGACCGAGCCGCGCTTTCAGGTCGGGTTGCGCTGGCGGCCGATCGATGACTTCAACATGGATCTGATTTACGGCCGCAATATCTATGGCGAAAACGCCAACTGGATCACGCTCGCCACTGTCGTGCGCTTTCACATTGGGAAGTAACGCGACAGCTTGAAGCCGTATCGCCACCGTTCCATGATGGCTTATGGCACCACATCAAGAGCGCTGGCCCGAACTGCCCTATGCCGCCTGGAAAGACGCGCGCGATACGCTGCATCTGTGGACGCAGGCCGTCGGCAAGATCCGTATGGCGCTGTCACCCTGGCTCAATCATTCCTGGCATGTCGCGCTCTATGTCACGGTGCGCGGGCTGACCACCTCGCCGATCCCCTGGCGTGGCAGCAGTTTCCAGATCGATTTTGATTTCATCGATCATGTTCTCTGGGTGCGGACAGCCGAAAGCCATTTCCGCCAGATCATGCTCAAGCCGATGAGCGTCGCGGAATTCTTCGCAGCGCTGATGATCGCGCTGCGCGAACTTGGCATCGACGTGGACATCACGACTATGCCGTGCGAGATCGCCGATTGCATTCCGTTCGAGCAGGATACAAGGCATGCGGCCTATGACGCCGATTTTGCCAACCGCTTCTGGCGCGTGCTGCTGGCGGCGAGTGATGTTTTCGCCCGCTTTCGCACCGGCTTTCTGGGCAAGGCGAGCCCGGTTCATTTCTTCTGGGGAAGCTTTGATCTCGCGGTGACGCGTTTCTCCGGCCGCCTCGCGCCACGCCATCCCGGCGGCGTTCCGCATTTGCCGAATTCGGTCGCACAAGAAGCCTATTCGCATGAAGTCTCGAGCGCCGGTTTCTGGCCGGGTGGCGGCGGACCGATCGACTATGCGGCATTCTATTCTTACGCCTATCCGGCGCCGGAGGGATTTGCGGCTGCAAAAGTGAAGCCGGCTCAAGCGTTCTTCAGCAAGGAGCTGGGCGAATTCCTTTTGCCTTACGATGCCGTCCGTACGGCGCGCGATCCCGATGCGGCGCTGATGGAATTCCTGAAAAGCACCTATGATGCTGCGGCCGACCTCGCAAAGTGGGATCGAGGCGCGCTGGAGTGCGCACTGGGCGAGCCGGGCAACGTGAGGCCTGTGTAGCGTTAGGTGCCGGTAATGACCTGCACTGGCATCCCGCGCTTGATGGAATTGCTGACTGCCGAGATGTCGCGCGCGCGCGCAATGACAGCGTTGACATCGGCACCCTCGTCGGATGCGGTCACGGAGACACGCATTTCGGCCTGCGTTGCGAGGAGAGGACTTCCCTCGAAGGTGACGATGACGTCCACCGCGATAGACGCAAGGCGCACGCCCATCTCGTGCGCAACGTAGTGCAGGTCGTTGCAGAAGCAGCCGCCGATTGCGAGACCGAGCAACTGGCCGCCGTTAAAGCCGAGGTCCATGCCGCCGGCTTTGCCGTCGGGACGATCGACGACGATCGTGTGCCCGTCCGCCCAGCCAATCGCAGCTTGCGTATCGGGAATGCTGCGCAATTGAACGCTCATCGTGGGCATCCAGGACCTCCTGAAGGCACGTGCTGGTGATAGCGCGCCGGCGTCCCTACTTGCTCTCCTCCACCGTCACCAGCCCCACCTGATTGGCGAGGCTATTGGCGGTGACCGGGTTGCCGTCCGGCGTCACATCCATATTGCGCACGATGTCGCCACCGCCGGGGATCGCCCAGCTCTGGAATTTTTCGGATCCGGGATCGAAGCGCACGATGGTGTTCGGCCTGGCGCCGAATTCGTTGTACCAGAGCGCGCCTTTGGTGAAGACAATGCCGTAGGGTTCGGACTTTGGCCCGCTCGGCGATTGCCACTCCTTCACATTGCCGGTCTTGAGATCGAGCCGGCCCAGCATGCCGCGCGGAAAATCCGTGTACCAGATGGTGTCGTCATCGGAGAAGGCGAGGCGGCGCGGCCGCGCGCCGTCATTCGGCAACTTGAATTCCCTGATTGCCATGCTCTGCGGGTCGATGCTGGCGATCTTCGGCGCGCCGAATTCGACAAAATACGGCACGCCTTTTGAATTGATCATCAGTCCGTAGGGCCGCGACTTCGCGGTCGGCGGGGTGACGAGCTTGATGTCGCCGTTCTTGGGATCGAGCCGGCCGATCATGTTGGCGCCCTGCACCGTGAACCACACCATGCCGTCGGGCGCGATGTTGATCGTGTGCGGGTCCTTCGCCGACTTGTCGGGCAGTGGATATTCGGTGGTGATGCCGGTCTTCGGATCGAGCTTGCCGATCAGTCCGAGCGCGTTGCCGGTGAACCAGATATTGCCGTCCTTGTCCTCGGCGAGACCATGCGGGCCGGTGTGCGGCGACTTCAGCGTGTATTCGCGGATCGCGCCGGTCTTTGGATCGATGCGGCCGAGCTTGTTGGCAAGCTGACCGGTCCACCAGATCGAGCCATCTTTGGCCGCGCGCGGATCATGCGGGCGTGAACCTTGCGTCGGCACGTCCCACAGATCGATGCGCGCCTTGACCGGGCCGGCAATGATGACCGCCGACGGTCGCTGCCGTTCCGGGAAATTCTTCATGAGGTATTCGGTCATCGCCGGCCATTCTTCGGCGGGGAACCGGCGCATCGAAGTTCTGCATCATGCGCACGACCGTGAGCCAGCCTTGCGGCGTGTAGCCGACGCGGATGCGGTTGATGTCATGGCAAAGGCCGCAGGTCTCGGTGAAGCGCTGCTTCATCGGCCCTTCCGGCCATTCCTTGGCGGTGTATTGCGCCTGCGCCGGGTTGGCTTGCGCGAGCAGGGCGAGCAGGACGGAACTGGTGAGGGACGGGACGAGCTTGATCGGCGTATTGATTGTCATTGGCGTTCTCCCTGAGCGCGGCGTCTTGAGGCGCCTGTGTCTCGCGTTTGGGGGAGCATGGCGCAAAAGCGGCCCGAGCGCTATTGCGATGGCCGCGGCTATCGCACCCTGCGAATACTTCTGATAGTCCTCTTTTTCTGCAGAACAGAGATCTACCCCCATGAACGCCCCTGTCACGCCTCCCGCCGTCCCGCCCTACCATCACACGCCGCTGTTTCCGCTCGGCCCCGACAAGACGCCGTATCGCAAGCTCGATATCGGCGGCGTCAAGGTCGAGAAGGTCATGGGCAAGGACATGCTGGTGGTCAGCCATGAGGCGCTGCGCGCGCTCAGCGAGGCCGCGTTCACCGACATCAATCATCTGCTGCGTCCGGCGCACTTGAAGCAGCTGCGCAAGATTCTCGACGATCCGGAAGCGTCCGATAACGACAAGTTCGTCGCCTACGATTTCCTCAAGAACGCCAACATCGCCGCGGGCGGCGTGCTGCCGATGTGCCAGGACACCGGCACCGCGATCATCATGGGCAAGAAGGGCCGCATGGTGTTCACCGCCGGCGACGACGAGGCCGCGCTCGCGGAAGGCGCGCGCGATGCGTATCTGCGAGCGCAATTTGCGCTATTCGCAGCTGGCGCCGATTTCCATGTTCGAGGAAAAGAATACCAAGTCGAACATGCCGGCGCAGGTCGAGATCTATTCGGAAGGCGAGGACGCCTACAAGCTGCTGTTCATTGCCAAAGGCGGCGGCTCGGCCAACAAGGCGTTTCTCTTCCAGGCGACGCCGTCGATCCTGACGCATGACCGCATGCTGGCCTTCCTGAAGGAGAAGGTGCTCACGCTCGGCACCGCCGCGTGCCCGCCTTATCACCTGGCGATCGTCATTGGTGGCACCAGCGCCGAGCTGACGATGAAAACCGTGAAGCTCGCCTCCACCAAATATCTCGACGAGTTGCCGACCAAGGGCAGCGAAGACGGCCACGCCTTCCGCGATCTCGAGATGGAGAAGGAAGTGCTGGCGATGACGCAGTCGACCGGCGTCGGCGCGCAGTTCGGCGGCAAATATTTCTGCCACGACGTGCGCGTGATCCGCCTGCCGCGGCACGGTGCGTCATTGCCGATCGGGCTTGGCGTCTCCTGCGCCGCCGACCGGCAGGCGCTCGGCAAGATCACAAAAGATGGCGTGTTCCTCGAGGAACTCGAGCATCATCCCGCGCAATATCTGCCGGAGGTCGATCAGGAAAAACTCGGCGGGCAGGTGGTCAAGGTCGACCTGCGCAAGCCGATGAAAGAGATCCTGGCGCAGCTGTCGAAATATCCCGTGAAGACACGGCTGTCGCTCACCGGCCCCATGATTGTCGCGCGCGACCTGGCGCACGCCAAATTGCGCGAGCGGCTCGAAGCCGGGAAGGGGCTGCCCGACTATTTCAAGAACCACCCGATCTACTACGCCGGGCCTGCGAAGACGCCGGCGGGCTACGCCTCGGGCGCGTTCGGCCCGACCACCGCGGGGCGGATGGACAGCTATATCGACCTGTTCCAGGCCGCCGGCGGATCGATGATCTCGCTCGCGAAAGGCAATCGCTCCGCGCAGGTGCGTGACGCGTGCAAAAAGCACGGCGGATTTTATCTTGCCTCGATCGGCGGCAGCGCGGCGAACTTGGCCGAGCACTGCATCAAGAAGGTCGAGGTGCACGAGTATCCCGAGCTCGGCATGGAAGCGATCTGGAAGATCGAGGTCGAAAATTTTCCGGCCTTCATTGTCATCGATGACAAGGGCAATGATTTCTTCAAGGAATTGAATTTGGGCTGAGGCACCGCCGTCATTGATAGCGTGTCATGGCCGGGCTTGACCCGGCCATCTCGCTTAGGAAGGCACTGCGCGCATAAGCGGGATCGCCGGGACACGGCGCTACGCGCCGGCCCGGTGATGGCAGCGCAAACTCTTTCGATCGCATTCATCCAAATTCATTTGCGCGCAAACCAATTCGAAAAAATCGGTGCGCTTCGCGCTTGCCGACTCACGCGCCGCCGTTCACGTTGGCGCCAACGACAACAAACGCGGCGAACAGACTGGGGATGAAATAGGGAATGCTCAATACCGATATCGACTTCAATGCGCCAAATCTTGGCAAGCGTATCGAGACACTCAATCAATACGAAATCGACCAGCTCCCCTTCGGCGTCATTCTGCTGAACCGCGAAGGCACCGTTCTCTACTACAGCGCGACTGAGGCGCGTCTGTCGGGGTATGGTGAAAGTCCGGTCGGTCGCAACATGTTCGAAATTTCAGCCTGCATGGGCAGCGACAATTTTCGCGGCCGCGTCACGCGCGCCATGGAGCAAGGTCCGGTCGATCTTGAATTTGGCTGGCCCGGCGATTTCGGGGATCCAAAACGTGAGCTGCGCATTCGCGTGCAATCGTCGCGCAGCGGCGGGGTGTGGATGTTCATCGAGCGCGATTAGACGCGCTCAAAGTAGTGATGACCGATTGGCCGCACTCAGCCGATCGCAGCTACCGTCACCATCAACAATGAGATGCCGACATATTTCGCGGTCTGCGTCAGATCGGGCAATTGATCGGCGAAGCCGACCAGCCAGAGCAAACTTGCAACCGCGATGATCGAATATCTCACCGCCGGGATCGCGGTGTACTTCTTGAACGCCTTCAACATGACACTCCATTCCGCCGCGCCCCCCGGCCGACCGCGGCATTCAACAACCTAGTGCGGTGCAATATAACGTATTGCACCGCAAAATGGCAAATCCGTGGAACTTCGGATGCGTGTCGACAACGCGCGAGAGCGCTAAATGTCCCCGAAAATCCCCACTTAGGTCGCGACCAGGACCACTCCGCATATGGCCTGGGACGAGGGCTCAGCTGGCCATTTCCCGGCGTGCCGCCAGCGGAACGTCAGCGTCGAGATGGCCGGGGGTGATTTCCTGGCTGTTTTCCTGGCTGCCAATCTGCGCACGAAAATAGTTGAACACGTACACGCGAATGGCTGACGACAAATTGCAGCTATTGCGCTCACGATCGATTTTACCAACGAGCGTCGACAAAGGCGTATTTTCCCGGCCGGCGATTTCGCGCAAGCCGTGCCAGAATTCGTTTTCCAACGACACGCTGGTCTTATGTCCATCGAGGACGATCGAACGTTTGATAACGGCGGTCTGCATGATTTCCCCTCGCGCCGCCAAAAGAACCGTACGTTTGCGGCGCATCATATTTCGGCTGGAGATTATCAATCGCTCGCGTTGGGTTTTTGAGCGAGATCAACTCGGTCAAAGAAATTTACGTCGAGTTGTCTATTTTTCCGATGCGCTACCCGACCGCCGCGGCCGTGTTTGCGGCTCATGAATTGTGGTCTCGCAGGTGAGACACTTGAACAGGTCGAAATCGTCGAGATTATCCCGTGACTTAGCGGCCTGCATCGCGACGCGGCAGACCGGGCAATGGCGGATGGCGGGGCGGCGATGCATTGTCATTGAAAAAAGATCGGCAGAATTGAGGAGTCGGTCTTTGATCCAGATCAATGCGAATGGCAATCGCGCTGCAGCGGCCTGTCGTGGGTTTTTGCGGGCAACTGATCTAGATCAAAGCGCAATCGGAAACACCGCTCACAGTCCAACGATGTGGCAAGCTGCCTCGAATGCGCCGTTCGACTGCGATCTTGAACTCGCCGTGATTGACGCGGATGGCCAGCACGCGTTGGTTTTCCCGTGCCGGCGCATTTCGGCCGGCTGGATCAACGCGTCAACAAAGGAGCGCCTGGATGTGCGTCCGACTCATTGGCGCCCGTGGGCGGACAAGCGCTAGCCTTGCTAGCCCATTGTATCCGACAGTTTGGAGCCGCTGATTTTGGCCTCTTCCTCGGCCAGCAAACGTAACAACACCTGACGCCGCGCCTCGTCGGTTTCGACGGCGAGGAGCCGCCGATAATGCTCCACATTCATATGGGCGACGGTTCGGTCCACGGTGTGTCCCGGTTTTGGTCGTTCCACACGACTCTAATCATACCCAGGAATTATTCAACCGGGCCGCGAATCGTCGTCCGGCCATGATTTCAAGGGTGTTAACGCTGCTGCGGCCTGCGACTGCAAAGGCAGACCGAATTACCGCAAGGTGGCCGCGTGCGGCAATGGGCCAAGCTTTCCACCCGCATTTTTTGGCACGGCAATCAGGACGCAGACGGTAACCAGCGTGACCGCTGCTGCCAGCGAGAAGATCTTCGTCAGGAACGCACGCGTCATGGCCACCCTCCCGATCAGTATTGTCGTTCGCGAACGCCCATTAGTCCTGCTTGTTCCGGCCGCAGCACATTAAATTTCAATCTCGGCATCCGGATACCGAACATGAGGTGACGCGCGGATCAGCGTTTCCGTCGCGCGCGGGGCGATTTTCGTTTGAGCGAAATGACGGTGGCGGTCTTGCCCGCGCTTCGACGCAAGGCGTCTTTCAGACTGGCCGGCCGACCATGCTTCTTCAACAGATCATTGAAGGCTTCGTCGGCAAGTTCCTGGAATGATTTCATGCTCTCGGCGCCGAGCACCTGAAGTTCTTGCCAGGTCTCTTCGTGAAATTGCACGCGTTTGCCGATCATGACGTCCCGGTTCAGAAAAATAGTTCACGTATAATTTTTGAGGATGCACTTTGATTTGCGATGAAAGTGCATTCCAGAATTCGCTAGGGCTTGGGCTTCGGATCGTCATCCTTAGTGGCTGGCGTTTCGTACGTCACGTCCAGATGGCTGTTGCGCTCCGCTTGCTCGGCCAACCGAAGATAGGCGCGCGCCAGGTGTTCAAATTCGGCTTTTCGCTTGGGGTCGCTATCAACCTGCGCCTTCGCGCGGAATTCGACCGCCTTGCCCCGATAGTGATCCCCCGCAGTCATTCCCCGACCTATGTCAAAATACACGACGCCCGTACGCGTAACCGCGGCCTATTGAATTCGTTCCTGTCATTCGGAAGTTCTCGGCCGATATTTTCCACCGCAACCTCGTAAGTCAGGCCGGCTCGCCGCCGAGATCACCGAAACCACTGCGCAGGATGGGTTCGTAGCTCACGTCAGTCTGTGAATTTCGGTCGGCTTGCTCCGCGAGCCTGATGTAGCACTGCGCCAGGTGGTGCCATTCCGCGCGCAATTGCGGGCTATCTTCGGTCTTGGCCCGAGTGCGGAGTTGCGCTGCAAGCGTTCGGTAATGCGTCGCAGGAGTCATTGGCTAACTTTTGTAACTGTACGTCTTTTGACACAGGCGAAACGCAGGAAGCGGCCAAGCGTTCCAACGGTTCACGCATTAGGTTGCTGATACTTCACAAGAAAGTTCCGCAAGCTGATGGGTGGCGCGCGCCAGTGGCGGGGCGGGGGACCTAGTTCTTCCAGACAATGGGTGCGGGGTTAGTCAGTTCCGGATCGCACGCCGCGGCGGCCCGCCGGCAATCGTCGGCGAGCTTTTCAAGCTCAACGGCGATGGCCTCGTCCCAGGAAAGGCTGGCTGCTTGCTTGCACATGCTGGCATGGGCCAGGAGGCGTTCCGCCATTTTCGAGGGCTTTGACCGATCCGACATGAGGCAGCATAGGGCCACAACCACACATCGGTTACGTTGAGATAAATCAACCGAAGCGTTAAAAAGAACATATTGCGAACTGAGAACAAATAGGGTACAGTGCTTGTCTTCAGTCGATTCCGGCGGTGCGGCAGGGGCTGCGTTGTCGGGGGGTCGAATCCCGGCCATAAGGAGCTCAATTATGAGTCAGCCTGCACTGCGTCTCGTTGAAGGACCATCCATGGACAAGTCGAAAGCCCTGTCGGCCGCTCTGAGCCAGATCGAGCGCCAGTTCGGCAAGGGCTCGGTCATGAAGCTCGGCAAGAACGACAAGTCGATGGATGTTGAGGTGATTTCGTCGGGCTCGCTCGGGCTCGACATCGCGCTCGGCGTTGGCGGCCTGCCGCGCGGCCGGGTGGTGGAAATCTATGGGCCGGAGTCGTCCGGCAAGACCACGCTGGCGCTGCACACTATCGCCGAAGCACAGAAGCTCGGTGGCATCTGCGCCTTTGTCGACGCCGAACACGCGCTCGACCCGGTCTATGCGCGCAAGCTCGGCGTGCAGGTCGACGATCTCCTGATTTCGCAGCCGGACGCCGGCGAGCAGGCGCTTGAAATCGCCGACACGTTGGTACGTTCAGGCGCCATCGACGTGCTGGTGGTCGACTCGGTCGCTGCCCTCGTGCCGCGCTCCGAACTTGAAGGCGAGATGGGTGACGTGCAGCCGGGCAGCCAGGCGCGGCTGATGAGCCAGGCGCTGCGCAAGCTCACCGCCTCGATCTCGAAATCGCGCACCATGGTGGTTTTCATCAACCAGATCCGTATGAAGATCGGCGTGATGTACGGCTCGCCGGAGACGACCTCGGGCGGCAATGCGCTGAAATTTTACGCTTCCGTGCGCCTCGATATCCGCCGCATCGGCGCCATCAAGGAACGCGACGAGGTGATCGGCAACCAGACCCGCGTCAAGGTCGTGAAGAATAAGCTGGCGCCGCCATTCAAGCAGGTCGAATTCGACATCATGTACGGCGCCGGCGTGTCCAAGACCGGCGAACTGATCGATCTCGGCGTCAAGGCCGGGGTGGTCGAGAAGTCGGGCGCCTGGTTCTCCTACGACAGCGTGCGCATTGGCCAGGGACGCGAGAACGCCAAGCAGTTCCTGAAAGATAATCCCGATATGGCCGCCAAGATCGAGGCGCAAGTGCGGGCGAATTCCGGTCTGATCGCCGAGGCGATCCTGGCCGAGGAGAAGGACAAGGACGAAGACGACAACGACAGCGAGGCCGCCGAAGCTTGAAAGGATGTGGGCACGCCGGCTGCTAGCAATCTGACGCTAGCGCCCGGTGCCGGTCACGGCGACGAGGGTGACGCCTCGTTCCAAGGTCCGGCGCAGGAAGAAGCGCTTTCTGCACAGCCCAAGCCGACCAACGCTAAAGTGCCGACCAACGCTGAAGCAGCGATCGACGAAGCAGGCTCGGTGATTACGCTTGCGGCCCGGGTTGCAAAACCGGAAATGGCTGGAAAGGCGGCGCGCGGGACTGGTGGTTTCGTGATGACGCGGCCAAAGCCTGAAAAACGCCTCAACGCGAAGGACCGCGCCAAAAATCGCGCCTTGGCCAAACGAGCAAAGGACAAACCGGAAGCGGCGGAGGAAGTTGCGGCTGTCGCTCCGGAGGTGAGCGGTCTTTCGACCGCGCACCCAAAGCCGGAAAAGCGCAAGAACGCCAAAGAGAGGGCGAAGGAAAAGTACGCCAGGAAAGACACCGCGGACGGGACCACGCCGACGACGGCAAAAGCGAAGTCCAAGGTAGAAACGAAGGCAGAAGCTAAGAAGGCCAAAAAGACAAAGCAGAGCAAGGCGGCAGCCTAAGTCGTGTATCTGAGTCGTGTACCTGGGCCGCCTGAGTTTGAGTAGCTGAGTAACCGCATCGCCCCCGTCGGCACCCGGCTGCATAAAGCGGCCGCCACCGAGGACGGGGGCGAAGGCGTTTTGCCGGGCCTTGTTATGCCGCAGGCGCCTTTCTGGACTCTCGGTACCCCCGCCGCTAAATAGCCTCCTGAAAACATCAAGCCGAACGGGGATTTAGGCCTCGCGGGCTGGAGGCCACGGCGTTTTAAAAATGAGCGGCGTCAACGATATCCGCAAAAGCTTCCTCGATTTCTTCGCCCGCAACGACCATCAGGTCGTGGCGTCGTCGTCGCTGGTGCCGCGCAATGACCCCACCTTGATGTTCACCAATGCCGGCATGGTCCAGTTTAAGAACGTGTTCACCGGGCTGGAGAAGCGGCCTTATTCGCGCGCCGTGAGCGCGCAAAAATGCGTTCGTGCCGGCGGCAAGCACAACGACCTCGACAATGTCGGCTATACCGCGCGCCATCACACCTTCTTCGAGATGCTCGGCAACTTCTCGTTCGGTGATTATTTCAAGGAGCGCGCGATCGAGCTGGCATGGACGCTCGTCACCAAGGACTTCGCGCTACCGAAAGATCGCCTTCTGATCACCGTCTACATCGACGACGATGACGCCTTCAAACTGTGGAAGAAGATCGCTGGACTTCCCGACAGCAAGATCATTCGTATCGCCGGCGCGGACAACTTCTGGGCTATGGGCGATACCGGACCATGTGGACCATGCTCGGAAATCTTTTTCGATCACGGCGACAAGATTCCCGGTGGGCCGCCCGGCTCGGCTGACTCCGAGGGCGACCGCTTTATAGAGATCTGGAATCTCGTGTTCATGCAGTATGAGCAGCTCGAGGGCGGCAAGCGCGTGAACTTGCCGCGGCCATCGATCGATACCGGCATGGGGCTCGAGCGCATCGCGGCCGTTCTGCAAGGCACCCACGACAACTACGCCATCGATCTGTTCCGCGCGCTGATCCAGGTCATCGCCGATTTGACCAAGGTTTCGCCGAACGGGCCGCACAAGGCCTCGCATCGCGTCATTGCCGATCATCTGCGCGCATCGGCCTTCCTGATCGCCGATGGCGTGCTGCCTTCGAACGAAGGCCGGGGTTATGTGCTCCGCCGCATCATGCGGCGCGCCATGCGCCACGCCGAACTGCTCGGCGCGAAAGAACCGCTGATGTGGAAACTGGTCCCGACGCTGACACGCGAGATGGGGCAAGCCTATCCGGAACTGTTGCGCGCTGAAGCCTTGATCACCGAGACGCTCAAGCTGGAGGAGACGCGCTTCCGCCGCACGCTCGAACGCGGCCTCGTCATTCTCGACGAGAAGAGTGCAAATCTCAAGACCGGCGCCATGTTCGACGGCGAGACCGCATTTACACTCTACGACACTTACGGCTTTCCGCTCGACCTGACGCAGGATGCGCTGCGCGCCCGCGGCATCAGTGTCGATCTTGCGAGCTTTACGGATGCGATGGAGCGCCAGCGGGCGAAGGCGCGCGCATCGTGGGCCGGCTCGGGTGACGCTGCGCAGGAAACCGTCTGGTTTTCCCTGCGCGAGAAGATCGGCGCGACCGAATTCCTCGGTTACGAGACTGAGAGCGCCGAAGGCGTGGTCGCCGCGTTGGTGAAAGACGGCAAGGAAGTGTCAGAGCTCAAGAAAGGCGACACCGGCGCGGTGGTGATGAACCAGACTCCGTTCTATGGCGAAAGCGGCGGTCAGGTCGGCGACACCGGCGAGATGCGGCGCGAGGGCGTGAAGCTCACGGTCACGGAGACGCAGAAGAAGGCCGGTGACATGATTGCGCATCTGGTCAAGGTCGAGCAGGGCGCGATCAAGGTCGGCGATCCGCTGCTGCTCGACGTCGATCACGCGCGTCGTGGGGCCATCCGTCAGAACCATTCCGCGACGCACCTTCTGCACGAAGCGTTGCGCCAGGTGCTTGGCGACCACGTCGCTCAGAAGGGCTCGCTGGTTGCGCCCGACCGGCTGCGCTTCGATTTTTCGCATCCCAAGCCGATCTCCGCGGACGAACTCGAACGCGTCGAGGACATCGCCAACGACATCATTCTTCAGAATGCGCCAGTCACCACCCGCCTGATGGCGCAGGACGATGCGATTGCTTCGGGTGCGCGCGCTCTGTTCGGCGAAAAGTACGGCGATGAAGTGCGCGTGGTGGCCATGGGCGAGGGCAGCGGGAATAACCTCGGCTGGTCGGTGGAACTGTGCGGCGGCACCCATGTCCGCCGGACCGGGGATATCGGCCTTATTTCCGTGGTCGGCGAGGCAGGGGTGGCGGCCGGTGTGCGCCGGATCGAGGCTTTGACCGGACGCACGGCACGGAAAAACGCCAACAACGTCATTAGTGCCGCAAATACGACCTCAACTGGGATTCTTCACGTCACGATTTCTGAGATGCCCGACCGCGTTATGCAAATTTTGAATGACAGGAAAAAGCTTGAACGCGAGCTTTCGGATGCGCGCAAGAAGCTCGTCATGGGCGGTGGTGGGCCGATGACTGTGGCCCATGTGGCAGCAGACAGCAGCAACAGGGCCATGGAAGGTGTTGGCCCGATGCGGGGTCTACGCGACCTCGGAGACTTCAAGCTCTTTACCAAGACGGTAACCGGCATTGACCTTAAGGATCTGCGCAGCCTCGCAGACGAGGGAAAGCGGCAGGTTGGATCCGGCGTGGTCGCGATCGTCGGCCTGGCCGAGGACGGCAAGGCGGGGATTGTGGTCGCCGTCACCGAGGATCTCACGAAACGGTTCAATGCCGTCGAGCTCGTCAGGAAGGGCGCTGAAGTGCTTGGTGGAAAGGGCGGCGGCGGCCGTCCCGACATGGCGCAGGCCGGTGGTCCCGACGGTTCCAAGGCTGAAGACGCGCTCAAGGCGATCGAAGCCGCGCTGGGTGGTTGAGTTCCCACGTTGTCATGGCCGGGCTTGTCCCGGCCATCTCGCTTAGGTAGTCACGGCCCTGCGTTCCTGATCGGGATCGCCGGAACAAGTCCGGCGATGACAGATGCAATGGCGGAAGTCCATTTCACCAGCTGGCTACGTCAGGTCGTGCCCGATGGCCCGTTGCAGGCCACAGGCGCAACGGTCGGCGCTGCGCTTGATGTCCTGTTCAGCGAACGTCCGCATGTGCGCGGGTATGTGCTCGACGAGCAGGGCCGATTGCGAAAACACGTCTGCATTTTCGCTGACGGCGTACGGTTGCCCCACCAGGCGGCACTTGGCCAAACTATTCGTGCCAACTCGAAACTCTATGTGATGCAGGCTTTGTCGGGGGGCTAGCGCATGATCCGAGGAGAATTGTCATGAGTGATCGCATGCTGGTCGCGACCCGCAAGGGCCTCATCTCATTCGCGCGCAAAAACGGCGGGTGGGCGGTTGCGCGCACGGACTTCCCAGGTGTCGCGGTAACAGCAGCGCTTTACGACAAGCGCGACGACAGTCTTTACGCCATGCTCAAGCACGGGCATTTCGGCAGCAAACTTCATCGCTCCGACGATGGCGGTAAATCCTGGACGGAATTGCCGGCGCCAGCGTTTGCACCGGATGCCGCCGGTACGCCGGCGCTGTTCCAGGTGTGGACGCTCGAAGCCGGAGGCGCGAATGAAGCCGGGCGGCTGTGGGCCGGAGCGCTTCCGGCAGGCCTCTTCTATTCCGATGATCGCGGTGCGAGTTGGCAACAGGTGATGTCGCTATGGGATGTCCCGGAGCGTGCAAAGTGGTTTGGCGGCGGCTACGACGATGCCGGCATCCATACAATTTCGTCGGACCCGCGCGACCCGACCCGGGTTTTTGTTGCGATCTCGTGCGGCGGCGTCTGGGAAACGCGCGACAGCGGCAAGAGCTGGACGTTGCTCGGAGAGGGATTGGTGGCAACCTATATGCCGCCGGAACAGGCGGGTGTGCGCGAAAGCCAGGATCCGCACCGGGTTGCGCGCTGCGTGGCCGCGCCCGACACGATGTGGATGCAGCATCATTGCGGCATTTTCCGTTCGACCGACGCCGGCGCGACTTGGACGCAACTCAAATTACCCGTCGACGATTTCGGTTTCGCTGTGGTCGCGCACCCGAAGGATCAGCAGACGGCCTGGTTCGTGCCCGCCATGAAGGACGAGCTGCGCGTGCCGCGCGACGGCGCGCTCGCCGTGACCCGCACACGCGACGGCGGCAAGACCTGGGAGAGCCTCGCGGACGGATTGCCGCGGCGCGACGCCTATGACCTGGTTTACCGTCACGGCCTCGATGTCGACGATAGCGGGACCCACCTCGCCATGGGCTCGACCACGGGCAGCCTGTGGGTCAGTGACAACGCCGGAGAGAAATGGCAGCTCATCAATGCGCATCTGCCGCCAATTTACGCGGTTCGTCTTTACTAGCCGCGCGGCACATGGTTGATCAGCCGCAAATCGGTGTTCGTAAGACTGTGTATTAGTATCCTCGCGATTCCAGCTGGGTTCATCCGCCGCATGGCACGTAACCGCCACAGGGATTTGCGCAGGCGCGCCTATCAGGTGCTCGAACAGGGCCCGGTCGGTGACCGTGTCAGTTGGTGGGTCGACCGCCTTCTGGTCGCGCTGATCATCGTCAATCTGCTGGCCGTGGCGCTCGAATCGATACCGTCCTACGAGGCGCACTACGCGAATATCTTCGTGTTCATCGAGCTCTTTTCGCTTGTCGTATTCACGTTGGAATACGGCTTGCGGCTTTGGTCCGCAGTTGAGCACGGCCCCCACCAGCATTTGCCGCCCATGCGGGCGCGTATGAAATATGCACTGAGCGCCGCCGGCATCATCGACCTCGTCGCGGTGCTGCCGTTTTGGTTCACAATGGTGCTGCCCACCGATTTCCGTTTCGTGCTGGTGTTTCGCATGGTGCGCTTCTTCAAGATCGCGCGCTATTCGCCGGCCATGCGTTCTCTCCTGGACGTGCTCTATAACGAACGGCGTGCGCTGTTCGGCTGCCTGGTCATCGCGCTCGGCAGCGCGCTCGTTGCCGCCTCGCTGATGCATCTGGCGGAGGGCAAGGTCCAGCCCGAGAAGCTTGGCACGATCCCTGAAGCGTTGTGGTGGGCGATCGTCACCATCGGCACGATCGGCTATGGCGACGTGGTTCCGGTGACCGCGCTCGGCAAACTGATCGCGACCGGGACGATCTTCGCCGGCCTCGTGATGATGGCGCTGCCAGTCGGCATCATCGCCACCGCCTTTGCTGAACAGGTTCACCGCCGCGATTTTATCGTGACCTGGGGAATGATTTCGCGGGTGCCGTTGTTTGCCGAGCTCGATGCGGCGGAAATTTCCGATGTGATGGAATTGTTGCGGGCGCAGGTGGCCGAGTCCGGTGAAGTCATCGTGCGCGAGGGCGAATCCGCCCATTCGATGTATTTTATCGCCGACGGCGATGTCGAGATCACCTTCAAGGGCAAGAAGGAGCCGGTGCGTCTTGGCGTCGGTCAGTTTTTTGGCGAGGTGGCCGTCCTGCGCCGCACCCGGCGGTCGGCGACGGTCGTCGCGCTCAGCCGCACCAACTTGCTGGCGCTGGACGCGCACGATCTGCATGCCTTGATGCGGCGCGACCAGCGTATCGCCAAGCGCATCAAAGACGTGGTGGAGAAACGCGTCGGCAAGCGGGTAGCGGTAAAAACGGCAAATGAATCCGTGGACACCGTCTAGATCCGATATTTCCACCAGATTATTCCGGCCGCATAGACGGCCAGGGCGATCGCAAATGCGTATGTGGCGATGGTGAAGGCCACAACGAAAAGCGCTTCCATTTGTCCTTCAATGTAGCCCGGCGCTTTCGCGGCGATCGAATGGTCGATCCAGGCCCACGCCAGAATGCCGGCAAACAGCAGGATAAATATCGTCACCCAGCGCCAAGAGGCGGTGACAATTGTCAGGCCAAGAAGGATGGCAAGGAAGACGAACGACAGAGGCAAAACAAATAGCAGCAGGTCAAACATCGTTGCACGGCCTCATGACCCCAGCTTGTCATCGCCGGGCTTGTCCCGGCGATCCCGATTAAAGTGGCATGGCCGTGCCACTCTAAGCGAGATGGCCGGGACAAGCCCGGCCATGACAGGGATTTGCCTGAACGCCTATACGCCCATCGCCTTCTTCAGGTTTTCGTCGACCTTGTCGAGGAAGCCGGTGGTGGAGAGCCACTTCTGGTCGGCGCCCACAAGCAGCGCCAGGTCCTTCGTCATGAAGCCGGCCTGAACCGTGTCGACGCAGACTTTCTCGAGCGTGGTGGCGAATTTCGCCAGAGCCTGGTTGTTGTCGAGCTTGGCACGATGGGCGAGGCCGCGCGTCCAGGCAAAGATCGAAGCCACCGAATTGGTCGATGTCTCCTTGCCCTTCTGATGCTCGCGGTAGTGACGCGTCACGGTGCCGTGCGCGGCTTCCGACTCCACGATCTTGCCGTCCGGCGTCATCAGCACCGAGCTCATCAGGCCGAGCGAACCGAAGCCTTGCGCCACGATGTCCGACTGCACGTCGCCGTCGTAGTTCTTGCAGGCCCAGACATAGCCGCCGGACCACTTCATCGCGGCTGCCACCATGTCGTCGATCAGGCGGTGTTCGTAGATAAGCTTCCTCTTGTCGAATTCCGCCTTGAAGTCCTTGTCGAAGACTTCCTGGAAGAGATCCTTGAAGCGGCCGTCATAGACCTTGAGGATGGTGTTCTTGGTCGACAGGTACACCGGATAGCCGCGCATCAGTCCGTAGTTGAATGACGCGCGTGCGAAATCGCGGATCGAGTCATCGAGGTTGTACATGGCGAGCGCGACGCCCGACGTCGGGAATTCGAAGACTTCGTGCTCGACCTTCTTGCCCTCCGGCGTGACGTAGCTCAGCGTCAGCTTGGCCTTTTCCGGAACGCGAATGTCGGTCGCGCGGTATTGGTCGCCGTAAGCGTGGCGCCCGATCACGATCGGTTGCGTCCAGCCCGGCACCAGACGAGGCACGTTCTTGCAGATGATCGGTTCGCGGAAGATCACGCCGCCGATGATGTTGCGGATGGTGCCGTTGGGCGAACGCCACATCTTCTTGAGGTTGAATTCCTTCACCCGGGCTTCGTCCGGGGTGATGGTGGCGCATTTCACCGCGACGCCGACTTCCTTGGTCTTGTTGGCCGCGTCGATGGTGATCTGATCGTCGGTCTCGTCGCGCTTCTGGACGCTGAGGTCGTAGTAGAGAAGATTGATATCGAGATAGGGGTGGATCAGCTTGTCTTTGATCAGCTGCCAGATAATGCGGGTCATCTCGTCGCCGTCCATTTCGACGACGGGATTTGCGACTTTGATCTTCGCCATTTCGGGTAAAACCTTTGAGAGTTGCGCGGACAGGAAGGAAAGGCTTCCGGCGCGCGCCCTATAGCACCCCGTTTCGGACGGCGAAAGCGGCGATTTCCGGTATTGTTTCCTGGAGGCGGCGCTGCGGGTTATACCGCGCGCGCGGAGGATTTCATGCCGGGTGCCGGTACCGACAAGACCAAGCGCTGGATCGAGACGCCGGGGCCGATCGTGGTTCTGGTCGAGCCGCAGCTCGGCGAGAACATCGGCGCGGCGGCGCGCGCCATGGCCAATTTCGGGCTGTCGCGCCTGCGGTTGGTCAAGCCGCTCCAGGGCTGGCCGAACGAGAGGGCACGGGTGATGGCGGCCGGCGCCGACCGCGTCCTTGACGGTGCTCGGCTTTTTGACAGTCTCAATGACGCCATTGGGGATTGCAGTTTTGTGCTTGCCGACCACCGCGCGCAACCACGATCAGGCCAAGCCGGTGGTATCTGCGGACACCGCGGCGGCGGAAATGGTGCCGCGGGTGGCCGCCGGCGAAAGCGTCGCCATTGTGTTCGGAAGGGAGCGCATCGGGCTCGAAAACCACGAGGTCGCGCTCGCCGACCGCATCGTGACTTTGCCGGTCAACCCGGCCTTTGCCTCGCTCAACCTGGCGCAGGCGGTCGTGGTCGTTGCCTATGAGTGGTTCAAACGTGCGAGCGGCGGTGAATTGCCGTTTTCAATGCCGGAAAAATCGCCGCCGGCGCCCAAGCAGCAGCTCGACGCGTTTTTCGCCGATCTAGAGCGCGAGCTGGAGCGCGTCGAATTTTTCCGCCCGGAAGAAAAACGCGGCACCATGAGCGTGAACCTGCGCAATATTTTCCAGCGCATGGCGCCGACCCAGCAGGATATCCGCACGCTGCATGGCGTGGTGAATGCGATTGTCGCAAGGACGCAAAGGTCCCGCGCGCGGCGGCGTCCTCAATGAAGGGGAAGCGCAGAAGCTGCGCGATCTCGTTGCTGGCCTTGTCCCGGGCGAGCGCACGCCCGCGCGCGGGTTGGCGCGGCTGCTGCGGCGCAATCCGACCGAGGCTGAACGCGTGCTGTGGCAAGCGCTGGTGAATGACCGGCGTTTTGCCGGTCGCGGCTTCAAGCGGCAGGTGCCGATCGGGCCGCACATCGCCGATTTCGTTTCATTCCCGCTCAAATGCGTCATCGACCTCGTGCCATCGGCCGAACCTGACGAGGCGGCGCGAACGCGCACAGAGCGGCGCGCCTATCTGGCTGAGCGGGGATATCGGGTGTGCGAGGTGAGGGCGGTGGACGTGGAGAAGGATGTGGCGGGGGTGTTGGGCAACCTTGCCACCGTAATCAGCCTGGATTCGTCATCCTGAGGTGGCTTCGCGTAGCGAAGCCCTCGAAGGATGAACGGCCCGGGCTGTCATCCTTCGAGGCTCGCTTCGCTCGCTCCTCAGGATGACGGTCAATGGCTTCGGCTAAAGCCCCTTCAACGCCTTTAACTGCGCCACGGTCGCCTCGCGCAAAGTGGTCTGATCGTTGCCGGCAACAACGAAGCGGAAGCCGCGTTTGGCCATCGCCAGCGCGCCGGCAACATCGCGGCAATAGATGCCGGGAATCTTGCCCGCCTTCTTCGCCGCCGCGCAGATCCTGTCGATGGCTTGCTCGACCTTGGGCGCATGCACGTCCTGCGCGGTGCCGCCGCTCAGCGCGATAGAAAGGTCATAGGGACCAATAAACAGCGCATCGATGCCCGGTGTTGCGGCGATGGCGTCGACATTGTCGAGCGCGGTTGCGGTTTCGATCATTGCGAGCGTCAGCGTGCCGTCGTTGGCCTCGCGCATATAGTCGACGGGTGCGGTGTATCCTTGCAGCGGCATGGCGCGGATCGGGCCCCAGCTCCGCTCGCCGAGCGGCGGATATTTCGCTGCCGCCACGAAGTGGCGCGCATCGGCGGCGCTGTTGATCATCGGCGCGATGATCGCCTCGGCGCCGAAGTCGAGCGCGCGCGACACCAGTGCGAAATCGCCATGCGGCACCCGCACCATCGGCGCGGCCTCGGCATGATTGACTCCACCGACACCGGCGATGAGTGAGGTGACATCCCACAGGCCATGCTGCGCGTCGAGCACGACGGCGGCAAAACCTTCACGTGCGATCGTTTCCGCAACGATAGGTGAGCCGATCATGCACCAGGCAGCGTAGACCGTTTCGCCCGCGCGCAAGCGCCTGGCGAGAGCGAAAGCTGACACGTCAGCCGCTCTTCTTGATCTGCTCGATCGCCGCCGCCAGCAGTTCACCCATCTGCGCGCGCACCTGCTGCTCGGTGATACCCTTCGGCTCCAGATCCTTGAGCACCTTGCGCACGACGTCGTTGTCGCCGGCCTCCTCGAAATCGGCCAAAACGACTTCCTTGGCATAGGCTTCGGCGTCGGCACCGCCCTTGCCGAGCACACCGGCCGCCCAAAGCCCGAGCAGCTTGTTGCGCCGGGCCATCGCCTTGAAGCGCAGTTCCTCGTCGTGCGCGAATTTCTTCTCGAAGCCTTCTTCGCGCTTGTCGAATGTCGTTGTCATGCCGTCCTCGAGACTGCGATCATTAAAATCGCTCGTACTTGTCGTTTATTGCCGCCTTGCATATCGCCGTAGGAGCGTCAAGGCAACAACGGGCAGCGTTATTGCGGCTAAAATACGGAGTGGAAAACACGGGCGTAGCGTGATTGTGCTGCCTGTAGCGATCGGCTAGGTTGAATCAGTGTTCGGACTGCTGGCGCTGCCAGCGCTCCCAGTCCGGTCCCGCAGCCGCGGATCTTGCAAAGTCTCACAATAAGGAGCCACGGCAATCCGATGGATTTTCACAAATCACGGTACACTCCCATGAGCCGCCGTCGCCGAATTTACGAGGGCAAGGCGAAGGTCCTTTATGAAGGCCCGGAGCCGGGAACGCTGATTCAGCATTTCAAGGACGACGCAACCGCCTTCAACGCCAAAAAGCACGAAGTCATTGAAGGTAAGGGCGTCCTCAACAACCGGATCTCGGAATATGTCTTCCAGCACCTGAACGACATCGGGGTGCCGACTCACTTCATCCGCCGGCTCAATATGCGCGAGCAGCTGATCCGCGAAGTGGAGATCATTCCGCTCGAGGTCGTGGTGCGTAACGTCGCCGCAGGCTCGCTGGCGCAACGTCTCGGCATCGAAGAGGGCACGCAACTCCCGCGTTCGATCATCGAGTTCTACTACAAGAACGACAAGCTCAACGATCCGATGGTGTCGGAAGAACACATCACCGCCTTCGGCTGGGCCTCGCCGCAGGAAATCGACGACATCATGGCGCTGGCCATCCGTGTCAACGACTTCCTTTCCGGGCTTTTCCTCGGCGTCGGCATCCGTTTGGTGGACTTCAAGATGGAAACCGGCCGGCTGTGGGAAAACGATGTCATGCGCATCGTCGTGGCCGACGAGATTTCGCCCGACAGCTGCCGGCTGTGGGACATCAAGACGAATGACAAGCTCGACAAGGACCGCTTCCGCCGCGATCTCGGCGGGTTGCTTGAAGCGTATACCGAAGTCGCCAAGCGCCTGGGCATCATGAGCGAAGGCGAGCGCCCGCAGGGCACCGGACCGGTGCTGGTGAAGGGCTGAGACACGCGAAGCAATAGTTTGAATTGCACGATGGCCGGGTTTGTCCCGGCCATTGTCGTTTTGGGCACATCGTTTGCGGTTAAAACCAAGTGTTTTGGTCGACCAAACTCCACGTCGGCGCCGCAAGATCTCGGTGCCGATGCAAGGTTTTTACTCTTCACGCTATTTTTCCGCACGTCACCTGATCAGGCGACGCGCAACCTTTTCCAACGGCGTATGTGGCGGGGCGGCAACATTTCTGCCGCGACGCTGCGAGCGGCGGCCGCCGAGATTTTGGATGAACGTCGTCGAGCCAATTCTTTTTCAGGCCAGGCATGACCCGCCAGCGCCGGCTTTGTGCGCACCCGGATCGGCGCTAGGCCTCATCAGTTACGCGCGACTGGCGCGGTTCATTCACAATATCGGACACCGCGCCGTTCATCACGGCATCGCGCCGGGACACGTGGTTGCAATCCAGGTGAAGGACTACATTTTTCATACCGCGCTCGCTTTAGGCTTGATGCATGTCGGCGCCGCCACAATTTCGGTGGGCGCCACGATTCCGCTGGGGCTGCGCGTGGATGTGATCCTCACCGACACGCCGCAGGCGTACGAAAAGGACAATGCGAAAGTCGTCGCAGTCGACCTGACGTGGATGTCGGGCAAGGGCGTGCCGGTTGAAGACCGCGTTTATCGCGGCAACGGCAACGACATTTGCCGTATCGCGCTGACGTCAGGCTCCACGGGCGAAGCAAAAGCTGTCGGGTTCACACACAACAACCAGCTGGCGCGGCTCGCGCGCTACAATCACGTGTACGGGAAAAAATTTCCGGATTGCGCGCGGTTCTTTAGCGACTACGGCATGGGCTCGAGCGGTGGGTTCCGGCATATCCTTTACGTGCTGTCGCGCGGGGGCACGATGTTCTTTCCCGGCGCATCGCCGATGGAAACCTTGCAGACGTTCGAGCTCTACAAGGTGCAAGGGCTGATCGCATCGCCCGGCGGCCTTGGCGGTTTCCTGAACTTCTACGATTCCAACAACGACTTCCGCTGCGGTTTCGAAGTCATCATCTCGGCGGGGAGCCCGCTTCCGAATTCATTATCCGAACGGGTGCGGGCGCGCATGTGCTCGAACCTCATTTTCTACTACGGAACGACCGAGACTTCGACGATCTCGTCGGCGCCGGCTCATGCACTCACTGGTGTTGCCGGCGCGGTGGGATACGTGGCGCCCGATGTATCGGTGCAGATCGTCGATGACGCAGGCGCGCCGCTGCCGCATGGCCGCGAGGGCTCAATTCGAGTCCGCACGCCGGTGAGTGTCGGCAGTTATCTCGATGATGATGAGCGGGCGGAAAAGCCGTTCCGCGATGGGCATTTCGACACAGGTGATATCGGGTACCTGACCGCGGAAAAGCTTTTGGCAATCACCGGTCGCAAGAAAGAGATCCTGAACCTCGGCGGCGACAAGGTCAGCCCGCGGACGATCGAGGAGGCGCTGACAGGTTTTTACGGTGTCCGCGACGCGGTGGCCTTCTCCGCACCGAATGAATTGGGCATCGACGAGGTCTGGGCGCTCGTGATCTACAACGGAATGTCGGACGAGGATGGCTTGCGCAAGCACTGCCAGGAAAAGCTCGCCCAGACACACGTCCCGGCCCGCTTCATCGGTGTCACCGAGCTGCCGCGCAACGGCAATGGCAAGGTCGAGCGGCTGCGCTTGAGTGCCATGGTCGAGGAACTGGCGGGCGCGCGGGTGTGAGTCACTCGCGATTTGTCGTCCCCGCCAACGGGTCCGCGCGAAGCGCGGCCCGATGATAAACTCCGGCGGGGACCCATACGCCGCAGCCCATCGCTTGTCGGGTGGCTATGGGTCCCGGGCCTCGCTCCGCTCGCCCGGGACGACAGCATGAGGCTCCGAACTGCCGCCTGCGACTATTGGCCAATCAGCCCGCACGACCTTGAAAACCGGCTGAGCGCGAGATGACCTGTGTAGTGCTCATCCGCACGGTTGAGGCGGCCGGTGGCGGATGCTAGGTCAGGTCGTCGAGACCGGATTCGCCTGAAAAACCGCTATGAAAGCCCGCGTCACCGTTACTTTGAAATCAGGCATCCTCGACCCCCAGGGCAAGGCCATCGAAGGCGCGCTGCGCTCGTTGGGCCTCGCCGGCGTGTCCAGCGTCCGCCAAGGCAAGGTCTTCGACATCGAGATCGAAGGCGGCGACCGCGCCAAGGCCGAGGCCCTGCTCAAGCAGGCCGCCGACAAGCTGCTCGCGAATACCGTGATCGAAAATTACAAAGTGGACGTGCTGGGATGAAAGCCGCCGTCGTTGTGTTTCCCGGCATCAATCGCGAGCGCGATATGGCGCGCGCGCTTCGCCTCATTTCCGGGCGGGAGCCGGCGATGGTCTGGCACGCGGATCCGGAACTTCCCGCCGGCACCGATTTGGTCGTCATCCCTGGCGGCTTCTCCTATGGCGACTATCTGCGCTGCGGAGCAATCGCTGCGCGCAGTCCCGTCATGGACGCGGTGCGCTCCTACGCGGGCAAAGGTGGGCTGGTGCTCGCCGTCTGCAACGGCTTCCAGATCGCCTGCGAGGCAGGCCTGCTGCCCGGCGTGCTGATGCGCAATGAAAACCTGCGCTTCATCTGCCGCGACGTCTATCTGCGTGTCGAGCGGTCCGACACGCCATTCACCCGCGGCTACAACGCCGGCCAGGTGGTGCGCGTGCCGGTCGCGCATGGCGAGGGCAATTACATCGCCGACGGCGAAACGATCGCGCGGCTGGAAGGCGAGGGGCGCGTGCTGTTCCGCTATTCCTCGCCCGACGGCATGATCGACCCGAACTGGAACCACAACGGCGCCATCAACGCCATCGCGGGGATCATCAATGAACGCGGCAACGTGCTCGGCATGATGCCGCATCCCGAAAACCACGTCGAAGCCGCCATCGGCCCGACCGACGGGCGCGGCCTGTTCGCCGGGCTGGTCGAGACGCTCGGACAAGCGGCATAGGCTGTGATCCCCAATTCGACACCTATCACGCCCGCGCTGATCGCCGAACACGGCCTCAAGCCCGACGAGTATGAGCGCATCCTGAAGCTGATCGGCCGCGAGCCTTCGCTCACCGAACTCGGCATCTTTTCGGCGATGTGGAACGAGCACTGCTCGTACAAGTCATCCAAGGTGCATCTGCGCACGCTGCCGACCAAGGGCCCCTGCGTCATCCAGGGCCCGGGCGAGAATGCCGGCGTCATCGATATCGGCGACGGCCTGGCTTGCGTGTTCAAGATGGAGAGCCACAACCACCCGAGCTATATCGAGCCTTATCAGGGCGCGGCGACCGGCGTCGGCGGCATATTGCGCGATGTCTTCACCATGGGCGCGCGGCCGATTGCCTGCCTGAATGCACTGTCATTCGGTGCACCGTCGCATCCAAAGACGCGTCACCTGGTGGCCGGTGTGGTCGCCGGCATCGGTGGCTATGGCAATTCCTTCGGCGTGCCAACGGTCGGAGGCTCGGTGCGTTTCCACGCGCGCTATGACGGCAATTGCCTGGTCAACGCCATGGCGGTCGGCATCGTGCGCAAGGACCAGATCTTCTACGCGGCGGCGTCCGGTGTCGGCATGCCGATCGTCTATCTCGGCTCCAAGACCGGACGCGACGGCATCCACGGCGCCTCGATGGCTTCGGCCGAGTTCGACGAGGACTTCAGACGCCAAGCGCCCGACCGTCCAAGTGGGCGATCCGTTTTCCGAAAAACTGCTGCTCGAGGCTTGTCTCGAGATCATGCAGAAAGGCTGCGTGATCGCCATTCAGGACATGGGCGCGGCCGGGCTCACGTGTTCTGCCGTGGAAATGGGCGCCAAAGGCGATCTCGGCGTCACACTCGACCTCGACAAGGTGCCATGCCGCGAAGAGGGCATGAGCGCCTACGAAATGATGCTCTCGGAGAGCCAGGAGCGCATGCTCATGGTCCTCAAGCCGGAAAAAGAACAAGAGGCCGAAGCGATCTTCCGCAAGTGGGGTCTCGATTTCGCGGTGGTCGGCGAGACCACACCCACCAAACGCTTCATCGTGCGCCACGGCGGCGATGTGATGGCCGACCTGCCGATCAAGGAGCTTGGCGACCAGGCGCCGGAATACAAGCGGGCCTTCGTCAGCGCTGCAAAGCCGAAAGAAATCGACGCCGACAACGTCAAGGCTCCGCTCGGCACGATCGAAGCGCTTGAAAGGCTATTGGCGTCGCCCGACCTCTGCTCGAAACGCTGGGTGTGGGAGCAATACGATCACGTCATTCTCGGCAATACGGTGCAAAGGCCGGGCGGCGATGCCGCGGTGGTGCGCATCGAGGAGGGGCCCAAGGGTCTCGCGCTCACGACCGACGTAACGCCGCGCTACTGCGAGGCCGATCCATTCGAGGGCGGCAAGCAGGCCGTCGCGGAATGCTGGCGCAATTTGACGGCCGTCGGCGCGAAACCGCTGGCGATTACCGACAATCTCAATTTCGGCAATCCGGAGCGGCCGGAGATCATGGGACAATTTGTCGGCTGCATCCGCGGCATTGCCGAAGCGTGCAAAGTGCTCAGCTTCCCTGTCGTGTCGGGCAATGTCTCGCTCTACAACGAGACCAACGGACGTGCGATTTTGCCGACGCCGTCGATCGGGGGCGTCGGCATCATCGACGATTTTACAAAATCTGCGGCGCTGGCATTCAAACGCGCCGATGAGACCATCCTGTTGGTCGGCGAGACGACCGGCTGGCTCGGCCAGTCCATGTATCTGCGTGATATCTGCCGGCGGGAGGAGGGCGCCCCGCCGCCGGTCGATCTCACCGAGGAGCGTGAGAACGGCGATTTCGTGCGAGCGCTGATTCTCGATGGCACGGCGACGGCGGTGCACGACCTTTCCGACGGTGGGCTGCTGGTCGGCCTCGCCGAGATGGCGATGGCGTCGGGCATTGGCGCAACGCTTGGGGCCGCCCCGACTGACATTCCGGCGCACGCTCACTGGTTCGGCGAGGACCAGGCGCGCTATCTCGTTACGGTGCCTGCAGCGAAGGTGGACGCCGTCATGGATCGCGCCCGAAGCGCCAATGTGCCGGTGTGGACGGTCGGCAAGACCGGCGGCGACACATTGACGCTTCCGGGTGAGCGCCCCATCCTAGTCGCGATTCTGCGCGAGCGTTTCGAAGCCTGGCTGCCGGCCTTCATGACCGGCGAACTGTGAGCGATTGATGAGGACCCCCGCCGATGGCGATGGACGCCGTTGAAATCGAGCGGCTGATCAAGGCGCATATTCCGGACGCGCAAGTGAGCATCCGCGATCTCGCCGGCGATGGCGACCATTACGCCGCGACGGTCATCTCCGCCTCGTTCAAGGGCAAGACGCGGGTACAGCAGCATCAACTGGTCTACGAAGCGCTCAAGGGCCAGATGGGCGGCGTGCTGCACGCGCTGGCGTTGCAGACCGGCACGCCTTGATGACGTCCGGACGTGGCGTCCGTATTCTTTCTCCGCACGGTGCAATCGCGCCGACCGGCACCTGGAGCCTCGGTGCGCGCGCCGGCGATTTCATATTCGTGGCCGGAATGCGCGGCATTGATCCAGCGAATAACACCCTCGTCGACGGTGACGAAGCGCGAATCCGGCAAGCGTTCGTGAACATGAAGACGATCGCTGAATCGGAGGGCGCTGGCCTTTCCGATTGCGTCAGGCTGACCGTCTTCGTGACCGACATGGGGCGCTTGCGTCCGCTCGTGAACAAGGTTCAGGAGCAAGTTTGGGGTGGCGGCCCCTATCCGCCGCGCACCATCCTTGAGGTCACAAGGCTGAACCAGGACGACATTTTCGAGGTGGAAGGCACCTTCTACGCGCCGAAAAGTCGGTGAATTCCCCCAATCCCTTTGGTGGGTCCTCTTGGGTTGGCGGTAACTTTTAGGGTACATATATGTGTAATCGAGGCGGCTGTGCCGCTCTACAGGATGAGATTCCATGGGCATCGAGCAATTCATCGACAATGAAGTGAAGGCAAACGACGTGGTGCTGTTCATGAAGGGCACGCCACAGTTTCCGATGTGCGGGTTTTCCGGGCAGGTCGTGCAAATTCTCGATCACCTCGGCGTCGCCTACAAAGGCATCAACGTGCTGGAATCCGAAGATATCCGGAACGGCATCAAGACCTATTCGAACTGGCCGACCATTCCGCAGCTTTACGTGAAGGGTGAGTTCGTCGGCGGCTGCGACATCATCCGTGAGATGTTTCAGGCCGGCGAATTGCAGCAGGCTCTGAAAGACAAAGGCGTCTCCGTCAGTCAGACCGCCTGACGCGACGTCTGCCCGTGGTGACGGTTCTGCTTGTCGTTGCAACGATCGCCGACCTTGCGCTTGCCGCGCTGCTCGTCGCCGTCTCAGGTTTCATATTCGGGTCAGGTCCTGAAAGCACGCACGCCGGAAATCTGGCGGCAGCGGGTTACGTCGCCGCTATGATCGGCTGTGTCGTGGCGCCGATCGCCGGGTTTGTCCTTCATCGCCGCGGTAAATCCGGCGTCGGCGTGGCCGCTGCCTGGCTTCCGGTTGCCGGCGCGCTGGTCGCAATGACGATGCCCGCGCCTTATTAGGCCAAGATCAGGCTACGCGCACAAAGCAGCAAGCCGGATCTTTCCGTTCGACGACGCAAAAACCAGGATAGGGCAGATGGAAGCCGATCAGCTTCGCGCGCTCGGTCGCGAGCCGGTCGAGCACGTTTCGTCCGTAGGCCGTTTTGCAGCCCTAACGCGCGCGATTCGTGCGGTTCATGATCAGGTAGATCACGCCCAGAACCAGCGCCAAGCCGATCAGGCTCGGTGTCGGTACCGCGCTCGCGAATTTCGTCACGTTGTCGGCAACCGAGAGCACGAACACCCCAGAGCCTTGCCCGAGGATGAGGTAGATCAGCATGACCGCGAGGATGCCGACGAAGCCGAGTTCAACGCATTCCCAGAGAATCTGCTTCGCATTGGCCATGAATTTCCGCATGGCAGAACCTCATGATGACAACACAGCCTTATGGGTGGGGAGCGTCGCCCCCCACCCTGATTGCGTGCGCTAGATCAATTAGACTAGCCGCATTCGGGCGTCAGGCCATTTTCCTGCTAGAGAACAGCCAGAGGACGATCCCGAGAGTGATCAGACCGACGAGACCGTTCCCGCCCATGTCTTTCACCCAAGCCATGATGTTCGCTGTGACAGAGCCGAAGAACGGCAAGTTCGCCCCGACCAGCAGCGATAGCACGATCGCCAATGCCAAGAGCATCAGCGCCAATTCCGTCAACGCCCCGACCCACTCCTTGATGGTATCGATCCCTTTCATTGCGGAGTCTCCCTAGGCATGTCCTGTGATTCGAGGACCGCGTATTGTTATTAGCGCTTTTCGCCTACTAAATGTAGAAAATTGTCGCAATGCTGCCACAAAATAAGCTGTGCACGACGACTTTAGCCGGGGATAACTTTTCAGGCGCGCGGAATTTGGCACAGCGCGCGGTGCAACGGAGTTTTGAAATTCTGTTTTAGCCGAAGCCCGGCAGCCGGCGCGACATTGCGCCGGCACGTGAAGTGAGCCTGGAACGGCTGATTCGCGTATTAGCGCGAGTAGTATTCCACCACTAGGTGCGGCTCCATTTGCACCGCATAGGGCACATCGGTGAGCACCGGAATGCGCGAGAGCTTGGCCGTGAGTTTCGATGGGTCGACTTCGATGTAGTCCGGCACATCGCGTTCGGCCAAAGCCTGGGCTTCCAGGACAAGCGCCAGCTGCCTCGACTTTTCCTTTACTTCGACGACTTCGCCGACCTTCACGCGATAGCTCGGGATGTTCACGCGTTTGCCGTTCACACGAATATGGCCGTGGTTGATGAACTGGCGCGCCGCGAAAACGGTTGGCACGAACTTGGCGCGGAAGATGACTGCATCGAGCCGGCGCTCCAGCAAGCCGATCATATGGGCGCCGCTGTCGCCTTTCAGCCGGCGGGCTTCCTGATAGATGCCGCGGAATTGGCGTTCGGAAATGTTTCCGTAATAGCCGCGCAATTTCTGCTTGGCCTTGAGCTGCACGCCGTAGTCGGAGAGCTTGCTCTTGCGGCGCTGGCCGTGTTGGCCGGGGCCGTACTCGCGCCGGTTGACCGGGCTTTTCGGCCGACCCCAGATGTTCTCGCCCATCCGGCGGTCGATCTTGTACTTGGATTCCATACGCTTGGTCATTCGCGTCCTCGATTGTTGTTGCTGAGGATCGCGCCCTCCTCTGTCCCGGCAGGGCCGGAACCGACAGACATGGCCTCGTAAGCGTAAGGCCTTGTCACGGGTGCGAAACGCCCGGCGGACATAAATCCACCGGGCGCGCGGGTTTTAGGGGCATCACACTGGCCTGTCAAACAGGTTGGGGGCAGGTATTCCGCTATGGTTAGGCCCAGTATGCCGCAGCCGGTTTTTCTTGCCGGGGAGGCGCCTGGCGGCCATTCTGACACGGTCAGGCCGGGCCCCTCTGGCAGCCCCAATCTGTAAGCCACTTGGCTGCGATGTCGGACTGACCGTATCGAGGGGCCATCATGATCAACACCTTCATTTCGACTATCACCCCCGACCTCGCCGCCGCTTTCCTGCAGGTGATGGCGATCGACTTGGTCCTGGCCGGCGACAACGCCATCGTCATCGGCCTTGCCGCGGCCGGCCTGCCGGCGGAAAGCCGGGCGCGGGCCATCCTGGTCGGCATCATCGCGGCCACCGTGCTGCGTCTGGCTTTTGCGGCGGTCGCGATTGAATTGCTGGCAATCGTCGGTTTGCTGCTCGCGGGCGGGATCCTGTTGCTATGGGTTTGCTGGAAAATGTGGCGCGAACTGCGCGGGCCCGGGGCAGAGGAGACCGAGGCCGCGCTCCGGGCGGGCGATGCGCAGGTTCCGCGCAAGACTTTTGCGCAGGCGGCCTGGCAAATCGTAGTCGCGGACGTCTCGATGTCGCTCGATAACGTGCTGGCGGTGGCGGGCGCCGCGCGCGAGCATCCTGCGGCGCTGGTGTTCGGGCTCGGCCTATCGATCGTGCTGATGGGGTTCGCCGCGAGCTTCATTGCCCGGCTGCTCAACCGGCACCGGTGGGTCGCTTACGTCGGGCTGGCGATCATTCTGTACGTTGCAGTCGACATGATCTGGCGCGGCTTTCTCGAGGTGCAGCCGCACCTGCTTGGCTAAAAGCCATAGCGCGCGAGCGCTGCCGTCAATTGCGGTGAAGGTGCGCGCCCGGAAGTAAAGGTGATGCGCGGTGGCGGAGGCGGGTCGCCCGGCGTGCGCGCGCGCATCAAGTCCGCGACGCGCCGCGCAATCGCCGGCGCAGGATCAAGCCATGTCACTGGCCATGGCGCACAGCCGCGAAAACGTTCGAGCAGCAGCGGATAATGCGTGCAGGCCAGCACGATCGTGTCGGTACGCCCGCCATCTTTCTCGATGAAGCAGCCGGCGATTTCTGTTGCGATCGCCCGGTCGGCGACCGGCGCGCCGGCGAGTTCGGCCTCGGCATAAGTTGCAAGTCGCGGCGAGCCCACCAGATGCACATCGCAGCCGGACGCAAATTCACGGATCAACGCACGCGTGTATTCACGTCCGACAGTTGCCTGTGTGCCGAGAACCGTAACCCGCTTGGTTACAGACTGCGCGCAGGCGGGCTTGATCGCCGGCACTGTGCCAACAAACGGGACGCGGAATTGCGTGCGCAGTTCTCCCAGTGCAAGCGTCGAGGCGGTGTTGCAGGCGACGACAACCAGATCGGGTTTGTGTTCGCCGATCGCGCCACCGAGCACATCGACGATGCGCTCGATCAGCCGGTCTTCATCCAGCTGCCCGTAGGGAAAGCCGGCGTCGTCGGCCAAATAAATGTAGCGCGCGTCCGGCCGGGCCAGCCTGATTTCGCGAAAGACCGTCAAGCCGCCGAGGCCTGAGTCAAACACCAGAATCGTGGGAGCGTCCGGCACGTCAGGTCTCGATGCGTTCAATCAGGCGGCCGAGCAAAAGCAGACCCTGCGGCCAGTATCCAAGCCGTGACACCGTGTTGATATGGCCGAGCTCCGGCAATTCGCAGTAGTCCGCTCCCCAGGCTTTGGCGAATTCGCGTGCACGTGCTGGTTTCACAAAATTATCGTCAGTGGATGCAACGACCAGCGTCGGCACGGGAAATTTCTGCTGCGGCATTGGCAGGAAATCGCGCGTCGCAGGGGGGGCGTCGGGACGCTCAAGGTCGGATGGCGCGACCAGGAGCGCGGCCTTCACGCGGCCGGGTGTGTTTCGCGCCGCCCAATGCGCGGCGAGCGTGCAGGAGAGGCTATGGCAGATCAGGATTACCGGACGCCTACCGCCGGCAAGGGCGGCGTCGAGCCGATTGAGCCAGGATGCCAGGGTTGGTTGGTCCCAGTCGTCCTGCAGGACGCGTGTGGCGTTACGGAACGCCATGCACCAATAGGACTGCCAGTGCTCCACGCCGGAATTGCCCAGGCCGGGCAGCACAAGAAAATCGAATTCGGCTGTGGCGTCGCGCACGGTATCAGGCGGCTTCTAGAGTGCGCATGATCTCGTCCGAAAACCGGTTCCCATCCCCGATCGCGGTCGAGGACATGCTTTTCGGGATCATGCGCCAAACACCCGCTTAAAGATCGTATCGACGTGCTTAAAGTGATGGTCGAGGTTGAAGTTCGCCTCGAGCTCCTTGTCGGAAAGCTTTGCCCGAACGTCGTTATCGCCTTTGAGAAGCGAGAGAAAATCGCTTTCGCCACCCCAGACCTTCATGGCGTTACGTTGCACGAGGCGGTAGGCGTCCTCGCGCGGGACGCCCTTCTGGGTCAGCGCAATCAGCACCCGCTGCGAATGAATGAGCCCGCCGAGCTTGTCGAGATTCTTCTGCATGGTGGCCGGATAAACGACGAGCTTGTCGATGATGGACGCAAGCCGCGCCAGCGCAAAATCAAGCGTCACGGTGGCGTCTGGCCCGATCATGCGCTCGACTGACGAATGAGAGATGTCGCGCTCGTGCCAAAGAGCGACGTTTTCCATCGCGGGCAGGGCGTAGGCGCGCACCATACGTGCAAGCCCGGTGACGTTTTCGGAAAGGACGGGATTGCGTTTGTGCGGCATCGCCGACGAGCCCTTCTGCTTCTCGGAGAAGAACTCTTCGGCCTCAAGAACCTCCGTGCGCTGCAAATGACGGATTTCCGTTGCGAGGCGTTCGATCGAGGAAGCCACAACGCCGAGCGTTGCAAAATACATTGCGTGCCGGTCGCGCGGAATAATTTGTGTCGAGACCGGCTCCACGCTCAAGCCCATCGCCTTCGCCACATGTTCTTCGACGCGCGGATCGACTTGCGCAAATGTGCCGACCGCCCCGGAAATGGCGCAGGTCGCGACGTCCTTGCGCGCCGCAACAAGCCGTTCCCGCGCGCGCGCGAACTCTGCGTAGGCAAAAGCGAGCTTGAGACCGAAGGTGGTCGGCTCGGCATGAATGCCGTGCGAGCGGCCGACCGTTGGCGTGAGTTTGTGTTCGAGGGCTCGACGTTTAAGGGCCGCGAGCAAGGTATCGATATCGGCGATCAGGATATCGGCCGCGCGCACCAGCTGCACATTGAAGCATGTGTCGAGCACGTCTGATGAGGTCATGCCGGAATGTATGAAACGCGCTTCTGGCCCGATAATTTCGGAAAGATGCGTGAGGAAAGCGATAACATCGTGTTTTACCTCCGCCTCGATCGCATCGATGCGGGCGACGTCAAATTTTGCGGCTTTACCCTTTTCCCAGATTGTCTTTGCGGCATCCTTCGGAATGATTCCGAGGTTGGCCATGGCTTCGGCGGCGTGCGCTTCGATCTCGAACCAGATGCGGAATTTCGTTTCCGGAGACCAGATTGCAACCATCTCGGGGCGGGAATAGCGAGCGATCGTCACGCCGCTTCCCCGCGTGCCAACGCCGCTGCATTTCGGATCGCGGCGATGTTTCCCTTGTAATTGCCGCCCTTGAACACGGCGGAGCCCGCGACCAGCACGTTGGCGCCCGCCTGCACCACGCGCGCGGCATTTTCCGGAGTGATACCGCCGTCGATCTCGATATCAATCGGCCGCGCGCCGACCAGTGCGCGCGTCTCCCGAACCTTGTCGAGGGCTGCCGGAATGAACGCCTGACCGCCGAATCCTGGATTAACTGACATGATGAGAATGAGATCAACCAGGTCGATGACGTGCTCGATGCTTGATACCGGTGTGGCCGGGTTCATGGTGACGCCGGCCTTCTTGCCGAGCGCGCGGATCGCCTGCAGCGAACGGTGCACGTGGGGCCCTGCCTCAACATGCACAGTGATGATGTCGGAGCCGGCTTTGGCGAAGGCCTCGAGATAGGGATCGCAAGGCGCGATCATTAAATGGACGTCGAGCGTCTTCTTGGTGAGGGGACGAAGCGCCTGCACCACCGCCGGGCCGATGGAAATATTGGGCACAAAATGGCCGTCCATCACGTCGACGTGGATCCAGTCGGCGCCGGCGGCCTCAACCGCGCGTACTTCTTCGCCCAATCTGGCGAAGTCAGCGGAAAGGATCGACGGCGCAATGATGAGCGGACGCATGCCGGTCTCCAGAAGCCCATCGGGTATCATGCTAGGCGACAGCGGGCAACGTTGGCGCCGCTAAGTTGCTCCGCTGTTAACGCTTTTTCGCCAGCCGGCGCGCCAGCGGCCGCAAGATCGCTGGCATCAGATAGATCGGCACCTGCGCCATGGCGAAATAGAACCACGCCAGTTCAGGGAGCGATGCCCCCAGCGTCGCCATCACGAGGCCAATATTCCGGAAACCGGAGAGCAGGCCGATGACCATGCCGCGGTCGAACCCTGCACGCCAGAATACCAGCATGCTCAGGCCGATCTGCGCGCAGGTGAGAACAACAATGAACGCGACGAGCTCGACGGCAAACAGCGGGTCGGCCGCCACCTGGCGTGGCACGCCATCCATAGCGGCGATCGCAAACAGGAAGACGGCGAGCACGTTGAGGCCGTCTATGTGCTCGCTCTGGCGCTCGATCCAGGATTGGCCGGCGACCCGGCGGATCGCAAAGGCCAATGCGCCGGCGCTGCCAAAAAAAAGAAACAGTTTGATACCGAGCTCGAGCGGCGAGAACGCCGAAGAGCCGAGAAACAAGTAGCTGAACGCAACGCTCGTCAGCGGGGAAAGCGCGTTGCACACGATCAGTGCCGCAAGAGAAAGCGCCACGTCGAGACCGATCAGCGCCGCGAAAGCCGCCGACGACGTAATCGGCGTGATCGCGAGCTGCAGGATCATGATGGTATAAAGCGCCGGCTGTGCTTCGCGGATGCCCGACAGCACATAAACCGCTCCGAACAGCAAAGGTATCGCCACCATGACCCAGAGCGAGATCGCAATGGTCAGGCCCGGGGATCTGAGATGGCGGCTGAAGGCGGCGGGGTCGGTCCGGAGATAGGAAAACAGCAGCAACACGAATACCGACTCACCGAGATACGGTTTGACGTAGGCGGCGAGGGGCGGGACGGCGAGGCCGAGGAAGATCGAAGCCGCAAGTGCCCGTGTGCCTTGCCGGCCGAGCCATGCCAACGCGGCGGCTAACCCGTTCAATATTGGCATGGACAAAGTGTCTCCGGCACCGCGCGGGTCATAGCGCGCGGGCCGGATACGATCCATATAAAAGACGCGGGGTACGGAAGCGGGAGACCGAGGCGATCATGGCGCGTACCGATGCGATTGTTCTTGGCGCAGGAATTGTCGGCGTTTCGGTGGCGGTCCACCTCGCGAGACGCGGACTATCGGTTGCGTTGATTGACCGGGCTGGCCTCGGCGAGCAGACGTCCTATGGCAATGCCGGTATTATCGAAGGCAATACGATATTCCCGCCGGCGTTTCCGTCCGATGTCCGCGCGCTGGCGCGTATCGCGCTCAAGCGCGCGGGCGAAGCCAATTATCATTTGTCATTCTTGCCGCATGTTATGCCTTGGCTGCTGGCGTTCCGGGCCGCGTCGCAGCCTGATCGCCTTGTTGAAACGGCAGGGTTGATCCGTCCTCTATTCTCGCGCGCGGTTGCCGAGCACGAGGCGCTGATGGCCGAAGCGGGCGCGACCGGCTATTTGCGAAAGACCGGCTGGCTGAAAATCTATCGCGGTGAAAAAAGCTTCACGGCTTTGGCGGCGGAATTCGATATTGCCGCGAAATTCGGGCTGCCGCTCCAACGGCTGGATACGGCTGGCGCGCAAGCGCTCGAGCCTGCACTCCATCCGGTATTTGCACACGGGGTATTTTGGCCGCAGGCGGCGAGCGTGAGCAATCCGCTCGGAGTGACGCGGGCTTACGCGGCGCGTTTTGCCGCGCTGGGTGGGGTTACCCTTGTTGGTGACGCGCGGTCGCTGCACCGCGCTGGTAACCGCTGGCGTGTGGAGACGAACGAGGGTTCGATCGACGCACCGGAATGCGTGATTGCGCTCGGTCCATGGGCGCCCGAATTGCTCGCGCCCTTGGGGCTGAAGCTTCCGCTTGCCATTAAGCGCGGCTACCACCGGCACTTTCGTGCGCAGGGCAATGCCGGCCTGTCGCGACCGGTCCTCGACGCTGCAGCCGGCTACCTGATCACACCGATGGAGCAGGGCATTCGAATGACCACCGGCGTTGAATTTGCGGCGCGTGATGCGCCTCCGACGCCCGTGCAATTCGATCGCGTTTTACCCGCGGCGAGGGAATTGTTTCCCCTGGGTGAGCGCGCTGACGGCAAGACCTGGCTCGGGAGCCGTCCCTGCTTTCCGGATTCGCGGCCCGTGATCGGACGTGCGCCGGGGCATCCCGGCCTCTGGCTGACAATCGGCCACGCGCACTGGGGTCTCACGCTCGGTCCCGCGACCGGCCGCATGATTGCCGAAATGATGACGGGAGCGCCGCCGTTTTGCGACCCGACCCCCTACCGCGCAGAGCGCTTCATTTAACGCGCCAACGTGAGTTCCCGGAAATCGTAGCGTTCGCGGATATAACTGTTGAAGAATGTCCCCTTCGAGAAGGCAGACTGGAATGATGCCGCGACTTCGGATGGAACATCGACATATTCGTAGATCCGGCCGGTCACGAAGGTGACCGTGAGGCGCTCGCGCGTCGCGTTATATTCGATGTTTGCGATGGCGGTCGATGGCATATATCGACAACGCACGAATCACGTTCGGGTTCGGTGCTAGCCGAAACGGTCGCGCCAGCTCGGTGTCGCACCGGGGAATGGTAAGGCCGTAGCTTCGTAGATGCCGCGTGCGATGGCACGGGCCAGCACATTGGCGGCGAGCGTGCCGAGTTCACTGAGTGCAAATACCGGATCGGGTAGCGGCTTCACGCCCATGCCGGCGGCGAACACCACATCGCCGTCAAGGGGCGTATGGACGGGATAGATCGCGCGCGAAAGTCCGCTCTGCGCCATGACTGCGAGGCGTTTGGCCTGCGCTTTGGTAAGTCTGGCGTCGGTCGCGACCACTGCGAGTGTTGTGTTTTCCCCCAGGGCGCCCTTGCTGCGAAACGCCAAAGCCTCGGCCGGAAAAGTGGCGGGCCAGCCCCGGCCGCCGAATTCCTTACCCTGCTCAAAGGGCGCCGCCCAAAAATGCGGACTATTGCCGATCGTCATGCTGCCGGCGGCGTTGGCTGCCGCAATTGCACCGACCGTGATGCCGCTACGCGTTTGCGCGCTGGCAGAACCAATCCCGCCTTTGAGATTGACGGTGGTCGCGCCCAGCCCCGCACCGGCGCTGCCGAGTGCGAAGTCCGTACCCGCAACTTTCGCTGCCTCGTAGCCGAGCTCCCGGTAAGGAGGATAACGACCCCAGTTCTTGTCGCCGCCTGACAGCAGGTCGAACAAGATCGCGCCTGGTACGATTGGTACACGGGCTTCGCGGACCTGGAAGCCGCGCCCCTGTTCTCGCAGCCAGGCTTGCACGCCCGATGCGGAATCGAGGCCGAATGCCGATCCGCCGGACAGCACGATTGCGTCGATGCCTTCGACGGTCTGTGCAGGATCGAGGAGGGCAGTTTCGCGGGTCCCCGGGCCTCCACCGCGAACATCTACACTGGCGACGACGGGGGCGTCGAACACGATGGCGGTCACGCCGGACCCGAGCTTGGCATCCCCTGCGTGGCCGATCCGTACGCCCACAACATCAGTGATGAGATTACGCGCCATATTATCTCCCTGGTGGGAAGCCTATCACGTCCAATCACGTTCCGGCGAAGCGCCCGAACGGCGCTTGCAAGCGCCCGCAATGCGTCGCATCTAGGGGCCCCATGACTTTAGAGATCCCATGACCGGTGATGTAACCTTCCTGGCCGCGCTGATTGCCGGTCTCGTCAGTTTTCTCTCGCCCTGCGTGCTCCCGCTGGTGCCGCCATATCTTGTCTTTCTGGCAGGGACATCGCTCGAGCGTTTCGCGGACAAGGAGCCGGAGCCGAGGGTCAGGCGCGAAACGGTCGCCGCCGCTTTCCTGTTCGTGCTCGGTTTTTCCACCGTGTTCGTCGCGCTCGGCGCCAGCGCGAGCGTCGTCGGCGCGCTGATCCGGGCCTACTCGGGTCCTCTCGCGACAATCGCCGGTATCGTCATTATCATTATGGGGCTGCACTTTCTTGGTGTGACACCGATCGCGCTGTTGCACCGGCAAAAGCGGCTCGAAGTCGCCAAGCCGGTCGGGCTGTGGGGCGCCTATGTCATTGGTTTGGCCTTCGCCTTTGGCTGGACGCCCTGCATCGGTCCGATCCTCGCCGCTATTCTGGCGGTGGCCGCGTCCGAACAAACAGTGACGAAAGGAGCGAGCCTGCTGGCGGTCTATTCGCTTGGCCTCGGCATTCCATTCATCATTGCGGCCTTTGCGATTGAGCCCTTCGCGGCGTTTTTGTCGCGTTTCCGCAACTATCTCCATCGCGTAGAACAGGCGATGGGCGCGCTGCTGGTTCTGACAGGAATTGCGTTTCTCACCGGAAGTCTCACGCAAATAAGCGTGTGGCTGCTCGACGCATTTCCCGCGCTTGGCAGGATCGGCTGAAAAAAGAAAAGCCCGCTGGCGAGCGGGCTTTTCGAAGCGTGACGCGTCTTGAATTATTTGACCTTCGTGCAGTCGGAGCCCGGGCACTCGACATACCCGATCTTGCCGCTGGCGTCCTTTTTCCAGATGTACATCACGTAATCGAGTTTCGTGATGTCGCCTTTCTTGTCGTAGGCAATATCACCCAGCACGGTCTTGAACAGCATGCCCGAGTGCATTTTCTCGGCTACTTTCTTGGGGTCGAGAGACTTCGCCGCTTCCGCCGCCTGCTTGATGATCTGCACGCCAGCGTAGCTATAGAGCGTGTAGGCTTCCGGCTCGAATTTCTTCGCGCGGAATTCTTCCACCACCTTCTTGGCGTTCGGTTTGTTGCGCGGGTCGGGGCCGTAGGTCATGAGCGTCCCTTCGACGCCAGGTCCACCGACCGAAGCGAATTCGTCGGAGGTGATGCCGTCTCCGCCCATCAGTGGCGCCTTAACGCCCTGGTCGCGCATCTGGCGCACGATCAGCCCACCTTCGGTATAGAGGCCGCCCCAATAAATCAGATCGGCGCCGGATTGCTTGATCTTCGATACGAGCGCCGAATAGTCCTTCTCTCCGGTGTTGACGCCTTCGTAGAGGACTTCCTTCATCCCGCCTTTGCTCATTGCCTTGCGAGTTTCGTCCGCGAGACCTTTCCCGTAAGTTGTCTTGTCATGGACGACCGCGATTTTCTTTCCCTTGAAATGCTTGACGATGTATTCGCCCGCGACCTGACCTTGCTGGTCGTCGCGTCCGCAGACCCGGAAGATGTTCCACATCTTGCGTTCGGTAACCGTCGGGTTGGTCGATGCAGGCGTGATCTCAAGGATGCCGTTTTCCTGATAGACTTCCGATGACGGGATCGTAACGCCGGAGTTGTAGTGACCGATGACGAATTTCACGCCGTCGGCTGAGAATTTGTTCGCGACCGAAACACCTTGCTTTGGATCGGAAACGTCATCGCCATAAGAGACGCTGATTTTCTGGCCAAGAATGCCGCCCGCTGCATTGATGTCGGCGGCCGCCTGGTCCACGCCGTTCTTCATTTGAGCACCGGTTGCCGCGCTTGGCCCGGTAATCGGACCGCCGACGGCGATTTTGACGTCGGCTGCGGCTGTGCCGGCCGTAGCCATCGCAAGGCCCAACGCGACGCTGAGCGTGGTGATCCTGTTCATCTGCTATTCCCCTCCGCTGAAGCCGGCAAACTTGCCCATTGGCAATATTACGTCACCCTAGTTTTTGGCGCCAGCGCATCGGGCCATGGGATTCATTGAGCCAGCGATATTGGGTGACCATCTGCGACGCGCGCGCCGTCCTGAAGCCGAGGAGCCCGAATACGATGCAGAATGCGGCGTCGGCCAGATAATAGTGGAGTGAGAGAAAGGTCCCGCCGAACAGACTATAATGAATGAAACGCACGGCGGCGGCCAGGATGAAGCCATATGAGACAATCTGCCATACCGGCCGCCAGGTCATGGCGATTGCCCGACCGGCCAGCAGGGCAGCCCCGCCACCCAGCACGATTGTGACCAGCAGGAATACACCGAACGAGTGTTCCTCGTAGAGCAATTCGGGAATTGAAAAGGCGGTGTAAATTTCGTTCAATGCCGGCCACCTTCGAGATAGGCCTCTTTAATTTCGGGTCGTTCCAGCAATTCACGGCCCGTTCCCGAGAGAGTAATCAGGCCGTTGACCATGACGTAGCCACGATGCGCCAAAGTGAGCGCGTGATAGGCGTTTTGCTCGACAAGGAACACCGAGAGACCGCTCTCGGTATTGAGCGTTTTGATGGCATCGAAAATCTGTTTCACAATGAGCGGAGCAAGACCAAGTGAGGGCTCATCGAGAAGGAGCAGGCGCGGCCGGCTCATGAGAGCGCGCGCGATCGCCAGCATCTGCTGTTCGCCGCCCGAAAGCGTCCCGCCGCGCTGGCCGAGACGCTGTTTCAATATCGGGAATAACACAAGGACGCGGTCGAGATCGCGGTCGAACTCCTTTGCATCGGACACTGTCGCGCCCATCTGAAGGTTCTCGAGCACCGTCATCCGTGAAAAGATGCGCCGGCCTTCGGGTGCCTGTGCGAGCTTCAGCCGGGCTATTTCATGGGTCGGTAGATGAGTGATGTCGCGGCCGGCGAAAAAAATTGAACCTGAACGTGCGCGCGGATTTCCGCAAATCGTCATCATCAACGTGGATTTTCCGGCGCCATTGGCGCCGATCAACGTTATGATCTCGCCGTCGTTGACATCCATGTCGACGCCTTTGAGAGCCATCACGCGGCCATAGAACGTTTTAACATCGCGAACGGCAAGCAGAGGGGTGGTCATAAGCCGACCTCCGCCTCGATTTTTGCAACTTCCTTGTCGGCGACGCCGAGATAGGCGGCGATCACTTTTGGATCATCGCGAATGGTTGCCGGGGGACCGGCTGCGATCTGGACACCATGATCGAGCACGATCACGTGGTCGGAAATTTCCATCACGACCGACATATCGTGCTCAATCAACAAAATTGAAATTCGATCTTCGTTGCGGATCGCCAGCAATAAATCATTGAGTTCGGCGCTTTCATGGGCGTTGAGCCCGGCCGCCGGCTCGTCGAGGCAAAGCAGTGCCGGGTCGGTACACATGGCGCGGGCGATTTCGAGACGGCGCTGCGCGCCATAGGGCAATTCGCCTGCGGCATCGTCGGCGCGTTGCGTTAGCCCGACGCGGTCGAGCCAGGCGCGCGCCTTTTCGACGGCCGCGCGTTCGGCAATCGCATAGGAGGGGAATCCGAGGACTCCAAGCAGTGTATAGCCGGACGCGAGCATAAGAGTATTGTGTTGAGCGACCAGAAGGTTTTCCAGCGCTGTCATTCCGGGAAACAGCCGGATATTCTGAAATGTCCGTGCGACACGCGCCTGTTGCGCAACAAGATAGTCAGGCATGCGCTCAAGTAGATGAACAGTGCCACCAGAGTTCGCACGGCTTCGTTTGCCGCTATTGGTCAGTGCCTCTAACTGATCCCATACCGCGGCATCGCCGTGACGCAGCGCCAGACGGCCCTCGCTCGGCTTGTAAAATCCGGTGATGCAGTTGAAGACCGTTGTCTTTCCGGCTCCGTTCGGACCAATCAGCGCGGTAATTTCGCCGTCCTGCGCGGTAAATGACAGATCATCGACGGCAACGAGGCCGCCGAAGCGCATTGTCAAATGATCGACCCGCAGCAATGTTTTGCCTGTGCTTGTCATCAGCCGCGCCCTTCCTTGATCAGGTCAGCGGCGATGACTTTGCGCTCATGCAGAACAGTGGAAGGTTCGCGCGTTGATATCAGGCCGCGCGGCCGCCAGATCATGATCAGCACCATGGCGAACCCGAACAGCAGCATGCGGTACTGGGTCGGATCAAAGGTTGAACCGAAAACAAGCTTGAGGAAATCGAGCTCACGCATGATCTCGGTGCCGCCGATCATTGCGATAGCCGCAATGGCGACTCCAATCTGACTCCCCATGCCCCCAAGCACGACGATCGACAGGATCGTTGCGGACTCGAGGAACGTGAAGGAGTCAGGCGAGATGAAACCTTGTCGCGCCGCGAAGAACGATCCAGCGAACCCCGCAAACATCGCGCCCATTGCGAAGGCAGTGAGCTTTGTATTGGTGGTGTTGATGCCGAGGGAGCGGCAGGCGATTTCGTCCTCGCGCAACGCCTCCCATGCGCGGCCGACCGGGAGCCGGCGCAGGCGCGTCGTGACGAAAGCAGTGAGGAGTGCGAGCGCAAGGATCAGGTAATAGAGAAAAATCGTACGGTAGATTGGGGAAAATTCCAGTCCGAATACCGCAGCAAATCCGTCGTCATTGGCGGTGAATGGAATTCCGAAAAAGGTCGGGCGCGGGATGCCCGTGATACCGGCGTAGCCGTTGGTCAGATCCACCCAGTTTATAAGGACGATGCGGATAATTTCACCGAAGGCCAGCGTGACGATGGCAAGATAGTCGCCGCGAAGACGCAATACCGGAAAGCCGAGGATAATTCCCCAAAACGAGGCAAGAATGCCGGCAAGCGGCAAGAGTATCCAGAATGACAGACCGAAGGTTTTGGCGAGAAGGGCATAAGCATATGAACCAACGGCGTAGAAGGCGACGTAACCCAGGTCGAGCAAGCCGGCGAGGCCGACAACAATGTTAAGGCCCCAGCCCAGCATCACGTAGATCAAGATCTGAATGCCGAAATTGTCGATCCACTTCACGGCGCGGCCGAAGCCGGCGGTGGCAATGACGATCACGGGGTAGGCAATGACAAATCCGATCGCAAACGGGATAAACCATTTTCCCAACTGGACCCGCCAGGCGGGACGCGCGGTGGCTGGTTTCGGCACGCTTTGATGAAGTCGCGGGAAAATGACGAGCGAATACACGAGGCGTCCGAGGCCCACGATCGCGACGACCCCAAATAACAGTGGCCACCGCGTCGTCAGGATCAGATCATTGCGGACGTTGGTTACAGTCTGGAAGCCGATCAACGGCAGGAAGAGGCCGAAAGCGAGAAGGGCGGTAACGCCCGCGTCCCGCAACGCGCGCAGTTTATCGACGCGCCGTTCTTGCGCGGCGCTCGCCATATCAGACCTTTTCGACATCCGGCCGCCCAAACAGACCTTGCGGCAAGAAAATCAGGGTTATTGCGAGAACGGAAAATGCGGCGACATCCTTGTAGTCGATCGAAAAATATGCCGACCAAAGCGTCTCGATCAGCCCGATCAGGATTCCGCCAATCACAGCGCCCGGCAGCGATCCGATGCCTCCGAGTACTGCGGCGGTGAATGCCTTGACGCCCGGGACAAAGCCGTCCGCAAAACTGACGACGCCGTAATACATCAGGTACATGGTCCCGGCGACGGCCGCGAGTGCAGCAGCAATCACGAAAGTCATCGATATGGTTCTGTCGACATCGACGCCAACAAGTGCGGCCATCTTCTGATCTTGTTCGCAGGCGCGTTGGGCGCGGCCGAGCGGCGTTTTGGCGACGAGGTACCAGAAACAGGCGAGCAGAACTGCGGTGACGCCCCAGATGATCAACTGCTTGTATGATAAGGTCACGGCATAATCGTTTTTCGTAAACAGTACGAAATCGCCTTGGACCATCGGGGGGATCGATTTGTTACGCGGTCCCTGGCTCACCTGCACGAAATTCGACAAGAAGATCGACATGCCGATAGCGGAGATCAGCGGCGCCAGCCGAAACGAACCACGCAGCGGCCGGTATGCGAGCCGCTCGATTGTCCAGTTCACCATCGATGTGAACAGCATCGCGGCAATCAATACGATGAAGAGCGTGAGCGCGATCGAGGTGATGCCCAGCATGGTCACCAGAATCAAGTACGCGACCAAAGCGATAAAGGCGGACACCATAAACACATCGCCATGGGCGAAATTCACCATGCCGATAATGCCGAACACCATCGTGTAGCCAATGGCGATCAGGCCGTAGATCGAGCCAAGCGTAATGCCGTTAATAAACTGCTGGAGGAAGACTTCCATCCCGTCCCCTGCGCCTTCCCGAATTCGTCCGGCAGACGACTATCGGGCCCCTCGTGCTAAGGCTTAACAGGGCATGGCAAAGGCGGCAACGCCGCGACGGCGGCGTGTGACTAAATTTGTATGTTGGAAGAGGTCCCCAGCGCACCGCGTGTGCGGCAAATGCGGTTATCCGGGCAAGCCCACCGTTGCTGGATCGTGCTTGGCTTGAATCTGCCGTCCTTAGTGCAAGCCGCCGAATAACCAGATCAACACGAGAATCGGAATCGGCACTCCAAGCAGCCACAGCAACATATAGCGTCCCATTGCTCACTCCTCCAGTATGCGAATGGGAAACTCAAAGCGCCGCCGGCAAGTTCCGAACACATTTTCATCAAAGTTGAGCGGGCCCATGAACGGGAACGAATGCAACCACGACGCATTGTCCCTAGCCATGGGGCGCGAGCGATCGAGATGGCGCTTCGAACCAACGTTGGAGAGGAAGTACGATGAATCAAAATCCAAACCAGAAGCCTGGTCAGCAGCAGCAAGGTGGTCAGCAGCAGGGCGGACAGCAGCAGGGCGGCGGCCAGCAGAAGCCTGGTCAGCAGCAACAGCAGCAACCGCCACGGCCAGGCCAGGGCGGTCAGCAGAACCAGCAGAACCAGCAGGGTCAGCAGAACCGCTAATCGAAGAGTGATATGATGAGAAAGCCCCACCATGCGGTGGGGTTTTCTATTTGTACGGACCGCACTGGCGTTGGCCTTCGGAAATCCGTCGCATATGCTTGACGCATGGGGACTGTATCCGCGCTCCCGCTTTTTCATCTGTATGGCGATCCGCCGGACGATGCGGCATTCGATTTCATCCACATTGAGACGATCGCTTCACGCTCGTCCGTTCATGACTGGACGATCCGCGCCCACCGCCATCGCAACCTGTTCCAGGTTTTGCTGATTGAGAAGGGTGGCGGCGAGATGAGTTTCGAGGCCGCCACCGTGTCCTTCGCGGCGCCTGCCGCAATCCTTGTTCCTGCGACGGCAGCCCACGGCTTTCGCTTTAAGCCCGAAGTGACTGACGGTTGGGTGGTGAGCTTTACCGAAGATGTCGCGGACGCGCTGGGCGATCAGTCCGGCGAGGCGATGGCGCGCTTGAAAATGGTGGCCGCCGATCCGCTGTTGCCGCTCGCCGATGCTTCGGAAGTCAAACGATTGTCTGCGCTATGCGCCGATCTCAAGGAAGAGACGTCGCTCGCGCGCGAGGGATTTCGTCTCGCCATGCGCGGGCTGTTGACGCTGATCGTGATCGAAGTCGTGCGACTCGCGGTTAGCCGCTCGCGCTCGGGCGCTGTGACACTTTCTCGCAAAGACGCGCGGGTAGAAGAACTGCGGCGGCTGCTGGACGAGCACTTTCGCAAGGAAAGGCTCATCAGCTTCTATGCCGAAAAACTGGCAATGACCGCGGACAGGCTCAACGATCATGTGAAGCGTGCTACCGGAGTAACCGCCGGCCATATGATCCGCCAGCGCGTGCTGACCGAGGCCAAACGACAACTCGTTTTTACGACCCAGGCAATTCATGAGATTGCCTATGATCTATCATTTTCCGATCCGTCGCATTTCACCCGGTTTTTCCGCAAGCAGACCGGCATGACGCCGCAGGCTTTTCGCGACGGCCGCGGCGGGTAGATGGCATTGTATCAACTGGCAATCTGCGCATTTTTGGAACTTTCGAGGCGAGGTTGGTTAACCGGGCTGGGTTAAACGCCTAACCGGTAAGGTAAAGTTTCGGTTTCTTTTGAAATTCAGATTTTAGGGGCTTACGCATGGATCCACGCGTAGGAGGAATCCGTGCCAAAACTCTCGACAGCCACCGTGGCCATCATCGTTGCGATTGCGCTCTATTTCACTTTGTTCTGGGGCTATGACGCCTTGCGCGTTCTCACATCGCCATCCTATGGCCTCGACGATGTCTGGCGCTCGCAATACATCTTCGGTATTGGCCGCCTTTTCGGCCTGGAACCGATTGGGCTGATCAAGCTCGCCGCTTTTTTTGCAGCTCTCAAGCTCTCCGTCGCCGCCATCTGCGCCTACCACATCGTTGATCGGTTTCGTCATTTGACGCGCGGGCAGGCGGACTCGGAGATTTTGGAAGCCGGCCTTATCCTGGTTGTGTTGATCAGCATCGCGTCCGTTGGCCCAGCAGCCTGGTCGCACAGCACCGACCTGATGCGTGAGCACACGTTGCAGCTTCTGTTTGCGGCGCTTGCCGTTGGGCTCTGCATCGTTGAGCGAGTTTATATCCGCCCGGATGCGTCACCTGTCGCGGTCACAGCCACTCCGAAAAAAGCCAACTGGTTCACGATCTGGCATTAATCGAAAGGTGAGTAGTCTGCCCGCTCGGGCGGACGCGTGATGGCTATTTAGCCTTCACGTCGCCGATCACGTCGGCAGCTTCCTTGAAGGCGTGATTGGCCGCCGGCACGCCGCAATAGATTGCCTGCTGTAAAATAATTTCCTTGATATCGTCGGACGTGAAGCCGCCTTCGGTGAGGGCCGCGCGCACGTGCATGCGAAACTCTTCCCATTTATCGAGGGCGAGCATTGTGCCGATCACCAGGATACGCCGCGTGCGCTCGTCGTAATGCGGGCGCGTCCAGATCTCGCCCCAGGCAGCGCGGGTGATGAAATCCTGGAATTCCGCGTTAAAGGACGTCTTCTTCGCGTTGGCGCGATCGACCCACTCATTGCCCAGGACCTTGCGGCGCTGGGTCATGCCGCGTTCGTGGCGTTCCTTTTCGTCCATGGCGACGGCCTTTACGAATGGAGGAAGTTGAGGACGGTCTCGGTATAGAGCTTCGGCTGTTCCATGTTGGCGATATGCGCAGCATCAAGGGCGGCAACTTTGGCCCCCCTGATCTGCTTGGCGATCGCTTCGCCGGCGGCGGGCGGTGTTGCAGGATCCTGCTTGCCGACGATCACCAGAGTTGGCGCGCTGATACGGGGATTGGACGCGGTGAAGTCCATGTCACGGATAGCTTCGCAACTCGCGACGTAGCCAATCGGGCTGGTGGCGAGGAAGATTTCCTTCATGCGTGCGAGAGTTTGCGGTGCGCGATCGCGGAAATCTTTTGTGAACCAGCGTTCCATGTTCGGGTTCACCAGTTCGCCAAGACCTTTTTCTTTCACGAATTTGATCCGGTCGTTCCACGGCGTCTTGTCGGCATAATTGAAATTGGTGTTGGAAAGGACGAGTTTCTCGACGCGATCGGGTGCGTTCGCTCCCAGCCACTGTCCGACCATCCCGCCCATCGACAGGCCGCACCAGTTGAATTTTCTGACTTTGAGGGCGTCCGCTACGGCGATCACATCGCGGCCGAAACGCTCCATGGAGTAGGGGCCGTCCGGCGTGCCGGATTTGCCGTGGCCGCGGCGGTCGTAACGCACGAGACGGAAGTGCTTTGAGAACTCGGGGGCCTGGTCGTCCCACATGTGCAGGTTGGTACCGAGGGAGTTTGACAGCATCAGCACGGGCGCGTTGTCCCGACCCTCAACCTCGACATGGATCGGGCAGCCGTCGTCGGCGTTGATCATCGGCATGAAAGTCCTCCCGTAAGGCAATGTTCTGATTGCTAAGGTGTGGCGTGGCCGACACCCTTAATGGGCCGAGCGCTTTCTGCATAGCTCTTTTCATGGCCGCGCTCGGGGGGTAAGTCGGGGTGTTCGGGCCACGGCTGGCCAACTGTAAGGGAGACGTTCGATGGCGATGACAATGACGGGTGAGGTTCAGCTTCCGGCCAGCCGTGAAGTCGTATGGGCGAAGCTCAACGACGCGGACGTCCTGAAGGCCTGTATTCCGGGCTGTGAGGAGCTCAACAAAACCTCGGAGACTGAATTCCAGGCCGTCGCCACAACCAAGATCGGACCGGTGAAGGCACGCTTTAAAGGAAAGGTTCATCTGACCGACCTTAACCCGCCTAATGGCTACAAAATTTCAGGTGAGGGGGATGGTGGGGTCGCGGGCTTTGCCAAGGGCGGTGCCACGGTCGCGCTGACCGAAAAGGATGGTGGGACACTGCTCACCTATAACGTCGAGGCACAGATTGGCGGGAAGCTCGCCCAGCTCGGCCAGCGCCTCGTCAACGGCGCCGCCAAGAAGATTGCCGATGATTTCTTCAAGAACTTCGCTGCGAATGTCGCATCGGCCTGACCCGCTCACCGCAGTTTGAAGACGTTTTCGCCGTTTGAGTCCCTTGACCCAACCCGCAATCGGGGTTCAGACTTATTCATGTTCCAAGCCGCGATCGGGCCAAAATCGGCGCGATTCCGCAGTCGAACCGCCCTAGTTTGGGTCGGGCGGGGCAAAAAGAGGGCCTTTGGCCCCAAATTGGGAGGAAGGTCATGCCTGCCGTATCCATGACGGTGAATGGCAAAGCCGTCACTGGCGATGTCGAAGCGCGCACCCTGCTGGTGCAATTCCTGCGCGAAAATCTGCGCCTCACCGGCACGCATGTCGGATGCGACACGTCGCAGTGCGGCGCCTGCGTCGTCCATATAGACGGCATCGCGACCAAGGCCTGCACGACACTTGCTCTCCAGTGCGAGGGGTCGAAGGTCACGACCATCGAAGGCCTGGCTGAGCCGAACGGTCCGCTGCATCCGATGCAGGAAGCCTTCCGCGAGCACCACGGTCTGCAATGCGGTTTCTGTACACCGGGCATGATCATGGCGGCGCTCGATATTGTTCGCCGGCGCGGCAACGATCTCGATGAGCACACAATCCGCGAACAGCTCGACGGAAATATCTGCCGCTGCACTGGCTACCACAACATCGTCAAAGCAATTGCCGCTGGTGCGAAAGCCATGGCCAAAGGTGGCGCACGTCAGGCGGCCGAGTAGCGTCCAAGTAGCGTCCAAGAGCTAACGGGAGGAAACCGCCATGAGCGCGACGGGTATCGGCGCGGCGGTGCGCCGGAAGGAAGACTTCCGTTTCATCACTGGCAAGGGCCAGTACACTGATGATGTCGTACGGCCGGGCGAAACCCGCGCTGTTTTCGTGCGGTCGCCGCACGCCCACGCAAAAATCGTAAGTATCGATGTCAGCGCGGCCAAAAAGCTGCCAGGCGTGGTCGCCGTGCTGACTGGAGCCGATCTCGCGACCGACAAGATCGGAAATCTGATTTGCGGTTGGATGATCCATTCCAAAGACGGCACCCCGATGAAGATGGCGCCGCACCCGGCGCTCGCGTCCGGCAAGGTCAACTGTGTTGGCGACGCGGTGGCAGTGGTGATCGGCGAAACGCTGGCGCAGGCGCGTGATGCCGCAGAGAAAGTTAAAGTCGACTACGAAATACTGCCGTCGGTGACCGATCCCGCCAAGGCGAAGACAGGTCCGCAAATACACGATATCGCGCCCAAGAATACGATTTACGAGTGGCATCTCGGTGATGCGAAGGCGACCGACGCGGCTTTTGCCGCCGCCAAGCACGTCACTAAGCTCGACATTATCAACAATCGCCTGGTGCCGAACGCAATGGAGCCGCGCGCTGCGCTGGCCGAATATGATGCCGGTAACGATGGTCTTACATTGTGGAATACGTCGCAAAATCCTCATGTGGCGCGTCTCGTCATCGCGGCCTTTGTCGGCATGGCGCCGGAGCACAAGCTGCGCGTCATCGCGCCCGACGTGGGCGGCGGCTTCGGCTCGAAAATTTTCATTTATCCCGAGGAAGTCGTCTGTCTCTGGGCGGCACGCAAGGTTCAGCGGCCGGTGAAGTGGACTGCAGATCGTTCCGAATCCTTTCTCACCGATGCGCATGGACGCGACCACGTCACCCACGCGGAACTAGCGCTGGACGCGAACGGCAAGATTTTAGCCCTGCGCGCCAAGACTATCGCAAATCTCGGCGCTTACATGTCGACGTTCTCGTCGTCGGTGCCGACCTATCTCTATGCCACGCTGTTATCGGGCCAATACGACATCCCGCACATCTATTGCGAAGTAGATGCGGTCTACACCAACACCGCGCCGGTCGATGCCTATCGCGGCGCGGGACGTCCGGAAGCGACCTTCGTGGTCGAGCGGCTGGTCGAGGTTGCGGCACGGCAACTCGACATGGATCCTGCCGACTTGCGCAAACGCAATTTCATCAAGTCGTTCCCGCATCAGACGCCGGTTATTATGGCGTACGACGCGGGTGACTATAACGCCTCGCTCAAGAAGGCGCTGGAGCTCGCCGATGTGAAAGGCTTCAACAAGCGCAAACGCGAGGCGGCGCGTCACGGCAAGCTGCGCGGTCTTGGCTACTCGACTTATATCGAGGCCTGCGGCATCGCACCAAGCCAGGCGGTCGGCTCGCTTGGCGCCGGCGTCGGTTTGTGGGAATCCGCCGAGGTGCGGGTCAACCCGACCGGCAGCGTGGAAGTGCTCACCGGCTGCCATGCGCATGGCCAGGGCCACGAAACGACCTTCGCCCAATTGGTGTCAGAGCGGCTCGGCATTCCGTTCGAGAACGTCTCGATCGTGCACGGCGACACCGACAAGGTGCAGTTCGGCATGGGCACCTATGGCTCACGCTCTGGCGCAGTCGGCATGTCGGCGATCGTCAAGGCACTCGACAAGATCGAAGCCAAGGCCAAGAAGGTTGCGGCCTTCATGCTGGAGGCGGCGGAAGGCGACATCGAGTTCAAGGACGGTAAGTTTACGGTTGCCGGCACCGACAAATCGGCTGCTTTCGCCGACGTCGCGCTCAACGCCTATATCGCGCACAAATTCACCGGCGCCGAACTCGAGCCGGGACTGAAGGAGACGTCGTTCTACGATCCAACCAATTTCACGTTTCCGGCCGGGTGCCACATCTGCGAAGTCGAGGTCGATATCGACACAGGCAAGACCGAGATCGTGAATTGGACCGCGGTCGACGATTTCGGCACCGTGATCAATCCGATGATCGTCGAAGGCCAGGTGCATGGTGGGATCGCGCAAGGCATCGGCCAGGCGCTATTGGAAGGCGCGGTCTACGACAAGGAAGGCCAACTCGTGACCGGCTCGATGATGGACTACACGATGCCGCGCGCTCACGATCTGCCGTCGTTTCATGTGGGTTTGACCGAAACCAAATCGCCTTCAAATCCGCTCGGTATTAAAGGCTGCGGCGAAGCCGGAGCAATTGCATCGCCCGCTGCGGTGATCAATGCGATCACCGATGCGATCGGAACCGAAGAATTAGCCATGCCGGCCACCGCCAACGCGGTGTGGTCGGCACTCAAACGGGCGCAACCGCGTCGGGCTGCGTAATCACAGGAGACGTCGATGTACAATTTCACTTTTCACCGTCCCACCACGGTCCGCCAGGCAGCCGGCCTGCTGACGCGCAATCCGGACGCCAAGCTGCTGGCTGGTGGCCATTCCCTCTTGCCGGTGATGAAGCAACGACTGGCGCAGCCATCGGCTTTGATCGATCTCTCACTGGTCGAGGGGCTAAGCGGCGTCGAGCAGAAAGGGCGATCGATCGTCATCGGCGCGATGACACGCCATGCAGACGCAGCCAATTCACCAGTGCTGCAGCAGGCGCTGCCGGGACTCGCGTCGGTGCCGGCCTCGGTCGGCGATCCGCAGGTTCGCAACCGCGGCACCATTGGTGGTTCGATCGCCAACAACGATCCGAACGCGGACTATCCGGCGGCGGTTCTGGGCCTGGGCGCCACGATCATCACCAACAAGCGGCGCATCGCAGCCGATGATTTTTTCACCGGCATGTTCTCGACAGCGCTGGAAGACGGCGAGATCATCACCAAAATCAGTTTCCCGATTGCGAAAAAGGCGGCCTACGAAAAATTCAAGCATCCGGCGTCAGGCTTTGCACTGGTCGGCGTGTTCGTGTCCAAGCGTGGTGCCGACATTCGCGTCGCTGTGACAGGCGCCGGCGCCAATGGCGTGTTCCGGGTGAAGTCGTTCGAGGAAGCGCTCAAGAAACGCTTTTCGGCGAAGTCGCTTGAAGGGATGACCATTCCGGCAACCGGCATGAACAGCGACATTCATGCCAGCCCCGAATACCGCGCGCATCTCGTTGGCGTGCTGGCGCGCCGTGCGCTGGCGAAAGCTACGGCCTAAGGTCTGTTGCTGGAACGTTACGTCACGATGCGCGTTGCCTGCCGGGCGGACGAACCCGGTGGATCATCATGGTGGACGGTATCCCGATCTTTATCGTGCTGTTGACGGCCGCGGCGATGGCGCTCGTTCGCTTGAGCGTCTGACTTCGGACGCAAAGATCGCATGCAAGTGATTTATTTGTCCGGGCGATCAAGCTCGGCCAGAAGGTCATGCAAGTCGAGCGGATGCGTGAACATCTGCAGTGAGCCGTCCGGCTTCTGTGGCCATTTTTCCTTCGGACGATCCCAATAAAGCTCGACACCGTTATCATCTGGATCGCGGAGATAGAGTGCTTCGCTCACGCCATGGTCGCTGGCGCCTTCCAGCGGAATTTTGGCCACGATCAATCGCCGCAGAGCGTCGGCCAGAAGCTTCCGGCTCGGGTAAAGAATGGCGGTATGGTAAAGTCCGGTCGTGCCTTGGGCCGGGGGTGAGCCGCCGAGGCTCTCCCAGGTATTCAAGCCCAGGTGGTGGTGATAGCCGCCCGCGGAAATGAAGGCGGCGCCCGGCCGCGTCGTGGTGACCGTAAAACCCAGCACCCCACAGTAGAAATCAAGCGCCCGCTGTAGATCGGCGACTTTCAGGTGGACATGCCCAATCCGTACCCCCGGATCGATGGTAGGCATGCGCAGGGCATCTTTTTCGAGGGTCATGGGCTTCGTCATGGCGTTAATCCTGGCTGGCGGGGCCTTCGATACCCACATGTAAGACACGCGCGTGGTAGGATAAAGTCTCCGCATGGCAGATAAGACGCTTCCCAATTCGATCGATTCAACCCTCGACCTGCTGGCCAAGGCCGATTACATCGCCGATCGCTCGCTGGCGACCGTGCTGTATCTGGCGCTCAAGATGGGCCGGCCGTTGTTTGTTGAGGGCGAGGCCGGTGTCGGCAAGACCGAAATCGCCAAGGTGCTGAGCCAGACCCTTGGACGCCGGCTGATCCGTCTACAGTGTTACGAAGGCCTGGACGTTTCCTCCGCGGTCTACGAGTGGAACTACGGCGCCCAGATGATTGCCATTCGTCTGGCAGAAGCCGAAGGCGAGGGTGATCGTTCGCGCATCGAGCATGACGTTTTTTCCGAACGATTCCTGATCAAGCGTCCATTGTTGCAAGCGCTCGAACCGGACCCGGCGGGCGCTCCGGTTCTGTTGATCGACGAAATCGACCGCACCGACGAGGCTTTCGAAGCATTCCTGCTCGAAGTGCTGGCCGACTTCCAGGTGACCGTGCCGGAGTTGGGCACCGTAAAAGCTGCGCACCCGCCGATTGTCGTGGTCACCTCCAACCGTACCCGCGAAGTGCACGACGCGCTGAAACGCAGATGCCTCTATCACTGGGTTGGCTATCCGAATGCCGAGCGCGAATTAAAGATCCTGCGCGCCAAGGTGCCGGGCATTTCCAAGAAATTGTCCGAGCAGGTCGTCACCTTTGTGCAGACCTTGCGCAAGGAAGATCTGTTCAAATCGCCAGGCGTGGCCGAGACGTTGGACTGGGCCTCTGCTCTCACCGAGCTCGATGTGGTCGCGCTCGATCCGGCGACGGTGTCGGACACGCTCGGTGTGTTGCTCAAGTACCAGGACGATATCGCACGACTCGACGGCACCAAGATCAAGCATTTGCTCGACGAGGTGAAGTCGGACCTGCGCGCGGCGGAGTGATGTCATGGCCGAAAGTCAGGGCCGCCTCGCCGAAAATATCCTCTACTTCGCACGCGCATTGCGCGCGGCGGGAATTCCGGTCGGTCCAGGCGCGGTACTCGATGCGCTGGAAGCGCTTGGGGTAGCCCATATCGGTGCGCGCGACGATTTTTACTGGACGCTTCATTCCGTCTTCGTCAAGCGGCACGAACACACGATCTTGTTCGACCAGGCGTTCCGGATTTTCTTTCGCAAGCGCGGCTATATCGACAAGATGATTGCGTCGATGCTGCCTGAGACACAGGCTGGCGCACCGAAGGCGCCGCCAGCAGGCGCGCAGCGCATCCAAGAGGCGCTGTTTTCCGGTCTTGCGCGCGAGGAGGACAAAGCGGAAGTCGAAATCGACGCCCGGTTGACGGTGTCCGATCGCGAAGTGCTCCAGACGAAAGACTTTGCACAGATGACGGCTGCGGAGATTGCCGCCGCAAAAGAAGCCATTTCACGCCTGACCCTGCCGCTCGATGAGGTTCGCACGCGGCGTATGGCTGCCAGCCGGCGTGGTCATCTGATCGATATTCGCCGCACGCTGCGCGCCAGCATGAAGGCGGGTGGCGCGGTTATTGATCTCAAATATCTCGGCCCGCGCGTGAAAGAACCGCCGATCGTGGCTCTGCTGGATATTTCGGGATCGATGAGTGAATACACGCGGTTATTTCTGCATTTTCTCCATGCGGTCACCGACGCGCGCAAACGCGTGTCGACTTTTTTGTTCGGCACCCGGCTGACGAATGTCACGCGCGCCATTCGCCAGCGCGACCCGGATGAGGCGCTCGCGGCCTGCTCGGCCGATGTTGCCGACTGGTCGGGCGGCACGCGTATCGCTTCATCGCTGCACCTTTTCAACAAACAATGGGCGCGTCGCGTTCTCAGCCAAGGAGCCGTGGTGCTCCTTATTACCGATGGGCTTGAGCGCGATGCCGATGACACGCTATCTTTCGAGATGGATCGGTTGCACCGCTCGTGTCGCCGGCTCATCTGGCTCAATCCGCTTTTGCGCTTCGACGGTTTCGAGGCGCGCGCCAAGGGCGTGCGGACCATGCTGCCGCATGTTGATGAACTGCGGCCAATTCACAATCTGCAATCGATGGCTGAACTGGTGCGTGCCCTGTCGGGTGCATCAGCCAAAAGCTACGATCCGAAATTGATGCTGAGGCAGGTTGCATAGTTTTCTTCGTCATGGCCGGCATAAAACCGGGCATGACGAGTTAGAAATGGAGGCTCGCTATGCTGGCTCGCGATGAAGACATTCTCAAAGCCGCCGAAGAATGGCGGAAATCAGGGCGCGGTGTGGCACTGGCGACAGTCGTCGAAACCTGGGGTTCGGCGCCGCGGCCGATCGGCTCCAATCTGGTGATCGACAACGAAGGCAATTTCCTGGGTTCTGTTTCCGGCGGCTGCGTCGAAGGCGCGGTGGTGACGGAAGCCATCGATGTGATCGAAAGCGGTAAACCGAAAATGCTGGAGTTCGGCGTCGCCGACGAGCAGGCCTGGAACGTCGGGCTCTCCTGCGGCGGTACGATCCGCGTTTATGTCGAGAAGGTGAGCTGAAGCGTGAAGCTCGACATCCTCCACGCGCTCAATACCGAACGGGCAGCGCGCCGCGCCGCCGTGCTTGTCACCGACGTGGCGAGCGGCGAGCAACGGCTGGTGAAAGCAGCCGGACTATCAATAGATCCCCTTCAGGAAGCGCTCGAAAAACGTCTGCGCATGGCCAAAAGCGGCATGGAAGAGACGCCGCAAGGCCGTTTTTTCCTCACTGTCTATGTGCCGTCGCCGCGGCTGGTGATAACCGGGGCGGTCCATATCAGTCAGACACTGGCGCCACTTGGACAACTGCTCGGCTATGATGTGACCATTGTCGACCCGCGTACTGCATTTGCCTCGATCGAACGTTTTCCCGATGTCAAAGTGATCGCAGAGTGGCCCGACGTTGCGCTACCGCCGCTTGGCATAGACCACTACACGGCCTTTGTTGCGCTCACCCACGATCCGAAGATCGATGATCCGGCATTGAAGCATGCGCTCGCGCGGGACTGTTTCTACATCGGCGCCCTTGGTTCGAGGAAAACGCATGCTAAGCGGGTGGAGCGGCTAAAACAGTCCGGAATCGCGGATGCCGATATTGCGCGCATTCATGCCCCGATCGGGCTCGATATCGATGCGGTGTCGCCGGCCGAAATTGCGGTCGCCATTATGGGCGAGATCACGCAGGTGCTGCGCCAGAAGGCGGAGGCGGCATGAAGTTCGGTGCTGTCCCGATCGCTGACGCGGTTGGTGCGACCGCGGTGCATTCGATTCGCCAGGGTGAGTTCGTCCTTAAGAAAGGCACGCTGATCGGGCCAGCCGAAGTCGCAGCGCTCAAGGCAGCCGGCGTCAAGGAAATCACTGTGGCGCGGCTGGATCAGGGCGATGTCTCGGAAGACCAGGCTGCTTCTGACATCGCTGCGGCTGTGAAAGGCGAGGGCACGCGCGCCGATCGCGCATTCACGGGACGCTGCAATCTCTTTGCTGAGCGCGCCGGCATTCTGGTGATCGACCGGCCAGCGGTCGATGCGCTCAACCGCATTGATGAAGCGATCACCGTAGCGACGCTGCCCGCCTACAAGCCGGTGGTCGAAGGCGAAATGATCGCTACCGTGAAGATCATTCCCTTTGCCGTGGCCCGCGCCGCGCGCGATCAGGCCGTTGCCACCGCTGAGAAAGCGAAACCAGTCGTCCGCGTCGCTCCGTACAAAGTGCGAAGAATTGGCATTGTTTCGACGCTGTTGCCGGGCCTCGCGCCAAAGGTTGTCGAGAAAACGCTCAAGATCACCGCGACACGCATTGCGCCGGCCGGTGCATCCATCATCGCCGAGCGGCGCGTGCCACATGAGCAGGCCGCGCTCGCGCGCGCGATCGACGAGGTGCTTAAAGCGGGCGCCGAACTGGTCATCGTATTCGGTGCTTCGGCGATCGCGGATCGCCGTGACGTCATCCCTGCTGCGATCGAAGCCGTTGGCGGCGAGATTGAACATTTCGGCATGCCGGTTGACCCGGGAAATCTTATGTTGATCGGCCGGCTGTATGGACAGGCGGTGCTTGGCGCGCCTGGTTGCGCACGCAGCCCCAAGGAAAACGGATTCGACTGGGTGCTCATGCGCTTGCTTGCCGGCTTGCCGGTTACGCGCGCTGATATCACCGGCATGGGCGTCGGCGGTTTGCTGATGGAGATCGTTACGCGTCCGCAGCCGCGGGAAGAGCCGGCGCCGGAGAAGGGCCGCCACGTTGCCGCGGTGGTGCTTGCGGCCGGACGCTCGACGCGCATGGGCGCGGTCAACAAGATGCTCGCCGAGATCGGCGGCAAGCCGTTGGTTCGGATCGCTGCCGAACAGGCCGTTGCCTCCCGCGCGAAACCAGTGATCGTCGTCACCGGGCACGAACGCGAGAAAGTGGAGACAGCCTTGAGTGGCTTGCCGGTGCGGCTCGTGCACAATCCGGATTTCGCGGATGGTCTCGGCACCTCGCTCAAGGCGGGCATCGCCGCTGTGCCGGATGAGGCCGACGCTGCAATCGTCTGCCTCGGCGACATGCCGCAGGTGGACGCAGCGTTGATCAACAAGCTGGTCTCTGCCTTCGACCCGGAGCGCGGCGCGCTAATCGTCGTCCCAAGTATCGATGGCCGGCGCGGCAACCCAGTCGTCTGGTCGCGTCGCTTCTTCCACGACCTGATGTCGATTCAGGGCGATATCGGCGCCCGCCACCTGATCGGCACTTATGCCGAGGCGGTCGTGGAAGTGCCAGTTGTCGGCGAGGCCGCACTGACCGACGTGGACACTCCCGAGTCGCTTTCCGCCGTCAAGTCAGAAATCGAGCGCGCTTAAGACTCGAATCATTGATCGCGTTACCCAACTCACCCCTATCTGGTGGGACCCTCAGGTAGGGAAGGGGCAATGAGCAACATCTATGCGCCAGTCATGCGCGTGCTTGTGGTCGGAGCTTTGGTGCTTGCGACCGCGACACTGATGTTTGTGACGGTCAATACGGCACGCGCCACCGCACGGGCTGCGTTGATCCGCGCGGGGCATGCGGCGCCGGTTCAGGCATCACCCGCGTCCCCGCAACGGCCAGCCGCCACCGCTGGTCTCCTAAATAGCTGACAGAACTCATGAAAATAAGGTCTTGCGCAACGCCAGTTTGTGCACTAAATAATGACTGACCAGTCAGTCATAAATTGGTGCAGCGATGTTGAGGGCCAACGCGATCCCGAAAATCAAGCGTGCGCAGAGCAGGGAGCCGCAAGCGTGCGGTAGAAGCGGCCCGGGCCGCAGGTGTCCCTGCAAGTGCCGCGCGTAAGGCTCGTAGCGCGGATCGTCGCGATGCGATTCTCGCGGCCGCACTCGATGAGTTTGCAAGCCGTGGCTTCGAGGCGGCGCGCCTCGATGATGTGGCGCGGCGTGCCGGCGTCGCCAAGGGCACGATCTACCTCTACTTCCGCGACAAGGAGAGTCTGTTTCAGGAACTGATACGTACCATGCTTACGCCTCTGGTCGGCACCATCGAGGCGTTGGGCCAGTCCGACGTGCCGCTCCCGATGCTTGCAGACCGTATCGCCGAATTATTTGTGCGTGAGGTTTATGAGACGCGGCGCAAGGACGTGGTCCGTCTCATGATCTCGGAGGGGCGGCGTTTCCCGAAGCTCGCTGAATTTTATTATCGCGAGGTTCTTTCGCGCATCATCGCAGCGGTGCGATCTCTCCTGCGGCGCGCTGCCGCACGCGGCGAAGTGCCGGAGGGGCTTGCAGAGTTCCCGCAGATTATCGCGGCGCCGGGCATGCTCGCGATCATCTGGAGCGGGCTGTTCGAACGATTCGAACCGCTGGACGTTCGCAAAATGATGAAGACGCATCTCGATTTGCTGTTCTCTGCACGGAGGACAACATGAAGATGACGATTGCAAAATTGTTGACGGCCGCCGCCGCCCTGCTCGCGCTTGCCGGATGCAGCAACAACAATGACCGCGTATTGCAGGGCTGGGTTGAAGCCGAGTTGATTTTCGTTTCGCCCGATGAGCAGGGGCGGGTGGAGACGCTGAAAGTCCGCGAAGGCGACCAGGTGCAGAAAGGCGACGTCTTGTTCACCGTCGACGACGATCTGCAAAAAGCCGACGTGGTCGTCAGGAATACGGCCGTCATCAATGCGCAGCAATCCTTCGATCGAGCGAAAGAGTTGCTGAAGTCGGCGGCGGGGACGCAGAAAACTTACGAAGATGCAGAAGCCGCCTTGCGTCAGGCTAAAGCCAACCTGGATTGGTCGCAGACGCGGCTCGGACGGCGGAACGCCTACAGTCCAGGGGATGGCACGATTGAGCAGATCTACTACCGGCCGGGAGAAACCGTGCCGGCCGGCCGGCCGGTGGTGGCGCTATTGCCGCCAGGCAATTTGAAGCTGCGCTTTTTCGCCCCGCAAGCCATCCTGCCGGAAATCAAATATGGCCAAACTGTCGAGGTGTCCTGCGACGGTTGCGAGAAAGGCCTGACGGCCAAGGTCAGCTTTATCGCGCGCAGCGCCGAATATACACCGCCAGTTATCTACAGCCTTGAGGAACGGGCGAAACTCGTATTTCTGATCGAAGCGCGGCCCGACCATCCGGAAAAATTCCGCGTTGGTCAGCCGGTGACCGTCACGCTGCCGAAAGAGCCGCCGAAATGAATGCGTCTGACATCGTCATTGATGTCCATGGCCTGACAAAAAAATTCGACGGCCGTGCGGTGGTGCGTAACCTGTCCATGCAGGTCAAGCGCGGCACTATCTATGGCTTCCTTGGTCCCAACGGTTCCGGCAAGACCACAACCATCCGCATGCTGTGCGGACTGCTCACGCCGGACGAGGGGACCGGCACATGCCTCGGCTACGATATCCGCACCGAGACCGACAAGATCAAGCGCCAGGTCGGTTACATGACCCAGCGTTTCAGCCTTTATCAGGATCTCTCGGTGCGCGAGAACCTTGAGTTCATCGGTCGTGTTTACGGGCTTGCCAAGCCGGTTGCGGCGGCGCGTGCCGCCATCGAGAGGCTTGGTCTCACCGGCCGCGAAGATCAGATTGCCGGTGAACTCTCGGGCGGCTGGAAGCAACGGTTGGCACTTGGCGCTTGCACGCTGCCGAGCCCGCAATTGCTCCTGCTCGATGAGCCAACGGCCGGCGTTGACCCCAAGGCGCGGCGCGAGTTCTGGAACGAGATTCACGCGCTGGCGGCCGACGGCCTCACCGTTCTGGTTTCCACTCATTACATGGACGAAGCCGAGCGCTGTCACGAAATCGCGTACATCGCCTATGGCGAACTGCTGGTGCACGGCACGGTCGAGCAGGTGATCGAAGCCTCACATCTGACGACCTACGTCGTTAGTTCGGCAAATGGCGACGGGCTCAATGCACTCGCCGAAGAACTCAACAATAAGACGGGCATCGATATGGTGGCGCCCTTCGGCACCAGCCTGCATGTGTCGGCGCGCGATGCAAAGGCGCTCGATGCGGCGATTGCACCTTATCGCAAGCGCAAGGAACTGGAGTGGCAGCGCTCCGAGCCTTCGCTCGAGGATGTGTTTATCGACTTGATGAGCAAGTCGAAGGACAACTTCCAATGACCCACCTTCTGCCATCCGAGGCGCCGCGCCGGCTTCCCGGAGAAGGTTTCTGGCGAAAGACCTGGGCGATGCTGGTGAAAGAATTCATCCAGCTCAAGCGCGACCGCGTCTCGTTCGCCATGATCATCATGATCCCGTTGGTGCAGCTGATGTTGTTCGGTTACGCCATCAACACCACGCCGCGCGATCTTCCGACGGCGGTGTTGATCCAGGAACAGAGCGACCTGTCGCGGTCCATTCTGGCGGCGCTGGAAAATACAAAATATTTCAAAGTCACCAAACTTCCCCGTACCGAGGCCGAAGTCGATGAGCTACTGGCCTCCGGCGCTGTGTTGTTCGCAATCGAAATTCCGGCCAATTTCGAACGCTCTGTGCGCCGTGGCGACAAGCCCGCCATGCTGGTCCTCGCTGACGCAACTGACCCTGTTGCATCTGGCACGGCCCTTGGTGCGCTCGGCCAAGTTCTACAGACGGCGCTATCACATGACCGCGACGTGCCCGCGAGTGCCGCGATGCCGTTCGAGATCCGCACCCACGCCCGCTACAACCCCGCCGGTGCAACGCAGCTCAATATCGTGCCGGGTTTGGTTGGGACTATTCTCACTATGACCATGCTGATTTTCACCGCACTATCGGTGACGCGTGAGATCGAGCGCGGCACGATGGAAAATCTCCTGTCAATGCCAATCACGCCTTTCGAGATCATGCTGGGCAAGATCGTGCCCTACATACTTGTCGGTTTTGTGCAGGCGGCCCTGATCATTGGCATCGGAGTCACGCTGTTCAAGGTGCCTGTTGTCGGAAGTCTCACGGTTCTGGCGGCATTGAGCACGCTGTTCATCGCGACCAACCTGTCCATCGGCTACACGTTCTCCACGATTGCGCAGAACCAGCTGCAAGCCATGCAGATGTCGATGATGTTTTTCCTGCCGAACATCCTGTTGTCCGGCTTCTTGTTCCCGTTCGCAGGAATGCCGGTCTGGGCACAGTATGTCGGTGAGGCGCTGCCGCTGACGCATTTTTTGCGTGTCATACGGGCGATCATGCTCAAGGGCTCGAATTTGTCCGACTTGCGTTACGACGCGGCTGCAATGTTTGTTCTGATGCTGATTGCAATGACGATCGCCGTCACGCGCTTCCGGCGTACGCTCGACTAGCTCACTGCCTTTTCAGAAGATTAAGCCGCAGATAGGGACTTGAGCGGTCCGCGGAATCCCTTGCCCAGCCGGCCGCCGCCGACCATTCGATATCGGCGGTCTTCATGGTGGTGACATGCGCGCCAATCCGTAAGTGTCGATAGCCGTCTGACCCGAAATATTGGAGTTCCGGGCCGACGTAAACGCCGCCGAGCATGTCGTCGAGAATCCGCCAGCCATAGGCGATCCGCGCTGCATCGCTGGTCGCAATCGATGACAGCGATACGTCTGAGGCGATCATCGTGTTCGGGGTGGGCTCGTACCAAAATTCGGCTGCCATTCGCAGGCCGAAAGAACGGCCGCGTAGTTTGTTCTGCGGATCGTCGGGCTGGAGCCGGTGGACCTGAATGTCGGGCCCCATGAAAAATTTGAACTCGGCATTGCCGCGCTTGATCCGCCAGCCGGGAAGCACTTGCGCGAGCCATTCGGTGCCGGTTACGCGCTCACCGCCAAGATTTGACGCCTGGTAGCGGTAGAGGCCTCCCGACAATAATATCTTCAGGAGCAACCCATCCTGATCGAGCCCACCCGGGGCATATATGAAGCCGCCATAGGCGAAGGCTCCGTTGCGCCAGATGTCACGCCCGGAAAACAGCATGGTCTGCGTGTCCTCGTCCTCACTGGCCAAGGCAGCGCCAACCATCACAAAAACGCACAAAATGAAGGCCGCGACGGCGACAGCCGCCGCGCAAACGCGCCTCCAACACCGCATTCCAGACCCGTGGATTGTATTCCAGTACGATACAACTAAAGCGCGTCTACAACCATAAGTCGAGTCTGGACAGGTAGGCGTCCGTTAGGACAAAGGCCTATCTAATGGGTATATGCATCCAATGACTCGCGATTGCCGGACAGACTTGAAATGACCGCCGCCTCCGCCAGCCAAAGCTCTGAAATGGCCCGCCGGCGCTCGATCGCCTTCCTCAACTGGGCGCACGCGATCGACCACTTCGTTCTGCTGATCTACCCAACCGTCGTTATTGGGCTGGAGATCGTGTACCAGCGCCCCTACAGCGAATTGATTGCGCTTTCGAGTGCGGCCTTTGTCGCCTTCGGGATCTTTTCGCTGCCGGCCGGTTGGCTCGCCGATCGCTGGAGCCGCCGCAACATGATGGTGGCGTTCTATATCGGCTGCGGCCTGTCGCTCGCTGGAACCGCCTTTGCGCCGACCCCGATGTGGCTGGCCGTCGGCATGTTCATGCTCGGTGTGTTTGCGGCGATCTATCATCCGGTCGGCATGGCGATGCTGATCGAGGCGTCCGGCGCCAAAGGCCGCACGCTCGCCTTCAACGGTGTCTGCGGCAATCTCGGCGTCTCGCTCGCCGCCGGCATCAGTGCCGCTCTCGCGACCTGGGTGAGCTGGCGCGCCGCGTTTCTGGTGCCGGCCGTGGTCTGCATTGCGACCGGAATTGTCTATTACTGGCTGACCCCCGACGACCGCCATCACGTGAACACGCGGCAATCGAAGCCCGCCGTGCCGTTGACGGCAAAGGTCGCTGCCATGCTGTTCGGGCTTTTTCTGGTGATTGCGCTCAGCGCCGGCCTTGTCTTCAACGTGCTGACGATTGCGCTGCCGAAGATTGTCGATGAAGGCATGAGGACGTCGGTTCCGCTGGCTTTGGTCGGCAGTATCGCAACGGTGGTTCTGGTCTGCGGCGCGATCGCGCAACTCGCTGTCGGCCGGCTGGTCGAATGGGTGCCGCCCTATGTCATCTTTGCAGCGGTGACGGCATTGGGCTTTGCGGGAAATCTGTGGGCGACCTACGCAACTGGAATCCCGCTGATGATCGCTCTGGCGATCGCTATCGCGGCAATCTACGGCCAGGTCACCGTCAATGACATCATTCTCGCGCGCTATACCGCCGACGCCTGGCGCGGTCGCGTCTACGCCATTCGTTATTTTACCCTGTTTATCAGCGCCGGTGCGGCCGTGGCCCTGATCGCCTTGCTGCACAAGAACGGCGGATTCAGCCTGGTGCTCGGCGTCAATGCGGTCATCGCGTTGATCATGTTCTTGTCGACGCTCGGGCTGGTCTCGCTCATTATCAGCATCGAGGCGCGCCACAACGCTACCCAGCCTGCTGAATAGCTCTCAAATACCGCCGGAATCAGATCTTCACGAAAGCCTTTCGATCAAGGCCATGGCCGCAGCAGGCGCGCGCAATTTCGCCTCGTGGATGAAATAAATAAAGACATCGCGCGGTCGTTTCGTTGCTGCAGCCTTCTCGACCCGCGGCAGATCCTTCGGCTCGCCGCCGTCTGCCCAGGTGCTCGCACGCGCGGCCCAGCCATCCAGGGCCTTCGGCGGATAGCCCGCCTTGAGCTTTTCGTCGCCCTTCTGCAGCCGCGCGTAGATGAAGTCGCCCGTGATGTCGGCGATCGCCGGATATTTATCATGCTCAGCAAACACGACCGGAATTGAGAACCTGCGCAGCAGCGCCAGGAATGCCGGTGTCTTGAAGCTGTCGTGCCGGACTTCGACGACATGGCGCAACGGCTGGCCGTCGAAATTGTGCGGAAGCAATTCCAGAAAACCACCGAAATCCTTCTCATCGAATTTCTTGGTGGGCGCGAATTGCCAGAGCAGGGGGCCGAGGCGTTGGCCCAGTTCGGTTACGCCCGAATTGAGAAACCGGTTGATCGAGTCCCCGGCCTCGCTCAGCACGCGGCGGTTGACAGCGTAGCGCGGTCCCTTGAGCGAAAAAACAAATTTATCCGGAACTTCGGAAGCCCATTTGCGAAAAGTCGCCGGGCTTTGCGTGCGGTAGAAGGTGCCGTTGATTTCAATCGAGGTGAGGTGCGCACCGGCATATGCAAGTTCGCGCGCGTGCGGCAGGCCCTTGGGATAAAACACGCCGCGCCACGGCTCGTAGGTCCAGCCGCCGATCCCGACGGAAATATTGCCCGACTGCGCTGTCATGCGCATGTCATGTGGAAAGTGTAGTGTGATTTGCAAGTAGCGATTTGTATTGTACGTCGCTACGACGGCCACTGCGACGAGGCGACGCCGGATGAACGCGCGCCTTTTCGTGTGTGGTCGTTTCGTTTTTTAGCGCTTACGTCTTAGATGCTGTCGTCTCAAGCACAAGGCCCGGGATTTCTCCCGGGCCTTGGCATTTTCACAGCAATGGAACGGTGACTTAGAAATCCATTCCGCCGCCCATGCCACCCATTCCGCCGCCGCCCGGCATACCAGCCGCCGACTTCTTCTGCGGAATTTCGGCGACCATCGCCTCGGTGGTGATCAGGAGACCCGCGACCGAAGCCGCGTTCTGGATCGCCGCCCGCACGACCTTGGTCGGGTCGATGATGCCCTTGGTGACCATGTTGCCGTACTCACCGGCCTGTGCGTCGTAGCCGTAGGAGTACTGATCCTTCTCCATGATCTTGCCGACCACGACCGAACCGTCGGCGCCGGCATTGGAGGCGATCTGGCGGGCAGGGGCCTGGATCGCCTTGCGGACGATATCGACTCCATGCTTCTGGTCTTCGTTGTCGGTCTTCACCCTCTTGAGGGCTTCGACCGCGCGGAGCAGCGCAACGCCGCCGCCCGGCAGGATGCCTTCCTCGACCGCGGCGCGGGTCGCATGCATCGCGTCATCGACGCGATCCTTGCGTTCCTTCACCTCGATCTCGGTGGCGCCGCCGACGCGGATCACCGCGACGCCGCCCGCGAGCTTGGCAAGACGCTCTTGCAGCTTCTCGCGGTCGTAGTCCGAGGTGGTCTCCTCGATCTGCGCCTTGATTTGCGACACGCGCGCCTCGATGTCGGCTTTCTTGCCGGCACCGTTGACGATCGTGGTGTTTTCCTTGTCGATCATCACCTTCTTGGCGCGGCCGAGCATGTTGATCGTGACGTTCTCGAGCTTGATGCCGAGATCTTCACTGATCGCCTGGCCGCCGGTAAGAACGGCGATGTCCTGCAGCATGGCCTTGCGGCGATCGCCGAAACCCGGCGCCTTCACCGCAGCAACCTTGAGGCCGCCACGCAGCTTGTTGACGACGAGCGTGGCAAGTGCCTCGCCCTCGACGTCCTCGGCCACGATCAGAAGCGGCTTGCCGGTCTGCACCACTGACTCGAGTAGCGGCAACAGTTCCTGGAGACCCGACAGCTTCTTTTCGTAAATGAGGATGTAGGCGTCATCCATCTCCGTCCGCATCTTGTCGGCATTGGTGATGAAGTAGGGGGAGATGTAGCCGCGGTCGAACTGCATGCCTTCGACCACATCAAGTTCGGTCTCGAGCGACTTTGCTTCTTCAACCGTGATCACGCCCTCGTTGCCGACTTTCTTCATTGCATCGGCGAGGAACTTGCCGATCTCGGCATCGCCGTTGGCGGAAATCGTGCCGACCTGGGCGATCTCTTCGTTCGACGTGACTTTCTTGGAGTTCGACTTGAGGTGCTCGACGATGGCTTCAACGGCGAGATCGACGCCGCGCTTGAGGTCCATCGGATTCATGCCGGCGGCAACCGCCTTGGAGCCTTCCTTGACGATGGAAGCGGCCAGCACGGTGGCGGTGGTGGTGCCGTCGCCGGCGAAGTCGGAGGACTTCGAGGCGACTTCGCGCACCATCTGCGCGCCCATGTTTTCGAACTTGTCTTCGAGCTCGATTTCCTTCGCGACCGTCACACCGTCCTTGGTGATGCGCGGGGCGCCGAACGACTTATCGAGCACGACGTTGCGGCCCTTGGGGCCGAGCGTCACCCTCACCGCATTGGCGAGGATGTCGACGCCGCGGAGCATTCGATCGCGCGCATCGACGGAGAATTTGACGTCTTTAGCAGCCATTGTTTTGTTTCCTTCAGTTTTCGGTCCTCATCCTGAGGAGCCGCGCGCGAGCGCGGCGTCTCGAAGGATGAGTGGTTTGGTTCGACGCCTTAGGCGGCCTTCTTCTTGGCGACGTTGCCGCCTTCGATCACGCCCATGATGTCGGACTCCTTCATGATGAGGAGATCCTGGCCGTCGATCTTCACTTCGGTGCCCGACCATTTGCCGAACAGCACGGTGTCGCCGGTCTTCAGGTCGATCGGGATCAGCTTGCCGTTTTCGTCGCGGCCACCAGGGCCGACGGCGACGATTTCGCCCTGCGAGGGCTTCTCTTTGGCGGTGTCGGGAATAATGATGCCGCCGGCAGTCTTGTCCTCGGCATCGATGCGCTTGACGACGACGCGATCGTGAAGCGGGCGGAACTTCATGGCAGTCCTCCTAAATTATTGAACGGTCGAGTTTTTTGGTAGCTGACTGGTCCCCCCGCCAGCACCTAGACGCCACATGGGTGGCGGTTTTTTGCCCGCAAGGGGCAACGGGAAATTTTTTAGCACTCCTTTGCAGCGAGTGCCAACAACTCCTGAAAAGCCAGTGGTGCCAATGGTTAACGGCCATGTGATCGAACACGGTCGGCCCCGACCACGTTACCGCCTGCGGCGCGCAGTCGGCATGCCGCCGGGGCTGTTAGCAGGTGGGGAGGCCTGCTGCTACCGCCTTGATTTTAAACAACTTGTTTACCTTTTCGGCTTGCAATGGCGGGTGCCGGAATTGGAAACTTTACGTCCGACTCGAAGGAGGGCGCGATGGTTTCGAAAGGCGTGTCAGAAGACTTCCGTAAGCAGGTGAGTGGCTTCGGCCTGACGACAGCGCATATTTTGTACCGGCGTCCCGATCATCAGTGGCTCCTGCAATCCTACGTCTGGCAGGCCTACGATCTCTTTCCGAAATTCCCCGAGCTGCAGAAGTTTCTGGCGTTCTGGCAGGAGAAGCTGGAAGGGCCACTGCATTCGGTGCAGGTCGCGCACTGCAAGCTGATCAAGCCAGCGGAGCTGAAAGCGATCAGCGGGGAATTCAGGCTGCACTGAGTTATCGACCAGGCAAGCGTAACTGCAGTCATGGCCGGGCAAACGCCCGGCCATTTCGTTCTCGCGTCGAATGCATGCGCAGCACATGGCGCGGAGGCCATTGTTGCATTAGCTAGACTGCAGCCCTCCCATGCGCGAATCCCAAATGCCCCGTTATTTCTCCCGCGTCGTGCTGATGCTCGGCAATGTCGTTACCGGCCTCACGATTCTTGGTCCGGCCGGCATGCTCGCCGAGCTGGCGGACGGCCTGCATGTCGGGATTCACGATACCGGGTTGCTGGTGACATACGGCGCCGTCGTTCTCTTTATCGGCTCGCCGCTCATGGCCTGGCTGACGACGCGCATCGATCGCCGCGCATTGCTGGTCGCCACTTTGGCGATCATGGCGGCCGGCGAGGCGGCCTCGGCACTGGCGCCGGATTACAATCTCAATTTGTCACTGCGGCTCGTGGTTTTGGCTTTTGCGGCGATCTACACCCCGCAGGCAGCGGCCACTGTTGCATTGATCGTGACGGATCGGGAACGAGCGAGCGCAATCGCATTCGTATTCGTTGGCTGGTCGGTCGCCATCGCCGGCGGTCTGCCGCTTGTCACATTGATTGCAACACATTTCGGGTGGCAGGCGGTCTATGGCGTTTTGGCAGTGCTTGCAGGCGCCGTCGCTGTTTTGTTGCTCGTGGTCTTGCCAAAAGGCTTAAAGGGCCGGCCGCTGTCGCCACAAAGCTATGTCACGATCGCGCACAACAAACGCATCGTACTCATTCTGCTCGTGACGCTGCTGCAGACATCGGGGCAGTTCACCGTTTTCATCTATCTCGCGCCACTGTTGAAAGCTTTGACTGGCGCCGGCGCGGCCGTCGCCAGCGTATATTTTGCATTTTACGGCGTTGTCGGATTGCTGGGGAATGTCGTTGCCAGTGCCATCGTCACGGCGCTCGGCACGCAAAAGACGCTTGCGCTGTTCATGGCCTCGACGCTTTTCGGCCTGGCCGTATGGGCTATCGGAGCCGGCTGGTTGCTTGCGATGGGGGCTGGGGTGTTCTTCTGGGCGTTTGGCTTTTCAGCGATCAACTCGATGCAGCAGGCCCGGCTCGTTGCGGCAGCGCCCGATCTTGCAAGCGCTTCGGTCGCGCTCAACACGTCCGTGCTTTACGTCGGGCAGGCGATCGGCTCCGGCATTGGCGGGCTTTTGTATGTGCACGAATACTTCCACGCCGCCGGTTATGTTGGCGTAGCCTTCGTGGCATCCGCCTGTGCCGTCCTGGCGGTGACATGGGAATCAGACAAGACGCGCTCGCATCATCGCGAGAGATGAGACGCGGTCTTAAACCGCGTCTTTGATTTCAGTCGCTTCGCGTATTGAGTAAGTCGAGATGCCACGCCGGCTATCGGCCGGCCGCGTAGCCCTGCATGCCGCGTGGATTGGCCGCCGCGCGGCGACGCTTGCCGACGCGCGAGGCCGCGGTCAGGCGGCCTTCGGACCAGGGAGGCCCGACTTCCACCTCATGTCCGCGCGCGCGTAATTCGCTAATGGTGGCGTCCGGCAATCGTTTTTCCACGACCAGCACCCCGGGTCGCGCCGTACGCGGCCAGAATGAAATCGGGAAATGCTCCGAGTGCCAGGCCGGCGCGTCGATGGCTTCCTGCAGGTTCATGCCGGCGTGAACGTGCCGCAGGAAAAACTGCGTCGTCCATTGGTCTTGCTGGTCGCCACCGGGGGAACCCCACGCCAGGTAGGGCTCGCCGTCGCGCAGCGCCAGACTGGGCGACAGCGTCGTGCGCGGGCGCTTGCCGGGCGCCAGCGCGGCGGGATGCTTCTCGTCGAGCCAGAACATCTGCGCGCGTGTGCCGAGACCAAAGCCGAGCTCGGGAATGACCGGCGAGGATTGCAGCCAGCCGCCGGATGGCGTCGACGACACCATGTTGCCGGCGGTGTCGATGATATCGAAATGGACAGTGTCGCCGCGCACCTCGCCGAGACGGCCGACGGTCGGTTCACCGGCGCCGAACGCGCCGACTGCCGCGCGCGCGCCATCGGCGCGGCGCATTTCGACGACCGCGCCAAAACCTTCGACCGAGCCGGGCCGCAATTCGAGCGATGCGCGTTTGTCGATCAGCTTGCGGCGCTCGGCGTTGTAGCGGTCGGACAGTAGCGTCTCGATCGGTACTTTGACGAAATCAGGATCGCCATAGAAGCTTTCGCGGTCGGCATAGGCCAGCTTGGCGCATTCGACCTGCAGGTGGATGAAATCGGGTCCCGTCGGATCGAGGCTGTCGAGGTCGAAGCCTTTCAGCAGCGCCAGCTGTTGCAGCACCACCGGCCCCTGGCTCCAGACGCCCGGCTTGCAAACAGTGTAACGGCCATAATCGTAGGTGAGGGGCGGCTCGACATGCGCCTGCCACGCGGCCATGTCGGCGCCGGTGAGGAAGCCGCCGTGACGTTCGCCGGATACGTCCATGATTTTCTGGGTGCGGCAGAACTTGTCGATCGCTTCCGCGACAAAACCCTGCGACCAGATTTTGCGCGCGCGCTCTATCTGCGCGACACGGTCGCCGCCCGCGCTCTCGGCCTCGCGCAAGACGCGCGCATAGGTGTCCGCCAGCGCGCGGTTCGTAAACAACGATGCGTGCTCCGGCACTTTGCCGTCCGGCAAATAGACCGCCGCCGACGTTGGCCAATGCTCGCGGAACAAATCGGCGACCATGGCGATAGTGGCGCAGGCGCGCTCGACCAGCGGGTGTCCGTTGCGGGCATAAGAAATCGCCGGCGTGAGAACATCGGCAAGGCGCATGGTGCCGTAGTCGCGCAGCAACATCATCCAGGTATCGAACATGCCGGGGACGCACGCGGCCAGCAGTCCGGTGCCCGGCACCATGTCGAGCCCGAGCTCGTGGAAACGTGCGATGGTCGCGGCGGCCGGGGCAGGGCCCTGGCCGCAGATCACTTCGGGCCTCTTGCGCCTGACGTCATAGAGAATGACCGGAACGTCGCCGCCCGGTCCGTTGAGGTGTGGCTCGACCACCTGCAACGTGAATGCCGTCGCTACCGCGGCGTCAAAGGCGTTGCCGCCTTTCTCGAGCGCCGCCATGCCCACCCCGGTCGCGATCCAGTGGGTCGAGGTGACGACGCCGAACGTGCCCTCGATCTCGGGACGGGTTGTGAAGGGGTTCGGATTGATCTTGGAGACGTCGGTCTTCATGCGCCGGCAATGTAGTTGAGATTGTACGCGCCCGCCACCTTGTTTCCCCGTTCCGTTCGCGGCAACCTTGCGGCTGCCGCACAGTCAGGAGAACACTCGTGACCCGCATCCGCTTCGATTTCGGAACGCTGACGCTCGACGCCGAACTGCTCGACACGCCGACCGCCAAGGCCATTGCCGCAGCACTACCGCTCTCGTCGGCGGTTCTCACCTGGGGCGAGGAGGTCTATTTCGACGTGCCTGTGGACGTCGCCCGCGAAGCCGATGCGCGCGCCGTGATTATTCCGGGGGAGATTGCCTATTGGCCGCAGGGGCCCGCGATCGCCATCGGGTTTGGCCGCACGCCGATTTCCAAAGGCGATGAGACTCGGCTCGCCAGCCCCTGCAATGTGTTTGCCAAGGCGCTCAGCAGCGTGAAGGCGCTCGCAAAAGTGAAGACCGGCGTTGAGGTCAAGGTGAGCGCGATCGTTTAGTGCGCCGTTCCGTCTGGTGGCGCACCATCGACAGCGTCAGATCCCAGGCATTGCGGACGTTGACCAGCAATAGCACGAGTAGTGCGCCAGCAAGCACGTCGACAGCGAACTCATTTTCCATCCAGATCATCGCGGCGGCCACCAGAAGTGCGGCGTAGCTGATCGTCGGCAATAGCCCGTAGGCGAAATGGTCTTCCTTATAGCGCGTCCAGTCATGCCGCATGAGCTGGATCGTCGCGTACAGCGAAACGCAAAAGCCTGTCAGTGCGCAAACAGCGACGACGACTGTGAAAAATATCGTGCGATGCCCCGGAACGAGCGCGACGGCCGACAGAAAAAAGACTGCGCTGAAATGCACGACCACAGGACTGAAAAAGGCACGGGTCGCGTCCGTCTTACGATCGCTCAAAAATCCAGCGCCGAGCGATACCGCAACGAACAGGAGGGCGAGAAGCGTTGCACCAGCGGTCCCGACCAGCAAAAAGAAATCATGCCAGGCTTCAAGCGCGTGCATCGGTATTGCCTTTGTCTCGTTCAGCCCCGCCCTACGAACGGCATCTTGTTGGCCATCACCGTCATGAACAGGACATTGGTGTCGAGCGGCAGGCCCGCCATATAGACCACCGCGTTGCCGACATGGTCGGCTTCCATGCGCGGCTCGATCTTCTTGCTGCCGTCGGGCTGCAACACGCCGTCACCCTGCACCATGCGCTCGGTCAGCGGCGTTGCGGCATTGCCGATATCGACCTGGCCGCAGCAGATGTCGTAGGGCCGGCAATCGAGAGAAGTGGATTTGGTCAGCCCCGTGACAGCGTGCTTGGTCGATGTATAGGCGACCGAATAAGGCCGCGGCGCATGTGCCGAAATCGAGCCATTGTTGATGATGCGGCCGCCGCGCGGATTCTGGCTCTTCATGATCTTGATCGCTTCCTGCGTGCACAGGAACATGCCGGTCAAGTTGGTCGCGACGACGTTTTGCCAGGTCTCGAACGGCAGGTCCTCGAGCGGCACGGCGGGCGCGCCGATACCGGCATTATTGAACAGGACATCAAGCCGGCCGAAGGTTGATTTCACGGTCGCGAACAGGCTGACAATCGACTCGCGCTTTGAAACGTCGGTAGGCACGGCCAGGGCCTGCGCCCCCGCGGCGTTGATTTCGGAGGCGACCTTGTCGAGCATTTCCTTGCGGCGGCCGGCCAGCACGAGATTGTAGCCGGCCTTGGCGAGCGCAATGGCAACCGCGCGGCCCACGCCGGTTCCGGCTCCGGTCACCAGTGCAATTTTCGCGGACGCAGCCATTGGATGTCCTTTCCTGTCGGGAATTTCGAGATGCCGCCATATCACAAAAGCAGGCGCGCGCCATCATTGCTGACGGCGCTGGTCTCTTCCGGCGGGAATCGGATGTCAGCTCGCCAGGGCTTCCGGCACGTCGGTCGGCTGGAAAGCGTTGGGCGAGCGCAGGCGGGCGGTGATCTCGGCGACCGTCACCGGCCGGCCGAAACGGAAGCCCTGCATCGAATGCACGCCGGCGGCGCGCAGGAAAAGCTGCTGGTCGGCGGTTTCCACGCCTTCGGCGGTCACCTTCATGCCGAGGCCGCGGCCGAGGCTGACGATGGCATGTACGATCGCCGCGGCATCGGCGGCCTTTTCGATCGAGAGCACGAAACTGCGATCGATCTTGAGCTTGTCAAAGGGGAAGCGTCGCAAATAGAGCAGACTGGAATAGCCGGTGCCGAAATCGTCGAGTGCGAGGCGCACGCCCAGCGCCTTGAGCCGAAGCATCGCGTCTTCCGCCGTATCGACGTTGCCGAGCAACACGCTCTCGGTCAGCTCAAGTTCGAGCCGCGCCGGATCGAAATTGGTTTCCTTCAGGATGCGTTCAACCACTTCGACGAAATCGATGCGCCGGAACTGGAGCGAGGACACGTTGACCGCAACGGTCAATTCCGGCCACGCCTGGCCGTCGATGCACGCGCGGCGCAGCACCCAGTTTCCGAGATCGATGATCAGCCCACTGTGCTCGGCGATGGCAATGAATTCGCTTGGCGGAATCTCGCCGCGGACCGGATGTGTCCAGCGGCAAAGCGCTTCGACGCCGATAACACTCTCGCCGCTCTTGTTGACGATCGGCTGATACAACAATTGCAACTGGTCGTTCTCGATCGCTGCGCGCAGGTCCGCCTCGAGCAGCTTGCGGGTGGAGAGATCGGCGTCCATGGCGGCGTCATAGATACATGCGCGGTTGCGGCCTTCGTTCTTCGCGCGATAGAGCGCCATGTCGGCGTAGCGCATGATGTCGGTCGCAGTTCCGCAGTTCTTGTCGATGACGGCGATGCCGATCGAGGCGCCGATGATGATGTTCTGGCTGCTGATCGAGTAAGGTGCGCATATTGCCGAGATTATTCGTTGCGCGAGCCCCATCATCATCTCGCTGTCGCCCGCGATCGATGAGATGACCGCGAACTCGTCGCCGCCGAGTCGCGCCACCAGATCGCCGCCGCGCAATGTATGGGACAGCCGCAAAGTGACGTTGCGGATCAGCTCGTCGCCGACATGGTGACCCAGCGTATCGTTGACGTCCTTGAAGTGATCGAGATCGATGTAGAACACCGCGGCGGGCGCGCTGCCGGCACGGACTTCCTCGATCACCGCTTCCAGGCGTTCGCCGAAGAAAATGCGGTTTGGCAGGCCGCAGAGCGGATCGTGCATGGCCAAATGGCGCAGGCGCGATTCACCGGCCGCGATGGCGGCGGCTGTACGGCGCATGTAGCGCAAAACGAAAGCGGCAAGGAGCGCGAAACCGGTGAGGGCGACTGCAATGAACGGAATCACGTTGTGCACGATTTCGGCGCCGGGTTGTTTCGGCGTCCAGGCGAAACGTGCGATGAGATTGCCTTCGGGGCCCGTGAGATTATAGGCAAGATCCCCGCTCGGCAGCGGATCCTGCTCGATCCTGCGCAAATTGGTGAGCCGCAACTGCGCGGCGATTCCGGTGAGCGCGCTGTCGTCGATGAATTTGACCGACATGACGATCGGCGCGGCGGTGTCGTAGGCCGGCGAAATTCCGTCGGCCGGGCCCACGGCGCTGGCGGCGATCACAACAGGCCGTCCAAGCAGCCGGCTGATGATGGCCGCTTGCGGATGCGCGCTGCCCTCGGTGAAGATCGGTTGGTTCAGGCGGATTGCGCCGCGCAGGCTGGGATCGCGGCCGCGCATGAAGTCGAGTACCGAAGCAAATGCGGGACGCGCGGTCGCAAACCATTGCGTGTCGGCGGGACGACGGCCGACCACCGAATAGAGCAGGGTGTCATTGCGATCAAAGATGAAAATGTAGTCGTGGTCGAAATAGGTCTCCAGCCAAGTCCCGACGCGCAGCTTGGCCCATTGCGGATCGAACGAGTGGCGGATGTTTTCGATCGCGCCTTCCGAGGAGGCGACGCTCTCCACTTCGCGCAGTACGCGTTCGCCATAGTTGGTCAATGCGCGCGAGAACAACTGCTTTTCGTGATCGACGGCCACGACATCGGCGCGCTGCGCGGACGACAACACGGCGACGACAATGCAGACGATGGCCACGGCGACGATGACGCCAATAGGGACGACCACGCTCAGGCGAGCGCGGTCCCAACTCGTATATTGCCGCGCGTCGGAAGCGCGCGGGCGAGCCACAGACGGCACGATCGAGGTCCCTTAAAGCGTCCTGCCCATTAGGCTTTTCGGGCCGGACGCTAGGCGACAAAGCTTGCTATTCGCTTTCGGTTTTCCGCACCTGCACAGGGCAATACGCAAGGAATTGGCAATTCGCGCGGTTCTATTAACCTGCGGTAAAAATGTAATGCTTGAATTTCTGCATATAAACCGCTGAAAATATAGCGGAATTTACCGACGGAACTGTCAGGTCGGGCTGCGATAGGGCGGGCGAGGTATTGCGATGTGAGCGGCTCGCAAAGCGCCGGACCAGCGCTCGCGCAGGTCCTGGAAATACGGTTCCCCCGGTTCGATCCGGTAGTTCACCTCGGCGGTGCAGGCATCCCGGCGCACGACCAAAATATCAATCGGCAAGCCGACGCCGAGATTAGAGCGCATGGTGGAATCCATGGAGATCAGCCCGATCTTGAGTGAATCATAGAGATCGGTTTCGAAGCTGATCGCGCGGTCGAGCACAGGCTTTCCGTATTTGTGCTCGCCAATCTGCAAGTAGGGCGTGTCGGTCGTGCATTCGATGAAATTGCCAGCCGAGTAGATCATGTACAGGCGCATCGGCCCGTCCTTGATCTGGCCGCCGAACAGGAAGGCGACTTCGTGCTCGACCTCGGCTGCTTCGAGCGCCTTGCCTTCCATGCTCTGAACGTTACGGACGGTGCGCCCGATGCGCTGGGCGGCCTGGAACATGGTCGGCGCATTCATCAAGGTTTCAACTTCGCCGGTCTCCGGATTTTCCACACCTTCGGTCAATGTCGCGCGCACCGACTGGCTCAGCGACAGGTTGCCCGAGGATGCGATGGCCATGATGCGCTCGCCAGGCTGCGTGTAGATATGCAGCTTGCGAAAAGTCGAGACGTTGTCGAGGCCCGCATTGGTGCGCGTATCGGCGACCATCACGAGACCCGCGCGCACGAGAATTCCGCAGCAATACGTCATGGGCTTCGCGCTGTCCTGCACACCTTCGATGCCGGTTTATAGCGACGTTGAGCCCGTTTCGGCAATGGATCAGCTTTGGGCCTGCTGGCGCGCCTGGTCGACCCGCACGGCCACTGTCAGCGTTTCGCCGCTGCCGCCATAGCGCGTGCCGCGAACCGGGGCGGCGCCGAGATAGTCGAGCCCGACCGCGATCCGCACATGGGCATCGGTCGTGCAAATCCCGTTGGTCGGGTCAAAGCCTACCCAGCCCAGGTCCTCGATATGGGCTTCAGCCCAGGCGTGGCCGGCATCTTGCGCGGTTACGCCATCCGCGCGGTAGAAGTGGCCGCCGATATAGCGCGCGGGAATGCCAAGCGCGCGCGTAGCGGCGACGAAGACGTGGGTGAGGTCCTGGCAAACCCCCCGCCGCAGCGCAAAGGCTTCCGCCGCCGTCGTTGCGGCGTGGGTCGGGTCGGTGTCGAAAGCGATCTCGCGATTGAGTCCCTTCATCATCGCATGCAACAGCGCCAACGTGTCGCCGCCTGTGTCGGCGCGTATTGACTGCGCAAACTCGACAATCGCGGCATCCGGCTGTGTCAGCGGAGTTTCGCGCAGGAAAAGTTGCGGCGGAAAACGCTCGACGGCGTTCCTGACCAGCCCACCCATGTCCTGCGTATCGACGCTGCCTTCGACCGCGACCGTCAACTCGCTGAACGGTCCTTCGGCGGTAAATGAATGGATGATGTTGCCGAAGGAATCTTCGTGCTGGTGCAGCAGGCAATCGTTCGACAGATCGACACGCCAGGCGACGACGTGCTGTCCGTCGTGATCGCGCGGGGTGAGGCGAAGCACTTGCGTGACCACGGAGGGCGTCCCCTCGTAGCTATAGGTGGTCGCGTGGGAGATGCGGATTCGCATGGGTGAAGCATAAGTCCGGTGGCCGCGCAGCGTATCGGCTGATGAAGTTTAGGAGCCTCTCAACCGTCATGCCCGGCCTTGTGCCGGGCATCCACGCTGTTGTTGCTTCACACCTTAGAGACGTGGATGGCCGGGACAAGCCCGGCCATGACGAGTCATTACACGCGCTCATGTCAGGAATTGCTCGGTAATCAGCGCGCCAAGGCGGTTGTTCTCGGTGATGAATTCCCCGATGAACTCGTGCAATCCGCGCTGGAAGATGCCGTCCATGCGGCTGCTCTGCAGGCGCGTCCGGATGCCGCGCGCCTGGCGCTGCGCCGGACCCTGGCGCCCATAGGCGCCGGCAATCTGGTCGAGATCGCTCACAATTGTCTCGTAACAGGAAGCAAGCGATCGCGGCATTTCATCGCGCAGGATGAGGAGGTCGGCCACCAACCATGGCTTGAGGCTCTCGCGATAGACCCAGTGATAGGCGGTGAGCGCAGACACCGAACGCAGAATTGCCGCCCACTGGAAATAGTCGAGTGGGCCGCCGACGCGCTCGTTCTCCGGCAGCAGCAAGTGATATTTTACGTCGAGGATGCGTGCGGTGTTGTCGGCGCGCTCGATATAGACGCCGAGCCGCGAGAACCAGTAAGCGTCGTTGCGCAGCATGGTGCGGTAGGCGGAGCCGTCGTAACGGAGCGAGGATTCCTGCACCCAGCGCAGGAAGCGCGAAAACTCTTCGCGCGATGTCGGTCCGTTGCCGTAACGCTGCAATTCGAGCCAGGTGCCGTTGATGGAGTCCCACATTTCCATGGTGAGGGCGGTGCGCACGGCGCGCGCGTTGCCGCGCGCGAGTTCAAAGCACGAGCGGATCGACGAGGTGTTGGCGGTGGAGAACGCGAGAAAGTCGGTGACATTCTCTTCGTTGGCTTCGTCGTAGAGCTTGAAGAAAGCGGTGGCGCATCCGGCGGTCGCCACGGCGGATTCCCATTCATTGCTGGTGCCGACATAGGCAAGGGGGAGCGCCGAAAGGCGCTGCGTCGCGTCGAGGATGCGCGCGAGATATTCCGCGCGCTCCACATAGCGCGAAAGCCAATACAGGTTGTCGGCGGTGCGTGAGAGCATGTCAGCCGTCCAGCACCCAGGTGTCTTTTGTCCCGCCGCCCTGGCTGGAATTGACCACCAGCGATCCATCCTTGAGCGCCACCCGCGTCAGCCCGCCGGGCACGATCCGCGTGCGGTCGCGGCCGGTGAGAACAAATGGCCGCAGGTCGACATGGCGCGGCGCCACGCCTTGCTCGACGCAGGTCGGGCAGGTCGACAGCGCCAGCGTCGGCTGCGCAATGAAGTTCTTCGGCGAGGTTTTCAGCTTGGCGCGGAATTGTTCGATCGCAACCTTGCTGGCAGCGGGGCCGATCAACATGCCGTAACCGCCGGATCCGTGCACTTCCTTCACCACCAGCTCGTGCAGATGTTCGAGTACGTAAGCGAGATGTTCTTCCTCGCGGCAGCGCCAGGTCGGCACATTTTTCAGGATCGGTTCCTCGCCGAGATAGAACTTCACGATCGCCGGCATGAAGCTGTAGACCGCCTTGTCATCGGCGATGCCGGTGCCGACGGCATTGGCGAGCGTGACATTGCCGGCCTGGTAGGCGGGCATCAGTCCGGGCACGCCGAGCGCGGAATCCGGACGAAACGTGAGTGGATCCAGGAAGTCGTCGTCGATGCGCCGATAGATGACGTCAACGCGGCGCGGGCCTTGCGTCGTGCGCATGTAAACGATCTCGTCCTTCACGAAGAGGTCGCGGCCTTCGACCAGCTCGACGCCGAGCTTGTCGGCAAGAAACGAGTGTTCGTAGTAGGCGGAGTTGAAGACGCCGGGCGTAAGCAACACGACGGTGGGATCGTGCGAGGTTGACGTCGGCGCGACCGATTTCAGAGTGGCGAGCAGTTCATCCGGATAGTTCTCGACCGGCGCGATGCGATGGCGCGAAAACAATTCCGGAAACAGCCGCATCATGATCTCGCGGTTCTCCAGCATGTAGGAGACGCCGGAGGGCGTACGTGCATTGTCTTCGAGAACGTAGAAGGTGTCGGCGTCGACGCGGACAATGTCGATGCCGGCGACCTGCACGTAGATATCGTGCGGCACTTTCAATCCGCTCATCTCCGGCCGGAACGCGGGATTGCGGAACACCAGATCGTCGGGGACGATGCCGGCGCGCAGGACTTCGCGTGCGCTGTAGATATCCTTGATGAATGCGTTGAGCGCGCTCACGCGCTGCGTCAGGCCTTTTTCGAGGAGCCGCCATTCGGCAGCAGACATGATGCGCGGGATGACGTCGAATGGAATGAGCCGTTCCTGCGCATCGGCCTCGCCGTAAACAGCGAACGTGATGCCGATCCGCCGAAAAATCAGTTCGGCCTCGCGCCGCCGGTAGTCGAGCACGTCGGGCGGCACCTCGGCGAGCCAACGCGACAGCTCGCTATAGGCCGGGCGCACGCCGCCATTCTGGCCGCTCATTTCGTCGAAGGCGGTCGCCATCGAAGTCCCCCAGCAAACGCTTTACAACCGTTCTCCCGAAGAGCCGTTCCAAGCCCCGTTCCCATCTCCTCGTCGTGGTGGCGGGTGCTCGCTCGGGAGCAGCAGGACTGGAGCTGCAAGCTTCAGGCCAAGAAAAACCAAGGAAATACGGGTATTTCCGTGGGCAGATGCCGCTTAGCGCTGCCTATTTGTTGGGCGGCCGGCGATTGGGGGCCGATGGCGGGCCAGACGCAATGATCCAAGTCAACTTGAGTGACTTCCGGGGCCACGCTAGGTGTTCGGCGGGGCTCTACCCAAGGACTTCGTGACGCCATGAGCAGCGCCAAATCCGAGATTGTCACCGCGGCCGTGCTTGTGATCGGCGACGAAATTTTGTCGGGGCGCACCAAGGACAAGAATATCGGCTACATCGCCGATTACCTCACCGCGATCGGAATCGATCTCAAGGAAGTGCGGATCGTATCCGATGACGAGGGTGCGATCGTCGATGCGCTCAACGCTTTGCGTGGGAACTACACTTATGTCTTCACCACCGGCGGCATCGGGCCGACGCATGACGACATCACCGCCGATTGCGTCGCCAAGGCTTTTGGCGTTGCGCTCGAGTTTCATCCCGAGGCTGTGGCGATCCTGAAGGAACGCCTGGCCAAGACCGGCGGTGAACTGAACGAGGCGCGCATGCGCATGGCGCGCATTCCGCACGGCGCTGCGCTGGTTGCGAACAAGGTGTCAGGCGCGCCCGGCTTCTGGATCGGCAACGTCATTACGATGGCCGGTATCCCGGCGGTGATGCAGGGTATGCTCGATGAAGTTGCGCCCAAGCTCAAGACCGGAACCAAATTGCTATCCGAAACAATCCGCGCCGATGCGAAAGAAGGCGATGTCGGCACCGAGCTGGGCGCCATTGCGAAGGCGCATCCCGAAGCGATTATCGGCAGCTATCCGTTCATCGACGAGACGCAAGGACCGAACACGAACATCGTTGTACGCTCGCGTGACGCCGACAAGCTCGCGGCGGTGAAGGCTGAGGTCGAGACGATGCTTGTCAAAATAAAATCGCAGCTGGCGGCGGTGCGCTAGAATGGCGGCGCTTCCACATAATCCGCTCATTCCCGCGCAGGCGGGAATCCAGTTCTTTCTTTTTGACCCGGCAAGTTTACTCTTGGATCCCCGCTTCCGCGGGGATGAGCGGAGTGAGGGGATATGCCTAAAATAGAAACCGAGACACCCCATCCGGACAAAATCTTCCCCGTCTCCTGGGATCAGTTTCATCGCAACTCGCGGGCGCTGGCATGGCGGCTGCATGAGGCCGGTCCGTTTGAGGCGATCGTCTGCATTACGCGCGGCGGACTGGTGCCCGCGGCCATCGTCGCGCGCGAATTGAACGTGCGCATGATCGAGACGGTGTGCGTGGTGAGCTACCGCGACTACAAGAACCAGGGCGATCTCTCGGTGCTCAAGGGCATCGCACCGGAAGTGACCGGGTTGCACAAAAGCGGCAAGCGCGTGCTGATCGTCGATGACCTGGTCGATACCGGCAAGACCGCGCGCGTGGTGCGCGACCTGCTGCCGAATGCGCATTTCGCGACCGTTTATGCCAAGCCAATGGGGCGGCCGCTGGTCGACACCTTCATCACCGAAGTATCGCAGGACACCTGGATCTATTTTCCCTGGGACACCGGGCTGGCATTCCAGCCGCCGATCCGCGAGGGTGGGGATTAATCAAAAAGACTTCATGGAGGACACGCAATGCTGACACGACGCCATCTGCTTGCGAGCGCGGGCGCCATTGCGCTGGGTACTGCCGCTGGGGAAGCCCACGCGGACTCGGGCTACGCCAACCAGCCGATTCACATTCTGGTCGGTTATGCGGCGGGCGGCGGCGTCGATATCATCGCGCGCCTGTTGCAGGAGCCACTAAAGGCTGCGCTTGGGCAGACGGTCATCGTCGAAAACCGCACGGGGGCGAGCGCGATGCTGGCGACCGGCGCGGTCGCGAAGGCGGCGCCCGACGGCTACACGCTGCTGGCTTGCGCATCCGGCGAGGTGGCGATCAATCATTTCCTCTTCAAGGAAAAGATGGCCTACGACCCGGCGAAGGAGTTGGTGCCCATCGCGCTGGTCGGCATCGTTCCCTGCGTGGTCGTCGTCGGCGAGGCGATACCGGTGCACAATCCGAAAGAGCTGATCGCCTATATCAAGGCCAATCCCGGCAAGCTGTCGTTTTCATCATCGGGGATTGGCAATCCGCAGCAGCTCGCGGGCGAATTGATGAACACGATGGCGGGCACGCAGGTGTTGCACGTGCCGTATCGCGGCTCGGCGCCGGCGGTGACCGACGTTGCAACGGGCGCCGTCACCATGAGCTTCTCCAGCCTCGCGGCGGCCCTGCCGCTGATGCAGGCCGGCAAGATCCGCGCGGTGGCCGTCACCTCGCGCGAGCGCATGCCGCAATTGCCCGACGTGCCGCCACTGAGCGAAGGCGCGCCCGGCCTTGCCGGCTACGAATTGCTTAACTGGTTTGCGATCTTCGGCACCGCCGGCACGCCGCCGGACATCGTCGAGCGGCTCAACGGCGTCATCAATACGACGCTCAAGGACCCGGCGATATCCGAAAAGTTGCTGCCGCAAGGCATCGTGCCGAAGCCGATGAAGGTCGCCGAGTTCAAGGCTTTTGTGGATGCCGAGCGTACGAAATTCGGAAAAGTCGTCGAGCAGGCCAACATCAAGTTGAGCAACTGATCGCGTTTCGGTGTATCATCACACAACGTCAGAAAATGCCCTGCCGGGGAGGTGCCTGATGAACGTCAAGCCGAATACCAAGGATGCAAAGCCGGTCGCGGACCTGCTGTCGAAGGTCGTGCGCGCCAAGGATATGCCGTGGCAGAAGATGCGATTTCCCGGCTGCGAGATGAAGACGCTGCTGTTCGATCCGAGCAGCGGGCTTGCCACCATGCTGATGCGGATGGCGCCCGGCGCGGTGCTGCCCGACCATGAGCATGTTCTGATCGAGCAGACCTACGTGCTCGAGGGCTCGCTGGTCGACAAAGAGGGTCCCGATGCCGGGATTGAAGTGGGCGCCGGCGAATTCGTCTGGCGGCCCGCCGGCAGCCGGCACACCGCCTGGAGCCCGAACGGCGGCATGTTCATCGCCATGTTCCAAATTCCCAACAAATTCTTCGATGTCGACGGCAAGGTGGTGGACGCCAGCGGCAAGGAATGGGATCCGGCCTGGGCGCATTTATTACCGGCCTGATGTAATCGCAGCCGCGTGCGTGGGCTACCGCCGCGCGCCGGCGGGTAACTGAAGTCCACGCGGACGTGGCGGAATGGTAGACGCAAGGGACTTAAAATCCCTAGGAGCGAAAGCTCCGTCCCGGTTCGAGTCCGGGCGTCCGCACCAATACTTTCAAAGACTTGCAAGCCATCATTTCATTTGAACAAGAGAATAAATCGAGAAATCCTGAGACATTCCGTGAAGCCAGCCCGGTAAAGGCCGCACATGCGTCTGACGATCAACTGCGACATGGGCGAGGGCTTCGGCCTGTACCGCCTCGGGGATGACGCTGCGATGATGCCGCATATCGATCTCGCCAATGTGGCCTGCGGATTTCATGCCTCCGACCCGCCGACCATGCGCGAAACGGTCCGTCTGGCGAAAAAACACGCGGTCAAAGTAGGCGCGCATCCATCGCTGCCCGACCTCCAAGGCTTTGGCCGTCGCGCCATGGTGATTTCGCCGGCGGAAGTGACGGATCTCGTGACCTATCAGGTTGGCGCGCTCAAAGCGTTTCTTGATGCCGAAGGCGTCGCGCTCAATCACGTCAAGCCGCACGGCGCGCTCTACGGCATGGCAGCGCGTGACGAAAACATCGCGGCAGCGATTGCCGATGCGGTTCTTCCGTTCGGCGTGCCAATTCTCGGTATGGCATTCACGGCGCATGAAACGGCTTACAAAAACAAAGGCGTCGAACTCATTCCTGAATTTTACGCCGATCTTGAATACGATGCAGAGGGCAATCTGATCCTCAGCCGCGTTCACGATGCCGTCGATCCGGCGAAGGCGGCTGCGCGCGTATTGCGTGTGATGCGCGACCACGCTGTCACCACCACCGCGGGCAAGGACATCCCGGTCAAAGCCGCCACTGTCTGCGTGCATTCCGATACGCCGGCCGCGGTCGCAATCGCCGCCGAACTCAGCCGGGTTCTGCGCCAAGATTCGAAGAAAGCGTAATCGATTGCGGTCGAATTCCAGAGCCGACGGCCGTATCAATCGATTGTCCAAATCATGCGATAGCTCAATGGCGATGATCGGCCGAGGAACAGCATGGACCGTGATTGCCGCGCTCACGGCGGCGGGCTTGTGCAGCTGTGCCTCCGAGGACTCCGCCGGCCGTTTCCTTGTTACACCCGACAAGTTCGTCCTCTACAACTGCGCACAGTTGTCAGACGCGGCGCAGTCAAATTTTGCCAGACAGCAACAGCTGGAAAAGCTGATCGCGAAGGCGGGAACGGGCGGTGGCGCCGAGTTCGTGAGCGACCTGGCCTATCGGCCGGAATACGTGCAGTTGCGCGGCGAAATGAATGAGCTCCGCAAGGCTAATGCCGAAAAGAACTGCAAGCCCATCATCAACACCGGCAGCCCAACCGGCCGGGCAAGCGATCAGGCCGTACGCTGAAAGCTTTGGTTGTCGGTATTCGGCTACATCGGGCTCGCCTTTGTACCCGCCGAGCTTGTGGGTAGGGCAGCGCGGGCCTGCTGAAATCATCCATTCAGCCTGGACTTCGTCTATGATGACGAGGGATCGGGAATGGCGAGGGGCGCAATGAAACTTCAGCAGGCCATAGGGCGTGTGATCGCGAGGCGTAGGCTTACGGCTGCATTGTTTCTTGGAATTTGCGCGGGCGTTCCAACCGTCGCTTCCGCCGACGAGGGCGGTGTCAGCTTCTGGCTGCCCGGGACCTTTGGAAGCCTCGCCGCGGCGCCGCAGCAACCGGGCTGGTCATTCGCGGGCATCTACTACCATACCTCGGTGTCGGCCGGAGAGCGATGTCGCACGCGCGCGCGAGGTTACGATCGGGCGGTTCAATCCAACTGTGAATGTGAATGCGAATGTGAACTTGCACGCGGATGCGGATCTCGGCCTTTTGCAAGCCGGCTACACGTTCGCAACGCCGGTGCTCGGCGGTCAGTTGAATGTCAACATGACCGGCATTACCGGCCGAAACAGCGTATCGGTCGACGGGACATTGACGGCGATGGTCGGCCCGCTGGTCGCCACACGACAAGGCAGCATTGACAGTTCGGTGTCCGGATTCGGCGATTTGTATCCGCAAGCCTCGCTACGCTGGAACCTGGGTGTCCATAATTTCATGACGTATGTGATGGGAGACATCCCGGTCGGCGCCTATGACTCGACCCGCCTCGCCAATCTCGGAATTGGACATGGCGCAATCGACGGCGGCGTCGGGTACACCTATTTCAATCCGCAGACCGGTCATGAATTTTCCGCCGTGACCGGGCTGACCTACAATTTCAAGAACACCGACACCGACTACCGCAACGGCATCGACTGGCACCTGGATTGGGGCGCTTCCCAATTCCTGTCGAAGCAATTCTTCATCGGTGCCGTGGGGTATTTTTACGACCAGATCACGGCCGATAGCGGTCAGGCTGCGTTCCTCGGCTCGAACGAATCCCGTGTCATCGGCGTCGGGCCGCAAATCGGTTTTTTGTTTCCGGTTGGCAATATGCAGGGCATCTTGAACCTCAAGGGCTATGGCGAGTTTGATGCCGCCAGCCGGCCGCACGGATGGAATACCTGGCTAACGTTCGCAATCACGCCGGCCGCGGAGCGGCCATCGCCCAAGAGCCTGATGATTCATAAGTAGGCCGCCTGCCGCCGCCGATGTCGCATGGAACTTTTCTGGTTCCACGCGATTATTGGCGTGGAACCCGCCACGTTAGTGGCATCATCAGGGGGCGCGCATGGGCTTGTTAATCAGCATTCTGGTTACGTTTCTCGTTATCGTTCTGGTGCTCTATCTCATCAATATGTTGCCGATTGACGGACGCGCGAAGCAGATCGTGCGCGTTATCGTCATCATCATCGGCATTCTGTCGCTTCTAAAATATCTCGCGGTCTATTGAGACTTCCGGATCAAGACCAACGAACCGTCTGCCAACCCCACGCCAATTGCGGGCGGACCTGATCCGTCCGCAACAAGGCTGAAATTTGAAGTTGCCTTGGATGGCAGTTGGACGCTCGCAATCTCGCGCGGTTTGGCGGCAAACGCGATAATGCGCAGACGCGTGCGGTCGAGCGAGGGCACGGCAAGGTCGGCAATTCCGTCGCCGTCGAAGTCGGCCGTCGCAGCCATATCAATCGCGCGGGTCCCGGCAATATGGTTCGCAGCGTCGGGCAGTTCGGCGGTCTTTCGCAAAGACTTGTCATTCCAGCTCCATAGCTCGAGCGATCCGACAACGTGCGGTTGACGCACCAGTGCAATATCAATTTTGCCGTCCCCATTGAAATCGGCGATGCCGGCGGGATCCAGCCAGCGGTGTGGCGCGCCGAGCGGGGGCGTCTCGGCGACGATGTCGTACTTTCCGTTTCGCTCGGCGATCACCGCCAGGCTGGAGCCCCGCTTGAGATAGGTTTTGACCACCACGATCTCATCGTGCCCGTCGCCGTCGAGATCGGCGAGCCGCGGTTCGAGGTCCTCAAACACCGCGTCATCCTTGAGACGCACCGTATGACGCGTGCCATCGCGCCGTTCGATGACGAGGCTGCTCGCTTCTATGGCATCGCCAAGAATCCCGTGATCATAACGTGTGGTCGGTTCAGCCAGCCATGCGCGGACTATGTCGTGTTTGCCGGTGGATACGTAGCCGTCGGGTAGCGCATCTTTGGGCAGGCCGGGTTTAGGGGGTGCATCGACGAAGACGATCTTGGCCACAGGGCCGGCAATGTCGACCCGGTACTCGAGGCCGCCCGCAATGACACGTGCCTCTCCGTTGAGCGTCTCGACAGCGGTGACGCGCGCAGGTGAGTCTATTTTCTGGATCCGCCACTCCGCCGCCTGGCTGGCGGTCCCGACGACCAGAACGGCAAGGGCTATGAGCAGGGGTACACGCATTGGACAGGTCCTAAAGCGCAACGCGGCGCAGCCGCAGCGCATTGCTGACCACACTGACCGACGACAGCGCCATCGCTGCGGCGCCTATGACCGGCGACAGCAGGATTCCGAACACCGGGTAAAGTACGCCGGCAGCGATGGGGACGCCGAGCGAATTGTAAACGAAGGCGAAAAACAGATTCTGCCGGATGTTACCCATCACGGCGGCGGAAAGGGCGCGCGCTTTTACGATGCCGGTGAGATCGCCTTTGAGCAGCGTGATGCCCGCGCTTTCGATCGCGACATCGGCGCCGGTGCCCATCGCGATGCCGACCTCCGCGGCAGCGAGTGCCGGTGCGTCGTTGACGCCATCGCCGGCCATCGCGACCACGCGGCCTTCGCGACGGAGTTTTTCCACGACCGCGCTTTTCTGATCAGGCAGCACTTCCGCCTCGACCTCGGCAATGCCGAGTCGGCGGGCAACCGCCTGCGCCGTCGTGCGATTGTCGCCCGTCAGCATAACGACACGAATCCCTTCGGCGGCGAGCGCCTTGAGAGCAGCGGGCGTCGTCTCCTTGACCGGATCGGCGATGGCGATGATACCGGCAGTCTTGCCATTCACGGCGAGGAAGATGGCGGTGGCGCCGTCGCTGCGCAGGCTTTCGGCTTCGGCGGAAACGGCAGCTGTATCGATATGCAGTTCATCGAGGAACCTGGCATTGCCAAGCGCAAGCTTCTTGCCTTCCACCACGCCGGTGACGCCTTTTCCCGCCGGCGAATCAAACTCGCTGGCCGACGATAGCTGGAGTTTGCGCTCGGCTGCGGCGGCAACGATCGCGGCCGCCAGCGGGTGCTCGCTGCCACGTTCGACGCTGGCGGCGAGCTGCAGGACCTGCGCTTCGTCGAAACCGGACGCTGGGATAATCGCGACGACCTTGGGCTTGCCTTCGGTGAGGGTGCCGGTCTTGTCGATGACAAGCGTATCGACCTTTTCCATGCGTTCGAGCGCCTCGGCATTCTTGATCAGCACGCCGGCCTGCGCGCCGCGGCCGACGCCGACCATGATCGACATCGGTGTAGCCAGACCCAGCGCGCAGGGGCAGGCGATGATCAGCACGCTCAGCGCGGCGACGAGGCCGAAGGCGAAGCGCGGCTCGGGGCCGAAGATAGCCCACGCTGCAAAAGCGAGCAGGGCGACGGCAATCACTGTCGGCACGAACCAGCCCGACACCTGATCGGCCAGGCGCTGGATCGGTGCACGGCTGCGTTGCGCGCTCGCGACCATCTGCACGATCTGCGACAGCAGCGTCTCGCGGCCGACTTTGTCGGCGCGCATCACGAAGCTGCCGCTTGTGTTGAGCGTTCCGCCGATCACGCGCGAATCCTTCTCTTTGGTCACCGGCATGGATTCACCGGTCACCATGGATTCATCTAGCGCGGAACGGCCCTCCAGCACGACGCCGTCGACCGGCACCTTGTCGCCGGGACGAACGCGCAAGCGGTCGCCGGCTTGTACGGAGTCGAGCGAGACATCATCCTCGCTGCCATCCGCCTTCACGCGGCGGGCGGTTTTGGGCGCCAGATCGAGCAAAGCGCGGATCGCACCGGATGTTGCGGCTCGTGCACGCAGTTCCAGCACTTGCCCCATCAGCACAAGCACCGTGATGACGCTGGCGGCTTCGAAATAAACCGCGGGCGAACCGCCGTGACCGCGGAACGCGTCCGGAAATATTCCCGGCGCGAAGGTCGCGAACAGGCTGTAGACATAGGCAACGCCGGTGCCCATGGCGATCAGCGTGAACATGTTGAGGTTGCGCGTGAGGAGCGATTGCCAGCCGCGCACGAAGAACGGCCAGCCGGCCCACAGCACAACCGGTGTGGCAAAAGCAAACTGGACATAGCTCGACAGCGCCGGCTCAACCCAATTGTGCGGGCCGACGAGGTGGCCACCCATTTCGAGCGTGAACACCGGCAGCGTAAGCACAAGACCGATCCAGAAGCGGCGCGTCATGTCGATAAGTTCGGGATTGGGTCCGGTGTCGGGTGCGGCGATTTCAGGCTCGAGCGCCATGCCGCAGATTGGGCAGGAGCCGGGTCCGACCTGGCGGATCTCCGGATGCATCGGGCAGGTATAGGTCGTGCCGGCGGCGACCGGTTCAGGTTCGCGCTCTCCGAGATATTTCTGCGGATCGGCGATGAATTTCGTGCGGCAGCCGGCCGAGCAGAAATAGTAGTTATGCCCGCGATGATCCGCGCGATGCTTGGCGGTGTGCGGGTCGACCGTCATGCCGCAGACTGGATCGAGTACGCCCGTCGCGGGTACGTCGTGATGATGGAGTTCCGTTGCCGCTGTCATGTCTTGTCCTTTATACCCCTAGGGGGTATATAGACCTCATGGCAAAGGACAGCAAGGCGGCAACACTCCAGCGACTCAATCGCATCGAAGGGCAGGTGCGCGGACTGTCCCGCATGGTCGAAGGCGATCGCTACTGCATCGACATCGTCACCCAGATCGGCGCGGTGCGTGCCGCGTTGCGCCGGGTGGAAGAGGAAATCCTGCGCGATCACGTGGCGCATTGCGTCGACCATGCGATCAAGAGCGGCAACAAGGCCGATCAGCGGCGCAAGGTTGCCGAGTTGATGAATGTCATGGGCAGAGCGGCGCGCTGATTGCGCGCCGCATGATCTTGTCCAGAGGCTGGTATCCATCCCCGATCGGGGTCGAGGACATGCTTTTCAGGATCATGCGCTAGCGCGTCGAGCAACCAAACACGCTGTATGCCGGGCAATTGCCAAGCAAGGCTGTAAGGATCGGCACGACACCGATCCAACCGACCCAGTTCCAGCCGGTGCCGGGCGCAAGATAACCAAATGCAAAGGCGAGCAGGGCGGCGCCGACCACCAGACGGGCGGCGCGGTCGAACGTTCCCATATTAACGGTCATTGAAGGCTCCTGTTATTCGGCAGGTTGCGTGCGCATGGTTGTTTTCCGGGGTGAGACCGCGGCTGGCAGGTCGCCGTCCACGTCGTTGCCCATTTCGCCGCGCCAGGGTTTCCAGATTTCCAGCGCCACGAGGATGACGACGATGGCGGCCGCCAGAACCAGCGCGCCCATCCAGTAGGGAACGCCGATCAGGTCGGTGAAGATGAGCTTGGGTCCCGGCTGGCCGAGGAAGGTCTTGGACAGCGCCGGCTGCGCGTAAGCAAAGGCGACGGCGCCGAACAGACCGCCGAGCAGCGTGAATAACGCGTCGCGATAGCCGGCACCGACTTGCGCCAGCGTTGTGCCGGGGCAGGCGCCGGCGAGTGTGATGCCGGCGCCGAGGATCAGGCCACCGACGATGTCGGCGGAATAGAGCGCGGCCTTCGGCCCGAGCTTTACGTAACCGAAGCCGTTGAGCGCCGCGAGCACCACCGCGCCGGTGGCGACGGCGGTGAGAAACACCTTGAGCATGATGAAATTGCGCATTTGCATTTGGCCGACGATGATGCCGGGCTCGAATACGCGCGATTTCTCCAGCGCGAAGCCGAACACGATACCCATGGCGACGCCGACGGCGATAGCGAGAATGAGTGACATGGCGTTTCTCCTTCAGATCCGGCGAAGCAGCATGGCGGTGGCGATGCCGCCGGCGAACATTGCGGCGACCGCCACGGTGGAGCCGACCGACAACTGCGCCATGCCGGACAGTCCGTGGCCGCTAGTGCAGCCGTCGGCGATGCGGGCGCCGACCAGCATGACGAAGCCGCCGAAGAAGGCGACCGCATAGCGTTTCATTGGCGAGGGCGAACCGAGCGCGCGCGCCCAGATCGGCGAAATTGAGTGGCGCGAGGCGCCGGACAGCTTCATCGAGACGAACGCGCCGATCGCGATGCCGACGACCAGGGCAACCTGCCACCAATTTTTCGCTGTGGCTGCAACGTGGTTGGCGGCGTAGCCGATCTTCAGGAGCGAGGGATCCAGCCAGGAGGCGAACAGCGCGCCGACCGTCACATAAGACGACGAAGCGCCGAGCGCGGTTTCAATGATCAGGAAAGCCGGAATTTGCAGCAGACCGATGACGATTCCGGCGAGGTAAGGGGACCAGGCCTTTTGCGCGAGCATGTCAAATCCTCCATACGTGCCGACGCACATATGAAAGTTTGAATATAAGCAATGTGGACGGGTAGCATTGACCTGGATCAAGCGGTCCGCCGGCGCAGGTGGATTTCAGCCGTACTTCTTGCGTGCCAGCGCGGCGCCGGCACCAAGCGCCACCAGCTTGGCCTCTGCGATATCGCGCCGCATCGGCGCCATGCCGCAATTGGTGCAGGCGACGAGGCGCTCTTTCGGCACGAATTTCATAGCCTCGCCGATCACTTGGACGATGCGCTCGGGGGTCTCGACCTCGTCGCTGGCGACATCGATGACGCCGATCAATACATCCTTGCCTTCGAGTAGCGACAGCAGCTTGAGCGGCACGTGCGAATTGATGCACTCGACCGACACCTGCTTGATACGGCTCTTGGCCAGCGCCGGGAAGATTTCTTCGTATTGCTTCCATTCGCCGCCGAGCGTTTTCTTCCAGTCGATATTGGCCTTGATACCGTAGCCGTAGCAGATATGAACCGCAGTCGTGCATTTGAGCCCGTCGATGGCACGGTTGAGCGCTTCGACGCCCCAGCCGGCGACCTCGCCCATGAACACGTTGAAAGCAGGCTCGTCGATCTGGATCACATCGACGCCGTCGCTTTCGAGCGCGCGCGCTTCCTTGTTGAGCAGGTCGGCGAAGGCAAACGCCATTTTGATTTTGTCGCCATAATGCGAGTCGGCGACCGTGTCTGAGATCGTCATCGGCCCCGGCAGCGTGATCTTGAGCTTGCGCTTGGTATGGGCGCGGGCGTGGCGGGTCTCGGCCTGATGGACGCGGCCCTTGAGCGTGAGCTCTCCGCGCACGACCGGCACCATGGCTTTGTAGCGGTCACCGCGAATGCCCATCTCGACCTTGTGCGCGAAGTCGATGCCGTCGACGAATTCCAGGAAGCCGTGCACGAAATGCTGGCGCGACTGTTCGCCGTCACCGACGATGTCGATGCCTGCGTCTTCCTGCCATTTGACGGCGAGGAGAGTGGCGTCGAGTTTTGCGGCGGCGAGCTCGTCGCCCTTCAGGTGCCACTGCGGCCACAATTTGTTTGGCTCGGCGAGCCAGGATGGTTTCGGCAGGCTGCCGGCAACGGTCGACGGAAACAACATCTCTCTCAACTCATGTAACGTTCAGGCGGACGCCAACTATAGAGCCAATCGTAGCGCGCGCGCAGTTTTTCTCCGCCCATTGCCCGCATTGCCAGATTGCGGACGAAGGCCTCGGGTCCGCTCAGCCCATAGATGCGGGCCTGCCGGCGCGCGGCTTGTTGGGCACGCATCGTGCGATGCCAGCGGGCGCCCTCGTAGGCGCGGAGCGCATCAGACGGGTCGTCGAGATACTTGCCAAGCATATCGGCGAGGACGGCGGCATCCTCGATTGCCATGCCGGCACCCTGGGCGAGGAAAGGCAGCATCGGGTGGGCCGCGTCCCCAACAAGCGTCACGGGGACCTTGCCGCCACGGAACGGCGTGCTGCGGTCGTACAGCGCCCATTTGAGCCAGCGCTCGGGGCGGGCAATCAGCGCGCGCGCTTTCTCCGACCAGGACCAGCGCGCGAAATGGCGCAAAATTTCGGCGGGATCTCCGGCAGCCGACCATCCCGATTCATTCCACTCATCGTGCACGATGGCGACAATATTAATGAGGCTGCCGGCCTTGACCGGGTAATGCACGAGATGAGCCTCACTGCCGAGCCAGAGATGCACGAACGGTTCGCGAAATTCCGCAGGCGCTGCATCCGCTGAAATAAGTGCGCGCCACGCGGTGCGGCGACGAAACGTCGGAGGCTGCTGCTCACGCAAACGTCCGGCGATGCTCGACCAGATGCCGTCGGCGCCAATCAGTGCAATGCCGCGTTCGTCGAGCACTTGTGTGCCGCGCTTGCCGAGCACGCTGACGCCTTTGACGTGCGCGGCAAAGTCTCCAACGTGAACGGCGAGATGGATTTTGACGTCGAGTTCTTTTTGCGCCATCTCGGCGAGCGCGAGCTGCAGATCGCCGCGATGCACCGACCAATAAGGCGCGCCGTAGCGGCGTTCCATGTCGTCACCGAGCGGGATACGCACGACTTCGCGGCCGGAACCGCCGGCCATGACCCGAATGGCTTTCGGCGCAACGACCGCCGCTTCAAGGCGCTCGCGCAACCCCAGCGCGATCAGCACGCGGCTGGCGTTTGGCGAAAGCTGGAGCCCGGCGCCGGTCTCTTCCAGTTTTTGGGCTTGCTCCAGCACGGTAATTCGCATGCCGGCGCGCGCGAGTGCGATGGCCGCCGTCAAGCCGCCGATGCCGGCGCCGGCGACGATAACATGACGCGCAGGCGCCATGGCTTAAGGTCCGATCTCGTTCAGGCGGCGGCGGAATGTGGCAAGGCGCATTGCGGCGGGTTGGCCGCGTGCGAATCAAGTTTCGGCGCGAAGCGGTAGAGGGTCGAGCAGTAGGGGCAGATGATCTCGTTGTCCTCGCCCATGTCGAGGAATACGTGCGGATGGTCGTAAGGCGGCGTCGCGCCCACGCACATGAATTCCTTTGCGCCGATCTCGATTACCGGCACGCCCGGATCGTTATGGAAATGGGGGACGACGTGTTCCGCCATGATATCTCCTTGGCAATTCCTCATGCGGCCGCGCTTGCGCGGCGAATTCTGGCGCACCATAGCGAGGCGCACCTTGGATGCCTAGCGCCACCGGGAAACCTTTCACCGGCTTTGTCAACGAAACGCCTTGGTTGCCGGTCACAGGACAGTCGGGACAGGCTACAGATCGAATGTGGGAGAGGGAGTTGGAACTCTTGCGCCGAAGCACCGCGCGGATTCCGCGAGCCGGACCGGCCTTGTTTGCCCTGGCCGCCGTCGCGCTCGCTTTGGTGTCCGCCTATGCGGTGCCGCGCGCGGTCGTGGTGCTTGGCGGTCTCAACGATCCGGTGCGGATTGCCGATTATGCGCTTGACGGACGCTTCGATGCGGCAGTTGCGAAGCGCGAGATCGAGGCGGCACTGGCCGCCCGTGACGCGGATCTCGCGCACAGCTTCGTCGACCTTGCCGTCGACCGTCATGTGGCGATCGATCCGGCCCAGGTGCAGAAGGTGAATGCGGCCACTGCGGACGCCGCCACCACGCGCTACAAGACGGAAAGTTTTGCGCGCGGCTTCATCACCGGCGAGCCGGATGACATGGCCGCACTCGCAGGTACAACGCTCGGCGATCTTTTCGTATTCGGTGATATCCGCGACGCGTTGCGCGAAGGCAAACGCCTCGCGACCGGCGAGCAGGCCGATGAACTTGTCTTCGGACTTGCTTGCGTCGGCATTGCGATCACGGCTGGCACTTACGCGACGTTCGGTGCGGCCGCGCCGGCGCGCATCGGATTGACGCTCGCCAAAGCCGCGCGCAAGACCGGAATCCTGACCGCGGAATTTGCCGCGAGCCTCGCGCCTTTGGTGCGTCGTGCGTTGCCCCCACGACGAACGTGTCGCTCGCCGGGCCGGCGCTGACGGAACGTGCTGCGCGCGAAGCCGTCAAGGTCGAGCGCGCCGGCGGCTTGTTGCAGCTGGCCGGTGACGTTGGCCGCGTCGAAAGAGCCGCCGGCGGACGCGCCGCGCTCGATGGTCTCAAGATCGCGAAAGAACCGCGTGACGTGGCGCGCGTGGCAAAGCTCGCCGAGAAAGAGGGAAGCCGCACGCGTGCGATCCTCAAGGTTGCGGGCCGCGGGGCGATTACGATTGCGGCATTTGCCGTCGACGCAGCCGTATGGATGTTGGGCGCAATGTTTGCCGTTCTGGGGTTCGTGTCTGCGCTCAAGAATGCCACCGAGCGCGCGGCGCTGCGCTTTTTCCGCCGCCGCCGGGAACGGCGCAACCGACGTAAATTGCAGACATTTGCCGCGGTGGCAGCGCACGGCTAGAAATCAAACATGGCAAGCTTTGCAAACGGCGAGGTCGAGATCGCCTATCTCGACGAGGGTGACGGCGATTCGATTGTGCTGGTGCACGGCTTTGCCTCCACCAAGGAGGTGAACTGGCTGCACCCCGGTTGGATAGCGACGCTGACGCGCGAGGGTCGGCGCGTGATCGCGCTCGACAATCGCGGGCATGGCGCATCCGGCAAGCCTTACGATCCGTCTGCCTACCACAGCGCAACCATGGCGGACGACGTACGTGCGCTGCTCGATCACCTGAAAATCGAACGCGCCGACGTGATGGGATATTCGATGGGCGCGCGCATCACGGCATTCCTCGCGGTAAATCATCCCGGACGCGTGCGTTCGGCAATTCTCGGCGGGCTCGGCATCCGGCTGGTGGACGGCGTCGGCCTGCCGGAAAGCATCGCCGATGCGCTGGAGGCGCCGTCGCTCGACGATGTCCGCGATCCGACGGGTCGCGTATTCCGGATATTTGCCGATCAGACCAAATCGGACTTGCGTGCGCTGGCCGCCTGCATTCGCGGCTCGCGGCAGACGCTGGGCCGAACGGAGGTGGCCGCAATCCGGGCGCCGGTTCTGGTTGCGGTTGGAACGAAGGATCAGGTTGCTGGGAGTGCCTCGGACTTGGCGGCACTCATTCCGGGTGCACGCGCGCTCGATATTCCGGACCGCGACCACATGCTGGCGGTCGGCGACAAGGTTTATAAAGCCGGCGTTATCGACTTCCTTAACCAACGCGGATGAGCCATGCGCCGGGCGCTCTGGCGGGGCTCTTCGCACCTGCAAAATTGTGATAAAAGGCCCATGTAGGGGTATCGAGAGGCGCCGGGAGAACGCAGGTCCATGGCTCAATATCAAACGCGGCCCGCACGGGCCCTCGACAAGGTCGATCCGGTTTGGGCGCGCATCCGCAGCGAAGCGGAGGACATCGCGCGCCGTGAGCCGGAGCTCGCGACCTTCATCTACGAAAACATTCTTCATCACGATGCTCTGGAAGCTGCGATTGCGCATCGGGTCAGCCAACGCCTCGCCCATGCCGACGTGTCGGCTGATATGATCCGGCAGGCTTATGACGATGCGCTCGAGGATCAGCCGGCGCTGGGCGAAGCCTTCCGTGCCGATATTGTGGCAACCATCGACCGCGATCCGGCGACCAGCCGGTTCATCGAGCCGGTGCTCTACTACAAGGGCTTCCACGCCATTCAGACCCATCGACTGGCGCATTGGCTCAACAGCAAAGGCCGCAAGGACTTCGCGCTTTATCTGCAAAGCCGTTCGTCGTCGGTTTTCCAGTGCGACATCAATCCGGCCGCAAAAATCGGCCGTGGCATATTCCTCGATCATGCGACCGGCCTGGTCGTTGGCGAAACCGCGGTGATCGAAGATGACGTCTCGATCCTGCACGACGTGACGCTCGGCGGCACGGGCAAGGAGCACGAAGACCGCCATCCGAAAATTCGTCGTGGCGTGATGATTGGCGCCGGCGCCAAGATCCTCGGCAACATCGAGGTCGGTCACTGCGCGCGCATCGCGGCCGGCTCGGTCGTCATCAAGCCGGTGCCGAACAATGTCACGGTCGCCGGCGTGCCGGCCAAGGTTGTCGGCGAGGCCGGTTGCCCCGAGCCGTCGCGGGCGATGGACCAGATGCTCTACGGCATCATGCTGGACGGCTAAAGTTTTTGCGTTGCGCATGATCTTGTCCGAAAACCGGGTTCCACTTTTCGGGATCATGCGCTTGCACCGGGCCCGCCGATCGGGCAATGAAACGTTGCGTTTGAGACAGGAGTGACCCGGTGAACGTCCAGGAAGTCAGGCAGCTCGACGGCTATCTGAAGAAGCTGTTTGGCACGCAGAATATACGCGTTGTGCCGAAGGATTCCGATACCGCCGAGGTTTACGTCGGCGAAGACGACCTTGGCGAACTCACCGTCGATGACGAGGAGGGCGAGCGTTCGTACAATTTCCGGATGGTTATTCAGGTCGGCAACGACCCCAGCATCCAGCCGGTCCCGACGCTCAATGCCTACCTGCGCAGCAAATTCGAGAACGACAATATCCGCGTGGTGCCGCGCCCGAAAAAAACCGACTCGCTCGAAGTTTATATGGGCGAGGAATTCATCGCGGTGCTGTTTCTGGAAATCGAAAAAGGCCGCCGGTCTTACATTCTCGAATTGCCGATCCTCGACGTCGATCTGGTCGCTGAATGAGCGATCTATTTTGTTTCCGGATGCAGACGTAAGCCCAGGCGGTCGATGCCGGCTGCGACGTTCTTCCAATCAGTCAGCCAGTCGCGCGGAAAGCGGTAGGTGATGTCGGCATTGCCGATGCGCCGCTCCAGAAGGCATGTCCCCGAATTGTTGACGCCCTTGCGCGAGCAGCGCGCGAGGAAATGCTCGGGCGCCGCTGACTCGAAAACCAGATCCTCGCCCTGATAGGGCGAGTCATCGCGAAAGCCACGAAAGGTGAGGCCGGGAGGGCCGGCGACCGGCTCCGCCACCAGGTAACGCGGGTAGATCGTCTGCACGCGCTCCATCAGCGGCAGCGTCGCCTCGCCGGATGCGATGGTGATGAACAGGCGTTCGTTCGGATCGACGGGTGCGCCCACCGTCGGCTTGATGGCGGGGTCGGGCGGGACCAGCGAAGGCCACAAATACGACAGGTCGACACGCTCATGCGTGCCCGGGCGGCGCTGCACATTCATGCGGATTGCCGCCGGCTCGATATTGAAAGGCACGCCTGCAATCACGATCGGCAACGATGGCGCATCCAGCGCGACCGGCGCATCCGGCCAGCGCGGCCAAAGGATGTAAGCAACGTAGCCGGCCGCGATCACCGCGATGGCGGCAAAGACGATCAACGGCGCGAACAGCGGGCTATGGCCGCTTTGTCGCCGGCGGCGACGCCGGGGTTCCTGGGCGAGAATGGCCAATGGGTGATGCTCCGGGGCGAATCGGGCCGATTATGCCACGCCGCCGGTCCCGCCCGCGGGCGCAGCTATTTACCATTCATTAAGGATTGGCTGGCGGCGGGGCCGTCCGTTTGCAACAGATGGCCCCTGGTAATGCGTTGAGGCCGTCGATGACCCCGGAATCGGTACAAATGTTGTTCTCGCTGGCGCTCGGCTTTGCCGTGGCCGGCCTGTGCAGTTCCGGCTACCAGCTGGCCACCAGCCGCTTGCTGAGCTTCAACCAGCTCAGCACCGGTCCGGGTCCCGGCACGATCGCAGCCATTCCGCTGCTGGTGCTGTCGGCCCCGTTCCTGATCATGCGCAACACCATTCTCGGCCGCCGCCAGGAAGGCCGCCGCTTCGAATTCGTCTTCCTGGCCACGCTGATCGCGGGCTTCTGGAGCCTGATGTCGGGCCTGGTTCTAATGATGACTTTGCAGGCTTGCGGCATCCTGGTCGCCTAAGGCGCTTTCCTCGCCATCACTGTTCGGGCACGTTCGCCCGCCGAGCGCGGAGCGGAGACCGCAATGCCGATCTATGAACTTGATGGCCAGGCGCCTGAATTTCCGGGCGAGGGGCAATATTACGTCGCCGATACGGCGGTGCTGATCGGCCGTGTGCGGCTCAAGGCCGAAGCGAGTGTCTGGTTCGGTGCGGTGCTGCGCGGCGACAACGAGTGGATCGAACTCGGCGAACGCTCGCAAATCCAGGACAATGCCACGCTGCATTCCGATCCCGGATTTCCCATGACCATCGGCCGCGATTGCGTGATCGGCCACAACGTCATTCTTCACGGCTGCACGATCGGCGACAGCTCGCTGGTCGGCATGGGCGCGATCATGCTCAACGGCGCCAGCATCGGGAAAAACTCCCTGGTCGGTGCCGGCAGTGTCGTCACCGAAGGCAAAAGTTTTCCGGACAATTCGTTGATCGTCGGCGCACCGGCGCGTGCGATCCGCACGCTCGACGAAAAAGGCGTGCAGATGATCCGCGCCGGCGCCGACATTTATGTGCGGCGCTGGAAGCAGTACGCCAAGGGACTCAAGCGGATCGGCTGAGCTCAGGCGGCCGCTTTTCTGCTTTCGACCTGCGGCGTGGCGCGGAGCGCGATCGCAAGCCGGTTCCACATGTTGATGGCGACTGCCGCGGCCGTGAGATCGATGATTTCTTTTTCCGAGAAGTGCTTGCGCACCTCGTCGTACACCTCGTCGGGCACGTGATCCTGCGCGACCAGCGTGATGGCTTCGGTCCACCCCAACGCCGCGCGTTCGCGCTCGCTGAAAATCGGGGCTTCGCGCCATGCATCGAGAAGATGCATGCGTTCGTCGGTTTCGCCGATCTTGCGCGCTTCGCGCGTATGCATGGCCAGGCAATAAGCGCAGCCGTTGATTTGCGAGGCGCGGATCTTGATGAGCTCGCGCAATTTCGCATCGAGTCCGGATTTGTCGACATACCCTTGCAGAGCACTCGCCGCCTGGAGGGCGGTTGGACTCACTTTGGTGACATCAATTCGCGTTTGCATGGGCCGGCTCCCATTTTGTCGTCGCTCCCGCGACATAAAATGGTCCCGAAACATGCCCGAGAGTCTGGCCGCATCGTGACGATCGAATGAAATCGCAAAGGTAGTCACTTGGAACCGAAAATGGTGCGGCCGGCTCTTGGGGGAGAGCCGGCCGCTCGCGAACCCGGTCTGGGGACGGGGAGGGGTGGGGACGTGACCGGGAACGCGAATTCCTTTTCTGTTAGCGCGCCGAAACTGTTGCAGGGGCCGTGCGCGGTTCGCCGAGCGAGACCCACATGTTCGGGTCAGATTGCGATTGCCGTTTCACGAAGCGGTAGCCGGTCTTGTTCCACGGCAGGACCTGCGGTTCCTGATTGTCGAGAATGAATTCGCCATGGTCCGTCTTGACGGTGAGCACGGCGTGGCCGTCGCCCTTCTTGTCGCGCACTACGGTGATGAGCAGCGCTTCGCGCGGCCAGCCGGCCTGCGTCAACATCCGCCGCTTGAGCAGGACGTAATCCTCGCAGTCGCCGTAGCCGTCGTCGGGATAGTTCCAGCGTTCGATCACACCCCAATGTTCGACGTCGGTGACCGGCTTGATCGCCTCATTGACCCAGGTGTTGACCTTGACGATGTCGGCCCAGGCTTTCTGCGTGAGCACAACGTCGCGCGGTGAGGAGGGCTGGGTGGTGCATTCGGACTTATATTCGATGCAAAATTCAACCCAGCCGATTGGCGGCCGCGTCGGTTCCCCGACCATGGCATAGACCGAGCGCTCGTCGATCGCCGACGGTTGACCGAGAGAGGCGGTGGTGTCGGCCGCGACGGCACGACCGGCCGGTGCGGCCACGATGGCAACGCCAGCCAGAACCAGCAGCGCGCTGGCTCGAAGTGCCTGTCCGAAACGCCTAGCCATTCGTGGCCCCTTCCCGTCTTGTTGGGGCCACATTTCTCACAAACGACTTGTATTGGCGCTAAGTTGGGCAAGTCATTTTGAGAAGAACTAAAGTAAAACGAGAAACGAATACTTCTAAAACTGGAATTGAATTCGATTAAAATCTTAGCGAATACAATTTAGCTAAAATTGTTTCTATTAACGTCTGAGAGGCAAAATCATACGGCTGCACGCGGCTTCCCGCGCGCGCGTTTACATTTGATGGGGTCAGGAATGGGTTGGTGGCGGGGCCGGGAATGCCCGTTCGCTTACAGGGCCATTGCCGCCGCGGCGTACAATTGCAGACGAAGATTTACCGAGCGGTGACGCTATCCGCCAGTAACGTTTTCCTCGACGAAATCGGGGTGCTGCAGCCGCATGAATTCGATCGCGAAGCCGTCCTCGATGTGGCGGACGACGCGCCCCTGCGTCTTGCCGATCGTGACCACGACCCCGACCGGAGGACGCAGCTCGGGCGAAATGCCGATCGCTGCGCCCGACTGCGAAAGATCGATGACGCGGCAAGCGACATTGGTCCCGTTCGGCAGGACCAGCCGCGCCATGGCGTTGCGCGGCGCAAAGCGGCCGTGGCGGCGGTCTTCCGGGAGGTTGAGGATCTGTCGATTGGCAAGCCACGTCAGCTGCGCGGCGAGCTTGTCGCGCTTGCGCAGCGTCGCCGAAATGGTCATGGCGAAGCCGTTCTCGATGGTGCGCGCGATTTTGCCCTCGAGCCGGCCGATGTGATCGATATAGGCGATAACTTTTTCGCCGGGCTGACCGGCCATTGGTGCAATCACCGCCATGCCGCCCGGTGACATGTCGACCACCTGGCATGGGTATTCCCGCCGGTCCGCCAGCATGTAGCGACCGAGCAGGTTAACTTTCACGCGTTGATGACGCCGGCGTTCCTCGGCCAGAGGCAGTATCACCGGTTTTGTCAGTGGCAGTGCCATAGGTGTCGGGATCGGAAAGCCCTTTTCCGCGATCTCCGAGCCTATTAGCCTATCGTTAACGATGCGTTAGCTGGCGCGTCCACCGGGGTGCCCGCGCCCGCCGGTATAGACCTGGAAGCCATGGCGCAGGCGTTGACCCTCGCGCGGCTGTCCGAAACGTGGAGCGCCAGTATCGGGCTGCCGGCCGTCAATATGACGCAGCGTTTTCAGTTCAAGCTCAACAACGGCCTGTTCGCCCAGCCAATAAGGCGGGCTGAGCGGGGCCAGCACGCCGAGTGCGCGAACGCGTGTCTGGCCCGCGTGGGTCAGCGGCAGCAGCAACAATTCCAATTCCACTTCGTCGCCGCTTTCCGTGCGTCCAATGATACCTGCGACCACCCCGATCTTTTCATTGATGACAACGGCCAGCAGATCCTCGATGTGCTCGCTGCTCGACTCGCACCATTGTGCGTTGAACGCTTCACCTTTTATTTCGCGGGTAAACAGTGCGCAGACGCGGGTGCCGGCAAGCCGAAACCTGATGTCGTCAACGAAATCTGCCGCAAGCATGAAAGTGTCGCCGAGGGCATGGCGGATTTCCGCCGGATCGATATCGGAACGGTCAGGCGCCGCGCGCTTTCCTCGCTGCCGGTTCCAATAATCGAATATCGCGCGCGTCGAAGCGTGTTTCATTGCCAGACCTGTTCCGTCGCGGCACGCCAAGTATTGCGCACGTGTCGCGTCTGTCCCCGATCGGGACAGGCGCGACGGCTTTTGTGCCGCTATGTCGTATGAGGAGCAGGGGCCGTGCCGCCGGCGGGTGCCGGAGCTGGCGGACGGCGGTTAGTGTTAAAATCAGAGTTGCATTGGCAGCCGCGGCGACCTTGCCTATGGTCTCCGTCGATCCATGTGGCAGCCCGGTGCCAAATTGTGGCGCACCGGACCAAAGAGTTGGGAGCCCGGGGAGGCGAGGGGATGTGACCAAGCCGTAAAGGCGCGGCAATAACCCCGCAACGCGGCTCAAGGGAGGGCGAAAGCCCTCCCTTTTCCTTTAGCCCGAACGGCAATGCGGCTTGCGGCGGAGCAGCGAAGCAGCGTAACTCAAGTTCCGCATCGGGCCTGCCTCGTGAAACGCGAACCGCTATTCAACATTCCTCCTGTCGTCGTCTTAGTGCTGGCTGTGCTGGCACTTGTTCACGTCGTGCGCACGTTCGTCTTGAGCGAGCAGCAGGACATCGAATTTCTGCTCAACTTCGCTTTCATCCCGGCGCGCTACGACAGTTCATTTGTGCTCGGGGGTGCGTTGCCTGGCGGCGGCGCGGATGTCTGGACGTTTGTTACCTACGCTCTCATCCACGCAAACTGGACACACCTCGGTGTCAATGCCGTGTGGCTGCTGCCGTTCGGCAGCGCCGTGGCCCGCCGTTTTGGCGCAACACGGTTTTTGATGTTTCTCGCTGTGACCGCGGCGTCAGGAGCGGCGTTGCATCTGGCCACGCATGCCGGTGAGCAATTCCCGATGATCGGGGCGTCAGCATCGATTTCCGGAGCGATGGCAGCGGCCATGCGGTTTGTTTTTCAACGCGGAGGACCGCTCGGATTGCTGCGGGGTGCCGATGACAGCGCCTACCGCGTTCCGGCGATTCCGCTGAGCGGTGTGTTGCGCGATGCCCGCGTGTTGCTTTTCCTCGCCGCATGGTTTGGCATCAACTTGTTGTTTGGGCTCGGCTCGCTTCCGATTGCTGGCGGCGACCAGCCGGTTGCCTGGCAGGCGCATATCGGCGGCTTCCTCGCGGGGTTGCTGCTGTTTTCCTGGTTCGACCCGAAACACGATTTTCCGCAATTCGATGATTCTGCTGCAACGCGGCATTAGGTAACTACGTAATGCAGCCCTGTCCTCGCGCATTTGCGTCTTGACGGAACTGGCGCTGCGGCAGGATCGTTGCCCTCACGGTTGCGCATGACCTTCCTTGAACAATCATGCGCCAGGGAGGCTGCCATGAACGTCAAGGCGATCCTGGCCGCCAAGCAATTGGGCGGCGACACCATCACCATCGAACCCACCGCCACTCTTGCGGCGGCGGCGAAGCTACTTTCGGCACACCGCATCGGCGCGGTGCTGATCCGCGGCGCCGGAGGGCGCCTGTCCGGTATTTTGTCGGAGCGTGACATTGTGCGCGCATTGTCCGAGCACGGCGCCGATGCGCTTGCATTGCCGGTCGGCCAGGTCATGACACGCGACATCGAGACCTGTGGCGAGGATGACGTTGTCGCCAGCATCATGGAGCGCATGACTGCCGGACGATTCCGCCACATGCCGGTGCTTAAGAATGGAAAACTCGTGGGCCTGATTTCGATCGGCGACGTGGTCAAGCAACGCGTCGACGAGATCGAACGCGAGTCCGAGGCGATGCGCGATTATATTCGCACCGCGTAACGCGCTGCCTAGAGTGTATTGCCGTTGGCTGGCTGTGACAGCGCCGTAACCGCTTCGCTGACCGCATCGATTGCTTTTTCGGCAGCTTCAGCGCCAATGTCGATTGCCTCACCTGCGCGGTGAAAGTCGAACCAGCCAATGGCGCCAAGCCGCGGGCTGATCAGGACGTCGGGCGGATCACCGGCAAGCCGCGCGCGCGTGATGCGGTCCTGCATGACGTTAAAGGCTTCGACCATGACGGTCGGGAGCCCGGGGCGGCCGCGCCTGCCGAAAAATTGCCGGCGCAGCGAGCGCTCGCCGGAAAACATCCCGCGCAAGCCGCCGTTGGGTTTTTCCTGCGCGCGGACGAGGTCACTGTCGTCGGATCCATGGCTGGCGATGATGGTGCCGCGCCCAAAGAGATCGGAGTTGAGATTGACGGCGATCACCAGTCGCGCGCCAAGCGCGCGTGCGGCTGATACCGGCACTGGATTGACCAGCGCACCGTCCACCAGCCATCGGCCCCCGATCAGCACAGGCGGAAATATTCCCGGCAGCGCATAGGATGCACGCAGTGCATCGCTCAATCGTCCGCGCGTCAGCCAGATTTCGTGGCCCGTGTTGAATTCAGTGGCGATCGCCGCGAAACGGATCGGCAGATCGTCAATCCGGCTCTCCTTGAGACCTGACTCCAGCTGGGAGGCGAGGTGGCCACCGCCGATCAGGCCCGAACCTGACAGGCTGATGTCGAGATAGCTCAGGACGCCGCGCACGGTGAGCGTGCGCGCCCAGCTTTCCAGGTTGTCCATTTCCTTGGCGGCATAACAACCGCCGACGACTGCACCGATCGATGTGCCGACGATGACGTCTGGCACGATTCCGTGTGCGAGCAACGTCCGCATCACGCCGATATGGGCAAAGCCGCGCGCGGCGCCGCCGCCGAGAGCCAGGCCAATTGTGGGACGCGTGGCTGTCGGTCGCGGTTGCGTGGTGGCTTCCGCGGCACGGTCACTGTTGCGCGCTCGCGCGAATAGGCCCTCGAACACCAAAGCCACTTACTCCTGTCCCCCGGTGTCAAACCGGAATAGCCCTCACACGAGCCGATCACTCCAACAATCCGAAGATTGCTGGCGGAGTCTTGTGACCGAAACGTGACAGGGAGCGTGCGCCCGGCGGATTACGTAAAAGTTAAATGTCGCAAGGCGCCAATTGGTTCCTCAAACGCCGAACCGCGTGACAATTGCGTTGAGCTCCGGCCGTTCCCGGTCTTCCGGCGGCTTGGCGGGGCGACCAATATGCACGAAGCCGGCAATTCGCTCATTCGCGGCAAGTCCAAGCGCATCGAGCACACGCCGATCGTAGGCATACCACTCGGTGATCCAGCTCGCGGCGTAACCCATCGCATGTGCCGCAATAACGAGTGTCATTGCCGAGGCGCCCGCCGAAAGTTGCTGCTCCCACTCCGGAATTTTCACGTGCGGGCCGGCCCGACTGACGACGGCGATGACGAGCGGTGCTCGCGCCAGCCTCTTGCGCTCGAAGTCGATCTGGTCAGGCGTCGCGTCAGGGCGATTGGTGCGAAAGGCCGAAGCGATAGCCTCACCCGCCGCCGCGCGGGCCTCGCCTTCAAACAGGATGAAACGCCACGGCGCCAGCTTGCCGTGATCGGGCACCCGCGATGCAATTTTCAGCAACGTTTCGATCTCGGCTTCCGTGGGCCCGGGGCCGGCCAGCTCAATCGGTTTTACCGATCGTCGTGTCTTCAGCAGCTCTAGTGCGTCAGGCATCAGAAAGCCTCGTGGAAAAATTGCGCAAATGCGCCTACCACGCCGTTAACACAGTCTCAAACACGCTGACGTGTGGCTTGAAATCGCCGCGATTTGGGCCGAAAAGACCACGGTCATGGAAAGGGCACCGACAACCGCCACCGTTCGTGGCCGGCTATGGCCGGTGCTTATGCTTGCCCTTGTTGCAGCCGGGCCCTCGGCTGCGGTTGCCCAATCGCTCGCACAGAATTCTCTGTTTTCGGCCACGCCGTCCACCGGCCTGATCTCGCCGATGCCGGCAACGCGCGGCGACATGTTCGGGCCAAGCAATTTGCCGGTTTCGCCGCCCGCGCAATCGCCGTCGCCTGCGCCAGCTCCCGGCACGTCGACCGCCTCAATTCCGATGGTCCCGGCCGGGCAAGTGGCGCTCGGGCTCAGTGCGCGCTTCGGCAAGGACGCGCAGCCGATTGGCGGCGGCCTGACCTGGCGCGTGTATGCCGCCAAGGCCGATGCGAATGGAAACTTCAAGCTGGTCAAGGAAGAAAAATCGCCGGCGCCGACGCTCGTGCTTCCGTCCGGCGCCTATATCGTCCACGTGGGGTTCGGACTGGCGACCGCCGTGAAGCCGGTCGACTTGCGCGGCACGAGCGTGCACGAGGAATTCGATCTGCCGGCGGGAGGACTGCGCATCGAAGGCAAGGTCGGCGATGTGCGTATCCCGGCCGGGCAAATCTCGTTCGATGTCTACAAGGGCAGTCAGTTCGAAGCCGGCGACCGCCGCCCGATCGCCGAGCGTGTGATGACCAGCGATGTCGTTATGATGCCGGAGGGCACTTATTACATCGTCTCGAATTATGGCGACGCGAATTCGGTTGTGCGGTCCGATATTCGCGTACAAGCGGGCAAGCTCACGGATATCACGGTGACGCACCGCGCTGCCGCCATCACGCTCAAGCTTGTGAGCGATCGGGGAGGCGAAGCGCTCGCCAATACCGCATGGTCGGTACTTACACCCGGTGGCGACGTGATCAAGGAATCGATTGGCGCCTTTCCGCGCGTCATCCTCGCCGAGGGCGAATATCGCGCGATCGCCCGCAATGAAGGCAAAGTTTACGAGCGCGAATTCAAGGTGGTCACTGGCGTCGATGGCGATGTTGAGGTGCAGGCCCGCTGAAACGCGGGCGATCAAGCGAACTTTTTTATACCGAACGGAATTATAATAGTGCAGACGATTGCCAACGACCCAGTGATGGACATTTTCGCCAAGCTTGATTTGAAAAAGGTCGCTCTTTTGCTCGATGTGGACGGCACGATTATTGATATCGGCCCGTCACCGACCGAAGTGCAGGTTTCCGACGCATTACTTGCGTCGCTGAAACGTCTGTTCGAACTGACGGGCGGCGCCGTGGCGCTTGTGAGCGGCCGGCCACTTGGTGATCTCGATCAATTGTTTGCGCCGCTGCATTTGCCCGCCGTCGGCGGGCACGGCGCGGAGATGCGCGTGCGCGACAACGAGGTTTTTTTCTGGACGAAGCCCTTGCCACAGGATCTGCGCCAGCAACTGGCCGATGCGCAGAACATAAGCCCGGGCATTGTTGTCGAGGACAAAGGTTATTCGCTTGCGCTGCATTATCGGAAGGCGCCTCAGCAGGCCGAACGCCTGCGCCGTCACGTGGCGGCCAGCCGGACAGCGTTTGCCGCCGAACCGACTGAATTACTGCTGGGCAAAGCGATGTTCGAGGTCAAACGTCCGGGCATCAACAAAGGCGACAGCATTCGCAAGCTAATGGCGCACCCGCCTTTCGCCGGCCGTGCGCCTATATTCATCGGCGATGATGTCACCGATGAATCGGTTTTCAAGGTGCTGCCGGAAATAGGCGGGATGGGTTTTAGCGTCAGCCGCTACTTCCCCGGCCTGACTGGTATTTTCAAGGACCCGGCACAGGTCCGCAGCGCACTGCAAACCCTAGCGGACAACGGGCAGGCTGGATCATGATCGATTACGGACTTGATCTGGCGGTCATCGGCAACGGGCGCACTGCCGCCCTGCTGGAGCCGTCGTCTCGCATCGTATGGTGGTGTCTGCCGCGTTATGACGGTGACCCCGTATTCTGTCGTCTCCTTGCCGGCAAGGAGGAAAAAGGCTTCACCGATGTGGTGCTCGACGGCCAGGTCGAGACCCGCTCGGATTACGTCCGCAACACGGCGATCGTCGTTACCGAATTGATCGATGATAAGGGTGGCGCCGTCCGCATCACGGATTTCGCGCCGCGCTTCCAGATTTTCGGCCGCACCTTTCGGCCGCCGCAAATCATGCGGATCATCGAGCCGATCGGCGGCATGCCGCGCATCACGATTCGTTTCCGCACCACGCACCGCTACGGTGAGCCGGTGGTTTCGCGCTCTTCCGGCAGCAACCACATCCGCTACTGGCGTGACGAGGTGCCGGTCAGGCTGACAACGGACGCGCCGCTGTCTTATGTCGAGAATGAAGCTTCGTTCGTGCTGACGCGGCCGGTCCATCTGGTCTTTGGCACCGATGAGCCGTTCGAAGGCTCTCTCGAGACGACGTGCCGCGATTTTTCCGAGCGCACCCGCGATTACTGGCTCGAGTGGGTGCGTCGGCTTGCCTTTTCCGTCGACTGGCAAGACGCGATTATTCGTGCCGGCATTACGCTCAAGCTCTGCAACTACGAGGAAACGGGCGCAATCGTTGCGGCGCTGACCACGTCAATTCCCGAAGTATCAGGCTCGGGACGCAACTGGGACTATCGTTACTGCTGGATGCGAGACGCATTCTTCGTCGTCCGCGCACTCAACCGCATTGGTGCAACCCGCACCATGGAGGACTTCATTTCCTACATCCTGAGCGTCGCCGTTGGACGCGCCGATCAGCTGCGACCGCTCTATGGTGTCGTGCATACTGACTCGCTCGAGGAGCGAACCGCTCCTGCGCTTGCCGGATATCGCAGCGACGGACCGGTGCGCATCGGCAATGCCGCGGTCAGTCAAAATCAGCACGATGTCTACGGCAGTATCATCATGGCGGCGACGCCGATGTTTTTCGACCGCAGGCTGCCTCGGCCAGGCGATGCCGCGCTGTTTCACACGATTGAGCCCTTGGGCGAGCAGGCGGCAAAGCTGGCGCTCGAGCCTGATGCTGGCATCTGGGAATATCGCGGGCGCACGCGCGTACATACCCATTCGGCGGCGATGTGCTGGGCCGGCTGTCAACGGCTGGAGGCAATTGCGAACCACCTCAATTTACCCGAACGTGCGACATATTGGGGTGAGATCGCCAACCGCATTGGAGAACAGGTGCTCAAGCGTGCCTGGAATCCCAAACGCAAGGCGTTTACCGCTTCGTTTGAGGGCGAGGAGCTTGATGCCAGCGCACTGTTGCTGGCCGAACTTGGCCTGGTACAGCCCGATGATCCTCGGTTCGTGGCCACCGTCGAGACGATCAACCGTGAACTCCGACGCGGCAACCACGTTATGAGATATGTCGCCGCCGACGATTTTGGCCTTCCGGAGACGGAGTTTTTGATTTGCCGGTTCTGGTTGATCGATGCATTGTGGGAGATTGGCCGGCAGGATGAGGCCCGCGATCTGTTTGTCGATGCGCTTCGGATGCGCAACCGTTACGGACTTCTGTCGGAGGACGTACACCCGGTAACCGGGAAATTGTGGGGGAATTTTCCGCAGACTTATTCAATGTCAGGACTGACGTTGACGGCAATCAAGCTGTCGCGAAGCTGGGGAGACCGGTATTGGCGCGGCTCGTCGTAGTATCGAACAGGGTTGCTGTTCCTGATCGCAGCGCGCGAGCTGGCGGGCTCGAAGTCGCGATCCGGCCTGCGCTCAAGCGGAACGGCGGCCTGTGGTTCGGCTGGAGCGGACGCGTTGCCGAAGATATGCCGCGGACGGTGAAATCCGTCACGCATGAAAACATTACCTATGCCACTGTCGATCTTGGCAAGGATGACTACCAGGAATTCTACAACGGCTTTGCCAACCGTGTGTTGTGGCCGATCCTGCATTATCGGCTCGACCTCGCCGAATTCACGCGACGCGATCTCGGCGGCTATTTCAGGGTAAACCAGTATTTCGCCGGTCACCTCGAAACATTGCTGAAACCCGACGACGTGATTTGGGTGCACGACTACCATCTTATTCCGCTGGCGAAAGCGCTACGCGATCGTGGCCACAGCAACAAGATCGGTTTCTTCATTCATATTCCGTTTCCCCCGCCCGAAATCATCACGGCCTTGCCCAATCACGATCAGCTCATTCCCGCGCTTTGCCACTACGACCTGGTCGGGTTCCAGACCGAAGTCGACGCAGCGAACTTCTCGCGCTACATCGCCAATGAGTGCGGGCTTGCGTGGGCGAGCGGAAATGCCTTTCAGTTCGGAAATCGCACAGTCCAGATTGGCACGTTCCCGGTCGGCGTGGAGACGGAAGCTTTTTCGCGCCTGGCGCGCCGCGCCATCGAAACTGAATTTGTCCGCGATGTGCTGGAAAGTCTCTCCGGCCGCGCGATGATCATCGGCGTCGATCGGCTCGACTACAGCAAGGGCATCCCCGAACGCATGAATGCGTTCGAGCGCTTTCTCACCAATTTCCCTGATTGGCGCGGCAAGGTGACTTATCTTCAGATCACGCCGCGCAGCCGCACCGGCATTCCTGAATATGCCGATATGGGCCGCGCGGTCGGCGAGGCCGTGGGGCGCATCAATGGCACCTTTGGCGAGGCCTCGTGGACACCGGTGCGTTACATCAACAAGGCGCATAGCCGCACGGCTCTTGCTGGCCTGTATCGTGCGGCCCGGGCGGGATTGGTCACGCCGTTGCGCGATGGCATGAATTTGGTCGCCAAGGAGTTTGTCGCCGCACAAGATGCCGACGATCCCGGCGTGCTGATACTCTCACGTTTTGCCGGTGCTGCGTATGAGTGCACCGCCGCACTCCTCGTTAACCCCTATGATTCCGAAGGTGTTGGCAACGCGATCAACCGCGCGCTGTCAATGCCGCTGGACGAACGACGCCAGCGTCATGCTGCGAATTACAAAGTGCTGGTGCGCAATGATCTTAGTCACTGGTCGGAGCGTTTCCTGCGCATGCTCGATCAGCCACCCGGTGGCGCCGATGCACCGACACTTGCACGTGCTGCGGCCGGACACTGACACTCTCATTTAGACACAGGTCAATGCGGACAATAGGCGCCGCAACCTATATGATGTTTCCGTAACAAACCCGAGGTGCTTGCCAATGAATCGAACAATTACTGCGCTGGCCGTTTTTATTGCGGCCGCAGCGTTGACGCACAGCGCCTTCGCGGCCGATGCAAGCAAGGGTGAAACGCTGGCCAAGCGCTGGTGCGCGACTTGTCATATCGTGGCTTCCAGTCAGCAGCGCGGCACCACCCAATCGCCTCCGTTTTCAGCCATTGCAAACAAGCCAGGCTTCAACGAAACAACGCTTGCGTATTTTCTGCTGACGCCACACCCGCGAATGCCGGACATGAATCTGTCGCGCAGCGAAGCGGCGGACCTTGCCGCCTACATCAAAACGCAGAAATAAACCTAGGCCGCAGCCGTGGCCCGCCGTAGGTCTGGCGGCACCGCTTCGTCGGCGAGTGCCTTGAGTGCCGCATCGAGCGGCACGACCTGCTGTCCTTCCTTGCCGAGGCGGCGGATCGAAACGGTGCGCTCGGTCGCTTCCTTCTTTCCAACGACAAGCAGGACAGGGACTTTTGCCAGCGAGTGCTCGCGTACCTTGTAGTTGATCTTCTCGTTGCGCAAATCGCTCTCGACGCGAAGCCCGGCCTTGCGGGCGGCTTCAATCACCTCCAGCGCAAATTCGTCGGCGTCCGATGTAATGGTGGCGACCACCAATTGAACCGGCGCGAGCCACAAGGGCAGGTGGCCTGCATAGTGCTCAATCAAAATGCCGGTGAAACGCTCGAGCGAGCCGAACATGGCGCGGTGGAGCATCACCGGTGTGACTTTGTTCGAGCGTTCATCGATGTAGAACGCACCGAGCCGGCCGGGCAGGTTGAGGTCAACCTGCACGGTCCCGCATTGCCAGTCACGTCCGATCGCGTCACGCAAAACATATTCAAGTTTTGGCCCATAAAAGGCGCCTTCGCCCTTGTTCAGCGTCCACGGACGGCCCGAGGCTTTGAGGGCGGCCATCAAGGCGGCTTCCGCCTTGTCCCAGACCGCATCATCACCAATGCGCTTGTCGGGCCGGTCGGAAAACTTGATGCGCACGTCCGAAAACCCGAAATCCTCGTAAATCGAGAGGATCAGGTCATTTATCTTAAGCGATTCCTCAGCGATTTGGCCTTCGGTGACGAAGACATGGGCGTCGTCCTGGGTAAAAGCGCGCACGCGCATCAGTCCGTGCAACGCGCCTGACGGCTCGAAGCGGTGGACCTTGCCGAATTCGGCGATCTTGACCGGGAGTTCGCGGTAACTGCGCAAGCCATTCTTGAAGATCTGGATGTGGCCCGGGCAGTTCATCGGCTTGACCGCGTAGACACGCTCGTCTTCTTCGCGCTTTTGCGTGAGGAAAATCATGTCCGAATAAGTCGGGATGTGTCCCGTGATTTCCCACAGCGTCTTGTCCATGAGTTGCGGCGAGTTGACCTCGACATAACCGGCGGCGCTTTGCTGGCGGCGAATGTAATTTTCCAGCGCCTGGAAAAGCGTCCACCCTTTGGCGTGCCAGAATACCGAACCGGGGGCCTCTTCCTGGAAGTGAAACAGGTCCATCTCGCGGCCGACCCGGCGATGGTCGCGTTTCTCGGCTTCCTCGATCTGCTTGAGATACGCGTCGAGCTCTTCCTGCTTGGCGAAGGCCGTACCGTAAATGCGGGTGAGCATCGGGTTCTTTGAATCGCCGCGCCAATAGGCGCCGGCCACCTTCATCAGCTTGAAAGCGTTGCCGACCTTGCCGGTCGAGGTCATGTGCGGGCCGCGGCAGAGATCAAACCAGTCGCCTTGCTTGTAGATTTTGATCTGCTGGTCGGCCGGGATGGCGTCCACGAGCTCGACCTTGAAGGCCTCGCCCATCTCGCGGAAAGTTTTTTTAGTCTGCTCGCGCGTCCATATTTCCTTGGTGAAAGGTTTGTCGCGCGCGATGATCTCGCGCATTTTCTTCTCGATGACCGGCAGGTCTTCGGGCGTGAACGGCTGGTTGCGGAAAAAATCGTAATAGAAGCCGTTTTCGATCACCGGACCGATCGTCACCTGCGTGCCCGGCCACAAAGCCTGCACCGCTTCGGCGAGTACATGAGCGGCGTCGTGTCGGATCAGCTCGAGCGCGCGCGGATCGTCTCGTGAAATGAATTCGATCTTGACGTCGTGGTCGATCGGGTCGCTCAAATCGGCGAGGCCACCGTCAAGCGCCATCGCGACAGTTCGCTTGGCCAATGAGGGTGAGATTCCCTTGGCGATGTCCAGACCGGTTGTGCCGGAGGGGTATTCACGGCGTGCGCCGTCGGGGAAGGTCAGCGCGATACTTTGCGCCATGGATCGTCTCCTTGCTCACTCGCTGCCTACGAACGCAGGTAAGCGTGGAACTCGATATAGCAGGCGAATTAAACGACGCAACTAGGCGTGGGGCACTTCGTTGGCGCGGCGCCAGCGTCCATAGCGCCAGGGCAGAAACCAATGCGCGCGCGCGGGCAATTCAGCGGGCACGAAATCGAGTCCCGATGTGCCCCAGGGGTGACAGCGAAGAATGCGCGCGAGCGCCATCCATCCGCCGGCCCAGAGGCCGAATCGTCCAATCGCCTCATCCGCATAATCAGAGCAGGTCGGCAGGTGCCGGCAGCGCGGGCCGAGCAATGGTGAAAGTGTGAGCCGATAAAGCGCGACCAGCCCTTGGCCTGCGAGCCGGGGCAGGCGGGCAAATAGATGCGGCTGGTCGCTATTGTCCGGCATGGCCTTACTCAAGTTCCAGTGAAAGTTTAATCTCGGAAAGTTCCCGGGCAAAGTTCCAACCCGATGGAAATACGAGGAAATCCGTTATTCCGGGGTGACAGCGACTTTTTTACACTAGACCCGAATCTCGCAACTGCACTAAGACTGAACGACACGGGGGTACCAGCGCCGCCCAAGCCCAGCCAGAACGTGGACCACCACGCAAGAAGACGGGCTCGGTGGCGAGACAGGGGAAGAATGAGCCGTTCCCTTTCGCTTGTTCGCGCGCTCGCATTGGCGGCGCCGTATTTGATATTGTCATCGCCATCGCACGCGACGGATCGCGTGTTGCCGATGCACTTCGAATTGCGCACGCAAGGACCGGCCGAGACGTGCGGCACGAATTGCAAACTCTTTATCGGAGCTTCCGGCGCAATCACCGCGGACACGCCGCGCAACTTTCTCGTCTTCGCTCAAAACCGCGATCTCACTGGCGCCACGGTGGTCATCGATTCAGACGGCGGGTCGGTTCTTGGCGCCATCGCCCTGGGCCGTGAAATCCGCAACCTCAAACTCGTTACGACCGTCGGCCACATCGTTGATCTTCCAACGGAGGGGCAAGACGAACCGCGCGCGACTTTGTCGCCAAATGCGGATTGCGAGTCGATGTGCGCCTTCGTCCTGCTCGGCGGTGTGCAGCGATCTGTGCCTGTCGATGCGCGCGTGATGGTCCATCAAATATGGCTCGGCGATCGCCGAGAAGATCCGACCGCTGCGAGTTACTCGGCAGAGGACCTGGTATTGGTCCAACGCGATATCGGGCGGCTGGCGCAGTACGCCTCTGACATGGGCGCCTCGGCTGATCTGCTCGATCTAGCGCTTCGCATCCCGCCTTGGGAACCGATGCATGCAATGACGCGTGAGGAATTGCGGCGCTCGCGTCTGACAACCGAAGAAGTTGACGCTCCGGTTGCGGCGACCGTCGCAACGTCCACACCCGCGCCGACCGCGCAGCCCATTTCACGTATGACGAACGGCTTGCGTGCGGCCGCGATCAGCGAGCAACGTTGGGCTTTGGTGGATAATTCGGGTGTCGCCACGCTGGCCCGGCGTCACCCGCTAACCGTCGAAGGCGAGGACATTGGCAGCTTCGATCTGGTGGTGGCCTGTGTTGCCGGTGGCGAAGGCTATGAGGTCAGCTATATCGAGCGGCGGCATGGCGGCGAACAAGCCCAGCTCGCCGATGCCCTTGGTGCGATTAGCTTGCGGGTTGGCAGTAACGCGGCAGCGCTCAAGGTCGTCTCCTCAGAGCGCCGCAGCGGGCCCGATGAACTCGTCACTTACGCATCGGGACGCGTTCCTGCCGCGCTCATCGCCGCTTTTGCCGCCGTCGGCAATCATTCGATGGTGGTCAAGACGGAAAGCGCGCATTTGGTTACCGGGATTCGCTTGGGCAACACCGGCGCTGCGCAAAATCTGCCGCGGCTATCCGCAAACTGTATCAAACCGATCGGTGACCGTGCCGAGCTCCCGCGGGTGAAGACAGGCGGCCTGGCCGCGGCGAAATAGCTACTCGGCCGCTTGCGCGCGTTTACTGTCTGATTTTGCCTCGATCTGGTCGAGCGCCGAAACCACCGCATCAAAGGTCAGCAATGTCGAGGCGTGGCGCGCCTTGTAGTCGCGCACCGGCTCCAGCACAGCGATGTCGGCCCATTTGCCGGACGGAGGCGGGCCGTTCTCTTTCAGCATCTTGCGTACGGTCTCACGCAATTCCCGCAGTTCGGCGGGCTTTGCCCCTATGACGTGGCGCGCCATGATCGAAGAAGAGGCCTGACCGAGCGCGCAGGCCTTCACATCGTGAGCAAAATCGGCGACAGCGCCGCCGTCCATCTTGAGGTCAATCGTCACCGTCGAACCGCATAACTTGGAATGGGCAGTGGCGGTGGCATCCGGCGCAGGCAGCCGTCCCAGGCGGGGGATATTCCCCGCCAGTTCAAGGATTCGGCTGTTGTAAACCTCGTTGAGCATTGAAGTTTTACCGATTATGCAGAATGGCCGGATTGCCTCGGCGCTACAAACGAATATATAGGTGTTGACCCAATGGTGCGAGAAGGGGTTCTCGGCGCCGACATGGTGTAAGCCATGCAGAATGGGAATGCAGCGTCCAGATGCCGCGTTGGGACGAAGTGGTCCTACGCGGGTTAACTGACGCGGCCACCCCGGTGACACTCCCGGCACTGCCTTCGGGCTAGGGCCGGTCGAACGGAGAGACCCGTCATGGACGTAAAAAATACCAACGTGAAGCCGTGGCCGAAGCAAGGCCTGTCTGAGCACGTGCGTGCGGCACCTGCGCCGGTCGAACCGCGACCTTCGCGCGAGCAGGCGGAAGCCGCCGTGCGGACGCTGATCGCATATACCGGCGACGATCCGACGCGCGAGGGCGTGCTGGAAACGCCCAAACGCGTCATCGATGCCTACGAGGAGATCTACCAGGGTTATCGTGAATGCCCGGCGGAAGTGCTCGATCGCACGTTCAGCGAGACCGGCGGCTATGATGATTTCGTACTGGTCCGCGACATCGGATTTAACTCGCATTGCGAACACCACATGATGCCGTTCTACGGCAAGGCGCATGTCGCCTATATGCCGACGGATCGGGTCGTGGGTCTTTCGAAGCTCGCGCGGCTGGTCGATGTCTATGCGCTGCGGTTGCAAACGCAGGAGCATCTGACCTCGCAAGTGGCGACCGCGATCGACGAGATCCTCAAGCCGCGCGGCGTTGCGGTGATGATCGAAGCCGAGCACATGTGCATGTCTCTGCGTGGCGTTCAAAAGCCCGGCGCCCTGACAGTGACAACACATTTCACCGGTGCGTTCCGCGACGACGCGAACGAGCAGGTTCGCTTCATTACGTTGCTGCGTGGCGGTCAACGGTAAGTTCTCGTCCACGTCTGTTTCAGTCTTGTTTCTCCGTCATCCTGAGGTGCGCGCCGCAGGCGCGCCTCGAAGGATGACGGGTACCAACTCGGCCGATCACCCTTCGAGGCTCGCGCTTTGCGCTCGCACCTCAGGGTGACGGCGAAAGGCAGGAGCCAGCCTTGGTCTCATCCGCGCACGACATTGAAGAAGGTTTGGCGTTCACGCCAAAGTTTGACGCCGACGGCTTGATCACGGCCGTCGCAACCGATGCCAAATCGGGCGATGTGCTGATGGTTGCGCACATGAATGACGCAGCTTTGCGCAAGACGATCGCGAGCGGCGAGGCCTGGTACTACAGCCGTTCACGCAAGACGCTGTGGAGGAAGGGCGAGACGTCCGGCCACGTGCAGCGCGTGCTCGAATTGCGCGTCGATTGCGACCAGGATGCGCTCTGGCTGAAGGTCGAGCAGCAGGGCGCAGGCGCCTGTCACACGGGGCGTCGCTCGTGTTTCTACCGGGCGGTCCCGATCGGCGAAGGCGCCGGCACCAAGCTCGAATTTCGCGACGCTGAGAAGGCGTTCGACCCCGGAAAAGTCTACAAATAGGCTGTTTAGCCCTTCAGCCGGTCGAGCAGTTGCTGCGCGCGCACGAGATGCGGCCGGTCATACATCTTGCCGTCGATGCCGACGGCTCCTGCGCCGGGCTGTGCGGCAAAGGCGGCCACCACCGACTTCGCTTTTTCAATTTGCGCGGTTGTGGGCGTGAAGACGTCGTTGATCACCGGCACTTGCGCAGGATGGATCGCGAGGCGCCCGGTGAACCCATCGCGGCGTGACGCTTCGGTATCGCGGCGCAATCCGTCCGAATTGCGAAAATCCACATAGACGGTCTCGATCGCGGGCAGCTTTGCCGCCGCTGCAGCGTAAAGGCAGACTGAACGGGCGAGGCGATAGGGCTCCGTCAATTCGCCGCTTGCATCCCGATTTGCTTCCGCGCCCAGCTCCGCTGATAGATCTTCCGGGCCCCAGGTGAGCCCGATCAGGCGTGAGCTTGCGTTGCGGAAACTACCGGCTGAAAAAAGTCCCGCCGCCGATTCCACGGCCTGCGCAAGAATTTTGATCTGACCTTCTGGCACGCCGGCAATGGCTTCCTGCGCGGTCAGCTTGGCGTCGAGGTGCATCACGCTTGCGCCGCCTTCAGCCTTGGGAAAGACGACGGCATCCGGCTTGCCGGCAACAATCGCGCCAAGGTCGGCATCCGTCATGCCGGTGTCGAGACCGTTGATGCGAACCAGCAAGCGCGGGCGCTGTTTTGCGGCTCCGGCAGCCTTGAGAAATTCAAGGGCCGCCGGCGGGCCTGCGGCTTTCGCTCGGGCGTAATGGAATCTTCCAGGTCGATGATCACGGCATCGGCGCCGCTCGCCATCGCCTTGTCGAGTTTGGGCCCGCCGTCGGCGGGGACGAAAAGTAACGAGCGCATTATTTCGGCCGCATCCGCATGAAGGCCTGACGGTGGCATTCGGCCACCAAGGTGCCGTCCTGCTTGAAAGCCTTGTGATGGAATTCGACGATGCCCGCGCCCGGCCGCGACTTCGACTCGCGTTTGCTCATGACCTGTGTCGAGCAATGCACGGTGTCGCCCTCGAACAATGGATTGGGAAATTTGACATCGGTCATGCCGAGATTGGCGATGGTGGTGCCGACCGTCATGTCGGACACCTGGATGCCGATCATGAGACCTAGCGTGAACAGCGAGTTCATCAGCGGCTGGCCCCACTCGGTCTCGGTTTCACAGAAATGCCGGTCGATGTGCAGCGGCTGCGGGTTGAGCGTCATGTTGGAGAACAACATGTTGTCCATTTGCGTCACGGTGCGCGTATAGCGGTGCTCATAGGTCTTGCCGACCTCGAAATCCTCGAAATACAGGCCGCCACGCTTGTGCCGCTGGATCGCCTCAGCCATCGCTAACCTCCGAAAAATCCTGCCAAAATAGGGCCTTGCGGAACCCATTTACGGTTCGTTTACCATAATTCCCCATGGTCGGTAGGCCCGCGAGAGCCGTTGCGTCCGCGTCTAATTCCCATAAGCCCAGAACTTTGCAAGGCGCAACACGATGGCTATTCATCCGGCGACTGCCGGCGGGGGACCGCAAATCACCGGGGCGATCCGCCAGGCGTCGCAATCGACCGGTATTAGCTTCGAATATCTGCTCACGACGGCGCAGATCGAATCCAACATGAACCCGTCGGCGCAGGCGTCGACCTCGTCGGCGAAGGGCCTCTATCAATTTATCGATCAGACCTGGCTTGGCACCATGAAGCAGGACGGGGCCGCGTTGGGGCTGGGTCAATATGCCGACGCCATATCGCGGTCGTCTGACGGACATTACGAGGTCTCGGATCCCGCCATGCGGGCGGCGATCCTGCGGTTGCGCAACGATCCGCAAGCCAGCGCGATGCTTGCGGGTGCGCTCACACGCAACAACGCGACACTGGTCGGCTCGAATATTGGCCGCACGCCGAGCAATGGCGAACTCTATATTGCGCATTTTCTGGGCGCCGACGGGGCGGCCAAGTTGATCAATGCGGCGTCGGGTCGGCCCCAGACAAGTGCCGCCGCCATGTTTCCCAACGCGGCTGCAGCAAACCGCAATATCTTCTACGATCACTCTGGCCGCGCGCGTAGCGTTGGTGAGGTCTACGGCAAGCTGACCAAACTTTTCGATACGGCCCGCGCGGTTGCTTTTGCGCCGCTGGGCGGTACGACGAATGTCGCGAGCGCGACGTTACCTGCGTCTGCACCGCCTCTGCCGCCCGCAAAGACGGTGGCGTCCGTGCCATTGATCAATTCGGTACCGAAGGCGCATGTCGAACGGCTGGCCTCGGCCGATATACCGCGCCCCCCGGCACCGATCCCGCGTCCGCCGTCACCAATCCCGCGTCCAGCGGCGATCCACCCCCACGATACAGCTGGCACGACGCAAGCATTCGCGAAGGCCAGCGAACAGCTGCCGGCTCCTCCGGCTACGCGCGCCTCGTTCGAATCCATGTTCACCGACCGCGTGCGGCAGCCTTTGACGCAAACCGTCAGCACGCTCTGGGGCCCGACCACGACTGGGACGCCACCACCGAACCAGACCGCGCAGGTGTTTGATCTGTTCACCGACCCGCGTCCTAATACGCGCAAGCTGTCGGGTGATAAGGTCTGATTTTGCTGGCGTTCCGAGCCAGCATGCTTAACAGCCGATCAATTTCTATGGTGAACGCTTTGTTAAGCCTCATCCATTAGGTTGATTTCTGCCGTCCGTGGGGGCGGTCTCGTAGCGTCGGTTGCGCCATGATCGTCCGTCAGTTCCTGCATTGGGTGCGCCAGGCTCCCGCCGGTGAGCGGGCCGAAGCCACATCCGCGCTGGCGCGCGCCTATCTTTACTCGGAACTATCTCCCGACGACCTCGCAGCCGCAGAAGGCGCGATGATCATGCTGCTGGACGATCCTTCACCATTGGTCCGGCGTGCGCTCTCCGAAGCATTTGCGTCGGCCGATAAAGCGCCGCGGATTGTCGTTCACGCGCTCGCATCCGATCAGGCAGATGTCGCATTGCCTGTGCTGGCGCATTCGCCGATGCTCGATGAAGATGACCTCGTCGACCTGATCGGCACCGGTGAGGCGGATGTGCAGGTCGCAATCGCCAGTCGCTCGCCACTGCCACGCGCGCTTGCCGCCGCCATTGCCGAGGTTGGATCGGCAGAAGCCTGTCTTACCCTGCTGGAAAATTCCGGTGCCGACATCGCGATTTTTTCGGTGGACCGCATGGTCGACCGCTTTGGCCATCTTGCGTCAATCCGTGAGAATTTGCTGGCGCGAGATGACTTGCCAATGGCGATGCGCCAGTCACTGCTGTCCAAGCTATCGCAGACGCTCGCCGGCTTCGTCGCAGCGCGACAATGGCTTGGCCCGGAGCATGCAGAATACGCGGCGAAAGAGGCCTGCGAAAAGGCGACGGTCGCGCTCGCAGCCGATACTCCTTACGAGGAGGTCGGGGCTCTTCTGCAGCATTTGCGCCATAGCGGCCAACTCACCGCAGGCATGATCTTGCGCGCATTGTTGTCTGGCAATGTGGTTTTGTTTGAAGAAGCGCTTGCGGAATTGTCTGGCGTGCCGATTGACCGTGTGAGCGGCTACGTCCACGACAAAAACATTTCCGGCTTCCGCGCGCTCTATCGCAAGGCTGGACTGCCGGATGTTGCTTATCCGGCTTTCCGCGAGGCCTTGTCGGCGATCCGCGCCGGACTTCTGGTCGGTGAGCAGGGTGGAGCGGCGCGCCTCAAGCGGCGCATAGTCGAGCGCGTACTGGATGCCTGCGCGCATGAGCGTGGTGAGGACAGCACGTCATTATTGGCGCTGTTGCGGCGTTTCGCGGTAGAGGCTGCCCGCGAGGAAGCGCGTCTCTTCTGTGATGACCTGGTCGCTGACGCCCACATCATTGCTGCCGATCACAATTTCGATGATCGGCAGTTGGCTGCGGCCTAGCGAATTTCAGCGATTTTCCGCTACTCGGGCACGATCGACGGACCCTTGAGCTGCTCAAGGACCTCTGGGCGGTCGTGATTTTCCCGCATCAGGAACTCGTCGGTCACGTCGCGCAATCGTCTTGTCAGCGTGGCAGCCAATTCTTTGGCGTCCGAACGTGCGTATTCCCGATAAATTGCACGCACGGCGTCGACGTGCTGATCGATCAGTTTGAGTGGAATGCGTGATTCAGCGGGCGTGTGTTCGATGAGCCTGCAAAGGCTGTTCGCCGCGGATGCGACCGCGGGGTAGCCGAATGTTGCAGCTTCACCCTTGATGTCATGCGACGCGCGGAACAGCGCCTCCTTGTTGGCTGCGGAATGGCCATCTTTGAGCAGGTTGCGGCGGGCGGTATCAAGCCGCTCGCACTCGGAATCCATCCAGTTTGCGAATTCAGGCGACAGCTCTGCCAAGGCCTTTTCGGCGCGAGCCACCGGATCCTCGCCGCTTGCCTCCGATGTATCTTTGGACACAGCGCCGCGTAATTTGTTTTCCGGCACAATGACCTCATGATCGCCGTAGGTGACGATCGCTGCTGTGTCTTTAGTGCGGGACATGGCCAGGTGCCTTTGTCAGACGACAGTGCGGGCTTTGTCGAGCAAGGGCGTCTGTCTGATGACGTCCGCCTTGCCGCCCTTTCGCCGTTCCGGGCCTATGTAGTTCGAATTGATATTGCGGCGGCGATCGGGGCCGAAATAGGTCTTTGTCTTGATGAACGGGCGCGGATTGGCGACCACGTTGATGATGCGCTGGTAGAGACCCTTTGCCGAAATCGGCTTGGCCAGGAATTCGGTTACGCCGGCATCGCGCGCGGCCGTCACGCGCTTCTTTTCGGAATGGCCGGTGAGCATGATGATGGCAACGTAAGGATTGGCGTTGGCGCCAGGCTGGCGGATCATCTGCATCAGCTCGAGGCCGTCGAAGATCGGCATCGCCCAGTCGGTGATCACGATGTCAGGAAGGTAATGGGTAAACGCTTCCAGGCCGGCCGCGCCGTCTTCCGCTTCATAGACTTCGCGTGCGCCAAAGCCATGCAGCAACGTACGCAATATGCGGCGCATATGCGTGTTGTCGTCAATGACGAGGAAGCGCAACCGGTTGAAATCGATACGGACCATGGTGCCCCGGGCCTCGGGCGCGCCTGGAGCCCGGTACCGTAGCCATGAAGCTAACGGTGCCCCGTTAACGAATGGTTTAGGAAGGCGGCGCGCTAGTCTTTCAACAGCGCGGCCATGATCCGGTCCCGTGTCAGCGGCAAATCGCGGATACGGGCGCCGAGCGCATGCGACACGGCATTGCCGATGGCCGCCGCCATTGGCCCGGCGGTGACCTCACCGACGCCAAGCGGCACCTCATCTTTGGTGTTGATGAGCTCGATATCGATTTCCGGCACTTCGCTGAATTTCAAGACGGGGTAGGTTTCCCAATCGAATGACGCGACACCATTGTCGAAACGCACTTGCTCCTTGAGAACCCAGCTTGCCGACTGAATGATGCCGCCTTCGAGCTGGTTGATAGCGCCGTCGGGATTGACCACGAGTCCGGCATCGGTCGCACACCAGACGTGATTTAGTCGGATTTCTTCCTCGACTGAAAGGTCAACGATCACCGCCGAGTAGGCGGCCCGGTTTTTGTAGCGAGCAAAGGCAATGCCCCGGCCGCGGCCAGATCCGCCCGGCTCCTTCGAATTCCAGCGCGCCATGGCGGCCACTTTCTCGATCACGGCACGTGCGCGTGCATCAGCTGTAATCGAGAGCCGGTATTGAACAGGGTCTTGCCCGGCGCGTTCGGCCAATTCGTCGATGCAGCATTCGAGCGCAAACACGTTCGGCATGGCGCCCAGTCCGCGCAGCGCTGACGTGCGCACCGGCGTCTCCGTCACCAAATGGTGCAGGATGCGTTTGGCCGGAATGGCATAGAGCGGCTCGCCATTGCGAGTAGCGCCACCGCCGTTGGCTTCCGGCACATCATTCGGGGGCGGCTCGGGCGGCGGGTCGGGCAGGGCAAGCGCGCCGAGCAGATTTCCGCCGGCACCCGGCCGCAGGTTGTGCGTCGGGCTCCAAATTTCCTGCGTCCAATCGACAGGCTTGCCATTGTCGTCGACCAGAGCGCGCACCTTCACGATCATCGCCGGGGTCTTCGGCTCGTAGATGAATTCTTCCTCGCGCCGCCAGCGCACGCGGATCGGTTGCCCCGGCTTCTGCATCGCGATGATGGCAGCGTCGGCGGCCGCATCGTCGGCGCCATTGTGACCGTAGCAGCCGGAGCCCTGCACATGATGGACAACGATCGAGGACGGCTCGAGCTTGAGCGTTTTTGCCAAAGCCGCGCGCAGCGGATAAACGCCCTGGCAATGGGTCCAAACCGTCAGTTTGCCATCCTGGAAGAGCGCAAGTCCGCACGAGGGCGAGATCGAGGCATGCGCGAGGTATCCGCGCGTATAGGTTCGCTCAAAACGCTCGCGACCTTTGGGATCGGCCGGCTCGGCGCCGAAAACACGGTCAACCGCCGGCCGCTGCAATAGCCAATTGGCTTCCTGTTGGGTCGGAGTTGGTGCTTCCACATTCTGCCAGGCAACATGATTGACAGCGGCGACGCCGGCGGCTTCGACGGCGGTTTCGTCGTCGCCGACGATTGCGAGAAAATTTCCATTACGCACGAATGCGATCGGGCCTTTTGCTGCGCGGCGAATGGCCGGTTCGTCGATTGCGCCGATCGTTGCGCCACGGTTCGGCTGGCGCACGACTCGGGCGTGCACCATGCCATTGAGCTGCATATCGTGGATGAAGACCGCATCGCCAAAAATCTTGGCCGGAAGATCAAGGCGGGCGCTGCTCGCACCGATATTTTTAAGGTCGGCGACGCGCTTGCGAACCCCAATTCCGGTCGCTTTGACAGAGAGGTCGACCGCGCCAGCAAGCGTCCAATAATCCTGTCCGGTCGATATGGTGCCGCGGTAGATGCTGCCGTCGCGAATGGACAATTCTTCCGCCTTGCAGGTGAGCACTTTGGCGGCCTGTTCGAGGAACAGCGCCCGCACGTCGGCACACGCTTGCCGCATGGCGACACCGCCAAATTGGATCGATTGGCTGCCAGCGGTGTATCCTTCGTTGGGCCCTTTCTCGGTGTCCCCGGAGCGTATCGTGATGCGCGCGATTGCAACATCGAGTTCATCGGAGGCGATCTGCGCCATGGCGGTGAGCACGCCTTGGCCGAGTTCGACCCGGCCGGTGAGTACAGTCACCTTGCCGGGTGCCGGAAAGGCCACCCACCGGTCGAGTTGAGGATTGTCATTGAGCGGGCCGGGCAGGGGAGCGTTCATCGGCGTCCTCCGGCACGCATGGCCGCAGCCGCCTTTTCGACAGCGCGGATAATCCGGTTGTGTGAGCCGCAGCGGCAAATATTTTCATCGAGCGCCGTCGCAATTTGCGCGCGCGTCGGATTAGGGTTCTTGTCGAGCAGCGCCTTGGCTGAAATCAAAATGCCTGAAAGGCAGTAGCCGCATTGGCCGGCCTGCTGATCGATAAAAGCTTGTTGCAGCGGATGCGGCTTTGCTGCATTGCCCAGGCCCTCGACAGTGATGACTTGCTTGCCGGCGACACTCCAGACCGGTTTGGTGCAGCACTTTTCCGGCGCGCCGTCGACGAGCACCATGCAGCAGCCGCATTGCTCAAGGCCACAGCCAAAGCGCGTCCCCATCAGCCCCAGTTCATTGCGCAGCACGTTGAGCAGCGGAGTCTCTTCGTTGTCGAGCGTTACGCTGACGGCCTTGCCGTTCACTGAAAAGTCGAACGTCTTGGACACGCTTTCTCCTAAAAACCAAACTGCTCACGAAGGATGCGCTCGTCGAGACTGTGGCCCGGATCGAACAGCATATTGATCGATATATCGTGGTCCATTCGGATGTCGACGTTTCGCACGGAGCGTACCTCGTCATGGTCGGCCACGGCGGCAACCGGGCGCTTGTCGGCTTCGGTGACCTCAATCGTGACCTTGGCCTTGTTGGGCAGCAATGCCCCGCGCCAGCGGCGTGGCCGGAATGGGCTGATCGGCGTGAGTGCAAGCAGCGGTGCATTGATCGGAATGATCGCGCCCTGCGCGGACAGATTATAGGCTGTTGAGCCTGCCGGCGTTGCCACCATAACTCCGTCGGCGACGAGTTCGGCGAGCCTTTCCTGTCCATCAATCAGAATGCGCAGGTGCGCTGCCTGCGCGCTTTGCCGGAACAGTGACACCTCGTTGATAGCACGATGTTCGTGAATGCGCCCTTGTGCGTCGCGGGCCTGCATGAGCAAGGGGTGGATGACGGTGATATGCGCCGCCGCCAGCCGTTCGACCAGGCCCTCCTCGACGAATTCATTCATCAGGAAGCCGACGGTGCCGCGATGCATCCCGTAGATCGGCTTGCCGGATTTCATGAACTTGTGCAGGGTTTGCAGCATCAAACCGTCGCCGCCGAGCGCAACAATAACGTCGGCTTTGGCGGGGTCGGAGTTGCCGTAACGCTTTTCCAGCCGTGAATAGGCCTCGCGCGCCTCGGGCGTCTGACTGGCGACGAAGGCGATATGCTCGAAACGGTTGGCCGGTCGGCTCATGAAGGGACCTGACGATGGAACGCGCGGTGCTCGTCTATACGACTTGGCCATCGATTGTCGAGGCGGAGCGGGCAGGGCGCGCCATCGTCGAGCGCCGGCTGGCCGCTTGCGTGAATATCCTGCCTGGAATGATTTCGCACTATTGGTGGGAGGGCAAGATCGAGCGGGCCGAGGAGGTGGTGATGTTGGTCAAAACCCGGGCCGCTCTTGCCGAGGCCGTAGGGGACGCCGTGAAAGAACGCCACAGCTATACCACCCCCGCGATCATGACCTTGCCTGTCGACAGTGTGGATCCCGACTACCACGCGTGGATCACGAAGGAGACTGCCCGGTAGAATCTAGCAGATCGCTCGCGATGATCGTTTCCGCTTGCGGCATTTCTATTGTTGCTAGTGTCGGTAGCTGGACCGACCGGTTCGAGCCATGTCCGTTTTCAGGAGTAAAGCGGACTGGGCTGACATGGGCTTTTGCACTGCGCATGTCTGTATTTGACCCAAAGCGGACATGCGCTAACCACTCTACCTACCCATCTTGTGGATAGGCTGATTGGAAACTCTAGCGCGGATTGTGCGTCCGGTCCGACGGCGCTGCGCCGCGATACGCACCTTCTTCCAAGAATTGAGGTCATCTCCAGCGCCCAAACCTTGTTTGTTAAGTCTTGATGAAAGAAGGGCTGCGTGAGTGCGGCTCGCGAGTTTTAATCGTTGCAAGATCGCTGACACGTGCAGCTTGATAGTGTTCGGTGAAAGAAAGAGCGCCTTTGCCATCTGCTTGTTCGATTTGCCTTCGCCCAGCAGGCGCAGGACTTGCATCTGCCGTTTGCTCAACTTATTACGAACGAACATTGTCTCAGTGTCCCCCCGCGCTACGCCTTGGTCGCGCGCGGAGCCACCGGTGAACATTGCATTCAGTTGTGAGAAGAGCGTTTCCGATACGGAGCGCTCTATCGCGCCACTGATCGCGTCTAGATTAATCGCTGGGCGAACATGTCCTCTCCGCTTCCCCACGATCTCCGTTCGTTGCGTACTGACCGGAAGCGGCAGCATATCTGTGAGGTTTACGTGCAAGAGGGCCACGCCGGTTGGCCTATCCAGCGAGAGCGGCATCCCGATGAGGGAGAACCACCGTTCCTCGGTAGTCGAGTGACACGGATAAATAAATGTCAAAAGATCAACCTGACCCGCGAGCAATGCTCGCAGCTCCCGCACGAACCGACGTAAGCGGGGTTCGTCGGATCGGCAGTATTGAAGGTAGTTAGAACCAATTGCCCAACGAGGAACCCGCAATCCATTCCGTCGGGCAAATTCCTTCCATGTATTATTGACCGCCACAATCGTCCCGGAGGCGTCGAGAACTACAGCGCTCGCGGGCAGCGACTTCATTGCCTCGAATGTCGCGACTGCGCTCTTCATGACCCGATGTGTCCTTTGCGAAGTCGTTTGCACCGCATTGGCCACGCGCTCCAAAAACGGGATGCCGTCCGGCACAGACTAGTCGCTTTGGGCTATTGTTTAATCAGATAACACAACGGATTGTGAGTAAAGAGGGTCAGAGGGTCTCCCATGAACGCTCAAAACGGCCCTCCCGATTTTTCCTAGTTTTCGGCAGGTCAACTAACGCTTTTAGCTGCAGCGACAATCGTGTTTCTGGTTTTCGTGTTCGCTGTAGGGCCCTAATGATCGACGACAAGCTGGCCGTTTCTTTGGGTGGTATTCAGAGTGGCGCGCGGACGCCCGAGTTGCGGCTGCTCTACGAAACTGCTCCGATCGGCCTCGCATTTCTCACCCCAGATTGCCGCTATCAGCAGATCAATCGGCGTTTGTGCGAAATTTGCGGCATTTCTGTCGAGGATCATATTGGCCGGTCAGTGCGCGAGACGGTTCCGCAAGTTGCCGAACAGGTCGAAAATATCGTTCAGACGATTTTGCGGACTGGAAATTCAATCACAGGCATAGAGGTCCGCGGCCAGCGGCCGGACGGCGGAAACGCGGAACGCGTTTGGATTACCAACTGGTATCCTCTTATTACGACAGATGGCCGTATCCTCGGTATCAACGTCGCATCCGAGGAGATTACCGAACGTAAACGGATGGAAGCGGCACTTGCTGCAAGTGAGGCCAAGTCTCGCGAACTCGCCAAAAGTATGCGCAATTTGAATGAATTACTGGAGCAGCGCGTCGCGGCAGAAGCGCAGGAGCGGGTGCGCATTTGGAATGCTTCACGCCGAAAAATTTCCGAGGTAGGTCGGTACATGACGATGGCAGCGATGACTGCCTCAATCGCGCATGAAGTCAGCCAACCGCTGGCTGCAATTATACTGAACGCAAGTGCCGGGTTGCGATTCCTCGCCAAAGCAAAGCCCGATATGGACGATGCGCGTGCGGTATTAAATGATATTCTCGTTAACGGACACCGTGCCGGTGCGGTGCTCGATGGTATCCGCTCAATGTTCCGAAGCGATCATGGGACAAGGAGCGCTGTGAACGTGAACGACCTCATCGGCAAGGTTCTGGCAGTCGTTCGTGGGGAGCTGGTCGATCATCAGGTCTCGCTGCAAAGCGAGTTAAGTGACAGGCTCCCAACAATATTGGCGGTGCAGACACAACTTCAGCAGGTGCTTCTCAACCTCGTCATGAATGGCATTGACGCGATGAGTTCAGTCATCAATCGAGAACGCGTCTTAATCGTGAAATCAGAAATTGGAGAATCCGGTGACGTCAAGATCACGGTGGAAGACTCGGGCACCGGGATTGATCCGAGCCATGTGGACCGTGTTTTTGAGGCGTTCTTCACAACGAAGGCTCAGGGCATGGGGATGGGATTGTCGATTTGCCGCTCAATCGTCGAATCTCATGGGGGTACTCTTTCGGTCTTGCCACGCAGCCCGAATGGATCGGTTTTTTGTGTTATGCTTCCAACCACCGCGCCGGACAATGCTGGCGACGATTAGCTAAACTTCTCTCCGATCATATCGCACTGCATGAGTTCGCTTCTGGCACTTAGCGGACATCGGCCGTTGCACTGCACATGTCTGCTTTTTTGACCCAAAGCGTACATGGGCAGTGTCCAGCGTGGCTTCTCTAAGTGTCTTTGGCGGGCAATAGCGTCGAGATCTCTGTTCTGAACAACGACTCTGCTAGGTCGGTTCCTTCTCTTCCTTTCCGCTTCGCCATTGATTGCGTGAGCTCACATTCGACACTTCGCGTAGTTGTCTTTACCCGCCCACTGCGACTGCTTTTCTGCTCGACGACCACCGTGCGTGACATTTGACAAGTATCCTGGCGCTCGAGCCCTACAGTTTGTCGGCCCAGTTACCCATAGCTTGGCGCAGCCTTTCAGCTGAACTGATAAGTTTTTCTTGCAACTCTTCTTGCTGCACATTCTTCACAGACTCGGTCGCCTTGTGCGCTAATTTTTCGGCCATGGTCCATGTGCCGAGCCTAACGCTCGGTCGCTGTTGACATGTTGATAGGGAGCATATCGCTAAATTTGCGCCACGCTGGATGTCAAACGCCCCAAAGACTATTACGTTCCCCACCTTGTTCTGAACTAACCGCTCCACTAGACGTTGGGCTGCGGGCCGGTGCCTGGCAGTCTGAAGCCACACGACTAAAAGTCACCAGTTCAAAAGGTCGCCTCGCGGCGGCCTTTTCCTTTTGTGTTGTGGGTGGCACACTTTCTTGTCGCTCAAATCGAACGATGCCGCAGCAGTGGTGTCGGCCGCCTAAGCGTCGAGGGGGCAGCCGGGGGGCATTGCGGCTGGCTGCTGACCGACGACGCAAGGCGACCGGCACTAATGAGGTTTCAAACCGTTCGCTAGTTCCCCGGCAATTGAATTGGTGGGACTGCAGTTTGCCCCCCTGCAGTTCCCGAACCGCGCTCCGCGTTAGGGGGCGAATGACGGTGGCGCGATCAGATAATTAAGCGGGTTCGAACCAATTAGTTTCGCCGCATCTCCGCGTTGGAGCATTCGCGACGCTCTTGCCATATCAGTTGCCGCTTAACAGTTGCGTGTTTGGGCGGCAGCCAGCATCGACGGCTTTGCCCAGTGGCGCTCTTGCCATCTTCTCGCGCCAAACTGTTTCTCAGACGTGGAGGCCAAAGTAGCCCGCAACGAAAAGTACGACGACAACCAAAGCATCGGTGATTTCGAGATGAAAGAACCGCGCTCTAAAAGGAAAGCTTTGGCATGACATTAGGTTCCGACTTTTACGCAAGGCGTCCGCATTCGATCCGGCAGTGTCAAAAGGGCCAGCCAATCGCGATAATGGACGGAACAGGTAACGTTGCTGGAACGTTCACTAACAATGAGGAACTATGATCCACGCATGATGCGCGACGAACTAGAGCGGGTCCGCGAGTGGGCAATCGAACAGCTAGCCGAAAGCACTGAGCGCCCGTGGTCTTGGTATCAGTACATGAAACTGCGGGAAGCGACAGAATCCATCCTTGCAGGGATAGACGTCGCGCAGCCTATGGAAGAAGAACAGAGATCGGCATCACACCTCCGGCTAGTGGGCGCAGTTGATTTGCGACCCCACTAACACGCGTTTTGTCTGCCTTTTTTGCGGACCTTAGACGCTATGAACTCGCTCAGTCCATTAAGGTTTAAGCAGGAGGCGAATCTTCTGCAAGAAAGGAACGTCATGCTTGCCAAGGAGCTGACGGGAACCGACACAAATAATCTCGTCACAGTAGTGGCTGCTGCTGTTCTTGCGGCTCTCATTGTAGCGACGCTGTACTTTGGCCGCGATGTTTTTGTTCCTGTGGCACTCTCAATCTTGCTGAGCTTTGCGCTTGCTCCGTTGGTCCGCGCTCTTCAAGACTTCCGAATACCGCGCGCGATTTCTGTCATCGGAGTCGTCCTCCTGGCATTTTCGATCATTTTCGCTATTGGAGGTGTAATCGCGACACAAATGACGCAACTCGCCGGTCAACTGCCTCGCTACGAATTTAATATGCGCGCCAAAATTGAATCGTTGCGCGGAACCGCAGCGGCAAACAATACGCTTGAGCGTGCTGCGGACGTACTTCAGGACCTCGGCAAGGAGCTCAACAAGCCAAAAGAGCCATTGTCTTCCCCGGCCGCAAATTCTCTAGCTGGGCAGGACGCAAGACCGATACCTGTCGAAGTAAGGCAACCGCCGCCAACAGCACTCGAAAGCATTGCCGCTCTGATTTCACCTCTGCTTCACCCTCTGATGACTTCAGGCATCGTTATTATCTTCGTAATTTTTACGCTGCTGCAGAGAGAGGATTTGCGCAATCGCTTAATTAAGCTCGCAGGATCGCACGACTTGCAAAAGACGACTGTGGCGCTCAATGATGCTGCCCAGCGCCTTAGTCGGCTTTTTTTATCGCAGTTGGCATTGAACTCAGCTTTCGCGCTCGTGATCGGAACTGGGCTCTGGTTTATAGGTATTCCGAGCGCGGTGCTGTGGGGGATCCTCGCCGGCATTTTGCGCTTCGTTCCGTACATCGGAGTGTTCATCGCGGTTGTATTCCCGCTCGCATTAGCGATAGCGGTTGATCCGGGCTGGTCACTGCTCATATGGTGCGCGGCATTGTTCCTGATCGTGGAGCCGCTCGTCGGTCAGGTGATAGAACCGCTCTTGTACGGGCGCAGTACCGGCCTATCGCCGGTTGCCGTTGTGGTGTCCGCCACATTCTGGACCGCGCTGTGGGGTCCGATCGGTCTCGTCCTTGCCACTCCTTTAACGATCTGCCTCGTGGTCCTTGGCCGTCACGTTGAAAACCTGAAGTTTCTCGAGGTGATGTTTGGCGATCGACCTCCGTTGTCTCCTCCGCAGCTTTTCTATCAGCGCATGCTGGCGGAAGACCCGGCAGAAGCCCTCGACAATGCCGAGCAGTTTCTCAAAGAAAGGCCCCTTGTGGCCTATTACGATGAAGTGGTTCTAAAGGGTCTTAAACTGGCCCAGGCCGATCTCGATCGTGGCGCGCTCGACGCACTCCATCTTCAAAAAATCAAAGCTTCTGTCATCGAGCTCGTTAAGGAATTAGAGGATCACGAAGATCAACCCGAAATACACAGCACACAAGATGTCGAAGCGGCGGCTGCCGTCGATTTTATCGAGGACCCTCGTGTCTATAATTTTCCAGTTCTTGCAAATGATAAACTTGGAACGCATTGGAAAGGGAACGCTCCGGTTCTGTGTATTGCAGGCCGCAGTGGCCTTGATGAAGCCGCTGCAAATATGCTCGCTCAGATCCTGTCCAAGCATGGAGTCGGTGCACGTGTCGAAGGCGCGGACGCTCTATCAACCGCAAATATCCTCCGTCTGGAAACTACCGGGATCGAAATGGTGTGCGTGTCCTTTTTGAACACGAGTAGCGTCGCCCATATGCGTTTCACGATACGCCGACTGCGTCGCAAGCTGCCCAATGTAATGATCGTTCTTGGAAGTTGGAATGCGGAAGCCGACACAACAGTTCTCGCGGATGCTGTAAAAGCAGATGGCGTTGCCTTAACATTGCACGGTGCCGCAAAGCGATGCCTCGAAGAGGCTAGCCGGGATGCGGCCGGCAGGAAGGTCGGGGCTAACAACAGCCAAATTCGCAACGTTATCGACGCCGCTGGCGATGCCAGAGCGGCGAGCTAGTGTCCGCTTTCGGGGGTAAAGCGGACATGCCGTTTTGCACCGCATATGTCCGCTAATGACCCAAAGCGGACATTGTCACCGCCGGAAGGCGCGTAGTTATGCGTCTTTGAGAAAGGCCCTGATCGCGTCAAGAAATCGACTTCCGGCTGGCTCCCCCGGCAGGATGAGGTGATTACAGCCTTCGAGCGCCAGGAAACGCGCTCCGGATATGCCGGCGGCCATCCGCCGCCCTTCCTCGAACGGCACCACCGCATCATCTTGGCAATGGACGACAAGTGTCGGGACGGTTACTTGCGCCAGAAGATCGCTGATGTCGATGATATTCATGGTCCCGCGGATGCGGACCGCATTCTCCGCCGATGTAGTGACGCGCTGCAAATCGTCGAACCATTTCATTTGCTCGACGGTGCCGCCCGGAATGAAAAGCGACGTGAAGATGTGCCGAAACGCCGGGTTTTCGTGCCCCCAGCCCAAGCGCATCAGCGTGAGCGTGGCGTGGGCCGTCTCGACCTCCGCAGATGAGCCGCGCATCCGTCGACCGCGCGCGTACCCGCCATAGAGTACAAGATGGCTGACCCGCTCCGGGTGCCGTACCGCGTAGGCGATAGAGACAGCGCAGCCTTGCGATATTCCGAGTAAGGCGAACCGTTTCAGCCCTGTTGCGTCTACGACGCTCTCAAGGTCGCGCACGAAAGCTTCAAATGAAATGTCTTCCACGTCCCAATCGGAGAGGCCGTTACCGCGTTCGTCGTAGCGGATCAGCTGGTATTCAGCTGCAAGTGCGTGCAGCAGATGGCTCCAAACTGGACTTTGCCAGTCATATTCAAGATGGTTAAGCCAGTTGGCGGCTTTGACCAAAGGTAATCCCTGTCCGGCCGACGCGTAGGCGATTCGGACGCCGTCCGAGGCCGTACAAAACTGAACCTTCTGTTGCATGCCGGACGGCTTCAGCGACGAGGAAAGGCCGTCGTCGCCTTTCTCGATGACCTGGCCGACAAATCGGATGCCTTTGCGCGTCGCGGTACGAATCAGGCGCTGCTCCTTGCCGCTATCGTCCAGCGCCTTGCGCGCCGCATTAATGTGGCTGTCCAGAGTTGAATTGGAAACAATGCGGCCGCCCCAGACGGATGCAATGAGGTCGTCTTTGCTGACCACACGTCCGCGGTTTTTAATCAAATAAACTAACAGATCGAAGACTTGCGGTCCGACCGGCAGAACCGCGCCGCTGTCCGTGCGCAGCTCACGGCGCTCGTCGTCGAGTACAAAATGCTCAAACAAATATAGCACGCCGCCGCCCCGTAACTATTGCTTGCCAAATTATACAGGCGGCCTGCCTAAAGAGAAATCAAGGGTTCTTCAAGAGCAATTCAAGCTCCGCTGAAAGCTTTCGACACAGCCGGATGGCATATACACCCCGCGACCAAACGGGCCGCATCTTCGCGACCGCTTGTCTCACTCGAATTTTGCTCAAACAAGGAATGAACTCATGACTGCCGCAATGACATCTGCCAAGAAGCCCGTTCGTACGCCAGTTTCCATAAACGGCGTCGATACGCCCACGTTGCTTGCGACGATCAACGTCGTCGGAGCGCAGCCCGAGCTTGCCAGGTTCCGGTTTCGCGCCGACAACCGCTGGATTTGGGGCACGCACAGCGAAAGCACGATGCATGGCTTGTTCGGCGCAGGCGGTGAGCACAAGCACATTGCTCCCTACAAGGCCGCCAGCGATCACCCAAAGGCCTTGTGCGGCGCCGATGCCGGCCCCACACCGGTCGAGTGGCTACTGCATGCGCTGGCCTCCTGCATCATGGCCGGCATCGCCAATATCGCGGCGGCCCGAGGCATCAAGCTCAGCAAGGTCGAGGCAAAAGTCGAGGGCGATATCGATTTGCGCGGCATCCTCGGCCTCTCGAAAGACGTCCGCAACGGCTATCAGGGCATCAAGCTCGCCTTCGAGATCGATGGCGACGCGAGCCCCGACCAACTCAAGGAAATCGTCATGCAGTCGAAGGCCCGATCGGCGGTCTTCGATGTCATCACAAATGGCGTTCCGGTTTCGATCGGCGTTAAGACTTCAGCCATGACCTGAGGCGCGAGGCCGCCGCGCCTCGTCGCAACATCTGAACTCATCGCGCATCCCACGGATACGATCATGCGAAATCCCGATGTTGTCATCATCGGTGGTGGCCAGGCCGGTCTCGCTATGAGCCGGAGCCTCACCGCGTACGATATCAACCATATCGTGCTGGAGCGTGGGCGAGTCGGTGAGCGGTGGCATTCCGAACGCTGGCGCTCGCTCCACCTGCTTACGACAAACGCGTTAAGCGCTCTTCCCGGATTGCCCCACGTAGGGATGAACCCGGACGCGTTCATGCCGGCGAGTGCGTTCGCATCATATCTTGGGTCCTACGCACGAAAGATGGCCGTACCCATCATGAGCGGAGTCGCGGTGAGGGAAGTTGAACTCGCTACGAACGGCTACCGTGTCACAACAACCGCCGGCCAATGGCAAGCACGCGCAGTTGTAGTGGCCACGGGAGCTTGCGATACACCCTTTCGTCCAGTGTCGGCTCGCGCGCTAGTGCCTTCGATTCTTCAGATATCCCCTGCCGACTATCGAGAACCCAAGCAGCTTCCTGAGGGCGGCGTTCTCGTGGTCGGAGCCTCATCAACTGGTATTCAGCTTGCAGAGGAAATTCATGCCTCAGGGCGTCCGGTGGTGCTTGCCGTCGGCAATCACACACGCGTACCGCGTCGGTACCGGGGCCGCGATATCTATGCGTGGATGGAAACGGCAGGCATCTTAGATGACCCAGTCATTGAAGGCGGCAATCTTGACGCCGCTCGCCGCCAGCCATCATTGCAATTGGTCGGCCGCCCTGACAACCGCGATCTCGACCTCAAAGTTATGACCCGTCAGGGCGTTCGCTTAGTTGGCCGGCTCGCTGGCATCCACGGCACAAAGGTTGAGTTGAGCGGCGACCTCGAACAAACCACGCGCTCCTCCCATGCGCGCTTATTGCGCATCCTTGACAGAATAGATGACTGCATCAAAAGCCGCGGATTTGAAGCGCCGATCGCTGATCCCGCAATAAGGATTCCATTTCGGGCCAAGAGCGATCCGCTCACGCTCGACTTGCGGCGCCAGGGCATCCGGTCGGTCGTTTGGGCGACCGGTTATATCCGTCGGTATCCTTGGCTCAAGGTGCCCGTTCTCAATGGCCAGGGAGAGATCATGCATCGAGGAGGAGTAACGTTCTCGCCTGGTCTCTATGCGCTTGGGCTTACTTTCCTGCGCCGGCGACGATCATCGTTCATCGACGGCTGCGGGCTCGATGCCGAAAGTCTCGCACCATTTGTGAAGGCGCATCTCGAGCTTTCGGCCAAACAAGTTGCGTGAAGCAGATGGCAGAACTCCTGGTTCAATGTCCGCTATTGGCACTTAGCGGACATCGGCTTGTGCGCTGCACATATCTGCTTTTGACCCAAAGCGGACATGGAATTAATGATCACGAACTTGCGACTTGCCCACCTTGGAGGGCAGGGCGTCCAATCAATGCCATGGGGGTCCACATCCGTCGTATCTGCGCGATTGCGGGGCTCTTCGTTTTCTTGGCAGCGTCGCTTGGCTGTCCGGCTGGATTCGCCGCTGAGCCCAAGCGCGTATTGCTGCTTCATTCGTTTGGCCGCGATTTCAAGCCATGGAGTGAATATGGCAAAGCCATTCGCGCAGAACTGGATCGGCAATCACCGTGGCCGCTGGACATCATTGATTACTCCCTGGTCTCGGCCCGTTTCAGCGATGAGAATCCGGAGGTTCCGTTTGTTGAATATCTCCGTGCCCTGTTTGCCAAGCACCCTCTCGACCTCATCGTGAGCATCGGCGCGCCTGCGGCAAACTTTGTACAGCGAAACCGGCAGCAGCTTTTTGCCAACACCCCGATGGTGTTGATGGCAGTGGATCAACGTCGAGTGCAATATTCCAATCTCACCGCGACCGACGCCGCCGTGGCGGTAAGGATCAACTATTTGGCAGCCTTCGAAAACATCCTGCAGGTGTTGCCGGACACTAAAGACGTGATCGTGGTTGTTGGCACTTCTCCGATTGAGAAATTTTGGAAGGAAGCGATAAGAAAGGAGGTGCAGCCTCTTGCAAACCAGATCAGGATTTCATGGACAGATGAATTGTCATTTGAAGCGCTCCTAAAACAAGCTTCCGCGCTGCCGCCGCACACTGCAATTTTCTGGGAGTTGATGATTGTCGATGCGGCGGGCGTCGTGCACGAAGGCGCCGCACCAATAACAAAACTGCATGCCGTGGCTAACGCGCCGATTTTTTCCTACGATGAATCCTTTTTCGGCAGTGGGATCGTAGGCGGCCCATTTCTCTTGGTGGCCGATAGCAGCCGGCTGGCGGCGTCCGTTGCCGTTCGCATCCTTGGCGGCGAGAAGCCGGGCGAAATCAGGACACCACCCGTCCAATTTGCAAGCCCAGCGTTTGACTGGCGGGAAATGCAGCGCTGGGGCATCGGCGAAAACCGTCTGCCGCCCGGAAGTGAGGTCCATTTTCGTAGTTTGACCGTTTGGGATCAGTACAAATGGCAGATCATGATTGTTGCCGCGATCCTCTTGCTCCAGACAGCCTTGATCGTGAGATTGATTTACGAGCATCGGCGTCGAACAGCCGCTGAGGCAAATTCGCTGCAGCGCGTGAATGAGTTGGCGCGCATGAACCGCATTGCAACGGTCAGTGAATTGTCGGCTTCGATTGCTCACGAATTAAGGCAGCCCTTGGCAACGATTGTAGCATACGGCAGCGCTGGCCTGCGCTGGCTTGCGCGGCAGGTGCCCGATGTTGATGAGGTGCGAACAAATCTACAAGGAACGATCGATGCAGCTAATCGTGCCAGTGCGGTGATCGATGAACTCCGCGCGATGGTCCGTAAGGGTGATAGTCGTCAAACACTGGTCAACGTGAACAATCTTCTTTTGGACACCCTTTCACTCGCAAATCATGAAATAAAGGCGAAAAATATATCCGTACAAACCGAGCTTTTTGACAGCTCAGAACTGTTGGTGCTGACAGATCGAGTGCAGCTACAGCAGGTCATACTGAATTTGATCGCTAACGCGATTGAGGCCATGAATTTTATGCCAGATGCTCGCGTGTTGAGACTAACGTCGGCACTTCACGATGCCGACGGGGTGCTAATTACTGTCGAGGATTCTGGACCCGGAATCGCTCCGGAAAACCTCGATAAAGTCTTCGATAGCTTCTTCACAACCAAGCCGACCGGAATGGGCATGGGACTATCGATATCCCGTTCGATTATCGAAGCTCACGGCGGACGACTTTGGGTTTCGGACGCAGCGCCGCGCGGGTGTATTTTTCACATCGTTCTGCCGAAAGAGCCTATTTGAGTGGTCCGAAGGCGGACTCGCCTGAATGTGTTAGGAATGTCCGCTTTTGACCCAAAGCGGACATGCCACTCGCGCCGCACTTCCGCTCTCCAATCCGGGACTAAATGTTGTGACCCGATTGCTACACGGCCGAAATTTGTTGTGCATCCCGCAGTAGCCTGATTTGCTCTCGGTTCGTACCCCGATACTCTGTTTTCCACGTAAAGGCTAAGTGAGGGGGCGCTCATGTTTCGTTGGTCGCTTGCGCTAATTTCAACCCTTTCCATCGTTGCGTTTACACAGATTGCCCCCGCCGCCGACATGCCGGTGAAGGCGCCGGCGCCACTACCGCCGGCAGGCGGCGCTTTCTGGGCGGAAGCCGAATACCTGTACTGGCAAACCAAAGGCGACACACTGCCGGCCCTGGTCACGACCGGGCCGACCGGTGTCCTTGGCGCGCCGAGCACCTCGGTGTTGCTCGGCCAATCGACCGTCAACGAGGACTGGCGTTCAGGCGTGCGCGTGCGTGCCGGGTACTGGTTCGACTCGGGCCGAAGCATGGGTCTCGAGGCACATTTCTTCGGCCTTGAAAATATCTCGACGGACTTCTCTGCATCGTCCAACGGAACGCCGCTGCTGGCGCGGCCGTTTTTCAACATCGGCCTCAACGCCCAGGACGCGATGCTGATTGCCTCCCCCGCCGTCGGGCCCGGACAGGTGTCTGCAAGCGAAACGTCGCGCTTGCTCGGCGCCGGCATTGCTTTCCGCAAGCAACTTTGTGACGCCTGCGCCCTCGGGCCCGTCGCCGGCTTGATCGGTTACCGGTATCTGCATTTGCGGGACGCGCTCGGAGTTTCGTCCACTACAAATTTTGTCCAGCTCGGTGCGACGTTCGCCGTGACCGACCAATTCGAGACGCGCAACGACTTTCACGGGCTCGACCTGGGCCTTGCCGGCCACATCGTCAGCGGCCCATGGCGCTTCGAGTGGCTTACCAAGGTGGCGCTGGGCACAACCTTGACGAACATCGAGGTCAATGGGGCGACGACGATCACGACCGGCGGCATCGCGACGGCGTTCCCCGGAGGGTTGCTGGCGTTGCCGACGAACATGGGTAACTTCAACAAGGACCGATTTTCCGTCGTGCCCGAGCTTGGCGCGCGCATCGGTTATCAATTTTCGCCGCAACTTCGCGCCGTCGTCGGTTACAATTTCATATACTGGACCGGGGTGGTGCGTCCCGGCGGCGTCATCGACACCACCGTGAACCCGACGCAGATTCCGCCCGGTCCTTTGGCAGGCCCTGCGCGTCCGGCGCCGAGAGCGGATACCTCCGACTTCTGGGCTCATGGCGTCAGTGTGGGCCTAGCGTACAATTTCTGACAAGGGTGCAGACCTTAATGAGGGTCTGCTTTTCATTAAAGGCGCCGGGCAATGTCGCGGAGCTTTTTTTCAATATCCGCTAGTGGCGCTTAGCGGACACCCACTCGGCACCCATCGATGTCCGCTTTCAGGGGTAATGCGGACCTCGCGCTGGCCTCCCGGAACGTCCGCTAATGACCCAAAGCGCGGCCGAGACATCTGCATGGAATTATTATGAGAGAGAGCCTAGCCGCGACCGGCTGGCGCAATCGTATCAGCCCCGCTGACCCATTGATCTGTATCAGCACGGCTAGTGAATTGAGGTGATTTGGTTTCTTAAACGGTGGCTTCGAGCGATACGCGTGTGGGCCGGCCAATAGTAGTTGGAGGATGCCATGATCTCTTTGGAGGACTGCATCGCCTTTTGCGGACTGGATAAAGATGAAGTGGCCGCCGTCAGCGAGCACGAACACATTCCGGAAATCGCGGCTACTGCCTTGGCTGACTATCTGCTGAAGCAGCCCCATGGTGGCGAAACCATCCGGGCCATGATCATCGACGATATCCACCAGGCGCTCAGCGCTGGCCGTGTGAAGCATGCGCAGGAACTATTCATGGCGCTGCGTCATTTCCTCGACCAGCATCCTGAAGCGCGCGCCGGTGTGGAAGTATGATGGTTCAGAAACCTTTGGCGTCATTCACTTAAAGGCGTAGTGTCGGACGTCCTGGAATGCCCGCTAATGACCCAAAGCGGACATTGCATTCGTCCGGCCCATCTCCGCTAGTGACAAAGCTTTGGCCAACAGGATCAGAATTGGTCAGCTCTCCTGTCAGGTTTATTACATGTATTGCGATATTCGAGCTTAAGTTGTTTAATTTTTAAAAGCGCACATGTTTGCCAAGGGCGGCTCGTTGCGCAAAAGTTCGAGAACATTCTTCAAGCGCTCGCCCTAGAGAGCGCTCGCCTTAAAGGCGGACCTTTCTGCTGAGCCGAATTTTGTGCTCCGCATCGATTGCAATAACCGGTCTAAAAATACCGAACGCTGCTCCTCGGGCACATGTCATGCCGAGAGTGGTAAAGTGAGGATGCAATGACGTTGGAGCTACATACGAATCTTAATTTCGTTCACCGAACGAACATCGCCAGATATAAAAAGATCTTAGCAACATACCTGACTGACGGAGAGCGCCACTTTGTTGAACGGCGTCTTGCTGAGGAACAAGCGTCCCTTGAGCAGCCCGACTCCGGCCAAGAGTTGCGCGAAGTGCTTTCTTGTCCACGCGTCGACGAAATGCCGACTCCAGCTACGCGGTCATTTATTTGCCAGTGTGTTCAATGCAACGCACGTATATGGGTCGCACATATCAGCCCAATCGAGCCGATCCGTTTATGTAGGTCTTGCGTCAAAGCGAAAGAATCAGAAGGCGGGGCGCCTGATCAAAACATTTGATTAGATATTGGAGAGACCGCCGCGAGGCGGTCTTTCTGTTGGAGGGACCGCTGCTTGCGCCACACGCGGCGGTTCCTCTTTTCGTGAGGCTGTTCGGCGGGGGGTATGTCTGCTAATGACCCATAGCGGACATGAAAACGGTGCCGATCAACTTAGGCGTTGGGATCAATCGCGTTGGGGAAGAACAACTGCTCGCCATTTATCTTGTAGTCGGCGATTGCGTGCTGGCCTTCCGGCGATATCAGCCAGTTAACAAAAAGCTGGCCGAAGTCCTGCTTGACCTGTGGATGCTTGCCGGGGTTTACCAGTATGACGCCGTACTGGTTGAACAAGCGTTTGTCGCCTTCAACGAGAATTTGAAGATCATACTTGTTTTTCAAATGGACCCACGTAGCGCGGTCGCACAGCACATAGCCATTGCTCGCGACCGCCATTTGGAGTGTGGCATCCATACCTTGGCCAATCGATACGTACCAAGGACCCCGATCCTTCTCGATATCGATGCCGACATCCTTGTTCCAGATCGCAAGTTCAGCGAAATGCGTGCCGGATCGGTCCCCGCGTGAAATAAAAATCGCCTGTTTGTCCTTGATGGCCTTGAATGCTTTGGCAACGTCATTCAGGTTTCTGATGCCGGCAGGATCGCTCTTCGGCCCAATCAGGACGAAGTCGTTGTACATGACGGGGAAGCGCTTTACGCCCTCACCTTCGGCGACGAACTTCCGCTCCGCTCCTTTGGCGTGCACGAACACCACATCAGCTTCACCGCGTCGGCCAATGTCGAGTGCCTGACCGGTGCCCAGCGCCAGAACTTTTGCAGTGATGCCGGTCTTCTGCGTGAAGAGGGGCAGCAAATAATCGAGCAGGCCACTGTCTTGTGTTGAGGTCGTTGACGCGACCACAATTGATCTTTCCTGTGTCGTCGCAGGCGCTGGCCAGAAAACGACGAGACCAACAACCGAAATAAAGCTGAGGATTATCTTCCGTAAAAGCACGTTGCCTCCCGCCCACAAACAGCAATTATATGTACACCAACGTTATTATTTCACGGATGGAAATCGGTGATGGGCAGCTATGTCAGAAAGCGGACGCTCCTCGGTGCTTTGTTACGCTAACCCGCGCCTTTTTGGCGGTTAGTTGCTGACTGCAATCGAAGCTTGTGCAAATGTGATGGACATGTCGACACGGGACGTATTCATCGCGTTGGCAGTCATTCTTTGCGGAAGCGCGTTACTCTATGCCGTTGACCGCCGGTCGTTGGTACCGCAGCCGCCGCAGCCGTCGAATTTGATCTCGGAAAGATAAGTCGGCGCATGCGCTGCATGTCCGCTATTGGCACTTAGCGGACATCAGCTTTTGCGCTGCACATGTCTGCTTTTGACCCAAAGCGGACATTCAATAGCCGCTCGCCACATCCAATTTTCCTCTCTATGCTTTAAGGAAGTATGGGGGGACAAGGATGGCAAAAGGCTACTGGGTTGTGTTCGCCGACGTGAGCGATCCTGAGGGATACAAGGAGTATATCGCTGCTAACGGCAAGGCGCTCGCCAAGTACGGAGCGCGCTTCCTCGCACGGGGTGGCAAGGTCGAACCGAAAGAGGGCCAGCCGAAGTCCCGTGTGATCGTCTTAGAATTCCCGAGCTACGCCGCCGCCTTGGAATGCTACCAATCCCCCGAGTACGCCTCGGCAATGAAGCTGCGACAGGGCAGGTCAGTTTGGGATATGGCGATCACCGAGGGATATGAAGGCCCACAGCCGCAGGGTTGATGTTCCCCGCTACAATCAAACTGAGACACTACCTGCCGTTGCCCGTCAGCGAACACTTCGATGTCGTTGTGAAAGACATCAGCGACCCGATGTCCGCTTTTGGCACTTAGCGGACATCTGTTTTCGCACTGCGCATGTCCGCTTTCGGGGGGAAAGCGGACATCGTTTCGGCCCGCTTGACTACGCCGGCGTTCAAGAGAACATTTTACCGTGCTGGTTCCCCGAGTCACATCGGGGACGAAAGAGGGAACACGGACACGACGAATTCGAGCCTTCGAATTTGAAGGAATCCGTGGCTGCCCCCGCAACTGTGAGCGGCGAGCCTTAGGTCCAATACAGCCACTGGGAAACTGGGAAGGCTGGACCACAAAGGCAACGACCCGCGAGCCAGGAGACCTGCCAGCGCAGTCACCCAACCGGTGGACGGGGCGTCCATACGGAGCGGTCTTTCGCAGCGGTGACGGCAATGCCGGTGCGAAGGCCGTGAGGGCAACAACTCCCACGACATTCCGCACGTGAGCCCCGCGCGTCGCTGCCTGGGTTTCTCACTGCGTCCTTTGCATCGGGCCTGGTCATCACCCGATGCGTTCGCATGCGCGAACGCAAACGAAGGAACGTTTGTGTCATGGGCCTCAAAATATCTCGATTGGGCACATTATTGGTGCTCACACCGCTGCTTGCTCAATCTGCTGTCGCGCAGAGCAATACGCAGATCCTTCCGACCGTCGATGTTTGGGCGACGCGAACCGGCACAGGAATCACCGGCGCCTCCAACAGCGTCATCACGGCGGAAGACATCGCCCGCTCGCCAGGGATCACGATCCAGGACGTCCTGTCGCGCGAAGCCGGGGTCCAGACCTGGAGCACAACGGGCGGCAATAACGGCGCGACCACGACGGTCGACCTGCGTGGCTTCGGCGCTACGGCGTCATCCAACACGCTGTTTCTCCTCAATGGCCGCCGCTTGAACGATATCGATCTCCTTGGTGTCGATCTGAGCACGATCCCAAAGGACAGCATCGAGCGTATTGAGATTACGCGCGGCAACAGCGGCGCCGTGCTTTACGGCGGCGGCGCGGTGGGTGGCGTCATCAATATTATTACCAAGACCGGCGTAGGATTGCCGCCGACCGCACGTGTCGAAACCGGCGCAGGCTCGTTCAATCAGCGTGAGCTCAATGGCTCGGCCACGGTATCGCAGCGGTCCCTTCGCCGCATCGGTCTTTGCCAACGGGGTCGATTCCAATGGCTATCGCGTCAACAGCGCGCTGCAGCAGCGCAACGCGATCGGCGACTTGCGCTACACGGGCAGTGAAGGCAGCGCATGGTTCAATATCGTCGGCGACGAGCAGCATCTCGGCCTGCCGGGCGCGCGTCTTGTCGACCAGACTGCCGGAATCAACGAGCTCGTGACTGATCGCCGCGGTGCTACGACGCCGACCGCCTTTGCCGACAAAACGGGAGGGGGCGTCACGCTCGGCGTCTCGCGCATGATCGGCCAGGGCGTCGAGCTGATTGTTGACGGAAACCTGCGACGGAAGGACCAAACAGCATTCTCGACGCTGTTCGGTTTTGACACGTCCGACATCCGCGAGCTCACGACCGGATCGATCACGCCGCGCGCGAATATCGACACTCAGATCGCGGGCTTGCCGACCAAAATTACCGCCGGCATCGACTATTATAATTCGGAGCTCGAGGTCAAACGTAGCGTCGGGCTGACCGATCCGCCATTTCATACCTACAATCTTCGTCAGCAATCGGCGGCGGCCTATGCGCAGCAGACACTTTCCGTCCTGCCGACGACCGACGTCTCATGGGGCGGGCGGCTCGAGCAGATGCGGCTCTCCGCCCGTGACCGGTTCGACACGACGGCGCCTGGTGCATTTCCGCCTTTTGACGCCGAGGCAACAGCCGCTCGATAAGACCGAAACAAATCACGCGCTCCACTTCGGATTCGAGCACCGCTTCTCGCCGATGCTCGCGGTCTTTGGCCGCGTCGCGCGCAGCTTTCGCACACCGAATGTCGATGAACGTATCGGCGTCAACGCGTTTCCGGTCGACTTCAACTTGAAAACCCAGACGTCGCGCGACATCGAGGGCGGGCTGCGCGGACGTTTCGGCAAGTTCGCCTGGCAAACCAGCGTCTACGATATGGAGCTCACCAACGAGATCCTGTTCATCCCGTTTCCGCCGATCGGCGCCAATATCAACCTCGATCCGACGCGCCGCTTCGGCGTAGAGAGCGCGGCGTCGTTTGATGTGACCGACACAACGCGGCTTACGGGGGCGCTTTCCTATACGCGCGCAAAATTCCGCGAAGGCATCTATGCCGGCAACGACGTTCCGCTGGTGTCGCGCTGGTGGGGCAATATCGGAGTGTCCACCGACCTCTATAAAAAATACGTCGTGCTGGATGCCGTGCTTCGCTACGTCGGCGCCAGACGGATGGACAACGACCAGGCAAATTTCCAGCCGTTGATCCCCGAGCACACGACGATGGATGTGAGGCTCGGCGGTCGAGATGAAAAATCTGTTCTGGTCGGTTGCGGTGCAGAACCTGTTCAATGTTCTGTACTTCGACTACGCGGTGGCGAGTTCAGCAACCTTCGGCCGCTACAACGCCTATCCGCTGCCGGGCCGGACATTCATGGCAAAGGCGGGCGTCACGTTTTGAAGATGTTCGGCATGCCGTGCGCCAACCTCTCTGGCCGATCCTGCGCCAATCGCTATGATTACGCCGGAGCGGGGGACCAAGTGAATGCGGACGGCGCGGATGCAACGGATAGTGCTATTGATGGCCGCTGCGGCGACAGTTGCGCTAGGCGGCTGCGCCACCGAGGTGGGTCCGAGCAGTGCCGAGCTGAAGGCAAAATGGGATGCGGAAAATGTCTTTCCGCAGGCCTACAGGCAGGACCTGCTGGCCTATCTGCGCACCTACCTCAACGATCCTTCGCACGTGCGCGGAGCGGCCGTCTCGCAGCCGCAGCTCAAATATATCGGCCCCGGTGATCGGTACGTTGCTTGTGTGCGCTTCAACGCGCGCAATACCGACGGAAAATATCAGGGGTCAAAAGACGGTGCGGCGGTCTATGTGGCGGGCAAGCTCGACCGCTTCTTCGACATTCCAAAAGACGTGCGCGAGCTTTGTAAGGATGCGGCTTTTGCCCCGTTCCCCGAGTTGGAGAAGCTGACGCGCTAGCGCGCCGGCTTTTTTCGTGAAAGCGCGGACGCACGGCAACCGCCGGGCCCCGAATGGCTCGGCGGCGCGAGATTCCGACAGAACGGCCGAAAGCAGCCTCGGGCTACGAGGTCACTTAACCTTGAGGTTCTCCGCGGACGTCTTTCCGCGGTTCTCGACGAGTTCGAACTGAACGGTCTGTCCCTCGTTCAGCGTGCTAAGTCCGGCGCGTTCGACCGCCGAGATGTGCACAAACACATCCTTCCCGCCTTCTTGGGGCTGGATGAAGCCATAGCCCTTCGTCGGATTGAACCACTTTACGGTGCCCTGAGGCATGCTAGATCTCCGAAGTATTACCAACGCCACAGTGTGCCACAGTCCTTAACCGGCGAACAAGGTCCCCTTTGGGTGCCTCGGAGCCGACCGGCCTGGATTGCATGCGGATGGTGCGTGGCTGATTCCGGTGCCGGGTGAGGGAATTGAACCCCCGACCAACGGTTTACAAAACCGCTGCTCTACCGCTGAGCTAACCCGGCTAGCCGTCGGAATTTGAGTCGCTTAGCACCGAAGCGGCGGGGAGTGAATTCCAGACTAGCGGCCGCTAGCTACCATTTCCCAAATATTTGAGCCCCAATCGTCCGGGCAAAGTTCTCGACGCGGGCGGTCAGACCGGTGTGAGAGGCGCCACTCGGGAGGGCGGGGGGCGGGGAGGCAGACGTCTGATAGTCGGAGGTCGGATCGAGGGCGTTCCCGGTCACGCCGGGCGGATAGGCCTTTTCGAAATAGCCGAAGTCCTGAGCGTTGCGACCTAAACCGGGGAAATCCCCGGAATAAGAAGGCTCAGCCAAATCTTTTTCGGCCGAAATCTTTGCCACTAGGCCTTGCCGGCCGACATCAGCAGGCAGCCGTACTGGATGGCGGTGAAAGCCACCGTCAAAACGCCCCAACCAACAAATTCGATCCCGACCATGTCTTTTCTCCCCGTACGCCTGGATCCTCGTTGATTGTCACAATAGGGGGCGCCAGGGGGCCCGGCTGTGTCAGCCGTCACAAAAATGCGGATTCCGCCCCGGGTAGGCTGTAAATCGGCCCTCCTCGGGCCCTGGGTCCATTGGGCATCACCAGGGGCCTCCGTCGGCACGAAAAAGCCCCGCACCAGAGGTGCGGGGCTGGATTGATCAAGGAGGGCGGCTGTGCGCGGCCGCCCTGCCGTCTCATTACATTTGGGTGATATCCCGATCCTTGGTCTCGGGCAGGAAGATAAGCCCGACGACGAAGCTCATCGCTGCCACAACGATCGGATACCAGAGCCCGGAGTAAATGTTTCCGGTCGCCGCGACGATCGCGAACACGGTCGCCGGCAGGAAGCCGCCGAACCAGCCGTTACCGATGTGGTAAGGCAGCGATAGTCCGCTGTACCGGATGCGGGTCGGGAACAACTCAACCAGCCAGGCGGCGATCGGCGCGTACACCATGGTGACGTAGATCACCAGGATGGTCAGCAGGAGGATCGTCATCAGGTAGTTGATGTCGGCCGGATTCGCACTTGGCGGATAACCGTGCTTGGTGATCGCATCGCCGAGCTGCTTGGCAAAGTCCGGCGTCGGTCGCCTGAATGACCTGATCGCCGACCTTCACGCTCGCCTTCGTTCCCGCCGGAGCGGCCACATTCTGATAGTTCACGGAACGAGCGACCAGCGCCGACTTGGCGATGTCGCACGACGTGGTGAACTTGGCAACGCCGACGGGATTGAACTGGAACGAGCATTCGCTCGGATCGGCGACGACAGTCACCGGCGCCGATGCCAGCGCGGCCTCCAGCTTCGGGTTGGCGAAGTGGGTGAGGCCCTGGAAGATCGGGAAGTAGGTCACGACTGCCAGTGCAAAACCCGCCAGAATAATCGGCTTGCGGCCGATTTTGTCCGACAGCCAGCCGAACACGATGAAGAACGGCGTGCCGAGCAAAAGCGCAGTTGCGATCAGGATTTGCCCGGTGACCGCCGGAACTTTCAGCGTCAGCGTCAGGAAGAACAGCGCATAGAACTGTCCACCATACCATACGACGGCTTCGCCTGCGGTGGCGCCGAACAACGCCAGGATCGCAATTTTGAGGTTGGCCCATTCGCCGAAAGCTTCCGACAGAGGCCGCTTGGAGCCCTTGCCGAGTTCTTTCATGCGCGCAAACACTGGTGACTCCTGCAACTTGAGCCGGATCCAGATCGACACTGCGAGCAGGATCGCCGAGAGCAGGAACGGAATGCGCCAGCCCCAGGCGACGAAGGTCGGTTCGCCCTGGGTGGTGCGGATGCCGAGCACGAGCAGCAGGGCCATGAACAGACCGAGTGTCGCCGTGGTCTGAATCCACGACGTGTACAGGCCGCGTTTGTTCTTCGGAGCATGTTCGGCGACGTAGATCGCCGCGCCGCCATATTCGCCGCCGAGCGCGAGACCCTGCGCCAGACGAAGGCCGATCAGGATGATCGGCGCGATAATGCCGGCCGAGGCGTAGGACGGCAGCAGGCCGATGAAGAAGGTACCGATGCCCATCAGCGTCATCGTGATGAGGAAGGTGTATTTGCGGCCGATGATGTCGCCGAGTCGCCCGAAGAACAGCGCGCCGAACGGGCGCACCGCGAAACCGGCGGCGAAGGCGAGCAAGGTGAAGATGAAGGCCGCCGTCGGATTGACGCCGGAGAAGAATGTCGCCGCCAGAATCGGCGCGAGCGTGCCGTAGATATAAAAGTCGTACCACTCGAATACTGTGCCGAGCGACGAAGCGAAGATGACCATCCGTTCCTCGGATGTCATCCCGCCCTCGCGGTATGTGTTCGCAGTCATTGCTGTCATGGGCGTTGTCCCCGTTTTCTCATTTATTTTGATTTCTTGTTGGGGGCGGCCTGCCACCTAGTCGCGTAAGACTACCCCGAGCCAGAAATACGCTCGGCATCACGGCACGTCTGTCCACCTCAGGTCTTACGCCTAAAGTCGTAATAGACTTTTATGTATTTATGATTCCAAAGGAAAAAACAGAGGCGGAGAAACGATGCTTTGATGCCGCGCCGGCCGTATTGCTCACAGGGAGCTGGCGAGCTTTTCGAGTATGTCGATCAACCAGGCGGCGGCGTGTAGGACCGCCAGCCGCCGGGCGAGCTTTTCCTTGCGATAGATGTCGTTGAGAAGCTTGAGCGCGCGTTTGTAGCCCGGATGGCGTTGCGCGGTTTTGCCAAGCACCTGCAGACGCGCTGACAGCTCGGCGCGGCGTCGTTCCAGATCATCGTAACGCTGGCGAAAGCTCTGTCGCTTTTGCGGGAGCGGCTTGTCAGGGGTGGGCTTGGGTTGGCGATCAGGCATGGCGATTGGTCATGGCGATTAACTGTATTGGTGTCGAATTTTGTGGCGAAAATGAAGACGCAATTGAGCAAAGTCCTCACAAAGCCCACGTCACAATTAATAATACCCGGCGATTACGCGGGGTGCACTAAAGTCTTCGTATAAACTGCAGGCCTATTCGTTACGGATTGGAGCTGCAATGCGCAGATATCTCGCTCCCGTAATTATTGCCGGGTTTGTCGGCACCGCCGGTGTGACAACAGCGATTGCGGCCGATTTGTCCAAGGGTGGCGACGCCGGCTCGAATTACTATTCTGCATACGGCGCGCGCATTGAACCGATCGTGATCTACGACGATCAGCCTGGCGTGATTGGGCGGTCTTACTGGTACTCGCCCTGGGCCAATCGCCACTATTTTCCAAAGACAGGCAAACGGCCGAAGGGTCGGGCGCCTCGAACACATAACCGCGCGTCCGCCTGCCAAGGCGGAAAATTATTTCCGGCGTTGGACGGTCTCGTCCGGATACCCTTTGGTATTACCTCCGAGCCGGGCGAGCCAATACGGCATCGCACCAGTACAGCCGATGCCATAACCTGAGTATTGAGCGCGGCGGTCTATTACGCGCGGTCTAATCGGCTGCTCGCAACATAGAGTGCAAGCGCAGCTGCATTCGACACGTTCAAGCTTTTGATGTCCCCGGGAAGATCAATGCGCGCGACGTGATCGCACGTTGTTTTCGTCAATTGTCGCAGTCCCTTGCCTTCGGCGCCAAGAACCAGAGCGAGCGGTGTGCGCAAAGCGATATCTGGAAGGTTGGTGTCACCCGTGCTGTCGAGTCCAACCACCAGAAAGCCGCTTTGCTTGAGCGAGGCGAGGGCGCGCGCCAGGTTCTGCACGTTGATCAAAGGCACATGCTCCAGCGCTCCCGACGCGGCCTTGGCCAGCGCCCCGGTCGCGTCGGGGCTGTGGCGTTGCGTTGTCACGATCGCTGTTGCGCGGAAAGCTGCGGCCGAACGGAAAATTGCGCCGACATTATGCGGGTCGGTAATCTGATCGAGCACCAGCACGACGCCCTCGGCGGGCAATGCGTCGATGGCAGGAGAGGGTAGCGGATCGGTCTCAAGGTAAAGCCCTTGATGCACAGCGTCAGGCAATAGCCGTTCGGCGATCGCGGATGGCCGCACGACCTCTGGTGCCACACGAGGCGAAATACCTTCGTCAGATAGTCGTCGCGCGGCATTCTCGGTCACGAGCAACTTGCGAATGTGCCGTTCCGGGTTTTTCAGAGCGGCAGTCACCGTGTGCCAGCCATACATGACGACCGGACCGTCGGCGTCTGGTCGCAGGCTTTCACGACGCGCGCGCTCAAAACGCTCCCGCCGCTCGACCTGTTCGCGGGTAGCGCCTGGTTTCGCGCCGGAGCCGGGTCGGCGGGGAGATTGTCGTGACGTCATTGCTTGTGTCCGTGCTGCGCCCCTTGGTCCCGGAAGACCCGGGCCGCGTGGATTTATGGGTGCCTTAACTGATCCACCGCGCGCGGAACAGCCTCCATTGACTTAATGGGGGTAGCTCCCCATAAAACCGGCACATCCCGACCAGCCGGCGGGCGGAGCCGAATTGTCTTTCGAGATCAATACGGTGCGACGGCTTCGGGGGAGTGTCCCGAGCGGCAAAGGGGGCGGACTGTAAATCCGCTGGCTATGCCTTCGTAGGTTCGAAGTCCTACCTCCCCCACCATCCCGCTTTGCGTTGAGTAGGCCGCAGAATTGAATTCATAATCTTGCGAGCGCCGCCACGAATGAGGCGCGAATTTTGCCGTCGAGGTCTTTTGCATTTTTCTCGCCGGTTGGAGTGACTTCCACGCCGCTGACGATCGTCTTCAGCAGGTAGAGGCCGCCTTGTTTGCGGGGCGCAACAAAATAATAGACGGATGCCGAGGCCTGCAGTGTTTGGCAATTTGTGTACGCGCGAGCCACATTGACCGTCTCGATGGCGTCGAGCATCGCGCCTGAAAAAAAATCACCGCGGCAGTTCTGTGCATTACCGCCGATGATGAGATCGGTGAGGTCGCCGATATCCGGCATGTCCCTTTGCAACAGAATCGAAACGGTAAAAATATTTTCGCCGACTTTCCATGCTGCGTCGCTAGCGGCTTCAGGTGGGATTTCACGCGGCTTGAGATTGGTGGCCTTGGTGATGTCGGCCTCGGAAATAATATTTGCGGCGAGGCTCGAAGCTTCCTTCTGGATTTCCGGATCTGTACTGGGTCCGGCTGCTGGTCCGATCGGTGACTTCAGCCAGGCAGCGACTGCGGCCCGACTTTTAGCTGTCGGGCCGTAGCGCTGAACACATTTCACAAGCGCGGAGAGCGCCTGATTGCCATATGTCAAATCGAATTGGGATGTCAGCCCGCCCGCGACCAGCTCAAGCTTGGGTAGTCTCCGGAACGCTTCAAACGAGTTCACACTGTCGGGCAGCAAAACGCGAACCAGTTTCGGTTCGAGCGCGGCGACGCGCTGGCGAAAATAACTGCGGTTGCCGCTTCCAAAGGCCACTTCAAATTGGGAGCCTTTGGGAAAATTCCACGATGGATTGGACAACTCAAACGTCCACATATAGTGGCGATCGAGTGAATAGATGATCGTAATCCTGTCCGCATTTGTCAGTTGAGCGGAACAACGCTCGAGCGTTTTTTCTTTTTGACTGAAATTGGGACGAACAGTCCAATCCGGAATCGGGACGACGCCGTCATTTGCGGCATGTCCAGTGCGACTCCCCGCAAGGGCAATCGCGACGCACACAAGGACAAGGCTGACCCAGCGCATAGTTCTCCACCCGGGGGCCGGCAAGACTGCAATGTCTACGCACTGCTTGATAGCAGTAGAAAAGCAAAACGCTGTGAGAAGGCAAGATGAAGGCGGACAGGCGCGACAGCATGCCGTGCGCTGCGATGAGGGCGGGAGCTATTGCGGTGCAGTGGATCGCGAAAAACCCAGCCGCCACTCGTAACGTTTAGGCGCGTACGATTCTTATAATCCCCACCAGTAGCGCGTGCTGCGTGGGTAGTAGGGAACCGGATCGCAATAGTTATACCAGGAGTAATTCTGCTGGACCCAACGTAGGCAGACGGGCTCGGCCGCGGCGACCTTCGGTGCAGGAGAGGCTTTCACCGCCATATCGGCTGCAAACACCGGCGATGTTACGGCGCAAAGAAGCACAATTCCGGCTGAAATTGGTAACATCCGCATGATCTTGCTCCCCATTTCGGTCCGACCGTTCGCGAATACCGTAACCTCCCGACAATTGAGCATTTGTCGAAGCGTAGTTCAACGGTCAATTTCCCCGCTTGGCTCTATATCCCCTGGCCGACGCCGGGTTTCATGACTGTCACGGTAATGCGCTGAATTTGCGACTTACCTCCGGCGCCGACCACCTCCAGCGTAAACACGTCCTCCCCGATGAAATCCTGAGCCGAGCGATAAATAGCGACGAATGCCGGAAGTTCGGTGCCAAGGCATTGCTTCAGGTTGGTTGCGCGCAATCGGCCTTGCTTGACTGTCACCTTCCCATGCGCAGGCGGCGTCACTAGGCGCACCACCGGCAATGGTCCGGCCGTGCAGTCGCGACGGAGGGTCGTGAATATTCCCGCGTTGATGTTGGTGTCGGGCTTGCCTTTGACCTGTCGCTCTATCGTTTGCGTTTGCGCCGACGCGAGCGCGGGCAACGCAAGCAAAAAGCAGATCGATGCCAGGGTCGGCCCATTTCATCGCGGTAACTCCGGACGTTTCAGTACAGTACAGTAACACCGATCGGCCGCGATTGCCAATGTGCCGGATCTGCGAGCAGTCGCCTCAAGTATTGAACGGATTTCTGGTGTTGTTGGCGATCTCGACGGCCAGGAAAAACAACGCCACCAATATTGTCGATACGAAGAATCCGGCCACCGCTCCAAAGATTGAAATACCTCTCGGGCCCGATAGCGCGCGAAGGCTCCGCCCAGAGAGGGAAGAGCGGTCGACAGCCAATCCTGTCCGGCCAACGCGCCGGCCATCGTCGAAACCACTATGAATAGCAGCGCCAGAATTTGCGCCACGAAAATTACGGCGCGTCGAACAAAGACCATGGCGGTTTCCTTCGTCCCTTGCGGCAGGACAATAACACCTAACGCGTGACGAATCAGGACAAGCTTTCGTTTTGATGCCGCAATGATCGTCTTGAGTAGTGTCGCTTACGATCACGTTCGCACGACGGCGGCTCGGAATTTCCAGGACGGTCGAAGAACGGCCGCCTGGCGGCGGAACTTGGCCACGCACAAAAAGAAACGCGCCCAAAAGGCGCGCTTTGCGTTTCGCACTGCATCTCGCAAAGTTTCACCGTTCGGCGCGGTCAAGCCTCACTCTTGCATGACGTGGCAAGGCCACTGCGTCCGGCCGACCCCAATTGAGAACCGCCTCGCCGCGCAATCCGTCAAACCAAACCCCCGGGCCGGCATAGCGGTAACCGCTGCCCATGGGGATAAGTCGCAGTGCACGCCGCGCCCATGGCCCGTTGTCAGCAGGTAGCCAGTGACCAGGTCGTACTCCCGCGACACGGCAAGCGGGTGGATCGGATATTCGCGGCCATTTTCGCAGGACAGCCACATCTTCTGGGCGTCAAAGCTGCCGGCGGCAGGCGCCATCGTGGTAGAGCGGCTGACAGCAAGGTGGCACCCAACGCAAGCCCCATACGCCGGTTCCACAAGCTTTTCATGACGACTTTCCCCAAAGGACCGGCAATTCTTACGTAATTGCCGTTTTGGGCACAAGGGCAAGGGGCAACAGTCGGCCTAAAAACGATCAACAGTGACGCGGCGTCGCCTAGAACGGATCAAATAGCATCCAATCCCACTGCACCGCCCCAATTCGGTTGTAAAGTACCCCAAACCACAACCGAGACCGACTTTAGTACTGCTGTGGATGACAGCTTTTGTCTTCCGAATGTGACAAATATACCTCCACCTTTTGAACTTAACCAATTGCAAATAAAGGGCTTTTTTAACCTTAATTACCTGCCCAATTCCTTGACCAATTACTAATAAAGCCAGTACCGTTCTCAGCAAATTTGAATGGCCGGAGTGCGCCCCAACGATTGGGCGCCAGGGAAGGTAGTCATGAACGGTACAATTGTAGTCGCGCAGGCTGGTTCTAACTGGCAATTCCGGCGCCGCGCCGGTTCAGGTCATCAAGCTGACCAAGCCGCTGGCTGGCCAGACAGAGATTTTTCACGCGAGTTTTACAGGGACGGTGAAAATCGATTTCACCGCCATCGCCAACGAAAAAATCACACTCTTCCACGACAGCAAGACCCAATCCCTCCACGTCATCTTCGCTGACGGTTCGCAGGACATCATCGAGCCGTTCTTCGACTCGACGGGCACCGTGCTTTCGAATCTGATCTTCGAGATGGGGCCGAACCAGACTTTCGACGGCGTGCAGTTTGCCTCGCAGTTTCCAATTACCGAAGATCAGTCCGTGCTGCCGGCCGCCGGTAACGCTGGCCAGGCCTCAGGCGCCGACTTTCACGATGCGGTCGGTCGATCCGTTTGCAGGCTATCCAGTCCGCTGGACCTGCTGCCGCCGGAAGAGCTTCCAAACATTGCGTTCACGGTGACGCAGGCGCCGATCACAGAAGAAGACCTCATTCCGACAGTCTCGGGCCACGTACTTGGCATCGTTGAGGAAGAAGCACTTAACGCGCAAGTCATCGAGCAGCCCTCGGATTCGGGCAGGGCAATGAGGACACTCACGACGCTTCCGGCAACGACCACGACACGTCAGCTACCGGTCCGGGCAGCCAAATCACGACGCAAACTTTCAATGGCACGCTCGCCGGGCTTGTGAGCGGCGGCAATCTGCCGATCACGTTCCTCACCAACGTGGGGGCAAATGGAACAGACGTCCATGATAGTAATGGAAACGTTGTCACCTCAATCGGTCTGGCGGTTCATTACGATCGTGTCAGCGATACCGAGATCGATGGCAGAACTTCCGACGGCCGTTTGATCTTCACGTTGACCATCGGTGCGGATGGTGCGTTCACGTTCACGCTTAACGATCAGATCGATCATCCGACCCACAGTCATGATTTGGGCGGAAATCTCCCGGGAATTTTTGAAGAGACACTCAATCTAGACCTCTCCAACGCCGTTGTCGCGCACGATGCGACTCCTACGCCCGTCGTGTTCCCGGCGAATACGTTTGACATTGGTGTCATTGACGATACGCCGATCGCTTACGATTCAGTTCCGAATTATCCGCAACCCTATGGCGGCGAAGGCGAGGGGGGCACCGGAACATTCTCGCAGGCACTGGATGACGAAAACCAGCATCACGGCATCCAGGGCGGCCCCGGTGATGATGGCTTCGGGAAATTCCTTTCCGGCGTTCTCGATTTTAAACCGGGCACCGACAATTACGGATCCGTTTCCTTCAATACCAATTTGAACGTCGTAGTGACTGATGGCGTTAATACAGAACCGGTCAGCCAGTTACAGGCTATTTATGTCGATTCAAATGGCGTCGGACACAAGGAAGACGTGACGGTTGTGTGGACGCCGGACGGCTCTGGCGGCGGAACCCTCACTGGGTCGACCACCGATATTGCGACGGTCTTCACGCTGACTGTCGATATGTTCGGCGATTACACGTTCTGTCTGAAGGCGCCTCTCGCTCATACGTTTACCGCCGATCCGAACCAGCCCGGCACAACTGAGTTCGAAGACAATCTCCAGATTGTTTTCACCTATACGGCGACTGACGGCGACGGCGACCAGGCTGACGCTCATCTGCCGATCAATGTCGACGACGACGTGCCGACCTTGTGCCTGGACACATTCCAGGGCGAGGGCTGAAGGTGCAGTTGCCATCGATGTGGTGCACGACGAGACGCCCGGAATTCAATCGGCCAACGGCGCGACCGACGTTAATGGCAGTACTGCGATCACCTTTAACGGAAGTTCGACGACGATTGCGGCGCTGTTCACGGCATTCCCAACCCGGGGACGATCCGGATGTCTCCGGTCATGGTCGCGATCGGTTACGCAGCAAGGCCTCAATGGGCTCGTCAATGTCCATGCGAAATTTGGCGCTGACGGCGCGGCGGTAACTCAGGCGGAAGTGTTTTCGCTACAGCTTTCTGCCAACGGCGTTTGGTCGGGCCTTTACACGACCGAAGGCGACAAGATCTATCTCTACAAGCAGACGATCAATGGGAATGACGTGATTGTCGGCCGTATCGATGCCGACCACGATCTCGCTGAAGACAGCCAGCCCGGTCATTTCGATCACTTTGACCTGCACGATTCCGACGACGTTGCGGCGTTCGCGATCACCATTGATCCGGCGACCGGCCAAGTCTACGTCGTGCAATATCTGTCGCTCGAGCATTTCTCATCGCCCGATGCCGGCGGTGACATCAGCGAGCCAGTTTCGCTTCGCCAGCGGCACCTTGTCGGTGTCGGTGACGGTCACCGATGGCGACGGCGACAGCGTGACGCAGACCGCCGACGTCGGTCACCGAAATCAAGTTCCTCGACGACGGCCCGACGGTCAGTGCAACAGTCTCGACGGCACTTCTCCGTCGTTCTCGACGAGACGCCGGGCCTGCAGACGTTCCGTTCGGCGACGACAACGATGACGCCATTCCCGGGTTCTTCTTGCTTCTGCCCTCCGAGGTGACAGTCGGCCGATTCAACAGCGTCGTCAACACGGCAACGATCCCGACGTGTCGTCGGGTGACAAGGATCACGGCGCGCTCGGTTTCGCGATCAGCAATTCTTCACCCGGCGCTCGACGTCAACGCCGCTTTCGGCGCCGACGGCCCGGCTGACCACCACAGCAAGGCCTTCTGCGCTGACGCTCAACGGCGATCAGCGGCCAGGTCGATTCCGGTCTCCAGACGACCGAAGGCACGGAAATCTATCTGACGCTGGAGAACGGCGTCATCGTCGGCCGGGTCGATACCAATGGCGATCAGCAGGTAACGACGGCTGACCCCGCCGCTTTCGCGATCGCCATTGATAACGACGGGCATGTTGCGACCGCCGAATGGCTGTCGCTGCACCACAACAGCGCGGACACACGGCGACATCGACGAGACCGTTCAGCTCAATCTCCGGCACGGTCACGCCACCGTCACCATCACCGATGGCGATGGCGACACCGCGACGGCGTCCGCCGATATTTCCAGCCAGATTCGGCTTCGAGGACGACGGACCGAACGCCCATTCAGTCACCGCACCCAAGATCCTCGACGATGAGGCTCAGTCTCTGTTCGTTCCGACCGAATTCGGCGGTAGTGGAGACGTTAGCCCCAATCTCAATACAGTATCGGGTGGTGCAGGCACTCTCTTCGTACAGCGGTGCCGACGGCACGACAATCCGTAACCTTCACGCCGCCAGCGGGCCTGCTGGCGATTTACAAGTTGGGTAGCGGCCTCGCCGGCCAGGAAACCCTGGACTACGCGACGACAACGAGTGCAGGTCACACTATTCTGACGGCGACAGGGCACGTGTCGGGTAATACCGTCTTTACGCTCGATGTCGGTAACGATGGTTCCTACACGTTCAACGTCGGCGAGCCGCTGGTCCACCCGCTTCACCAGACGACTGAAGAGAATCTTCCGGTCACCGTTGGCTTCGCTGTCACGGACGGCGACGGTGACCATGCTTCCGGTTCGCTGACAGTCAAGGTCAATGACGACACGCCGCATTCGTTTGTGTCGGCGACGTCAGGAACGCTGGTTATCGACGAAACGGCCGGCCAAGACGCGGGCACCAACGACGTTGCGACGACGCCCGTTTTGCTGGCGCTGTTTGCGGCATTGCCGGGCTCACCAATCCAGATTGCGCAGAGCGGCGCAGCACTGTTCACGACCGGCGCGGACTTTGGTGCCGATGGTCCCGGCGCGCTGACCAATAGTGTGTTCGGGCTTAACGTTGTCAACGGCACTGATTCAGGGCTCAATGCTACCGATGGCCGCAGCATCTATCTTTATCACGAAGGCAATCTGATCGTCGGCCGTGAGGGCGACGTCGGCACTGACGCCGCAAATGCGGCCGGTCCGGTTGCACTTGCTTTCTCGATCGATAGTGGCACCGGCACGCTGACGCTTGCGGAATACACCGCAATCCAGCATCCAAACCCGCTCGACCCCAATGAGGCTGGCTCACCGCAGACGATTACAAACAGCGCGCTGCAGGTGACGTTTACGGTCACCGATGGTGACGGCGATCCGTCGACTGCGTCGGCTGGTATCGGGAACCTCATCCAGTTCCGCGACGACGGTCCATCGATCACGCCGCCATCAAATCTGATCGTCAATGGTAGTTTCGAAGAAGGCCACCCCAACCTGGTCGGAGCGGATTGGGACATCTATTCATCGCTTCCCGGCTGGACCGAAGGTGCAAACCATATTCCGTTCGAAGTTCAGACGGGCGGAGTGGGTGGCATTGCCGCAGAAGATGGCGTTGCGCTCATTGAGCTCGATGGCGACAGGACGGGAAATCCCGCGCACCAGCCGCCATCAGCAACGCCTGACCCGTTCAACACCGATTGCACCATCCAGCAGGTCATCAGCGGCACCCAGGCCGGTGTCGATTACGAGCTGACCTTCTGGTACACGCCTCGGCCTGGCTTCAGCGCTGGGAACAACGATGGCCTCAGTGTGCTGTGGAACGGCAACGTCATTGACTCAATCGACTCTTCGAACCAGCCGGAAGGCGTCTGGCAGCAGATTACTTTGTTTGTCACTGGCACGGGCCCGGGCGACACGCTCGCCTTCCAGGGTGAAGGAGACCAGGACGAATTCGGCGCCTTCATCGATAACGTGAGCCTGATTCAGGCCGTTGTTGTCGATGAAGACGGGCTTCCAAGCGGTAATCACGACAGCCAGCCCGGCGACATCGTTGTGCCGAACACTGATGGCGACAATAACGAAGCAACATCAACGGGGCAGCTCAACATTAACTGGGGTGCCGACAATTTCGACGCCGCCCCGGATACCCATGTCGGCGGCAATCCTGCACTCGGCTTCGTGCAGGATTCCGGTGGCCGCAGCGTAAAGTTCACGGATGCGACCGTTGGAATTACGGGCGGCACGCTGACGTCGCATGGCGATGCCATTACGCTCACGCTCTCACCCGATCACACGGTTCTGACGGGTACCGCGCAGCACGGCGCCACGGTGCGCACCGTATTTGAGGTTTCCCTGTCGGACGACAATACGGGTGCCTTCCGCTTCAATCTGCAAGACGCGCTCGATCATGCGGCCGGCAGCAACGAAAACAACATCATGCTGACGTTTGATTTCACCGCTACGGACTCTGACGGTGACCCGGCCCTCGGCCACTTCCAGGTGCTCGTGAACGACGACATGCCGGTCGCCGTGAATGACGTCGATTCCGTCTCCGGCGTTGGGCGCAGTGCGACGGGTAACGTCATCACCGGCCATGATATTGGCGGTGGTGATACCAACACGACTGATGGCAACGCGGACCATTTCGGTGCGGACGGGCCCGGCACGATCACCCAGCTCGTTGGTTTTGGTGGGACCGACAATCTGGCGGACCCGATATTCCAGGTTAACGGTCAGTTTGGGACGCTGATGCTCGCTCCGAACGGCGATTATATTTACACGCGAACGTCATCATCGGATGGTATAGACCATTTCACCTACACATTGAGCGACCACGACGGCGATACCAGCGTAGCGAATCTCGATATTTTTGTTTCGCCAGCTGCGCACGACGATGCGGTGATCACGAACATAGCGGGCAGCGGCGCTGCGATTGGGATCCCGGATCTTGCGCTTCTGTTGAATGACATCGATATCAGTGGCCCGAGCGTTTCGTCGGTTGGTGGGGCCAATAGCGGTGCCATTGCCCACGACGTTCCAACAACAACAACGACGTTCACCGACGACAATCTGGATGGCGGTTCGTTTAATTACACAATCGAAGATAACGTCACGCTGTCCACAGCACATGTCACCGTCGATCGTCTGCAGGCCGGCCACAGTGAACTCGACGGCACCAGTGCGAATGAAATCCTCATAGGAACGACGTCGGCCGATACGCTCGTCGGCAACGGGGGCAGCGATATCCTCGTTGGCAATGGTGGCGCCGACCACTTCCTCTACAACGCGACAACGGATGGCGGCACGATCCTCAATCAGTCGGGCGCCGACCACATCCTCGACTTCAACACGGCCCTGGGCGATTCGATCGATGTTTCGGCCTCTGCCTTCGGCGGTGGACTTGTTGCCGGCAATGATGCAAGTGGCATCTTCGGCAGCAGTGCAAGTGATACCTTTGGAAGCCCCACCGAGCGCTTTCACTTCAACACCAGCACGCACACACTGCTATACGACTCCAATGGAAGTTTCGCTGGCGGTACCCAGGTCGCGCTTGCCGTGCTCGAGCACGCCGCCACCGTGGATGCCACGCACATCCACGCGGTGGCCTGACCGCGGTCGGTTCGACCAATTGAACCCGCCCGATCGTTTCGGGCGGGTTTTTTCTTGGCTCGAGCGGGCTAAACGGATTTCGGGGCGACCGCCGCTAGGCGGTCTTTCTGTTTGCACGGCTCATCTCGGGAAATGCGCGCCGCCGTCCTGTTTCGGAGGTAAGGCGGACACAAATCAATCCGCCAAAAGTCCTTCGACCGTGTCGCACTGTGGCGCCCTGTCTTCGCCATAGTTGAGGAATGGATTAATGACAGTTGTTCATTCAAGGACGAACATGAGGTTATTACTCGCCTCGCTCGAGCCGACAAAGTCGGGCGCCAAATACAGCGTGCGTACCCGGTGCCCGCAATGCGGTCGTAAGCACATCACAGTCTTTCGGCTGCGGCACGTGTCCGACAACTTCTTCGTGCAGCTGGGGCACTTCTTTCGCTACGCGAGGCACTTCGACTTCCAGCGCTTGCGATGGTGCACAAACTCGGGGCGGCATCCGAAATGGAGCTCCTCTTAAGCTGTTCGCCATTGGCACTTAGCGGACATTTCTAAGCCTCTCTCAAATGTTCGCTTTCGCGGCAAGGGCGGACATCGCGCCTGATTTGCATTAGCTAGCGCTAGTGCAGGCGCTAAAGTAACCCAACTTTAGCCATCCGACCTGTACGATTTTCAGCGTGGGGCTGGGGCAACCCGGCTTCCCATAGCTAATGTCTCGCGGCGTTAGCTTTGTGGCGGCGAACGGTGGGGTGGGGACTTAGTAGCGTACCAAAGCTCCACCGTTCTTCTCTGCCGGGGTGCTGTCGCAAAACAATTTCAAAAGAGGGACCGCTGCCTGTGGCAGAAACAGCGGCGCCTCCTACGCACAGCCGAATCTCGGACTTCGTGGGGACACGGGGATGTTCGGCGGTTCGTGTCACGACATTAAGCATGTGTGCCCAGGTCATTCTGTGACGCGGATTACGCAGCGCCTGAAATATGCATCGCTCTTTCGTCTAATGTGTGCCGCCGAAGCGGACCTGCCATTGCCTGACAGATGTCCGCTATGTGGGGTAAAGCGGATGCGGCACCGCTGCAACGTCCATGCCCGATCCAATTCTCTGCATGGCAAAAAATATCAAATATTTGGCGTGCGAGCACAACGACCCCCGATAAAAACCTGATTGCCGATCGAAAATAGTCTGGGTTGTCACGCCCATAGCGGCCTTCTCCACCAATAGAAGGAAGCCGCTATGGTCAAGCGATTGCGTACCATCTTAGTTGCCCCAATTTTCTTTTCACTCGTTTTCACTGGCGTTATGCCGGTCGCCAGCGCCCAATCGGGAATTGCTTCGATTTATTCCGGAGGTAGGACAGCAAATGGCGAGATAGCCAGCGCGAGTGGCATGACTGCCGCTCACAGAACTCTTCCATTCGGAACGCTCGTACGCATAACCCATCTGCACAACGGTCGCTCGGTGGTCGTCCGAATAAACGATCGCGGACCATTTGTATCTGGTCGGATTATCGACGTGATGCCAGCGGCAGCCCGCGCATTGGGTTTCTCAGGTCTGGCGCCCGTGACGGTTAACGTCATCGAGCACCGCGGCTGAACGGCTGAGCCGAGCGAACCCAGTGGGCAAGTCGCTGAATTGAACTACTAATGTCCCATATTCCATGTCTGCTTGACATCTTTACCTCCGACTTGCTGCGCGGGTTGTATGCCCATCGCACCAAGTTGCAGGTATCATTTTGCAGTATTGAAGAGCAAAATCCAAAACGATAGCATTCAAAGCTTGGGGAGCGCGAAATGCAGCCTCCGGGGCGCTATACCTTCAAGTTTTCTCGCCGGCGACGCGTTGCAGAATTTACAACGCGGGTCGTTATTGCTGCTTGGATTGGAGTTTGCGTGGCATGCTTCGGCACTACAACACAATCGCATGCGCAATCACTGTTGCCGCCATCACATGAAGAAATAGCGGATCAGGAGCGCCTGTCGTGGACCCTGAGGAAATTTCCTCCCCAACCGTACATGAACGAGATCTACTGGCGGTGGCCCAGCGATACACCGGCTTTCTTTCGCGATTTTCCGATGCAGTTCGTGGCCCGCACGTATTATCTGGGACGCGACAATTTTGATGGATCGAAGTCGCAGGCTTGGGCTGCCGGAGGCTGGATTGCATTTCGATCGGGCCTAATCGGCGACCTGTTCGGGGTGCATGCAGCCTACTACACGTCCCAGAAGCTTTTCGGTCCGCTCGATGAAGACGGCACGAAGCTGTTAGCCCCGGGCCAAAATTCACTTGGAATGCTTGGGCAGATCTATGGACGCGTGCAGATCGTCGATCAGGAAATACGCGGCGGCCGCCAACTGGTCGATACGCCTCTCATCAATCCGCAAGATAATCGCATGGTGCCGAACACCTTCGAAGGCGCCACTCTGGTCTCGCTTCCCGACAAGGATCGAAATTATGACTATGCGCTTGGCTATCTCTGGACGGTGAAGCAACGAGAACTCAAACGACTTCATATCGATGTCAAATGCACTGGCCAGCGGTGATGTCGAAAACCGAGGCGCGCCGTTCTTTATGGTCAAGTACCGTCCGGTCCCGGGGCTTTCAACCGCATTCATGGACTACTACGTTCAGGATTTCGTCAACACCGGCTTTGTGCAGGCGGAATATGATTTTCGGCAGCCGAAGGAGGTTCCGAATTGGATCATCGGCGCGAACGTGATCGATCAACGAAGTGTTGGATCTGACCTGCTCACCGGAAGTTCCTTTCAGACGTATCAGGCCTCCGCGAAGGTACAAATGAGCTATGTTGGATGGACTTTATTCGCCGCAGGCTCGGTTACCGGTGATGGTTCAAAGATATTCTCGCCGTACGGCACAAAGCCAAACTACACCGATATGCAGCAAGCATCGTTCGACAATGCCAGGGAAAAGGCCATTGGCGGCAGCGTTGCGTACGATTTTGGTTATGCATTCAGCAAGGCCGGCCTTTCCGGACTCAGTGCGGGGGCGTGGTACACGCATGGCTGGGACGCCATTGATCCAAGCACGAACTTGGGAATACCTAATCGGGATGAGCTTGATCTCTGGATCCAGTATCGCCCCACGCAAGGGCCGCTGAAAGGCTTTCGCTTGAAGACGCAATACTCGAATGTCTGGCAGCAGAATAACGTGCGCGACACTCAACCGGAGTTTCGATTCATTGTCGACTACACCGTGCTTCTCCGGCCTCCAATAAATTAATGGATTGAGCCGGCTGCACTTAGCGGACAATCCCAGGCTAGCCATCAATATCTGTCTTCGGGGATAGGGCGGGGATGCTGATTGGATTTCAAAATGTCCGCTAAGCGGACGTTGTGTTTCGCCCGGTGCGGCAATTAACGCAGAATGCCACGACGCTCGTGTGCTCTAGCCGTAGAACTTTTGCCAAAACTTTGGCTGGAAATGACAAGACCGAGCCGGTCCAATCATTTTAATTAACGATCAAAACAAAACAGAGCGCCCGCACGGATGCCCCTGGATTTGACGGGGACGTGGGATGAGCATCTCGCGCTGCCGTTCGCAAATAAGGCTTCGCCGGTTACCCGGCGTTTTTTTGAAAGTAAAATGATGGAAGCCGAAAAGCACTACCAAAGACAGCGACCACGAGCCATCTGCGCTGAATGTGGCGATGAGTTGGACCTAAGCCGGAGTGGACACCGTTTTTGTGCCAACCACCTGTGCAAGGAGGGGTTCGAAATCAAGTCGGATTGGCGAGCGATGCCGTTACCTGTCCTTGTAGCGGAGAGAAAAAAACTACGATGAATTTTTGCGTCATCTCCCGTGCAAGGTCGCTTACGAAGCTTTAATCGCCCAGACATAGGCCAGCCATTAGAGCCTGGATACCGAGGAATACAGTGATGATGCGCATCAAGATAAGTCTGCAATACGCATCCCAGATCTGGGAACGAATCCGACGTACGCTGCGCGATTCTTACCGGCCCGAGCAGCACTATATGCGCGGCCCTGGCCCGAAAAATCGCGCTAGGCATCCGCAAAAATCAGATAGCAGATAAGGCCCGTCCAGCTACGGCCGGATCGGCAAACCATCACCAAATAACAATACCGTCCGGATCGTGCCACCTACGCTCATCGCTCGCGACGCGGAATGTCCGCTATTGGGAATAAAAGCGGACATGCCGTTTTGCACTGCAAATCTGTTTTCAAGCCAAAGCGGACCTCATATCATCTTTGCGTGCCGCGATTGGTCAACCTGTTCAATTAAGATAGGGTTGTCGCGTTGATTAAATCAACATGGACCGCAACAGGTCGCTGATATACAAAAATATGGGTGCAGTCATGGGTAAAGTTCTGCTTCCAGCATTGCTTGCGGTCCTTATTTCCGCTTGTGCGGCAAACGCAATCGAATTGCGATCTTCCGATGATCCGACGGACCACCCATTCGGCATGACGGAATTTGCGGCGCCCGAGGGCGTGACCAAGGATAAATGGAAAAAAATCAAGGTCGATATCTTGGCCGAGTTGCCAAAATTAACGAAATGCCAGTCGGACCTCGACGCCTGCACATCGTCTAATCGGAAATTTGCAGACATCGTCAAGGAAGTCGAAGGTCAGGACGCTCTTGCGAAGATTGCATTCATCAATGCCATCATCAATGCCCTAATCGATTATGAACCCGACAGGAGCCAATGGGGCGTTGCCGATCAGTGGACCGCGCCCTTCGTTCACAAAAAAGGTGCTTTCGAAACCGGTCACGGCGACTGCGAGGATTACGCCCTCGCCAAATACGTAGCCCTCCGGCAAGCCGGGGTGCGTTCCGAAGACGTGCGCATGGTGCTCGTCCATGACTACGCTGTCCGCGTCGATCATGCCATTCTCGCCGTCCGGTATGATAGGCGCTGGCTGATCCTCGACAATCGTTGGGACAAGCTGGTCGAGGATAAAGAACTCAAACAATTCAAGCCGCTTGCCGTCGTCGACGCCGGTGGCGTGACAGTGCTAGCCAAGCAGTTCACCTTGAGCAGCAAGCTCAAGCCTGCGGCAGGTAAAGAGCGACCAGTAACGGATAGTACCGCGTCGTCTCGGCCGCCACCCACTCAGATGTGCGTAGCATGCGCTAAGGATCTCAGTTCGTGTTTCCCCCGCTGCAACGAGCAAAATAAATCTACTTCTGACAGGCTAAAGTGCGTTAATGCATGCAACGACAAGCACAGATGCGTCAAAGGGATTACTTGCAGGCCCGAAAAATCATGAAGGTTTGAATTTATAATCAATCTCTAAGGAACCAAGTCAGACACACCCCGACATCGCTTCTTGGCCCGCGGCATGCCCGCTTATGGCACTTAGCGGACACTATTACTGAAAGGCAGAGCAATAACGGCGCGTGATGACGTCCAACTATAGCGGGCCGTTTTCTTGTTCAATAATTTTTTCGAGAACGTACCTGTCGAGGGGTCTTTCCCGACCAACGTTTAAAAGCGTGCGTGAAAGAGCTGACTTCCTGATAGCCGAGCAACCAAGCAATTTGCGAAATCGACAAGTCATTCTCGGCTAAATAGCGATGGGCGAGATCAATCTTCAGATTCTCCAAAACAGTGGAAAAATTCAGTTTTTCCATAGCGAGTCGCCGCGCAAGCGTGCGTTGACTGACGCCGAGCTGACGTGCAATCGCCTCAAGATGCGCCATGCCATGCGGTAGCAACGGCACAATGGCATTCTCAACGCTGGTGCGGAACGCGCCGCGGCGGGTTCGCCGCCGACTAAGCGCTTCCTCGCAATATGTGAGCAACAATTTGTTCAGGTGGTGGTCCGCGCTAACGACCGCCATATCTTTTATGCTTGGTGCGAATGACAATTCATCAACGGGTGCTCCAAATTCGACGTCGCCGCCGAAGAATTTAGTCAATTCCGAAATTCGGCCGCTGCGATGATGTGCGAAGCGGACGCGGACCGGCGCCAACCGAATGCCTGTTAGCTGCCGGCAGAGACGGACCAGCATTGCCATAAAAAACTCAATCTGATGCTGATCAAGGTGCCGACCGACCCCAGTGTAATGGAATGCCAGTCCAACATTTCTGCCATCAACATATTTTACTGACACGCCTTCATTGGCTATCGTGCTGTAGCGCGCGAGTTTCTGTAAGGCGTCACCCAATTCCTTCGAAGAAGCCGCAACATAATAGAGAAAGCCGAACTCGCGAAGATCGAGTGGCTGGGCAAGATGAAATCCAAACAGGTTATCCCGGAGCGCGCCGGCGACAAGGTCTAAAAATCTGATTTGATCGCGAACTCTGAGTTTAAGATTCGTGTTATTGATTTGCTGCAGTGTGAGATTTGCTTTATCGAGCAAAGTCCGCGTGTCAATTCCGGTCTCTTTTGCGTGCGCGTAAGCGAGCCGCGTTAACGTTCCATATGCGTTCGGAAGAGTGCCGAGGTGCTTGATATCAGCACGTGCCATGACTGCGCCTTTCCTGCCTATAGAGCCAAGTCCATTATCAATTGTATTCCCACCTCGACTGGCCGACGCTGCCATAACTTTGGCAGATAATAACAAGACGCCAACCGGCTGTCGCGTCTATCAAGCACGTGCTGGAGATGACGCTTTGGCGAAACTCTCATAGCCAGTAGGCCGATCAGCTCCGACCTCAATTTCGACCGTGAGCTGCCGTGTGGCCGCACGCCTTTTTGGAGGAATTAATGGCAAATTCACAAGCGATTGTCGCCGTCGTCGATGACGATCCGGAAATGCGCGCTGCGATGGCGGCGCTTATTTCGGCACACGGATATGGTGCACTCACTTTCGATTCAGCTGAGACCTTTCTCGCCTGTGCGTCGACATGCGCGGCGAAATGCCTACTTGTTGATATTGAACTCGGCGACCTTTCCGGCGTGGAATTGGCGCGTCAATTGGCGGCGGACGGCTTCAAATTCCCCGTGATTTTTATGAGCGGACACGACGATGCGACGATCGAATTCCAGGTCATTGCTGCAGGCGGCATCGCGTTTTTTCGCAAGCCATTTCCAGCAAAGATGCTGCTTGATGCGATCAAAAGAGGCCATCGAAGCGGATTGATGCACCATGCGAAAAAATAAATTAGATCCGCAAATGATCCGCGAGCTTGTCGGAAACGGGCTCAGTAACACAGAAATTGCAAGCAGGATGGGATGGACCGTTGGCACTCTGTCCGTCAGGTGTTCCCAGCTGAAAATCAGCCTTAGGCGATCTTCCAATAAGGTTCGGCTTAAACGGTGGCCGAGAATTCCACTCCCAGATGAGCTGTTCAAGCAACTACGTCAGCGTGCCGCGGCTATGGGTGTTTCGACGGCGGAGCTTGTAGTGGATTTGCTCAAAGAGATCGCTCGGGACGACCTGTACGATGCAGTGCTCGATCGAGACGATGCAGAAGTAAATTACGCGGTCGACAAGCACGCGGCAGTTAATCATGCGCAATAAGTTAGTTGGTGGCTACGCACTGGAGAAATCGCACCCGGTAGCATAAGTCAACACGGTAGCGTCGCTACGGGTCTCGGCGCGTTAGGTCTGCTCGGCTGGTGCAAGAGGCGGAAGGCCACTGTTCTCGCGGTTTGATTAATATAGCCGATCGAATTTCGGAGAGACCGTCGAGAGGCCGTCTTTCTGTTTTGTGCAGACCGTTTAAATGTCGTGATACGCATCAGAAAACATCTGCAATACGCATCCCACATCTGCGGACGAATCGGTGGACGCTGTTTGATTCTTGCCGGCCCGAACGGCACGATATGCGCGGCCCTGGCCCGAAAAATTGCGCCAAGCATCACGTACAAAAGTCAGATAGCAGAGAAGGTCCGTCGTTGATGTCCGAAATTGGCACTTGGCGGACATAAGGTAATGCACCGCACGTGCCCGCTTTCGGGTGTAAAGCGGGCATCACGTTTCATTCAATCGATTGTGAACCATTGGCGGTAGGTTAGAACCGCTCGAAGCAAAAGGTCAGACGATGGCCGTCCGATCGCCAGATTGTAGTCACGTTCACGAGTAAATTCCGAGCCGATCGAAATAGCACGTGAGGTGATTAATGATCGGAAGAGAACAAGCTGTGTATTTTGATCCTGAGACCGTCGCTTTTTTGAGGGAGACTCTTGACGACGCTTGGGCCTGCCTTTCGCCGGAATTGCAGGCCAAGATGCAGAAGACGGCGCTGGCCGAACGCATCCTTAAATCCGCAGCGCGCGGCGAACGCGACCGAAAGCGCTTGCGCGCTGCTGCACTGGACCTTGCCGCGTAAGCGGCTCTGCTCGGCTGGCGCAGGCAGCGGAAGCAAGATCGCCTAATAAGTTTACTGTGGCCGGAAAGCCCTCGAGCGAAAGCGCTCGGGGGTTTTGTGATGCAGATGTCGCGTGATGATGTGGCGATGCCGCCGGAGGAGGGGCCCGCAAGCTGCCGAGAATGCGGGCTCATTCGGGGGGTAAAATCCAACGCCATCGCCGAGGGCAACCATGGCTGAGTCGGTCGCGGAGTCCGAGGTGCTATCGGACTTGTGATCTGACAAGTTATTGAATCCAGCCAACAAAAGGCGCAGCGTAGGCTTGGGTGGACGTCTTTTAGGACGTTGAGAGATGACTGAAATGAAAACCAGGTGGGCCATCGCACCTGCTTTGTTGGCGCAGGAAGCGCAAAACGTTCCCACTCAATCAAAACGTTCGGCGCGGGCAATGAAAACAACGGTCAAAAAACATTTGCTGGTCTTGCTATGCGCAGTTGTTGCTTTGACGACGGCTAGTCACACATCGCAAGCGGCACCGCTCGTGTTTGACATCACGGGGGTGCCACAGAACGGTTTTATTTATGGTACTGCTCCGGACGACAGCAACGTCATCAATTTCGGTGGGTCGACCAGCACTGGATCAACGGTCGTAGATACGGGCGCGGCGCCGTCGACCTGGTTAGGTTCCGGACTGAATGCAAACAATGTTTTCGTCAATTCCTTCGTTTCGGTAACCGGATTGGATCCGACCCATGGGTATACGATCAGCTGGACTTACGTGGGTTCGGAATCGGATAACACCACCCAGTTTGCCGTCCCAACCAACCCCAATGTTTTTAACAATGGCGCGATCACGACTATCGATACCGATATCAACAATAATTGCGGAACATGCCAGCTTGGGCATATGGTGAACACGTCGACCGTGCCGATGGGTTCGACAACGTTCTTAAACGACGGAACGAATATTCCGGAATTTACGCTTGCTGATATTTCACCAGGCTTCTTGACCGGCACTGTCACCAATGGCGGGGACAATCCGGTTCCGAAGGCTTTTGGAGCAAATTTAATATTCTCCTACGCGAACTTTGATGGCAGCAATTATACGCTGACCAGTGACCGGGCGGCCTGGGTTGTCTTCGCCTTTAACGACAATGGATTCGGTGATGACGACCACGATGACTTTGTTGGCGTGATGGGGCTCGTTGAGTGTGGAGGTTGCATCAAATTCTTGCAGCAGACCCCGCTCCCCGCAGCGCTGCCTCTCTTCGCCACGGGCCTCTGTCTGTTGGGTCTGCTTGGATGGCAACGGAAGCGGAATCTTGCTAGTTAGTCGTAGGCTGACAACCTAAGATAGCGCGGTTAGTGCTTTCCTGATCGGAGCCGGTCGTTCTGCGCCTTCTACCTGGCTTGCGATATTAGGAACAACTTTGGTCATCGATTTTGTACTAATTCGCGCAGCATCGTTCCACTATCCAGCGGTCTCGCCTCTGTTTCGCAACAAACAAACCCACAATTATTATAATAATTATGTAGCTACGAGGTGGGTTCCAAAACTTCCTTGATAGCCGGGTTTTCTAAAGTATGAGCACTGCAGATACGCGATTGTACGTTATCGGCGATATCCACGGTCGACTGGATTTGCTCGAGCAACTCATTGAACTGATTAATATCGATATCAAGTCGCGTGGAGGCGAGGCGGTCATTGTGACTCTCGGCGACTATGTCGATCGCGGTCCGAATTCCAGCGGCGTTCTTGATCGTCTAGCGAATAACCCGTTCGAGGGTCGATATGTCGCCCTCAAGGGCAATCACGAGGCATTGCTCGAGGCGTTCTTGGACAACCCAGCGGCTGTTGGCCCGGACTGGTGGCACCTGGGTGGCCTGGAAACGGTGAAATCGTTCGGCGTCGCCGTCACATCTAAAATGAGGCGCGCCGATTTAGAACGAATGGCCAAGCAATTGGGTGAAGCAATAACATCGAAACAGTCAGAGTTTCTGAAGTCGCTGAAGACTTCACTGGTGTTTGGAGGCTACTTTTTATGCCATGCCGGTGTTCGACCCGGGATTTCATTGGAGCTTCAAAGCGAAACAGACCTGTTATGGATCCGCGACGAATTTCTCAGCAGCAAAACGGATTTCGGCAAAGTTGTCGTTCACGGCCATACCCCGAGGCGCGAGCCGGAAGTCTTAGCAAACCGAATCAATATTGATACCGGCGCCTACACCTCGGGGCGTTTAACGTGCGTTTTGCTGGATGAACGCGGGCACCGGTTTATCGCGACGGGATCGGCCCCAACGGCGGCGGCCTAATCGGCCAATTCTCGCGATGCCTTGGGCGAGGTCAGTTATCAGGCGTTAACTGATTTGCAAAATCCTAGTGGCCAGGGGAAATCCCCTCGGCAGCCATTGCGGGGATTTAGGGGCTCTTTACAAATTGTAGCTAGCGTCGTGGGCGATTCGTGGGGGCAGGGGCCAAGAATTGGCTGAACGCGATGATATTCCATTTTTTAGCCGGTGCTGTGACTGGGTCGGTCTTTAAGACGCGCACCTTGCTATTAATCATGTCCTTCGTCTTGGGCGAAGCCGGTCTTCTCGTGCTGGTAGACCCAAGCCATGTGTGGCTCTGGCTGGTCGTCAATTTAACGGCGACCCAAGTCGGCTATCTGTCCGGCGTTTTGGGGCGTGCCACCCTCGAACAGGCTGGATATTCTCTACCGCCTGTCGATGTGCGCGGGCCTTACTAAAGGCTGGCTACCCGATTCGGCGCGCCAGACCGGCAATCTATCTCTACAACCGAACCGGGGCCTCGCCCGTAGAAGCAGGCAACCGCGCTGGCAGGCCTAAATCCGCATGGGATTTGCCAAAGCTCGCCGCGCCGGTTCGAGAAGTAGCACGCATCCGGTTTGATGAGTGACCCGATGGTCGCACCGGTTGCGGCGCCAATTATGGCGCCAGCCGCAATAGAGCCTCCGCCCGTAGCGACCGCTGATGCGACGAGGGCCCCGGTACCGGCGCCAAGGCCGAACCCAATAAGCGTGTTTCGTTGTTCGTAAGGCATGGAACCGCAACCTGACAAGAATGTTGCAGCGCAAACAGCTAAAATAGCCCCACGCATAATGTCCCCCGCCCAGCCGCGCCAATAGCGGACTTCCACGCCAGAGTACCCGGACAAGCAGCCGATGCCAATGAGGGTGGGGATATTCTTTTGTGAAAAAGCGGGCCGCGTGGCCCGCTGGCCACAATAGATCGGCGGCCGCAACTCGAATAATGGCTAGAAATGGCGGGGCGACATCAAGGGGTTAGTACGCGTTCTCGCCCTTGGCGATCTCGATGACCGTCATCAGGGTGATCTTAAAGTCGAGCGCAAGGCTCCAATTATCAATATACCAGAGATCAAGCGCCAGCCGCTTTTCAATATCGGATACCGTGCAGGTTCGTCCGCGGAAGCCGTTGACCTGGGCCCATCCGGTAATGCCCGGCTTGACGTGGTGCCTGTACGCATAATTGGCCACCAGCTGCCCAAATTCCGTGTCGTGTGCGAGCGCATGCGGCCGAGGGCCGATCATCGACATATTCCCGCGCAAAACGTTGAACAGCTGTGGCAATTCATCGATGCTGGTACGGCGCAGCCAATAGCCCACGCGTGTGACACGGCTATCCTTGCGTTTGGCCTGCGTGACAGTTTCGCCATCTTCGAGGACCGACATGGTCCGAAACTTCATGATGTAAAATTTTCTGCCGTTAAAACCGGCGCGCCGCTGCCAGAATATTACGGGCCCGGGGGAATCGAGTTTGATTGCAATCGCGGTCATTATGAAAAGCGGGATCAACAAGGCCAACGCACCGGCCGAGAAAATGATATCCAGCACCCGCTTGGTGGCGCGATCAAACAACGTGCGTGGGCCACGCTGAAGTTCAACGGTGACGGTATCGCCGATGGTATGTGACGGGAGCTGGAATAGATCTGACGATGGACCAACCGGTACAAGATTTACCGGGATTGGGAGCACCCGAAGTTCCGAGAACAATTCTTTGAGCTGCGACCAATGTGCGGGATCGGCACCGACAATAATCTCTTCAATCTTTGAACCGCGGACCGCCGATATTACTTTTGCGATAACCCGCTTTCGTTCCTGAACATCTTCTGGATCTACGGGCAAAATAAACTGGTGTGTCGGTTGCAGTCCATGGCGATCGAGAGATTTAAGAATGCCAGATCCCTTCACTGCCTTCTGTTCGGCAATCAAGACAACCCTGCGGCCGGAAAAACGGCGAACTGACAAGCCGTCTGCGAGAACGACACGCCAAAGCACACGTTCGCCGATCAACGCTGCAATGCCAAATCCTGCAAACAAGATCGTCGATCCGCGGGAAAAATTTCCACCAGCTTTCATCGCAAAAGCGGCCGCCGCTAAAAAAAGCAATACAGCGAGCCACTTGAACGAAATTTTTTGTATTTGTGACTTGAGATTTAAAAGCTCGGCGGGATCGTAGAGATTCCGAATCTTTCCAAAGCTGACGAACAGCGCCGCAACGACTGCAGCAAGTCCGGCGGCTTGGATAATTTCGCCCGGTCGTCCGCCGATGCTGTCATAGGAATACAGGTATTGATAAGCGACGTTGCCGAGCACACCCATCAGAACGATCGTGATTGCATCGACGATCATCGCGATCGGGGCGATGGCTTGGTAGGAAACGCTCCACTGCGGCTGACGGCGCTTTTGATACTCGAGAGACTCGAGCGCAACGGTCTTCGACGCGCTCAGATCTTGCTTGTGATAATTCATGATGCGACGCAACGGTTACAGGTTACCAAAAATGCTCAGCACTTTTAGAGACCGTCGTACCGATTAGCCTTGGTTCGAGCCGCCACAGCCATATAATTACTCGACTTTTAGTCAATTGTGTATCGGAAGTTTGTATTAATTTTAACAGCCGAATGACATTCCGCCGCGTTCGGTGGCCGCCCAAGCCTATGAAATATCATAGAGATTTGTGGTGGCAGCGAGGGGGTCCGCTGCCGTTAATGTGCGCGGCCAGTACGTGGCAGGTAATTGGAACTTTCGCGCTCCCGCAGTTGTGCGATTCGGCGGATGCCAACGAGGCGAACAACGACAGCAATTGCATCAGTGAAACCGGCGCCGCACGTCTCGGCGATTAAGCATTCCCGCTAACGTAAATACGAATGAGTTTAGTTTGTAACTCGACTTGAATTCTGTCCTCGCTCATAGTTTTTTCACTGTCGACAGAAGTCCAATCATTGGAGGGATAGCCTCGGCCAAGCCACAAAGCCGAGGCTGTTCTTTTTTTCTGACGATGCGCGGCATCGAAGGTTCGTACGCCACGGCGCAAATGCTCACGCGAAAGCGCGGCTGCACCGCATCCAGCATCCAAGGACAATTGTTTCGGAAAGCTACGCGGAAAATAGAAGCCGCAGTGGCAGCCAGGCAATGACGGCTATCCAAAGAAGCGTCAGCACAACTCCTAGCGCGACAAGGCTAATCGGCCAATGTGCGATGAAGTTTTGGCGCTTGTTGCTATCGACCATGGACTGCATGCATTCGACCTGTGTGAATGCATGTATGTCGAAGGGGATAAGGACGGTCAACGAGAGCCGCAATAAACTATTAATCTTAGGGGTGCCGGCTTGCTCACGGAAAAGCGATTGCAGCGCTAATAGCGGCGCGATCGGTCAAAATCACTTTTCTCGGAAGGCTTTCACAATCTGATCGGAGAGCGGTTTCATCAGATAGGCAATGACGGTCCGTTCACCGGTTTGAACAAAGGCATCGACAGGCATGCCGGGAACGAGCCGCACGTTGCCGAGGCGCTCCATTTGCTCACGTTCCAACGCAATGCGGATTGTATAGTAGCTCTGCCCTGTGCGTTGATCCAACGTCGTATCCGCTGACACACGGGTGACTTTTCCGAATATTTCGGGCGTTGTGCGCGTGTCGAATGCGGAGAAACGCAAAACCGCGGGTTGGGTGACTTGCACCTTGTCGATGTCCTGGGGATTAACCCGGGCTTCCACAGCCAGATTTTCAGCATCGGGGACAATGATCATCATGGGGTCGCCCGGTGGAATCACGCCGCCCACCGTGTGAACTGTAGATTGGAAGACCGTGCCAGCCTGTGGCGCCCGAATGTCAGTGCGTTTGAGCTGATCTGCGGCAGCGATCTTACGCTCGACAAATTCCCCAATTTTTCCTTCGACTTCCCGCATCTCTTTGGCGACTTCGCTGGAGGCATCCTCATCAACTTGGATGATTTGCAGGTTGAGTTCTGCGACTTTCCCCTTGGCCTGGGCGATTGACGCGACCAACTGGCCGCGTTCGCCGTCGAGGCGGGTCGCGTCACGCTCGAGTGCGGTAACGCGGGTCATGGGAACGAGATTTTTCTGGAAAAGCTCGTGAACGCCTTCCAATTCGTGCTGAATTAACGTGACTTCCTTCTCCTTTGAGATCTGTTGCGAAGTAAACCCGTTGATTTCCTTGCCGAGTTGTTCAATGCGCTCCCTTAACTGAGCTTTCTGCCCCGCGCGTGCAGCCCGCCGCAGGTCAAAAAGCTTGCGCTCCGCTGCAAGAACTTGCGCTACGTCTGGGTCGTTTTCGCGCTGCAAGAGACCATCGGGAAATTTGATGGTATCGGCGCGGTCGCGTTCGGCGGCGAGCCTTGCCCTTCGGGCCTCAAACTCGGTTAGCCCCTTCGTCACAATTGCGAGACTGGCACGTGCCACCGTATCATCAAGACGCACAAGGAGATCGCCAGCTTTAACGTGATCGCCGTCGTGCACACGAACTTCCCCGACGACGCCGCCGGTCGGGTGCTGCACTTTCTTGACGTTAGAATCGACAACAATCGTGCCGGGCGCAATCAATGCACCTGCGATATGCATCGTGCCGGCCCATACGCCGACGCCGCCTGTGAGGAAGATAACGACTGCGACGCCGGCAATTGTGTGCCGCCTGATGGCTTCACGCGTATCCGGGTGATCGAGCATTTTCATGCTGTTGCACTTTTACGTTCGGGAACGACCTTGAGCGGTGAGGGATGCGGACGCTGAAGCTTTGCCAAGGTTTCTTCCTTCGTGCCAAATGCCACTTGTTTGCCATTGTTCATGACGAGCAGAAGGTCGACACCGGCGATCGCGCTGGGGCGGTGCGCGATGACAATGACAATGCCATTACGTGCGCGAACGTCGAGGATCGCGCGGGTCAGGGCGTCGTCGCCTTCGGCATCAAGATTTGAGTTGGGCTCATCAAGCACGACCAGAAATGGGTCGCCATAAAGAGCGCGGGCTAACGCAATTCGCTGTGCCTGGCCGCCGGAGAGCAACATGCCCTGTTCGCCAATTGCTGTTTCGTAGCCTTGCGGAAAACTGACAATAAGCTCATGAACGCCTGCGGCACGCGCTGCGGCAATCACGTCCTGCGCCTTTGCGTCATCATCGAAACGGGAGATGTTTTCGGCAATCGTGCCTCCAATAAGCTCAACGTCCTGAGGCAGGTAGCCGATCTGCTGACCAAGGATTTCCGGCGCCCACTGATCATAGGTCGCCCCATCCAGGCGAATTTTTCCACGTGCCGGCTGCCAGACGCCGACCAGCGCTCTGGCCAGCGACGACTTGCCAGATCCGCTCGGTCCAATGACGCCTAATCCAGTTCCGGCTTCGAGCGTGAAATTCACATCATTGACGACGAGCCGTTGATCGCCGGGTGGAACCACGCTGGCATTTTGCACAGCGATATTTTTGTATGGTTGCTCCAGCAACATCGGCGTTTCTTGTTCGGGAAAGAGGACGAGAAGCTGATTTAGTCTGTGCCAGCTCTGCCGCGCCGCGACAAAACCCTTCCAGTTTGCGATGGCGAGGTCGACCGGTGCGAGTGCCCGGGCGCTCAAGATCGAACTCGCAATGATAATACCGGCGGTCGCCTCCTGATTGATGACGAGATATGCGCCGACACCTAATACCGCCGATTGCAGTAACATCCGCAGCACTTTGGATGTTGAAGAAAATCCGCTTGCGATGTCACTCGTCTCACGCTGAACGGCGAGATATTTTCTGTTGATTTCTTTCCAGCGTGCGGCCAACCGCTTTGCCATGCCCATTGCGACCAGGGCTTCGGCGTTCCTTCGGCTGGTATCGGCAAGCACGCTGCGCGATACCGCAAGTCCGGCCAACATTTTTCCCGGATCGCGCGTATAGACCTCGGTCAATGCGGTCAATACGCCCAAAATTACTGCGCCGATGAGGGCGGTTAAGCCAATGAGGAAATGAAACGCAAAACAGATGACGAGGTAGAGCGGTATCCACGGCAAATCGAAGAGTGCCACAAGTCCGCTGCCAGAGAGAAACGCGCGCAGACTGTCGAGATCCCGGAGCGCCTGGAGGCCTTCACCCCGATTTCCTGCCTTTAGTGGCAATTGCACAAGGCCGTTGTACACGCGTGCACTGATGGTTTCGTCGAGGTGTGAGCCGATTCGTATCAGGATCCGGCTTCGGATGAGATCGAGGATGCCCAATGCGCCGTACATGAACGTCGCGAGAAGAATCAGAGCAATAAGAGTCGGAACGCTGCGGCTCGGCAAAACGCGGTCGTAAACTTCCAGCATAAAGACCGCACCGGTGAGCATGAGAACATTGCTCATCCCGCTGAACACGGCGATCGAAATGAAAGCGTTGCGGCACGTCTCCAACGCTGTTGTGAGCTCGGATTTGGCGCTGAAGCCATCCAAGCGCGGATACCCACCAGATTTTGCCATGCTGCCGCGCGCGTCCTTTGAATTCCGCCCAAACGTATGCGCCAGCCAGTGTTTTTTTTATTACTCCATTACGGCTACAAGTTTTGGAGCCTTAACAACATGTCAATAACTGGATTTGGCGCAGTCCCAGCGATGAAAAATGGGCTCACGCCTGGAGCTTGCGGGCTGGCCTTCGCGAGCCGTCAATTTGCGCAGTGAAAACAAGTCGCCGGTCGAAACGACGCCTAACCAAAAGTAAAAATCGGCTTGAGTAGATCCAATCAGGCACAAAACAAACCCTGCATTAAAGTAAATTCGATGCTCAATCGTTTCGATTAAATCAGACGCTTTAAACTAACACCATTTTACCAGCCGCAATTCTAAAACGGAGGAGAGCAGGGCCTTTAAGGGCCAACCAGTCAGAAAACGAGTGTGGGAAAATGCGGAAAATCGTAGGAACGAATGACGCAAGCGCTATTGCAGGAAGCACCGCGATCGACAATCTCATGCCGGACGTTTCCGGCGGACCTGTCGCGCCGAGCATCGCAAATGTGGACCTCATCACGGGCCCACTCAATGCCAGTCACTCCGAATTGTCGCTCGACCTTCAGCCCGACAATTTCACCCTGACTGTCCGTAACTGATGATCACTCCCCAAAAGATCACGTCTCGATCGCTAACGTAATATCGACAGATAATAGTGCCTCACCTGGTGTCGACGCCGATATGGTCTCGCTGTCAATTGATACGGCGAGCGATGATCACGGCAAGAGCAGCCACGGGTTCGATAACAATAGCGATTCGGACGGCCACGATAATCATGATGCCTCAGCGCCGAGCTTTGGTACGCACGACAATCATAGTGCCGGCAGTAACGCCGCCGACGTGGGTATCAGCCCCGTCGGAAGGGATGTGTCTTTTCATCACGATACTGCGCCAGGTTCATCTAGCGATGTCCCTGCTCCGCTGCCGTCGAATCACGACGCGGTAACCAACGATCCTGCCCCGGCGCCCCAGACCGCTGCCTCGGCCCCGTCGACGAGCACGACAACCGACAGCGACATGGTGTGGACACTGGTGGGCGACGATGCCGGTTCCACGACCACAACGACGGGAACGAGCACGGGTACATCAACCACGACGTCCGGCGGGGCAGCCAGCGCCGGGCTTATCATCAATGTCAATTACGATGCGAGCGTGAACAGCGCGCCGGCTGCATTCAAGGCAAATGTCGCCGCGGCTGTCTCGTACCTGCAAAGTCAATTCTCGGATCCGATTACCATTACCATCTCTGTTGGCTACGGCGAGGTCAACGGACAGACGATGGGCGGTGGTGCACTCGGCCAGAGCATGTACTACGTCGGCTCGTTCAACTATTCGCAGGTCAAGAACGCGCTGGTCGCTGATGCGAAAACCGCCGACGATTTGTCGGCGAATGCAACGCTACCCACAGTCGATCCCACCAACGGTGGCACATTCTACGTGGCATCGGCCGAGGCTAAAGCGCTCGGACTTTGGGCCGGTACCATTCCCGATGGTTGGATCGGGTTGAGCAGCGGAGCCGCGTGGGATTACAACAACGCCGACGGCGTCTCCGCTGGAACCTATGACTTCTACGGCACGGTCTTGCACGAGATCTCCGAAGTGCTCGGTCGCGAAACCAGCGACGGCCTGAGCGGAGTGTACAATCCCTTAGACCTGTTTCACTATTCCGCGCCCGGCGTTCGTACGTTTTCAGGCACAACGCCCGGATACTTTTCTGTCAATAACGGACAGACGAACCTCAACAGTTTCAATACCAATCCGGGGGGTGACTTCGGCGATTGGGCAGGCAATACGGCCGATGCCGGCAATGCGTATGGGTCGCCCGGCGTTGTTTCGCCATTTTCTGCCGCAGATCTCACGGCTCTGGACGTCATCGGCTGGAATCGTGTTTCCAGTGGTGCGCCAGGGGTCCCAACAATCAGTTCGGTCTCGCCCGACACCGGTGTTGCGGGTGACGGCATCACCAATGCCAGCACACTGACACTCACGGGAACGGCGGTGGCCAACAGCACTGTGAACGTTTACGACGGTGCGACCTTGCTGGGCACGGCGACGGTCAATGCCAGCGGCGCCTGGACCTTTACAAGCGGCACGCTGGGCAACGGAGCCCACAGTTTCACCGCGACCGATACGGTTTCGGGCGTGACCAGCAGCGCGTCCAGCAGCCCTGACCGTGACCGTCGATACGGTGGCGCCGGTTGCGCCCACCATTGCCACATTCTCCACCGACAGCGGTGCGGTCGGCGACCACATCACCAATGACAACACGCTGACCTTGACCGGCACGGCGGAAGCCAACAGCGTCGTCAAGGTCTACGACGGCGCCACGCTGCTCAACAGCGTCACCGCCGATGGCACCGGCGCCTGGAGCTACACCACGACGGCGCTGAGCAATGGCGCCCACAGCCTCACCGCCACCGCCACCGATGCGGCCGGCAATACCGGCGTGGCCTCGGCGGCGTTGAGCGTAACCGTTGATACGGTGGCGCCAACGGCACCCTCGATCTCGAGCGATGTGACTGTAAACACGAACCAAATAGCGCTGGGCATGGCACTTCTAATGACAGCACACTGACTTTGACCGGCACGGCGGAAGCCAACGCAATCGTGAAGGTCTATGATGGTGCCACGCTGCTCGGCAGTGCTACTTCGAACGTCGCAGGAGCCTGGAGCTACACCACCACGGGCTGGGTTCCGGCGTCCACGATCTGACGGAGACGGCCACCGACGTGGCCGGTAATACCAGTGCGGTCTCGAGCGTATTGGTGGTGCCAGTCAACTCGAGTGCCTCCGTGATCGAGTCGGTTGGCTCGACCAGCCTGGTCGCGGTCGGGACCAATTTTTTTCTCGATAGCATCAGCACCGGGTCTGACCCCTCGCTGAAATACGGTGGCGCCGACGTTGTGGCGGGTCAGTTTGGCGGCTGGACGCCGATCGGCGCCGAGCAGACGGCAACCGGCTATGAGGTGGCCTGGAAGGTCACCGGCGCCGATCAGTATATCGGTCTGGAATACCGACAGCAGCGGCAACTACATCTCACAGACCGCCGTTATGTCGGGAGCCAGCACGGCGCTGAAATCGTTCGAGACCAGTTTCCATCAGGACTTGAATGGCGACGGAGTAATCGGTGTTCCCGCCGGCACCGTGATCGAAGTCGGCTGGCTCGACCAGCCTGGTCGCGGTGGGAACCAATTTTTTCCTCGATAGCATCAGCACCGGGTCTGGCCCCTCGCTGAAATACGGTGGCGCGGACGTTGTGGCGGGTCAGTTTGGCGGCTGGACGCCGATCGGCGCCGAGCAGACGGCAAGCGGCTATCAGGTGGCCTGGAAGGTCACCGGCGCCGATCAGTATATCGGTCTGGAATACCGACAGCAGCGGCAACTACATCTCACAGACCGCCGTTATGTCGGGAGCGAGCACTGCGCTGCAATCGTTCGAGACCAGTTTCCATCAGGACTTGAATGGCGACGGAGCAATCGGTGTTCCCGACGGACCGTGATCGAAGTCGGCTGGCTCGACCAGCCTGGTCGCGGTGGGAACCAAGTTTTTTCTCGATAGCATCAGCACCGGGTCGGACCCCTCGCTGAAATACGGTGGCGCGGACGTTGTGGCGGGTCAGTTTGGCGGCTGGACGCCGATCGGCGCCGAGCAGACGGCAAGCGGCTATCAGGTGGCCTGGAAGGTCACCGGGCGCCGATCAGTATATCGGTCTGGAACACCGACAGCAACGGCAACTACATCTCACAGACCGCCGTTATGTCGGGAGCAGCACGGCGCTGCAATCGTTCGAGACCAGTTTCCATCAGGACTTGAATGGCGACGGAGCAATCGGTGTTCCCGGGACCGTGATCGAGTCGGCCGGCTCGACCAGCCTGGTGGCGGTGGGGACCAAGTTTTTTCTCGATAGCATCAGCACCGGGTCGGGCCCCTCGCTGAAATATGGTGGCGCCGACGTTGTGGCGGGTCAGTTTGGTGGCTGGACGCCGATCGGCGCCGAGCAGACGGCAAGCGGCTATCAGGTGGCCTGGAAGGTCACCGGGCGCCGATCAATATATCGGTCTGGAACACCGACAGCAACGGCAACTACATCTCGACTACGCATCGGCCTTATGTCGGGAACGCAGCACGGCGCTGCGAATCGTTCGAGACCAGTTTCCATCAGGACTTGAATGGCGACGGTGTGATCGGCGTACCCAGCAGCCAAGCGTCTGCAGAAACTTTAACTAGCACTCTCAATAACCCTCCTGGCCTTGCGGCAATTTCGCTTGCTTCAATTCAGAACAACTTTCATATCGTTACGGAAGGTTCGTCGATTGCGAGTTCGTTAACGTCAGATATCTTCAAGTTTGTGAACGCGGACCCGAACGACGCGCACAGCACACGCATGAGCTTGGCTGATGTTTGGCACGACGGTTCTGAAATAAGTTTAGGCAGCACTGTTGTTTTGGACCACAACGCGATTGGAGCTGCCACTCATTTACTAAACGTGGCGATAAATATTCCTTACCCGCACGAGCACCACGGATGAACACTATCCAGTACTTCTTTCAGTAGTTTATGGGTTCCTCGGCTGCGCGATGATGAGGATAGTTTCGGTCCTCTCTACGGCGCCGACGTCATCAGTCGCTCAGGGCCATATGTGCCGCGGGTCTAAAGACGATTGCCGCATGGGTCACCGAAACGGACATCGATGTCGTGCTTTCACGATTTCCATTTATAATATTGTCTTTGAACAGCCCGCTCCTTAGGAAAAGGGCGACGCCGAAGCTTCCATCACCAGAATTGCCCATAGCAACCTGGTTTACCGGCGCGCGAACCAGATCCTTGCCGCTCGAAATCGGCGAACTTATTCCCAAGGCAGCGACTGTTCTTGACGTCGGAACCGGCGACGGCCGCATCGCTAGTCTCTTGCAAACTCGAAGGCCCGACATACAGGTCGAAGGGCTTGATGTCCTCCTACGCGACGAGACCTACATTCCCGTCCGTTGGTTCGACGGTCGGTTCGATTCAATGCAACGATCAAAGCGTCGACGTCATAACGCTCATTGACGTTCTTCATCATAGTCATGATGCGACAAAATTAATGGCCGAAGCCGCCCGCGTCGCCCGCAAGTTCGTGATCATCAAGGATCACCTTGCGGAAAATGCCCTGGACCACGCAACACTCACCTTCATGGACTGGTTTGGGAACGCACCGCACGGCGTCGCCTTGCCCTATAATTATTGTCCGCGGCGGGCCTGGTTGGAAAGGTTCACCGCAATCGGATTGCAAGTCACCATTTTCGACGACGACTTACCGCTCTACCCTCGCCCGGCCAACTACATTTTCGGCCGGCGCTTGCACTTCATTGCCCAGTTGCGGCCACGTTAGGTACGCAAGGAAGCATTGTCGCGTTTGACAGGGATACTGAGAATTCCGAAAAGAAACGCCGAAAAAAACATCTGAAGTCCAATCACCAAAAGCGTCATACCCACAATTACCAAACGCGAGAACAATCGGATCAGTCAAGGTCCGAAGTGCGACTTGCCCACATGCCTATCGCTGTGCCGAACAGTGCTATCCCACCGGCAAACAGCCGACTGCTAGCCACACCAACCGGTCGACCGTGGCATTTTCACGAGAGTGTTGGCGCGGTCTGTTTCTGGAAGCATGCCTGTTATTGCCGCATAGAGCGCGATAGCGCACCAAACGTGAAGACCTGGACTCCGAGTGTTATCATGAAGCAGGAAAAGATGAACGTGTTCAGATCGAGCTCAATGTTATTTGTAAATTGCAACGGACCGAAAAAGATTACACCAGAAAGCACCGAGACAGATAAAAACTGCACCGGGCACCATAAACAACCAGCGCGGGCTATACATGAGAAGAAATTTGAGGTGCCGCCAGCCATCTCGCCAGGTTTTGAGATGTGGCGCTCGCGCACGGCCGTCTGGCCGCAGCGTAGTTGGTACCTCTTTGACGCTAAGCTGAGCCATAGAAGCCCGAACGACCATCTCACTGGCAAATTCCATCCCGGTCGTTCGCAAATCCAAACTCCGGATAGAATTGGCGTTAAATCCCCGCAGGCCGCAGTGAAAATCCCAAATAGGGATTCGGAAAAACAAGCGACCCAGGAAGCTGAGAATTGGATTGCCTATATATTTATGCAGAAAAGGCATCGCTCCCGGCAGGATGCCGCCTTGGAATCGATTGCCCATGACCAGATCTGTGCCGTTTCGTAGCTCGGTAAGGAATGCGTCCAGCTGGGTGAAATCATAACTGTCATCGGCATCGCCCATTATAATGTAGCGGCCGTTTGCTTCGGTGATTCCGGCTTGCAAAGCTGCTCCGTATCCTCGTTCAGCAACGTTGATTACTCGCGCATTCAGCCGCGATGCAATTTCTTGCGAACCATCCGTGCTGCCATTATCGGCAATCAGAATTTCCCCTGAAACTTTCGAGCGGTTCAGGAATGACTGCGCTTTCCTGATGCATGTTTCGATTGTCTCAGCCTCGTTCAGGCACGGCATAAGGATGGTAAGCTCGATCGGCTGATCTCCCTTGATCGACATCGATCGTTTGGCCGCACTTTTCTTCACTTTTCGCGTCATAGGAGGCGCTTACTAAAGCCATGGCTTGTATCCAAATATGCAATGCTTGGCTCTTTCAGAGTGCGGGATCAACCGACCTGTCCAAATAAGGTTATTACGCCAGGGAACGGGCGAATTATGGACCGCGTTCCCCGGGGCTTACATCTGGATGGCGGCCGGCTTTAACAGCCGATTTTGCCAGCCGCATCCTTCTGGCCTCAATCCACTTTCGACCCGTTTGAATCCAGAATTTTTCCCAATAAAACGTTGAGATATGGGCCGCGCCAAACATCATCATGAAACTTATTGGACGTTTAAAGAGGTATCGTTCGACGCATGTTCCCTGGTTGAACCATCCATAAATTGTCAGCGGATGCACTACATAAAGCGCGTACGATGATGGCAGCAATGTAACGCATAATCTGCGAGCTTAAAGTGCGCGCGAGTAGCGTGTCGCTATGGCACAAGACGGCCGCCAGCACCAACCCTGTGGTATACGGCCTCAGGTATTGAAACCAATCCGAATAATAATTTCCTGATATGAACCACACTGTAACTGCAAGGGCAGTCAGTGTTGTTGGATAGATCGTGAACCTTGTCCATGAACTTCGATACAAGTGTCGCCACACACGCTCCTGCAAGGATTTCGTCGGCACGCAAGTGCGTTTGAATCGCGACATACGCACCATCATTTACACGGAGCGCGGTAACGATCAAACACGCTGGCCACACAATCCATAGACCTTTTTTTGGCCAAAATAGTGCAATCAGAGCAATCGCGAGATAGAAATGCACTTCAACGCATAATGACCAAAAATGGTTGTTCAAGTTATCAACCATATATTCCGAAAAATAATTGATGAGAAAGGTGGCGGTCCAGAGCGCTACTTTTGGATCAAAGATCACGAAGGTAAATACGAGAAATGTATACGCGTAAGCAAGCGGCACAATCCGCGCCAGCCGTTTCACCAGAAATTCGTAAACGTCATGATTATGTATCAGTGTCGATGTGATCAGAAATCCGGACAGGGCAAAAAACAGGCTCATGCCCATTACCCCCGCCGTATAGTTCAATCCAAGAATCTTGGCCCGAGCGGCAACATATGAGCCGCAAGCACGAGCAAAATGCTGATCGCCCGCAATCCATCGAGAACAGGAAGCCTGCCGACCGAATTCACAAAAGATCCCCTGCCCTCAGATCGATCGACCGGTATGGATCGCCTGATCGCCGCGATGACGCAAATTCATGCCTTTCGGGCCTTCCATAGTTGCCTTTTACCAACTCGATCGAAAACCGGTTTACGTCGGCGACGCCGGTTTTTGTCCAGCGGTAATTCGAGTACTATGCGTAAAGATAGAGGCAATATTCCAGTGACTTTTTTAAAGCGCGACATTCTTGAGCAAGAACGACTCAAGTTTCTGCTTTTAACGGTATTCGCATGCCTTGGAGTTTTATATTTAGCGCCGAAAACACTATCGATCTCTTAACGTTGGTTCAGGCGACTACTTCGACTTTCAGCTTTTTTGGCAGGCGGGCAAAAGCTGGGCCACCGGACAAAACCCATATGACGCGGGCCGAACCGCGGTCTCTACCTGGTTTTTTACCCACCTTACTGGTATCCGTTGATCGTTCCCTTCGGCATGATGCCATTCCAGGCGGCACTCACGGTCTGGAAGATCCTGAATTTTATCTTGCTGTTCATATCCACTCACTTGCTTGCACGCGCACTCGCCGACATAACCGGTCAGAAATATTTGATGCTTTTTTTCGGAGGCATTGCCTTCGTTTCTTTCACGTATGCTACCGCCGACACGGGTGGAGCGGCCAATCTTCTATTCTGGTCTATTTTGGGCTCGCTGCATTCACATTTGGGTTGCTGAAAGAGCGCGCGTTGATGGTGATCGTTGGTTTGATTTTCCTGGCGCTGAAGCCGCAAATCGGTCTCCTGGCCTTTGTTGCGATGTTTGCTCTCCGCCGCTATCGATGGACTGTTATTCCCGCCGGAATGATATGCCTTCTAGGCGGTGCTGCGGTAGCGCTGACCGCAGATTTGCGCGGATCAATTGAAGGGTTTCTAGTCAACCTCACTCGACACTCAGAACATTCTGCAAATACGCCTCCCCATTTGACCGGTTTAATCCACCTTCTGGATTCTGTTTTCTCTCTTCCCAATGCGTCGCTTGTGGCGCTCGTCATTTATTTAGGAGAAATCCTCGTCATTGCAGCGCTGTTCCATTACTCGCCGTTCCACAGCTCCAAAGAAAATGACAAATTCGAGCAGTCTGTCGCCACATTG
>CAWFPY010000004.1:0-334125 GCA_963817815.1 uncultured Alphaproteobacteria bacterium | reverse complement strand
AAGCGGACATTGTCACCGCCAGAAGGCGCGTAGTTATGCGTCTTTGAGAAAGGCCCTGATCGCGTCAAGAAATCGACTTCCGGCTGGCTCCCCCGGCAGGATGAGGTGATTACAGCCTTCGAGCGCCAGGAAACGCGCTCCGGATATGCCGGCGGCCATCCGCCGCCCTTCCTCGAACGGCACCACCGCATCATCTTGGCAATGGACGACAAGTGTCGGGACGGTTACTTGCGCCAGAAGATCGCTGATGTCGATGATATTCATGGTCCCGCGGATGCGGACCGCATTCTCCGCCGATGTAGTGACGCGCTGCAAATCGTCGAACCATTTCATTTGCTCGACGGTGCCGCCCGGAATGAAAAGCGACGTGAAGATGTGCCGAAACGCCGGGTTTTCGTGCCCCCAGCCCAAGCGCATCAGCGTGAGCGTGGCGTGGGCCGTCTCGACCTCCGCAGATGAGCCGCGCATCCGTCGACCGCGCGCGTACCCGCCATAGAGTACAAGATGGCTGACGCGCTCCGGGTGCCGTACCGCGTAGGCGATAGAGACAGCGCAGCCTTGCGATATTCCGAGTAAGGCGAACCGTTTCAGCCCTGTTGCGTCTACGACGCTCTCAAGGTCGCGCACGAAAGCTTCAAATGAAATGTCTTCCACGTCCCAATCGGAGAGGCCGTTACCGCGTTCGTCGTAGCGGATCAGCTGGTATTCAGCTGCAAGTGCGTGCAGCAGATGGCTCCAAACTGGACTCTGCCAGTCATATTCAAGATGGTTAAGCCAGTTGGCGGCTTTGACCAAAGGTAATCCCTGGCCGGCCGACGCGTAGGCGATTTAGAAGCCGTCCGAGGCCGTACAAAACTGAACCTTCTGTTGCATGCCGGGCGGCTTCAGCGACGAGGAAAGGCCGTCGTCGCCTTTCTCGATGACCTGGCCGACAAATCGGATGCCTTTGCGCGTCGCGGTACGAATCAGGCGCTGCTCCTTGCCGCTATCGTCCAGCGCCTTGCGCGCCGCATTAATGTGGCTGTCCAGAGTTGAATTGGAAACAATGCGGCCGCCCCAGACGGATGCAATGAGGTCGTCTTTGCTGACCACACGTCCGCGGTTTTTAATCAAATAAACTAACAAATCGAAGACTTGCGGTCCGACCGGCAGAACCGCGCCGCTGTCCGTGCGCAGCTCACGGCGCTCGTCGTCGAGTACAAAATGCTCAAACAAATATAGCACGCCGCCGCCCCGTATCTATTGCTTGCCAAATTATACAGGCGGCCTGCCTAAAGAGAAATCAAGGGTTCTTCAAGAGCAATTCAAGCTCCGCTGAAAGCTTTCGACACAGCCGGATGGCATATACACCCCGCGACCAAACGGGCCGCATCTTCGCGACCGCTTGTCTCACTCGAATTTTGCTCAAACAAGGAATGAACTCATGACTGCCGCAATGACATCTGCCAAGAAGCCCGTTCGTACGCCAGTTTCCATAAACGGCGTCGATACGCCCACGTTGCTTGCGACGATCAACGCCATCGGAGCGCAGCCCGAGCTTGCCAGGTTCCGGTTTCGCGCCGACAACCGCTGGATTTGGGGCACGCACAGCGAAAGCACGATGCATGGCTTGTTCGGCGCAGACGGTGAGCACAAGCACATTGCTCCCTACAAGGCCGCCAGCGATCACCCAAAGGTCTTGTGCGGCGCCGATGCCGGCCCCACGCCGGTCGAGTGGCTACTGCATGCGCTGGCCTCCTGCATCATGGCCGGCATCGCCAATATCGCGGCGGCCCGAGGCATCAAGCTCAGCAAGGTCGAGGCAAAAGTCGAGGGCGATATCGATTTGCGCGGCATCCTCGGCCTCTCGAAAGGCGTCCGCAACGGCTATCAGGGCATCAAGCTCGCCTTCGAGATCGATGGCGACGCGAGCCCCGACCAACTCAAGGAAATCGTCATGCAGTCGAAGGCCCGATCGGCGGTCTTCGATGTCATCACAAATGGCGTTCCGGTTTCGATCGGCGTCAAGACTTCAGCCATGACCTGAGGCGCGAGGCCGCCGCGCCTCGTCGCAACATCTGAACTCATCGCGCATCCCACGGATACGATCATGCGAAATCCCGATGTTGTCATCATCGGTGGTGGCCAGGCCGGTCTCGCTATGAGCCGGAGCCTCACCGCGTACGATATCAACCATATCGTGCTGGAGCGTGGGCGAGTTGGTGAGCGGTGGCATTCCGAACGCTGGCGCTCGCTCCACCTGCTTACGACAAACGCGTTAAGCGCTCTTCCCGGATTGCCCCACGTAGAGATGAACCCGGACGCGTTCATGCCGGCGAGTGCGTTCGCATCATATCTTGGGTCCTACGCACGAAAGATGGCCGTACCCATCATGAGCGGAGTTGCGGTGAGGGAAGTTGAACTCGCTACGAACGGCTACCGTGTCACAACAACCGCCGGCCAATGGCAAGCACGCGCAGTTGTAGTGGCCACGGGAGCTTGCGATACACCCTTTCGTCCAGTGTCGGCTCGCGCGCTAGTGCCTTCGATTCCTCAGATATCCCCTGCCGACTATCGAGAACCCAAGCAGCTTCCTGAGGGCGGCGTTCTCGTGGTCGGAGCCTCATCAACTGGTATTCAGCTTGCAGAGGAAATTCATGCCTCAGGGCGTCCGGTGGTGCTTGCCGTCGGCAATCACACACGCGTACCGCGTCGGTACCGGGGCCGCGATATCTATGCGTGGATGGAAACGGCAGGCATCTTAGATGACCCAGTCATTGAAGGCGGCAATCTTGACGCCGCTCGCCGCCAGCCATCATTGCAATTGGTCGGCCGCCCCGACAACCGCGATCTCGACCTCAAAGTTATGACCCGTCAGGGCGTTCGCTTAGTTGGCCGGCTCGCTGGCATCCACGGCACAAAGGTTGAGTTGAGCGGCGACCTCGAACAAACCACGCGCTCCTCCCATGCGCGCTTATTGCGCATCCTTGACAGGATAGATGACTGCATCAAAAGCCGCGGATTTGAAGCGCCGATCGCTGATCCCGCAATAGGATTCCATTTCGGGCCAAGAGCGATCCGCTCACGCTCGACTTGCGGCGCCAGGGCATCCGGTCGGTCGTTTGGGCGACCGGTTATGTCCGTCGGTATCCTTGGCTCAAGGTGCCCGTTCTCAATGGCCAGGGAGAGATCATGCATCGAGGAGGAGTAACGTTTTCGCCTGGTCTCTATGCGCTTGGGCTTACTTTCCTGCGCCGGCGACGATCATCGTTCATCGACGGCTGCGGGCTCGATGCCGAAAGTCTCGCACCATTTGTGAAGGCGCATCTCGAGCTTTCGGCCAAACAAGTTGCGTGAAGCAGATGGCAGAACTCCTGGTTCAATGTCCGCTATTGGCACTTAGCGGACATCGCGTAGTGCACTGCACATGTCTGCTTTTGATCCAAAGCGGACAGGATTGCGGAGGCTTTCGTGGGAGGCGTCAAAGCCTGCGTTGATCCGATGCCCCTGCCTCGGACCTATTGCGCCGAGCCCCAGAATTCCCGCGCCGCTTCGACAACCAATGCCAGCTTACGGCGCTCGTCGGCCTCCGTGACTGGATTGCCTGCGACGGTGCTGGCAAATCCGCATTGCGGACCGATGGCGAGCCTGTCGAGATCGATGTGACGGGTTGCTTCGTCGAGGCGGCGCTTGAGCGCGTCGAGGCTTTCCAGCGCCGGCGTCTTTGAGCTGATCACGCCCAGGACCACGCCTTTGTCCTTCGGCACGAAACGCAGCGGTGCGAAGTCGCCGGCGCGTGGCGTATCATATTCAAGCAGGAAGTGATTCACTTTGGTATCGGCAAAAAAACGCTCGGCGACCGACTCGTAGCCGCCTGCGCCCAGGTAGTGACCCTTGAAGTTGCCGCGGCACATGTGCACGCCGACTGTTACCTCGGATGGGCACTCCGCGACGGCGTCGTTGATGCTTTTAATGTAGAGGTCGACGAGCACATCAGGCTCGCTGCCCGAGCGCTTTATCTCGTCCCGGATGGCTGGGTCGCACAAAAGTGCGACGGCGACCTCATCAAGCTGAACATAGCTGCAACCGGCCTTGGCGAGCTCGGCGATCTCCTGCCGGAATACTCTCGCAAGATCTGTGAAGAAAGAATTCGACATCAGGATAAGCCGCGCGATCAGCATAATCATTGCAGCGGTAGAAGTGCATGGTCGATGGCGCGGGGAGGGTGATCTTGCCCGTGAGTTTGGTCGCGCCACGCAAAAACATATATTCATCGAGCGCCAGCGGCTGCAGCCGTGTGATCTTTCTCGTGGCGTAAGGCGCGGTGAACTCGACCTCGTGGCCGGTGTCGTTGCGGAATTTGAAAGAGGCCGGTTTGATGGCGAAGCCATCGGTGCGCTCGACGAAGCGACCCCAATAGGAGCCGCGACGGAATTCGCCATCGGTCACCACCTTGAGCCCGACCTGCTCTTGCATCGCGACCACATCGCGGATGCATTGGTCCTGCAATTTGCCGAATTCGGCGTCGCCGATTTCCTTCGCCGCATGGCGGCGGAAGGCCTGGCGCAGCGCGGCGGGGCGGAGCAGGCTGCCGACATGGTCGGCGCGGAAGGGCGGTCGGCCTTTGGCAGTACTCATGCACGCGGCTCCCGTATAAATTCTATAGTTCAATAGATAGAATGTAGATCGCCTGCACAGCAGAAGACAATGGCCTCGACGGCGAAAGCGTGCGACAATTCCAAGCGTCCTCCAGAAGCGTGCCACGCGAGCAATTGGCATGAATGTTCACGCCTTGCCATCTACCCGGCGGAGCGGCAGCCAGCGCCGCCGCGCGCCGCAGATTATCGATGCTGCTGCGCGGGTCTTCGCGGAGCGCGGCTTTCACGGCGCCACCACGCAGGACATTGCCGATGTGCTCGGCATCCGGCAGGCGAGCCTTTACTATTATTTCTCATCAAAGGAGGCGGCGCTGGAGCTCGTCTGCCTCAGGGGGGTCGAGGGCTTCTTCGAAGCCGCCAAAGCGATTGCTTCCCGGCCGGAAAGCGCTCGAAAGAGGCTGATTTCATTAATCGAATCCCATCTGTCGCCTTTGGTGGACCGCGCCAATTTCGTCAAGGTGTTTCTCAACGAGCGTCAGCACCTGCCGCGCGAAAGCCGCCGCCGCATCGGCCGCTGGTCGCGTGGCCTTGAGCGCATCTTCGAGGAGGTGATCGGTGAGGGCGTTGCCAATGGCGAATTCCGCGCCGATCTCGATATTCGCCTCGCCACGCTCGCCATACTCGGCATGTGCAATGCGGCATCGAGTTGGCAGCGCAAGGAAAATTTCGGTGTGGCGGAGATTGCCAAGGAATTTGCGCGCCTGGTGATCGACGGGATGGGCAAGCGCCCCACGATGCGACGAAAGTCCCGCTGAACGCCGACGTTGCTTGACGCGGGCCCGGATATCGAATTCGATAGAGTTATAGAATTTTAGTCAGGCCAAGCGCGGGAAAAGCGCACGATGACCGTGACGGTCGATCGCGACAGGCTGCGCCATACGACCGCTCTGCATCTCCTGTGCGAGCGGGCGCGAGCAATGCCGGATTCGGTCGCCTTCCGCTCCAAGCATCTCGGTATCTATCGCGAGCGCCGCTGGCGCGACTATGCGGCGCTGGTCGCGCACGCCGCGCGCGCGTTGGAGAGCCTCGGCATTGCGCGCGGCGAGCGCGTCGCCATCATGGGTGATGTATGCGAAGAGTGGATGATCTGCGATCTCGCCGCGCAATCGCTCGGCGCCATCACCTACGGCATCTATCCGACAGCCGCGCCCGCTGAGGTCGAATACCAGATGCGGGACGGCGGCGCCTGCGTTTTCATCGCCGAAGACCAGGAATATGTCGACAAGATTCTACCGATCGCTGGGCGGTTGCCGGACCTGCGCGCGGTCGTCGTGCTCGACGATTCCGCGATGTTCGGCTACGCGCACGAGAAGCTGTACCGCTTCGCCGATCTGCCGACCACGGCGGAAAAGCCTGACCTCTCGTGGCTCGAAAAGAAACTGGCAGGACTTTCGCCGGCCGACCCGGCTTTCATCGTCTATACTTCGGGCACGACCGGTCATCCGAAGGGTGCGCTGGTCAGCCATGGCAAGCACCTTGCCGCCACCGACACCGTCATCACGCATTATCCGACATTGCGCGAGAAGCCGCATTGCACAGTCGTCTATCTCCCGATGTGCCACGTGCTCGGCCGCGACGTCGCCATCACGCTGCCGCTGATGTCGGAGCTGGTGCCGCATTTCGGCGAGGACCCCGAAGACTTCACGGCGACGCTGTTTGAGGTAGCGCCGACCGTGATGTTCACCGTCCCGCGCTACCTGCAGAAATTCGCATCGCATGCGCTGGTCGGCGTGCTCAACTCCGGCCGCATCAAGCGCGCGGCTTACGAGCTTGCGATGCGGTTTGCGCGCAGGCACGCTCGCCGCCGGTGGGATGGCACGGCAACTGGCCTGCAGGAAGGTCTCTACCGCATCCTGCAGGCGCTGGTTTTCCGGCCGATTCTCAACAAATTCGGCTTCGACCGGCTGGAGCTTGTGGTCAGCGGCGGCGCCTCGTTGCCGGCCGAGACCGCGGTACTTTGGCAGATCTATGGCCTCAACGTGGTCGAGATGTACGGCCAGACCGAGGAGGCAGGCGGCATCATTGCGGGCCAACGCGGCCCCTTCGCGTGCCCCGGCAATGTCGGCACGGCCGTCGAAGGCGTCGAGGTCAGGCTTGCCGAGGACGGCGAAGTGCTCGTCCGCAGCCCGGATCTGTTCGACTGCTATTGGCAAAACGAAGAGGCAACGCGCGAGATCAAGCCCGCCGACGGCTGGCTGCGCACCGGCGATATCGGCGAGTGGCGCGACGGTGCTTTACGCCTTGTCGATCGCGCACGCGACTTCATTGTAACCGTCGGCGGCAAGACGATTTCGCCGTCCTATATCGAGAACGCGCTGCGTGCGAGTCCTTATGTGGCGGAAGCCGTGGTGTTCGGACACGGCCGCAAATATCTGACGGCCGTCATAGAGATCGATTTCGACACCGTCGCCGACTGGGCGCGCACCAACAACGTCGGCTACACCGGTTTCACCAGCCTCACCACCCACCCGCAGATCGAAAAACTGATGCGTGTCGAAATCGATCGCGTCAACGGCGATCTTGCGCGCGTCGAGCAGATCAAGTCGTTCCGCATTTTACCGAAGGCGCTCGATCCGGAAGAGGAGGGCGAGCCGGTGACGCCGACGCGGAAGGTGAAGCGCAAGCTGATGTACGAGCGTTTCCGCGATCTCGTCGACGGGATGTACGACGACAGCGAGGAACGTCTGATCGCCGCCGGAGCGGGCGATGTAATGCTTTAGAGGTAGCAGACAATGACAACGGGAGGGAACACCATGTTCAAGAAGGCTTTGCTCGGCGCTATAGTGGTGACTGCTTTTGCGCTGCCCGCGGCCGCGCAGGATTACGTCGTCGGCGTAACGGCCGCGCTCACCGGCCCGCCGTCGAGCACTTATGCGCCGGCAGTGGATGCGATGCGTCTCTACATCGATCGGGTCAATGCCGCCGGCGGCATTAACGGCCGTAAGATCAAGCTTGTAATCGAGGACGACGGCGCGCAGCCCTCAAAGGCCGCCGCGAACACTAAAAAGCTGATCACGCAGGACAATGTCATCCTGATGGTAAATGCCAGCCTGTCCTCAACCTATGCGCCGGTGATCGCCGAGACCAAGAGTGCGGAGGTGCCGCTCTTGTTTGCCAGCGGGGTCTGCCCGCAGAGCGTCTATCCGCCGGCCGATCCGTTGCAGTTCTGCACCACCGGATACGCCTCGCATTTCGACAGTCAGGCGACGCTCGACTTCATCAAGGCGACCGCGAAAGGCCCGGTGAAGATCGGCTTCTCGGCGATGGCGATTCCGCTTTCACGCGGCGAGATGGATTACGCCATGGACCTGTCGAAGAAGGTCGGCATGGAGCCGGTTGACCAGGAGGTGATCCCGCCGCCGACCGCCGACTACACGCCCTTCGCGACCAAGCTAAAGGATGCCGGGCCGAACTGGGTCTATTCCTGGGCGCCGTGGGTTACGCAGGTGCGCACGCTCGAGGCGCTGCGGAAGCTTGGCTGGAGCGATGACTATATCGCCTGGGGCCATCTCGAGGCCGAGGCCGAGCTTGTGCGGCTGAAGGACGGCAAATTCTTTGTCGTCAATTCAAACGCGCTGTTCCAGGAAGACCTGCCGATCCAGAAGGAGATCGATGCGGCCGCCAAGCAGGCCGGCTCAAAATATCCGGCGCAGACCATGACCGAAGGCTGGATCGGCGGCATGGCGATCGAGGCGGCGCTGAAAGCGGCCGGCGCATCGACCGACCGCGCCAAGCTGCGCAGCGCGATGGAAAACCTGACCATAGATACCAAGGGCCTGCGTGGCGGGCCGATCGTCTGGACCAAAGACAATCACTTCCGCACGCAGCTCTACTACCGGGTCTACAAGTGGGACGGCAGCAAAATCGCGCGCGTGCAGGACTGGAAGAACTACGCGGTGAAGTGATCCGCTATCTGTTATTCCGGGACGCAGGCGTAGCTCGTGAGCCCGGAATCAAGACGAAAGAGCAGGCAGTGTGGATTCCGGGTTCGCGCCTTCGGCGTGCCGCGGAATGACGACAACATTCTCTCTCACATTGGATAGCTTCATCCGTGCAACTTGCCGTCAATATCGTCGTCCTCGCGTCGATCTACGCGCTTATCGCGTGCGGCTATGTGTTGATCTATCGCGTCAGCCGCGTGCTCAATCTCGCACACGGCGAACTCATGATGCTCGGCGCCTACATGGTGCTTGCGACCGCATCTCTCTTCAACGGCCACCCCGTTATCGCGCTGGCCGCGGCCATTCTGCTGAGTCTCGCGGCTGGCGCGCTGGTCTATGTCTTTCTGATGCGCAAGATGACCGGCGAGATGGTGCTTGCCGCGATTCTCACGACGGTCGCGCTCGGCATTCTCATCCGCGGCCTAGTGGTGCTGATCTGGTCGGCGCAGCAGCAATATCCGGCGCAGGCACTCGGCGTACCGAACCCGTCTCTGGTGTTGTTCGGCGGCGCGCGCATTTCAATGTGGTCCGCCGTGCTGGTCGCGACAACGGTCCTCGTCTACGCGGCGCTGTTTGCTTTCCTGCGCTTCGGCCGCTGGGGTATGCGCATGCGTGCCGCCGGGCAGAACCCGCTACTGGCGGCGCAGCGCGGCATCAACCTGCACGGCATATATGCGTTGGCCTGGAGTCTGTCGACGCTCACCGGGGCGCTCGCGGGCATTTTGATGGCGCTCGATTCCGGTGTGACGGGCGGCATGACGGTGGTCGCGCTCAAGGCCTTTCCCGGCGCGTTGGTCGGCGGCCTCGACAGTCTGGTGGGCGCGCTGGTTGGCAGCCTGATCGTCGCAGCGGCCGAGGTGCTTCTCATTTATTATGTCGACGCGCTGTTGTCCGACGTCGTGCCGTTCCTGGCGCTGATCGCCATGCTGGTGGTGCGGCCGTGGGGCCTGTTCGGCACGCGCGAGGAGCTCGATCGTGTTTAGGCCGGCGCCGCGCGCGAGCGGCTATTTCCGCACCGGCTACGGGCAGGACCTGGCGCTGGTACAGACGCGTGCCGAGCGCATTAGCCTGGCCGTATTCATGCTGACACTCGCGGGATTTCCTTTCGTCGCGTCGCCCTTTGCGCTCGATCTCGCCTGCCAGGTCTTTCTCGCCTCGGTCGGTGCGCTCTCGTTGATGCTTCTAACCGGCTATGCCGGGCAGATCTCGCTCGGCCATGCCGGGCTGATCGCCGCCGGTGCTTTCACGACGGGGATCCTCGCACGCGAAATTCATGCGCCGTTCTGGCTTACGCTGCCTGCGTCGGCCGTGACCGGGATCGTGCTGGGCTTCGTGTTCGGCCTGCCGTCGTTGCGGCTGCGCGGGCTCTATCTCGCGGTGAGCACCCTGGCGCTGCATTTCGTCGTCATTTATCTCGGCGGCGAATACGAGACCAAGCGCGGGTTCTCGACCGGCATCATAGTCGAGCCCCCGAGCCTTGCCGGATTTAAACTGAGCGGCGGCCGCGTCTGGTATTTCGTACTGCTGGCGGCCGCGGCCACCAGCCTGCTCATCTGCATCAATCTCCTGCGCAGTCGCTCGGGTCGCGCCTTCCGTGCCGTTCATGCGCGTGAGACAGTTGCGGAAGCGCTCGGCATCGGCATCGCCAGGTACAAACTGCTCGCCTTTGTGATCTCGTCGAGCATGACGTCGGTCGCCGGCTGCCTGTTCGCCTATTACCGCGGTTTTGTATCGATAGAGGCCTTCGACCTTTTCCTGTCGATCCAATACGTCGCGATGATCATCATCGGCGGCATGGGCTCGCTGCTCGGCGCGCTGCTGGGTGCGGCGTTCGTAACGCTGTTTCCTTATGCGATCGAGGCGCTGCTGCATCTTCTGCCGAATGTCGAGAAGCTCGCTGGCGATATCTTCGCGGTAAACTACGCCTCCTTTGGCGCGGTGATGATCCTTTTCCTGGTGCTCGAGCCGCTTGGGCTCGTCGGTATATGGCACCGGCTGCAGAACTATTTTCTGCTCTGGCCTTTCAAGTACCGGCCGCTGGCGGGAGCACGCAAATGAGCGAGGCCTTGCTGCAGGTCGAGAAAATCGAGGTCGTCTATAAGCGTGTAATCACCGCCGTGCAGGGCGTCACGTTGTCGGTCGGCCCAAAACAGATCGTGGCGATCCTCGGCACCAACGGCGCCGGCAAGACAACGACTTTACGCGCCATCTCCGGATTTCTTGGACTTGACGATGCACGCATCACCGAAGGCACCGTGTTATTTAAGGGAAGGCGCATCGAGAACGCGCCGCCTCACGATATCGCGGCGCAAGGCATTGTGCTGGTGCCTGAGCGCGACAAGGTCTTTCCCAATCTGACGGTTGCTGAAAATCTGGTTGTGCCCGTTTCGCGCGCCAGTGCGGCGGAACGCCGGCGCCAGGATGAGCAGATTTACAGCCTGTTTCCGCGCCTTGCCGAGCTGCGCCAGCGGATCGGCGGCCTGCTTTCGGGCGGCGAGCGGCAGATGCTGGCGATCGCCGGTGCATTGATGTGCCGCCCAAGCCTTCTTCTCGTCGATGAGCTCTCGTTGGGGCTGGCGCCTGTTGTCATACAGGATCTCACGCGGCGCCTGCTTGCGGTCCGCGACGAACTCGGAATTGGGGTCTTGCTCGTCGAGCAGAGCGCCGCGGCCGCGCTGGCAATCGCCGACTACGCCTATGTGATGGAGAACGGCCGCATCGTGCTCGACGGCGATCGCGAGCGGCTCAAAAGCCATCAGGACGTGCAGGAGTTTTACCTGGGTCAGGCCAGCGGTGAGCGCCGTTCGTACCGGGCCGTCAAGCAATATCGCCGGTCGCGGAGGTGGTATGGCTGAGCTCGACGTCGCTCATTTATGTCTCCGTTTCGGCGGCCTGACCGTGCTCGACGACGTGTCTTTTTCGGTTGCCACCGGCGAGCTGTTCGCCCTTATCGGACCCAATGGCGCCGGCAAAACCAGCGCGCTCAACTGCATCAGCGGCATCTATCGTGGCAACGGCGCTATCCGTTTCCGGGGCGAGGACATAGCCGGCCGTGCGCCACACGAAATTGCTCCACTCGGTCTCGCCCGCACATTTCAACACGGCGAGCTATTCCCTCAGATGAGCGTACTGGACAACCTGCTGACTGGCCGCCATGCGCGCATCCATACAAATCCATTGGCTGAAATGCTGTTTCTGCCGAGCGTGCGGCGCGCCGAAATCGCGCATCGCGACGCAGTCGAGCGCATCGTCGCGCTAGTGGAGCTTGAACGCTACCGCCACGCTGCCGTCGGCAGCCTTCCGTTCGGCGTGCAGAAGATTGTCGGCTTTGCCCGCGCGCTTGCACTCGAGCCCACCATCATGCTGCTCGACGAGCCGTCGGCGGGCCTCAACCGCGAGGAACGGGAAGATCTCGCGCGCTTCATCTTGCGCATCAAGCATGAATTGAACATGACGATGATCTGGATCGAGCACGACATGCAGATGATCGCCGATCTCGCCGACCGCATCCACGTGCTCGACTATGGCCGCACGATAGCCGAGGGCGCTCCCGAAAGCGTCCTTAATGATCCGAATGTGCTTGCGGCTTATCTTGGGGTCGAGGCGTAACAATTGGTGATATGATCGATGCGAGAACATCGTCAGTGTGGTCCTCGACTGCCGAAATCCGGCGTCCACTCACGAGAACCTCGTCCAAAGGGCTTACGTTCGGATAGTCCCATGGACGGCTTGCCGGCAAACAACTCGGATGTCCGCTATTGGCACTTAGCGGACATCCGCGGGTGCACTGCAAATGGCTGCTTTCGGGGGCAAAGCGGACATGATGCAGACGCCGTTTGACAGTGCAAGTTATTGAAATCGCTGTGTAGTGGTACAACTCTCGGGACCGCCACACATCATCAGCCCGGATCTCATGAACGAAAAAAGAACTCCTGATCGGCCTGATTGGCGCAAACATCATGGGATCGCTCACGCCCGCGCTTTTTGCGGATGCTTTTGCAAGCGCGGGCATCAATGGATTCTATCATCTGATGGATGTCGATCGTTTGCCGGGACGGCGCCTCGGGCAACTGCTCGATGCCATGAAAACCGCCGGGTTTGCCGGCGCAAACATCACCTTTCCCTTCAAGCAAGACATTCTACCGCTTCTCGATGCGGTGGATCCGCAGGCCGTTCAGGTGGGCGCAATCAATACCGTCGCTATTGCGCCAGATGGCCGAACGACCGGTTACAATTTTGATCGCATCGGCTTTCGCCGCAGCTTTGAAGAAAGCTTCGGGCGCAGCAGCGCGGAGAATGCGACGGTGGTCCAGGTCGGTGCAGGGGGCGCCGGGCGCGCCGTTGCCTTTGCCTTGATGGACCTGGGCGTCGCAACCCTTATCATTCATGATCTGGACGGCGCGCGCGCGAATGCCCTTAAGTCCGACCTTGCGACTCACTACGGCCCCGCGCGCTGCCGCATCGCAAGCGATCTTGAACGCGATATTGCGGCTGCGGACGGCGTCGTCAACGCCACTCAGGTCGGAATGCGCGGCTTTCCGGGCAATCCGGTGCCTGTGTCTGCGCTGAAGGCGGCGCACTGGGCGGCTGACGTAATCTATACGCCGATCGAGACCGAATTCATTCAGGCGGCGGCCGCGAAAGGCGCTCGCGTCATGAGCGGTGGCGGGATGTGCGTTTACCAGGCGGTGGAGGCGTTTCGTCTTCTTCACCGGCGTTGAGCCCGATCCCGCGCGCCTGCATCGTGCATTCGCCACGGCTCTCGCTGCACGCGAAAAGGCTGTAGCTAAGGCTTAGCGACTTGTTCTGACGAACGACGTATTTCTCAGATCATCCTGCGGAGTGCGCGCACAGCCATGCGATATCCATTCGTGCCAAGCCCTGCAATCACTCCGGTCGCGACTTTGGAGACATACGAGTGATGATAGTAAGGCTCGCGACGATGAATATTCGAGATATGAAGTTCGATGATCGGCCCCGGAAACATCTTGAGCGCGTCAAGAATAGCGATTGACGTGAACGTATATGCAGCCGGATTGATAATGATCCCGCTGCCTTCATCGATCGCTTCATGAATCCAGTCGATCATTTGCGCTTCGCTGTTGGTCTGGCGGAATTCGATGGCTTGATCGTCTGCTTCAGTCCGGCATGACGCCTCGACTTCGGCCAAAGTTGTCGCGCCGTAGATTTCGGGTTCGCGCTTGCCGAGGCGATTGAGGTTTGGTCCGTTGAGGACATAGATTGGTTTTTTCATTGGCAGTTCATCCCTTGTAGCCCCAGATGCGCGGCAACCAGAGAATCGTATCCGGGAAAAACGTGATAATCGCGAGGACGACAATTGACATGAGAATGAACGGTGCGGCTTCGCGCACGATCGCGCCCAGTGGTTGCTTGGTCATGTTGGCAAGGACGAACAGGAGCAGGCCGTAGGGCGGGGTGAGCAGGCCGATCATGATGTTGACGACAACAACCACGCCGAAATGAACCAGGTCGATACCAAGCGCCTTGGCGGTTGGAATAAAGATCGGCACGACCACAAGCAGGATCGTGCTGCCTTCCAGGAGACACCCGAGGATCAGCAGAACGATATTGACGAGCAGCAGAAAGCCGCCCGCCGCCAGATCATAGCCCCCCATGAAGCGCGCCAGCGCGTTGGGAATGTTCTCAACCGTCACCACGTAATTGAAAACCATGGCACCGGCGATGAGCATGCCGATCGACGTTGTTGCCTTGCCGCTCGAGAGAATGGCTTCGTAGAGCTGCTTCCATGTCACCGCACGATAGAGAACGGTGGATGCGAACAGCGCATAAAAGGCTGCCGCGGCAGCACCTTCCGTTGGCGTCATGACGCCGCCGTAGATCCCGAACAACAGAATGACCGGCAGCATCAGCGCGGGAAACGCCCTGATCGTAATTTTCGGAATGTCCTTCATCGGGATCGGGGCTTCGACCGGGTAGTCCCGGCGCCGCGCGATGATCGAGTTCGTGACCATGAAGCCAAGCCCGAGCATGACGCCCGGAACGAAGCCGCCGAGGAACAGATAGCCGATCGACGTATCCGAGATCAGCGCATACAGAACCATCGGGATCGATGGCGGAATGATCGGCCCGATAATGGCGGCGGAGGCTGTAATTGCGCCGGCATACGCGACCGGATAGCGGCCATCCTTGGTCATCATGCCGATGATGATGCGGCCGATGCCTACAGCGTCTGCGATGGCCGACCCGGACATGCCGGCAAAGATCATGTTGGCGACGACGTTGACGTGCCCCAGCCCGCCGCGGAATCGTCCGACCAGCACAAGACAGAATTGCAGCAGGCGGTCGGTGAGGCTGCCGATATTCATGAGATCGGCGGCGAGGATGAAGAGTGGGATCGCGAGCAGGACGTAACTGTTGAAAAGCCCGTTCAGGATCTGCTCGGCGGCTGTTCCAAGATCGAGACCCGATAGCAAAAGATAGAAGATCGAAGCGACGATCATCGAGTGCCCGATCGGCAGGCCGAGGGCCCCGAGGATGACAATCGCCAGAACACAGAGAGCAAAAGGACTGATCGGCATGATCAGTCACCGATCTTGGCGGGGTCGGTCATGGGTGATTTCGCGCCGCGCAGGGCTTGATACACCAGCCAGCAATAGCGGCCGATGCAAGCGACGGTGAAAATGATGTAGACCGAATACATAATATTGATCGGCACATGCAGGTACGCCGACCGTTCCACCTTCATGAAGCTGACGTATCGGTATGCGGCCGGCAGCGAAATGCCGTATATAAAAACGAGCGCAACTCCGGTTATGACCGTGAATAGGCGCCGCGTGCCTTCAGAGATGTTTGAATAAATTATATCGAAGCGGATTTCTTCCGCCTCGCCAAGAATGAAAGCCGCGCCCCAAAGCACCGTCCAGAGCCAGGTCGTGATAATGACCTCTTCAGACCAGCCGATGGGGTTGTTCAGGACATAGCGAAAAAAGATCTGAATGATGAAGGTGGCGAACATCACCGACAGCAACGCGACAGTGACATTCTCTGCCCGGCGACGAAGCCATCGGCCCAGCGCGACGGATTGTTCGAATGTCATTGTATTTCCCCGTCCGCCTGTCCGGTTTGGGCGAACCAGTCAGTCACACCACACATAGCGCCGGCCGCCATCATGTGACGACGGCCGGACTTATTTCAAAAGCCATGTCAGTTCGCGGAATTACTTGACCGCGTTAATTCGCTCCAATGCGCCCTTCGGCCAGTCATTGCCGTATTTTTCGACATACTTCTTCTGCGCAAAGGCCCGAAATGCATTCTGGTCCGGTTCGTAGACCTTTTTCCCTTCTTTCTTGAAGTAGGCAATGACGTCGGATTCCTGCGCGATGAATTTCGCGGTGTTGTCGTCCATCGTCTTGTCGGCTGCCGCCTGGAATTTGGCCTGCTTTTCCGGCTTCATCGCATCCCAGATTTTGGAGCGGATCGCCATCACGTCGTAACCGATAACGTGACGGGTGAGCACGAACTGGGACGTAACCTCGTCGAATTTCATGAGCTTGCTATTGACGAGAGGGTTGTCTTGACCGTCAACCGTGCCCGTTTGTAATGCCGTATAGAGTTCGGCATAGGCTACGGGCGTTGGATTGGCGCCAAGTGACTCGCCGAGGAACTGCCAAAATTCGCCAGGCGGCATGCGGAGCTTAATGCCCTGTAAGTCTGCCGGGGTCTTGATTTGCTTGTCGGGCTTCAGGTTCACGTTGCGCGCGCCGAAATACACCGGCGTTATGATCTGGATGCCAAGCTGGTCCTTGGCCATTTTTATGAATTCTTTGCCGATGTCGCTCTTGAATACCTTTTTCATGTGATCGGCATCGCGGAACAGGTAGGCCGACGTCAGCAATGACCATGCGGGAATTTGCTTGGAGATATCGGCCGGCGCCAAATTGCAAAGGTCGAGGTTATCGCGTTGCAGCGCGACCAGCTCGGCGCCCTGCTTGAACAAGGTATTGCCCCAGTACGGCTCGAAATCGAAGTCGTCTTTGATTGCCGCTGCGAATGCTTTGTAGGCCTCGGCGCGTGGATCGGTTTCGGTAAACGCGCAGCTGAATTTGAGCTTTTGCTTTGTTTGCGCCCGGGCAATCCCCGACGACACCAAAGCGAATGCCGAAGCGCCCCCGGCCACCACGGCACGGCGTGTGAACAATGAGCTCATCTTGATCCTCCCTGACCGCTTCCTCACAAAAACGAGGTCAAGTTATTGCGTCCCACCAAGGGCGATTCAATAGATAAAAACGGTTTCATCAGATGATCGTCTTTTGATAGGGTGTTCGGAAGTAAGTTGAAACTTTCAGGTGGGGCGTATCCATGGCTGGCCGGATTGCGACTGCGGAAACCGCGGGAGAAAAAGCTTACCGCCGGATCAGAAGCGACATCGTTTTTGGCCGTCTTCCGCCCGCGCAGCGACTCAAGCTCGACGGGCTGAAAGAGGCTTACGGCGTCAGCATCAGCACGTTGCGCGAACTGCTCAACCGGCTGACGTCCGAAGGGTTGATTGTCGCGGAAAGCGCGCGCGGCTTTGAGGTTGCCGCGGTGTCTGCGGAGAACCTGAAAGAACTCGCCAATTTGCGGCAGCTTCTGGAGTGCCACGCACTCCAGCAATCGTTTGCCGCCGGGGACCTCGAATGGGAAGGCCGGGTTGTTTCGGCGCATCACAAGCTTGCGCTCATGGAAAAGCGCATGCTGGCGGGCGATCGCAGCGCGCCAGAAACGTGGAAACGCTACGACTGGGAATTTCATCACGCGTTGTTGTCAGCGTGCGGTTCGAAGGCGCTGCTGGATGCGCATTCCGCCGTGTACGACAAATATTTGCGTTATCAGATGATTGCCGTGGTGTTTCGCGGTGAAATTGCAGCGGATGAGCACCGTCAGCTGCTGGACTGCGCGCTAGCCCGCAATGCAGCCAAGGCGCAAGCTGTTCTCGTCAAACACATCCAGGATTGCGTGACCTACACCCTTTCCAAGGGTGCCGCTGGATTGCGGCCTGCGGCGGGACATCAAACTGTAAAGCGGCGCAAGACGATTGCGGCGTAACAGCAATCAGGGCCCGGCCACCCTAAAGCATTGTTTTGCTTGGATTAGAGATGCCATCTCAAGGCCGTCATCTTTGAATGGTTCTTTGCCTTTGCCTGCGAATGACCGCTAAGATAGCCGGCGCTGGGGGGCGAAGATGAGATCACGCAATGCTGTTTCGTTGTCGATGCTTGGTCGGGCCGCGCTCAGAGCCCGCGCATTGGACATTAATTTCGGACTCACATTACGAAGCCGGGCAAATGCCTGCACCGGTCTGATCGGTGCGGCGGTATTTATCATCGCGCTGTCATTGTCGGTGCTTCCTGTCCATGCGCAGCAGGGCCCCTTCGCCGAATTGTCCGGGTCCTGGGTCGGTGGCGGCAACATCACGCTGCAGGGCGGGTCGCATGAACAGATCCGGTGCCGGGCGAGTTATGACACGCAATCGGGCGGTAACGATCTCAAGCTGTCGCTTCGATGCGCCAGCGACAGTTACAATGTTGATTTTCAAGGTAATGCCCGGAACAACGGCGGTTCCTTGAGTGGTAGTTGGTTCGAGGCCACCAATCATGTTGCCGGCCAGTTCGTCGGCAGTGTCAAAGGCAACCGTATCGACGCGCGAATTGAAGGCCAGACTTTCGCGGCGTTTCTGGACGTGACCACGCACGGCAATCGGCAATCGGTCTCGCTCCGGTCACCGGGGAGTCGTGTCTCGAACGTTTCAATAGCCCTCAAACGCCGATAGACCCCGTCCAAACGAAGTCTCGAAGCAGACCGGGCATTGCCTACGATGCCGGGTTAAACCCGCGCAGGGCGTCGTGGACGCGCGCGATCACGCCTTCCCAATCGTCAACATTTGCCTGGCGAAAGAGGCGAGCGATCGGATACCAGGGGCTATCGTCCCGATCGAGCAGCCACCGCCAATCGGGAATATGGGTCACCATGATCCAGACCGGCTTTCCCAGTGCGCCTGCAAGATGAGCGACACTGGTATCGACCGAAATGACGAGATCCAGCTGCGAAATAAGCGCCGCCGTGTCGGAAAAATCCTCAAGTTCATCGGCCAATTGTAGAATGCTGCCGTGTTCCTTGAGCGTGACTGCATCATCGGCGCGAACATCCTTCTGCAGACTCACAAAAGTCGCTTCGACATCCAAGAGCGGAAAGAGCTGACGCAGGCCGATCGATCGCTCTCTGTCCCTGGTGTTCTCAGCATTGCCTGACCAGGTGAGCCCGATCCGCGGTCGCGTCCTCGGCCCGATCCGCGCGTCCCAATTCTTCGCGCCCGGCGGCGGCGCTTGAAGGTAGGGCGTGGCCGCGGGGATCGTTTCAAGCCGCGTCCCGAAGGCCAGAGGTAAGCTGAGTATAGGAACCTGGACATCAAAATCGGGCAGGGGATCGCCTCTGGAGATGACCTGTGCTGTGGGTGCAAAATCGGCCAAAAAATCGGCCATGAGTCTCCGAAGCGGTCGTCCAACTTCGAAGATTACGCGGGCGGCGCGTTCGGAGACGAGCGGGACATAACGGCAGAATTGAATTGCGTCACCGAAACCCTGCTCGCTGTGGATGAGGATAGTCTTGTCACGGATTATTTCTTCGCCCAGCCAAAGGGGCTGCGGGAAATGGCGCCTCGAGGAAATCACCGATTCCATACTCAGCCGCCATTCATATTTTTCCCACCCGCGAGCGAAATCGCCCGTGAGCAATTTCACCAAAGCATCATTGAGATGCGCGTTGGCATAATCCGGCCGTAGCGCGATCGCGCGATCGTAATTCGCTGACGCCTCGTCGAAGCGCTTGAGTGTCGTCAAAGTATGAGCGCGATTGAAATAAATCTCCGCGTTATCGGGCCATACGGCGAGCGCGCGATCATAGCTTGCCAGCGCCTCGTCATACCGTTTCAGGCCGTTTAGCACGCTGCCGCGCGTGCTCAGCGCCTGTGCGAGGTTTGGCTGCAAAGCGAGTGCGCGATCGCAGCTCTCCAGGGCCTCGCCAAATCGTTTCAAGTGGCGAAGGACGCCCGCACGATTGCTGTGCGCCGCGGCGAGATTCGGCAGCAGCATGAGCGCGCGATCGTAACTCGCGAGCGCTTCATCAAATCGCTCGAAGTGCTCCAAGGCGATGCCGCGATTATAAAGTGCTTCGGCATGATCCGGCTTTAGGGCGAGTGCGCGGTCGAAGCTCGCCAGCGCCTGGTCAAACTGTTTCAATTGGCACAGCGCGCTGCCGCGGCTGCATAGGGCCACGGCGAAGTCCGGTCGTAGCGCGAGCGCGCGGTCGTAGCTCGCCAATGCATCACCAAATCGCTGCAAGGCTTCCAGCGCGACGCCGCGATTGTAGAACGCATCAACATAATCCGGTTTCAAGACGATGGCCCGGTCGTAACTCGCCAGCGCCTCATCAAAGCGCTTCAATTTCGTCAGGCATGCGCCGCGATTAGAAAGCGCATCAATATAATTTGGCGTTATCGCCAACGCCTTGCGGTAGCTTTCCAACGCTTCTTCGTCGCGCCCAAGTGCTGCGAGCAGAACGCCCCGGTTGTTGTGCGCTTCAGGGAACTTTGTTTTCAGCTTGATCGCGTGATCGAAGCTTTCCAAAGCTTCGAGCGGGCGGTTGAGTGCGTTGAGTGCGAGGCCCTGGTTAAACAGGATTTGTGGCGACGGTGCTTTTGCGCGCATCGCCGTCGCGATGAGCTGGAGCGCCTCGCCCGGCTGGCCTTGGGCGAGCTTGATCACCCCCAGGTAATGCAGCGCATCAAACTGGTCGGGCCTGACCGCCAGGATGGCGGTGTAAAGGCGTTCTGCGTCGGCGAGCCGGCCTTGCTGATGGAGTTCTACGGCCTGCGCCAGCACTTGAGGCACATTGAGAGTCGTTGCGCTGGATGTGTGCGGTTGCGGCATCAGGAGACCCGGCTGATGCGTAAAAGAATGCGGCTGAGTCGTCCAGACCGGCGTCGTGCCAACGCCAATTGTATTTTCAGATTATGGAGCGCTGTCGCGCTCTTTTATCCATGCGGCCAGAAGCTCCCATATGACCGCAAGCACAATCGGGCCAAGGAAAAGTCCGGTGATCCCGTAAGCAAGCGTGCCGCCAATCACGCCGATCAAAATGACCAACATCGGCGTCTTCAACCCGCGGCCCATGACGATGGGCCTTAAAATGTTGTCGATGAGATTGACCGGTATCATGTAGGCGGTGAACAACAGCGCCGACCCGGTCTCCATCGTCGTCCAGCTCCAAATAATGACGGGAACGATAACAATCGTCGGTCCAATCTGGATAATGCCAAGAATTAAGACCGCAAACGCAATCAAGCTGGCTTGAGGGATGCCGGCAGCCATCAAACCGAGACCCGCAAGGAGAGCCTGCAAAACTGAAATGCCAATGACTCCGCGCGATACGGCCCGGATGGTTGCGGCGGCCTGGACGACGAACTCTTCCCCCCGTTCCGGATTGAGCCTGCGCGAGAAACTTTTGACGGCATCCGCGAGTGCCGGCGCCGGTGAAAAGAGGAAGCCGGCGACAACAATGGAAGCAAGAAACTTGATCATGCCAATGCCCGTGTCGGCGCCGACGCGAAGCAGGCTGCTGCCCAGTGGCTTGAGCTGAGGCAATATCTTAGCCAGAGCAGCTTTGAAGTTCGTCGATGCAAGGTCCCAAAATTGATAAATCGGATCGCCAATCAGCGGCCACTCCTTCACCGATTGTGACGGCGGAGGGATTGCCAAACTGGAAAAATCAAGTCGCTCGGAAATAACACGGAGGCTATCGATCAGCCCCAGTGCGAGCCACGTTGCCGGCCCGATGACGACCAGCAAGGTCAAAACCGTAACGAGAAAGGCTGCCAATCTGCGTCGTCCGCCAAGGAAATGCGACATCCACACGAAAACGGGATAGAGCGCGACCGACAGCACCACGCTCCAGATCACGATTGAGATGAAAGGACGGACAAGGATCAGCGTCCAATACAGGAGGAGAGCGAGAGCTCCGAGCCGGATTGCTGTCTCGATAAATGGCCCGGTGAACTGATCGCGACTGGATAGCTTTTCCCGATCTTGTTTCACGGCTTTGCCCCAACTGGAATTCAAGTGGTTGCGACCGCGATCTTACGTGAAATGATAAAAGATGGGATGCCAAATTCCGCAACCCACGCCATTACCTTTCATTTTATGGTGCGAGCAACATTGATATTGGTCAATGTCGCGTTGGCCTTGGTTTTCGCGCTTGGCGAGGCTTTGATGAAAATGTTGCTGCAGCGCGGGAATTGGACTTGCAGCGCTAAATCATGTAAGGAGCGCCTGTTGAAAACCAGGTTTTCGGTTTTGCCTTGCTGCGCCGCCCCGACTTGGGCGCTTAACAAGTCACCCCCAGAAACTCGGACGTTTCGATCGCATGAGCACTCATGCGCATCTCAACTCGAAGCAGCGTGTAACGCAAGGAATGCCACCATGGCTACAGGTACCGTCAAGTTCTTCAATACGCAAAAAGGCTTTGGATTCATCACCCCGAGCGACGGCTCGCGCGACGTGTTCGTGCACATCAGCGCAGTCGAACGCGCCGGCATGAGCACCCTCAATGAGGGTCAGCGCCTCACCTATGAAGTGGTGACGGAGCGCGGCAAGCAGGCGGCATCCAATCTGCAGAATGCCTGACCGGGCATCGAATCATGTAATGCTGGCGCCCGGCCATCGAGCCGGGCGTTTTTGCTCGGAACTGCCATAACCGCTGTTTGTGCGCAGACCCAAGCCAACCTGAAAAGGACGGACATGAGCCACAAATATTCCAACGGCCAGAACGTCTATTACGAGCCGCAATTCGGCAACAACGCCTCGCGCGGCACATACAAGATCGTGCGGCAGCTGCCCATCGAAAATGACCGGCGCTTGTCGTACCGGATCAAGAGCACCGCCGAGACTTTCGAGCGGATCGCCGAAGAGCATCAGCTCACCCGCACGGAGTGATTTTGGGTCGATTTATTCGGCGGGCTTTTCGGGAACAAAGCCCAAACTTTCTGTAGAGAATTTCGGCTGCCCCACTATTGTTGAAGGCGCTGTTTTGACGGCGTCGGTGATGCCCGCGTTGGGGTCGTCACCAGGTGTCAAAGGGAGCCGGATTCCATGGCGATTTCAAAAATATGGACGCGGATGGCGCTGGTCGCCGCATCGGCTGTCCTGCTGAACGTACTTCCTGTTGCCGCTGCGGATTATCCGTCGCGGCCGGTCACGCTGGTTGTCGCATTTCCGCCCGGCGGACCGAGCGATGTGCTTGCCCGTATCGTCGGCAAGAAGATGGAGCAACTGCTTGGGCAGCCGTTCGTGATCGAGAACCGGCCCGGCGCGGGCGGCAACATTGCCGCTGAAGGCGTCGCGCACTCCGCGCCCGATGGCTACACGCTGCTGATGGGCAACAACAGCATTCTCGCCACCAATGAGGCGCTCTACAAACATATCAATTACAGCCCGGGCAAGGACTTCATCCCGATTACGCTGATTGGCACGCAGGCCAATATTCTTGTCGTCAATCCGGACGTGTCGGCGCACTCGCTGAAAGAACTGATCGCGCTTGCGAAGGCGCAGCCGGGCAAGATCAATTTTGCCTCGTCGGGCTATGGTGCGGCCGCGCATCTCGCCGGCGAATTGTTCAAGTCGGACGCCAAGATCGATATCGTGCACGTGCCATATAAAGGCGCTGCTCCGGCCTTGCAGGATGTCATCGGCGGGCACGATCAGATGATGTTTGCCACGGCCGCCTCGGTGATCGGACATATCGAAGGCGGACGGGTTCGCGCGCTTGCGGTGACCACGCTCAAGCGCACAAAAATATTGCCTGATATTCCGACGATGGATGAGGCAGGCCTCAAGGGCTTCGATGCGAGCACGTGGCATGGACTGGTCGCGCCAGCGGGCACGCCACCGCAGGTGATTGCGGCGCTACATGATGCGGCGATCAAGGCGCTGCATGATCCGGGCGTGGAGGCTTCACTTGGCAAGCTGGGTGTCGACATTGTCGGCGACACGCCGCAAGAATTTCAGGCTTATATCAACAGCGAAATCCCGAAATGGACGGCGATCGTCAAGGCCTCGGGCGCCACGTTGGATAAATAGTAGATGAGCAAAGCGGAAAGGCCGAACGGCGCGCTCGCTCGTAATGTGCGGCGAATAGGTCATCTCGATTTGCCCGGAGCTGGGCAGGTCACCGTCGCTGGCAACTATGCCTATGTTGGACACATCCCTAACAAGGACAACCTCGGCACATCGATCGTCGATATCGCCGATCCGAAAAATCCGCGGCTGGTGGCGACGGTTACGCTCGACGATCCGACGTCGCACAGCCATAAGGTGCGCGTCGCGGGCGACTTGATGGTTGTGAACCACGAGCGCAATCCAACGCCGATCGGGAGGCGTGCTGAGCAGTTGCCGGCGGTACGGCGTGAGTTGCGGGAAGTTCTTGGACGCGACGCATCTCGCGGCGAGCTCGCGCAAAAGCTCAATGTCACTGAAGCCGATCTCGCTGCGATCGAGGTGGCGGAAAAACAGCCTTATCGCAATGGCGGGTTCCGCATCTACGACGTGTCAAATCCTTCAAAGCCGGCTTTGATCCACCATCAATTGACGGGTGGCATTGGCGTCCATCGGTTCGATATGGACGCGCGCTACGCCTACATTTCCACGGAGATGGACGGTTTTGTCGGCAACATCCTGGTGACTTACGATCTGCGCAATCCAAAGAAGCCCGCGGAGGTGTCACGCTGGTGGATGCCTGGGCAGCATATCGCTGCCGGTGAAAAACCAACCTGGTCGGGCAAGCGCCATCGGCTGCACCACGCGCTGCGTTTCGGCGATGAGATGTGGGCGAGCTGCTGGCACGGCGGTTTTCGGATTGTCGATGTGGCCGATCTGGGGAAACCGAAAACAGTAGCGTCCTGTAACTACCATCCACCATTCCCTGAACCGACGCACACAGTGATGCCGGTGCCAGTCAAACTTGGCGGCCGCCGGATCGCTGTTGCCATCGATGAAGAAGACCAGGCGCAGAGCGCCAATGAGGAAGAGGCGCGGCGTGGCCGGCTGCATGCCGGCATGTCGATTTTCGATGTGAGCGATTATTCCGCCGTAAAGCCGCTTTCGCTGTTCGAGGTGAGCGAACTCGACTCGCCATTTGCCCGCACGCCGGGCGCGCGCTTTGGCGCGCACCAGTTCCATGAGCGCATGGCGGGAACCCTGGTCTTTGCGGTGTGGTTCAGCGCGGGCTTGCGCGTTATCGACCTGGCCGACCCGTCATCACCACGCGAAGTTGGCTTCTTTATTCCCGAGCCCGTAGGCGGAAGGTCGGCGCCGCAGAGCAACGATGTCATGCTGGATCAGCGCGGACTGATTTATGTTGTCGACCGCCACGTCGGCTTCGACGTGCTCGAATTCGATGGCGGCCGCGTCACCTGACGCGCTTATTCGGCCGGCCGGTAAAATGCCGCGGCATCGGCAGTGAACGCCTTGCGCGATTCCGGGTCGATATAAAGCATGTGGCCGCCGCGATAGAGCTTGAGCTGGACGCGGCCGGGCGGGTCAAACGCAGGCATATGGTCGAGGATATAACGCGTCATCGCGTAGGGCGTGATCATGTCCGAATAGCCATGCGCGACCAAAAGGCGGAACGATGGGCCATAGGCGAGCAGCACGCGCAGATCATCCTCGGCGCTGACCTGCACGCGGCCGCCCTGCCAGTCCCAATGGCCGGTGACATCACCAGCGAGCAACGCGTAGGTCATCTCGGTCTTGAAGCCGAGCTCATTGCGCGCGTAAGAGGCCATGGCGCCGCCATAGGCGCGCGAGAGCGCATCGAGGATCGGGTCGGGCGCGCGCGATGATCGCCGCTCGGGATAGGGGTCGTCGACGGCGAAGGTCGCGTCATAGCGGCTGACGATCTTGCTGTCGGTCGCCCGCAATGTTTTCACATAGGCATTGGCCGCAAATCCGCGCGCTTGTGTCACCGCATCGAGCGGCAAGCCGGTCATCTGAGCGACACGCCCGTAAAATGTGCTTGCGGCGTCGCCCTTCGGAGTCGGCCCGGCCAGTGTCACGAGATAATCCGTCATCGCAAACTTTTCCGCCGCGGCGAGCGCGTCGGGCGTGAAGGCATGCTTGTGCTCGAGTTCGGCCGCCGCCAGCGACGGCAATTGAAGCGCTGCGTGCAGCGCAGAGCTGTCGTCGCCGAACGTGAGCCAGCCTTCGAGCAGCGGCGATAGCATCACAATGCCAGCAATCGTGATGCCCTGGTCGGTTTGCAGTACGCGTCCGACCTTCGCGGCGCGGAAGCCGCCGTAGCTTTCGCCGAACAGATATTTAGGGGAGCCCGCGCGATTATTTTTCGCAACATACAGAGAGATGGCCTTGGCCATGGCGTCGGCGTCGCTGCGCACGCTCCAGAAATGTTTGGCGTCTTCGCCCTTGATCGCGCGGCTCCAGCCGGTGCCGATCGGGTCGATCAGCACCAGATCCGTAAAGGCTAACCAGGTATCGGGGTTGTCGCGCAAATTCGCACGCGAAGCGTCATGATTATCGGCGCCGAAATCGAGAATGCGCGGGCCAACCAGGCCGAGATGGAGGAATGCCGACGCCGCGCCGGGGCCGCCGTTGAATACGAAGGTCAGCGGACGATTGGGCGTGGCGTTCTTTGCGACATAGGCGGTGTAGAACACCGACGCGCTTTGATCGCCGGACTGGTCATAGAAAGCGAGCGTTCCGGCGGTCGCCGTATAAGCGAGCTTGCCGCGCGGCGTATCGATCGCATGTTCGGTTACTGCATCCGGCGGCAGGAGCCGCAAGATGCCTTTGCCGGTTTCGTGCCGCTCGGTGGCGGCGTTTGGCGGCGCGCGCTCTTTGGGTGCGTTTTGGGGTGAGTCTTGTGCGCTCGCGGCGCTGAGCGCACTGGCGAGCATGATCGCCAGCGCGATGCGGGGGAGGGTGGACACTATCATCGGCACGCGCGGCTCCAGTGATAGGCGTGCCCCAGCGCCAATAATTCCGGCCAGCCCGGCCGGAAGCATATTCTAGCGTCTGCCGCGGAAATTGGGCCGGCGCTGTTGCGGAGAAGGAGCCGGTGCGTCGCCCTTGTGGCGGAAACTGATGCGTCCGCGCTGCAAGTCATAGGGCGACATTTCTACGATCACGCGATCGCCGACGCCGGTGCGGATACGGAACTTCCGCATCTTGCCGGCGGTATAGGCCAATACCTCATGCTCGTTATCGAGCTTCACCCGGAAATTGCCGTCCGGGAGAACCTCGGTCACCGTACCGTCGAACTCCAGCAGTTCTTCCTTCGCCATCCAGTCCTCTCCTGGTCGTCTACTTTGCTAGGCGCATGGTTTTGCCACGCACTAACGCGGCGCACGATGGCCGGCGTTGCGGCGCGGCTCGTTCGGGCGCTTCAGGAATGTAACAGTTCCGATGTCATTTGGCTCCCCCGCCGTGGCGGCCTGCTGGTGTGCAGCATGACCGTTCTGGCTTGGGCGGCCCTGATGACCATTGCCGCCGTTATGGGAGCGGTGGCCATTGCTACCCGGGCGGCCGTGACCGCCACCATGACCACCGCCATGACTACGCTGGCGGTTGCCGCGATTTGGCCGACCACCATGCCGGGCTTCTGCGTGTTGCGGTGCCGCATGGCCCGTTGAATGGGCCGCCGGCTTGCCGGTGCGACGATCGGTCGAGGGGATCGTCATGCGAATGAGCCGCTCGATGTCGCGCAGATAGGCGCGTTCTTCGTGATCGCAGAACGAGATTGCCACGCCATCGGCGCCGGCGCGCGCAGTGCGGCCGATGCGGTGGACATAGCTTTCCGGAATGTTCGGCAGGTCGTAGTTGACGACGTGGCTTACGCCGTCGACGTCGATGCCGCGGGCGGCAATGTCAGTTGCAATCAACGTCCGCAGCTTGCCGTTGCGGAAGGCCGCGAGCACGCGCTCGCGCTGGTTCTGCGACTTGTTGCCATGGATTGCTTCGGCCGTATGACCGGCCTTCTGCAATCCGCGAACGACCTTGTCGGCGCCATGCTTGGTGCGGGTGAACACCAGGACGCGATCGGTCTTTTCGGTTTTGAGGACCTCGACCAGCAGCGACGCCTTCGACGCCTTGTCGGTCAGGATGACGCGTTGCTCGATGCGTTCGACCGTTGTGGCTTGCGGCGTGACCGCGACGCGCGCCGGATCACGCAACATCGCATCGGCGAGCCGGGTGATTTCCTGCGGCATGGTGGCCGAGAAGAACAGCGTCTGCCGCGCTTTTGGAAGCATGGCGACGATCTTCTTGATGTCGTGAATAAAGCCCATGTCGAGCATGCGATCGGCTTCGTCCAGGACCAGTATTTCGACCTGGTCGAGACGCAGCGCACGTTGATTAATCAGATCGAGCAACCGACCGGGTGTCGCCACGAGGACTTCGGCACCACGCGCGAGTGCGCGCACCTGCCGATTGATCGGTACGCCGCCAATGGCAAGTTCGATAGCGAGCGGTCGAACGTGCCTGCCATAAGTGCGGAAACTGTCGGCGATCTGGCCGGACAATTCACGTGTCGGCGAGAGTACCAGCACGCGGCAGGATTTCTGCGCGGGACGCTGACGCTTGTTGAACAGGTGATTGAGGATCGGCAGCGCGAACGCTGCAGTCTTGCCGGTGCCGGTCTGCGCAATGCCAATAGCATCGCGGCCCTGAAGGGCAATCGGAATGGTCTGATCCTGGATCGGAGTGGGAGTGACGTATTTTTCTTCCGCGAGGGCGCGAAGGATCGGCGCTGCGAGGCCGAACTCGTTAAATGAAGTCAAAGAGTTCTCTTTCTTATACGGCGAAACGGCCGTACTGCCTTTGCAGCCGGCGGGATCGCGGGGTTCTTAAAGACATCCCGCGTGGCCAGGGTTGTCGGTTCGTTGGAGAAACGGAGGAGGCGGGGCGAAATTCGTTTTAAAGAGTTTCGTGCACGCAGCCCGCAAACCCGAGACCGGGTCTTTCATCCGTTGGCGCTCATATGACAGCCTGCGATGTCCTTTTCAAGGCGTCACCGCTCCTTATTCCGCCGAATGATGAATAAAGTCATTGCGGGCGGCCCTTTTCCCGTGATGGACAAGGCGAGGAAGATCGGGGAATGTCGGCCCCCAAAACGCTCGTTCTAGGCCAAATAGCCACTCCGGAGCCGTTGAAATGCCATTTTCCAGAGCCTCCGAGGCTCTTTCCCGCTTTACCGTCCTCGATCTCACGCGCGTCCGTTCGGGCCCAACTTGCGTGCGCCAGCTTGCCGATTGGGGCGCCAACGTCATCAAGATCGAGGCGCCGCCGCATCTTTCGGAAGGCGAAGGGCCGGGCGGTCCGCGCGAAGGCTCTGACTTCCAGAATCTTCAGCGCAACAAGCGGGGCATGACGCTCGACCTGAAATCGCCGCAGGGTCTCGCGGCGTTCAAGCGGCTGGTCGAAAAGGCCGACGTTGTGGTCGAGAATTTCCGGCCGGATGTGAAGGATCGGCTCGGCATCGATTACGACTCCCTGCGCAAAGTGAACAAGCGCATCATTCTCGCCAGCATTTCCGGCTTCGGCCAGGACGGCCCTTACGCCAAGCGGCCGGGGTTCGATCAAATCGCGCAGGGCATGGGCGGGCTGATGTCGGTCACCGGCGCGCCTGGCGCCGGCCCGATGCGCGTTGGGATTCCGATCGCCGATCTCACCGCCGGGTTGTTCTGCGCGCTCGGCATCATGACGGCGCTGCTCGAGCGCGAGGTGTCCGGCGAAGGCCAATGGGTGAACACGTCGCTCTTGCAGGCGCAGATTTTCATGCTCGACTTCCAGGCGGCGCGCTTCCTCACCGAGGGACAAGTAGCCAAGCAAGCTGGCAACAATCATCCGACCTCGATCCCGACCGGCGTGTTCAAGACCAAAGACGGACATTTGAATATTGCCGTCACCGGTACGGTAATCTGGGAGCGTTTCTGCAACGCCGTGAGTCATCCGGAGTGGATTGCGTCGCCGGACTACAAAAATGGCAAGCTGCGTTTGCAGAATCGTGACGCACTCAATGCGGAAATCGACAAAGCCACCGCGACGAAATCAAACGCGGAATGGGTCGACATATTCAACAAAGTCGGCGTGCCATGCGGCCCGATCTATTCGATCGATCAAGTGTTCGCCGATCCGCAGGTCAAGCATCTCGGCCTGGCGCAGGAGTCCGCGCGCTCCGACGGCAGCCGGCTCGGGCTGGTCGGCCAGCCATTCAAGCTCTCGCGCACGCCGAGCAAGATCGCCGCGCGCCCGCCGGACCTTGGCGAGCACACCGACGAGATTCTCAAGGAATTCGGCTTCGCCGATAAAGATATCGCCGAGCTGCATGCAGTGAAGGCGGTTTAAGGAGTGAATGGAATGTCGCAGACTGACAAGATGCTGTCTCGCAAGGAAGGCAAGGTTGGCTATCTGACCTTCAACAATCCAGAGCGTCACAACGCCGTCTCGCTCGAAATGTGGGAGGCGGCCTCAGGCTTCCTGGAGGAATTCAAGAAAGACAATAACATCCGCGTGGTCGTCGTCACCGGCGCCGGCGGCAAGGCTTTTATTTCGGGCGCCGATATTTCCAAGTTCGAAAAAGAGCGCTCAACTCAGGAAGGCGTCGACCGCTACAACGCGGCAGTCGATCATGCCAACAATGCTTTCTACACATTTCCCAAGCCGACCATCGCGATGATCCGCGGCTATTGTATTGGCGGCGGTGTCGGGCTGGCGCTGTGCTGTGACATGCGCATTTGCACCGATGGTTCGAAATTTGGCGTGCCGGCCGCTAAATTGGGTCTCGGCTATCGCTATGACGGCCTCAAGAAACTCGTCGATCTGGTCGGCCCGTCCTTCGCCAAGGAAATCTTCTTCACGGCACGCCAATTCACGGCGGCCGAAGCGCAAATGATGGGGCTGGTCAATCGCGTGTTGCCTGACGCCGAGCTCGAGAGCTACGTCAAGGACTATGCCGAGACGATCGCCGGCAACGCGCCACTGACGATCAATTCAGTAAAATACATCGTCGGTCAGGTGGTCACGGACGAAAGCAAACGCGACCTGAAAAAGTGCGATGAACTGGTGCAGGCCTGCTTTGCCAGCAATGATTACAAGGAGGGCCGCAAGGCCTTCATGGAGAAGCGTAAGCCGGCATTTACCGGCTCATAAATTTCCGCGCCGCAGCGGCACAAAAAATCCGCCTGTGGTATTGATAATGAAATGTTGAAAAATACAGCCGCGACAAGCGGCGGGTCCAGGGGAGGAAGCGCGTGGCGTCAGTGGAGTTGCGGGACCTGACCAAGCGATATGGCAGCGTCGCGGTGGTCGACGACATATCGCTCACGATCGAGCATGGTCATCTGGTGTGCCTGTTGGGGCCGTCGGGCTGCGGAAAAACGACGACGCTGCGATTGATTGCCGGTTTCGTCGAGCCGAGCGCAGGTGAGATCCGCGTCGGCGACAGACTTGTTTCCTCTCCGGCTGACACGGTGCCGCCTGAGCGGCGCAACATGTCGATGATCTTCCAGAGTTACGCGCTGTGGCCGCACATGACGGTGGCCGAGAACATCGTTTATGGGTTGAAATTGCGGAAGCTGGATCGCGCCACCATTGGCAAGAAGCTCGATGCCATTCTGGCAACAACCAAATTAGCGCCGCTGGCGGAGCGATATCCGGGCGAGTTGTCGGGCGGCCAGCAGCAGCGTGTCGCGCTCGCGCGCGCGCTGATCGTGGAGCCGGAGACGCTTTTGCTTGACGAACCATTGTCAAACCTCGACGCCAATTTGCGTGAGGAAATGCGCTTCGAGATTCGTCGTTTGCACGACGAATACCGTTACACCACGGTCTATGTGACGCATGACCAGTCGGAAGCGATGACCACCGCTGATCTGATCGCCGTGATGAATGCCGGCAAGATCGAGCAGGCCGGCTCACCCGAGGACATCTACGACCGGCCCCGTTCCGAGTTCGTCGCGCGTTTTATCGGGTCGAGCAACGTCATCAAAGGCAAGGGGCTGGATACATCCCGCGTCGATTTCGCCGGCACTGTGCTGCGTTGTAGCGGCGAGAAAATTGTGGCCAGCGCCCCGACGCCGGTGTCCATCCGCCCGCACGATATCGCTATTTCGGCCTCCCAGCGGCAGGGCGAAAACGTCGTACCGGCGACGGTGGCAAGGCAGGTCTTTCTCGGCGGCACACGGGACTATATGGTCGAGGCCAAGGACGGTACGCAATTGCGTGTGCTCACCACCGCTGCCGAAAATATTCCGGAAGGCAGCACGGTTTGGCTGCATCTGCCGCCGGAGCGTTGCCGGGCGCTGAGCGGCTAGTTCAAGGCAATTGCGGGAAGCAACAACAAAGTCAGGGTATGGAGGATACGTCGATGAAAGGCTCGAGAATATCTCGTCGCGATGTGCTGATCGGTTCAAGCGCGCTCGCCGCGGGCGCCGCGTTTTCGACGAAGGTCATGTCGGCTGCACCGCCGGCAACTGCTGTCACGCCGGCGCTGATAGAAGCGGCGAAAAAGGAAGGCAAGGTTGTCTGGTACACCTCGGTCGACCTCAAGCTCTCCGAGCAAATCGGCAAGGCATTCGAGGCCAAGTACCCGGGGGTCAGTTGCAAGGTCGAGCGCACTGGCGCCGAACGCCTGCTGCAAAGGATTGGTCAGGAATATACCGCCAACGTGCATGCGGTCGACGTCGTCAACTCGTCGGACGCCTCGCACCTCGTCTACTGGAAAGACAAGGACATGCTGGCGCCCTACGTTCCGGAGGACGTGGCAAAATTCTACCCTGTCGAGCACAAGGACGCTGACGGCACTTTTGCCAGCTTCCGCGTGTTTTTGTGCGTAATTGCCTACAACACCAATCTGGTAAAAAAAGAAGAGGCGCCGAAGAGCTTTGCCGATCTGCTCGATCCGAAATGGAAGGGCAAGATCATCAAGGCGCATCCGGGCTACAGCGGCACCATCATGACCGCGACGTATCAGTGCTCGCGTGATCTTGGTTGGAGCTACTTCGAAAAGCTTGCGCAGCAGAATATCCTGCAGGTGCAATCCGCCGCCGATCCACCGAAGAAGCTTGCGCTGGGCGAGCGTGCGATCCAGGCCGACGGCGTCGAATACCTGATCCTGAAGGAAAAGGAATCCGGCCAACCGGTCGAGCCGGTTTACGCGACCGAAGGCACGCCGGTCATCATCGGGCCGAACGGGTTATTCAAGGCGGCGCCGAATCCCAATGCGGCACGGCTTTTCCAGAGCTTCTGTTTCTCGCCGGAATGCCAGCAGCTCTGTATCGACATCGGCGGTCTGCGTTCCGTGCATCCGCAAACCAAGGAACATGCCGGCCGGACGCCGCTCAACAAGATCAAGTTGATGAAGGACGACGCGGCCGCCGTGCTCAAGAACGGCGAGCAGATCAAGGCGCGCTACGTAAAGATCTTCCACGTTTGACAATCGGACCTCCCCCTTGCAGGGGAGGTCCCTTCTCACCCGCAGGTCTGAAAATGACAACGGTTGCATCCACCGCCCCGGTCGAAAGGCGGCGGCCTGGCCTCGACATAACGAAGCCGGTGCTGCTGTTGTTTGCGCTGATTCTATGCGCGTTGATCGTGATGCCGGTGTCGTGGCTATTGTATTATGCCTTCACCGACAAGGCCGGCGCTTTCACTGTCGGTAATTTCCAGCGGCTGGTCGCGGATGCAGCCTATTTCGATCCGCTCGTCACGACGTTTGCGCTCGCCACACTTTCGGCGCTGATCTGTTGCGCGGTCGCCGCGCCCATGGGCTGGCTGGTGGCACGCACCGATATGCCGTTGCGCCGCACGGTGCGGCTACTGGTGACCGCTTCGTTCGTCACGCCGCCATTCCTCGGCGCCATTGCCTGGGAACTTCTGGCTGCCCCCAACAGCGGACTGCTCAATCAGCTTTACCGCGAAATTACGGGTGCTGAGCAGGACGTCCATCTGCTCAATATCTACAGCTTCACCGGCCTGGTGTTTGTCATCAGCTGCTACACGTTCCCTTATGTGTTTGTGCTGGTCGCCAATGCGCTTGACCGCACGCCGGGCGACCTTGAGGACGCGTCTGCCATCCTCGGCGGCAAAGCCTGGGATACAGCACGGCGCATCACAATCCCTCTGGCGCTGCCGGCGGTGCTGGCGGGCGCGCTGGTTGCGTTCCTGCAGGCGATGACGCTGTTCGGCTCGCCGGCAATCCTGGCGATGCCGGCGGGCTTCCATACCATGACCACGAAAATCTGGAGCCTGTTCCAATTTCCGCCAAAGCCGGAGCTCGCCGCCGCCGCATCGCTGCCGCTGCTGATCCTCACCATCATTCTCCTGCGCTCCGAGCACATGATACTCGGCCGGCGCAGCTACTCGGTGGTCGGGGGCAAGAACAGCGAACCGCGCATTGTGCGCCTGGGTGGCTGGCGCTGGGTCATGCTTGCGGGCGCCATGCTGGTGCTGATGTGTCCGGTGTTCCTGCCGTATTTCGCGTTGCTCAACGCCTCGTTCTCCAAGGTCGCGTCGCATCTGGTGTGGTTCAATAATTTTACCCTGCAGAACCTGCATTTCGTTTTCTATGAGCTGTCGGCGACGCAGCTTGCGCTGCGCAATACCTTCATCCTCGGCACAATGGCGGCAACTGCCGGCACGATCCTCGCAGTGGTGATCTCATATGTCACGACTCGACAGGCCGTCACTGGCCACCGCATCCTCGGCTTTCTCGCCACTGCGCCGGTCGCCATCCCGGGCATCGTGCTCGGAGTCGGGCTGTTTTTCACCTACACAAGGCCACCTTTCGTGCTTTACGGCACGTTGTGGATCCTACTGATTGCGTTCGTCACGCTGAGCCTGCCTGCGGCCTACCAGCAGATGCAATCGGCGTTCCGCGCCGTGCACCCCGAGCTGGAGGACGCCAGTCGCATCCTTGGGGCTACGCGGCTTCGTTCGCTCTTGCAGATCACTGCGCCATTGCTGCGCACCAGCGTTATCGCCACTTGGTGTTTCGTCTTCGTCGGCGTCATTCGGGAATTGTCGGCGGCGATCATGCTGTTTACATCCGAGACCAAAGTCGTTTCGGTGCTCATCTATGACCTCAATGAAAGCGGCGATCTCGCTGCGATCTCGGTGCTCGGTTTATTGATGCTGGTATTCACCTTCGCCATCGTTGCGCTGGCCAACAGCCTGCGGGGCGGCAATGCACGCCGCAACGTTGCGATCGGGTAATCGTTTGAGCAGGAACCTCCCGGAAACTTCCGTCGCCGAACAGCTGGCCGACTCCATCGCCGCGCTGCGCGCCGACAAACTGCCGCCGGCGGTGCGGCGCAAATGCGAAGACCTGCTGATTGATGTGGCAGGCCTTTGCGTCACCGCGCGCAACGAGGACTATATCAAGAGCGCGCTCGCCGGTTGCGATGATGAAGGTCCTTGTACCGCGATCGGCCACAAACGCACGTTCACGGCGGCGAGTGCCGCCTTCATCAACGGCACGGCGGCGCATGGCGAGGACTTCGACGACACGTTCGAAGGCGGGCCGGTTCACGCCGGCGCGGTGATTGTGCCGGCCGTGCTGGCGGCCTGCGAGCGCCATAAGCCTGACGGCCAAGCCGCGTTGCTCGGCATTGCGGTTGGCACCGAAGTCATGTGCCGGCTGAGCACCGTTGTGCCCAAGGCGGTGCACAAGGCAGGCTTTCACCCGACCGCGATATTCGGTGTGATGGGCGCGGCGGCCGGTGTCGGCGCGGCGCTTGGCTTGAATGCAAAGCAGACCGTCGACGCACTCGGCATCGCCGCAAGTTTTGCCGGCGGCATCATCGAATATCTGGCCGAAGGCACGTGGACCAAGCGGCTGCACCCGGGCTGGGCCGCGCAATCGGGCATCCGCGCGGCCTTGCTGGCACGCGGCGGGTTCACCGGGCCGCGCACGGTTTTCGAAGGCGTGCACGGGCTGTTCCACGGCTTCGCGCACACGACCGAGGGCAACTACGCGGCGCTCACCGGCGATTTCGGAATGCGCTGGGTCACGGAGACCCTGGCGTTCAAGCCTTATCCGTGCGGAACCATGGCGCATCCTTACATTGACTGTGCAAAGCGTCTTGCCGCACGCGGCATCAAGCCCGGAGACGTCAAGGAACTGATCTGCGAAGTGGCGGAAGGCACCGTGCATCGCCTGTGGGAGCCGCTCGCCGACAAGCAACGGCCGCCGAACGGCTATGCCGCGAAATTCGCGACGCCCTTCATTCTCGCCACCGGATTTGTGCGTGGCGGCGTCGGGCTCGACGCCTTCACGGAAGCGGCGGTGCACGACAAGGACGTGCTCGCGCTCGCAGCGAAGGTGCGATACGTGATCGACCCGAAAAATCCGTATCCAAACAATTTCACCGGGCACATTCGCGCCGTGCTGAATGATGGCCGTGTTGTGGAGGAACGGCAGCCGCATTTTCGTGGCGGCGCCCAGGAACCGCTCACGCGCGCCGACATCGAGGAGAAATTTGCGCTCAGTGTTCGCTACGGCGGCTGGGATGACAAACGCGGCGCATCCGCGCTCGCGCTGCTGGCAAAGTTATATGATGGCAAGGTCGATTTGGTAGCGCTACGCGGCTAATTTCACCGTCATGGCCGGGCTTGTCCCGGCCATCCACGTCTTGACGGCTGAATCGAGGGAAGACGTGGATGCCCGGCACAAGGCCGGGCATGACGAAATGGAGAGTCTGATGAGTGACAAAGAACTCGCCGGAAAAGTCGCGATCGTCACCGGCGCCGGGCGCAATATTGGCCGCGCGATCGCGCTGACGCTCGCGCAGGCTGGTGCGGCCGTGGTGGTGAACGTGCGCGCGAACCAGGCGGAAGCCGACAGTGTCGTGCGCGAAATCGATGCCGCCGGCGGCAACGCGGCCAGCGTGCTCGGCGACATCGCCGATGAAAAAACCGCGGCCGTTCTCGCCGAAACCGCGCTCAAGCGCTTCGGCCGCATCGACATCCTGGTGAACAATGCCGCGCTGCGCCGCGAAAAGCCGATCGACGAGATGAGCTTTGCCGAATGGCGCGAGGTCATGGGCGTCATCCTGGATGGCACGTTCCGTTGCGTGCATGCCTGTCTGCCGGCGATGAAGAAGAACGGAGGCAGCATCATCAATATGGGCGGCATGAGCGCCCATATCGGCTCAAAAGGCCGCGCGCATGTCATGACCGCAAAGTCCGCCCTGGTCGGCTTCTCGCGTGCACTGGCGCACGATCTGGCGGCCCACAAGATCACCGCGAATTGCGTGGTGCCGGGCGCCATCGATACGACACGACCGGCCACCTCGCAAAATCCTGCCCACCATCTCACGCACGGCACCATCACAGGCGAGCGCGGCAAGCCCGAGGATGTGGCGGCCATGGTGCGGTTTCTGTGCGGGCCCGGTGGGCACTACGTCACCGGCCAGACCATCCACGTCAGCGGCGGCGCCTATCTTGGCTCATAGCGGCAAGGTGCGCGCCGCAGGCAGGGTGGCCGCTCGCGCGTGAAAGTGCTAATCCACGCCCAAGATCGTCCCAAGATTGTTCCGGGTAACAACGAGGTTCCTATGTATTCCGAGCTCGCTCTCTACATCGACGGCAAATGGCTCAACGGCGAAGGCCGCAAGGGCGAGGATGTGATCAATCCGGCGACAGGAAAAACTTTGGCGCATCTGCCACATGCCAGCAAAGCTGATCTCGATGCCGCGCTTGCCGCCGCCGAGAAGGGTTTCGCATTGTGGAAGGCAACCTCGGCCTATGACCGCGCCAAGATCTTGCGCAAGGCCGCTGACCTCGTGCGCGAGCGCCATGACCACATTTCCAAGGTGATGACCCAGGAACAGGGCAAGGTCTATCCCGAGTCACGCGCGGAAGTGCTCACCAGCGCCGACATCATCGATTGGTACGCCGAAGAGGGCCGCCGCGCCTATGGCCGCGTCATCCCAGGCCGCCAGAAAGGCGTGCGCCAGATCGTGCTGCAGGAGCCGGTCGGCGTCGTAGCGGCCTTCACACCGTGGAATTTCCCGACGCTGACCCCGGTGCGCAAGATTGCCGGCGCGCTCGCGGCCGGCTGCTCGATCATCATCAAGGCTTCGGAAGAAACCCCGGGTGGATGCGTCGAGCTGGTCAAATGCTTCGCCGATGCCGGTGTGCCGGCTGGCGTGCTGAACCTGGTGTTCGGCGTGCCGGCCAACGTGTCCGAACATCTCATTCCGGCCAAGGCCGTGAAGAAGATTTCATTCACCGGCTCCATCCCGGTCGGCAAGCATCTCGCCGGCCTCGCCGCCAAGGGCATGAAGAAAGCCACCATGGAGCTCGGTGGTCACTCGCCGGTGGTGGTGTTCGCCGATGCCGATCCGGAAAAGGCCGCCGACACCATCGCCGCGTTCAAATATCGCAACGCCGGGCAGGTCTGTATTTCGCCGACGCGTTTCTATGTGCAGGAGTTGTCCTACAGCAAGTTCGTCGCGCGCTTCACCGAATACGCCAAGGGCATCAAGATGGGCGACGGAATGGAGAAGGGCATCACCATGGGCCCGCTCGCCAATCCGCGCCGGCTCGACGCCATGGAATCCTTCGTCAACGACGCCAAGCAGCGCGGCGGCAAGATCGCGACCGGCGGCTCGCGGCACGGCAATCAAGGCTTCTTCTTCCAGCCGACGGTCATTACCGACGTTCCGGACGATGCCAAGATCATGACCGAGGAACCGTTCGGGCCGGTCGCGCCGATCGTCCCGTTCAAGACCTTTGATGAGGTGGTCGAGCGCGCCAACTCGCTGCCATTCGGTCTGGCGGCCTACGCATTCACCGCGTCCGGCGCGACCGCAACTGCGATCGGCGACGCCATGCAGTCCGGCATGGTGGGCGTCAACAGCGTTGCGATCTCGACGCCGGAGACGCCGTTCGGCGGCATCAAGGAGTCCGGCTACGGTTCGGAAGGCGGCATGGAAGGCTTGCAGGCCTATATGAACACGAAGTTCATCTCGCAGTCGTAAGGTTTTCGTCGTCCGCCAACGGGCCCGCGCGAAGCGCGGCCGATGATAAACTCCGGCGGGGACCCATACGCCGTGCACTCTCGATCGGCTGCGGAGTATGGGTCCCGGGCCTCGCGCATTTCGCTCGCCCGGGACGACAGTAATGCTATTTCCCCGCCATCGCCTTCTGGCACGCCTCCCACACCTTCGCGGGTGTGGCCGGCATTTCCATGTGGTCGGCGGCGCCGTTCGGGATCGCATTGGAAATCGCGTTCATCACGGCAGCGATCGCGGCCGTGGTGCCGGCCTCGCCGGTGCCCTTCACGCCGAGCGGATTGGTTGTGGCCGGCGAAGGACGTAATGCCTCGCGCAATTCGACCGGCATGGTGTGCGCGTGCGGCATGCCGTAATCCATGAACGAGCCGCTCACCAATTGTCCGCTGCCTGAATCGTAGACCGCGTTTTCCACCAACGCCTGGCCCAGCCCTTGCGCCAGCGAGCCGTGCACCTGGCCCTCGACAATCGTTGTGTCGAGCGGATTGCCGCAATCATCCACTGCCGTGTAGGTGACGAGATCGACATGGCCGGTGTCGGGATCGATCTCCACCTCGGCAATGTGACAGCCATTGGGGAACGTGAGCGGCGTATCGGCCTTGTCCTTGGTGTCGAGGCTTTCGCCCAGTTCCTTGGCGCGCCGCGCGGTGTCGAACAGCGAGATCTTGCGGTCGGTGCCGACCACTTCGAATTGACCGTTGCGGTACTGGATGTCCTGCTCGGACGCTTCCAGCAGCGATGATGCGACTTTCTTGCCTTTGGCCAGCATCACATCGGCGGTGTGCATGATGGCATTGCCGGCGCACATTGCCGAACGCGAGCCGACCGAGGCGTTGCCGGTCAGGCCCAGCGCAGTGTCGCCATGCCGGTGCTCGATCTTGCCAGCATCAATACCGAGCTTGTTGGCGAGCAGGCGACCGAACACTGTGGCGTGGCTTTGTCCGGTCGACTGCACGTTGCAGCCGAGGATGAGTTTCTCGCCCTCGGGAAACGCGACGGAGGCTTGTTCCATCGGCGTGGCGCCGGAATGCTCCAGCATGCAGGAGATGCCGATGCCGCGGAGTTTCTTGCGGCGCGCCGCTTCGCGCTTGCGCTTGCTGAAGTTCGCGTAGTCGGAAAGCTCCAGCGCTTGCTCGACGATGCCGGGGAAATCGCCGCTGTCGTAAGTGTTGCCGATCGCGGTCTTGTACGGCATCGCCGACGGCGGGATGAGATTTTTCTTGCGCAGCCGCAGCGGATCGATGCCGGTGACGCGCGCGGCTTCCTCGACCACGCGTTCGAGGGCGTAGTTCGCCTCCGGCCGCCCGGCGCCGCGATAGGGCGCGATCGGCACCCGGTTGCTGAAATAGCAGGCGACCGACGCATAGACCTTGGGGATGCGGTACATGCCGGGAAAGCAGCGCGCGAAATTGTTGGTGTTGATATTGACGCCGGCATTGGCCACGTAGGCGCCCTGGTTGCACAAATGGCGCACGCGCAAGGCGAGAAATTTGCCCTTCTCGTCGAGCGCCAGTTCGGCTTCGGTGACGGCGTCGCGTGCCTGCGCGTCGCTGATGAAAGCCTCGGAGCGTGTCGATTGCCAGTGCACCGGGCGGCCGACTTTACGTGCAGCCACAAGCAGCGCGACATATTCCGGATAGACCGTCGTCTTCATTCCGAAGCCGCCGCCGACATCGTCGGTGATGACGCGCAGTTTCTCATTCGGCACGCCCATGATGGAAGCCGCTTGGCTGCGCAACGCGTCGGCGCTCTGCGAGCAGGCACGCAGCGTGTAACTTTCGCTCGCCTTGTCGTATTGACCGGTGGCGCCACGCGTCTCGAGCGAGGCCACCACCATGCGCTGGTGGACGACGCGCACACGCGCGACATGCGGCGCGCTCTTGATGATCTGGTCGACCTCGCGCTCGTTTTCTTCGCTCGGCACCGTGCCCGGCCAATCGACGCAGAGATTGCCCGGCGCGTCCGGATATAATTGCGTTGCGGCCTTCATTGCCGACTCGAGGTCGACCACCGGCGTCAGTTCCTCGTAGTCGACCTGCACAAGGTCGGCGGCGTCCTGCGCGGCGGCATGGCTTTCCGCCACCACCATCGCAACCAGGTCGCCGACATGCATGGCCGTCTCCGCCAGCACCGGGCGGAATGGCATTGCCATCTTGGCACCGCCGCGCCCGGCCACCGGCGGATGGCGCGCAATGCTGCCGATCCCGGCCGCCTTGATGTCCTGCGCGGTGAGCACCGCCAGCACGCCCTTGGTTTTGCGCGCCTGATCGGCGTTGACCGACTGCACCCGCGCATGCGCATGCGGCGAGCGCACGAAGGCGGCGTAGACCGTGTTGGGAAGACGCGGATCGTCCATGAAACGGCCGGCGCCGCGCACCAGGGCATCGTCTTCGACGCGTGGCGTGTTTCTGGTGCGTGCGGGATTGGCTGTCATGCGGAGATCCGGAAATTCGCTTGCGGGGCTTCGTTTATAGCCGAATGAACAGCCTACGACAGGGGCTTGCGTCCATGCGCGAGCTGCGGCACTCAGGCGCTCCTTGCCGCGCGCCAAGTGGCATCATTACGGCGTCTTTCGGGTGGTGAAATGAGCAACGAGCGTACGATCGATACCCATACCCATATTTTGACCCAGGAAACCGCCGAGCTGCTCACCAAGGCTGGGGTCAAAGTGACAATCACGCCCGACGACAGCGAAAGCGCCGCGCTCGACGTGGCCGGTGTGGTGTACCGCCCGTTCCCGACTGGCGGTTTCGATATTCCGCGCCGCCTGAAAGATATGGATGCAGCCGGCGTCGACGTGCACGTGCTCTCCGCCACGCCGCAGACTTACCTCTACAATCAGGAGCCCGCGCTCGGCGCCACGCTCGCCGCAATTCAGAACGACCAGATAGCAAAACACATTTCGGCCCATCCCGGCCGCTTCATGGGCATTGCCACGCTGCCGCTGCAGGATCCCAAGCGCGCGGCCGACGAACTGCGGCGCGCGATGACCAAGCTCGGGCTCAAGGGCTCGATGTTTGCCTCCAACATCATGGGCAAGAATCTCGATGATCCGAGTTTCGAGCCGGTCTGGGCGACGGCCGAAGAACTCGGCGCCTTCATGTTCGTGCACCCCAACAACGTCGCCGGTGCCGACCGCCTCAAGTCATATTATTTGCAGAACCTGATCGGTAATCCGCTCGACACCACGATCGCCGCCGCCTGCCTCTATTTCGGTGGTGTGCTCGACCGCCATCCGAAGCTGACCGTCATGCTCGCGCACGGCGGCGGCTTTACGCCTTATCAGGCGGCGCGCTGGGAGCATGGCTGGGCCGTGCGGCCGGAGCCTAAGAAGAACATTTCCAAGCAGCCGCAGGACATCGCCAGGCGCTTCTACTATGACACCATCCTGCATTCAGCGCCGGTGCTTGAATTCATGATCGGGCATGTTGGCGCGGATCGTGTCATGCTGGGCAGCGACTATCCCTACGACATGGCCATGATGGATTGCGTGAAACACGTGCGCGGCCTGAAGATCTCGGACGCCGACAAGACGACCATCCTGGCGACGCGCGCCGAAAAGCTGCTGTCAGGAAGACCATGAACGTTCAGGCCGCTAAAGCCGCGCGCATCCCCACGGCCGCCGTCACCGGCCTGATTGTTGATGCGATGATGAAGGCCGGCGTTTCCAAGGACGACGCCGTCAAAATTTCCGAATTGATGCTGGAAGCTGATCTGATCGGCGCCGATGCGCATGGCGTGTTCCGCCTGATGCAATACGTCCAGCGGCTCAAGCTCGGTTCGACCAATCCGCGCCCGAATATCGTGGTGAAGCGCAGCGCGCCGGCGACCGCGCTGGTCGACGGCGACAACGGCATGGGCCATCTGGTCGTCGCGCGCGCCGCGGAGACCGCGATCGAACTCGCACGTGAGTGCGGCGTGGCCTGGGTCGGTTGCCGTATGTCGGGCCACGCCGGCGCTGCGGGCGTCTATGCTGCGCTGCCGCTGAAAGCCGACATGGTCGGCATTTACTCAGCCGTGGCGAACGCCAATCACATGCCGCTTGCGGGCGGCGCCGAGCCGCTGCTCGGCACCAATCCACTGGCGATCGCGATCCCCGCCGGCAAGGAGCCGCCGGTGGTGCTCGATATCGCGACGTCGATCGTGTCTTACGGCACGATCAAGAACCACCGCTTGCAGAACAAGCCGCTGCAAGGCGACTGGATGATCGATCCGAAAAGCGGCGAGGCCATCATCGATCCGCACAAGAGCGCGGAGGCGTTGCTCTTGCCGATGGCCGGCTACAAGGGCGCGGGTCTGGCGCTGATACTTGGTCTGCTGGCCGGCACGCTCAATGGTGCGCTATTTGGTCGCGACTGTGTCGATTTCAACGCCGAGCCGGACAAAATTACCAACACCGGACAGTTCGTGCTGGCGCTCGATCCGAGCCGTTTCCAGCCGCTCGATCAATTCAAGGCCGAGGTTGACCGGCATATCCGCGAATTGCGCAACACAAAACCTCTTCCCGGTCAGTCGGTTCGGCTGCCCGGTGAACAACGCGCGCAGCGCCGTGCCGATCGTCTGCGCAATGGACTACCGCTCGGCCCTGAGTTGTTGACGCAGCTCGACAAACTCGCGGCTGAACTGGCGATCAAGCCGCTGCGAGAACGCAGTTGATCGGCGAGGCCCGAATCACATAACGGCCGCATTTGTAGTGCCCAAGGGAACAAATCGAATAAATCTCCGTTCATTCCGCGTCTCGCCCCCCAGTTGGGCGCGAGGCCATCCTTGGGGCTTTGGCAAAAATCATTTGCCGAATCAAACCGATGAAGCTGGTTGAAAAGACAGTATTTGTGGCGTGGGTGAAACGGACATTGGCCCATGTCGGAATCATTTTGGCGTGCAGCGCCGTGCTGTCCGCGATTCCGATGTACAGCGTCTCGAGCGAAAACTCTTTGGATCGCATTCAGGCCGGAGAGTGGGTCGTCGCGTCGATGTATTGGGAAGACAAGCTGGTCTCGACCGGCAAGAGTTTCAACCCGATCGGATGGCATGCGGCACACAAGACATTGCCGATCGGGACATTGATCCGCGTGTCCAATCCGAAGAACCATCGTTCGATCAATGTGACGATCAATGATCGTGGCCCCTTCGCGCCCAATCGAGACCTCGATCTCAGTCTCGGCGCCGGCACGTTGTTGGGGCTGCAGGGACTGGGCACCGTCTACATGGAAGTGCTGTCGATTCCGCCAATCAAAAATATGCGGCGGCCGGTCGTGGAAAGTCTGTTCGCCGTCAATGACGCGAACGCCAATTGTGTTGGCGTATCCGCCTGCTAACGGTGCGGATGCCAGCGCTGATCACGCGGCCAAAGACCTGCCAAACGGGGCAAAACAGCGTTAACGGGCCGTTAACCTAATTAGGTAAACGCCGTTTAACGAATGCTACCAATTTGTTAACTTTTGATGGTGTTAGGGGCGGGACCAGAGGTTGCGCTAAGTGCGGCCCTTGAGTTGCGGCCATAGCTTGCAGATCGGCCTGTGGCGCGAACGCAAAGTCCCGCCGAAACGCATCCAGTCCTGTCTCGGCACGGCGGCCTGCGAAGGGCAAAGCGCAGGTGCGTGGCGTTGTTGTGTGGATGAAGGAGTGGCTCGGTGACGGCAGGAACCTTGCTCAGCGGTCAGGTGCAGGGCGACCGCATCGAACTTAGCGCCGGCGGATCGTGGACGGCTGAATATGCCGGTGCGATCGAGCCGCAGGTTATTGCCGCCACGCGTGGAATTAACGCGCGCAGCATTGCGATCAATCTGACCCGCATCGAATACCTCGATACTTACGGCGCGTGGTTGATCGAGCGCACGCTGCGCAGCTGGACCGACCAGGGACGCGACGCGCGCCTCATCGGATTGCGCGAGGATTACCGCGGCCTGTTCGAAAAGGTTCGCGCCGGGACGCAGACGCTGGCGCCGCCGCCGCCCCGAGACAACAGCATCATCGCGACTTTGGAAAGCGTCGGCATGACCATGTCGACGGTCGGCGCCGACCTTATGCTGTTTGCGCAAATGCTCGGCTCGACAATGGTCGCGCTGGGACGCGTTTTGCTGCGGCCAACAACCTTTCGTCTTACCTCGATGGTCTTTCAGCTCGAGCGCGTCTGCTGGCGTGCGGTGCCGATCGTCCTGCTGATCACTGTTTTGATCGGCGCCATTCTCGCGCAGCAGGGCATTTTCCATTTCCGCAAATTCGGCGCCGACATCTATGTGATCGACATGGTCGGCGTGCTGGTGCTGCGCGAGGTCGGCGTGTTGATCGTCTGCATCATGGTCGCCGGCCGATCGGGCAGCTCCTACACGGCCGAGATTGGCGCCATGCGCATGCGCGAGGAAGTCGACGCGCTGCGCACGATGGGTTTTGATCCGATCGAGGTTCTGATCCTCCCGCGAATCCTCGCGCTCGTGATCGCAGTGCCGATCCTGACTTTTCTCGGATCGATGGCGGCGCTTTACGGTGGCGGTCTGGTGTCATGGCTGTACGGCGGTATCCAGCCCGAAGTCTTTTTGACGCGCCTGCGCGAAGCGATTTCGATGAACACGTTCGAGGTCGGCATCATCAAGGCGCCGTTCATGGCGCTGGTGATCGGTGTTGTCGCTTGCGTCGAAGGATTGCAGGTGCAGGGCAGCGCGGAGTCGCTCGGCGAGCAGACCACCAACTCCGTGGTCAAGTCGATCTTCCTGGTCATCGTGCTCGACGGTATTTTCGCCATGTTTTTCGCGTCGATCGGAATGTGACATGGCAAAAGACCCGCAGGCTCCCGTCATCGAAGTGCGCGACCTGGTTGTTAATCTCAAAGGCAACCGGATCCTCAACGGCGTGACGCTCGATGTTTATCGCGGCGAAATTCTCGGCTTCGTGGGCGCCTCGGGCGCAGGCAAATCCGTTCTGACGCGCACGATCGTCGGTTTGCTGCCGAAAGAGCAGGGACGCATCGACGTCTTCGGGGTCAATCTTGATCAGGCGGGCGAGGCGCAACGCCAGGAAATCGAGCGGCGTTGGGGAATTCTGTTCCAGCAAGGCGCGCTGTTTTCCTCGCTCACGGTCGGCGAAAATGTCGAATTCCCGATCCGCGAATACCTCGATATTTCGGGCAGTCTCATGACCGAAATCGCCATCACCAAGCTGGAGATGGTCGGCTTGAAGCCGGACGTGTACCGCAAGTATCCGTCTGAACTCTCGGGCGGCATGATCAAGCGTGTCGCACTCGCGCGGGCGCTGGCGCTCGATCCCGAGATTCTCTTTCTCGATGAGCCGACCTCGGGCCTCGACCCGATCAGCGCCGGCGATTTCGATCAACTGATCCTGACGTTACAACGAACGACGTCGATGGCGGTGTTCATGGTGACGCACGACCTCGACAGTCTGCATACGATTTGCGACCGCATCGCCGTTCTCGGCGATGGCAAGATCATTGAAGCGGGGACCATGGATACGATGCTGGCGTCACAGCACCCGTGGATGAAGGCCTATTTCCACGGCGTGCGTGCGCGAACGGGCTTGCACGCGGCGGCCCGGAACTGATGGAGTAGAGTGATGGAACGAAAAGCGCACTACGCACTGATCGGATTGTTCACGTTCGCCGTGGTCGCGGGCGCATTTGGCTTCATTTTCTGGCTCCATCACTCCTCGGGCAAGAAACAGGCGGTCGCCTACCGCATCATCTTCGACAGTTCGGTTTCCGGGTTGCAGGTGGGCGGCAACGTGTTGTTCAACGGCATTCGCGTCGGCGAGGTCACTAATCTGCGGCTCGATCCCGATAAGCCTTCTCAGGTCATCGCCTTGCTGGCGGTCAACAAGGCGACGCCAATTCGTTCTGACACCAAAGTGGGCCTTGAATTCCAGGGCTTGACCGGTGTCGCCGCCGTGTCGCTCAAGGGCGTGTCCGCAACCACGCCGTTGATCGAACGAGAAGAGGGCGAGCCGCCGACATTGAAAGCCGACCCCAGCGCCAGTCAGGACATGATGCAGGCGGCGCGCGACGTTCTGAACAAGGCCGAAGAGGTGATCACCGCCAACCAGGAAGCGCTGCACCAGGCGATCAAGGACATCGCGACGTTCAGTGCATCGCTCGCGCGCAACTCCGACAATGTCGATTCGATCATGAACAATACCAATGCCGCTATGAGTAACGCCAAGGAAGCAACGGCATCGGCGCGTACGCTGATTGAAAACCTGGACAAGCGCACCGATGAAATCACGATCGGCGTCAACAGGATGACGGCGACCGCGACGCGGCAAATCGATATCGCCGGCAAGGCGATCACGGACCTCGCGCACAATCCGCAACGCTTTCTGTTCGGCGGTGGTGGCGCCGCCGCTCCTGCGGCAACGACACCGCCGGCACGCCGGCCGCAGTAAAGCGGGCTAGGCCGTCGCGCGCACGTCGTCCGGATCGAGCGGCAGTTTGACCGGCTGTCTGCGCTTGGCCGAGAGATCAAGCGCCTTGGTCAGCATCAGGTTGCGATGCGCTTCTTCCACGGTCGCGGCCGCGGTCGGCAGGCCGAGCGACACGCGGTTGAGCCACGAGTCGGTCTCCAGCGCCATCGGCCCGCGCAACTCGCCGAGCGCCATGTCGCCCGGCGGATAGCTGCCCAGGAAATCGACCAGCCGCGTCGCGTCGGGGTTGTAGCCTTCGGAGGTGCCCTTCGACACCGCCAGCACGATGTCGCTGTGCGTGTCGTCGATGGTGAGCGCGCCGGTGCTGCCGATGATGCCAACGTTGAGCGAATAGACCGCCGGTGGCCAGGTGACCGGCAGCGCCCATGACATGTTGAGGTGGTAGAGCGTGCCGTCTTCGAAGGTGATCATGCCGGCGGTGGCGTCGATGCCCTTGTAGAGCGGGCCTAGCACCTTGTCGATCGAGCGGGCATAGACCTCGACCGGCTTCTTCGGCTCAAGGCACCACATGCAGATGTCGAGCGCGTGCGTTCCCGAGATCACCATCGGAGAGATGGTCGAGGGATCGTCGGTGCGCTTATAGTTGTCGATCGCCACCAGCCGATTCATGAAAGCGCGGGAGGTGACGAGCGTGACATCGCCCAAGGCGCCGGTTCGGCACTTCTCCTTCGCCGCTAGCCAGCGCCTGCGGAAGCGCTGGGTATAGCCGACGACGGCATCGACCTTGGCTTCCTGAATCGCCTTGAGGACCTTCGCCAATTCATCGAGCCGCGTCGCCAGTGGCTTCTCGATCAACAACGGGATGCCGCGCTCGAGCGCCACCATGATCGGGTCGACGTGCAGATGCTCGTCGGTGCAGATGATCGCGGCGGTCACTTCCGGGCGCTTGAGCAATTCGACGTGGCTTTGCGTGACGAAGTCGGCGCTGATTTTCGGGCCGACTTCGCCGGCGCGGTTCGGGTTTTTTTCTGCGAGGCCGATCCATTCGACCGCCGGATGGCGCGCCGCCACTTCGCCGCGGAACAGCCCGACGCGGCCGCCGCCGATGATCGCGAGCCCGACGCCTTTGGCGGATTTTCTCATGACGTCGCCCCCGCTGGATTGATACCAGCCCGGTTTCGCTCCTTGAGTTCGGCAATGCCCGAAATCGTCTCGTTTGACAGAGGCAGGTCGATCGGCTCACCGCGATCTGCCGACAGGTCTGCCGCGCTGTAGGTTTCCATCACGCGCCTCGCCGATTCCGGCGTCACCATGACCGGCGTGTCGCGAATGCAGGCCTCCAGGAAGTGGATGGTTTCCGGTCCCATGCCGCCCGCAAAAACATTGTCGACCCACTCGCCTGGCATGGTCGACATCGGGAATTCCTGGCCGCGTTTCTCGGTATTGAGCCAATTGTCGCGCTGGGTATCGTCGAGAAACAGCGAACCGTCGGTGCCGGTAATCTCGATCCAGGTCGCGCAATAATTCGGATAGCTCGGCGGCAGGTTCCAGCCGCCACCGATCATCACCACTACGCCGTTGTCCATGGTCACGGTGGTGAACATGATGTCGTGCGAGCCGTTCACCGGCTTCATGTAGCCGTAGGCGCCCTGCGAATAGACCTTCACGGGCTTGGCCGGCTCGAGCAGCCACATTACGAAATCGAGGTCGTGCGTCGACTCCATGACGACCGGCGACAGCCGCACGCGGCTGGCGATCTTCTTGCCCAAGCTGCGTGACAGGTGCCGGCTGACCAGCACGGACACGACATTGCCGAGCGTGCCGTCCACGATCTTCTTCTTGGCGTAGGCGATCTTCGGGTTGAAGCGCTGCGAATAACCGATGGTGAATTTCAGATTGTTGCGCTTCGCGAGCTGGATCAGCTCATCGGCTTCCCACAGTTCGAGCGCGATCGGCTTCTCCAGCATCACGTTCTTGCCGGATTTCAGGCAGTCGCGGCAGATTGGATAGTGGTTCGATTCCGGTGTGGTCGAGATGTAAACGACCGAGATATTGTTGTTCTTGATGATGTCGTTGTAATCGAGCGTCGCCGTCGCCGGCTTGTACAGCGCCTTCACCTCGGCCAGCCGGTCGGGCCGGATTTCGCATAGGTGCAGTTTGTCGACCAGCGCCGTGCGCGCAAGCGTTTCCGCGCGCGTCCCGCCAACCCATCCGACGCCGATCACCGCAGCTTCAACCGTTTTCACTTGGCCGTTTCCTCATGTTGATTTTTCGGGCCGGACACTACCCTTTTGTGACCTCGGCATGGAAGAGGGAGGGCGGTGCCGCGCACTCGCTTCCCTCTCCCCTTGTGGGAGAAGGTGGCGAGCGCGGAGCGTTAGCGAGCGCGAGCCGGGTGAGGGGGTCAGCGGATGAAATGATACTCCGACCCCCTCACCCGCCCTCGCTCGGCTGCGCCTCCGCTCGGGCACCCTCTCCCACAAGGGGAGAGGGCAAGCGCGTTCGGCCTCCGCGCCGTGCAAAATTTCAAATAGTCAAAGCGGCTTTGCCGACGCCGAACACCTGCGCTGCAAATTGCGGGTAGACCTCAGCCAGTTGCGGGGCAACCACTTCGCGCATGAGCTTGAGCGTTTCGGGCGAGGGCGCCGGCGTCTCCGCGACCTGTGCCGGCATATCGAAATCGAAGCCGGTATTTTCGACGACTTCTTCGACCGTATGGGAGGGATGCACGCTGGCGAGCGTGAAGCGGCCATTCGCGAAGCTGAACAGGCAGCGATTGGTTACCAGCGCGATCGGTCCGCCCGGACGATAGACATTTTCGTCGTTTGCGCCCGGGGCGCTGATGAAATCGACCTTGGGCACCAGCGTGCGGCGTGAATGCTCGGTGCGGAACAGAATGACCTTAGGCACGACGTAGTAGAGATAGGACGAGCCGAACGAGCCCGGGAATCGCACTTTCGGATGCTCGTAGTCGCCGATGCTCACGAGGTTGACATTGCCCTGGCCGTCGATCTGTCCGCCGGAAAGAAAAAACACGTCGATGCGGCCCTGGCCGGCGCAGTCGAACAGTTCGCGCGCGCCATCGGTGAAAAAGTTGTGCTTCCGGCTTTGCAGCAATGAAACATAGGGCCGCCCTTTTCCGCGTTCGCGGGCGAGCAGCGCGGCGGTTGCCGGGATAGGCGAGGCATTGCCGACCGCGACGTGACGCACGTCGCCGATCAGGCGCGCGATGACATCGGCCAGCAGTTCCTCGTCACGGAATCCAATCTTCGTCATGGCCGGGACAAGGCCGGGCATGACGAGTTAGAATTACGCTGCGCGCTTTTCATACACGTACTTGTCCATGTATTCGGTAAAGCCCTGCTCGCTCGCTGCCATGCGTGCGTATTCCGCAAGATGGCCCGCGTCCGCGGCATAGTGATCGGGAAGTCCGAGCGGCCAGGCCCCATGCTCCGCAATCGCGATGCTCTCGACATAGAACCCCGGTAGCGTGCCAGCAGCGAGCACGGGATCCTCGAGCAGATTGCCGTCTTGAATTTTCTCAACGGTCGCAATTGTCAGTTTCGCCGCATGGGCCATGGTGGCGAGTTCGCGTTGGCGTCCGATCCAGACATTGCCGAAGCGGTCCGCCATCGGCGCATGGATCAGCGCGACATCAGGCTTGATTGCAGGCAGCAGCACGATCGGGTCGTCATTGCCGAAAGGGCTGTCGATCACTTTCCAGTCGTTGCGATATTTCAATACGTCGGAGCCAATCAGTCCGCGCAGCGGCATGAACGGCACGCCTTTTTCTGCCGCTTGCAATGCGGCATGCAGTGCCGGGCAGGTGGCGTCTTTCATTTCGATTGTGCCCGACGTCACTGCTGCATTGAAACGCGGCGCCGGTCCGAATTCGCCGAGGCTGACGGCACTGGTTTCCAGCGTCGCGATGCAGCCGGCGCCGATCAGCAGATCGGCCTGCAAGCTCGATGTCGGCAGCGCCACCAGGTGCAGCCGTTTTACGCCGCGCTTGATCAGGGCGCGCGTCGCCGCCATCGGCACGCCGGACACTTCGCGCGGCACAACCAGCATGCAGCCGTCGCCAATCGGAGCGACTAATTCGGCTGTTGATTTCGCCAGTTGAAACACTGCTACCTGCCAATGCGTGCGGTATCGCTGCCGCTGCTGTTTTTCCCATTGTTGCCCTTGCAACGTCCACTCAATTTTGCGACGTGGTTTCGGTGAAAACCAGCTTCCAGGACAAACTTCGCGCCCGGCGCTTTGTAATCACGGCGGAAGTGACGCCGCCCGTGACGGTGGATCGCAATGAATTGCTGGCCAAAGCGCTACCGTTGAAGGGTCTCGCCGATGCGGTGAATATCACCGACAGTGCCGGCGCGCGCCCGCATCTCGGCGCGGTGACCTCCGCCGCCATGCTGGTCGAGCAGGGGATCGAGCCAATCCTGCAATTCACCTGCCGCGACCGCAATCGCATCGCCTTGCAGAGCGATCTGCTGAGTGCCGCTGCGTCCGGAGTGCGCAATCTGCTGATGTTGCGCGGCGACGATCCAAGCGCCGGCGATCAGCCGGACGCGAAGGCTGTATTCGATCTCGATCCGCGCGGTTTGCTCGATACCGCGCGCCGTATGCGCGACAGCGGCGAGCTGCCGACCGGGCGCAAATTCACCGGCCGCGCGGACTTCTTTCTCGGCAGTGCCGACAATCCGGTCGACCCGCAGCCCGGCTGGAAGCCAACGGGCCTTGAAGCAAAGGCCGCTGCCGGCGCGCAATTCGTGCAGACACAGTTTTGCATGGATGCGGGTGTGATCCGCCGCTACATGGCGCGGCTGGCCGAGCATGGCATCGCGGACAACTTGTCCTTCCTGATCGGCATCGTGCCGCTGCGCTCGGCTAAATCGGCGCGCTGGATCAAGGAGAAACTGTTCGGCGCCGTGATTCCAGATGCCATCATCGACCGCATGGATCGCGCCACCGATCCGGCGGAGGAGGGCCGCCGCATTTGCATCGATGTCGTCCGGGAACTGGCGGAGATACCGCACGTCGCCGGCGTCCATATCATGGCGCCCGGAAACGACGCCGCGGTGCCCGACGTCATTAAGGCGTCGCGAGCCAGCATCTCTCGCCTCGCGCGAGTTTAGTTTAAGTTGCGAGCAAGACAGGCCTTTTCCCCATGGAAACCGGGGAGATGACGCCCTTGCTTCTCATCCCCTACGGACCGAAATGATGCTAGAATTTTTCGTTGGGGGAACTGAGGCGCGATAGACGCCATCAAGGCGCGAAATTTCAGGGAGGAACGCAAATGAATGCCAACAAGATTGGGCTTGCCGTACTCATAGCTTTGGCGGCCGTAGCTGCTCCAGCGACCGCACAAGAGAAAGTCTGGAAGCACGGCCTCATCAACGCCAAGGCCGATGCTGGTATTTTCCTGATGGTATCGACGCGTGACTTCGCCAAAAAACAGGGTCTCAAGGTCGAGATCTCGCAATTCAAGGACGACCAACTTGCACTCAAGGCGCTGATCGCCGGCGAGCTCGACAGCTTCGAGGGCGGACCGCAGGGCGTCTTTGCTGCCGACGCCAAGGGCGGTGACGTGAAACTGCTCGGTTGTCACTGGGTCGTGGTCCCGCACGGAATCTACGCGACCGACAAGATCAGCAAGGTCGAGGACCTCAAAGGCAAACAGATCGCGGTGTCCGCTCCGAATTCGATGCCCGATATGCTGGCGCGCTCCGCCCTGGCAAAATTCGGCGTCACCGATACCGACGTGAAGCTCGCCGCGGTCGGCGGCGATCGCGACCGCTATCAGGCCCTCATCGGCGGCGTCGTCGACGCAGCCGTTATATCAAATGAATATCAGCCGATCGCGCCCAAGAATATCCACCTGCTCGTGGCTGGTCGGGATGCTGTTCCGAATTTCCTGCGCGTGTGCATTGTGTCCAGTGCCAAGAAACTGGCGGAGCGGGGAGACGATGCCGTGAAGTTTCTCGCGGCCGAGATGAGCGCTCTGCGCTTTGCGCTCTCCCATCGTGACGAAACCATTGCCCTCACCCGGGAGTTAATCCACGCCAAGCCTGACGATTTGCGCCCGGCCTTCGTCTACGATGACGCCATCCAGCATCATGCCGTGGATCCGACGTTGCCGCTGCCGGCGGAGAAGATTCAATGGATTCAGGAGCAAATGGTGAAGGCCGGCAAGCTTAAGGCGCCTTTGACCCTCAAGGACGTTACCGCGCCGGAATATCGTGAAAAGGCCCTCACGATCATCGGTCACTAAACGCTGCCTTGTAGAGTTTCTGGAGAATTGAATGGGTGAGGTGACTTTCCTCGACGTGTCGAAGCGCTTCACGCTGCGCGTGGATGAAGAAGTTCATCATGTGCAGGCGCTCGACCGCGTCAGCTTCAGCGTCAAGGACGGCGAGATTGTTGCGCTGATCGGACCGTCCGGCTGCGGCAAGACAACGGCATTGCGCGTCGCCATGGGCCTCGATGCGTCGACCAGCGGGCGCGTGATGGTGGACGGGCGTGAGGTTCACGGCTGCGGCCACGACCGCGGCATGGTCTTTCAGCACGCGGAATTGCTGCCATGGCTTTCTGCGTTGCAGAACGTGATGTTCGGCCTGGAAATGAAGGGTATGCGCGGTGCACCCCTGCGCGAGACGGCGGAAAAATATCTGCATTTGGTAGGACTGAAGGACTCGCAGAACCGACGTCCACATCAACTTTCCGGCGGGATGAAGCAGCGCGTTGGAATTGCTCGCGCACTTGCCATTGACCCCAAGGTCTTGCTGATGGACGAGCCTTTCGGCGCGCTCGACGCGCAGACACGAGAATCGCTGCAAGCTGAACTTCTGGATATTCACGCCCGCACCGGCAAGACAATCATATTCGTGACGCACGACCTTGATGAAGCGGTTTTGATCGCCGACCGCATCGTGGTGATGAAGAACGGCCGCGTGCAGGAAGTCATGGACGTGCCGCTCAAGCGTCCGCGTCCCGACCTCGGAATTGTGCGCGGCACGCCTGAATTCGCCGAGACACGCTACAAGGTCTGGCGTGCGATACACGATGGCGCATCGGTTCACTGATGGTCGATATCGCAAACAGAAATGAAAAAGCCGCGGCGGCGCAAGACGCCGGCCTCGCGGAGCGTAAGCCCTGGCCGCGCTGGGTGATCACGCTCGCCTCGATCACCGTCGTGCTCGTCCTGTGGGAAATTTTTGGCCGGCGCATCAATCCGGTGTTCGGATCCTACCCCTCGGCAATCGCGGTGGCGTTCTGGGAGCTGGCGGTCTCCGGCCAATTGTGGTCGGCACTCTATGATTCATTGCGGCCGTTTTTACTTGGCTACGCGCTGGCGATCCTCTTTGGCGTGCCGCTCGGCCTGTTGATCGGCGGCTTCCGTGTGGCGGAAGCAGCCTTGGGAATCTACGTCACCGCCGGCTATGCGATGCCGCTGGTCGCGCTGGTGCCGCTGCTGATCCTGTGGCTCGGCCTTGGTTTCGCGGTGAAAGTCGCGGTCGTTTTTCTGATGGCGCTGTTCCCGATCACGATCAACACATGGCTCGGCGTCGTCGCCGTGCCAAAGACGCTGATCGAGGTCGGAAAATCCTTCGTGGCGCCTGACCTGGTGATCCTGCGCCGGATCGTGCTGCCCGCTACGCTGCCTTACATCATGGCCGGTGTGCGGCTGGCTGTCGGCCGCGCCGTGGTGGCGATGGTGATCGCGGAGTTTTTCACAACCATTTCCGGCCTCGGTGCGGTGATCATAAACTCCGCCAACAACTTCGACACCGCTACGATGTTCGTACCGATCATCATCTTGATGTTGATGGCGGTCGGCCTGAATTGGCTGATCGGCTGGGTCGAGCGCCGCGTCGCCCCCTGGCAGGCGGAAATCGCGGGAAGAGATCGGGAGTAACTCGATCCGTCATCCTGAGGTGGCCGTGCGTAGCGCGGCCCTCGAAGGATCAACGGCCAAATTCTGTGAGACCTTGGCCGTCGCCCTTCGAGGCTCGCTTCGCTCGCACCTCAGGGTGACGGAACCAGCGTCCGCATCGCCTCGATCAACCCTCGCACCTGCGGCTCCGAAATATTCCGCGTAATGAACACCACGCGGCTTGTGCGGTTTCCGTCAGGCCACGATTCAAGCTCAACCGGCGGATGGGCGAGGTGCTGCACGAACTGCACCAGCACCGGCCCTTTGCATCCTTCGACGTCAAGGAAACCCTTCACCCGCAGCAGGTCCGGGCCGCGCAGCGTCATCAAGGTGTCCATGGTGCGCGCAAACACCGGCCACGGCATCGGCGTGCTCTCGCTCAGCACGAAGCTGCCGATGCCATCGGCGTGCGCCGCGTCGGCAACGAAGAGATTGCGTTGATCGGCGGCTGGCTCGGTGAGCCGGGTGGGATCAAGCGCGCCATTGACCGCTTCCAGGATTTCTGCGCCCGGATTGAGTTCGCGCAAGCGCGCGGTGAGCGCCGCGCCGGCACTCTCGCCGGCGATGTCGGTTTTGGTGATAACGAGACGATCCGCAAGCATTGTCTGTTTGCGTGCCTCGGCCGACCAGGACAGCGTGTCGAGGCCGTGCTCGGCGTCCACCACCGTCACCACGGCTTCGACGTGGAAGACGCCGCCGAGCGCCCGGTCGGTTGCAAAGGTCTGCAGGATGGGCGAGGGATCCGCGAGGCCGCTGGTCTCGATCACGACCCGGCGGAAGTCGGGCAATTCGCCGCGTTCGCGCTCGATCACCATGCGACGAAGCGCCTGCTGCAAGTCGGTGCGCGTAATGCAGCAAAGGCAGCCATTCCCCAGCAGAACGGTCTCGTCGGCGCTCGATCGCACCAGCGCGTCATCAATGCCGGTGGCGCCGAATTCGTTGACCACCACCGCGGTGCCTTTGCCTTCCGGCGTTGCCAGGAAGCGCTTGAGCAGCGTGGTCTTTCCAGCACCGAGAAAACCAGTGATCACCGTGACGGGCAAACGCGCACCGCGCTCGCGCTTGAGCCTGCGGCCGAAGCGTCCTGCGGCGGGGGAGGGAAAGAGTTCGTTCATGACTCACTCGTCATGGCCGGGGTTGTCATCGCAAGTCGGATATATCCGACTTGCGCCGCATACTTATGCGGAAGTCGGGCATGCCCGACTTCCGATGCCATCCACGTCTTGCTTGGTGAGACTCTAAAGACGTGGATGCCCGGCACAAGGCCGGGCATGACGGTTCTGAATCAGAAATCCATCTCCAGCGTGTACAGCCCGCCGGTGTGGCGGTCGACGGTGTACACAATTTGCCGCTCGTCCACGAAAACGTCGTTGAGTTGCACGGCACCGACCGGCGTGCCTTTCGGTGGCGGCGGTACGAATGTTCCGACTTCCTTCGGCTGATAGGGATTGGAAATATCGTAGGCGCGCAGCCCGCCGTTGAAGAACGTGCCGATCACGATCTGGTCCGACTGCCAGGCGGTCGGCAAGGCAACGTTCTCGTGAATATTGTGGGCGCCGAAGCGGCCGCCGCGATCCTTGTAGGCGTCCACGGCCGGCATCGGGCAGGTCGCGATCGACACCGGATGCGTCTCGTCGCGTATGTCGAGAATCCAGATCAATTTCGGCCAGTCCTTGCCGGCGTTCTCGGTCAACTCGTCTGTAACGAGCATCAAGCCGCGGTCGAACAGCGGCACTGCCGTGTGCATGAAGCCGGTATAGGGCGGGGAATTGGTCCAGTGCGAGATCACCTTCGGGTTGGCCTTGTCCTTGATGTCCATCACGAACATGCCGCCATCAATGTAGCAGAGGTAGAGCCGGTCGGGCCGCTGCGGATAAACATTGGTGTTGTGCGCGCGATAGCCCTTGTCGAGCGGGTGGCGCGGGGGCGGCGCGACATTGTCGGTCGCGCTCGTGCCCGGCATCCACCACCGGCCGATCTCTTTGGGCTTCGATGGATCGCGCACGTCGATGCAGCGATAGAACTGGTCGTCGTTCGGGTTGCTTGGCTTGAAGTCGGGCGAGCCTGAAGCCATGTGCACGTATTCGCCGTCGCAGAACCATAACTGATGCACACCGCGCGATGTTGGCCCAGAGCAATCGAAAAACGAGATCGAGCGCGGCTTCTCCGGCACCGAGATGTCGAACAGTTCAAGGCCGGCCGGCTGTTGTCCCGTTTTCTGCGTCTGGTAGGCCACCGCCATGATATCGCCGGCTGTCTCCAGCGAATTCGATCGCATGTGCGGCTTCGGCAGGTCGGTCTGCACCACCACCTTCGGATTGCGCGGATCGGAAACATCGACGCCGGTGAAATTCTTCGGTGCACTTTCATGCGCGAGCCACATGATGCGTCGACCATCCTTGGCGATCTGCACCGACATGCCTTCGCCCATGCCGCCAAAGCCGCCGAGATCGTTCTGTGCGAGCAGCTTGAAATTCCAGGTGGTGGGCTCCCCGCTGTTGTTGAGCGGATTGTTGGCGGCGGACATTCGCGTCTCCTTCGGGTCTGTCGTGGAAAGGCCGGCGCACCCGCGCCGGCCCTTTATTCGTATCCGTCTACCGAGTCGTCAGGCGCCAGCCTTTTTAAGGAAGTCGGTGCGCAACGCCTTGCTCCAGTCCGGCATCGCCTTGAGCTTCTTGGCGTCGATCAGGACCTGCGCCTGGTGCGTCATGTAGGGCACCAGGTCGGACGGCCAGCCGGGCTGTACCTCGACGCGAGCCAGCGCCTTGGCGAAGGTGTCCTTCGACATCTTGTAACCCTTCGAGGTGTAGAAGGAGTAGATCGAGTCCGACTACCTTCGCCGGGCTTTTCTTGAAGTCCGTGGCCACTTCGAGCCAGGCCTTGAGATAGGCCACCACGGTGTCCGGGTTCTTCTCGACGAATTCGGGCGTCGCCGCCATGAACACCGGCAGCTTGTCGAAATCGTAGAACTCCGAAATCGAGTTCGCCATTCCGTCGGCTTCCGCGATCGCGTTGTACGGTTCGACATTGACCATGGCGTCCACGGTCTTGGCGGCCATGGCGGCCACCATATCGTTCACGTTCATGCGGATTTCCTGGTAGTCGCCCTTGTGCAGGCCGGCCTTGGTGGCGATCTGGTCGACGAAGATGTTGCCGGTTGACGAGCCGGTCTGGTTGGCGACCTTGAGGCCCTTGAGCTGCTCGACCTTGGTGATGCCGAGGTCCTTGCGCGCCAACACGCGCGCGGTCTTGCCGACATATTCGATCATGGCGATGGCGACGAGGCCGCCTTTGTCATGGCCGATGGCAAAAGACGGGCCGGCATAGGTGCCCATGTCCACTTGCCGCGCCACCATCTGCTGCATGGTCAAGTTGCCCGACGGCACCGCGAATTCCTCGAACTTCACGCCGTGTTTTTCGAGCAGGCCGGAGCGCAGCAGGTAGTAGGTCGGCATGCCCCACATGTTGGTCTGGTAGCCCTGGCGCACGGTCGCCAGTTCGGCGTGCGCGCTGCGCAGGCCGAGGCCCGCCGTCAATACGCCGGCGCCGGTCGCCACCAGCGCGTCGCGCCGGGTAATGCCCTTGTGCAGAATGCTCATCAGTCTTCCTCCCATTATTTTGTTTGGTCGCCCGGCGGCTTAGTTCGCCGTCTCTTTGGTGTCGTGGCCGAGATAACCCAGCAGTTCTTTTTGGCAGTCGAGAAATTCCACGCTCAGCGGGTCGCGTGGGCGCGAAAGGTCGATCTTCATGATCTTCTTCACGGTGCCGGGATGCGGGCTCATCACCACCACGCGATCGGCCAGATACACAGCCTCCGCCACGTTATGCGTCACGTAGATCACCGTCTTGCGGGTCGCTTTCCACACATCGGCGAGCAGCCGCTGCATGTCGTCGCGGGTCATCGCGTCGAGCGCCGCGAACGGCTCGTCCATCAGTAGCACGGACGGGTTATACGCCAAAGCGCGTGCAATGGCGACCCGCTGCTGCATGCCGCCGGACAGGTGATGCGGGAACGAGCCGGTGAATTTCTCCAGTTTCACAAGGCGCAATTGCTCGCGCGCGATCTTGTCGCGCTCGACCCTGGGCACGCCCTTCATTTCCAGTCCGAACGAGACGTTGCCGAGCGCGGTGCGCCAGGGGAAAAGCTGGGCGAAATCCTGGAAAACCACGCCGCGGTCCATGCCGTGACCGGTCACCGCCTTGCCGCCGATGGTGATCTGGCCCGCCGCCGGCGCCAGGAAGCCGGCGATGATGTTGAGCAGCGTGGACTTGCCGCAGCCGGACGGGCCGACGATGCAGACGAATTCGGAAGCGTCAATGTGAATGCTGACGTCCTTGACGCCGGGCACCTTGCCGCCGGGCGTATCGTAGACCAGCGACACGTCGCGTATTTCGATGGGGACCATGCTCTTCGTACGCCCTTTTTACTTTTTCCGTTTGCGCATGATCTTGACCGAAAACCGGTTCCCACTATTCGGGATCATGCGCGCTAACCCTTGGCCGAACGCATCATGCCCCAGCGCAGCACGGTCGCCCGTTCGATGGAGCCGAACACTATGCGTTCGAACAGGTAGCCGATCGCGCCGATCACGGCGAGCGAGGCCAGCATGATGTCGGTGTTGAGGAATTCCTTGGCGTCGAAGATCACCCAGCCGAGCCCCCAGTCGGAGGCCGCGATCATCTCCGCGCCGATCACCGCGATCCAGGCGCGCAAAAATGCTTGTCGCATGCCGGTGATGATGAAGGGCGACGCGCCGGGGATGATCACCTTCCAGAACATGCTGTGTTCGTCGGCGCCCATGACGCCGGCTGCGCGCAGCCACAGCGGGTTGACCGAGCGCACGCCCGACCAGGTGTTGAAGGTCATCGGGAAGGTCGAAGCGTAGAACACGATCAGGATCGTGGTCAGGTTTCCGATGCCGAACCACAGCATGAACAGCGGAACCAGCGCGAAGGAAGGGATCGGCATCAGCGCGCTGACCAGCGGCAGGAAGAAGTGTTCGACGCGCTGGAAGCGCGCCATCAGGATGCCGAGCGGGATTCCGACCACCACGGCCAACGAGAAGCCGAACATCACGCGATACATCGTGAAGGCGGCGTGTTCGAGAATGGTGCCGTCGGCGATCATCGACCACAGCGTTTTGCCGATGGCCGGCAACGTTGGCATCAGCGCCGGCGCGAAATAGCCGCTGCGCGCTAACAGCTCGTAGATCGCGGCCGCGGCGGCCAGCGTGACCATGCCGCGCACGAAGGAGCGTCTGCTTTGGCCCTGATCGGTCATGCGGCGACCATGCCCCAGCGAACGACGGTGTAGTCTTCGATCTTCTGGAACACGAATTTCTCCAGCGCGAGGCCGATCAGCGCGATCACCGTGATGCCGGCGAGCATGGCGTCGGTGTTGAGAAATTCACGCGCGCCAAAGATCAGCCAGCCGAGGCCCCACGGCACGGCGGCGAGCATCTCCACCGCCACCAGAATGCGCCAGGCCTGCGCCAGGCCAAGCCGCAGGCCGGTGAGGATGTAAGGCAGCGCGCCGGGCAGGATCACGTAGCGGAACAGCCGCTTGTCGTCGGCGCCCATGGATTGCGCAGAACGCACCCAGATCTCCTTCACTGCCTTTACGCCGGTCCAGCTATTGAAGATGATCGGAAAGGCCGACACGAAGCCGACCAGCAGTACGGCGGAGACGTCGCCCAGTCCGAACCAGAGCAGAAACAACGGCGCATAAGCGAGGCCGGGGATCGGCGCGCAAATGCTCACCAGCGGAAGAAAAATATCCTCGGCGCGGCGCGAACGTCCCATCAGCACGCCGATAGTGACGCCAAAGAGCGCGGCCAAGGCAAAGCCGCTCAGCAGCCGGATAACGGTCTCGATGGCGTGATGCGGAAGAATTCCCGCGATGGTGAGCTGCACAAAGGACGCGGCCACCTCTTCCAGCGTCGGAAATAAACGGTGCGGAAATACGCCGGCCCACGCGACGATTTCCCAAATCGTCCCGACGACGACGAACGGAAAAATATTGCGCGCAATCAGGCGCAGGCGTTCGCTGGTTTGCGAACGGGCCGCAGCGCCGGTCACGGCAATGGTGGTGACGGCATCCTGCATCGGAGCCTGTTTTCCTCCCGCGAACTGGGCCAAGGCGGTTTGAGCGCGGATCCCTGGGCGGCCTTGTGACCGGCCTTGCTGGAAGGATAATGCGCTTTGAACACCCACCACAAGCATGCGTTCATTCGGATTCTCGCCTGGTAAGTCGCCTCTGGCGCAATTGCGGCAGACCGGCTAAAGCCCCGCCACGCGCGCCTGGACCGCGACAAGTTTCAACGGGAGAGTTTCGTGATGTCGAAGACTGCACAAAAGATCGGTTGGATCGGGGCGGGCCGTATGGGAACGCCCATGGCCGAGCGCCTGCTTAAGGCCGGCCACGACGTGACGATCTGGAACCGCACCCGCGCCAAGGCCGAACCGCTCGCCGCCAAGGGCGGCAAGCTGGTCGACAAGCCGGTCGAGCTCGCTGATTGCGACGTGGTGTTCGCCATCGTATCGACCGGCAAGGACGTTGAGGAAGTCGTCTTCGGCAAGGACGGCCTGTTGAGCGGCGCGAAAAAGCCGAAGATGCTGGTCGATTGCTCGTCGATCTCGGTCGAGGAATCGGCCGCCATCCGCAAGCGTCTGACCGAAAAAGGCGTGAGCTTCCTGGCGGCGCCCGTCTCGGGCAATGCCAAGGTGATCAAGGCCGGCAAGCTGTCGTCGGTGGTGTCGGGTCCAGAAGCTGATGCCAAGATCGCGATGCCGCTGATCGAGGTATTCGCGCCGCAGGGCGTTTCTTATGTCGGCGATGGCGAACTCGCGCGCATCTGCAAGATCGCGCACAACGTCATGCTCGGCGTGGTGATCGAGAACCTGATCGAGATCACGCTGCTCGCCAATAAAATGGGCGTGCCGCGTCATGCCTTCCTCGCGTTCATGAACAACGGCGTCATGGGCTCGATGTTCACGCGTTACAAGACGCCGGCACTGGTCAATCTCGACTGGACCACGACCTTCACGCCGGAATTGCTGCGCAAGGATCTCGATCTCGGCCTCGAGCTCGGCCGCGAATGGGACGTGCCCATGCCGGTCACCGCCGCCACGCGCGAGGTGCTGCAAACCCACTTCGGCGCGGCCACCCTGCAAAAAAACCCTGAAGAATATTTGCAGAAGGATTTTGCCGCGCTGGCTGAAACGATGGCGCTTGCCGCTGGCATGAAGCTCACGCCGGAAAACAAAAATGTGTCGACGGGGTTGGAGTAAGCTTCTTCTTCCCTCTCCCCTTGTGGGAGAGGGTGCCGAGCGAACGAAGTGAGCGAGGCGGGTGAGGGGGCTGGATACTTGTGAGGTATTCCCCCTCACCCGGCTCGTGCTCGCTACCGCTCCGCACTCGCCACCCTCTCCCACAAGGGGAGAGGGGAAGAGCGCGTGTGTCGCGGCCTCGCGAAGATTGAAATAAAAAAAGGGCCCCTTGCGGGGATCACACATCGCGCTTGCGCGATGTGTGTATTAAAAAAAGGGCCCCTTGCGGGGCCCGTGTGCATAAGGTGGAGGATTCACGCCGCCGTCTAAGCCTATAGGGAGGAAAACGGCGGCTGCGCACGTTTTCAGTGAACCGGGCTGGGGTGTCGACTACAAGTAAATTGCCCGTAAACTTCATAGTGGATATGCGTCAAACGCATGCGGCATCCTGCAGTGTGTAACGACGCGAATGCTGAACGGGAGTTCGCAATGACCTTCAAACTCTACAACGCGCCGCAATCGACCTGCAGCCAACGCGTTCGCTTTGTTTTCAACGCCAAAAAACTTCCCTTCGACGAAGTCAAACTCAATCTGCTCGAAGGCGATCAGCTCAAGCCGGACTATCTCAAGCTCAATCCTAACGGCGTCGTGCCCACGCTCGATCATGACGGCGCCATTGTCACCGATTCTACCGTGATCACCGAATATCTGGACGAAATCGCGCCGAAAGACGCCTTCACGCCGCAGGATCCGGTCGCGCGGGCCCGCATGCGCGCGCTGATGCATTTCATCGACGAAATGCCGGCCGCCGCCGTACGGGTCCCGACCTTCAATCTCGCGTTCCTTCCGAGCTTCCAAAAAATGAGCCGTGACGCCTTTGTCACCATGGCGGAGTCAAAGCCGTTGCGTCGCGAATTCATGCTCACAATGGGGCAAACCGGCTTTCCGAAGGCGGAAATGGATGCCGCGCTCGCCCGCCTGCGCCGTGCCTATGAGCGCATGGATTTAGAGATCAAGAGCAGCGGCGGCCCCTGGCTCCTCGGCAAGGACATCACCCTTGCCGACGTGGCGGTGATGCCGGCCCTCATCCGTATGGATGACCTCGGCATGCCGGACTGGCAGGATCTGCCGCGCGTCGTCACATGGTTCGACAACATCCGCGCACATCCCGCGTTCAAGCCGACCTACTACCCGGGGTCGCTGCTGAGCGAGCGGTTTCCGCATCTGAAGGAGAAGGCTTCGGCCTGATCTATCACGTTGATATCCGGTCGGATTCCGGCGACTGAGCGATCGTCTTGTAGTTTCGCCTGGAAGCCGTATCTGCAGTCCACGGCGTTGTCGCCGACTGCGCCGCGACTCATTTTTGCAACGCGGAGCTTTGCCATGAATCCCATCACCACGCTTGTCACCTTTATTTTTGCTGTCATTGGCGTGCTGCTGTTTACTGCAGGTCTCCAGGCCGCCGGCATCGGTTTCGGCATCCTCGCGGTGCTCACCGCATTTTCGCTCAAGATGGCGAACAATTGGGAACGCTTCGTGATCCTGCGCGCGGGTAAACTATCCAGCGTGAAGGGACCGGGGCTGTTCGTGATCATCCCCGTCATTGATAGCGTGACCGCCGTCATCGATGAACGTATCCAGACCACCCAGTTCAATGCCGAGCAGGCACTGACCCGCGACACGGTGCCGGTCAACGTCGATGCCGTGATCTTCTGGCATGTGCACGACGCGCAACGCGCTGCGCTCAACATTACCGACTATCGTTCGGCCATAGATCGGGTGGCACAGACCTCGTTGCGCGAAATGATAGGCGCCTCGCATCTGTCGGCGCTTCTGGCCGAGCGCAAGGCGGCAGACGAAGTGCTGCGTACCGAGATCGCCGGTAAGACATCCGAGTGGGGCATCTCGGTCAATTCGGTAGAGATCCGCGACGTCGCCATTCCGGTCGGCCTGCAGGATGCCATGTCGCGGCAGGCGCAGGCCGAGCGCGAGAAGGAAGCGCGCGTCATCCTCGGCTCGGCAGAAGCCGCAATTGCTGCGAAATTTGTCGAAGCAGCCCGCACTTATGCCGGCGAACCCGCGGCTCTGCACCTGCGGGCGATGAACATCATCTACGAGACGACAAAAGAGCGCGGCGCCACCATCCTGATGCCGACATCGATGGTGGATTCGATGAGTGTGGCGCTTCCGGCGGCGTTTATGCAGCCGGGCGCTCTGGGCGGGAAAAACGCGGGGTAGTGCGAAGACGGCTATCCAGCATCCACTGAGGCGGCGGCGAGCACCCGTGCTTTCTTCGCCGCTTCGAAGCCGTGCATGCCGCCGTACCATTGGATAGCGACCACGGCGCCTTTGACCGGCTGCAGTAAGCCGAGTGCCATCACCAGCGCGGCCAGCGGCCACAGCGTCATACTGATCCACAGTGCCGGGGCGATTTCAGTTTCGACCAGCAGCACGATCGGCACCAGGATGTGGCCGACGATAACGATCACGAGATAGGCAGGGAAGTCGTCGGCGCGATGGTGATGTAGCTCTTCACCGCAATGTGGGCAGGTGTCGGCGACCTTCAAGAAAGCGCGAAACATATGGCCTTCGCCGCAGGCGGGGCAGCGACCTCGCAAGCCGCGCCGCAGCGCTTGCGCGGCGCTGGGCGGGCTTTGCATCAATGCCATTCTCAATATCTATTCGCGATCGGCAGTTCTTCGGCCGGGAAGAGCGAGATCACCCGGCAGCCTTTGTCGGTGACCACCATTTCCTCTTCGATGCGCGCGCCGGAGAAGCCGTCGGTGGCCGGACAATAAGTTTCGAGCGCGAACACCATGCCTTCCTTGATCTCGGTCGGATGCTCGAGCGAGATCACGCGGGAGATGATCGGCCGTTCGTGCAGGGCCAGCCCGAGGCCGTGGCCGAATTGCAGTCCGAAAGCCGACAATTCATCCGGGAAGCCGAACTCCTGGGCCTTCGGCCAGGCGCGCGCGACCTCGTCGGTCATTACGCCCGGACGGATCAACTCGATGGCGCGATCGAGCCATTCACGGCACTTCTTGTAGGCGTCGTGTTGCGACGGCGTCGCGCGACCGACATTGAAGGTGCGGTAGTAGCAGGTGCGATAGCCCATGAACGATTGCAGGATATCGAAGAAGGCCTGGTCGCCCGGCCGGATCATGCGGTCGGTGAAATTATGCGGATGAGGATTGCAGCGCTCGCCCGAAATGGCGTTGACGGCTTCCACGTCGTCGGAACCATGCCGATAGAGGAACTCGTTCACCTTGGCGACGATATCGTTCTCGCGTACGCCCGGCTTGAGCTCCTCACTGACCATGTGATAGGCGCCGTCGACCATGGCGGCGGCGCGATTGAGCAACGCGATCTCGTCTTGTGACTTGAGTTCGCGCGCCTCCAGCATCAACTGCTGACCGTCGACGACATTCACGCCGGCCTTCTGCAGCTCGAACATCATGGCCGGTTCGATGATGTCGACGCCGACCGGCATCTTCTCGACGCCGGCTTCCTTGAGCAGCGAGAACAGTTCCTTGGCATGCTTGGCCATCAGCCCAAATGAGGGCTGCACCGTGCCGCGCAGGCCGAGCAAGCCGGCCTTGCAGTTCTCCGGCTTGAGCCAGGGCGCATAGAGCTTGTGATGCACGGCGGCCGAACCAAAGTCCCACAGGATCGGATCACCGTTGCGGGTCAGCAGCGCCCAACGTGAAATCTTGTCACGTTCCCATTCGCCGATTTTGGTCGAGGTCAGGTAGCGGATATTGTTGACGTCAAACACCAGCAGCGCGCCGCATTCGGAGGCTTCCAGAACCTGCTTGGCGCGGCCAAGCCTGTAGCGATGCAGGCGCCGGTAGTCGACGCGCTCCTCGAAGTCGACGCCCATGGTGCCGAGCGCCGGTAGTGCGCGGCCCCAGTTGTAGCGCGGGTTGACGTCCTCAGCGCGGATTTGCAACGGGTCGCGCGTTCTCTCGTCCATGGCCGTCTCCTTAAGCGGTATTGATTTCCGGCTTATAGCCGGTGAGGTCGCCGCATTATAGGCCTTGTCGACGGCGCTGTCGGCAAAAACGCGACGGGCATTTGGTCGCCGGGGGTCCCTCGACTTTAATCCTATACTGACTATAATCCCATTCGTTCAATTGCCAGAGAGCGCTTTCAGGAAGCCTCAATTGGATGGGGTGGTGCGGCGCCTGCGGGCGCGTTAGTGCGCCTCGACGTGCGCGTCCTTGATGACGCCACCCCAGACCTCGGTTTCCTTTTTGATAAAGGCTGCGGCTTCTGCCGGCGAACCGCTCGCGGCGTGCAGGTTGATCTTGTTAAAGTGATCTTGCGCCTGGGGACTATGCAGCACGTCGTTGACAGCCTTGTTAAGCTTGGCGACCACTGCGGCTGGCGTCTTCGGCGGCGCGGCCAGCGCGTTCCAGGTACCGGACTCGAAACCCTTTACACCGGCTTCATCGAGCGTCGGGATGTTGGGCAATGTCGGAATACGCTTGGCGGTAGCCACCGCGAGGATTCGCGCCTTGCCGGCCTCGTGCAGCTTGATCGCTGAAGCCAGCTCCATGAAAATGAAATCGACGTGGCTGGCGATAATGTCGTTGAGGGCCGGTGCGGTCCCCTTGTAAGGCACGTGCACAAGCTTGGTGCCGGTCACCCGCTCGAACAGCGCTGCGGTCAGATGCGAGGTGGTGCCGATCCCCTGCGAGGCATAATTGACCTTGCCAGGATTGGCCTTCAGGTAAGCAAGGAACTCCTTCGGTGTCTTGGCGGGGAAGTCGGGACGCACCAGCAGCACGTTCGCAATCGATGTCATGATTGCGACGGGCTCGAATTGGGTGGGATCGAAGTTCAGTTTTTTGTAAAGCAGCGGATTCACGGTCAACGGCGCAGGCTGCGCGGCGAGCAGCGTGTAGCCGTCGGGATCGGACGTGAAGACATATTCCGCGCCGATATTGCCGGCCGCGCCCGCGCGGTTTTCCACCACCACCGGCTGGCCGAGCTTCTGGTGTAGCCCTTCGGCGACAATGCGCGTCACCGTATCAACGCCGCCGCCGGCTGGGACGCAAACGACGATCTTGATCGGCTTGTTGGGGAAAGTGGCTGCGGCATCCTGTGCCGACGCCCCCGATGCCAGAACCAGTGTTAATGAAATTAACGTCAGAAGTGTACGCATTGTGAATCCTCCCTGCGGTCCATATCCGGCTTATGCGACGCGGGCCAGCTTTTGCGCCGGCAGTTTGAGATTAAACAGCTTCATCGCATTGCCGCCCAGAATATTGCGTTTGGCCTGCTCACCCAGAAACGGCAGATCATAGATTGTCGAAGGCAGATCGAAGTCCCAGTGTGGATAGTCGGACGAATAGAGCAACTGGTTTTCCGCGTTGATCATGCGAAAGGTTTGCTCGAGCGCCGCCATGTCGGCCATTTCCATCGGCTGCGAGGAAAAAAACATGTCGCGCATATAGTCGCTCGGCTTTTTCTTCAGGGCCGGGGCCTCCGACGAACGCATCATATATTCATTGTCGAAGCGCTGCATCATGAACGGTACCCAGGCGAGCCCGCTTTCGACCCACAGCACCTTCAGCTTGGGAAACCGCTCTGGCAGGCCGTTGGTGATCCAGTTGGCGAGATGCACCATGTTGTAGAAGACGAAGCCAAGCGCGTGCACCGAGATGAAGCGGTTCATCATGCCCACGGTCTGGTCGTTCCAGTTGTAGCCGGCATGAAACGCGAGCGGCAGGCCCATCTCTTCCATCAGCGCATAGGTCTTCATGTAGGAATTGTGGTGCACTGGCCGGTAGCGCGCCGACGTCACCATGAATCCGACTACACCTTTGGCCTGACCGAATTCCTGCACCATCTGATACGCGGCATCAGCATCATTGAACGGCAGATAGAGCATTGAGCGGATGCGCGGCTCATGCGCCAGCACGCGCTCGGTCAGCCAGCGGTTATAGGCGCGCGCTAGCGCTACCTCGACCTCGACCTGCGGGTGCAGCCCGAGCTGGAGCATCGGTGTCGGAAACATTACGGCGACGTCGATGCCGATGGCATCCATCCAGCGGCGCGTCAGCGCGATGTCACGGTGTACGCCGGGTTCGGTCTTTTCCATACCGCGCACTGCGTAGCGCATGACGCGGCCGCCCATGTCCTGGTAGCCGACACCGGCGGGAAGCATGCCGACACTTTTTGCGTTCGCTTGTCGCGCGCTGCGCGCAAGCTGCTGCAGCACCGGGTCATCCATATATTCGAGAATCTCGCCGATCGATTCACTTTCGTAGTGATGCGAATCCACATCCACGATCGGGAAGTTTTTGTAGCCGCGCTCCGTGGCCTGCTGGGCCGCATGGGCGAGCAGCTTGCTGGTGTCGAATTCCTCGACGTCCATGCGGCGGAAATCGCTGAGTGGAAGGTCCATTTCTTACTCCTCTTCGTCATTCCGGGGCCAGCCGAAGGCCGGAGCCCGGAATCCATACTCCCGGGTGGTGGTTATGGATTCCGGGCCCGCGCCTCCGGCGCGTCCCGGAATGACAGATTGAGAGGCGCACATCATTCTACTTTCCTGACCAAGCCTGCCACATGCCGAGCTCGAACACCTGCAGGTTCACCGCCTTGAGCATCGCGGTGACCGTCACCATCACTTCAGTCGCGGTGGCGGCGTCGGGCGCAAAGGCGGGCAGGGCGCCGTCGCGTTCTGCGGCGCGTTCGGCGTAGAGCCGCACCGCGTTCGCCAGCATCTCCTGGATTTCGGCATCGCTCGCGCGCGCAATTGTTTCAGCTTGTGACGACATAGATGTCCTCCCCGCGCTTGAGCACTTCGAACTTTTTCAATTTCAGGCTCCGGTCAGCGGCACATTCGCCAGTCTTTAGATCGTACTCATAACCATGCCAGGGACAGACGAAATGAATTTCCTCACTTGAAAATTTCTGGCCGAGCCAGCTGCGATCGGAACCGAGCACGTCCTCGACCTTGTGCATCATGATGCCCTCGCACGCCGGCCCGCCCTGATGCACGCATAGGTTTTCGTAAGCGTAGAACTTGCCCTGCCAATGGAACACGCCGATCTCGCCGCCGCTGTGGGCGACGATCCGGCGCTCGCCGTCGGGGAATTGGGCAGCTTTGGCAACGAAAACTTCTGGCATCTCTCAGTCGCTCAACTGTGAAGTCGAAAGTATGGCACCGAACGGCATGACGCGGCAACGAAACCTCTCTGCCGTCGTCCCCGCGAAGGCGGGGACCCATACTCCGCAGCCGATCGAGAGACTGCGGAGTATGGGTCCCGGGTCTCGCTGCGCTCGCCCGGGACGACGAATACCAATTCGTACACTTCGCAAAAACTGAAACCAGCCTTGCAGTCTTCCGCATTGTGTCCACGAAGTGCGTCGCGCATGGTCCGGCAGCCTTGAGCCAAAGGAGTGTCGGTGGACTCTGCGCTCATTCTCACTGCGACGGCCGGGGCTTTCCTGCTGGCCGGATTCGTCAAGGGCGTGATCGGTCTCGGGCTGCCGACCGTGTCGATCGGTCTGCTCGGCCTTTTGATGACGCCGGCGCAGGCGGCGGCGATCCTGGTCGTGCCCTCGCTGGTAACGAATGTCTGGCAGGCCGTCGTCGGCGGCGGCGTGATGGCGCTGGCGCGACGGCTGTGGCCGATGCTCGTGGGCATTTGCGCCGGCACTTTCGTCGGTGCCGTACTGCTTCCGCATGATGACAGCGGCCGCGCAACGGTCTGGCTTGGGTTGGCGCTGGTGATTTACGCAGCGCTTGGCCTGGTCAAAGTGCACTTTTCCGTCCCGCCGCGTTCTGAAGTGTGGCTCGGTCTGCTCATGGGGGCGGCGACGGGCGCGATCACGGTGGCGACCGGGATCTTCGTCATGCCTGGCACGCCTTACGTCCAATCGCTGCAATTCGACCGCGACAAGATGGTGCAGGCGTTGGGCCTGTCGTTCACGGTCTCTACGATCACGCTCGCATTGGCGCTCGCCTATGCCGGGCAGGTAAAGACGTCGCTGGCCGGGCCTTCGCTGATGGCGCTTGCGGCAGCACTTGTCGGGATGTGGCTCGGGCAGGTGGTGCGCGGGAAAGTGCGCGCGGAAACCTTCCGATTGTGTTTCTTCCTCGGGCTCCTGTTGCTAGGCGCACATCTGGCGCTGCGCGGGCTCTTGTGATCGATTAGGCTGCGTCCGCGAAAAGTCACCAGGACATATGCAATGAAAATCGTCGATCTCTCACACGTCATGAACGTGCATACGCCCGGCTGGGTCGGCTATGCCGGCAACAAGATGTATTACGCGCAAAATCTGCAGACCGTGCGGATCGTCGCGCAACGCATCGACACTGCGCTGCATGTCGGCACGCATTTTGACGGCGCCATGCACGCCACCGACAATCGCAAAGGCGACATGGCGCATCTGCCGCTCGATTATCTCTGTAATCGCGGCGTCGTGGTCGACATTTCAAAGCACATGCATGACTGGGCGGTGATCACGCCGCAGATGATCGAAAGCGCCGGCGCCGATATCCGCGAGGGCGACATTCTCATTTTGCACACCGGCTGGCACAAGCATTATGAAGGCCAGCCGCAGCAGGATCTGGTGCGATACTTCTGCTATCACCCCGGCCCCAATCTCGACACGCTGCACTGGATGTTCAAGAAGAAGATAAAGTGGTGGGGCATGGATTGCGGATCCTGCGACCACTCGATGAATACGTCGATCCGCACCATGCGTCCCGATCTTGCCGACGAGTTCACGAAAAAGCACGGCAAGACGCCGGCGGAATTCTTCGGCACCTTCGAATACACGCACAAGAAATCCGGGCGTAAGGTCTCGGCCGATGTTTTTCCGTTTCATAACTGGGCGTTCCAGGAGGGCCTGCTGCACGCGGAAAACCTCGGCGGCGACATCGAAATGATGCTGGGCAAACGCTGCATCATCGGCGCGTTTCCGTGGCGCTACGAAGGCCTCGAAGGCTGCCCGTGCCGCATCGTGTGTTTCCTTGATGCGGGCGACAATGTCGAAGCGGTCGGCGACGCGGCCAAGGCGATTTTTGGCAGCTGAGATTACAATACTCGCGTGTGCCACACCCGCCGTTCGATCGCGCGCATGCGGGAACCCAGCTAATGGGACGACTTGGAAGTTTTCCTGGGTCCCCGCTTGCGCGGGGACGAACGGGTGTTGATTGATGCGCTGACTAGGCGCACATCCGGCTCATTGTTCTGCAGCGTGGACTGGATCGCCTCGCGCAACTGCGCGTATTTCTTCTTCGGCCAATGCGCGACGTGGATGTCGGCGAGCAGTTTAGCGGACTTGCCGAACACGATGATGCGGTCGCCGACGCCGATCGCTTCTTCAAGTTGATGGGTGATCAGGATCGCGGTCGAGCCGCATTCGCGCGCCAATGCGAGAAAGGTTTCGCGCAACTCCGCTGCTGTCACCTCATCAAGATGCCCGAACGCTTCGTCCGCCAGCAGGATGTCCGGCTGCACCGAAAAAGCGCGCGCGATTGCCACGCGTTGGCGCATGCCACCCGACAATTCGTGCGGATAAGCATTGGTGAATTGCCCGAGGCCAAGGCGCTTGAGCCAGGTAAGGGCGCGCTCGCGCTGCTCGTCTTCGGGCAGGCCGATCAGTTCGAGCGGCAGCTTGGCGTTGTCCAGCGCCGAGCGCCAGGGCAGCAGGCGGTCCTGCTGGAACACGGTCGCGATCCGGCCGCGAAAATGGTCGAAGTCGGCATGCGGGCTTTTGTCGCCGATATGGATCGAGCCTTCGCTCGGCGCATCCAGCCCGATCATCAGGTCGAAGAATGTGGATTTGCCGCAGCCGGTCTGGCCGACAATCGCCACGACTTCCTTCGGCGCAATGGTGAGATCAAGGCGATCGATGGCGATCACTGACTGTCCAGTCGTGGTCTGCCGGAACACCTTGCGCAGGCCGCGCACTTCGATCTGCGGCGGGCCGCTTTTTGCGTTCGCCGTCATGGCCGCCACCGCAAGAGCCGCGCTTCGACCCGCGCCACCATGGCTTCCAGCAAAAACAGCAAAGCCACCAGCACAATGGTCCAGGCGAACACGTCAGCAACCGAGAACAATTCCTGCGCCACCGACAATTGGTGACCGATTCCGGTCACCGCGCCCACCAGTTCGGCGATCGTAACGACGCGAATGGCGAGGCTGATGTTCACTTTCCAGCTGGTGAAGATGGTCGGAATGATTGCCGGCAGCATCAGCTTGAAGAAATATTGCCATGTGGTCGGCCGGAACGATTGGATCATATGACGCAGCTCGCGCGGCACGCTGCGCATCGCGTCGAGCGTATCGACCAGGAAGACCGGGCCGCACACAACGACCAGCACGAAGCCGATGCGGAATTCGACGCCCGGAAACCACAATACCGCGAACAGAATCCACGATACGACGGGCACCGCCATCAGGATGCGGATCATCGGGTGCAGATATTTTTCCAGGCTCTCGGAGCGGTACATCGCCATCGCCAGCGCCAGACCGAGCACGAACGAGGCGATCAGCGCGCCGATGACGCGCGCCAGCGTCACCGCGATGTCGGCCGGAGTGATGGTGGCGATGCTCTTGCCGATTTTCAGCAGGCTCGGGATGGCAAACGGCGGAATCCCGAGCACCGGCGCCAGATGCGACAGCGCCTCCCAGCAGACCGCAAAGACGAGGAGGGAAACGAGGGTCTGCCGCGGGAAAACTAGGCTCGGGACAGACCCGCTGATTTCCTCATGGCGCATAGATGATCTTCGCGTCCGGCATCTTTTCGTAGAACCCGGCCTTCACCGCGCGTTCCATCATGTCGGTGATGGATTTTTTCGTCGCCGGCTCCCAGGCGGGCTTGATGATCATCTGCAGCCGCTTGCTTTCCAGCGCGGCAGTGAGGATGCCCGGCGGCAGCTTCAGCGTCTCGTTGGCGATCTTGTCGGCTTCCGCGGTGTTCGATGACATGAATGCGGCGACGTCCTGGAGCGCCGCAACCAGCATCTTCGGAGCGTTTGGATTTTTCGCGATCGCATCGGCGCGCATCGCGGTGACGATTTCCCAGCCGTCGGTTCCGGTGATTTCCTTCCAGCCGGCCGCGCCGTTGAAGATGACTTTCCACGTGGGATTTTGCTTGGCGATTATGCTGGCCAGCGGCTCGATCACCAGCGCGGCGTCGACGCGGTCGGCCTCAAGTTGAGCGCGGGCCACGGCGAAATTTGCGTTGACGACGGTGATGTCCTTGCCGAGATCGATGCCCTTGGCGGCGAGGTACATCTTGGTGACCTGGAATTGCGAGCCGCCCATGTCGACGGCGAGCTGCTTGCCCTTGAGATCGGCCAGCGACTTGATGGCGTCGTTTTTCGTGAAAATGACGAGGTCGGCGAGCGTGAAGCCAGTCGCAATGATGCGCACCGGTACGCCTTCCTGATAGAGCTTCTGCAAAATCGTCGGGCCGCCGATCAGCACATCGGTTTCGCCAGTGGCAAAGCCCGCATAAAACGCCGAGATCGAGGGATAGGCGTGGGCGTCGAGCTCAAAGCCGTGTTTGGCGTCGATGCCTTTCGCCTTCATGATATTCCACACCAGCGGATTGAAGACCGGCAGCGTCAGGCTGGAGACCTTGATCACCGGCTTTTGCTGCGCCTGTGCCGGCAAGGACACCATTCCAGCGACCGCAAACGCAACGGCGAGCGCGGCGAGGCCGCGTCGAGTACAAGTTAGACATGGACTATTCCCCCTCGTGGTCGTTCAAACAGTGATCTTGCTCGTCACCTAGCTTGAATGCGAGCGCGACTTTACTCTGCTTTCGTTTGCGTGCAAATAATTGTCGGCAGTAACCGGAGGGCGTGATGCCGCATATCACCGCGCAGGACGGGACGCGGCTTTATTATGAAGAGGCCGGGCGCGGCACGCCGGTCATCTTTGTGCACGAATATGCCGGCGATTACCGCACCTGGGAGATGCAGATGCGGTTCTTCTCCCGCGCGCATCGCTGCATCACCTATAGCCAGCGTGGATATCCGCCGTCCGACGTTCCCTCGGACGCGGCGAAATACAGCCAGGATATCGCGCGCAACGATGTGCTCGCGCTGATGGACGCGCTCAAGATCGAGAAGGCGCACGTCGTTGGCCACTCCATGGGCGCCTATACGGCTTTGCATGTCGGCATCAATGCACCGAAGCGTTGTATTTCTGTCGTTGCAGCCGGTTGCGGCTGGGGATCGACACCTGATGTGAAGAAACGCGAGGAGATGAAGGCGCTCGCCGCCGAAGTTGGCAAGATGTTTGCCGATGAAGGCATCGCGGCGGCGGCGGCGAAATATGCCGACGCGCCGATGCGCCAGGCGCAGAAGAACAAAGACCCGCGCGGCTACGCCGAATTCGCGCGCATGCTCGCCGACCATTCCGCCGAAGGCCACGCGCACACCATGCTCAATCTCCAGCTCAAGCGGCCGACGCTGTGGGAGATGGAAGCGGCGCTGAAGAAATTTTCCGTGCCGTTGCTGATCATTGTCGGCGACGAGGACGAGCCCTGCATCGACGGCAGCGTGTTTCTCAAGCGAACGGCGCCGACGGCCGGCTTGCTGGTATTGCCGCGGTCCGGTCACAACGTTCCGACGGAAGAGCCGGCGGCATTCAACGCCGCGCTGGCCGATCTGTTTGCCGCGGCCGAAGCCGGCCGCTGGCTCGCGCACAAGTCATCGACTTAACATCGGGAGTATCGCGATGGACCTCAAGCTCAAGGGCAAGACCGCGCTGGTCACCGGCGGCAGCGAAGGCATCGGCAAGGGCATCGCCTTGATGCTGGCCAAAGAGGGGGTCGACGTCGCGATCTGCGCGCGCCGCAAGGAACCGCTGGAGGCGACGGCGAAGGAAATCGCCAAGGAGACGGGACGCAAGATCGTCGCCATTCCGGCCGACCTGCGTCAGGACGCCGACGCCAAAAATTTCATCGAGCAGGCTCACAAGGCGCTCGGCCGCGTCGACATCATGGTCAACAATGCCGGCTCAGCGGCCGGCGGCGTGATCGAGCATCTGACCGAAGACGACTGGGAGAAGGGCCTTCAGCTCAAGTTCATGGGCTATGTGCGCTGCCTGCGCTACGTGCTGCCGATCATGGTCAAGCAGGGCGGTGGCCGCGTGGTGAACCTGATCGGCAATGACGGCGTGAAGCCGTCCTACTGGGAAATCTGCCCGGGCGCCGCCAACGCGGCGGGGCAGAACCTCACGCTCTCGCTCGCCGGCCAATACGGCAAGGACAAGATCAGTTTTGTCGCGGTCAATCCGGGCCCGGTGCGCACCGAGCGCTGGGCCGGCCTGGTCGATGCCATGGCGCGCGACATGAAAATCCCTCGCGAGCAGGCCGACAAGCTGGCGCCGGCCTCGATTCCGATGGGCCGGATTGCCGAGGTGGACGAGGTCGCATCGCTGGTCGTGATGCTGGCCTCGCCGCTGATGGAAATGGTCAACGGCACGATGATCGAGATCGATGGCGGCCAGGACAAGCCGCTGATGGACCGGTTCCGCGACAAGCCACGCGGTTAGCTTGACAAGCTCGGCCGCGCAGTCGGACTATTTGCGTACAAACAAGTTTGCCGGACACAGCCACGCAGGAGCTTCGTTATGTTGACCACGCGTCACGTGTTCTCGACCGCAGTTGCCCTCCTTCTCGCGACGGGTCTATCGCCGGCCTCGGCCCAGCAGACCATCAAGATCGGCGAGCTCAACAGCTACAAGGCGCAGCCGGCCTTTCTCGACCCCTATAAGAAGGGTTGGGAAATGGCGATCGAGGAGATCAACGCCAAAGGCGGCGTGCTCGGCAAGAAACTGGAAGTCGTCTCGCGCGATGATGGCGCCAACCCCGGAGAAGCCGTCCGCGTCGCGGAAGAACTCGTGACGCGCGAAGGCGTCGCGATGATCACCGGCACGTTCCTCTCCAATATCGGCCTCGCGGTCACCAACTTCGCCGGCCAGAAGAAAGTGTTCTTCCTTGCCGCCGAGCCGCTGACCGACAAGATCACCTGGCAGAACGGCAATAAATATACCTACCGCCTGCGCGCCTCGACCTACATGCAGGTCGCCATGCTGATGCCGGCCGCAACCGCCGCGAAAAAGAAGAAGTGGGCGCTGGTCTATCCGAACTTCGAATACGGCCAGTCGGCCGCCGAGAATTTCAAGGCGCTCATGAAAAAAGCGCAACCTGACGTCGAGTTCGTCACCGAACAGGCCCCGCCGCTCGGCAAGATCGACGCCGGCGCCGTGGCGCAGGCAATCGATGATGCCAAGCCCGATGCGATCTTCAACGTGCTGTTCGGCGGCGACCTCGCCAAATTCGTGCGCGAGGGCAACACGCGCGGCGTGTTCAAGAATCGCACCGTCGTGAGCCTGCTCTCGGGCGAACCGGAATATCTCGATCCGCTGAAAGACGAGGCGCCGGTTGGCTGGATGGTCACCGGTTATCCCTGGGACAAGATCAAGACCAAGGAGCACCAGGCCTTCGTCGACGCCTACAAGAAGAAATACAACGACTATCCACGGCTCGGCTCGATCGTCGGTTACGTGACGATGAAGTCGGTGGCGGCGGGCATCGCCAAGGCAAAGTCGACGGACACCGAGAAGCTGGTCGAAGCCTTCAAGAACCTCAAGGTCGACAGCCCGTTCGGGCCGTTCGTGTATCGCGCCAGCGACCATCAGGCCACGATGGGCGCCTATGTCGGCAAGATCGCGCTGGAGAACGGCAAAGGGACGATGGCTGACTTTAAATATGTCGACGGTGCATCCGTTCTGCCGGGCGACGCCGAGGTCAAGAAGCTGCGTCCGGCGGGCGACGAACTGCATGTAAGCGTCGCCCCGCACTCGCTTCCCTCTCCCCTTGTGGGAGAGGGTGCCGAGCGGAGGCGAAGCCGAGCGAGGCGGGTGAGGGGTGCAGTAGCCTCACGATGAGCCCTAACCCCTCACCCGGCTCGCGCTCGCTATCGCTCCGCGCGAGCCACCCTCTCCCACAAGGGGAGAGGGAAAGAGAGATCGCGGCGCGGCCGAGATGACTTTCAGCGCTTTTTTATTCCAAGCTCTCAACGGCCTCTCGACCGCCTCCGGCCTGTTTTTTATCGCGGTTGGCCTCTCGCTGATTTTCGGCGTTTCCCGCATCATCAATATCGCGCACGGGTCCCTGTATATGTTGGGGACCTATATCGCCTACACCTTCGCGACGCGGATCGGCGGGCCGCTCGGCTTTTGGGGCGGCATCGTCGCAACCGCGATTGTCGTCGGCGTGCATCGGCGCACTAATCGAAATCCTGCTCCTGCGCCGGATCTATCGCGCACCGGAACTGTTCCAGTTGCTGGCGACCTTCGCGCTCGTGCTCGTCATCAACGACGCTGCGCTCTGGCTGTGGGGCCCGGAAGACCTGCTCGGTCCACGCGCGCCCGGTCTGCGGAATTCGATCGAAGTGCTCGGCCGCCAGTTGCCCAGCTACGACCTGTTCCTGATCGTGATCGGTCCGCTGGTTCTGCTGGTGCTGCATTTTGCGCTGGCGCGCACGCGTTTCGGGCGTCTGGTGCGCGCGGCAACGCAGGACCGGGAAATGGTGGGCGCTCTCGGCGTCAACCAGGCGGTGCTGTTCACGAGCGTTTTCGCGCTGGGTGCGGCGCTCGCCGGCCTTGGCGGCGCGCTGCAGGTGGCGCGCGAACCGGCCAATCTCGCCACCGATCTGGTCGCGATCGGCGATGCCTTCGTCGTCGTGGTTGTCGGCGGCATGGGCTCGATCACGGGCGCCTATCTCGCCGCCGTCATCATCGCGGAGGTGAAAGCGATCTGCATCGGCATCGGCGTGGTCGATTTCGGATTTGTCACCGTGAACTTCTCGAAGCTCACACTGGTCGCCGAATTCCTGGTGATGGCGGTGGTGCTGATCGCGCGGCCTTACGGCTTGCTGGGCCGCCCGCAGGCGCAGGTGCGCTCAATCGCAGAGCCTGAAGATCCGATCCGGCCTGCGACGCCCGCGCTCAAGATGCTCGGGGCTGCTGTGGTTGTGCTGCTGGTGTGCCTGCCGCTGCTCGCGCAAGCCTCGCCCTACCTGCTCATTCTCGGCATCGACGTGCTGATCGCGGTGATCTTCGCGACATCGCTGCACTTCATTATGGGGCCCGGCGGGATGCACTCGTTCGGTCACGCCGCTTATTTTGGCCTTGGTGCCTATGGCGCGGCGCTGCTGGTGAAATGGCTCGCTGTCCCGATGGGGCTGGCGTTGATTGCTGCACCGATCGTTGCTTTTGCCGGCGCACTGCTGTTCGGCTGGTTTGCCGTGCGGCTGTCCGGCGTCTATCTCGCGATGTTGACGCTGGCCTTCGCGCAAATTGTCTGGGCGCTCGTGTTTCAATGGGAGGCGCTGACCGGCGGCTCCAACGGTGTGATCGGCGTGTGGCCGCCGCCGCCGTTCGACAAAGCCTGGGTCTATTTTTTGCTCACGCTGGTGCTTGCCGTCATCGCCGTGCTGTTGCTGCGGCGGTTTCTGTTCGCGCCGTTCGGTTACGCCATGCGCGCCGGCCGCGATTCGCCGCTGCGGGCCGAAGCGATCGGCATCGACGTCAAGCGCGTGCACTGGCTCGGCTTTGCCGTGGCAGGCTGCGTCTGCGGTATTGCCGGCGGACTTTTCGCTTTTGCCAAGGGGTCTATTTCGCCTGAAACTATTCACGTCAGCCGCTCCATCGACGGGCTGGTGATGGTGCTGCTTGGCGGCATTCAGACGCTGACCGGGCCCATCGTCGGTGCGTCCGTGTACGCCACATTGCAAGACACCGTCATGCGGCAGACCGAATATTGGCGCGCACTGCTCGGTATCATCATCTTGTTGCTGGTTCTGGCCTTTCCGCAGGGCATCGTCGGCGCTTTTTCCACGCTATGGCGGCGCATGGAGAAGAAGCCGTGAGCGTGCTCGCCATCCGTTCGCTGTCCAAGGCCTTCGGCGGCGTGCGCGCCGTCAACGAGGTGAGCTTTGATGTGGGGCAGGGTGAATTCCTTGCCATGATCGGACCGAACGGCGCCGGAAAATCCACCTGCTTCAACATGATCAATGGCCAGCTTTCACCGGATTCCGGCCAGATTCTCCTTGAAGGCCGCGACATTGCCGGGCGCGAGCCACGCGAGGTCTGGCGGCTCGGCGTCGGCCGCACCTTCCAGGTCGCCGCTACATTTGGCTCGATGACGGTCGCTGAAAATGTGCAGATGGCGCTGATCTCATACGCGAACGAGACCTACAATCTTTGGCGTCCGGCAGGCGATCTGCATCGCGATCGCGCGCTCGAGCTTCTTGCGCAAGTCGGCATGCGCGACGCTGCGGATCGTCCCAGCCGCGAACTTGCCTATGGCGACGTCAAGCGCATCGAGCTGGCCATCGCGCTGGCAAACGAGCCGCGGTTGCTGCTCATGGATGAGCCAACCGCCGGCATGGCGCCGCGCGAGCGCAACGAACTCATTGCGCTCGTGAAGCGGCTGGTGGTGGACCGGGGGATCTCGGTGCTGTTCACGGAGCACTCGATGGATGTGGTGTTCGCCTACGCCGACCGGATCATCGTGCTGGCGCGCGGACGCGTGATCGCCGATGGCGATGCGGCAGCTATTCGCGATCATGCCCAGGTGCGTGAAGTCTACTTCGGCTCCGGCAAGACATTTGCGGGAGCCACGCCATGAGCGAGCGGATGCTTACTGTTGCGGGGTTGAGTGCGTGGTACGGCGCGGCGCGCATTCTTTACGATTTGAATCTCGAGGTTGGCCGCGGCGAGGTGGTGGCGCTCATGGGGCGCAACGGCGCCGGCAAGTCCACCACCATGAAGGCGATCATGGGTCTTGTTGACGAGCGCCAAGGCGCCGTGCGCTTTAACGGCGAGGACATCTCAGAACGCAAACCGTTTGAGATTGCGCGCCGCGGCCTGGGATTTACGCCGGAGGACCGTCGGATCTTTGTCGATCTCACCGTGACGGAAAATCTCGATATAGGCCGGCAGCCGCCGCGTCGTTTCACCGACGGGACTGCTGCTCCGTCCTGGACGCCCGGCCAATTATTCACGTTGTTTCCGAACCTTGCCGAGATGCAGGACCGCCTCGGCGGACGCATGAGCGGCGGTGAGCAGCAGATGCTCACGGTCGCACGCACGCTCATGGGCAATCCGCTGCTGGTGCTGCTCGACGAGCCCTCGGAAGGCGTGGCACCGCTGATCGTCGAGCAAATGGCGCACACCATCCTGGCCCTGAAAAAACAAGGCCTCTCCATCCTGCTCTCGGAACAGAACATCTATTTTGCGCGGATGGTGGCCGACCGGGTCTATGTGCTCGAAAAGGGGCAGATTCACTGGCAAGGGTCGGTTGCCGAGCTTGATGCCAACCTGGAGGTGCAAAGGACCTATCTGACAGTGTAAGGTGGACTGGCGACAGGCTGCCATTCCCGATCGGGCAACCGTGAGCCTGATTTGCACCGAACGGGTTCCTTCCGCGGTGACGGAACAGACATAAGAGGGGCGATGCGACAGGAAAAGCTGAAAGTCGTGGCGGCACCCGCCGACGCTGCCGAACACGGGCGTTACGTGCTCGACAATCAGGCCGGCTTCCTGATGCGCGTCGCCATGCAGCGGCACACGTCGATCTTTACGTCACGCATGGTCGAGGGACTGACGCAGACTCAATTTGCCGCGCTCGCCAAACTTTACGAAGTCGGTCCGTGCTCGCAAAATCACCTTGGTCGGCTGATCTATCTCGATGCCGCAACCATAAAAGGTGTGGTCGATCGGCTGCATATTCGCGGGTTCCTGACCGCGCTCAACGATCCGAAGGATCGCCGCCGCCGTGCGGTCACGTTGACGGATCGCGGGCGGCAGGTCACCGAAGCCGCCATGAAGGTCGCGGCGGAAATTACCGCGGCCACGCTCACACCATTGACCACGGAAGAGCAGCGGCTGGTGGCGAAATTGCTGCGCAAGCTCGGTTGAGCGGACCGCTGCCGCCGCTCACCAAAGTCCTTTCAACCGTCCGCCATCGAGATTGAGCGACACACCCGTGATGTAGCTTGCCCGTTCGGAGCAAAGGAACACGGTGGCGTTTGCAAGCTCCTCCGGTTTGCCCATGCGGCCGAGCGAGTTTTTCTTGGCGGCGACCTTGCGCGCTTCCGCTTCGCTTGCAACGCCGAATTCTTTCTTCATGCCCTCGGTGTTGCGCACCCAGAGATCTGTGGCGACCCAGCCTGGGCAGATTGCATTGACCAGGACGTTATCCTCGCCGAATTCGGTCGACAGCGATTTCGTGAGGTTGAGCAGCGCGCTATTCGTCATGCCGCTGCCGAACATATAAGGGTCCGGCTCCTTGCCGGCGCCGCCGATCGTGTTGACGATACGGCCCCATTTCTGCGCCTTCATCATCGGATAGACGGCGCGGATCGCGCGCATGAAACCGAACAGCTTGGTTTCGAGCTGCGTCTTCATGTCGTTATCGCTGAACGCGGCAAAGCGGCCGGAATACATCTGGCCCGCATTATTGATGAGAATATCGACACCGCCGAGTTTTTGCTTTGCGGTCTCGACCATTTTCGCGATGTCGGATTCTTTCGTCATATCCGCAACGATGGCGTGCACTTCGCCGCCGGTGCGCTTGGCCAAATCCTCGCGTGCTTTGTCGAGTTTCTGCTGATTACGCCCGGTAATCAGCACGCGCACGCCCTCTTCAAGGAATTGCCGCGCGGTCTCGAAGCCGATGCCGCTCGAACCACCGGTAACGATTGCGCGGCGGCCCTTGATTCCCAAATCCATGCCTTTCTCCCTTGGCTTGACGCTCTATTTCTCACCGTAGAGTATCTCTGCTGTGGGATAAGCCACAACAATGCGGCACGCCACGAGAGGAGACGTCTGTGTTCACGGTCGGCGATGCAAAAATCACGCGGGTCGAGGAAACCAATCTTCCGAGCTATCCGCTGCGGGATATCTTCCCGGATTTCACCGACGCGCATATGGCCGAACACAAGCCCTGGCTGGCGCCGCACCATTATGAGGCCGAGACCGGAAAAATCAGGCTCTCCGTCCACAGCTGGCTGCTGGAGGTCGGCGGCAAGAAAATCCTGATCGACTCCTGCTGCGGCAACAACAAGGCCAAGCCGGGCCGGCCGTTCTGGCACATGCTCAATCTGCCGTATCTCGAACGACTTGCGGCAGCCGGCGCGCGGCCCGAGGAAATCGACATGGTGATGTGCACGCATTTGCATCACGACCATGTCGGCTGGAACACGCAGCAGAAGGACGGCAAATGGGTCCCCACATTTCCCAATGCCCGTTACGTGTTCTCGAAACCCGACGTCGACTATTTTTCGAAGGTTGACGCGGACCCGAAAGAAGGGCCGGCCGAGCTCGGCACATTCCGTGAATGTGTTGTTCCGATCCTCGAATACGGCAAGGCAGATCTCGTGAGCGGCGGGCCGTACCGGCTCAACGACTTCATCGAGATCGAACTCGGCGCCTGGCCATTCGCCGGGTCATGTGTTCTTCAAGCTCGAAAGCAAGGGCAAGCGCGCGGCGTTCATCGGCGATGTCTGGCATCACCTGTTGCAGGTCTATTATCCGGACTGGAACTTCCCGAAGAACTCCGACGCGGCGCAGGCGCGCGTCAGCCGTCGTAAAGTGCTCGACTACTGCGCCTCAAGCGGCGCGCTGGTTTTCCCGGGACATGTCGGTTTGCCCTTTGCAGGCCGGGTCGATGCGACGGCAAAGGGATTCCGGCCGGACTTTGCGCCCTGAGCGGTCAGAATCCATAGAGTTGCGCGGGATTGTCGACGAGCGCCAGTTTGCGTGCCGGCTCGTCCGGAATCCAGTCGAGCAACATGTCGAGCATCCAGGCATCGTCCGGCACCAGCACGCCGGGCGTTGGATGCGGCCAATTGGTTGCCCACAGCATGCGTTCCGGTGCGGCCTTGGCCAGTGCTTTGGCGAGCTTGCCGACATCGTCGTAGTTCGGGGGGCCGATCTTTGAGACTTCGTAAGGCGCCGACAATTTGACCCAGGTGCGGCCACCGTCGACCAGGCCTTGCAGCGTCCGGAATCCCGGGTGATCGAGCGGTACCGGCTCGAGAAATTTGCCGACGTGATCGATCACCAATGTGCTGGTCAGACGTTTGAGCATGGCTTCGCGCTCGGGCAGCGAACGGCCGTCGAGCTGCAGTTGCACGTGCCAGCCGAACGGCGCCACGCGCGCGGACATGGTTTCGAGTATCTCCCAAGGCAGCGGCCCGCCCGCCAGCATGAAGAAGCGGATGCCGCGGGCGCCCAGCCTGGTCAGCCGGTCGAGTTCGGCGTCCGTCACGCTCTCGTCGACGACGACGACGCAGCGCGCGTTTGGCCCTATTTCGGCAACCGCCTCCAGCGTGCAGCGGTTATCCTTGCCGTAGGTTGAAGGCTGCACCACCACTGTGCGTTCGATACCCAGCCGCTCGCACATCTTCCGGTACGCGGACACGGGCGCGGCGGGCGCATCGATCTTGGCCGTCGGCGCCTTGGGGAATTTCGGATCGTAGACATGCATATGCGTGTCGCAGGTGCCGGGCGGCGTCTTGAGTTTCGGTGCGAGCGTGCTGTCGATGGGCGGCATGATTGGGGCCTATGGGCAGATATAGCCGGTGCCATTCGGGTTCGGGAAGCAGCCAACCGACTGCGGCAGCAGTGTTTTCGGCAGCCACAGCACGACGCTTGGGAAGAAGATGCAGAAAGCAATTGCGGCGAAGAAAACGACATAAATCGGAAGTGACGCGAGCATTGCCTTGTAAAATTTTATACCGACGAATTTCGACGCCATCAGCAGCGCAAGCCCGTAGGGCGGCGTGATCAACCCGAACGCTAAAGTCACAATGATCACCACACCCATGTGAACGGGGTTGATGTCGGCATTCTTGGTGAGGTCGAGAATGATCGGCATGAAGATGATGATGGCCGGGATGGCGTCGATAAAATCGCCGACGATCACGAACAATACGACCAGCAACAACATGATCATGAATGGATCGCCACCCGCTGCGCTCGATATCCAACCCGACACCATCGCCGGACCGCGCAGATAGGCCAGCATCCAGCCGAACACGGAGGCCGCGCCGATGGTGATCAGCGGGATCGAATAGAGCAGCCCGGTCAGCGCCATGTCGCGCGGCAGCTTCGTGACATGCCGCCAGTTGAGCAGCGGGATTGCAACAAACACGATATACGCCACCGCGATGACGCCGGCTTCAGTCGGGGTGAATTGACCGGTGAGAATGCCGCCCATGATGATGATGGGGATCATCAGCGGAACCGCGGCTTGCTTGGCCGCCGTGCTGAACTGTCCGAATGTTGCGCGCTTGTGCCTGAAGCCGATTGGCCCGAAGAAATGGCTGTAAATCATCAGTCCTATGCCGACGAGTACCCCCGGCACGACACCGCCGAGAAATAACCCACCGATCGACACGTTGCCGGTTGCTCCATAGACGACCGCCATGATGCTTGGCGGGATGAGGTTGGCCATTGTTGAGGCCGATGCGATCAGCGCCGCGGTGAAGGCCTTGTCATAACCCTCGCGGTTCATCTCGGGCGCAAGCGTGCGCGTCAGCACCGCGACGTCGGCGGCTGACGAGCCGGAAATACCCGCGAAAAACATGCTGAAAATGGTGACGACCTGGGCCAGCCCGCCGCGGAAATGTCCGACCATGGTCTGTGACAGTTTGATCATGCGGACGGTGACGTTGGCCGACGTCATCAGGTCGCCGACCAGAAGGAAGAACGGCACCGCCATCAGCGCTTCGACGTCAACCCCATTGAACAACTGGGCAATCATCGACGCGAGGCTGACCGGCGTGAAGGCCGTGATCAAAAGCACTGAGGAAATCAATGCAAAGGCGACCGGCACGCCCATATAGCCGAAGAACAGAAACATGAGTGCCATCGCGATGATGAGTGTGCCGTTGGACATCACAGCGACGTCCTCCGCTCATCGATCGGGATATCGGGGAAACCATTGCGCCAGCCGTTCACCATCTGCTCGATCGTGAACAGTGCCACCAGCGCGCCGCAGATCGGGATCGCGACGTAGAGGTATGCCATCGGCGTCATCGACGGCATGCGCAGGCTCTTGAAGCCGTCGAGGACGTTGAGATAGCCGAAATAGACCATGCAAAGCGCCACGCACAGCACGACGAAGCGATTGAACATCTCGAAAAAGAGCCGCTTGTTGCCGCTCATCGATTCGGCGAGCACGGCGAGATAGAGATGGTCGTTGCGCCGCGTCGCGGCGGCGACGCCGATAAACGTTCCATAGATGAAGAAGTCCATCGTCGTTTCCTGCAGCCACAGCCACGGATGGCCGATCGCGCGGGTGACGATGTCGCAAAGAACCAGCACGCTGAATGTGGTGATGACGATGCCGCACAGGATCATCAAAAGATTTTCGAGGGGATCGAGCGCGCGCCATTTCAAATGGCGCTGTTCCTGCAAGACCAGCCCGTCAAAACGGCGCATGACAGAGTTCCAGGACACTCGAAGCCGCGGAAATACGGTGCGGGGAGCCTTTGGGCTCCCCGCTGTCGTGAACGTGCCGGCTATTTCACGTTGCGGACAAGTTGGAGGACCTTCTCGGCGTGCGGACCGAGATCCTTGGCAAGCTTGTCCTGGATCGGCTTGCTGATCGACGAAAAGCCGCTCTTGTCGACGTTGCTTGACCACCTTCACGCCCATCTTCTCGAGCTTTGCCAGCGCCTCGTGTTCGAGCTCGAAGGCTGCCTTCGGCTCATTCTTGCTGACGTCGTCGGCCGCCGCCTGCACCCATTTCTTCTGTTCGTCGCTCAGGCTCTTCCAGACCTTGTCGCTGACGAACAGCGCGGCATTGTTGGCTTCGTGCTCGGTGAGAGAAAGCACGGGCGCAACCTCATAGTGCTTGTTGATGAGGTAATTGTTGATGCCGTTTTCGGCCATGTCGGCGACGCCCGTTTGCAGCGCCGTATAGACTTCGCCGAATGCCATGTGCACGACCTGCGCGCCATAGGCCGGGAAGGTTGCATCCTCGGTCACCGTGGCCTGCACGCGCATCTTGACGCCCTTCAGGTCGGCGACTTTCTCGATCGGCTTCTTGCCGTACATGTGCCGCAGGCCCTGAGAGCCCAGGCCAATCATGTGCGCGCCCGTCATCTTGGCGGCGTACAGATCCCTCATCGCGGCAATCACGGTCGGATCGCCGAGGACCTTGATGGCGTGCGCTTCATCGCGGAAGATGAAATGGATCGAGAACACACCCGATTCCGGCTGGGCGGTCGACGCGTTTGCAGTCGACAGGAACACGAAATCGATGTCGCCGGTCTGCACCTTTTGCAGGGTCTGTGCTTCGGTGCCGAGCTGGGCGCCGGGATATTTGTTGATGGAGAGCGTTCCCTTGCTCAGCTCCATCAGCTTTTTGTTGAACATGTCGGCGCCCACGTCGTAGCCGCTGCCTTTCGGCTGGTCGTAGGCAAAGGAAAATTGGCGGTTTTGCGCAAGCGCCGCGCTGGATGCCATAGCGAACGCTGCGCCAAACATGAGCCCGCGCAGCAATGAGTTACGCGTAACGGACATGGAAACCTCCCGGAATGATTCTGCGTCTTATGCGGCGGGATCGCCGAGTGACGCTATTTGCGCTTGTCTGCGCCTTTAAAGGTCAAGTGTGTCGGCGCGTCCGTTATTGTCAATGCTGATCTCATTGGTGGGACGGCTTGGGACGCACCTCGCCCGCTATTTTCCGGGGGCTTTTCGCACGATAGTCTTGAGCCGCTGCGGAGTAACAGGAAGTTGTGTCACCGCACCGGGGCGCTGAAGCGCGTCATCGATCGCCGCGGCAATGACCGCGCCCACTGGGTTGGCGCCGCCTTCGCCCGCGCCTTTCAGGCCCAGCGGATTAAGGGGGCTTGGCGCGTCTTCCGACACGATAATGGAAATGTCGGGAACTTCGCGCGCTGTCGGCATCAGATAATCAGCGAAGGTGACCGAAAGCGGCTCGCCGTTTTCGTCGTAGCGGAACTCTTCCAGCAGCGCGCCGCCAATTCCCTGCGCCAGCCCGCCGGCGATCTGGCCTTCCACCAGCTTCGGATTCACCGCCTTGCCGATGTCATAGGCGATGACATAGCGCTCGATTGCGACATCGCCGGTGTCGGGATCGACGCGCACTGCCGCGACATGCACGCCGTAGGGATAGACCATATGGGTGGATTCGAATGTATCTTCGGCGCTCAATCCGCCGGGGAGCGCGCGCGCGAGTTCGGCGAGCGGCATAGAAGGGCCCGGGCCGCTGGCGCGGACGATCTCTCCGTTCACGATGTCGAGCGCATCTGCGCCGGTTTGCATCAGTTCAGCGGCTGCCCGCAACGCTTGCGCGCGTAGTTTCGTCGCCGCGAGCCGCGTGGCCTCGCCGCACATGACCGTGACGCGTGATGCAAATGCGCCCATGCCGCGCGCAATACGGTCGGTCTGGCCGTGAATCACGCGGATTGTGCCGTAGTCGACGCCAAGTGCGTCGGCGCAGATCTGCGCGATCACCGTTTCGACGCCCTGGCCGATCGAGGCAACGCCGGTGATGACCTCCACGCCGCCGTCCGGCTTGACCTCGACGCGAACTGTGTCGAACGGGCCGAGCCCGCTCTTCTCGACGAACATCGCAACGCCGGCGCCGACCATTTCGCCGTTCTCGCGTCGCGCGCTGAGTTGCTTCTGAAGATTAGGCCAGCCCGCCGCCTTCAATGCCTTGTCGAGCAGAAGCGCATAGTCGCCCGAAGTCGTAGACGATCTGGGTGCCGAGCGTATCGAGCCCGAGCTTGTAGGGCATCGCGTCTTTGCCGATCAGGTTGCGCCTTCGGATTTCGACCGTGTCGACGCCGACTTTGGCCGCGATTGCGTCGAGCAGGCGCTCGCGCACGAATGTGGATTCGTAGCGGCCCGGCGCGCGATAGGTTCCACAGGGTGTCTTGTTGGTGAGACGAAGGTGGCCGATGGCCCGATAGGCTGGCACGCGATAGGGGCCAGGCAGCATTGCCGCGGCAAGGTCGGGCACGGTCGCGGCATGCGTACGCATATAGGCGCCGTTGTCGTGGAAAAATTCATCATCGATACCGAGGATGCGGCCTTGCGCATCGATGGCGGCGCGCACGCGATGATGCTGGTCACGCGAATGATTGGCGGCGATCAGGTGCTCGCGGCGATCCTCGATCCATTTGACCGGGCGCTTGAACTTCAGCGCAGCAGCGCAGACGAGAATATCTTCAGGATAGATTTCGCCGCGAATGCCGAATCCACCGCCGACATGGCCTTCGTATAGCTGGACGGAATCTTTCGGGCGCCCGAGCATCTGCGCGATGGCATCGCGGTTCCAGTGCGGCACCTTGGCGGCGCCGTGCAGTTCCAGAGTGTCGCGCTCCGTGTCGTAGCGGGCGATGGCGCCGCGCGTTTCCATTGGAACGCCGGAATGACGACCAATCGAAAGCTCAAGCGCAACAACGGCGTGAGCATTGCGGAAGGCGACGTCGACATCGCCATAGGCCTTTTGCAGAAGTCCTGGTTCCGTCGACAAATCGCCCGCAAAGACGGCCGGTTGCCCTGTGGCGAGCGTGGTTGCGGGCAGGGGCTCAATTGAAAGCGCGATCAGCTCGGCGGCATCTTCCGCGGTATAGGCATCGTCCGCAAAGACCACGGCGACGGGCTCGCCGACGTAGCGCACGACATCGTGGGCGAGTACGGGCTGACGGTAAGGTTCGAGGGTTTTGAGACCGGTCAGTCGAAACGGGATCGGCGGGATATGCGCGATATCGGCATGCGTCCATGCCGCGTGCACGCCTGGCAGCGCAAGGGCTGCGCGGGCATCGATCGACTTTATCTTGCCGTGTGCGACCGGCGAACGCACCACCCGCATGTGCCATTGATTGGGGAATGAAATATCCGCCGCGAATCGTCCCTGGCCGGTGAGGAGAGGTCGATCCTCCAGCCGCGGGACCGAGCGGCCGACATATTTTAATTTCTTCGCAGCCATCACTTCGTCATCCTGAGGTGGCGTCGCGTAGCGACGCCCTCGAAGGATGACCGGGAGTGGCCGTCGCCCTTCGAGGCTCGCTTCGCTCGCGCCTCAGGGTGACGGAGCAAAGCTTGCATTCGTTCACTTCCCGCGCATTTCTTTGGCTGCCGCACGAACGGCCTTGATGATGTTCTGGTAACCGGTGCAGCGGCAGAGATTCGATGAGAGCACGTCGACGAGGTCTTCGTCGCTGATCTCGGGCTCGCGCTCCAGTACACCGACGGCCAACATCAGAAAGCCGGGCGTGCAGAAGCCGCATTGCAGGCCATGGTGATCCATAAAGGCCTGCTGCATCGGATGCAGCCTGTCGCCATCCGCGAGTCCCTCGACGGTCCGGATTACTTTGCGATCGGCCTGCACCGCAAACATCAGGCAAGAGCGCACGGGCTCGCCGTCGACAATCACCGTGCACGCGCCACAGATACCGTGCTCACAGCCGATGTGCGTGCCGGTCTGACCGCAATCTTCGCGAATGGCATCAGCCAATGTACGCCGCGGCTCGACGCCGATCGCATGATCGCGTCCGTTGATGGTGAGAGTGATTTTGGATTTATTCGTCATCCTCGACCTCTCATCCGCTCATCCCCGCGAAAGCGGGGAACCAGAGCGAATGTGCAGAGCTCTGTATTGTGGCCCTGGATTCCCGCTTGCGCGGGAATGAGCGGATTGAATCTTTCGCTCATGCGGCCTTCTCCGCCTTGCGCAAGGCGGCGCGAATGCGCTGCGGAGTCGCCGGTATCTCATCGATTTCCACGCCGAAAGGCGAGAGCGCATCGTTGATCGCATTCACCACCGCGGCCGGCGCGCCGATGCAGCCGCCTTCGCCCAGGCCCTTGGCCTTGGTGATCGAATTTACGCTCGGTGTCTCGATGTGATGCAGTTCGATTTCCGGTATTTCGTGCGCGGTGGGCGGCAGGTAATCCGCCAGCGTGGCGGTGAGGATACCGCCATTGTCGTCGTAGATGATTTCCTCGAGCAGCGCGTTGCCGATTCCTTGGGCGATGCCGCCGTGAACCTGGCCGTCGGCAATCATCGGATTGATGATGCGGCCGGCATCCTCCGCCACCAGGAATTTCTCGACTTTCACGTGGCCGGTTTCCACGTCCACGTCGACGATGGCGATGTGGCAGGCATTGGAGAATGTACCGGGCGGATCGTAGTGGCCGGTCTCGGTGAGGCCGGGCTCGATTTCGCCCTTGAAACGATGCGTTTGCGTGTAGGCCTCGCGCGCGAGTTTTGCGATCGCAATCGAGCGATCGGTGCCAGCGACTTTCGCCACGCCGTCCGCGAGCAGGATGTCGTCAGGCGCCGCCTCCAGCATATGGCTGGCGATTTTGATCAGTTTGGCGCGCACTTTTCGCGACGCGATCAGCGTCGCGCCGCCTGAAATCACCAGTGAACGGCTGGCGAAGGTGCCCCAGCCGTAGGGCGCGCGGTCGGTATCGCCGTGCACCACTTTGATCATGTCGGGTGTTACCCCGATTTCGTCGGCAATGATCTGGGCGAGTGTGGTGCGCAGGCCCTGGCCGTGCGGCGAGGAGCCGATGCGTGCCTCGACAAAACCGGAAGGGTCGACCGTCACGATCACAGTCTCCCAACCGGGTGTGATCTCCATGCCGCGCGCGGCAAAGGCCGGGCTGCCGTAACCAGTGCGTTCGGAAAAAGTTGCAATGCCAATTCCGAGATGGCGGCCTTTCGCGCGGGCCTCTTTTTGGCGCTTGCGAAATGCCGGCATGTCGACCGCTTTCACCGCCATTTCCAGCGTCTCTTTGTAGGTGGCCTCGTCATATTCGAGGCCCATGGCGGATTTGTAGGGGAATTTGTCGATCAGGTTGCGGCGCCGGATGTCGACCGGATCGAGCGCGAAGCCGCGCGCGGCCTTGTCCATCAACCGTTCGAGCGTGAAGGTGATCACCGGCCGCGACACGCCGCGATACGGCGCCATCGTGCAGGTATTGGTGAGGACGCCACGCGCCAGGCACTGATACTGCTGCACATCGTAGGGCCCTGGCATCTCGGCCATCGCCATCAGCGGTTCGACCCCGCAGGTGGTGGGAAAGCACGAATAGGCGCCGACATTGGAGATGATATCAGCTCTGAGCGCGAGCAGTTTTGCGTTGGCGTCGAAGGCACCTTCGAGCGCGATGTATTGATCGCGCGAATGAAAGCCTGCGATCAGGTTTTCACGCCGGTCTTCGGTCCAGGCCACCGAACTTTTGAGTTTGCGCGCGAGCCAAACCAATACGACATATTCGCCGGGAAGCGACATCTTCTGCCCGAAGCCGCCGCCGACATCGGGGGCGATCACGCGCAGATCGGATTCCGGAAAGCTGAGCACGTCACAAATGGCTGTCCGCGTGAGATGCGGCATCTGCGTCGTGCAGGTAAGTGTCACGCGCCCGGTCGATACATCATATGTTGCATGGCCACCACGCGCCTCCATGGGCGTCGCGTTCTGGCGGCGCGAGCGGGCGTCGACCTTGACCACCTTGTGCGCATTTTTCCAGACCGCATCGAACTCCGGCGTCTTCATCTTGCCTTCGAGAATGACATTGCCCGGTGCTTCGGCGTGGATCTGTGGTGCATCCGCCGTAAGTGCCATGCGCGCATCGATCACGGGAGTTGCTTCATCGATCGACAGTTCGATCTGCTCGGCGATGTCCTCGGCCACTTCCTTGCTGGCCGCCACGACGACTGCGATAGGTTCGCCCGTGAAACGAACGATACCGTCGGCCAATGCCGATTGGCCAACCGGCTTGTAGTTAAACTTGTGCAGCATCGGCGTGATTTTCTTCACGCCTTTGAGGTCGGCGGCCGTGATCACCATTGCGCCTTCCGGCGCGTTGATGCTCACGATCGTTCCGGCGGCGACCGGGCTGCGCACGAACCGCAGCCAATGCGTGGCGGGCAGATCAGCGGTGAAACGTCCCTGGCCTGAAATCAGCGCCGGGTCTTCCAGGCGCCGGATGGCACGGCCGACCCATGTCATGCCGGAGCCTTTGGTGCCGTGCGCGCTCATCGGGCACCATTCCATTTGCGCATGATCTTTTCCGAAAACCGCTTCACACTTTTCGGAATCATGCGCTTTGCTCCAGCGCACGGCGAACGACGGCGCGAACCAGGTCGCGCCGGTATTCCGCATTGGTCTGGTGGTCTTCGAGCGGCTCGATCGCCTTGGCTGCGGCTTCCGCTGCGGCTCGAAAAACCTTATCGCCCGGTGTCTGCCCGTTGAGCGCAGCTTCGGCTTCCGTAATCCGGCGCGGCGAGGCTTCCGCGCCGCCAACGCCGACGCGTGCGTCCGCGATCTTGCCGCGTTGCAATCGGTATGTGACGAGCGCGGCGCTCATCGCGAAGTCGCCGGCGCGGCGGCTGAATTCATTGAATCCGAATTTGGTGTCGTCGGAGAGCAACGGCAGCCGCACTTCAGCCAGCAATTCGTCGTCGGCGAGAGCAGTCGACATAATCCCTGCGAAAAAATCCTTGGCGGCAATCTGACGCTCGCCACGCGTGCTCCTGGCAATCACAGTGGCGTCGAGCGTTGCCGCGGTCAGGCACCATTCCGAGGCAGGGTCTGCATGGGCAAGGCTGCCGCAAAATGTGCCGCGCAAGCGGATTGGATAATGCGCGATATGGCGCGCGACCACGCTGAGCAATTGGCCCAGCGGATTGGCAACTACGGATTTGTGAAATGCCGCGTGGCGAACGCGCGCGCCGATGGAGAGGGCCTTTCCGTTGCTGGTGATCTTGTCGAGCCCGGCAACCTCGTTGATGTCGACGAGATGCGCCGGCTTGGCGAGGCGGAACGCCATGATCGGCACGAGGCTTTGTCCGCCCGCCAGGACGCGGCCATCTTGCGGCGCGACGTCGGCCAGAATCCTCAGCGCCTCGTCGAGCGTCTTCGGAACGTGGCGGATGAAGGGCGCGGGCTTCATGCGGCAGATCTTCCGGCGGCCAAGGCCAATTAAGGGCCTAATTATTTGTACGCAAACGATAAAGAGCGCCTATGGATTGTCAAACGCGGTCGCTCCGGGAGTGGCGTTCATACTGATTTACCACCGGGCTTTCATTGAACGAGCCGCATTCGTATCCTATTTGGCAGCTATCAGGGGCCGAGAAGGGGTCGGGGATGCCGATATCACGCTTGATTGTGACTGCCTGTCTTGCGGGCGCGATGCTGGCGAGCGCGTCAGCGTTGGCCGATGACGGCAAGCGCCCGGACAAGGTGTCATTCTATTTCGCTGCTCACGAGGACGACTGGCAGCTGTTCATGAACCCGTCCGCGTTCCAGGACGTCATGGGCGGCGCGACCAAGACTGTCTTCGTGCATCTCACCGCCGGCGACGCCGGGCTCGGCATCGGTCTGGGCGGACGCAAACATCCATTCTATCTCGCGCGCGAAAATGGCGCGGAAGCCGCGATCCGCTTCATGGCCGACGCTGACGCTGAACCCGGGGAACGCTCGGCAGCGCCTATGTCATTCAATGGCCACGCCATCTATCGTGTCAGCTATCGCAACACAGTGAGCTATTTTTTGCGCGTGCCGGACGGCCATTGGTCGGGCGACGGCTACTACGACACCGGATTTGAATCACTCAGGCGCCTGTCGAGTGGCGAGAATAATGTCTTGCGGGCGGTCGACGGCTCAGCAACTTACCACGGTTGGGACGATTTGGTTGCCACGTTGAAAGCGATCATGGCGTACGAACGCGGCGGCGCCACACTCGTCCAGCTCAATGTTGCGGAAACCGATACGCGCATCAATTCGAAAGACCACTCCGATCATTTGATGACGGCGAAGGCTGCTCTTGACGCAGCAAAGGATATTTCCTGCGTGCGCCGGGTCTACTACGTCGACTATGCCAGTTCGCGGCTTCCGCAGAACCTCGACGCACAGCAACGCGATATGGAAAGCTCGGTGTTCGCGGTGACGCTTGCCGGTGTGCAAGCTCTCGACCACAGCACAGCCTGGCATCACTACGATCAATCCTACGTCGGGCGGAACTATTTCCGCGTCCAGGATCCGGCGGGCCGGTGCGATTCCGCTGTAACGGCCATGGCGGGAACACGACCCTAGCGTATACTGCATTATTGCGTCGTGTCTCCGTGCTATTGAAGTGTGTTAAAGCCCCGTCACTTCGACCGGCTAGTTCTTCGCAACCATTTTAACGCTGGCCCGTTTTCGTCCGGTCAGTTCGTTCGCAACCGCAATCGGCGCCCGATGCGATATGCAGAAGTGCCGCTCGCCGTTCAAACCGGCCGCGTCGTCTCGGTCGATGCGCTGCGCGGGTTCAATATATTCTGGATCCTTGGCGCCGACGGCGGGATCTGGGTTCTCGAACGGATGCTGCACGACAAGGGGCCGGAACTAAACTCGATCGGCAGCTTCCTCAAAACCCAGATGAGCCACGCGGCGTGGGAAGGCTTCCGTTTCTATGATTTCATCTTTCCGCTGTTCATTTTCGTCACCGGCGTATCGATTGTTCTTGCGCTACCCCGGCTGGTCGAGCGCGATGGCAAGGCAAAGACGCATCTGCGCGTGCTGCGGCGGGCGCTTCTGCTTTATGCGCTGGGCGTGATCTTTTACGGCGGCGTTGCCCAGCACTGGAGCGACATTCGCTACGTCGGCGTGCTGCAGCGTATCGCCATCTGTTATCTGTTCGCGTCGCTCCTGTTCCTCAATCTCGGCATACGGGGGCTGGTTGTGGCGCTCGGTGTACTGCTCGGCGGCTACTGGGCCTTGATGACCTTCGTTCCCGTGCCGGGGATCGGCGCCGGTTCGTTCGGCCCCGACGCCAATCTCGCCAACTGGATCGATGCAAACTATCTGCCTGGCCGACTGTGGGACAAGACACGCGATCCGGAAGGATTGCTGAGCACATTGCCGGCGATCGGCACTTGTCTTTTCGGCGTTCTGGCCGGCCTCTTGCTGAAGGACGACCGGCTGACGCCGACGCAAAGATCGTTGTGGTTGATCGGCGGCGGGATTGTCACGGTTGGCGCCGGCTACCTGTGGGCACTGCAATTCCCGATTATCAAGGCGATCTGGACATCGTCGTTTGTGCTGGTTGTCAGCGGTTACGGCGCGATCCTGCTCGGCGTTATGCACCAGGTGACCGATGTGTGGGGATGGAAGGCCTGGGCGACCGTCTTCGTATGGATCGGGGCCAACGCCATTACGCTTTATTTCATTAATAATATCGTCGGGTTTGAGCCATTCGCGCTGCGCTTCGTGGGCGGTGACGTCTCGGCCTGGCTGGATCGTGCGGTGACACCGGGCACCGGCCTGTTTGTAGCGCATGTGGTTGGGCTTCTGCTGGCAATCGCGCTCGCCGGCTATTTGTACCGGCGCAAGATATTCCTGCGCATCTGAGAAATTAAAAGCGGCATTGAACCTTTTACGGGGGGCATGCGACCAAAAGCTATCGGGGAAACGACTTCGACATCAGGAGAACGTCATGTCCCGTAAGCTCATTCTCAGCCTCGCCGCGATCGCTATGCTCGCAACCGCGGCAATCTCGTCCGGTCCAGCCTTTGCCCATAACGGCGGCGGACATAATGGTGGCCACAACGGCGGCCACAATGGCGGCCATCACATTGGCTTCAACCACTGGCACCACAACTTCCACTTCCGCTATGCGCACGACCGGCTTTATGTGCGTCCCGTCGGCTACGCGGTGCGCTCAGTCGAGCCGGGCCCTTGCACCTGCCTGACCAAGAACTACACGCCGGAAGGCACGGTGGTGTTCCAGGATCTGTGCACCAAGGAAATGGCGAGTGCGCCGGTTGACGGCAGTTCGGCGCAAGCTCAGGCTGAACCGGAGTCAAACAACTTCGCCGGCCGTTCGTATCAGGACTACCTGAAGGCCAATCCGCAGGCCGCCGAGCCGAAGAAAAACTAAGGCTGCGCTCCGCAACGCAAAGAACGGCCACCGCGCGCAAGTTCGCCGGTGGCCTTTCGCGTCAGGTGCCAACCTTGAACTCGGACACGAGGGCCCGCAGGGCGGCAACGGTGGAGGGCGCAACGCTCTTGCCGGTGCGCGGATTGTCCGACGGAATGTTCTCGATCGTCATCGTGAAGCGTGCGGTGTCGGCGTCAACCGTGATGGTGTGCGTGTTTCTCGTGACGGTGGGGTCGGCCCAGATCTCGAGCTGGGTACGGTCAGGCCCGATACCGGCGAGGCTCAACGCCGCCGCGACGTTGACGTTGGTGGGAAACCCACGCGCGCCTTCGCGCGCGCTGCCGTCGAACACTTTCAACGGTTCCTTCAGGCCGCTCACCGAAATTCCCTGATCACGCAAATAGGGCGCACCCTCCAGCCCCGCCGGCGGCTTGCGCGTCACCATCTTGACCGAATGAATCGTGCCCTCCGCTGCCGCGCGAACGGCGTCGAGGCCGATCAGCGCGCCGGTCGGCACCAGGATGCGCGCGCCATTTTTTCTGGCGCGTTCGACCAGGTCGCCATTCTCCAGCAATTGCGCCACCGAGAGCGGCATGAAGATGCGGCCCTTGTCGATCGCACTGATGGCAACGTCGCGGAATAGCGCCGGCGGCAGGCACTCGACGACGATGTCGCAATGATCGGCGAGCTCGGTGGCCTTGCGCACCGGGATGCTGTCGCCGACCTGCGGCAAAGCGCGCCGTGCTTTGTCGGCATCGCGTACGGCAATGGCGGCGAGTTTCAACCCGGGAATGCCGGCGATCAGCCGCTTGGCCACGTCGAGGCCGACGGCGCCGAGCCCAGCAATCCCGACGTTCAGTGGTTGTTTGGTCGTCATGTCTTGCGGCCGGTAAAATTGGGTTTGCGCTTTTCCATGAAGGCACGCACGCCCTCGGCATAGTCGGGCGTCAGATTGGCGGCGCGCTGTAAATCGCGTTCGAGATCGAGCTGGGCGTCAAGCGTGTTGTTCGCGGACGCATTGAGAGCGCGTTTGATCATCGCCAAACCTTGAGTGGGAGCCTGCGCAAAATGCTCGCAGATGCGCGTCGCCTCATGCATCAGGATCTCGTCATCGACCGCGCGCCAGATCAATCCCCAGCTTGCGGCTTTCTCGGCAGCCAGATCCTGCGCAAGCAGTGCCAGCCCGCGTGCGCGGGCGTCGCCCACCAGCCGAGGCAGGAACCAGGTGCCGCCGGAATTGGAACGAGTCCGATGCGGGCAAACGACTGGACGAAAGTAGCCTTGAGACTGGCAATGACAATGTCGCAGGCGAGCGCAATATTGGCGCCGGCGCCGGCGGCAACGCCGTTGACGGCCGCTATCACAGGAAAGGGCAGGTCGCGGATTTTTCGAATGAGGGGATTGTAGTGCTGCTCCAGCGAATTGCGTGGCACCGGTGTTTCGCCGGGCTTCAACAGGCGGTCGCTCAGGTCCTGTCCGGCGCAGAAGGCGCGGCCGGCACCGGTGAGCATCAGCGCGCGGCAATTTTCATCAGCTTCCGCGTCTTCGATTGCCTTGCGCAATGCTTCGTGCATCGCATCGTTGAAGGCGTTGAGCTTGTCCGGCCGGTTCAAGGTGATGACGCGGTAGCCGGCGTGCTTGTCGACGAGAATTGGGGACTGCGCTGTCATGACTTGCCGAGGAATTTATCGAGCGCGCCGATTTCTTTCTTGTCTTCGTCGACATCTTCGGCAATGCGCTCGTAGAACCGGGCCGCCGCCGACAGCATTTCGTGCTCGGCATGGTCGGCGCCGACGAAGCTCGCGATCTCATCGAGTTCCGCCACCCAGCGGTAGGCTTTCGAGTACATGCTGGGAACCTGGTTCGAGAGATAGCGCAGCAAATCGGGGCGGCTTTCCGCGAGTTCGGCTTTCAGTGCTTCGGCTGAGCCACCGCGCGTGGCCGCCAGCATCATTCCCGCGCCGAGTGCGGTAAAACCCTTGGTGATTCCGGCATAGGACATTTTCAGCGCCGAAGCAGCCGTCAGCGGGCCCTCGAGCACGCGGATGATCAGCCCGTAGTCATTGAGCCTCGCAAGGTCCTTGGCCGCAGAGCCGGACGCATATATCCGCGTATTCGTGCTGCCAGGCTTGGGTGGTGGGCCGATGATGCCGGCGCCGACGAAGGCGCACCCGGTCGTTGCGATCACGTCCGCGATTTTCAGCATCGTCGGCGGGCTGACCGCGTTGCATTCGACATAGACCGGCTTCTTGTTGGCGGCAGTCAGCACCGGAGCAAGGCGCTGTGCCAGCGCCAGGGCGTCGCCGGGTGGGACGATCGACATCAGGAAATCGGCTTCCGCCAGCGCACGCTCTTCGACCGGCTGCATGCCGGCCTCGCGCGCGCGTTTGGCGCTTTCCTCGCTGCGGCCCGCGAGCGAGGTCAGCACCGTGACTTTATTTTCTGTCAGGCGGCCGGCGACGCCGGCGCCCATATTGCCCGGCGCGATGATGGCGACTGTCGGCGTCATGAGCCTGTCACTCCGCCGTCGAGATTGATGCTTTGCCCGGTGACAAAGGCGGACGCTTCGGAGGCCAGAAACAGCACGGCGCCGACCAGGTCTTCCGGCACTTCCGCGCGCGGCACGCATTGCATGGCGATGATCCGTTCCTTTTGCGCCGGGGTCACGGTCTTGCGCTCGATTTCCGTAAAGGTTGCGCCCGGCAATATGGCATTCACGGTGATGTTGTCGGCTCCGAGTTCGCGCGCCATCGACAGGCTCATGCCGGCAAGCGCCGCCTTGGTTGCGATGTAGTGCAAATAATTCGGCCGGCCAAGACGCACGGCGCCGGACGCGACATTAATGATGCGGCCCCATTTTGCACGGCGCATGGCCGGCAGCACCGCGCGGGCGCAGAGAAACGGCCCGGTGAGATTGACGCGCAGCACGCGCTCCCATTCTTCCAGCGGAATCTGGTCGAAAGGGCGCATTTCCAGCGTGGAGAAAATCCCTGCATTGTTGATCAGCACATCGATGCGGCCGTATTCGTCCTCAACCAGCTCTATCATTTCCTTGATGGAGGCTTCGTCGGCGACGTCGGTCGTGACAGCGAGCGCCTGGCCGCCGGCCTTCATGATTTCCTCGGAAACCGATGCGGCCTTCTTCTCATTCAGTTCAGCGATCACGGCGCATGCGCCGGCCGCGGCAAAAGCCTTCGCGAACACGCGGCCGATGCCTTGGCCCGCGCCGGTAACAATGACGACGCGATCCTTGAGGCCGGGAAAGACAACGTTCTGCAAGTCGGCGCTCATGCCGCGCCTCTTTTTCTTTCTCCGTCATTCCGGGGCGCGAGCCAACGGGTCCGCGCGAAGCGCGGCCCGATGACAGGCTCCGCGAGCGAACCCGGAATCCATAACCCCAGCGCTGCGGAGTATGGATTTCGGGTCCGGCCCTTCGGGCCGTCCCGGAATGACGAACTTAAATTCATGCCGCGCCTCGTTCCAGTTGCGGCAGTTGTTCAAGCGCCGCGCGCGCATCCCAGGGCGTCCACCACTTTTTCAGGCCGAGATCGTCTGCGATGACGCTGGCGCTGATATAGCCCGCACCGCCGGAAATGGCGCCGCCAGGATGGCCAGCGGAACCGGCGCTGTAGAGATTCGGGATCGGCGAGCGGTAGCCGAAGTGGTTGTACATCACCTGCTCGGCGTTGAAGGCGCCCATGAAGATGTCGCCGCCGCGCATATTGATCATTTCCTGCACGTATTCGCGCCCGGTATAGACGTAGCGCCCGAGAATGTTCTTGCTCGTCATGTTGGGGCAGTAGCGCGCGAAGCACTCGATGATCTTGTCGGAGAATTCTTCCTTGAAGCTGTCATAGCTCTTGCCGCCGAGATCGGGCTCAAGCGGCATCACGTGCCAGCAATAAGTCGTGTGCTTGCCCGGCGGCGCCTGCGTCGGATCGAGCAGGCTCAGGGGACCTGAGCCAAACTGCACGAGCTTGGGCACGCGGCCGGCCTGCACATCCTGATGCGCGGAGAACAGGTCCTCCATCGTCTCGGCGCCGATGCTCCATTTCATCGCGCGGTTGATGTTGGGATCGAATTTTTCCGCGGCAAAACGCGGACTTTCGTTGAGCGCGAGATGCAAGCCGAACAGGCTCCACGCAGTGTACTGGAAGGCATCGAGTTTTTTCAGGAACGCGGCGGGCAGCTGCGCGCGTCCGACCAGTGTTTCGAATGTCTGGTGCACGTCGAGCGTGGAGGCGACAAGCTGCCTGGCGCGCACGGTTCGTCCATCGGCGAGTTCGATGCCGGTGGCGCGGCCGTTCTCGATGACGATGTGGTCAATGTTAACTTGCGGCTGGAACGTGCCGCCGGCGGCAATGAACGCCTCCATCAACCCACGCGCCAGATTGAACGAGCCGCCCTGGCAAAGCTGGTAGCCGCTTTCCAGATCGAAGGCGCGGACTACCGAACCCATCGGCGATGTTTTCGACATTGTGTCGACCAGCCAGGTGCCGAACAGTGACACCTTGAACAGGAACAGCAGGCGCACGTGCTCGTTTTCGAACAGTTCGCGCACGACATCGAGCGGCTGCCGGTTCGACACCTCGAGGAATTCGCGTCCCAGCGCGGTGCGCGACAGAAAAGCTTCGCGTTCCGCCTGGGCCAAGGGCTCGGCGTAGCGTTCGGGCAGGAAAATCTCGCGCGTGATCTTCTCGGCCTTGCGGTTCCAGTCGCGGAAGGTCTGCGCATCTTTCCTGGAAAAGCGTGCAATGTTGGCGACCGACTCTTCAAGATCTCGTCCGAGCACGAGCGCGGAGCCGTCGCGATGCGCTTGGCCGAATTCGTAGCGCGGCGTGATGTAGGTGACGCGCTCGTCCAGATTCAAATCCTTGAACCAGGGTGTCTCGCTGATGTGGAAGTGATTGATGGAATGCAGGTTGTGGTAGAAGCCGGGCAGCGTCACCTCGCGCGTGCACAGGCCGCCGCCATAAGTGAGCCGGCGCTCCACCAATAAGATGTCGAGGCCGGCGCGGGCGAGATACGTCCCGAGGATCAGCCCGTGATGCCCGGCGCCGATGATGATTCCGTCGTAGGTTCTTTCGAGCGACTTCGACAAAGGTAGAACGTCCCATTGGTGGGCCGGTCGTTGGGGCCGGCAACGCTAGACTGCCGGGGCCCCGGAGCACCGGTCAATGGCCGCAGCCGCATGGCCGGTTAGCGGGAAATACCGGCATTTCCGAATTTTTTGGGTCGCCGCGAATTATGTTTCGGGTACGCGCGGTGGACCTTTTGGCACCGCTGCCGGTACACTAGACTATAATAAGGAATAGGGCCGAATGGCCCTTGGGGAGGATGTCCATATGCGTAAAACACTCTTGGCCGCGAGCGCCGCTCTGCTGCTCGCTGCGGGCCCGGTCATGGCCCAGCAAAAATCCATCAAGATCGGGTTCGTCAGCACGTTCAGCGGTCCGGTCGCAGTGATCGGCGATGACATGCGCAATTCGTTCGAGCTCGCGCTCGATCACATGGGCCGCAAGATGGGCGGCCTGCCGGTCGAAGTCATCTACGAAGACGACGGCTTCAAGCCAGAAGTCGGCAAGCAAAAGACGGAAAAGCTGATCGAGTTCAGACAAGGTCGATTTTATCGCCGGCTACATCTGGTCGAACGTGCTGCTGGCGTCGCTCAAGCCGGTGGTCGATTCGAAGACCTTCCTCGTGATCGCGAATGCCGGTCCGTCCCAGATTGCCGGTGAACTCTGCTCGCCGACTGTGTTCTCCACCTCATGGCAGAACGACCAGACGCCGCAGGCCATGGGCCTCTACATGAACCAGAAGGGCGTGAAGACGGTGTTTCTGATCGGCCCGAATTATGCGGCCGGCAAGGACATGCTCGCGGGTGTTGCCTCCACCTTTAAAGGCAAGGTGATCGGTCAGGAACTCACGACCTGGCCGGCGCAACTCGACTTCTCGGCTGAACTTGCCAAGGCGAAGGCGGCCAACCCGGACGCGATCTTCGTGTTCTATCCCGGCAAGGCCGGCGTGCAGTTCCTGGCGCAATATTCGCAGGCCGGTCTCAAGGGCAAGATTCCGCTCTACACCGCCTTCACCATCGACGAGCTCTCGCTGCCGCTCCAGAAGGACCTGGCGCTGGGCGTGCCAGGCGCGCAGGAATGGGTGAACGACCTTCCGAACGAGGCGAACAAGAAATTCGTCGCCGATTACATCAAGAAGTATCCCGGCAAGAAGCCCTCGTTCTACGGCGCGCAATCCTACGACGCCGCTAACCTGATTGCCTCGGCGGTGAATGCCACCAAGGGCAATCTGTCGGACAAGACGGCAGTCCAGAAGGCGCTGGAAAAAGCCAACTTCAAATCGGTGCGTGGCAATTTCAAATTCGGCAATAACCACATCCCGATCCAGAACTTCTATCTGCAGGACGTGGTGAAGGACGCCAAAGGTGAGTTCGTTCTGAAAACCGCCGCCACCATCGTCAAGGATAGTCAGGATCGCTTTCACGACAAGTGTCCGATGAAGTGATCGTTGGCGTAGGGATGCAGGGCGGCAGAAGCGGGGACGTTTCTGCCGTTTTGCTTTCGAAGGGGCGCCTCATCCTTCGCGATGCCGCGCTGCGCGCGGCTCCTCAGGATGAAGCTTGAGAAGCAGGTCCTCACCCTGAGGAGCGCGGGCGAAGCCCGCGCGTCTCGAAGGGTGAGGGGGGAATGCGAAAATCCATGACGCTGTTTATCGAGCAGTGCCTGAACGGATTGCAATTCGGCCTGCTGCTGTTTTTGCTGGCAGCCGGGCTGACGCTCGTCTTCGGCATCATGGACCTCGTCAATCTCGCGCACGGCTCGCTCTACATGATCGGCGCCTATTTCGCTGCGACGTTCGTCGCCTGGACCAACAACTTCATCTTCGGTGTGGTCCTGGCGCTTGGCGCCACTTTGCTTGTCGGAATGGTTGTGGAAGTGGTCGCAATGCGCAGGCTTTACGGCCGTGATCATCTCGACCACGTGCTCGGCACCTTCGGCTTGATCCTGTTTTTCGATGAACTGGTACGACTGATATGGGGCCCTGAAGGTCTCACGCTGCCGCTGCCGTCATGGCTCAATACATCGGTCCAGATTCTTCCCGGCGTCGACTACTCTGCCTACAAATTGTCAATCATCGTGGTGACGCTCGCCGTTGCCATATTTCTTTATGTGCTGGTGATGCGCACGCGCATCGGCATGCTGATCCGCGCCGGCGCCAGCAATCGCGAAATGGTCGGCGCGCTCGGCGTCAACATCAAGCTCCTCTATACGCTGGTTTTTGGTTTGGGCGCCGCGCTTGCCGGCCTTGCCGGTTTGATGCAGGCGCCCATTCTCACCGTGCAGATCGGCATGGGTGAGAACATCCTCATTCTCGCCTTCGTCATCACCGTGATCGGCGGCATCGGCTCGATCCGCGGGGCACTGGTGGCGGCGATTTTGGTAGGCTTCATCGATACGCTTGGACGCGCCTTCTTTCCCGATCTGATGCGCTTGGTGCTGACCAAGGAAGCGGCCGCGACCGCCGCGCCCGCGCTGTCGTCAATGTTAATTTATCTGCTCATGGCAATCGTGCTGGTGGTGAAGCCGGAAGGCCTGTTTTCGGCGAGCGGCAAATGAGCGGCTGGCTCTCCGTTCGCAACCTTGCGATTGTGGCGCTGCTGCTCGCCCTGGTGCTGCTGCCGGTCTATGTCGAGCTGGGCGGCAGCCGCTTCCTGCTCACATTGTTCACCCGCATCCTGATCCTGGCGATGGCGGCGGTGAGCCTCAACCTCATCCTCGGTTATGGCGGTATGATGAGCTTCGGCCATGCCGCCTATCTCGGCATCGGCGGTTACGCGGTCGGCATGCTGGCGCATGAAGGCGTATTCAGTGGCTTTATACAGTGGCCGGTGGCGCTGCTTGCGAGCGCGCTGTTTGCGTTGGTGATCGGTGCGCTTTCGCTGCGCACGCGCGGCGTCTATTTCATCATGATCACGTTGGCCTTTGCACAGATGGCCTACTACATCGTCGCCGGTCTGGCGCGCTACGGCGGCGACGACGGCCTCACCATCTACAAACGTAGTCAATTCGTTTCACCGATCAATCTGTCCAACAAGGTCCAGTTCTATTACATCTGCCTCGCGCTGCTTTTTGCGTCGATCTATCTGGTCTGGCGCATCATCAATTCGCGGTTCGGCCTGACGATCCAGGGTGCGCGCTCGAACGATACGCGCATGCGCGCCATCGGGTTTCCGACCTATCGTTACAAGCTCGTTTGCTTCGTCATTGCGGGGACAATGTGCGGGCTTGCCGGGGCGCTGCTCGCAAACCATACCGACTTCGTCAGTCCGGCGATGATGTATTGGACGCGCTCGGGCGATCTCATCATCATGGTCGTGCTCGGCGGCATGGGCTCCGCCTTCGGTCCGCTGTTCGGCGCCGTGGCATTGCTGGTGCTGGAAGAGGTGCTCTCAGGCATCACTGAATATTGGCAGATCATCCTCGGACCGTTGCTCCTGCTGGTCGTGCTGTTTGCGCGCGGCGGCATTGACGGCTTGCTCGCCAAGGTGCGCCATAGGGTGAGTCATGGCTGATCTGCTGCGGGTGGACAATCTCGCCAAGCGCTTCGGCGGCATCGTTGCCACCGACGATCTCAATTTCGGTGTTGCCGAAGGCGAGTTGCATGCGGTGATCGGCCCAAACGGCGCCGGCAAAACCACGTTGATCGCTCAGTTGAGCGGCCAACTGCCGTCCGATTCCGGCCGCATCCATTTTGCCGGCCGCGATATCACCGCAGTGCCGATGTACGCCCGCAGCGCGCTTGGACTGGCGCGCTCGTTTCAGATCACATCGCTGTTCCTCGACCTGAGCGTGCTCGACAATGTCGCGCTGGCCGTCCAGGCGCACGCCGGTCATTCATTCCATTTCTGGCGCGATGCGCGCCGCGAAGCGGAACTGCGCGATCCCGCCCGTGCGGCACTTGCGCGCGTCGGCTTGAGCGCCCGCGCCGATCTGCCGGCCTCCGCGCTCAGCCACGGCGAGCATCGCCAGCTCGAACTCGCCATGGCCCTGGCCTCCAGCCCGCGCATGCTGCTGCTCGACGAACCGATGGCCGGCCTTGGCCCCGAGGAATCGACGCGCATGGTGGCGACGCTACGCGAGCTGAAAAAAGAGCTGACGATCCTGTTGGTCGAGCACGATATGGAAGCGGTGTTCGCGCTCGCCGATCGCATTACCGTTTTGGTCTATGGCCGCGTGATTGCCACCGGAAAGCCCGAGGACATTCGCAGCAACGTCCAGGTACGCGACGCCTATCTCGGCGAGCAGGAGGCCGCAAATGGCTGAGCCGGTGCTTGCGCTTGATGGCGTCGAGACCTGTTACGGCCTGAGCCAGGTGCTGTTCGGGGTTTCGCTCGCCATCGCGTCCGGCGAAATGGTGACACTGATGGGCCGCAACGGCATGGGCAAGACCACCACCGTGCGCTCGATCATGGGCTTGACGGCGGCGCGGGCCGGAACGATCCGGTTCATGCAAGAGGAAATTCGCGGCCTGCCGTCATACAAGGTGGCGCAACGCGGTATCGGATTGGTGCCGGAAGGCCGGCAGATTTTCCCGAATCTAACGGTGCGCGAAAATTTGCAGGCGACGGCAGTCAAGCGTGATGGTGAGGGTTGGACGCTGGCGAAAGTCTACGCGCTGTTTCCGCGGCTGGCCGAACGCGCCGGCAGCATGGGAAACCAGTTATCCGGCGGTGAACAGCAGATGCTGGCCATCGGACGCGCGCTGATGACCAACCCGCGTTTGCTCATTCTTGATGAGGCGACCGAGGGCCTGGCGCCGTTAATCCGCGCGGAAATCTGGCGATGCCTGGCGAGTTTGAAGGAATCGGGCCTCTCGATCTTGGTCATCGACAAGAATGTCGGCGCGTTGATGAAAGTTGCCGACCGGCACTTCCTGATCGAGCGCGGGCGCGTGGTTTGGACGGGCTCCTCGCCGGACCTCGCCGCCGCGCCCGACGTGCAGCACCGGTATCTTGGCGTTTAAACCCGCTGCCCTCCATCGTCATGGCCGGGCTTGACCCGGCCATCTCGCTTAGGAAGGCACAACCCTAAGCGGGATCACCGGGTCACGCCGCTTCGCGGCGGCCCGGTGATGACAAGGAAAGGATCACTCCGCCGGCTGGAGCGGCGGCGGGCGGCGACGGACGAATGTGAAGGTCGTGCCACCGAGCTTGCGGTGCAGCCGGTCGAGCAGAAGATAGATCACCGGTGTCGTGTAGAGCGTGAGCACCTGCGACACCAACAGCCCGCCGATAATGGTGATTCCGAGCGGCCGCCGCAGTTCCGAGCCCGGGCCGATGGCGATGACCAGCGGCAAAGCCCCCAGCATCGCGGCAAGTGTGGTCATCAAAATCGGCCGGAATCGCGCAATGCATGCCTCGTGGATGGCTTGCTGCGGCGACAAGCCCAACCGCCGCTCGCCGTCGAGGGCGAAGTCCACCATCATGATTCCGTTCTTCTTCACGATGCCGATCAGCAGGATGATGCCGATGAAGGCGATCACCGAGAGTTCCGTGCCGGAGATCTCGAGCGCGAGCAGGGCGCCGAGACCAGCTGATGGCAATGTCGAGATGATGGTCAGCGGATGCGCGAGACTCTCGTACAGCACGCCGAGCACGATATAGACCGCGATCAATGCAGCCAGGAGCAGCAACGGCTGCGCCCCGACCGCGCGCTTGAAGGCCTGCACATCGCCGGAAAAATCGGCATGGATGATGTCGGGGAGGTGCATCTCGGCTACAGCCTGTTCAAGCGTCGCGGTGGCCTCGTCAATCGTGGTGTTGGGCGCCAGATTGTAGGTGATCGTCACCGACGGAAATTGACCTTGGTGGTTGACGACCAGCGGCGCTATCCCCCGCTCATACTGTGTCACAGCCGACAGCGGCACCTGCGCACCGCCCTTACCCGGGACGTAGACGCGGCTGAGGTCAGTCGGATCACGCTGATAGGAGCGGTCAACTTCCAGAATTACGCGGTATTGGTTGCGCGGCCCATAGATGGTCGAAATCTGTCGCTGTGAGAATGCATTATTGAGCGCGTTGTCGATGTCCTGCACGCGCACGCCGAAACGCGCCGCCGCCGGCCGGTCGATCGTGATATTGGCCTGCAGGCCGCCTTGCTCGCGGTCGGTCGTGACATCGACGATGCCGGAAATCTGTTTCACGCGATCGACCACGCGCGGCACCCACTTCTGCAGTTCGTCGATGTCCGCGCTCCACAGCGTGAATTGATATTGTGAATCGCTTTGTCGTCCGCCGACGCGAAGATCCTGCGCCGGTACCATGAAGACGCGGATGCCCGGAATTTGATTGAGCTTGGCACGCAGCCGTCCGACGACCTGCTGTGTGCTGGCATTGCCGCGCTGGTTCAGCGGCTTGAGGCTGATAAACAAGCGCCCGCGGTTGACAGAGGCATTGAACGGCGAGGCGCCAACTGAAGACCCCAGCCCTGCGACGGCCGGATCGGCAAGGACAATATCCATCGCCTTGCGCTGCAATTGCTCCATCGCCTCGAAGGAAATATCGGTCGAGGCCTCGGTACCGCCGAAGATCAGCCCGGTATCGTCCTGCGGGAAGTAGCCTTTGGGCACCTTGATATAGAGCCCGATGGTCAGCGCGATGGTCGCAACAAACACGATCAGCATCAGCGCGCGATGCGCGAGCGCGAAGGTGAGCGTGCGGTCGTAGAAGCGGATCAGGCGCGATAGCAGGCCCTCGACCCGGCGGTCGAGCCAGGTGGCGTCGCGGCTCGGTGGCTCATGGACGAAATAAGCGCAGATCATCGGCGTGACCGACAACGACACCACGGTCGAGATGGCGATCGCGAAAGCGAGCGTCACGGAGAACTCGCGGAACAGGCGCCCGACAATGCCCCCCATGAACAGCAACGGGATGAAGGCGGCGATCAGCGACACCGAAATCGACACCACCGTGAAGCCGATCTGCCGTGCGCCTTGTAGAGTTGCCCGCAACGGCGATACGCCGCGTTCGAGGTGGCGGAATGCGTTTTCAATCATCACGATCGCGTCGTCGACGACGAAGCCGACGCTCACCGCCAGCGCCATCAGTGAAAGGTTGTCGATCGAAAATCCGGCCGCCCACATCGCAGCACAGGTGCCGGACAGCGCGAGCGGCACCGTCACGCCGGCCGCCGCGGTTGGCGCCGCACGCCGCAGAAAGAGAAAGACGACCATCATCACCAGAACAATGGTCGCGCCGATCGTGAGCTGCATGTCGTGAACGCTGGCGCGAATGGTCTGCGTGCGATCGGTCAGTATGGAAATATCAAGGCCGGCTGGCACCCACTGCCTGAGTTCCGGCAGAAGCGCGTAGATACGATCCACGGTGTCGATGACGTTGGCGGTGCCCTGCTTGGTGATGATGAGCAGGACCGAAGGATCCTTGTTGTACCAGCCGGCGGCGCGGCTGTTACGCACGCTTGCCCGGATGGAGGCGATGTTGGACAGCCGGATGACAGTGCCGTTCGCGGTCTTTACGACCAGCGGATCGTATTCTTTCGCGTCACGTAGTTGATCGTTGATGCCGATGGTGACGGCGCGTTTGCCGCCGTCGAAAGTCCCGATCGGGCCGGCGGCATTGGCATTCGAAATCGCCGTGCGCACATCCTCCATGGACAGGCCCATCGCGGACAACCGGGCCGGATCGACGCGCACGCGAATGGCGGGCTGCTCGGAGCCAGCGACTGTGACATCGGCGACCCCGTCGACCTGCGACAATCGCTGGGCAATCACGCTGTCGGCCGCGTCGTAGATGGCGCTGGGCTGCATCGTCTTGGATGTCAGCGCCAGGATCAGGATCGGTGCGGCCGACGGATTGGCCTTTCGAAAGGTTGGCAGTGTCGGCATGTCCGAGGGCAGATCGCTGAGCGCGGCGTTAAGCGCGGCCTGCACGTCGCGGGCTGCACCATCGACGCTGCGGCTCAGGTCAAACTGCACGATGATGCGGGAATTGCCGAGCGAGGTGACTGACGTGAGCTCGGTGACGCCGGAAATTTCGCCGAGCCTGCGCTCGATCGGGGCCGCCACCGTTGCCGCCATGATATTGGGATCGGCGCCGGGCCGGCTTGCCGACACGAAAATGGTGGGAAATTCAACATTCGGCAGGCTGGCGACCGGCAGGAACGCATAGGCAACCGCGCCGATGAGGAACAGTCCGATGGCCAGCAGCGTGGTGCCGATCGGACGTCGAATGAACGGGGCGGAAAAATTCACGTTGGCCCCCGGGCCGGGCGAGCCGTCCGGCGTGGCGCCGGTGGGACTGTCGGCGCCAGTCGCGCGCGCAGGCGCTCCATGTAGAGATAGATGACGGGCGTGGTGTAGAGCGTGAGCAATTGCGATAACAGCAGGCCGCCGACAATGGTGACGCCGAGCGGGTTGCGCAGTTCCGAGCCGGTGCCGCCTTCGAGCGCCAGCGGCAGCGCGCCGAACAGAGCCGCAAGCGTCGTCATCATGATCGGGCGGAAGCGCAACAAGGCGGCCTTCACAATCGATTGTTCGGGCGACAGTCCTTCATGCCGCTCGGCCTCGAGCGCGAAGTCGATCATCAAGATTGCGTTCTTCTTCACGATGCCCATCAGCAGCACGATGCCGATGAGCGCGATCACCGACAGGTCATAACCGAACAGCATCAGCGCCAGCAGCGCACCGACACCGGCCGAGGGCAGGGTGGACAGAATGGTGAGCGGGTGGATGAAGCTCTCGTACAGCACGCCCAGCACGATGTAGATCGCGATTGCCGCCGCGAGGATAAGCCAGGGTTCGCCGGCCAGCGATTTGGCAAATTCCGCGGCATCACCCGAGTAGCTGCCGGTCACCGATGACGGCATGCCGATCTCGCGTTCGACCCGGCGGATGGCCGTCACCGCATCGGACAGCGCGTAACCGTCGTTCAGGTCGAAGCTGATCGTCACGGAGGGAAACTGCTCCTGGTGCGCAATGGCAAGCGGCGCCGACGTCGGCACGAAGCTCGCGAAGGCCGCGAGCGGCACCTGATTGCTGCTGGTGACCGCATTCGGCGTTGCCGTCGTGTTTGTGTTGGTGGTTCCGGTTGCAGTGGTGGACACGGTCGCCGCGGTGCCATTCGATGTGCTGGCGCCGGTGACATAGAGCTTCGATAGCGAGTTGGGGTCCTGCTGATAGCGTGGCTGCGCTTCCAGAATCACTCGGTATTGATTGGCCTGGCCGTAGATGGTGGAAATCTGCCTTTGGCCGAAGGCGTCATTGAGCGTGTCGGTGACGCTTTGCATCGAGACGCCGAGGCGCCCTGCTTGCTCGCGGTCGACCTCGACCTGGACACGCGGGCCGCCTTCCTGCGCTTCGGACGCAACCTCCTGAAATGCCGGCTCGCGGCGCAATCGGTGCACGAGCTTGTCAGCCCATTCGATCACCTCGGCGCGGTCGGTGGCCACCAGCGTGTATTGGTACAGCGCCCGGCTGACCCGCGTTGAGATCTGGATGTCCTGCGTCGCCTGGAAATAGACAGTCATGCCGGCGATACCGGCGACACTGTGCTTGAGTCGCGCGACGATCTCCTCAACGCGTGCGCGGCGCTGGTTCAGCGGCTTCAGGGTAATGGCAAGCCGGCCGGCATTGGGCGTCGCGTTGATCGGGCTGACACCGATGACGCTGACCACGCTGCTGACATCGGGGTCGCCGCGGATCGTGTCCTCGACCTGCCGCTGTCGCCGCTGCATTTCGGTGAACGAGACGTCGGTTCCGGCTTCCGTCACTGCCGTGATCAGGCCGGTATCCTGCAGCGGCAGGAAGCCTTTCGGCATGGCGATATAGAGCAAGATGGTGGCGGCGAGTGTCGCCAGCGTGACGATGAGGGTCTGGCGTTGACGGCGCAGGACCCATTCGAGGCTGCGACCGTAATAGGCAATGGTGCGTTCTGTCAGCTCGTGGAAACGGGCCGTAAAGGCATTCTCCGAGCCGGCAGGAGTGTGGCGCAACAGCCGCGAGCACATCATCGGCGTCAATGTCAGCGACACGATGGCGGAGGCCACCACCGCAATCGTGAGTGTCAATGCAAATTCGCGGAACATGCGGCCAACAAGTCCCGTCATGAACAGCAACGGGATGAACACCGCGATCAGCGACAATGTCAGCGATATCACGGTGAAGCCGATTTCCCGCGCGCCGCGCAAGGCGGCGTCCATCGCGCTTTCGCCATCCTCCATGTGGCGCACGATGTTCTCGATCATGACAATCGCGTCGTCGACCACGAAGCCGGTACCGATGGTCAGCGCCATCAGCGACAGATTGTCGAGCGAAAAGCCGCAGAACCACATCACCCCGAAGGTCGCGATCAGCGACAGTGGCAGCGCCACACCGGCAATGATGGTGGCGCGAATGGTGCGCAGGAATATCAACACGACCAGCACCACCAGCCCGATGCTGAGCACGAGCGTAAACTGCACGTCATGGATCGACGCGCGAATGGTCGTGGTGCGATCGTTGACGATGGTGAGTTGCGCGCTGGCCGGCATGGCGCGGCGCAGACGGGGCAATTCCGCGCGAACACGCTCGACTGTTTCGATCACGTTAGCGCCGGGCTGGCGCTGCACGTCGATCACGATCGAAGGCTGACCGCGGTACCAGGCGCCGACTTTCGTATTCTCAAGTCCGTCGATGACGTCGGCGACGTCGCCGATCTTGACCGGCGCGCCGTTGCGGAACGCCACCACGATGTCCTTGTAGGTGTCGGCGGCGACAATCTGGTCATTGGCGGCAATGGTGTAGGACTGGTGCGCGCCGTCGAGCGCGCCTTTTGGCCCGGCCACATTGGCGCCGACAATCGCCGTGCGCAGATCGTCGAGCGCGATGCCGTAAGAGGCGAGCCGTGACAGGTCGGCCTGGATGCGGATCGCGGGGCGGATGCCGCCTTGCACCGATACGTGGCCGACCCCGCTCACTTCGGAAAGCCGCGGCGCCATGATGGTGTCGGCCATATCGCTGAGCGCGCGCAGATCGATCGCCTGTGAAGTGAGCGCGAGCGTGATGATCGGCGCGTCGGCCGGGTTCACTTTTGAATAGAGCGGAGGGTAGGGCAGGTTACGCGGCAGCGACGAGGCGGCGGCATTGATCGCCGACTGCACGTCCTGCGCGGCGGCGTCGATATCGCGATTGAGATCGAACTGAAGAGTAACCTGACTGATGCCGAACGAACTCGACGAGGTCATCGTCTGCAGCGACGGGATCTGGCCGAATTGCCGCTCCAGCGGCGCAGTCACCAGCGCGGCGATGGTGTCCGGGTTGGCGCCGGGCAACTGCGTGGTGACCTGGATGCTCGGGAAATCGACCTGCGGCAACGCGGATATCGGCAGCCACCAGTAGCCCAGGAAGCCGCCCAGCATCACCGCGACGCCGAGCAGCGAAGTGGCGATCGGCCGGTGAATGAATGGCGATGATACGCTCATTGCTTCGTGTTCGGTCTCGTCGTGTTGCCGCCCCGCTGCCGTTGCTGCCCGTCGCGCGGCGGCGCGCGCTGCGGCTGGCCGGCCGGCGCGTTGGCATCACCGATCGAGATCTTGCTGCCGTCGGTCAGGCGGACGAAGCCGGTGGTGACGACGCGCTCGGACGGTTCGAGCCCGCTCTTCACGACCGTCTGGGTTTCATCCTGTTTCTGCACGACGATCGGCCGCATCGCGACCGTGTTGTCATCCTTTGCCACGTAAACGAACGTGCCGTTCGGTCCGCGCTGCACGGCGCCGGTCGGGATCACGACCACGTCTTTCAGAGTGTCGATCAACAGGCGAATATTGACGAACTGTCCCGGCCAAAGTTGCAGGTTTTCGTTGGGAAACTCGGCCTTCAGCTTCACGGTGCCGGTGGTCTGGTCGACCTGGTTGTCGACCACCTTGAGCAATCCTTTATCGATCACAACATCATTATCCGAGCGTTGCGCTTCGACATTGAGCGGGCCCTTGGCAAAAGCGGTATTCACCTGCGTCAGGTCCTGCTGCGGCAGGTTGAACACCACCGAGATCGGGTGCAGCTGGGTCATCACCACGATGGCCGAATTGGTATCGGAGGCATGCACGATGTTGCCTTCGTCCACCATGCGAATGCCGGTGCGGCCATCGAGTGGCGCGGTGATGGTGGTGTAGCCGAGCATGGCCTGTGCGTTGTCGATCGCGGCCTGGTCGGCCTGCACCAGCGCGGTGTTTTGCGCGACCAAGGCGCGCTGGGTGTCGGCCTGCTGTTTGTTGATGGCGGCCGTGGCCGCGAGTTTTTCGTATCGTTCCAGATCGATCTTGGTGTTGGCGAGTTGCGCCTCGTCCTGTGCCTTCTTGGCCACCGCCTGGCCGAGTTGCGCCTGATAGATGACGGGGTCGATTTTCGCGAGCACGTCGCCTTTCTTGACGTCATCGCCTTCCTTGAAATTGACGCTGAGCAGTTTTCCGTCCACCTGCGGGCGAACGGTCACGGTGTTGAGTGCCTTGATCGTGCCGACGGCGTCGAGATAGACCGGCACGTCCGCGCGCGTCACGGCGGAGACAAGGACCGGTACAGGGCCGTCAGCGCCGAAGCGGTTGGCGCGGCGCTGCTGACCGGCTGGGCCGCCAAAGACGTAATAGAGCGCGGCGACGACAGCGATCAGGATAATGATGGTCGCGAGCACGCGGCGTTTGCTGCCACCTGCCTTTGCGAGAAGCTGTTTGGAAAATTCACCGTGCATCGGCGGCTTCTACGGGTTTCGGCAGCCAGCCACCCCCGAGCGCCTGGTAAAGGCTGACGATCGCCTGCACGTGCGCGAGCCGCGCCTGCACAAGCGCATCCTGGGCCTGATAGAGCGTCTGCTGCGTTTGCAGGACGGTGACCAGATCGACCGTGCCCTCGCGCAGCCGCTGCTCCGATATGTCGAAGGCGCGCTGTGAACTCGTCACCACGTCGCGCTGAAGTTTTTCGCGCTCCGCAGTCTTGCGAATATCGTCGAGCGCATTCTCAACATCGGCAAACCCGGAAATTACTGCCTTGCGATAATTCTGCAGGAGCTCGTCCTGCTTGCCCTTTTGCAGGTCGAGATTGCCGAGCAGCCTTCCGCCTTCGAAGATCGGCTGGGTGAGGCCGGAGGTGAGCGTGAAAAACATCGATTCCGGCCGCAGCAAGGTTCTCAGGATCGCGCTCTGATAGCCGCCTTCGCCGGTGAGCGTGATACTCGGCAGCATTTGCGCGCGCGCATTCTCGACATTGGCGTTGGCGGCGGCGAGATTGGCCTCGGCCTCGCGGATGTCGGGACGCTGCGTCAACAGCTCGGATGGCAACCCGGGTGTGACGCGCGGATAGGCGATGCTGCGCAAGCTGCCGCCGCGGATCTTCACACTTTCAGGCGACCGTCCCATGAGAACCGCGAGTGTGACGCGATTCAGCCGCAGCGTCTGTTCGAGTGGCGGAATGGCAGCGCGCTGGTTGTTGACGACGCTTTCCTGCTGCGCGGTATCGAGTGCGGAGGCTGTGCCCGCCTGTAGCCGTTGGTTGATCAGATTGAGCACGCGGTTGGCGCTCTCAAGATTCTGGCGGGCCACGCGCAGCCGGTCCTGCGCGGCGAGGACCTGGAAATAAGCATTGGCGGTCGCAACTACAGTCGTGAGTCCCACCACCTCGCGGTCGTAGCGGCTGGCAACCGCGATCTGCTCCTGTGCGCGCAGGGCGGAGCGGTTCTTTCCCCAGAAGTCGATTTCGTAGCTCGCGGTCAGTGACGTCGAAAGCAGGTCGCGTTCCGAGCCGCCGAGCGAGCCGGTGGTGCTGCCCGCCGATGTCGCCTGCGATGTCCTTATCCGCGATGCGCTGCCATTGAGATCAACGATCGGCAGCAATGCGGCGCCGGTAATTCGCGCGTTCGCGTCGGCCTGCACGATGCGGGCGATTGCCGCCGCAATGTCGAGATTGCCTTCGCGCGCCGCTTCAATGATCTCGGTCAGTTCGCGCGAGCGGAAGGCGCGCCACCAGTCGAGCGGCGGAACCGCGGATTCTGCGACCTTCGGATTGCGCGGGCCGTAGTTGTAGCCTTGTGGAACGTCAAGTCCGGGCTCCGGCGGCTCGCCGGTCAGCAAGCAGCCCCCAACGGGCAGTGTGAGACATAGGCCCTGCAGCATGGTCCAAAACGGGCGCCCCCACGTTTTCGTTCCCGCCTCCTTCGTCGTCCCGCCCCGATGCATTCCAATCGCTTTCAAAATCCGGCCAAAAACGACTCAGACGCGAAATATTACTACTGTTTGGCCGTCACGGGCTTGCGTCCGGGGGGCCAATTGGCCAGCGCCTGGCGCCCGGCCGGAGAGATTTTCGCGGCAATATTCGCGAAAACGCCCTGGACGGTCTGGTCGTAGGCCAGCCGTGCTGCCCGCGTCTGGGCGGTTGCGGCGCGCATGGCCTCGACGTCAAAGGGCTCCTGCCGCAGCACGTCATGAATGTGCTGGCGCGCGGAATGATATTTCGCCTGCGTATTGTCGATGGCGGCGTGATTTTCATTGATTTGGCCGCGCAGGATATCGGCGTCCGCCGGCGGGAGCGTTGCCGCCAGCCGCTCGACGCGCACGAATATATTGGGATCCCAATATGATGGCGCCGGCGCGCGGATCGCCATGGCGACCGCGACGCCAACAAAGAACAGGTTGAGCGCGAGCGAGCCGAGCAACAGCCAGCGCGGCGATCCGGGCGTCACTGACGGGACGGCATGGGCGACACTCATGGCCTTGCTCCCGTGAACGCATCGGGTTCGAACGTGATCGCGCCGATACCGCCACCGCCGATATAGGCGGGCGGCGTAGCGGGATTATCGAACTGCCGGTCAAGCCCGGCGATGCCGACGAAGAATCCGAGCACGGCGCAACAGGCCAGCGCCGCCATGCGCGGCCAGGCCGGCGCGAATTGCCAATCGAGCAGGACGCCGGGCATACGCCAGAACGGCTGTTTCTGACGCGGCAGCGGCCCGCTCAACCGTTTGAGCACGCGATCGACAGCGGCTTCGTCGGCCGGCGCCGCCTCACGCTTCAGTGCGGTCTTGAGGAAAGTTTCGAACTGTTCATCGGTCATTTCACTTATCCTTGTCGATCAGGTCGCCAAGTGTTCGGCGCAGATTTTGTTTGCCGCGCACCAGCAAGGTTTCGACTGCTGATACCGACGTTCCGAGAATTTCGGCCACCTGCGCATTGCTCATGCCCTCGCTGTAAGTGAGCATGATGGCGTCGCGCTGGCGGGCCGGAAGTTTGCCGATCGCCGCCGAGACCATGCTTTGCCGTTCGTCGGCCTCCGCTCTTTCCGTGGCTCCGGGCGTTGGGTCGACGATATCTCCGGCTGCTTCGAGGTCGACCCAGGGCGCACGCCGTTTTCGGTCGAGACACAAGTTGACGACGATGCGCGTGAGCCAGGTTCGGAATTGTGCCAGAGGCTGCCAACGTGGCGCATGCGTCCAGACGCGCAGGAATGCTTCTTGCGCAACGTCCTCGGATTCTGCGGCGTTCCCGAGGATACGCCGGGCAAGCCCGAGCATGGCCGGCAAGTGACGGCGCGAAAGCAGCTGGAACGCCCGTTCGTCTCCACGGGCGACCCGCGCCATGAGCGCCTCGTCGCTGTCATCCATCGCAAGGAGGTAGCTACCATAGGAATCGCCGGTCCGTTCCCAGTTCTCGACCTGTCCAAATAACGGGCGAGGCGGGCGAACCCTGTGCTGCAGGTTGTATCGGTCAGCAGGTAGCCAGCCGCCGAGGGTCTGGCTTAACTCATTGAATCATCGGCTGTTTACGACCCCGGCGCTGGCCCGCGAGTTTAAGGCCTTTGACCAGCCGGCCCGTCAATTCGTCGATTTCGGTGGACTGGCCGCGGGCGATATCGAGCGCCATCGAGCCGGCATGGGCCGAGCGCCGGATCTGGCCTGACCGGACCTTTACCGCCCGGCCACGTCGGCGAGCGCGAAGCCGGCGATGCGCTTGTAGTTCTCCGACAGCGCGCGCAATTCATCCTGCGTGATGTATTTGTCGAGATTGTCGAACGGCCTGTCGCCGACCAGTTCTTCGACCTTGATGTTGATGAAATCGGGCGGGTGCTCACGGTTGGTGCGCACGACCTTGGCGGCGACGGCCTGCGCGCGCGGCCTCGTATTCCTTGAGTGCAGCGCGCGAATCCGGATTTTTCGCCAGCAGGTCGGCTAAAGTGCGCGCGTCGATGGCTGCCTGCGCTGCGCCGTTGGAGCCGCGTGGATACATCGGGTGAGCAGCGTCGCCTGCGAGCGTGACGCGGCCGAACGTCCACGCGTCTACGGGATCCTTGTCGACCATCGGATATTCCAGGATCTGGTCGGCATTGCGGATCAGCTGCGCCACATCGAGCCAATCGAACCGCCAGCTTTCATAGAGCGGAAAGAAATCATCGAGACTGCCCGGCTTGTTCCAATCGTTTTGTGCGAACGTGTCGCGCTTGATCTCCGCCATCCAGTTGATGAGCTGACGACCTTCGCCGTCGAAGTCATTGATGATCGGGTAGATCACGATCTTGCCAGTGAGGATGGACCCCACGCGCATATAGGTGCGGCCATCGAGGATCGGCTTGCGACGCGTGATCCCGCGCCAGGTATTGATGCCCGCAAAGGCCACTTTGTCGTCGGGGTAGAACTGCTTGCGAATAGCCGAATTGATGCCCTCGCAATCAACCACGATGTCTGCACCTATGCTTTCCCGCCCCTTGAAATGCACGGTCGTGCCGCGCTCGTCCTGTTCCACGCCGGTGCATTCGTGGTCGGTGCGGATGGCGTCGGTCCCCAGCCGGTCGCGCGCCGCCTTGTACAGGATCATGTGCAGACGGCCGCGGTGGATGCAGACCTCCGGATACTGATATCCGGCCGGCTTCCCGCGGGGCTCCTTGTAGATGAGCTGGCCGAACCGGTTGTAGAAGCGGCTTTCGCGGTTCTCGATGCCGGCCTTGAGCAATTCGTCGCCGAGGCCGAGCGCGTTGAATTCGCGCATGGCATGCGGCAGCAACGTGATGCCGACGCCGAGTTCCTTGATCTCCGGCGCGCGCTCATAGACGCGGCAGGCAATGCCGCGTTCCTTGAGATTGAGTGCAAGCGACAGTCCGCAGATGCCGCCGCCGATGATCGCTACGTCCATGCTCGTCCCTTCGCTGCGCGGGAGAATGGACGAAATCGCCCAATTCCTGTCAACATACGCCAACCAACGCCGAATATTCCGTCATCAGGGAGGAAACCATGGACAAGGCACTCTACGACAAGGGCATGGCGATGCGCCGCAAGGTGCTGGGCGACGAATATGTCGACCGCGCCGTCGCCAATACCGACGATTTCAACCGCAAATTCCAGGATCTGCTCAATGAGTTCTGCTGGGGTGCGGTGTGGACTGACGAAGACCTCAAGCCCCGCGACCGCAGCCTGCTCAATCTCGGCATGATCGCCTGTCTCGGCCGCATGCATGAATTCGAGGCGCATTTCCGCGGGGCATTGCGCAATGGGCTGACCCACAAAGAACTGTCGGCGGTCCTGCGACAGGTTGCCATCTACTGCGGGTTCCCGGCGGCCGTGGATTGCCACCGCGTTGCCAAGCAGGTTCTGGCCGCGGAGGCCAAGAAAAGCTGAGCTAACGGGGGAAAATCACGTTAACGAGATAGCCGTATTCTTGTCTTGAATGTGCCTTCATCCCGGGGCAATCAGGGCGCGGTTTGGCGGCGATTCCGCCGGCCGCTCAGGGTGGACGATGATCCGATTTTCAGCTGCTTTTCTGCTGACGCTGCCGCTTGCGGCGGTCATTACCGCTGCGCCGGCTGTGGCGCAGTACAATCTGCCGCCGCCGGGCGTGTATCAGGAGCGGCTGCCCCCAGTCATGGGCGCCAGTGATGAAGATGACACGTTGCCGCCGCCGGGCCGCGGCCGTGTTCAGCGCCGCGGTGCTGACCGCGTTCTTCCTTACCCGGATGACGAACCGGCGCTTCCGCCGCCGACCGGGCTATTCGGCACACCGGACCGGAGCCCGGGTGCAGGCTATGGCCACCAACTCGAAGCGCAGCAGCCGCCACCCGTCATCGCACCGCCGCGAGTTACCAACGATCCGGATGCGGTTCGTCCGCCAGGTGCCGTAGGCGCGGCGCCCAATGCCACGGCGCAACCCGGCCAGGCGTCTGGCGCGAGCGTCATGACCCTGCCGCCGGAAGACCAGCCGGAAACCGGTAAGCCCAAAGAGCTGCCGCCTAATTTGAAGAAGCAACTGGTCGACTTCGCTAGCAAGGAACCGGCCGGGACGATCGTGATCGATACGCCCAACACCTACCTCTATCTGGTGCTGGGCGGCGGCAAGGCACTGCGATACGGCATCGGCGTCGGCCGCGAAGGCTTCACCTGGGCGGGCACCGAGCGCGTCTCCAGGATGAAGGAATGGCCGGACTGGTTCCCGCCATCGGAAATGATCGACCGTCAGCCGTATCTGCCGCGCATGATGGCGGGTGGGCCCGGCAATCCGCTCGGCGCGCGTGCTCTTTACCTCGGTCACACCCTTTATCGCATCCACGGCACCAACCAGCCCTCAACGATTGGTTCATTCGTGTCGTCGGGCTGCATCCGCCTTCTGAACGAAGACATCGAAGATCTCTACAGCCGCGTGCAGGTCGGCACGCGCGTTGTTGTGATGCCGGGCGGCAAGGCACCTGATCACGTCGCCAATACCGCCGCGCAGCCGGCTGCGAATGGCCTGCCGCCCGCGGGCGTTCCGACGAACATTGCGCCTGCCAACCAGGTTGGCGGCAATTCCACCGCGATCTCGTCCGCGCCACTGCCGCCGGTACGTTAGATCGCATTACACCCTTGGCTCATCGCTCGTCGCTGAACTAACATCGCTGACTGCTCGGACCGGGTAGCCTCAGATCGGGGCCTCGACAGTCAGCGGAGGCGGATATGGCGCGGGTGCTATCTCAATCCCGATTAAATCGACGAAAGTTTCTTGCAGGCGTGGCGGTCGCCGGCGCAGCGGCAAGCCCGCTGCCGGCCGATGCAACCAACGTCACGAGCACGCCGGCGCCGACAGAACCGCGGCCGTCCGCGGTGCGGCCGACCGCGCAAATCGCCGCCGCCGAAACCGGCACGCCGCAGGCTGCGGTGCAAACCGGAGGAACGCCGAATTCCGACTTCATGGTCGATGTCATCAAGTCGCTCGACATCGACTATGTGCCTTGCAATCCCGCGCAGAGTTTCCGCGGGTTGCACGAATCGCTGATCAACTACGGCGGCAACAAGAAGCCGGAGTTTCTCACCTGCACGCATGAGGAATCATCCGTCGCGCTGGCGCACGGCTATTTCAAGATTGCCGGCAAGCCGTTGCTGGTGCTCTGCCACGGCACGGTCGGTCTCCAGCACGCCGCGATGGCGATCTACAACGCATGGTGCGATCGCGTTCCGGTCATCGTGATGGGCGGAACCGATCTCGATGCTTCCAGGCGCCCGCCCGGAGTGCCGACGTTTCATTCCGCGCAGGACATCAGTGCGCTCGTTCGCGATTTCACCAAATGGGATGACCAGCCGGTTTCGGTGCAGCACTTCGCGCAGTCCTTCGTGCGCGCGTACAAACTGGCGATGACCCCGCCGCACGAGCCGGTGATGATCGCGCTCGATTGCGGATTGCAGGAGGAGACCCTGCATGATCGCTCGAAGCTGGCGATCCCGCGCTACGTGCCGACGGCACCACCACAAGGGGACATGAACGCGGTGCGCGAAGCCGCGCACCTGCTCGCGGCGGCTGAGCGCCCGGTGATCGTCGCCGACAAATACGCGCGCACGGCGGATGGCGTGGCATCGCTCGTTCAACTCGCCGAAATCCTGCAGGCGCCGGTCATCGATCAAAAAGGCCGGATGAATTTCCCCAACACTCATCATTTGTTCCAGAACAGCCGTAGCCAGGCGCTCCTCAAAGACGCGGACGTGATCCTCGGGCTCGAACTGTCCGACTATTGGGGCACGGTGAACGGGTATGTCGACAACGGTGAAAATGACGGCGCGGGCTTGCAGGAATCGCACATCAAGGCGAATGCCAAGCTGATCAGCATCAGCTCGATCGTGCTCAACACCAAGTCGAACTACCAGGATTTCCAGCGTTTCCAGGTGGTGGACGTCGAAATGGCGGGCGATGCACAGGCGACAATGCCCGCACTGATCGAGGCGGTGAAGCAGGCGTTGCCGGCAAATCGCGCGGCGGACATCGAGGCGCGCGGCGCGGCGATGAAGAAGGCCTGGGCGGAGGCGCGCGAGCGGACCCGGCAGGCGGCGTCCTACGCATGGGACGCGAGCCCGATCAGTACCGCGCGCATGACGATGGAAGTCTACGCGCAGATCAAGGATCTCGATTGGTCATCGGTCGGCGGCGACCGGCAACTTTCGTCCTGGCCGAGCCGGCTTTGGCCGATGGACAAGCACTACCACCACATTGGCGGGCCCGGTGGTTACGGCATTGGTTACAATGCGGCGGCATCCGTCGGTGCAGCGTTGGCCAATCGCGCGCACGGGCGTTTCTCGGTCAATTTCCAGCCCGACGGTGACATGATGTTCGGACCAGGCGTGCTGTGGACAGCGGCACGGCACCAGATCCCGCTCTTGTCGGTGATGCACAACAATCGCGGCTATCATCAGGAAGTCATGCACGTGCAGCGCATGTCGAACCGGCGTAACCGCGTAGCCAGTCTCGGCAAGGATATCGGTCCCGTCGGCACGCGCCTCGAAAACCCGGTGATCGACTACGCCAAGCTCGCAAGCTCTTTGGGGATGTGGTCGGCCGGTCCGATTACTGATGCCAGCGAACTGGCGCCGGCGCTCAAAAAAGCGGTCGAAGTGGTCAAGGCCGGCGAGCCGGCGCTGGTCGATGTCGTGACGCAGCCGCGATGAAGGGCAATGTCATGCGTTTTTGTTTCGTATTCGCCGCGACATTGATTGCGGTGAGTGTCGCGAATGGTCCCGTGCTCGCGGCTTCCGCCGAGCACGGCAAGACTGTCTTTATCCAGAAGGGCTGCTGGCAATGCCACGGCACGATGGGTCAAGGCTCGATCGCGACCAGCGGCGGCAAGCGCCTTGCGCCCGATCCGCTGCCTTGGGAGGCGTTTTCCGGCTTCGTGCGTTCGACAAACCGTGCAATGCCGCCCTTCAGCGACAAGATTCTCTCGGACGGCGATCTCGCGGATATCTACGCGTATCTGCAGTCGATCCCGAAGCCGCCTGCGGTGAACAGCATTCCACTGCTCAATCAGTAGTGAGCGGTCATTCCGGGGCGTGTGCGGAGCACACGAACCCGGAATCCAGACACAGGATCTGTGCCGGCATCTGGATTCCGGGTCCGGCCCTTCGGGCCGTCCCGGAATGACGGAATGTCTTAAGCGCGGTCGTGTCCCTGGGCATTGACGCGGGCGAGCCGCATGACGGCTTCGATGATGGCGCCGGGATCGGCTTGGCCTTTTCCGGCGATGTCGTGCGCACTGCCATGGGCGACTGAAGAAAACAAAATCGGCGACCCGATCGAAAGGCCGGCAGTGCGATTGAAGGCCTGCAGCTTGGCGGCGATGTGGCCCTGGTCGTGCAGCATCACGATGAATGCATCGCAGCCTTTCTTGCGGAACATGGTGTCGGCGCCAAACGGGCCAGACGCTTCAATTCCGTCTTTCACAACGCGCGCGATGGCGGGCGCGATGATCTCGATCTCTTCCGAGCCGAAGAGTCCGTCCTCACCGGCGTGCGGATTGAGCCCGCTGACGAATATTTTCGGGTGCGTGATGCCGAGCTTCCTGAGCGATGCGTCGGTGACGCGGATCACGCGTTCGACCCGCTCCGGCGTAATCAACGCCACGGCCTCGCGAACGCTCACGTGCAAGGTGGCGTGCACGATGCGCGACTGGTCGAAGCAGATCATCAGATAGACATCGTTGACCGGCGTGCTGGTCTCGCGCGCCACGAACGATGGGTAGCCATCGAAGGCAATGCCTGCGGCCGCGATCGAGCGTTCGGTCTGCGGCGCTGCCACCACCGCTTCAACCTCGCCGTTGAGCGCGGCTTTGATCGCACGGCTTGCGCTCGCCAGCGAAGCCCGGCCGTAAGCCGCATCGACCGTACCGATCCGGACCGGAACGTTGCTCCCGTCGCGTGCGTCGAGCAGGTTGACCGCGCCATTCGACCAGTCAGCGTCGGCGGCCTTTTGCACGACGTGAAGATCGGGTGACAGGCCGGCAGCGCGGGCATGCAGTTCCAGTGCGGCAGGGTCGCCAACCAGCAACGGACGGCACAGGCCGCGCACGCGCGCATCGAGTGCGGCTTTGAGTGCGATCTCCGGGCCGATCCCGGCGGGGTCGCCCGTTGCAATGGCGATGCGCGGCAGAGGCATGGCACTTGGCTTCCGTAACCGGCGTGGCTGCTTATAATGGCCGCCACGACTGCAAAAAGCATAGCAAAGGCCTGAGGAAACGTCGCCATGATGTCGCGTGAACAGAACGATCAGCTAAGCCGCGTCGGCCCCGGAACATTGATGGGCAAGTTGCTTCGGCGCTATTGGGCGCCCTTCCTGCTGGTTTCCGAGATTCCGGAGCCCGATTGCCCGCCGGTGCGCGTCAAGCTGATGGGTGAAAATCTGGTCTGCTTTCGCGACAGCAAGGGACACATCGGGCTGATCGACGAATTCTGCGCCCATCGCGGGGTGTCGCTCTGGTTCGGGCAAAACGAGGAATGCGGGCTGCGCTGCCCCTATCACGGCTGGAAATACGACGTGACCGGTCAATGCGTCGATCTGCCGTCGGAGCCGGAGGAATTGGGCTTCCGCAAGAACATCAAGCTGAAATCCTATCCGTGCATCGAGAAGGCCGGGATTGTATGGGCCTATCTGGGTCCGCCGGCGCTGCAGCCGCCGCCGCCGGCACTGGAATGGACCGACGTCGAACCGCCGCAGCGGTTCGTTTCCAAGCGCCTGCAGGAATGCAACTTCATGCAGGCGATGGAGGGCGGCATCAATTCCAGTCACGTGTCGTGGCTGCACGGCAGCGAGCTCAACAAAGATCCGCTGTTCAAGGGCTCGAAGGGTAACGTCTACAACGAACAGGACCGCATGCCGCTGTTCGAGGTCGAGGAATTTCCGGGCGGGCTCTTGATCGGCGCGCGCCGCAATGCCGAGGCCGGCAAATATTATTGGCGCATCACCCCGTGGATCATGCCCTGGTATTCGATCATCCCGCCGCGTGCCGGCCATCCGCTCGGTGCGCACGCATGGGTGCCGATCGACGACGAGACCTGCTGGGCGTGGAGCATCAATTATCATCCCAAGCGCGCGCTGACGAAATCGGAAATCTCGGCGATGCAGGATGGCGAGGGCATTCACGTCAAATACGTGCCGGGCACGTTCATTCCGCTCGCCAACAAGTCGAACAATTATCTGATGGATCGCGAGTCGCAGCGTCACGGCCATTCATCGACCGGCGTCGACGGCATCGCCATGCAGGACGCGTCCATCCAGGAAAGCATGGGGCCGATCCAGGATCGCACCAAAGAGCACCTGTGTGCGACTGACAGCGGCATCGTCATGACCCGCAAGATCTTGCTGCGCGCGGCAAAAGCGGCGGCGGAAGGTGGCAAGGTGCCGGCGACGGAACCGGAGGCGCAGCGCGTGCGTTCGGCCTCGATCGAGCTCGACAAGGACACTCCGTTCACGCAAGGCGCCGAGCGCGGGCTTTATGCGCCGCTGGGGACGGATCCGATGTCGGTGTAAACCATCGTAGGATTTCAATGATGCCGATCTATACCGCGCTGGTGACGGTGCTCGCTGTCTGTCTTTATTTCATGACCGGACTGCTCGTTGCCAATGCGCGAACGAAATTCGGAATTTCCCCGCCGACGACCACGGGCAATCCGGATTTCGAACGGGTCTTCCGCGTGCAGATGAACACGCTGGAGTGGATGCCGATATTTCTGCCGCTGCTCTGGTTATTTGCGGTCTATCTCAGCGATTGGGGCGCGGCGGTAATAGGTCTCGTCTGGATCGCCGGGCGGTTAACTTACGTGCTCGGCTATTCCGCTGCCGCCGAGAAGCGGCATCGCGGCTTCTTCATTCAAGGACTGGCATCAGGCGCGTTGTTGATCGGGGCGTTGTTCGGCATCATCCGGCACCTCGTCTACGGCGGATAACCGGTTACTCCGCCGCGGTCTTGGCCGGCTCTTCCGATGGCCGCGTTCACGCGCGGCATCACCTCTTCGGCCATCAACTGCATCGAACGCCTGGCAAGCGCCGGATCGGCCCAGTCCATGCCGGCATAGACGAGTTCGCCGAAATCACCGGTCTCCTCGCGCATTGCCAGGATCTGGTCCACCACCTTGTTGACGGTGCCGTGGAACACGCAGTTCTGCATCACATAGTCGAGCGTGATCTCCTCGTCCGGCTGTTCCTTGTGGCCCTTGAACACATAGAGCCGGTTGCCGCGCATCATCTTGGCGCGCATGTTGCTGAAGTAACGGCGGTAGGGACTGGCGGCATCATCGCAGCCGTAGCGCGCCGCCACCTTGTCGTCGTCGGCAACGAAGATCGTGCGTGCCACCCGCCAGTCGGCGACGCTAGCCTTCTGACCCGCTTCCGCCTTGCCCTTGGCATAGTTGGTCCAGTGCGACTTGAGATGCTTGGCCAGCAAAAAGTTCGCTGACAGCGGATGAAAGTCGCGCTTGCCCATCAGTACCACGCCGGGAGAAAACGGCGCGACGACCGTGCCGACGATTTCCGGCCGTGGCTTCTGGAATGGCTTAGCCAACACGCCGACGCCGAGCTCGAGTGCGGCGGTGCGCGCGAACGTCACTTTGAATCTGTTGTCGGGGAAGTCGATATTGTAAGGCGGGTCGCGCTCCCATACCGCGAGGATGACGTCGATTGCCTCGGCGAAAATCTTGTTGCGGTCGAGATCGAGAATTCCAATCGCTTCAGAATCGGACGTGAGCGCGCCGGCGCTGATGCCCATCACAAAGCGTCCCTGCGCCAGATGGTCGAACATCGCGGCGTTTACCGCGACCACCACCGGATGCATCTGCGCCAGGTTGGTGGTGCCGGTCGCGAGCTTGATGGTCTTGGTGTCGTGGATCAGCGTCGCCAGAAACAGCATGCTGTTGGTGACGTTTTCGCAAGCATCGGTCAGATGTTCGCCCATGAAGGCGTCGTGGAAACCGAGCTTGTCGGCGAGAATCACCGCCTCACGGTCTTCGCGCAGCGTCTGTGACCAATCACGGCCCAGCGGATGAACCGGCATGGTGAAGTAGCCCAACCGCATTGAATATCTCCACCTCGATGCTTCTTGGCTCGCAAACTAACCGACCCGGCGCATCGATGCAGCAAATCTTCCACCGCGCGCGCAAATGAATGATCTGCGAAGTCTTTGTTTTCACGATATTAAACTTGGTCGGCGTGGCGTATAGCGAACGCACAGGGTCGGCGTGGCCGATGTTTCCACAGGCGAAGTTTTGCCGATTTCGCAACCCAGCGCCGAGCGACTAGGTTCCCGGCAACGGGCGATTCAGCGGCCGAGGGGGATATGCCATGATGCGCTGGTTCCACGCCTTGATGCCGAAGGAAGAGCGCTTTTTCGACCTGTTTGCCCGTCATTCGCAGGCCGTGCTCGCCGGAGCCAAGGCCTTGCGCGCGATGCTGGAGGGCGGCGAGGCGATCCAGCGCAACTACCAGATCGTCATGGACCGCGAGCATGATGCCGATGACGTCACCCGTGAAGTGCTGATCGCGGTGCGCCGCACTTTCATCACGCCGTTCGACCGCGGCAATATTCGCGACCTGATCACCTCGATGGATAACAGCATCGACCAGATGCAGAAGACGGCCAAGGGCATCATCCTGTTCGACGTGACGGAATTCACGCCGCAAATGAAAGAGATGGCCGACGCGATCGTGAAATGTGCGGAACTGGCCAAGGAAGCCGCACCGCTTTTGCGGGCGATCAGTTCGGAGGCAGTGCACATCAGTGATCTGACGGCGCAAATTTCCGCCATTGAAGGCCGTGCCGACGAATTGCACGATATCGGCTTGCGAGAGCTTTATCTGACCAAATCCAAGACCGACCCGATGGCATTCTTCGTCGGCAATGAGGTTTACGATCACCTCGAGAAAGTTGTCGACCGCTTCGACGACGTCGCCAATGTCATGCACGGCATTGTTATCGAGCACGTATAGCGCTTCCGGAGTTTTATGCCGATGGACGCCGTGTTGTCATTGCCGGTCTTGGTTGGGCTAATCGCGGTCGCGCTGGCGTTTGATTTTCTCAACGGCTTGCATGACGCTGCTAATTCCATCGCCACCATTGTCTCCACGCGCGTGCTGCGGCCCCAATATGCGGTGGCCTGGGCAGCATTCTTCAACTTCATCGCCTTCCTGTTTTTCGGCTTGCATGTAGCCAACACGCTCGGTACCGGCATCATTTCGGCTTCGGTTGTCGACCCTGGCGTTGTATTTGGCGCGCTGATGGGCGCAATCGTCTGGAATCTCGTAACTTGGGGTCTGGGGATTCCATCGAGTAGCTCGCATGCACTCGTCGGCGGCCTGGTGGGTGCCGGCCTCGCCAAGGCTGGCCCCGGCGCTATCGTGTGGCATGGCCTGTTGCCGACGACGCTCGCGATCGTCGGCTCACCGCTTATCGGCTTTCTGCTCGCGTTGGTCATGGTCCTTGCATTGTCGTGGATATTTATACGGTCGACGCCCTTTGCCGTTGACCGCACGTTCCAGCATCTTCAATTCGTATCTGCGTCGTTCTATTCGCTCGGCCATGGCGGCAACGACGCGCAGAAGACGATGGGTATTATTGCCGTGTTGCTCTATTCCCAAGGGCACCTTGGTGGCCAGTTCCACGTTCCGTTCTGGGTCGTCATTGCCTGTCAGATCGCGATGGCGCTCGGCACGCTGATCGGTGGATGGCGCATCGTGAAGACCATGGGATCGAGCATTACGCGACTTACACCCATGCAGGGCTTCTGCGCCGAAGCCGGCGGTTCGGCGACGCTGTTTGCCGCGACCTGGCTTGGCATTCCGGTGTCGACCACGCATACGATTACCGGGTCGATCATCGGTGTCGGCGCCGCACGCAAGATGTCGGCGGTGCGCTGGAGTGTGGCAAACAACATCGTTGTTGCCTGGATCATCACGATCCCGGCGACGGCGGCCATCGCCGCGCTGTTTTATTGGCTGAGCAGGCTGTTCAGCTGACTACGCCGCGACGCGTGCGAGGAAGCCTTCAACTTCCTTGCGAAGTTCGATTGCGGCCGCTTCAACGGCCTGCGAGGCCGTGAGCACGCTTTCGGCCGATTCGCGGGTCTGCGCCGCCGCCCCTGACACATCGCCAAGCACCGACACCACCATCTTGGCGCCATCGGAGGCGCTGGCGACGTTCTGCGAAATTTCGCCGGTAGCGGCGCTCTGTTCTTCGACGGCGGCGGAGACGGCGGTCGCGCAACTGTCGATTTCCTGCATGCGGCCGGAAATACGGCCTATGGCCGATACCGCGCTCGTCGTCGCGGCCTGCACGGCCATGATCAGCTTGGAAATATCTTCAGTCGCCTTGGCGGTCTGCACGGCCAATGATTTGACCTCGGATGCAACGACCGCAAAACCCTTGCCCGCCTCACCGGCACGCGCGGCTTCGATGGTCGCATTGAGCGCCAGCAAGTTGGTCTGGCCGGCGATCGCCCTGATCAACTTGATGACATCGCCAATCTTTTGCGCAGCTTGCGCCAGCGCAGTGATCTGCTGGTTGGTGCCCTGTGCCTCGCCGACCGCCGCCCGCACGATCTCGGTTGTCTTGGCGAGCTGCCGGCCGATTTCGTTGATCGAGCCGGACAATTCGTCGGCGGCAACGGCGGCAGTCTCCACGTTTGTCGAGGCCTCATTCGAGGCCGACACGGCGCCATCGGCGCTCTTGGAGGTTTGCGCGGAATTGCCAAACAACGTGGTGGCGGTCGAGTGCATCGTGTTGGCGCCTTCAGCCACGGTCTTGAGATGATCTTCGACTTGCTTGCGGAATGACGCGATAGCCTGCTCGATGACCGTGCGTCGTTGCTGTTGTTCCTGCATCGAGATGCGTTCACGCTCGGCATCGCGCCGCTCGGTGACGTCCTCGTGCGTCGCAACCCAGCCGCCGTCGGACATCGGCCGGTTGATGACGGCGATCGTGCGCCCGTCTTTCGATTTGACTTCATTGCTGGTGGTGGTGCCCGCGGCCATGGCGCCGACCAGCTCGCGCCGGTATTCCGCGGGGTCACGCGAGAAGCTGCCGTTGCGGATGCGATATTCGAGCAGGCTTTGCAGGCTGCAGCCGGGTTTTACGATATCGGCGGCGAGATGGTACATCTCCATGTAGCGCTGGTTGCAGATGACCAATCGCTCATTGCCGTCGAACATGCATAAACCCTGCGACATATTATTGATCGCGACGCGCATGCGTCGATTGTCCACCCGCAGCTTGCGGGCAAGCAGGGTCGTCATGATCGACATTGCCGCCAATGCGACCAGTGCCGCGAAGAAAAAGGAAACGACCGGCTCCGGGGCGGAGGCGATCCAGGCCCCGATCGGCAAGACATAGTGGAAAAACGCGAAGCTGACGGCGAAGCTCGCGCTGCCGGTCAGAATGACCATACGCCAGTCGCGCGTGGCGGCATGTGCGGAGGTAAGTTCGCCCATTTTCGCGTCCAGGTAGGGCCGCACGCTATTCCCCAACCGGTTTTTTTGCAGTTAATTGCTGGGCATGAAGGGTTAAGCGAAACTTAATGGGCGCTGGAGGGCGGGGAATGGCCAAGTTGCGTGCGGCGGAGTGCCGTGAATTCATCAAGGCGGTCGTCGAAAAGGCCGATGCGATGGGCGTGCCGGTATCGATCGCAGTGGTCGGTCCCGAGGGCCACCTCATCGCCGTCGAACGCATGGACAATGCCGGCTTCATCACGCCGGAGACGGCGATTGCCAAGGCCTTCACGGTCGCGGCATTCCGGTCGATGAGCCCGCGCTTTCCCGATGGTCTGGTCATCCAGCAATGGTTCAAGGAACGCAATCCGCAGTTGCTGGTCAGCCTGGCGGCCATGACGAATGGTCGCATCGCGGCCAGTGGCGGCGCCGCGCCGGTGTTTAAAGGCGATGAGATGATCGGCGCCTATGGCATTTCCGGCGGTACCTCGCAGCAGGATGAGGAAATGGCGATCCACGCACGCGCCAAGACCGGATGGGCGCATGTGCCCGAACACGATACGACCGATCCGGAAGTGAAGGCGCATATCAATGCGCTTTACGCCAAAGCCGGCATCACCGACCATAAGCTTTGAGATTTTTTCACCGGAGCACCGCATGACGCAATCGACCGCTGCCCGCGATAGCGCCTGGTCTGGACGCATCGAAGACGATGCGCTCTTGCGCGGGCAGGGCCATTTCGGTGACGACGTCAAACCCGAGGGCGCACTTGCGGCCTTTTTTGTGCGCTCGCCGCATGCCTTCGCGAAGATAGCCCGCATCGATACGTCCGATGCGAAGAAAGCGAAAGGCGTGGTCGCGGTGCTCACCGCCGCCGATCTTGCGTCGGCGCATTACCACTCGATCTCGCATCCCGTTCCTATCCCCGGTCGTGAAGGCAAGAAGGCTGTCGGGCCACATCGGCCGGCACTCGCCGAGGGCCGCGTGATGCATATCGGCGAGCCGGTCGCGATGGTGGTTGCCAGCAGCGCGGCAGCAGCACAGGACGCGGCCGAGAAAGTCGTCGTCGACTATGAGCCGATGACGCCGGTGACCGACATGCGCGCTGCGATAGCGCCGGGCGCGCCGCAGCTCTGGCCGGAAGCACCGGGTAACATAGGCTTCGACTGGACCGCACCGGCCGATCCGGAGGGGAAGAAGCAGGCCGCCCTCGAGCGCGCCTTCAAGGAAGCCGCGCATGTTGCGCGCGTCGAACTGGTCAACCAGCGCCTGGTGGTGGCCGCGATCGAGCCGCGCACCGCGAGCGCGAGCTACGACGCCGGCAGCAACCGCTACACGCTGCGCTGCGGGACTCAGGGAGTCGGCGGCATGCGCATGCACCTTGCCGAGTCCATGGGCATCAAGCCGGAAGAGCTGCGCGTGCTCACCGACGATGTCGGTGGCGGGTTCGGCATGAAGGCCGCGACTTATCCGGAATATGTCGCGCTGCTGCACGGTGCCCGCGCGCTCGGCAAGCCGATCCATTGGGTGTCAACCCGTTCGGAAGCCTTCGTGACCGACAATCAGGGCCGCGATTCATTGTGGACGGTTGAGCTCGCGCTCAACAAGCGTGGCCGCTTCCTGGCCTTGCGGGTGAATGGTCTCGGAAACACCGGCGCCTATTTCACCGGCATCGCGCATTTCATCGTCACCACGCATGTCTCCGGCTGCCTGCCGACGGTCTACGACATCCCGATCGCGCAGGTGAACTCGCGCTGCGTGTTCACCAACACAGTGCCGACGGGGCCGTATCGCGGCGCCGGGCGTCCGGAGGCGAGCTACATGCTCGAGCGCGTCATCGATGCCGCCGCCGACCTTTCCGGTATCGACGCCGCGGAGTTGCGCCGCCGCAATCTGATCCATCCTGAAAAAATGCCGTTCACCACTGCCTTCGGCAGCACTTACGACAGCGGGGACTTCCCGGCCGCTTTCGAGCGAACGCTCAAGCTCGCCGACTACGACGGCTTCAATGCGCGTAGAAAAGCTTCGAAGAAGGCCGGCAGACTGCGCGGCATCGGCATCGGCTGCTACCTCGAGATTGCCGGCGCGTTCCCTGAAGAGGGTGCACGTATCAGCTTTCCTGGCGGCGGCAAGGTGAATGTCAGCATTGGCTCCGGCGCCAGCGGACAAGCCCATCAAACCGTGTTCGGCAAGCTGGCGGCTCGATGCCTCGGGGTCGACGCGTCGGCGGTCAGTCTGCTCACCGGCGATTCCGATCGCGACGTGCCGGGTTTTGGCGCAGTCGCCTCGCGTTCGGCCATGATGTGCGGCAGCGCCATCGCGCAAACCGCCGACAAGGTTCTGGAGAAGGGCAAGCGCGTCGCCGCCATGCTGCTGCAGGCGCCCGAGAGCGACGTTGCGTATAGCGATGGCAAGTTCAGCGTGAAGAACCGCGAGGCTACGCTGTTCGAGGTCGCCGAGCGCGCCGCCGAACTCAAGCGCCAGGGCGTCATTCCGGAAAGCCTCGATACCCAGGACAAGGTCAAGCTGCCGCCGTCATTTCCGAACGGCTGCCATGTCGCGGAGGTCGAGATCGATCCGGCGACCGGTGCGACCGAAATCGTCAACTATGTCGCTGTCGGTGACTGCGGCAACGTGCTCGACGACACCATCGTCGAGGCGCAGATCCACGGCGGCGTGGCGCAGGGCATCGGCCAGGCGTTGACCGAGGACACCGTCTACGATGCGGGCGGCCAGCTCGTCTCCGGCACCTTCATGGACTACGCCGTGCCACGCGCCGACACGGTGCCGCCGATGACGGTCGAGCACCACCCGGTTGCCTGCCGCACCAACCCGGTCGGTGCGAAGGGCACCGGTGAGGCCGGTACGACGGCCGCGCCGCCCGCGGTGATCAACGCGATCCTCGACGCGTTGCCGGAGGGCGTCCAGCTCGACATGCCGGCGACGCCGCAACGCGTCTGGCAGGCGCTCCAGCGCGCCAAATAGCCACGGCATTCCCGGCCAAAAGAAAAAAACCCGCCAACCGAAGTTGGCGGGTGAGGGAGGAACGCGAAGGAGTCTTGGAGCCTCCGCGCACACAATCTGCATGAAATTGAGGAGGCCTGACGTGAGCCGGTTCACATTTGCCGGAAAAACGGCCTGCTAGTCTCCGGCTGCAAGAACCGAAGGGGACGCGAGCGCACGACAGGTGAGGGGTTACCTGAGTAAAGCAGGAGTACCTCCATGTTTGCTCTCATACTGGACAGCGCCAAGCTCATCATGATGTTCGGGCTCATCGGCACGATCATTGTGCTTTCGCACTTCGGCGCACAGCCGGCAAAAGCGCATGTCAGAAGCCGAAAGTGGCACGCTACGGCGCCACGTCGATCTTCACGGAGTTGGTGATCGTCTGCCAGTGCTTCATTTCGCCATCGAGCCAGACCTTGGCATCGGCGAGCGATTTGTTTGGCACGACGTTGAAGTTCTGTTTCTGGAGCTTTTCGATCGCTTCTGGCGATTTCAACGCCTTGCTTACGGCCGCGAACAGCGCTTCCAGAACCGGCTTTGGCGTCGCCGCCGGCGCGAACAGCCCGTTCCAAGCCACCGTGCCCACATCGGCGTATCCGATCTCCTTCATGGTCGGGATGTCGGGATATTCCTTGAGGCGTGTGCGGTTGACCACCGCCAATGCCCGGAATTTACCGGCCTGCACCTGCCCGGCGGTCGACGCAACGTTGAGGAAGGCCGCCTGCACATCGCCGCGCAACATGTCCTGGATCACGCCGGAAGCGCCGTTCTTGTTCGGCAGCGCGACCAGGTCGAGCTCGCCCGCACGTTTCGCAAAATAGGCCATGTCGTAGTGCGGATAGGAGCCGATGCCGACCGTGCCGTAACGCACCTTGCCGGGATTTTTCTTCGCGTATGCGATGAGCTCAGAGGCGGTTTTGACCGGGAAATTATCCGCCGTCGTCACGAGCAGGAAGGCCGGCACATCGACCAGGTTACTCACCGCCACGACGCTCTTGGCGTAATCGAGGTTCATTTTCTTGGCGTAAATGATTGGCGTAATCGAATTGGTCGAGACGTTTCCGATCATCAGCGTGTAGCCATCGGGCGCTGCCTTTACCATTTCGTCGATCGCCAGCATGCCAAAGGCGCCGGGCTTGTTGAGCACGACGAATGGTTGTCCGGTGACTTTCTGGAACGCGTCGCCGACGATGCGAGCGACAATGTCGGTGGCGCCACCCGGCGCATACGGGACGATCACCTTGACGGCCCGGCTCGGATATTTGTCCTGCGCTGTTGCGGCGCCCGCGCTCAGCAAGAGCGCGGCAAATACGATCGTCACGAGACGATTCATGCGGTCCTCCCCAGGGTTTATGCGCGCCGGAAATTCTTGGACGTTTCCGTTGCGCGATCGTTCAGGTCGCCTTGATGCCGTGCAGGCTGTGCGAGGCGTCCTTGACGGTGAAGAACACGACGTCGCCGTCAGCCGTTGCCTTGCCGGCATGCACTGTATTGGCCGGAATGTAGACGACCGAGCCCGGCGTCACGTCGATTATCTTTCCGTCGATGTTGGCGTGAAAGGTTCCCTCCAGCACATAAATCCACTGCTCGTTCGGATGCGAATGCGCCTCGGCGCCGGTGCCGGCTTTCATGCGCATCAGGCCGACGATCATGCGATCGCCCTCGACACATGGACCGTGCGCCGTCGAATAGGCGGGCCCGCCCATGATCTTCTCGACGGTCCCGAGATCGAAAACATATTCACCCGGGGCAGCGCGCTTGGCGCCCGGTGTGCGTGCGGCCGGCTCGTTTGGCATGATGTTCTCCCGCAGCGGCTGATAGCGCGAGATGTTAGTTGACGCTGCACAGCCGCGCCAGTAGATGCGGGACCTTCATTGGGTTGTCTATTGGTTGTCTATTGGTTGTCTTGGGGTTGTTTTGCGGGGCCCGCTGCTATCACCATTCGGCCACGGTCATTGCATTAAGCTCTTGCGGGTCGTGATTCGGGGAACAATTGCCGATGACGCTGTTTCGCCTTGCCGCAATTCTGCTGACCCTGGCTGTGGTCGGCGGTTGCGCCGATACCTACGTGCCGAAGGCGGAACCGAGTTTCTATCGCAATCTCGCGCAGCCGGGCGCCGAACTCGATGCGGCCGCCGCGGCGTCAATGATCTCGGGCTATCGGGCGAATAACGGGCTTCCGGCCGTTACGCTCGATCCGGAATTGATGCGACTTGCGCAGGCGCAGGCCGAAGTCATGGCCAAGCGCGACAAGCTCGATCACGGAGCTGGAAAGCCATTCGAGCAACGGCTGAAGACATCGGGTTACGACGCTAAGAGAGCGGCCGAGAATATCAGCGCCGGCTATCATACGCTGGCTGAGGCGTTTTCCGGTTGGCGCGACTCAAGTCCGCACCGCGCCAATATGCTCCTGGCGAGCGCCACCCGCATGGGAATTGCGGCGGTCTATACGCCGGCCTCGAAATACAAAGTCTATTGGTCGCTCATCCTGGCTGAGCCGGACGAAAAGAAAAGCTAAAGCGACTGCGGGCCGCAGCAAATGCAGCCCCTTGGCACCACTTGGCACCACTTGGCGGCATCCTCGCATTCGCGATAATTTGTGCGGGTGGAGTGTGTGGGGGCCATTCGAGACCATGGCAAACGAGGCTTCGCGCATAGTCCTGGCCTGCGCCATGATTGCGGTGTCGCAATTCACCTTGTCGGCTGTGGCTGAGACGCTGATGCATCGCGCCGAAAATCAGGTGCCAGTGGCGATCGTGCGGGTCGAGCGGACGGCCGATCACACCGAAATTCACCTGCAGACGCAGGCCGCCCTTGAGAAAGTGTGTTTTGCCCCGACAGGTCCCAACAGCCCGTACCTCCTCGCCAACGGGCGCAACTACCGTTATCTCGGCGGCGATAACGTTGCGGCCTGTCCGCAACGGCGTGACTACGCGGCTGGCGATGGTCTGGTGCTGCGTTTCGAGCCGCTGGAGGCGGGCTCCAGTACGTTTTCGCTGGCGTCCGGCGGCGCGAAACAGTCGGCTGACGCGGTGTCCCCAGCCGCGCCATCCTGGAATTTTATTCGCGTCATATTGAACTGAGCCGGGCGGCGCGATTGCCGTCAGCTTGCGCCTTTGCCCCGAATCAAAGCAACGCATACCGTCCGGTGAATATGGACTGATTCGTTTCATTCCGTTGCGTCTTCAATCCGTCCCGCGTCCCCGTGTCCCGCTACGGCAACGTGAGCAGAGGAAAAGATGCAATCGCCTTATCTGGTTGAAAACAGGCACGTGGCGGTCAAGCGCTGCAAGCATGGCCTGTTCATGTACAACCGCAACGACGCTTTTGTCGGGCGCGGCCTCGACCTCTACGGCGAGTGGTGCGATTTCGAGATCCAGTTGATGCGCCAATTCATCGAGCTCGGCGACATTGTCGTCGACGCCGGCGCCAATATCGGCACGCACACGGTTGCATTCGCCAATCTGGTCGGACCGGGCGGTGTCGTTCATGCCTTTGAGCCGCAGCGCAGGAATTTCCTGATGTTGGCGGGCAATGTCGCGCTCAATGGGCATGACAATGTTTTCTGTCATCAAAAAGCGGTCGGTGACTCGAACGGCGAGATCAGCCTGCCGCCTTTGCCGCCGCCGGACGTTACCTTCAACTACAGCGCCGTATCGCTCGTGAAAGGCTTGCCGACCGGCGAAAGCGTGCCGCTGGTGACCCTCGATTCGCTCAACTTGCCGAAATGCCGTCTGCTCAAGATCGATACCGAAGGCATGGAAGAGCAGGTGCTGGCCGGCGCGAAATCGTTGATCGAACGCTGCCGTCCGTTTCTGTATGTCGAGAACAACGAGGCCGGGGCGTCAAAAAAACTAAGCCAAATCCTTAATTCGCTTGGCTACGCCGCGTGGTGGTCGATCTATCCATATTACGACGCGCGCAATTTCTATTCGAACACGGAAAACGTCTGGCCGAACTTCGTGCCGTCCTCCAACATGCTGTGCGCTCCGAAGGAGCTCAATCTCAACCTACCCGGTTACATGCCATTCCTCGGCGAAGACGACAGTTGGCAGGCTTGCGTTCAACGGATGTCCACCCCGGCCGAGCAGAAAACAGCGACCGGACTGGACCCGGCTTGATCCGCTGACTAGTTTGCGCCCATGCCGGTACTGCCTCGCGTCAAGGACTACGACACCCTTTATCGAGAATTCCGCTGGCCGGTGCCGGCCCGCTACAATATCGGCGTAGACGTCTGCGACCGCTGGGCCCAACAAGAGCCGGATCGCCTCGCCATATTGCACGTCCGGCCCGACGGACGGGACGAGCCAATCACCTATGGCTGGCTGCGCGACACGTCCAACCGTCTGGCCAATGTGCTGCGGGCGCACGGGATCGCGCGCGGCGACAGGGTCGCGATTTTGCTGCCGCAGTCGCCGGAGGTGGCGGCGAGCCACATCGGCATCTACAAGCTCGGCGGCGTAGCGCTGCCGCTCGCGGTCCTGTTCGGCACCGACGCGCTGACGTACCGGCTGCAGAATTCCGGCGCTGCTGCGCTGATCACCAACGCCCGCGGCGTCGAACGCATCGCCGAAATCAGAAAAGATCTGCCCAATCTCAAGCTGGTGCTTTCGCTGGACGGCGCCGGCCAAAGCGCGCTTGGCTTCGCCGACGCATTGGCGCGCGCGTCGTCCGATTTCACGCCGGTCGACACATCGGCCGACGATCCCGCGATGATGGTCTACACATCCGGCACGACCGGCCAGCCCAAGGGTGCATTGCACGGCCATCGCGTCCTGATCGGTCATTTCCCCGGCGTCGAGACCCACCACGACTTCTTCCCTCAGCCAGGCGACCGCATATGGACGCCGGCCGACTGGGCGTGGGCGGGCGGCCTGCTCAATGTTTTGTTGCCCGGCCTGCACTATGGCGTGCCGGTAGTTGCACGCCGGTTCGAGAAATTCGATCCGGAAGAAGCCTTTGCGCTGATGGCACGCGCGCAAATCCGCAATGCCTTTATCCCGCCGACCGCGCTGCGCATGTTGCGGGCAGCGCCCAATCCGAAAGGTCGTCACGCGCTCAACATGCGCTCGATCGGCTCGGGCGGAGAGTCGCTCGGGGCGGAAACCTACGAGTGGGGAAAATCCGCGTTCGGCCTCGTCATCAACGAATTCTATGGCCAGACCGAATGCAATATCGTGCTCTCGGCCTGCGGCGCGCTCGGTGTGTCCAAGCCCGGCGCCATCGGCAAGCCGGTCGCCGGCCACACTGTGGCGGTGATCGACGCGGACGGGAATCCGGTGAAAGCGGGGGAGACCGGACAAATCGCGGTCAAGCGGCCCGATCCCGTGATGTTTCTCGAATATTGGGGCAAGCCCGAGGCGACGCGCGACAAGTTCATCGGCGACTGGATGACGACGGGCGACCAGGGCGTGATGGACGAGGAAGGCTACTTCAGCTTCGTCGGCCGCGACGATGACGTCATTACATCAGCGGGCTTTCGCATCGGGCCCGGAGAGATCGAGGATTGCCTCATCGGGCATCCGGCGGTGGCGCTGGCTGCCGCCGTCGGCAAGCCGGACGCGCTGCGTACGGAGATCGTAAAGGCCTTCATCGTGCTGAAGAAAGGCTACGCCGCATCCGATACGCTCGCCTCCGAGATCCAGGACTTCGTCAAGACGCGGCTGTCGGCGCATGAATATCCGCGCGAAGTCGCGTTTATCGATGACATGCCGATGACGACAACTGGCAAGGTCATTCGGCGCCTGTTGCGCGAGCGCGTCTGACTTAGCCCGGCCGACCGTCGCCGAGAATGAAAAGGTGGAAGCCCAGCCGCCGTTTTGCCACGCGATAGAACATCACGGATTCGGCAACCAGCGCGGTCGATGTCGCAATTGCCGCGCCTTCGATGCCGATACGCGGAATTAGAATGACGCACAGCGTCAGATTGATCGCGAAGGCGATCGCATAGACCGCTGCGCATTGCTTGCGTTCGCCCAGCATGTTGAGCAAGCGCTCGGCCGGCCCAACGGCCGCGCGCGCCAGCATGCCGATCGCCAGGATGAACATCACGCCATAGCCCGTTTCAAAACCGGCGCCGAACAGCGACAGCAGCGGGCGCCCGAGCGCGAGGATCGCGGCGCAGGCGATGAGCGAGGGCCAGAATGTCCAGCGTACGGTGTCGCGGAAGAAAGAGGCGAGACGTTGCCGGTCGCCGGCCACGTGATATTCGGTGAATTTGTGGGTGGTCGCGCCGGCGATGGCGAAATAAACAAAAGCGACGATCGCGAGCAATCGCGCGCCGGCATAATAGACCGCGACATCATGTGGCGAGCCGAAATGCTCGATCGAGATAATGTCGACATAGGTCAGCAGCAGATAAAAGCCTTCGACGACAAAAATCGGCATCGACGTGGCCAACCAGGTTTTTGTCTCGTAGATCTTCGGACCGGCCGGCACTTCTTCCTTGAGGCGGCGATTGAGCAACGCCAGCTGAACCATGGTCACGGCCCAGGTTGTGACGACAGCAACGATCATCGCGGTCACGGCGCTGGTCGGCGCGCCAACGAGCCAGATCGTCCCCATCAGTACCGTGATGGCGAGCTGCCGCCAGATGTAGAACGGCATCAGCGCGAGATTCGGCCAGTCATAGGACTGCGCGATGCCGGCCTGCACCTGCACCAACCCGTAGATCGGAATGGTGACGCAGGCGAGGTAGAGCGGAATGATGACGAAATGGTCCAGCCAAGGCGCGAGCAATGTCACGCCGAGTGCGCCGACGGCGCCGATGGCCGTGGCGATGGCGAATGCGAGCCAGCGCGAACCTGCCAGAAAGCCGCGCAACCGGTCGAAGCTCTTGAGTTCGATATATTCCGGGATGAAGCGCCGCGCCGCCGAGGACAGGCCGACATCGGAGAGGGCGCCGATCATCAGCACCCAGGTCCAGACATAGATGTAGATGCCGAATTCGAAACTGCCCATCCAGCGCGCCAGCAAGACCTGCGAACCGAGCGCGAGCAGTGCGCTGCCGACGCGCACGAGGAAAACCTTTCCCGCAACGAGCTGGGCAATACGGTTGTCGCTCGGATCGGCGAGTATGGATTTGAGACGTGTGACGATGCGCGCGGCCGCGGAAGGCGGTGCGGCAGTCACATGTTCGGATTCGGCCAACGTCACGGGTTCACTCCGCGGCGCCTGCGGCCGGGGTGCGAGCGACGGCAAGGCCATCGCGTTCCACTAGCAAGGAACCGTTAACATTCGGTTGGAAGATGCGATTTGCGCCGCTATTTCAGGCCATTTCCAGCTTCGCGACGTCAGCCAAAATGCCTTCGACCACTTCGCGGTCCGCGGGTGCAAGCGCGCCCTGTGGCGGCACCGGATCGCCGACGGCATAACCCTGGATCTGCAATCCGGCCTTGATGCAGGCGGCAAGATTGAAGCGCGCGAAGGCTTCGTTGATGCGCCAGAGCTCGCGCTGCAGCTTCATCGCCTCCGGCCATTTGCCGGCGCGGCAGAGATCGTAGAGCCGCACGCTTTGTCGCGGCACGATGCAGGCTGGGCCGGCCATCCAGCCAACGCCGCCGATCAACATGACCGCGGCGGGAATATGCGCGGAGGCGGAAAACACTTTCATGCGCGGCGCGCGATTCATGATCGACAACAGCCGGCCGGTATTGGTCGATGCGTCCTTGATGTACTGGATGCGCGGATGCTCGGCGAGACGCGCGATCACATCCAGCGAAAGATCGCTGCGCTGGAAATTGGGATTGGTGTAGAGCACGACCGGAATGTCGACCGCATCGGCAATGGCGCGAAAATAGGATTCGACCTGCGCGTCCTTGAGCGGGAAGTAGGCCTCAAGAATTGCGAGAATCCCGTCGGCGCCGAGCTTTTGATAGGCCTTGGCCTGTTCAATCGCGTCCGCCGTGGCGGTCGATGCAACGCCGGCAATCACCGGCACGCGTTTGCCCGCCGCCTCGATCGTCGCCTGCACGACCGCTTCGCGCTGCTGGCGATTGAGATAGGCGAATTCACCGGTCGAGCCGAGCGGGGTCAGCCCGTGCACGCCGGCCTTGATCAGGTCGGCTGCGAGCTTGCCCAGCACGTCGGTGAGGATGCGTCCCCGCGCATCGATCGGCGAGACGAGATAAGGGAAGACGCCGCGGAAGTCGGACATGGCGGTCAAAACACCCACAGCGCTTCGGGCGGGAATTCGACATAGTGCTCGCCCGGTCCGAGCGGCGCCGAGGCATAGGCGCGCACCGTGAGGGACTCGCGTGCAAACACCAGTTCCCAGCGCTCGCCAAGATACATCGGCGCCTTGAGCTCCATTTTGAGCCTGTTCGGCCCGGCGCTCGACGCGCAGCGCACGCGCTCGATGCGAATGATGCCGGTGGCCTTGGCGCCATTCGCGGCCTTGGTGCGCGACAGGCCGGTCAGGCGCTCGCCGAACAATTCGATGGTCGCGCGCCCGCCGGCGTTGTCGACCAGTTTGCCGTCGAGCCGGTTGTTGCTACCCATGAATTCCGCGGCAAACAGCGTGGCGGGATCGTTGTAGAGCGCGGTCGGCGGCCCCTCCTGCGCAATGACGCCAGCCTCAAGCAAAACGACCCGGTCGGCGATCGCCATCGCCTCGACCTGGTCATGCGTGACGTGGATGGCGGACAACCCAAGCGTGACGATCAGCGTGCGCAGCCAGGCGCGCGCTTCCTCGCGCAGCTTGGCATCGAGGTTCGACAGAGGCTCATCGAGCAGGATGACCGGCGGCTCGTAGACCAGCGCGCGCGCAATGGCGACGCGCTGTTGCTGGCCGCCGGAAAGCTGGTGCGGGTAACGCGCGGCGAGATGACCAAGCCCGATCTGCGACAGCGTCTTCTCGACCCGCGTCTTGATCTCGGCGGCCGGCACGTTGCGCAGTTTCAGGCCATAGGCGACGTTGTCGAACACGGTCCGGTGCGGCCACAGGGCGTAGGACTGAAACACCAGCCCGAGGCCGCGTTTCTCGGCCGGCAATTCGATTTTGCGCGCGGCGTCAAAAAACACATTGTCACCGATCGCAATCGAGCCGCCGTGTGGTGTCTCCAACCCGGCGATCGCACGCAGCAGCGTGGTCTTGCCGCTGCCGGAGGGCCCAAGCAGCGCCACGACTTCGCCGGCCGGCACCGCGAGCGAGACGCCCTTGAGGATTTCGTTGTCGCCGAGCCGCAGCGCGACATCCTTGACGATGAGTTCAGCCATGCAGGCGCACTCCCAACCGGACCGCGACGGCAAGGCCGACGCCGATCATCACCACATTAACAACCGATAGAGCCGACACCAGATCGATGGCGCCGGTGCCCCAGAGCGACACCAGAAGCGAGCCGATCACCTCGGTGCCCGGGCCCAGCAGATAGATGCCGGTGGAATATTCGCGCACGAAGATCAGGAAGATCAGAAGCCAGCTTGCCAGCATGCCGTATTTGATCAGTGGCACGGTGACGTCGCGCTTCACGCGTAGGTCGCTGGCCCCGGCGGTGCGGGCGGCTTCCTCCAATTCCGGCCCGACCTGCAACAGCGTGCCGGACACGAGCCGCATGCCATAGGCGAGCCAGACGATCGTATAAGCGAGCCAGATCGACACCATTGTGGATTTGAGCGGCGACAGGAACGGCACGAACAGGAACACCCACAGCAGCGCGAGACCGGCAACGAGACCGGGCATGGCGCGCGGTACCATCACCATATAGTCGACCAACCGCGTCCAGCCTGAATTCCAGCGATGCACCGAAAGTGCGATTGCCGTGTACCAGACGACGGCGATGGCGCCGCCGATCACGCCAATGCCAAGCGTATTCAGGATGCCGCGAATGACGTTCGGGTAATCGGCGAGTTCGCGATAGTGATCGAGCGTGAGGACATCGAGCAATTTCACGCCTTCGCCCCAGGTGACGACGAACGAGCGCAGTGTGATGCCGAACAACGGCACCACCACCGTAATGAAAAGCCAGAAGACGATCGCCGCAAACGCAAACCAGCGCCAGCCGTGCAGGCGCAGCGGCTGCGTCTTGAGCCCCTTGCCGCGCACCGAGACATAGCGTTGCGCCTGGCGCAGCAAGAGGCGTTGCATGAAAACCAGTGGCGCGGTGACCGCGATGATGACCACCACGACCACGGCCATCAGTTGATAGGACGGCACGCCCAGCTTGTTCGTGAGCTTGTAAAGATAAGTGGAGAGCACCAGCACGTCCTGCGGATCGCCCAGCACGAGGGGCAGGCCGAATAATTCGAAGCCCAGAAAGAACACCAGCACGCCGGCAAACAAAATTGCCGGCAGAATCATCGGCAGGCTGACGTTGATCGCGACACGGAACGGGTTGGCGCCGGAGACGCGCGCGGCTTCCTCGAGGTCTGTGCTCAGGCCGCGCAAAGAGGCGGCGCTGTAGAGATAGACATGCGGAACATGGGTGAGTCCTGCGATCGCGATCAACGACGTGAGCGAATAGAGGTTCCAAGGCACGAAGCCGAGCACGTCCTTGGCAAGCGTCGAGAAGATGCCGACGGGGCCAACCGCCACCACGTAGCCAAATGCGATCACCACCGCCGAAACGAAGATCGGAATCAGGATCAGCGGTTCGAGATATTCCCGTCCTGGCACGTCGGTCCGCACCATCAGAAACGCCAGCAGGGCGCCGAGCGGAACGGCAATCGCCGCCATGCCGCCGGCAATCGCGATCGTGGTCCAGAACGCCTGCCAGAAATCGGGATCAGCGAAGACGAACGTGTAAGCGAGGAATCCGAACTGCGCCGTGTGGTCGAAAAACGGGGCGGTGAGAAAGCTCTGGTAGACAACGAGCGACAGCGGCGCCACCACGGCAAGCGCGGTGACGCCGAGGACGAGCAAACGATACACGGCTATGGGCATAGCCCGCCCCGAAGAACTCGACGATTACTCTCTGTCATTCCGGGGCGCGGACGAAGTCCGCGAGCCCGGAATCCATAGCCCCGGTGCTGCGGAGTATCGATTCCGGGTCCGACGCTTCGCGTCGTCCCGGAATGACCAGCATTCACTGCCCCTTCTTCGCCTGCTGCCACTTCGACAGGAAGGCGAGCCGCTTGGCCTGATCGAGATTTTCCAGCAGCGTCTGGTCGATCGGCACCGGGCGTGCCTTGTCGCCGATCAGCTGCGTGACGCGTTTGATCGTGGCTTCACCTTCGACATCCGAGCGCAGCGAATAAAGATCGGCCTTGTTGGCGATGATCTCCTGGCCGCGCTTCGACAAGATGTAATCGAGGAACAGCTTGCCGGCATTCGGGTTTTTCGCGTGCTTGGAGATGAAGGCGACGCGCGAGGTGACCATGGTGTAATCCTTCGGCAGGACGATACCGAGGTTAGGATCCTTCTTGGAGCGGCTGAGCGCGTAGGAACCGAAGATGCCGTAGGCGATCAGGTGTTCGCCGGAGGTGACACGTTCCATCATGGCGCCGGCGCTGGTGTAGAGCTTCGCCTGCGCCTTCCCCATCGCCTTGAACAGATCCCAGGCTTGCGGGAAATCCTTGATGTCCTCGTTGCAGAAAAGATAGCCGACGCCGGAACGTTCCGGATCGTAAGCCGTGATCTTGCCCTTGTAGAAATCGGTCTTGGCATTGAGCAACTTCAACAGGTCGGTGTGATCCTTCGGCACATCGGCTTCCGGCACCAGCCGCTTGTTGTAGACGAAAGCGATCGGCTCATAGGTCGTGCCGTAGGCGGCATCTTTCCACACGGCCCATTTCGGCAGCGACTTTGATTCCGGCGAGGCATAGGTCGCGGCCTGGCCGTCGGCGACGAGCTTCACTTGAAGGTCCATCGCGGAAGACCACAGCACGTCAGCGGTGCCGTTGTTGGCGGCGGCTTCCGCGATGAAGCGGTTATAGAGTTCCGTGGAGTTGAGGTCGGAATATTCGACCTTGATGCCGGGATAGAGCGCCTCGAAATCCTTGACCAGGGGATTGGATGAGGCCGCGTCGGTGGTCGAATAGATCACCACCTTGCCTTCCTTCTTGGCCGCATCGACGATTTTTGCGTAATCGGCCGGATAGCCCTGCGGCACCTGCGCTTGCGCGGCGGTGCCGAAAATCAAGGCGGTTGAGATAAAAGCGGCGGATACGACGTGTCGCATGACAACTCCCTCGTGACAATTTCCCGGCGCCTGTGCCCCGCAGCGGCCGTTCGGCGGCGATGCTACTCCAGGCCTTCAGGGGCCGCCTAGTGGCGGAGGCATGCAAAACCCCGCCGCCGGGGCGGCGGGGCTATCTGTTGCTCGTAGCGTCAGTGCGCCAGCGGGTCGGGGCGGAACTGGATGTGCACGGCACGTGGGCTTGAGCCCTTGCCGGTTTCCATCAGCCAGGGCGTGCGATCACCGTTGGTGCTCCACAAGCCGCGGCCCTTCCAGCCGGCATTCGGATCGTCGATGCGGCCGTCGAGGCCCTTGGCATAGAAGCCCATCGGGTAGGGGATGCGCAGCGAGACCATCTTGCCGTCTTTCAGCGCAACGAAACCATCGCTGAGGTTGGCGGTGGAGACCGGAACGTTCTCGCCGAGGCCCAGCGTGTTGTGCTGATCGACCCAGGTGTAATAGCTCGCCTCGGCGCTGGTATCCGGGAAGCCCTCAAAGCCGGGTCCGGGATATTTGTAGAAGGACCAGCCTTCCGGACAATGATTGCCGGTTGCTGTCGGTCCGTTGAGCGGCCCTTTGCACTTGCTGCGGTCGAAACTCATCAGGTGACCGCTTGAACCCGAGCCCCACAGCACGCCATTGCCGTCAATGTCGCCACCGCGGATGCCGAAGCCGGGTTTCGGAATGTAGTAGACTTCCGACAGTTTTGTTTTTGGATCGAAGCGCAGGAATCCCGGCGGCCCGGCAAACGTGCCGATGGCGTACCAGATCGAGCCGTCTTTCGGGTTGGGCATGACCGAGTAGGGTCCCGAACCGGCAGTGATCCGGCGATCTTTCGCCGGATCGCCCGGCGCGGTCGGGTCCACATACTCATCGAGTTTGCCGTTGCCGTTTGTATCGAGCACCCACGGCGCCCAGCCCTGCGCTTTCTCCGCATCGCCGGTTTCTTCAAAAGTTTTAGTGTTGACCCAGCCTGCCACCTGTCCGGTGCCGCTGAACCACAGCGTGTTGTCGGCGTCGTAACCGAACTGCGGGTGATGGGTGGCAAAGCACGTGTCGACGAAAGTGTACTTCATCGTCTTGGGGTCAAGTATGGCGGCTTGCCGCTGCGATTTTTCAAGCGGGAAGACCTTGGCGTACGGATTAGCGGAGCCTTTCTTGCAGTAGGCCGGGTTGTCCTGCCCGCGTACGCTCGCGGTCAGCCACACGCGTCCTTTGTCGTCGAACATTGCGTTATGACTATTGGCGCGCGTGTCCCAGAGTGCCTGGCTGCCCCAGTAAGGTGAGTCCGCCATGGGCTTGATGGCGCCGGCGTGGCCGGGTCCAAGCGACAATGGCATGTCGGCATCACGCACCGGCATCTTGAAGAACGACACCTTGTTGGTCTTGGGATCGAGGATCGGCATGTTGTCGGTCGAATATTCCGGCGAGCCGAACAACGGGCCATTGGCATTAACCGTCGGATGCCGCCGGTCGGACGAAATCAGGTCGTGCAGATATTTGTCCGGGGTGGACCATTCCCAGGACGTGATCACCACGTTGCGTTCAATGCCCTGCGGCCGCGGCGGCTCCATCTTGGGCACTTCGCCCTTTGCTATGCGATCGGTCCACTCGCCGAAATATTTGTACGGCACGCCGCCCCATTGGCCGGCGAGCCGGTTCGTCATCATTTCACCCGCTTGGCCCGATTGGACGCGCCGTACCCAGGCCTCCTCGCCGGAATTGAAGTGACCGAGCGTGGCCGGGATGGTGCGGGTCGATTCCTGTCCGAGCTGGTGGCAGCCGATGCAGTCGACATTGTTCATCTGCTTCAGCCAGTCATTCTGCGTGAGCTTCTCGGGAATGGCGCTCTTGCCGCCGAACTCGCTCGCCGGGGGGATCTTCATCAGCGTGTACCAGTAGATCGCCGGGTAATAATGCGCCGCCGCCGCTGCATTCGGTGCGGGCACGGCCGTGAGATCGAGCGTAATTCCTGGTTTCGCGCGCATCTTGGGCGAATCGACAAGCCCGTAGCCGCGCACCCAGACCGTGTAGTCGGCCGTCGGCAGGTCGGGGATGAGATAGCGCCCTTGATCGTCGGTGACGACGATCCGGGCGAATTTTGTGGGTAGTTCCGTCGTCTCGGCGATCACCCAGACGCCTGCCTCGGGACCTTTGGCGCTGGTGACAGTGCCGCCGATTTCGTTCGAGCCGACGCTCAATCCCTGTTGTGCGTGGAGTGAAGCGGGAATTGCAATTGTCAGCAGGACGAGACTTGCAATAGTCAAAAAGCGCCGAAGCGCATCGGCAAAATGCAACACGAGTTGCCTCCCTTGCTTTCAACCGGCCTTGATGGCCGGCTCATTATTGCAAGCAAGTCTAGCAAAGGAGGTGGGCACCGTCCCGCCGATTCTGCGTCAGCCGCTGAAGCCGCCATCGTCGAGGAACTTCTGCTCCTCCGGCGTCGTCGTGCGGCCGAGCACGGCATTGCGGTGCGGGAAGCGGCCGAAGCGGCGGATGATATCGGCGTGGATTTCAGCCCATTTCAGGCCGTCAGCATCGCCGGCCGCCTTGTAGAAGGCTATGCCGCGTTCCTGGTCGGCGAGATCTTCGGAATGCTCGAAGGGAAGATAGAAGAAGCTGCGCAAATCCGCCGGCACCTGGCTGTCAAAGCCGCGCACGATCGCGCCCGCGGCCACCGCACGCGCCAATGGGTCGGTCGCGAAGGTGCGCGCGTCGCCGCGAAACATGTTGCGCGGGAACTGGTCGAGCAAGATGAGCAAGGCCAGCGCGTCCTGTGCGCTGTGTTCCCAGTGGGACAGCTTGCCGGCGGCCGCAGCTTCATAGGTGTCGGAAAACCGCCCGCGGATCTGCTCATCGAAAGCGGCGTCCTTGGTAAACCAGCGGTCCGGTCCGGCCTCGCGCCAGAATGATACGACTTCGGCGGAACTTGCGAGCATCGGCATCCTGTCTCAATTGGCCGGCGTGGAAGCGTTATCGTCACGCAAGAGGCGACGCAGGATCTTCCCGACATTTGTCTTCGGCAATTCGTCGCGGAATTCAATCTGCTTTGGCACCTTGTAGCTTGCAAGGCGAGTGACGAGAAACGCACGCAGTTCATCGGCCGTGAGATTCGGGTTCTTCCTGACGGCGAACAGTTTTCCGGCTTCGCCGGAATGTTTGTCCGGCATGCCGACCAATGCGCATTCGAGCAGCCCGCCCTGGCCCATGGCAACTTCCTCGACCTCATTGGGAAATACCTTGAAGCCCGAAACGGTGATCATGTCCTTCTTGCGGTCAACAATGCGGATGCGGCCCTGAATGTCCATGACGCCGATATCGCCTGTGCGGAAGTAGCCGTCGACGGTCATCGCCTTCGCAGTCTCATCGGGACGCCGCCAATAGCCCAACATGACCTGCGGCCCGCGTGCACAGATTTCACCTTGTTCGCCATTCTGCAATTCGTGGCCGTCATCATCGCGAATGGAAATATCGGTCGAGGGCAGCGGCAGGCCGATGGTGCCGGTCCATTCGGTGATGTCGCCACGATTGCAAGTCAGCACCGGAGACGTTTCCGACAAGCCGTAGCCTTCGATGATGGGCTTGCCGGTGGCTTTCACCCAGGCATCGGCAACCGGTTTCTGGACCGCCATGCCGCCGCCGATCGCGCACTTGAACATGCTCCAGTCGATCTTGCCGAACTCGGGGTTATTGAGCAGCGCATTGTAGAGCGTGTTCACTGCGGGAAAAATATTCACCTTGTAGTGGCTGAGCTCCTTGATGAGGCCGCGGATGTCGCGCGGGTTTGGAATCAGCAGGCACATGCCACCGGTGCGCACGCCGAGCAGGAAACACGCGGTCAGTGCGAAGATATGATAGAGCGGCAACGCGGTGACGAAGATCAGACGGTCGATCTTGGGCGGCTGATCGACCAGCGGCTGGTTCCACGCTTCTACCTGCAACATGTTGGCGACCAGATTGCGGTGGGTCAGCATTGCGCCTTTGGCAAGGCCGGTCGTGCCCCCGGTATATTGCAGGAAGGCAATGTCGTCGGCTCCTACCGCAGCGGGCTTAAAATCGGTTCGGCGCCCGGCAGCCAGCGCATCGTTGAACATGGTGGCTGCGGGAATTTCGTAAGGCGGCACCATTTTCTTGATATGGCGGACCACGCCATTGACCAGCGCGCCTTTCACGGCACCGAGCATATCGCCGAGGCTGGCGACCACGACGTGTTTGACCGGCGTACTCGGCAACGCCTGCTGCAGCACCGAAGCGAAATTTTCCAAGACGAATATGGCTTCAGCACCTGCGTCGGTGAGCTGGAATTCCAGCTCACGTGGTTTATAGAGCGGGTTCACGTTCACGACCGTGCAGCCGGCGCGCAAAATGGCGGAAATGGCCACCGGATATTGCAGGACATTCGGCATCATGATGGCGACGCGCGCGCCGTGCTTCAGTCCGCGGCTTTGCAGCCAGCCGGCAAGCGCATACGAAGCTTCATCAAGTTCGCGATAGCTCAAGGCCTTGCCCATGCAGACGCAAGCCTCGCGTGCCGCATAGGTCTTGAAGCCTTCCTCGAGCATCGCCACCAGCGAAGGGTAGCGCGACGGGTCGATCTCCGCGGGAACGCCCGGCGGATAATGCCGAAGCCAAAGCCGTTCCATGACGCTTCCCCCGCGCCGGCCTTTCGTCTGACCGCCGGCTGCCGATTCGACATCAGCATGATTTCAACCCGCCTTGCATGCAAGGCCGGTAACAACGCGGCGAAGTGCTAGCCCCCGCCGAACGGAACAAGCGGATTGTCGGTCAGGGCGGCGCGATCAGGGCGATCGGGGGCGGCGACGCCCAAAAAGGCCTCGAATAGCTCGCGCACGGCGCGTTCGGGCAGGTCACGGGTGATGAATACAAGCCGGGTGCGATGGTCGTCGTCCGGCCAGCGTTCGAGCCGAACCGTCGGATGAAAGACGTGCTGCACGCCGTGCACGACAACCGGTGTGTCCGGCATCTCGGCGAGTTTCACGATACCTTTGACGCGCAGAAGCTTGGCGCCATGCGTCGCGCGCAAAAGCTCGAGAAACATCTCCAGAGTTCCGGCAGGGACAGCGTCGTCCGTCGTGAGCACAAATGAGCCGATATGCTCGTCGTGCCGATTGACGTCGTGATGATGATGGTGGTGCTCGCCTGCGTAGGACTTGGCAGCGAGCCATTTCTTGACGTCGGGAATCTTCTTGTCGGGATCGTAGAGGCCGCTGCCGAGCAGCCGGCCGGCGGTCGCTTCGCCTTTGGCTGCATCGAGGATCGGCGCCGCCGGGTTCAGCGTGCGCAGGCGCGCGACGATTGCATCGCGTTGCCCGCTATCGGCGAGGTCGGTCTTGGTCAGGACGACGCGATCAGCCACGGCGGCCTGCTTCACGGCTTCGGCGTGGGCATCGAGCGTTGCTGCGCCATTGATCGCATCCACCACCGTGACGACGCCATCGAGCCGATAGCGCAACAGCAGATAAGGATGCGACATCGCGGTGTGCAGAACCGGTGCAGGATCCGCCAGCCCGGTGGTTTCGAGCAGCACGCGCCGGAACGTGCAGCGCCGGTTGTCGAGATCGCGCAGCAATGTCTCGAGAGCATCGACCAGGTCGCCCCGCATGGTGCAGCAGAGGCATCCCGACTGCAGCAACACCATGTTGTCGCCGATATATTCGACCAGCAGGTGATCGAGCGACACCTCGCCGAATTCGTTGATGATGACGGCGGTATCCGCCAGCGCAGGATCTTTCAGCAGCCGGTTGAGCAAGGTGGTTTTGCCGGCGCCGAGAAAGCCGGTGAGCACGGTCAGCGGCATAGGCGTCGGCGGGGTCTTTCGCTCACCGCGTGGCGCAGGCTCGCTCATTGCGTCGCCGAGCTGACTTTCGGTTTGGGGTGCTTTGCCACCGGCTTGGCAGTTTTGGCTGTCTTGGCCGTCTTTGCGGCGTCTTCGGTCTTGGCCGTTTTTTCAGCGCCTCCGGTCTTGGCGGCAACCTTCTTCTTCTTTTTCGGCCCGGCGCTGGCGGTCTGCGCCACGGTGTCCGGATGGTCGGCCGGCCCCGTGAAAACCACGACCGGAGGCGTCGTCTCGACCGGAGGCCCGAGCACGAATTTGCCGTTCGCCGGCTTCAGGCTGGACAGCAGCAGCGCCGGCGAACCGCCGGACTCGCCGCTGGCCGTCGTGGCCGCGTCTTCCGGCTCTTCCTCGTTCTCCTCCGAGGGCGGCTTGCGCCGGTGGCCGCCGCACATCTCATCGCGCAGATTGGGGGGCTGCGCGTCGATCGGCGCCAGTGCGTCAACGGTGCCGAGCGAGGGCGTGAGCCAGGACAGGCCGCCGCTGTTGAAGCCGCGCTCAAGCAGTTGGGCGGCCTTCTGCGCGCGGACGGCGCCGGACCATGAGCCGAGCACGACCGCGATCAGCCGGCGGCCATTGCGCGTCGCGGAGGCAACGACGTTGTAACCGGACGCGCAAATGAATCCCGTCTTGATACCGTCGGCGCCGGGATAGCGATCGATCAACGAATTGTAATTGCGCATCACGCGATTGCCGTAACGAATCGACGAGATGTGCCAGTAGCTGTCATATTCCGGAAATTCGAGAATCAGCGCGCGCGCGAGAATTGCCAGGTCTCGCGCCGAGGTGACGTGGTTCTCAGCGGGAAGCCCGTTCGGGTTGACGAAGTTGCTCTGCGACATGCCGAGGCGCCGGGCGTTGGCGTTCATCATGTCGGCAAAGCCGGAAATCGAGCCGCCGACGCCTTCCGCGATCGCGACCGCCATGTCGTTGGCGGATTTTACCATCAGCATCTTCAGCGCATTGTCGACGGTCAGCGTGGTGCCGGCGTTGAAGCCCATCTTGGTCGGCTGCTGCGCGGCTGCGTTGCGCGAGACGGTCAGCAATGTATTGAGCGAGATGCGGCCTTCCTTGATCGCGCGCAGGGTCGTGTAGGCAGTCATTATTTTCGTGACCGAGGCCGGGTACCACGGATACGTCGCGTTCTCGGCGTGCAGCACTTTGCCGGTGGCCGCCTCGATCAGCAGTTGTGCTTCCGCTTGCGCCTGGCTTGCACCGGCAAGCGACAGAGCGCTGACAACAAGGCCAAAGGCCATTGCACTAAGGGTGCGGCTCGAAGCGATAATCATTTTTCTGCGGTTCAGGGTCCTAAGGCTTCAAGACCGGGGAAGTTCCATGACCGGTGCTGATAGGCTATCTAAGCTTTCGATGCTAGGCAAAGCGGCCGAGCCGCAGTTGAATATGTATGGCGACTCGCAAGCTCAATCGCCGAGGAAAGCGACCAAAATTCGGCAAAGGAGGCATTAATGACGGCCTGCATTGTCGGGTGGGCCCATACCCCCTTCGGAAAACTGAACGGTGAAACTGTCGAAAGCCTGATCGTGCGGGTGGCCGGCGAAGCGCTGGCCGACGCCGGTATCGGGCCGAAGGACGTCGATGAGATCGTCCTCGGCCATTTCAATGCGGGCTTTTCGGCGCAGGATTTCACGGCGTCGCTGGTATTGCAGGCCGCGCCCGAGCTGCGCTTCAAGCGCGCGACGCGCGTGGAAAACGCCTGCGCCACCGGCTCTGCAGCCGTGCATCAGGGGATCAAGGCGATCGATGCGCGCGCGGCGCGCGTCGTGCTCGTGGTCGGCGCCGAGCAGATGACGACGACGCCCGCGCCGGAGATCGGGCGCAATCTGCTGAAGGCGTCCTATGTGCGCGAGGAGGCCGAGATCGACGGCGGTTTTGCCGGTATTTTCGGAAAAATCGCCGGACTCTATTTTCAGAAATGGGGCGACCAATCCGACGCGCTGGCCATGATCGCCGCCAAGAACCACAAGAACGGTGTCGGCAATCCATACGCACAGATGCGCAAGGATCTCGGTTACGATTTCTGCCGCACGGAGAGCGAAAAGAATCCGTTTGTGGCAGGCCCGCTCAAGCGCACCGATTGCTCTCTAGTGTCGGATGGCGCCGCCGCAGTCGTGCTCACCGATGTTGAGACCGCGCTCAAGCTGAAGAAGGCGGTCACCTTCCGCGCCGTGGAACACGTGCAGGACTTTCTGCCGATGTCGAAGCGCGACATTTTGAAGTTCGAAGGTTGTGCCGAGGCCTGGCGGCGTGCGCTGGCGAAGGCAGGCCTGAAGATCGACGATCTCTCGTTTGTGGAGACGCATGACTGCTTCACCATCGCGGAGCTGATCGAATACGAAGCCATGGGTCTGACCACCGAGGGCCAGGGCGCGCGTGCCGTGCTGGAGGGATGGACACAAAAAGATGGCAAGCTGCCGGTCAATCCGTCGGGCGGCCTGAAGGCAAAAGGGCATCCGATCGGCGCGACCGGCGTGTCGATGCACGCGCTCTGCGCGATGCAACTCACCGGCACTGCGGGCGACCTGCAGGTAAAGAACGCCCGGCTTGGCGGGATCTTCAATATGGGTGGAACGTCGGTCGCGAACTACGTGAGTATTCTCGAGCGCATCAAGTAACGGCTTTTCGGACTCAATTGAATTTGCGGGCCGCCGCCGCCGGCAGGAACGACGAATTCGAAGATGTCGTCCAGCTTCGGCTTCGCCTTGAACTTATGGGCGAGCGCGATCTGTTCAAGCGCGTGGGCGAAGCGATCCGCCTCGATGCCGCCATAGCCGTTCGCCTTGACTTCCGGCGTGATGATATTTTCGTGGATCGCCATGTTCAGCCGTTCAAGCTCGACGCTTTTCCTGACCTGCCCGTTGCGCTTGATGACCGAGTTCGATTGCGGTGGCAGGCTGCTTCACCGTGTCCTTCAGACCCTTCAGGAAGGCGCGCAGGAAACCCTGAACGGCATCGGGATGCTCGGCGGCGAACTTTGTATTGACCAGGATGGCGCTGCCATAGAGCGCGACCCCGTAGTCCGCCATCAGCAGGACAACGATATCGTCGACCGGAACACCTTTGTCCTTGAGATTGACATAGGACGTGAACGAGTAGCCGGTGATCGCATCCACCTGGCCCGCCGCCAACATCGGTTCGCGCACGGGAAAACTCACGTTTTCGATTGCGACCTTCGCGACGTCGATGTTGTTGGCCTGCGCGAATATCGGCCATTCCGCAAAGGCGCCGCCGGCCGAGGGCGCGCCAAGTGTTTTTCCTTCCAGGTCTTTCGGGCTCGCGATGCCGCGGCTCTTGCGGCCGATCACCGCATAGGGCGGCCGATTGTAGAGCATGAACACGGCTTTGACTGGCGCGGCAGGCTTGGCGTCGCGGAATTTGATCAGCGTGTTTATGTCGCCGAAGCCCATGTCATATTCGCCCGATGCGACGCGCTCGATGGGTTGCAGCGAGCCGAGTGCGGGCTCGATCGTGACGTTGAGGCCTTCCGCGACATAGTAACCTTTGTCGAGCGGCACCAGGAACGGCGCCGATGGTCCTTCCAATTTGAAATCAAGCGTGAAGTGGATAGGTGTTTCTGCGGCGGCATGCGTTGCGATCGTCGCAGCAAACAGCAGCGCAAGCCATGTCGACTTCCGCGCATAGCGCGCATTCATCGCGCAGCTCGTTTTTCGACGGCTCGCGCAGCCTGTGGTGCGGAACTCTGCCATGACCAAGCAAAGAACATGAAACTGCAAAGGGCAAGCGCGGGCTGATCCGCGCGCGATCACTTACGACGGTAAGGCTAACGCTATGGCCTGTGATGAACGTCGCTATTCTCAAGCCGCGAGAATCGGACAATTTGGATGAGCGTTTAGGGTAGACTTGCACACCGGTACGGAGGTTCAACGCAATGCCGCCGGCCAAGACCGAAGGTCCAGTGCGCGACATTCCGTCGCTGCGTGCGCCCTACGCGCCACCGGATGAGGCGATTGCTGCCGCGCTGCTGGCGTCCGCCGGCCGCTCACGCGATGCCGAAATGCGCATCGACACACGCGCCAGACGTCTGGTCGAGGCGATTCGCGCGCGCACCGGCATGCTCGGCGGTGTCGAGGATTTCCTGCACGCTTATGCTCTCTCCACCAAGGAGGGGCTCGCGCTGATGGTGCTGGCGGAAGCGCTGCTGCGGGTGCCCGACGCCGAAACAGCCGATCGCCTGATCGAGGACAAGCTGCAAGCCGGCGACTGGGCGCATCACGATTCCCGCTCCACGGGTCTCCTGGTCTCCGCCTCCGCATGGACGCTCGGCCTGACGGCCCGCGTCATTCATCCCGGTGAAACACCCGAGGGCATCGTTGAGTCGCTGATCAAGCGGCTGGGCTTGCCGGCCGTCCGCGTCGCCACGCGCCAAGCCATGCGGCTGCTCGGCTCGCATTTCGTGCTTGGGCAGACGATTGAAGAGGCTTTGGTGCGCGCCGGCTCGCACCGCGAATTTCTCTATTCCTTCGACATGCTGGGTGAAGCCGCTCGCACCGGTGACGATGCGGGGCGCTATTTCGACGCCTATGCCAATGCCATCGACGCGATCGGAAAAAGCGCTGGCAACGAGGCATTGCCGAAACGGCCCGGCATTTCGGTGAAGCTGTCGGCACTGCATCCGCGCTTACGAGGCGCTGTCGCGCGGCCGCGTTCTCAAGGAACTGGTGCCAAAATTGATGGAACTGGCACGGCTAGCGAAAGCGCACGAATTGAATTTCACCGTCGATGCCGAGGAGGCGGATCGGCTGGAGTTGTCGCTCGATGTGATCGCCGCTGTATTGCGCGACCCTTCGCTGCGCGATTGGGATGGTTTTGGCCTTGCCGTGCAGGCCTATCAGAAGCGTGCTGGCGCAGTGATCGAATGGATTGCGGAGACAGCTGAGGCCCTCGATCGCCGCCTGATGGTCCGTCTGGTGAAAGGCGCCTATTGGGACACTGAAATCAAGCGCGCGCAGGAGCGGGGGCTTGCCGACTATCCGGTGTTTACCCGCAAGGCGATGACCGACCTCTGCTATCTCGACTGTGTGCGCAAACTGCTGACGGCGCGGCCGCGCCTCTATCCGCAATTTGCCACCCACAATGCGCTCACGGTTGCTTGCGTGATCGAGGATGCGGCGGGCACCGGCGGCTTCGAGTTTCAGCGGCTGCATGGCATGGGCGAGGCGTTGTACGAGTCGCTGCTGGCCGAGCTGCCCGACTTGACCTGCCGCGTTTACGCGCCGGTTGGCGGCTATGCGGATTTGCTCGCCTATCTCGTGCGGCGCCTGCTGGAGAATGGCGCCAATTCATCGTTCGTATCGGTTGCGGCAGATCCGGCGGTGCCAATCGAATCCATTCTGCGGCGCCCGCAGAGCTGGATCGCCGATGCTTCACACGCGCGCCACTCGCATATTCCGCTTCCGCGCGACTTGTTTGGTCCGACGCGGCGAAATTCGGCCGGTCTTGAATTTGGCGACCACGCTGCGGTTGAGGCCTTGCTCGCCGAAATTCGTGCCGCGCCGCAAAGCGCACGTGCGACGCCGCTGATCGATGGCGTCTCCGTTGCAGGGCGGGAACGCGCGCTGAAGTCGCCGATCGATGGCAAATCGATCGGTACCGTGCAGGACGGCGACGAAGCGATCGTTTCCGCGGCGCTTGCGGCTGCCGTTGGCGCATTCCCGGCCTGGAATGAAACCGCGGTCGCCGATCGCGCGGCGGCGCTTGAACGCGCAGGCGATCTCATCGAGCAGAATCGTGGACAGTTGATTGCGCTGTTGCAAGTCGAAGGTGGCAAGACCCTCGACGACTGTATTTCGGAAGTTCGCGAGGCGACGGACTACTGCCGCTACTACGCCGGCGAGGCGCGCCGCACGCTGGCGCCGCAACCGTTGCCCGGACCCACCGGTGAGAGCAATGAGCTGCGATACCGCGGGCGCGGCGTCTTCGTTTGCATCAGTCCGTGGAATTTTCCGCTGGCGATTTTTACCGGCCAGATTGCCAGCGCGCTCGCGGCCGGCAACTGCGTCGTTGCCAAGTCCGCCGAGCAGACGCCGCTCATAGCCTATGAGGCGGTGAAGCTGATGCTTGCGGCAGGCGTATCGGCGGGCGCGCTGCATCTCGTGCCGGGCGACGGAAAAATCGGCGCGATGCTGGTGGCCGACCGCCGCGTGTCCGGCGTCGTCTTCACCGGGTCGACCGAGGTTGGCCGTGCGATCAACCGTGCGCTGGCCGCGAAAGACGGGCCGATCCCCCCGCTGATTGCCGAGACCGGCGGCATCAATGCCATGATCGTCGATGCCACGGCCTTGCCCGAGCAGGTCACCGATGACGTCATCACGTCTGCGTTCCGCTCCGCCGGCCAGCGTTGCTCGGCGTTGCGACTCTTATGCATTCAGGACGATGTGGCCGATCGCATATTGGACATGGTTGCAGGCGCGGCCCGCGAGCTCAAACTGGGTGATCCGCGCGATCCGGCGACGCATGTCGGGCCGGTGATCGACGCCGACGCCAGGGACAAACTGGATCGCTGGATTGCTTTAATGGAGGCCCGCGGTGCCGTTTTGTTTCGGCTACAGGCGGTCGCGCCGGCCGGCGGAACTTATGTCGCGCCAGCAATCGTTGAACTCGACAGCGCGCGTGAGCTCAAGGAAGAAGTGTTCGGTCCGGTGTTGCACGTGGTGCGGTGGCGCGCCGGCGAGCTCGATGCGTTGCTTGACGACATCGCCGCCAATGGCACCGCGCTCACGCTCGGCATCCATTCGCGCATCGGAGCGGTCGTTACGCGCATCGCCGCGCGCCTGCCGCACGGGAATGTCTACGTGAACCGCAATATGATCGGCGCTGTCGTCGGCTCGCAGCCGTTTGGCGGCAGCGCACTCTCCGGGACCGGGCCGAAGGCTGGCGGCTCACATTATGTGAATCGTTTCGCGCGCGAGCAGGTGGTGACCGTGAACACAGCGGCCTCGGGCGGCAACGCCACGCTGCTGTCCGAGGACGAATAAAGTCTGTCACAAAGCTCCGGGGCGGACCCGTTAAGTGGGCCTAGATACTCACTTTTTCGGCCGAAGCCCGGCGTAAGCGCGGGAACCTAATGTCGCCATTAAACGTCTGATAACGGTGGCACGGAGTTCCAGTGACACATTCGCGCGCCGCCACAGGCGTTAACCGGTTTGGCGTGCGGATCGGATATTGTGGGTTGCATGACTGATTCGGTCGCCCGTCTTTATGATGCTGTGATTGCGGCTCGCGGTTCCGACCCGGCCAAATCACGGACCGCGCGGCTTTTGCGCGCGGGACGCGCCAAGATGGCCAAGAAGCTCGCCGAAGAGGCGGTCGAGGTCGTCATTGACGCCATGCACGGCCAGCCCGAGGCGGTCGTCCGGGAAAGCGCCGATCTGCTTTACAACCTCGTGGTGCTTTGGGTGCATGCCGGTGTGAATCCGGACCAGGTCTGGGCGGAAATGCGCCGCCGCGAGCTGATGTTCGGCATCGCCGAAAAAGTGCCGAAAGATCTGGTGCGCGCCGCGGCACGGCGTAAAGTGGTGGCATTGGAGCCCCGGCGCGTGCGCAAGCGCCGTTGATCCGTCACAATTCTCCTCACGAGTACGGCGATGACTGCTGAGGCTGCCGAGCCGCGTTCCCTGCTGCGCCGTCTTTATGACTGGTGCCTTGCTGCTGCGCATAGGCCACACGCGTTGTGGACGATGGGCGCCATATCATTTGCCGAGAGCTCGTTTTTTCCCGTGCCGCCCGACGTGATGCTGATCCCGATGGCGCTGGCGCGGCCGGAGCGGGCTTACGTAATGGCGACGTGGTGCACGATCACGTCGGTTGCCGGCGGCCTGCTCGGCTACACCATCGGTGCGGTGCTCTACGATTCCGTCGGTGCCTGGCTGATTCACCTCTACGGCTATGGCGACAAAGTCGAGGCTTTTCGCGAGGCTTATGCGCAGTGGGGCGCCTGGATCATCCTTCTGAAGGGCCTTACGCCCATTCCGTTCAAGGTCGTGACCATCACGTCCGGTTTTGCGGGCTATAATCTCGGGCTGTTCCTGCTTTTTTCGGTGATTACGCGCGGTGCGCGTTTCTTCCTGTTGGCATTTCTGCTGCACCGCTATGGCGAGCAGGCGCGTCATATTATTGAAAAGCGGCTCGGGCTATGGGTTCTGCTCGGCGCTGCTGTTATCGTCATTGGCATCGTTGCGGCGCTATACTTGATTTGAGGAAATGGCGTCCTCAATTTCGCCACCAGTGGGCCGTAAACGGCGCACCGTGGTATGGGGAATAGTCTGCCGCTCATGGCGGACGGGACGCCAAGCTTGGCGAGCCATGGATATCAAACGGTCTTTGACCTTTTCGAAAAAGAAGACTGCGGCGTCGCAGGCGCTGGCGTGGGCCTTCGCGGCTGTCGTGGTCCTCATGTCGGCCTTGGCCGCGGCGCAAGACGCGCCGCCTCCGGAGCAAAAATCCAATGACGGCGGCGGATTTCTGGCGGCCGTCAGCCGCTGGTTCAAGGATCAAAGCACAAGCGTGAATTCGTCATTCGAGAGCGCTCGCAAGAAAGTCGAGGGCATTGGCCGTGATGCCGGCGATGCGGCCAAGTCGACGGTTGAAGGCGCCAAGGACGCCGCCGGTGCCGTGGTGCGCATTCCGGTGGCGCGCGCCATCAGCGGTCACGAGAAATGCCAGCTCGCGCCAAATGGCGCGCCCGATTGTGTCGCGGCTGCCAGCACGATGTGCAAGGCAAAAGGCTTCGATTCCGGCAAAAGTCTCGACATGACGACCGCCGAGGTTTGCCCGCCCAAGGTTTATATGTCCGGACGTTCAACCGGCCCGGAGTGCAGCACCGAAACCTTCGTTTCGCGCGCCTTCTGCCAATAGCCGGGAAGCGCGACCGCACTTGTGCCGCCGTCGCGGCTGTGTTTCCGTTTCACACATGAACCTCTATGCAAAGTTGCTCGAACGCGAGGCGGCCGGGCGGCCCGTGACGGTTGGCCTGATCGGCGCCGGCAAGTTCGGCACGATGTTTCTTGCGCAGGCGCGGCTGACACGCGGCATGCATATCGTTGGCGTCGCCGATCTTGATGTCGCTCGGGCGCGCGGCCAGCTTAAAACCGCCGGTTGGCCGGATGAAGCTTATGCAGCGGCTTCGCTTGCCGACGCGCACAAGAAGCGAACGACATTTGTCACCGACAGCGCCGAAGCATTGATCGCCGACCCACAGATTGAAGTCATTGTGGAGGCGACGGGCGTGCCGGGCGCAGGCATTCATCACGCGCTGATGGCCGCCGCCAACGGCAAGCACATCGTCATGGTGAATGTCGAAGCCGATGCGGTTGCGGGCCCGCTGCTGGCGCGCCGCGCCAAAGCAGCAGGAGTCGTTTATTCGCTGGCCTGGGGCGATCAGCCGGCGCTGATTTGCGAACATGTCGATTGGGCGCGCGCGGCCGGGTTCAAGGTCATTTGCGCCGGCAAGGGCACGCGTTACGAGCCGCATTACCACAAGTCGAACCCGGACAATGTCTGGGACATCCTCGATAAATATCTGAATATCTCCGACCGCAAGTCGATCAACCCGAAGATGTTCAACTCTTTCGTCGACGGCACAAAATCGGGCATTGAAATGACGGCGGTCTGCAATGCCACCGGCCTGGTGCCGCAGACAAACGGTCTCGGTTTTCCGCCCGCCACACGTTTCGAGCTTGCGGACGTTTGCAAGCCGAAAGGCGACGGCGGCACGCTGGAGAAGGCCGGGGTGACCGAAGTGACGTCATCCGTTTATCGCGATGGCCGCGATGTGCTGCATCACCTGGCGCTCGGCACGTACGTGGTGTTCGAGGGCGACACCGATTACGCGCGCCGCTGCTTCAAGGAATACGCCATGCTGCCGGACAAAACCGGCAAATTTGCCGCGCTTTACCGGCCCATTCACATGATAGGCCTGGAGCTGGGCATTTCGGTTGCCAGTTGCGCGCTCCGCAACGAACCAACCGGCGCGCCGACCGGTTTTCGCTCCGACGTCGTGGCGACCGCCAAGCGCGATCTCAAGGCCGGCGAAATGCTCGACGGGGAGGGCGGCTTCTGCGTCTGGGGCAAGCAGACGCCCGCTGAATTTTCGCTCCAACACGAATTTCTGCCGCTCGGACTCGCACACAACGTCAAGCTCAAGAATAGTATCCGCGAGGGCGGCGCGCTGAAATGGTCCGATGTCGCCTATGACCCCAACGATTCGGCGGTGAAAGTACGGCGCGAGATGGAAGCGGCCTTTGGCCGGCGGAATGTTGGTGCTGAACCGAACTCCGTATAAGTCCCTAGGCGCCGAATTGATCGATATCAAATAATTGCATCCGAAAATGACGATCCTCCGAAGCGTCGATGAGGAGGAGCAATGCGATGCGCAAATACAGCAGAGCAATGGCTTGTGAAGTCCGCGGCGACTTTGAAATGTGGCTTATCGCGGCGGGCGTTCTTATCGGCACCTTTATCGCGCTGACGATCTAGGGCGGGCATCATGAATTCGTCCCTGCTGACCGCGGATCGTACCACCCACATTAAAGTTGTTGCGATAGGCCTGTCCGCAGCGCTCGCGATCGCGCTGTTTGCGCTCGTCGTGCACTGACCTTCGCGCGGCTACTTTATTCCAATTCGATCACGCCATCGACCTTGTGATTGAGTCCGGCCTTGCCGATGGTGAGGACCATCTGCGCATCGACCGTTTTTGCCCCTTTCAGCCGGCCGTCCGCCACCGCCGCGCGGATCGCTTTCTCGATCTCCTGCTGAGAGGTGACGCCCACGACCTTGAGGAATTTGCGCAGTGACATGTTGAGGGCTTCTTCGTTCATTTTGAGCGCTCCGTGAAATAAGGCGTTTGGGTCGATTTTACCGCGCAGTTTGCGCTTGTACCATGCGGCTTGGCGGTACAGAAACTTGCCGCTATAGCTAGGCCCCCAAAAGCCGGTGTGGCGGAATTGGCAGACGCGCACGACTCAAAATCGTGTTCCCAAAAGGAGTGTCGGTTCGACCCCGACCACCGGCACCACCCAACTCCGCCCTGCGGAAATCGCTCAGACAATGAATGACTATGTAGCCATGCTTCGCCGTGACCCACCGCTCTCCGCGGCGGCGATCGTGGCCATCATCGGCGCGCTGACGATCTGCTCGGTATATTTCTTTCAGTACGTGCTCGGCTATCCGCCTTGCCCGCTGTGCTTTGAACAGCGCAATGCCTTCTACGTCAGCGTCCCGCTCGCGGCGCTGCTTTGGCTCGGCGCCGGGCACGGTGCTTCGAGCAAGGTCATGATCGCGGGCTTTGCGGTCATCACCGCCGCCATGCTCTGGAACACGGGACTGTCGGCTTACCACTCCGGTGTCGAATGGAAGTTCTGGCCGGGCCCGACCGATTGTTCGGGGCCGATCAACAGTATCGGCTCGACCGGCAATCTGCTGAAATCGCTGCAGGACATCAAAATCGTGCGCTGCGACGAGGCCGCCTGGCGCTTCCTCGGGATTTCGCTCGCCGGCTATGATGTGTTGGTCTCGTTATTTCTCGCGGCGGTTGCCGCCTGGGGCTTCAAGGCGTCCCTCGCGCGCGGCCCGTCATCCGAATAGAATCCAATCCGGGGCTGGCCCTGGCAGGCCGCCTGTGAAATGCGGGAACATGACAGCATGGAAGTTCTGATTATCGGCGCCGGCATCGGCGGATTAACTCTCGGCCTGATGCTGCATCGCGCCGGCATCGCTTGTCGCATTTTCGAGGCGGCCCCCGAACTCAAGGCGGTCGGGGTCGGCATCAATATGCTGCCGCATGCCTCGCGTGAGCTATGCGCGCTTGGGCTGGAAGACGCACTTGCGAAAGTGGCGGTCACCACGCGCGAATACTGCTTCTACAATCGCTTCGGCCAATTCATCTACAGCGAGCCGGCCGGAAAGTTCGCCGGCTACGACGTGCCGCAGTTCTCCATCCATCGCGGCGATCTGCAGATGGTCCTGCTCGAGGCTTTCGTTGCGCGCGCCGGCAAGGACAAGGTCATCCTCGACCACAAGTGTACGCGTGTCGACTATGACGGGCCCGAGGCGATTGCGCATTTCGAGGACGTCAACGGCAAGCAGCTCGCCCCCGTTAAGGGTAGCGTCATCGTCAGCGCCGAAGGCATCCATTCGGTGTTGCGCAAGCAGCTTTATCCGAACGAGGGGCCGCCGAAATATTCCGGCATCAACATGTGGCGTGGCGTCACGCGCTGGAAGCCGTTCCTGTCAGGCGCCAGCATGATCCGCGTCGGCTGGCATCATCCGGCAAAACTTCTAATCTATCCGATCCGCAACAATGTCGATGCCGACGGCCGTCAGCTCGTGAATTGGGTTTGCGACATCGAGACACCGCAATACAAGGAGCGCGACTGGAACCGGCGCGGCAAACTCGAAGACTTCCTGCCCGCCATGGCCGACTGGCATTTTGATTGGCTCGACGTGCCGGACTTCATCCGCGCATCCGACCAGATTCTCGAATATCCGATGGTCGATCAGGATCCGCTGCCGCGCTGGAGCTTCGGCCGCCTGACGCTTCTGGGGGATGCTGCGCACCCGATGTATCCGCGCGGCGCCAATGGTGGAGCGCAAGCCATTCTCGATGCGCGCGCATTGTCGGATGCCCTCAAGGCCAATCCCGATCCGGTCGAGGCGCTCAAGGTCTATGAAGCTAAGCGTCTGCCGGCGACCAGCCAGGTGGTGCTGGCAAACCGGAGTGCGCCGCCCGATGCAATCCTGCACGAAGTCTACCGCCGCACGGGCGACAAGCCGTTCAAGAATATCAATGACGTCATCAGCCGCGAAGAACTCATGGCGTTGTCGGAGAGCTACAAGCGCGTCGCGGGGTATGACAAGGAACGGCTGAAAACACCGGCGTAATGTGGCTCAAAAACAATTCGACCACGAAATGCGAAGGCGCGCGTACATCCGGCGTCACCCACTCAATTTCGTGGCCGCTCGATGATAGAGCCTTGCGGCTCAACATCATCACTGGGACGCATATAGGGATTGTTCGTTCCAATACAAGGGCATGAGGAATCGATGGTTCAGACCGACGGCTATACTTCCACCGCGAAATCGCTGCATTGGCTGATCGTGGTGCTGCTGCTTGCCCAGTTCATCTTCGCCTGGACCATGCCGCATATCGGCCGCAACACCCCGGTGACGACCCTGATCAGCCTGCATTTCACGTTCGGCATCGTCATCCTCGCCGTGGCGATCGTGCGCCTGTTCTGGCGAGCGACTCATGCCGAGCCCGCGCCGCTGGACGGTGTGCCGCCCTGGCAGATGCAGAGCGCGCGCGTCCTGCATTGGCTTCTTTATCTCTTGCTGTTCGTGGTTCCGATCCTCGGCTGGATCAATGCGTCCTGGCGCGGCATGCCGATCGTCATGTTCGGGGCGGAATTACCGAAACTGGTCGGCACGCGCGCCCCCGGCTGGGGCTGGACGGGCGATGTGCACGACTTGGTGGCAAATTACGTGATGCTGACGCTGGTCGGCCTGCATGTTCTGGCCGGCCTCTATCACTATTTCATCCGTCGCGATGGTGTCCTGCAACGGATGCTGCCTGGCGGCTGAGCACTGATTACTCGTAGCGCAGCGCCTCGATTGGATCGAGATGCGCGGCTTTGCGGGCCGGGTAATAGCCGAAGAATATTCCAACAGCTGCGGAAAACAGAAATCCCCCGGCGATCGCCGCGGCAGAAATCGGCGTTGCCCAGCCGGCAATGAGCGAAATCGCCGCCGAAAATGCGACGCCCATGATAATGCCGGCAATTCCCCCTGTAATGCTCAGAAACACCGCTTCCGCGAGGAACTGCAGCAGCACGTGCAGGCGGCGCGCGCCGATTGCCATGCGCAGGCCGATCTCACGCGTGCGCTCTGTCACCGATACCAGCAGAATGTTCATGATGCCGATGCCGCCAACGACCAGCGAAATAGAAGCGACGGCGGCGAGCAGGAGCGCCATGATGCGGCTGCTGCTCTCGGCGGTTTCGGCGATCTGGCTCAAATTGCGTACGTCAAAGTCGTTATCGTCGCCGGGCCTGATGCGATGGCGGCGCGCGAGAATTTCCGTGACCTGCCTGATCGCCGGTTGTATCTCCGTCGCGCCGCTGGCCTGCACGTAAATAAGATTGACGTAACCGGCAAGATGCGGCTGCAAGCCGTAAGGATTGGGCGGGTTCGTGTAGGCCCAGTTGAATTGCGTTTGCGGCTGAGTGGGCGCTGCGACTTCGAGCACTTTGCGCTCGGCGGTCGAGAACGGAAGCATGACAAGATCGTCCTGATCGGTTCCGAACGGTGTCTGTCCTTTCGAAGCGAGCACGCCGATCACGCGCAAAGGCACGCCCTTCACCTGTACAAGCGCGCCTATTGGAGACTGTGACTCGCCGAACAGCTGGCGTGCGACGGTCTGTCCAATGACCACGACCAGCGCCGCGCTGGTGTCGTCATCGGACGTAATCTCGCGGCCGGCGGCGATCCGCCAGTTCGTCATCGGCGGGTAATTTGGGCTGATGCCCTGGATGCCGGTGGTCCAGTTTTGATTGCCAGATTGCACTTGTCCGGACTGGCGAATGAGGTAGCTGACTTCGCCGACCGCTGTGCTTTCGCGCCGGATCGCATGTGCATCGCTCGTTGTAAGCGTGGATGCGCTGCCAAAACCGCCGCGCATGCCTCCCGCGGTACGCGCGCCTGGCAGCACGACGACAAGATTCGTGCCGAGACTTTCAATTTGTTTCCGCACCGCCTCATTAGCGCCCTGGCCGACGGCCACCATCGCGATCAGGGCCGCGACGCCGATAAAGACGCCAAGCATCGTCAAGCTCGATCGCATCATATTGCGCCTGAGCGCCTGCACGGCGGCAGCCATGATCATCAGGCCGAATGCCCAGAGCGTCTGAGTCCGTGGTCCTTGCTGCGGTTGCTGCGGGCGCAGGAACGCGTCTTTATCTGCCGGTATCGCGCGCGTGCCGCCTTGGGCCGGCTTCGGATTGCGCGTGTCGGAAACGATCTGGCCATCGCGCATTGTCAACACGCGATCCGCGTAAGCCGCGATGTCGGCCTCGTGCGTAACGACGACGATGGTAACGCCTTGTTCGCGGTTGAGGCGCGTCAATGTCTCCATAATTTCGTGCGAAGTCCGCGTGTCGAGATTGCCGGTCGGCTCGTCGGCCAGGAGCAGGCCAGGCCGGTTGATAAGGGCGCGCGCAATGGCAACGCGCTGCTGTTGGCCGCCGGAAAGTTGGCCGGGCGTGTTGCGCTCGCGTTCGCCCAGGCCGAGCAGTCCCAGAGCTGCGCGAGCCCGCTCGGCCCGCGAGGCCGCACTGGCCGGTCCAGAGACAGCGTAAAATAGTGGCAATGCCACGTTTTCAATGGCGCTTGTGCGCGCCAGTAGATTGAAACTTTGGAACACGAAACCGAAGCGCTCGCTGCGCAATCCCGCTCGATCGGGCTCACTTAACCCCGCTACGTCGACGCCCTCGAAAAAATATCGACCACCGGTTGGACGATCGAGACAGCCGATAATCGCCATCAAAGTCGATTTGCCCGAGCCGGATGAGCCCATGATCGCAACGAATTCGCCGGCGTTCAATTTGACGCTGACATCGCGCAACGCATGCACGTCGATATCGCCGACATGATAGGTCCGCGTGATGTGCTCGAGCTTGATGATCGGTTCAGCCATGATCGAACCGTTTTTCTGTCGTCAGAGCCGCAGACGCGGCCCATTGCTTCCGGCACCAGCCGGCTTGGTGCCATTGCGTTGTTCGCTGAGGATGACCGGATCGTCCGCCTTTAGATCACCTTGCAGGATCTCGGCAAAAGTATCGTCGTCGAGACCGGCCACGACTGGAATCCGAACTGGCTTGTCGTCTTTTAGTACCCAAACGGCAGCTGGTGTGCCTTCGCCATTCACTGCAGCCGTCTTCTTGGTTGGCTTTGATGCAGGTCTTGCAATCGAATTGACGCCGGCGGGCGAAAACCGCAGCGCCTGGCTCGGCACGCGCAGTACATCGCGCCTTTGGTCGGTGACAATACGGGTGGCGGCGGTCATGCCAGGCTTGAGCGCCAGATCGGTATTATCGACGCTGACCACGACGTCATAGGTGACGACGTTCTGGATATTCTGCGGCGACTGGCGAACCTGGCTCACTGTACCGTCGAATGTTCGCTTCGGAAAAGCATCGATCGTAAAGAGCGCCTTATCGTCGTTCTTGATCCCGCCGATATCGCTTTCGCTCACATTGGTGTCGACTTGCATCTTGGTGAGATCGGTTGCGATCAGGAACAATGTCGGTGTCTGGAAGCTGGCCGCTACGGTCTGGCCAACAGTGACATTGCGTGACACCACTGTACCGTCCACCGGTGAAACGATCTTGGTGTAGTCAAGATTGACTTGCGCGGCGGCGAGTTGGGCCTGCCGTTGCGCGATCGTGGCTTCATCGACGCCGATCTGCGCGCGCGCCTGGTCGAGACCGTTCTTTGCAATGTCGAGGGTGTCCTTGGACACGGCGTTGGTTTGTGCCAGCCGCGCGTTGCGATCGTAATTGAGCTGCGCATAGGCGAGATTGGCCTTGTCCTTTTCCATCTGCGCTTTCGCAACGCCGAGATTGGCGTTGTTCTGGTCAACCACGGTTTGATAGGGGCTCGGGTCAATCTTGGCGCAAATCTGCCCTTGTTTGACTTCGGTATTGTAGTCGCAAGTGATCTCTTGGATCACGCCGGACACATAGGACCCGACGATGATTGTGAGAACGGGGTTGACCGTTCCGGTAGCGGTGACGGCGCGCGTCACTGCGCCGCGCGTGACCGGCGCGGTGGTGTAGTGAACGGTTCCGCTGCTGCCGGAAAACCACCAGACGCCGGCAATGGCGACGACCAATAGCGCCGACAGTCCGCCGATGATCCACGGCCGCCCGGGGCGCAGACGCGCGGGCGCTGCGGCCTCCGGTTTCGGCACAAGTGCGACCGGCGTCGGTGGTTCGGTACGTAGCGCCTTAGGTGCCACGGGTACGGTCATGCAAGGTCCTTCCAGCGCCCACAGCTAGCGCAGAAGGAGGGTCGCGCCTTTGATGCGCGTCAAATCACGAAAGAACGGGAAAATCGGGCTCGGACGGCAGATGCTGCCGATCCGGAACTTTCAAGGTTTCGCCATCACCTTTTTCTTCCAGCCGTCCCAGGTGCGGGCAAGCCCGTGCCCCTCGCGGTCCTCGATTTTGCGCGCTTCTTCCGGGTCCATATACGTAATCGTCGTGCCCATGCTCATGGCTTGAGCCTGAAGGGTTGCATTGAGCGCCAGGAAAATGGTGCGGCCCACCACGCGCGGCAGCGACGGTCCAACGATGACCGCGCCATGGCCGCGCATCAGCGCGGCCGGATGATCGCCAAGAGTATCGGCGAGGTTATGACCGAGCGTCGGGTTGCGGATCAACATGTCGGTCATGCCGGCGCGCTCGCGGATTTCAAAAATCGGGATGCCGAAACTGATGAAGGCCGAGCGGTGATACATCGGCTTGAGCGGCACGTTGGTCACGCCAAAAGGGATCAGCGAGGGGGCGTGCGTGTGCACGACGGCAATCACATCGGGGCGCTGCTTGTAGATCTCGCCATGGATGTAGCGCTCGGTGAACAGAGCCGACGTCGGCAACCCGTGCGTATCGACCGGCCGGCTGTCGAGATCGAATTCGATAATGTCCTTTGCCGTCACGAGTTCGGCCGACAATCCGCGCGCCATCAGGAAGCGGTTGGGATCGCGATTGTGCCGAACGGAGACGTGTCCCCAGCCATCGAGCAGCCCGTGGTCAGCGAGGATGCGGTTGGCCGCGACCAGATCTTCGATGAGCTGCGGATCGGGCGCCCCTGCTGAAGCTGGTGGAGTTTGAGCGACGGCACCGCTTGCGATGAACAGGGCGCTCAGTGCGAGCACGATTGCTCGCTCGCTGCGATGCGTGAGCAGCTTGCTGATCATGGCAAACTCCAATGCAGATTCGGCAGGATGCCTTACGGCTCGAGTTCTGTATCCCAATAGAGATAGTCGAGCCAGCTCTCGTGCAGATAGTTGGGCGGGAAGAGCCGTCCGTTGCGGTGCAGATGATGCACCGTCGGCTGGAAAGGCATTTGCGATGGCCACATCCGGGCTTCGTTCGGCGTGAGGTTGCCCTTGCGCAGATTGCAGGGCGAACACGCGGCGACCACGTTGTCCCAGGTGGTATGCCCGCCACGCGAACGCGGCAGTATATGATCGAAGGTGAGGTCGTCGCGGTCGCCGCAATATTGGCAGGAGAAGCGGTCGCGCAGGAAGACGTTGAATCGCGTGAAAGCCGGGTGGGTCGATGGCTTCACAAAGGTCTTGAGCGAGACGACGCTCGGCAACTTCATCTCGAAGGATGGGCTGTGCACCGCGCGGTCGTAATTGGCGACGATGTTCACGCGTTCGAGGAAGACCGCTTTGATCGCGTCCTGCCAGGACCACAGCGAAAGCGGGTAATAGCTCAACGGCCGAAAGTCAGCGTTGAGCACCAGGGCCGGAAATCCAGCGGGCGAAACGTGCACGTTCAAGCGACGCTCCTCGACCTCCTTGGAACGCTGCCGCCACGCAGCTAACACGCCTAGTAATAGGGCAGCGTGACGGGATTGTGAAGCCGGGACGGGGAGTTACCCGCAAGGCGCTACAGGGCAGCTATTTGCGGGCCGCGAAGCACCTGGCCAGGAATTCTCCGCCCTGCCGCAGGCCTTCCTGGTCAATGCCGTGGCCAACGCCGGCCGAGATGTGCCACTGCACCGGGACCTCCAGCGCGGCCAGACCTTGGGCGGAATGGTTCACCGCCTGGACCGGAATCAATTGATCCTCATCGCCATGAATGAGCAGCACCGGAGGCCTCGATTTGATCTCAGCCGCAAAGGCTTCCGACATGGCATCGCCCGGCATGATCAACATGCCGGAATAGCCGACGATCGCCGCCGGCGGCACGGTGCGGCGCAGGCCGACATGCAGCGCCATCATGGTCCCTTGGGAAAATCCGACCAGCGCGAGCGCGGAGGGCGGCAAATTGCGGCGCTTGAGTTCGGCGTCGAGAAAGGCGTTGAGCCCGGGCGCCGCCGCATTGACCCCGTTCCAGCGTTCATCGGGGTTGCGAAACGTCAGCGGAAACCACTCGCGGCCGGTCGGCGCCTGGCCGCAGGGGCGTGGCGCATGTGGTGATATGAAAGCCGCATGCGGCAGGAATCCCTGCCAGTCGCGGCCGATTTCGATCAGGTCGTTGCCGTCGGCGCCATAGCCGTGCAGGAAAACGACAAGCTGGCGCGCGGGTCCCGCGCGCGGCTCAAGCCGCGGGCCGTCAAGTTCAGCCATTCTTCTTTTTCCTTTTTCCCTTTTTCTTCGTCGTCTTCTTGGTCGGTTTTTTGGCCGCCGGTTTGTGTGGCCCCTTGTTCGGCTGAACCGATATGCCCTCACGCCGTTTCACTACGTGATAATAGGCCCACAGCAGATGTGCCGCTACACCGCGCCACGGCCGCCACGCTTCGGCGATCTTCGTGAGCTGCTTCGCGTCCGGACGCTTGCGCAAGTCCAGTGCAATGCGCGCCGATTCCTGCACGGCGAGGTCGCCCGACGGAAACGCATCGGCGTGGCCGAGACAGAAAAGCAGATAGATGTCGGCAGTCCACGGCCCGATGCCGTGCAGCGCGGTGAGCGTGGCGTGCGCCACGTCGGCGTCCATGTTGCCGACGGCGTTGAGGTCGATGCGGCCGTTGGCGACTGCCTTTGCCGATTTCCTTGATCGATTTGATCTTTGCGGCCGACAGGCCGAGCCGCTTGAGCTTGTCGGTGCGTGCGGCGCGTACGACGTCGTGATGAAACGGATCGAATGCTGCAAACAACCGGTCGCGAATTGTCGCGGCTGCCGCGACCGAAAGCTGCTGCCCGCATACGATGGCGCACAGGCCGGCATAGCCGGCCTCGCGCCGGCGCAAACTGAAGGCGCCGGCTTTCTCGGCGACGGGCACGAGCCGCGGGTCGGTAAGAACCAGCTGGGCAAGTCCGGCCTGCAAATCGGCCTCGGTGTGAAGGAAGTGGGTCATGCGATCCTTAGTATTGGGGATCCTTAGTATTATGCCGTTCGTCCCCGCGGAAGCGGGGATCCAGCTAAAGCCACTTGACTGGATTCCCGCTTACGCGGGAATGAGCGGAGAGTTTGGTACCGTCAGACAGGAACCATGCCACCCGTTTTCCGCTTCGCCCCATCGCCGAACGGCTATCTGCATCTCGGCCATGCGTTATCGGCGTTGCTCAATGCCGATATGGCTCGCGCAACGGGAGGGCGCCTGCTGCTGCGCATCGAGGATATCGATACGGCCCGCTGCCGGCCGGAATACGAGACGGCAATCTATGAGGATCTGGAATGGCTCGGGTTGGCCTGGGAAAGCCCGGTGCGGCGGCAATCGGAACGCTACGATGACTACCGTGCTGCGCTTGGCACTCTCGAAACGATGGGGCTGGTCTATCCGAGCTTCGAAAGCCGCGCCGACATAGCGCGCCTGGTCACTGCGAAAGAGGCGATCGCGCCAAGTACTCGCCCTTGGCCCCGCGATCCCGATGGCGCGCCGCTTTATCCGGGCGATGCGAAGAGTATGTCAGTGCCCGACAGGAAGCGGCGCATCGATGCAGGCGCGCCCTACGCCTTGCGGCTCGACATGCCGGCGGCGCTGGCGCGCGCCGGCAAACTCACCTGGACTGAAACGGGCGCCGGACCAAACGGCGAAACCGGCGCCATCGCCGCTGATCCCGCAACGTGGGGAGACGTGATCCTGGCGCGGAAGGAAACACCGACCAGCTACCATCTCGCGGTAACCGTCGACGACGCGGCGCAGAACATCACCGATGTGGTGCGTGGTCGCGACCTGTTTCATGCGACCGCGGTACACCGGTTGCTCCAGGTGCTGCTCGGCCTGCCGCAGCCGCGGTATCACCACCACCGCCTCATCCTCGACGCTGACGGCAGCAAGCTGTCGAAATCCAGCCAATCCACGGGTTTGCGCGAACTGCGCGCGCGCGGCGTATCGCCAGCCGATATCCGCCGCCTGGCCGGGCTCGATTGAGCGCGGCTTCCGTGGCATTGTCGGCTCCGGGGTAAGGACATGGCGAAGCGCAGGCGTAAGAGCAAAGTCGTCAAGCGGCGGCGAGCGTCTTCGCGCGCAAGCACCGCCGATCCGCGCGCCATCGAAGCCGCCCTCGCCGGAATTGCGCACGATATTCGCACGCCACTGACCGGGATCGTTGCCCTGGCCGAGTTGCTTGCGACGTCGGATTTGGGTGCACGTGAGCGCGAATGGGCAAATGCGGTCAAAAGCGGCGCCGACCATCTGGCCGCCCTTGCCACGCTGATTGTCGATGCCGCCAAGGCCGATGCGAAGGGACTCGTGTTGCGCAACGAGCCGTTTTCGCCGCGCGCGCTCGGGGAGACGGTGGGTATCGCGCTGGCCGCGCGTGCGAATAACAAGGCTATCAAATCGGAGGTTACGATCGCGCGCGATCTTCCCGCGATGGTGTCCGCCGACGTCTTGCGTCTGCGCGCCGCGCTGGAAAACCTTGCTGATAATGCGGTGAAATTCACCCACGAGGGAACGGTCACGTTCACCGTTTCCGCCGACCCGGCACCGCGCAGGCGGACACGGTTGATATTCACCTTTGCCGATAGCGGCATCGGAATGAGCGCGAGCGATCTCAAACATCTTTTCCGCCCGTTTGCGCAAGCCAGTGCGGATATTGCCAAGCGTTACGGCGGAGCCGGTCTTGGCCTTTCCTTCGTCAAGCGGATTGCAAAGGCAATGGGTGGTGACCTGACGGTGACCAGCGGCCGTGGCCGCGGCTCGCGTTTCCAACTCACGATATTGGCCGAGCCCGTGGACGCACCAGGGGCAAATCGGGTGGATCCGCGACCTGTTTCGACGCGGTCGCTGTCAATTCTCTGCGCCGAGGACAATCCCTATGGTCGTGTGGTGATGAACACGATTCTTCGGGAGCTAGGCCACCGCGTCGATTTCGCTGAAACCGGCGAGGCGGCGGTGGCGGCAGTTGCGCGTGGTGGCTACGACGTGGTGCTGATGGATGTCATGCTCAGCGGCCTCAACGGCGTCGAGGCAACGCAGCGCATTCGCGCACTTCCCGGCAGCGCGAGCAAGACGCCGGTCATCGGCATTTCGGGTCGCGGTGAGCGCAGTGACGAACAAGCGGCACGCGCTGCCGGCATGAACGTTTATCTTGCAAAGCCGGTCAGTCCGGGAAAGCTCGCGCAGGTATTGGCGAGCCTCGTTGAATAGCTCAAACGTTGCTGGCGCCCTTGGCGCGTTCAACGATCCGCACGACGTCCGACATGATGCGGTTCAGTTCAAAATCCTTGGGCGTGTAAACCGCCGCGACCCCGGCCTTTTCGAGTTCGGCGGCATCTTCCGGCGGAATAATGCCGCCGACCACGAGCGGCACGTCGAGTCCGGCCTGCTTCATGCGCCCGACGATGTCCTCGACCAGCGGCAGGTGGCTGCCCGACAACACCGATAGCCCGATCACGTGGGCCTTCTGTTTGCGTGCGGCGTCGACGATTTCCTCCGGCGTCAGGCGGATGCCTTCGTAGACGACCTGCATGCCGGCATCGCGCGCACGCACGGCGATCTGCTCGGCGCCGTTGGAATGGCCGTCGAGGCCGGGCTTACCGACCAGGAATGTGAGACGGCGTCCCAGCTTGCGCGACACGCGGTCGACATCGGCACGAATGTCGTCGAGGCCGGTAACATCGTTCCGCATGGCGCGCCCGACGCCGGTGGGCGCGCGGTATTCGCCGAAGGCCTCGCGCAACGTCCAGCCCCATTCGCCCGTGGTCACACCAGCTTTGGCGCACTGGATCGAGGCCGGCATGATGTTGGCGCCGCCGGCGGCAGCGCGTTTGAGCTCGGCAAGCGCCTCCTGCACGGCCTTGTTGTCGCGCTGCGCGCGCCAGGCCTTCAGCTTTTCGATCTGCCCGCGTTCGGCACCTTCCGACACCGTGAGAATGGCGTCGGCGGCGTCGGCCAGCGGCGAAGGCTCGCTCTCGAGATATTTGTTGACGCCAACAACGATCTGATCGCCGCGTTCGATCGCTTCCAGTCGCGCGGTGTTCGATTCGACAAGTTGCTGTTTCAGGTAGCCGGTATCGACCGCGGCGACCGCGCCGCCCATGTCGCCGATGCGCTTGAGTTCTTCTTTGGCCTGGCGCTTGAGTTCGTCGACCTTGCGCGCGATTTCGCCCGAACCGTCGAAAATATCGCCGTAGTCGAGCAGGTCGGTCTCATACGCCAGAATCTGCTGCATGCGCAGCGACCATTGCTGGTCCCATGGCCGGGGCAGGCCGAGCGCTTCGTTCCAGGCCGGCAGCTGCACGGCGCGCGCGCGCGCGCTTTTCGACAATGTGACGGCCAGCATCTCGATCAGGATGCGCGCGACGTTGTTTTCGGGCTGCGGCTCGGTGAGGCCGAGCGAATTAACCTGCACGCCGTAGCGGAACAGCCGTTGCTTGGCGTCGGTGATTCCGTAGCGTTCGCGTGTGATCTCGTCCCAGAGTTCGGTGAAGGCGCGCATCTTGCAAAGTTCGGTGACGAAACGCATTCCGGCGTTCACGAAAAAAGATATGCGCCCGACTACGTCGCCGAATTTATCCGCTGGCACCTCGCCCGAAGCCTTTACGGTGTCGAGCACGGCGATCGCCGTTGCGAGCGCGAAGGCAAGTTCCTGGACCGGCGTCGCACCGGCTTCCTGCAAATGATAGGAGCAGACGTTGATCGGGTTCCATTTCGGAATCTCTTTGGTCGTGAACAGGATCACGTCCTTGATCAGCCGCATCGAAGGCGCCGGCGGAAACACGTAGGTGCCACGCGACAGATATTCCTTGATGATGTCGTTCTGGATGGTGCCTTGCAGCGACGTGCGCGGCGCGCCTTGCTCGTCGGCGACCGCGATGTAGAGGGCCATCAGCCACGCCGCGGTGGCGTTGATGGTCATCGAGGTGTTCATCGTATCGAGCGGAATGCTGTCGAACAGCGCGCGCATGTCGCCGAGGTGGCAGATCGGCACGCCAACCTTGCCGACCTCGCCCTTCGCCAGCACGTGGTCGGAATCGTAGCCGGTCTGCGTCGGCAGATCGAAGGCGACCGAGAGCCCGGTCTGCCCCTTGGCGAGGTTCTTGCGATAAAGCGCATTGGAATCCGCGGCCGTCGAATGGCCGGCATAAGTGCGGAAGATCCACGGCTTGTCGCGTTGAGGTTTGTCGCGCATTGCTCGCCTGACGCCGGCAGTGTGGCCCAGCGTTTGTTGCAATGCAACATCCGCACCGCTGCCGGAGCCGTTCGCCCCGGCAGTTTGTCCGTCGCTCGGTATTTAGACCGGAAAAAGGGGCTTTAGGCCCGCTTCACCAGGCCGATGATGAAGAGCAGGACGACGGCGCCAACGGTGGCATTGATAATCGCGGCGATAATGCCGCCCCCAATGTGGACGTTCAGAACGCCGAGCAGCCAGGTACCGATAAAAGCGCCGACGATGCCGACGATGATGTTGCCGATCAGGCCAAAACCCATGCCTTTGACGATCATGCCGGCGAGCCAGCCGGCAACCGCACCGATAATGAGCAGAATGATGAGGCCTTGAAGATCCATGACGCCCTCCCTGACCGCAGCCCGCCCCGACGGTGGGCCGTCGACGGTGCGATTGAATACCAAAGCGGGGGCGGCGTCGACTGCCGTGCGCGGCGACTAGTTTTTGCGCGCCGTTGGTTTGGTGCGCCGCACATGCACCACGGCAATGTCGTCGGCGTAAGTACGCTGCCAATCGGGCAGCCGGTCGAGCATGGCGACGGCGGGCGTAGACGGAGCGAGCAGCGTTGCGCCGATATGATACTCGTCGAGCAAACGCAGAAAGTCCGGAAGGTTCTGCAGGCTCAGCGCACGGTCGTGGCGGAGCATGTAGGCTTCGCCGTAAAGCTCGGCCCGACCATCGATGAAAGGCGGAAGTCCGACAAAGTCGAGATAGCCGCCGAAATTATAATCGTTGAGAATTGTGCCGACCTTGGCGACGTCGATCGAATGCACCGCGCTCGCCGGCGTATTCCTGATAGATGGAAATACATCCGTGCGCATCGATGCGAGGCCGGTGATGGCAATCAGCAGCGCCAATGCTGCCGCTTGCGGCCATAGGCCGAGGCGCACCTCGCTCGTCCGCTCGGCCGCAAGCGCTGAAATCTGTCTGGCCAGTGGCCGTGCCAGAAAGACCGGCGCGAGCAATCCGAGAAGATCGGCGTGACGCACTTGCGACAGGCTCAGGTGCAAGACGCCGAACACCATGACGATGCGCAGCAGCGGCAACGTAATGCCGCGATAAAGCGCGAAACCAAATCCGGCGAGCATCAGGAGTTCGAACGTGCCGATGTGGCTGAAGTCTTGCGGCCGCCATTCGGTGACCGTCGTCAAGGCCGCGCCCAGCGCCACGGTGCGGAACGTGACGAGGATCATCTCGGGGCCGTAAGGATTGATACAAGCGGCTGCCAAGGCGAGCACGCCGAACAACGCCCATTGACGCGCGAGCTTCATCCGCTTTGCCGGCGTCGCATGCCAGATCGCATCGCAGGCGATGGGCGCGATCATTGCAAGACCGAACGTGAAGCTGCCGTGCAAGTTCGCCCACAGCGTCATCAGCGGAATGAGAAGCAGAGGCGGAGCGCTGCGCGTATCGACGGCGCGGATCAGCGTCGTGATCCATGCCACCATGATAGGCAGCGCGAGGATATGTGGCCGCGCCAGGATATGCGGCGCGGTCAATAGAAACGCGATGAGCACCGCCGTTAGCGTTGCGGTCGGCTGCCATTCACGCAGGAGAAATCGGGTCAGCAGGCCGATGGCGAGAGATACGGAGGCTGCCGAGAGCGCGACGACAGCGGTCCAGCCGCCAATCGCGTAGGCGGCCGCGAACGTGACCTGCGACAGCCATTCGAATGCGACCCAATGCGTTCCCCGCAGCGTCGCGGAAAACGGATCGGTGGTCGGCACGGTGTGATGTTCGAGAATCCAGCGCCCGAGCGCGATATGCGAGTAGGTGTCCGGGTCGTTGAGCAGCCGCGGGCCGAGCGCGAGCAGGAGCACATACACGCCGGCGGCTACGAGCCACGGCATGGTGGCTTGTATGTCCACGATCCGTCCGGTCCGGCGAATAGTCTGTTCGGACATGCTGCGCTCGGGTGAATCCCGGGGCACGCTAGGCGGCGCGCATTGCAAAAACCTTAAGGGGCAGGGCGCGCGTTTTTCCGATGCGCAGGGAGGCGCGAGCTAACCCGCTGTCATCTCGATGGATTTCAGTGCGTCGAAGGTAATATTGCGATGCAACATAATATGCGCCAGACTGTTATCAGGGCAGGGAGAACGTCGATGCCGGCTGTCGCCAAGGTGAGGAGTGTCGCTCCGCTCAAGGATCTCTACGCGATCGGAGAAATTCCGCCGCTCGGTCATGTGCCCGAGAAGATGCACGCCTGGGTGATCCGCAAGGAACGCCATGGCCCGCCTGACAAATCATTCCAGCTTGAAGTGGTGCCGACCTGGACGATCGGCGATGACGAGGTGCTCGTCTACGTGATGGCGGGTGGCGTCAACTACAACGGCGTCTGGGCCGGGCTTGGTATTCCGATCTCGCCGCTCGACGGCCACAAGCATCCATTCCACATCGCCGGCTCTGATGCGTCCGGAGTTGTCTGGGCGGTCGGCGCGAAAGTGAAACGCTGGAAGGTCGGCGACGAAGTCATCGTTCACTGCAATCAGGATGACGGCGACGACGAAGACTGCAATGGCGGCGATCCGCTGCTGTCGCCATCGCAACGCATCTGGGGTTACGAGACGCCCGACGGCTCGTTCGCGCAATTCTGCCGCGTGCAGTCGCGCCAGCTGATGCACAAGCCGAACCATCTCTCATGGGAAGAATTGGCCTGCTACACGCTCACGCTGGCGACGGCCTATCGCATGCTGTTCGGTCATTCGCCGCACACGCTCAAGCCCGGCGACAATGTGCTGGTGTGGGGTGGCTCCGGCGGGCTCGGTGTTTTCGGCGTGCAACTTGTCGCGGCTTCGGGTGCCAACGCGATCGCGGTCATATCGGACGAATCGAAAGTCGAATACGTTCTCAATCTCGGCGCCAAAGGCGTGATCAACCGCAAGGACTTCAAGTGCTGGGGTCAGATGCCGGCGGTGAATACGCCTGAGTACAATGAGTGGACCAAGGAAGCACGCCGCTTCGGCAAGGCGATCTGGGACATCACGGGCAAGCGCGACGTCGATATCGTGTTCGAACATCCCGGCGAACAGACATTCCCGGTTTCCTGCCTGGTCGTGAAGCGCGGTGGCATGGTCGTGTTCTGTGCCGGTACCACCGGCTACAATCTCACGTTCGATGCGCGTTACGTATGGATGCGGCAAAAGCGCATTCAGGGCTCGCACTTCGCCCACCTCAAGCAGGCCTCGCAGGCCAACCGCTTTGTGCTCGAGCAGCGCATCGACCCCTGCATGAGCGAAGTGTTCGCCTGGGACAACATCCCGCTCGCCCATATGAAGATGTGGAAGAACCAGCATCCGCCCGGCAACATGGCGGTGATCGTGAATGCGCCGCGCACGGGATTGAAGACGTTCGAGGACGCGCAGGAAGCGTCGGCCAGCTAGTCTTTCTTCGTCTTGATTACTCTTTCTTGGCGCGGCTTTGCGCAATCAACGAATTCAATTCGCCGCCGTAGATGAAAATCGACGCGCACACGTAGAGAAACACCAGCGCGACCATGGCCGATGCCAGGCCCGCGTACATCGAGACATAGGCAAAGGCGTATTCGGCGAGATAGCGCCCGAAAACGGCGCCGCTGAGCAGCCATAAGGCCAAGGTGGCGACAATCCCCGGCGCGATCTGGGCGAACGAGCGCCGGCCAGCCGGCAGCCAAAGATGCACGATCGTCAATGCAACGACCAAAACAACGGCCGCGACCGCGTAGCGCGCAAAAGTGATGAGATCGCGGAACGGTTCCAGCGCCGGTACATATTGCACGAGCTTGGCGAGGATCAGCGGCGCGAGCACCACGAGGAATGAAAAGGCCAGGATCGCCACCGCACCAACCAGGACGTAGACGATCGATTCAATTCGCAGCAGCCACCAGGGACGCGGCTCCTTGATGTCATAAGCGCGGTTGAGGCCGATCCGCAGACTCTCCACCCCGCTGGAAGCGAAATAAAGCGCGAACAGAACGCCGAGCGTGAGGACATCGCCGCGGGTGGACGTCAGCACGCCTGAAATATCGAGAGCAATTGGAGCGGCCACCGCCTTCGGCCAGGCCTCGAGCAAAATATGCGCGGCTTCATCGGCAAGTTCCTTTGAGCCGAAAAAGAATCCGGCCAGCGCCGTTACCACGATCAGGAACGGAAACAGCGCCATCAGCGTGGAGAGCGCGATATGGCTCGCGATCGCCCAGCCATCGTCGGCGATGAAGTGGCGAAACGCGCCGTCTGCAATTCGCAGTGACTGCTTGAGAAAGCCCAATGGACGCTCCCGTTGGCGGGAACCTCTCAAATCATCCATTGCGGGAAGCTTTGCAAGACCGTTCTCGCCCTCTTTCCGCATGGCGGAGGAAGGGAACTAGGCCGCCTGGACGTTCGTGAGGAACTGGCGCACCTGGGCTTCCAGGCCCTCGGCCTCGTGCGCGACCGAGTTGGCGAGATCCTTGACGTCCGATGCCGTGGCGCGGGCATCGGCTGTCACGCCGGTCACGCGGCTCATCGCATCCGCGCCCACCCGCGCCTCACCTGATGCGCGGCTGACGCCTTCCGCGATCGAGGCCACAGCCGAATTCTGCTGATCGACGGTTGCGGCAACCGTCGTGGCGATCGACGCCATGTCGCGGATGATGGTGTCGACCTGTTCGATGGCCTGCGAGGCGTCCGCTGCCGCCGACTGGATCGCGCCGATCTGCTCCGCGATCTCCTCGGTTGCCCTGGCGGTCTGGCCGGCGAGCGATTTGACCTCGGCCGCAACAACGGCAAACCCCTTGCCGGATTCGCCGGCGCGCGCCGCCTCGATTGTCGCGTTCAGCGCGAGCAGGTTAGTCTGCCCGGCAATCGCCTGGATCAGGCCGACAACCTCGCCAATGCGGGTTGCGGCATTGCCGAGTTCCTTCATCGTCGTGACGGTGCGTTGCGCTTCCGAAACGGCGCGGCCGGCGACGTCGGTTGATTTTGCGGCTTGCGAAGCGATCTCGCCGATCGATGCCGCCAGTTCCTCGACCGAACTTGCCGCCGCGGTGACATTTTCCGACGCGGCAGCTACGCGGCTCTTGGCGGTGCCGGCTTCCGAGGAAACCGTGTCGGCCGCCTTGTTGAGATCGGCCGAGCTCATTTCAAGTTTCATCGACGCGGCGCGCAGCTTGCTCAGCGCGCTTTCAACCGAATGTTTGAAATGCGAAATCGTAAGCGCGATCGAGTTGCTGCGTTGTTCGCGCGCGCGGCTCGCCTCGGTCTGCGTCTGCGTCAGGCGTTCGCGCTCGATCATGTTGTCGCGAAACACGATAACGGTGCGCGCCATCTCGCCGATTTCGTCGCGCGCGTGGGTCGCCGGTATGCGCGCGGTGGTGTCGCCATCAGCGAGCCTTTTCATCACCGTGGCGAGGCCGTTCAGCGGCCGCGTGATACTGCGGCCGATCAGCCAGCTGAAACCAAGACCGAGCGCGACCATGGCGATTCCCACCATGATAATGCCGGTCCGTGTCCTGGCCTGCGATTTGTCCAGACGCCGCGCGGCATCGTCCGCGATGTCGCGCGCATACTGGATGATCTCATCCGCGCGCGGCAACATGTGCTGGCTGTCGATATCGATGATCGCCCGGATGGGACGGACGCGGTCAGTGCCTTCGACCCATTGCCCAAATGTGTCGGCGTAAGTTTTGACTTGCTGTTCGAGAGATGACTTCATCTGGGGCGTGCCATCGATGAGGGCAAAGGTGTCGGTAAACTGCTTGTAGCCCCGGTCGAACTGCTGCCGCGACATCTCGTCCTGGTCGACGCGGTAGTCTGCCTCGTGGTGACGCATAAAGAGCAGCGTCATCATTAATTTCGTGGCGTCGTCCTTTGCCAGCCACGACATGTTCTCATTGACGATGCGCTCGACGGCGTTACCCGCGGCGTGCAGGTTGCCGCGCAGTCCCGACGCGTCATCGTAGCCAAGGATCTTCTGTTCGCGCACGAGGTCATCGAAGTTCTTGCGCAGCGCCGTCACGTCGTTGCGCATGCTGACGATATTTTCGGCGCGCGTCTGGTCGATCGCTCCCGAAATGCTGTCGAGCGCCTTCAGGGCCAGCCCGTGCGACTCGTCGAAAATGATGACCAGATTGTTGTTGGGGCTGACGCTGAAGTCCTTGACGACAAGGCGCATCGCCGCGACCGCGCTCTTGAAGTCGCGGCTGGCATCCGCCAGCGCGGTGGATTGCGTGACGGTAGCGAAAGCGCGGCCGACGTCACCTTCCCCGGAGCTATATGTGAGACCATTGGCGAGAAAGCCTGCGACCGGGATCAGCGCCAGAACGACAATGCGCGTGCGCACCGAAAATGTGGTGAGCATCCGGGCCAGCCAGTTGAACGGCAGCGATAAGTCGATGGAGCGCATGCAGCGGGTTCGGGGGTCTCGGCAGGAAATGCCCGGAGGTACCTTCGTAATGAAAGCCGGAAATAGTTAATTATTATAGCAATTTGGATCGATTTGGCCGGCGTGCCCGCCGCAAAGGCCCGTTCGGCTTTGCTTTTGTGCAGTGCACGCGTACTGTTGATAACGTCGGCGCCGCCGCACGAGGAGTTCATGCCAACCGCCGCTTCCCGTACCGCCAGCGCGGACCCCGAACTGGTTGAGCTCGCCCGCGAGGCCAGCGCGGCCCTCGATGCCTTGCTGGGGGATGCAACGGCCAAAGTGCGTGAGCGCGTGGTGGTTGAAGGCCATCTGGTTGGCCGCCTGTTCGACCGTGAGCAGCGCGCAACCCACGGGCTCGCCTGGTTTGCCACCTATGTCGAGGCGGTGCGGCAGCTCGCGGCCTACGCCGCGCGCATGGCCGGCGAGGACACGCTTGGCGAGGTCGAGGACCTCCTCATTCGCATCGGGCTCGGCGAGTATCTTGCCCAGATCATCGGCGGCATCCCGATGAGCCAGGGTGAAGTGGTGCGGCCATTCGATCTCGGCCTGTCGCCCGCTCAGGTGGCGGCTCGCATCAATCCCGTCATCGAAAGTCTTATCGCGGGCGGAAATACCGCCGAACGGCGCGCGCGGCTGATCGAATTGATCCGGGCAAGCCATGGCTCGACGATCGGCACCTGCGGCCTCGATGAGACGCTGGAATCCATTCGCGAGGAAATGCGCAAGTTCGCCGACAGTGAAGTGATCGGTCATGCGCAAGGCTGGCATCGCACCAACAGCTACATCCCGCTCGAGATCATAGCGCAGATGTCCGAGCTCGGCGTGTTCGGCCTGACCATTCCCGAAGAGTTCGGCGGATTGGGCCTCGGTAAGGAATCGATGTGCGTGGTGTCGGAGGAGCTTTCGCGCGGCTATATCGGCGTCGGCTCGCTCGGCACGCGCTCGGAAATCGCCGCCGAATTGATTCTCGGCAGTGGTACGTCCGAGCAGAAACAAAAATGGCTGCCGAAGCTCGCGTCCGGCGAAGTGCTGCCCACGGCGGTCTTCACCGAGCCGAACACCGGTTCCGATCTGGCCTCGATCAAGACCCGCGCCGTGCGTGAAGGCGACGTCTACAAAGTCTACGGCAACAAGACCTGGATCACGCATCCGGTGCGCGCCGATTTGATGACGCTCCTCGTGCGCACAAATCCAAAAGAAGCCGGCCATCGCGGCCTGTCGATGCTGCTGGCGGAAAAGCCGCGCGGCGACGACAAGAACCCATTTCCCGCCGAGGGAATGAGCGGCACCGAAATCGAGGTGCTCGGCTATCGCGGCATGAAGGAATACGAGATCGCCTTTGACGGGTTTGAAGTCAAAGCAGAAAACCTGCTTGGCGGAGTCGAAGGGCTCGGATTCAAACAGCTGATGCAGACTTTTGAGTCCGCGCGCATCCAGACCGCCGCGCGCGCGGTCGGTGTCGCGCAGTCCGCGATGGAGCAGGCGCTCGATTATGCGCAGAATCGCGTCCAGTTTGGCGGCCCGATCGTCGGCTTCCCGCGCGTGGCCGACAAGATCGCCATGATGGCGGTGGAAATCATGATCGCGCGCCAGCTCACTTATTTCGCCGCGCGTGAAAAAGATTCCGGTCGGCGCTGCGACCTGGAAGCCGGCATGGCCAAGCTGCTGGCGGCGCGGGTTGCCTGGGCCGCCGCGGATAACGCGGTGCAGGTGCATGGCGGCAACGGATTCGCGCTCGAATTTCCGGTCTCGCGCATTCTGTGTGACGCGCGCATCCTCAATATTTTCGAAGGCGCCGCTGAAATTCAGGCCCAGGTCATTGCCCGCCGCTTGCTTGATGGCACCAACTGACAAAATCCCTCGGTTGGGCAACGAAATCATCGCTTCGCGCGTTTGATCCAGAGCAAAACCTTGCGGGCGCATCTGTTTTAGGCTGGTGGAAATTTGAGGAGATAATCAATGTCCGGGCTTTTGATTAAACATGGCGAATGGGTTGTAGTCTGCGATGGCGCCAAGGCGCTGATTTTGGAAAATACTGGTGACGGCAAGTTTCCCAACCTGAAGACGGTGCAGGTTCTCGAGCAGAAGGATTTGGCCACTCATCTGGTCGGCGCCGACAAGCCTGGCCGCACCCACAGCTCCGTCGGTCCCGGCAGCAGTTCGGTCACGCAGACCGATTGGCACGATCAGTCCGAACAGGCCTTCCTCACCCATCTCGCCCAGCGGCTCGACGGCGACGTTACGGCCGGCAAGGTGAAATCGATGATCCTGGTGGCGCCGCCGCGTGCGCTCGGCATGATCCGCCATGCCTATTCGCACGCCTTGCGCGGCGCCATTCGCAGCGAGATCGACAAGGATCTGGTCAAGCACCCGGTGCACGATATCGAGAAGCACCTGACCGCATAGCTCATCTGTCTATGTTCGATTGTGGCTGGCCCGCCGCTGCGGCGATGCTATGGTCCCCGCGAATCCCGTTATCGAAGGCTGGCTAATGAACTGGACGAGCGGTCAAAACATGCGCGGCGGCGCCATCGTCATTGCGATTGCCGCCGATGCTGGCGGCGACGATCGCGACGGCCCGGCGCAGACTCCTCCGCAAGGCGCAGCTCCCGCGCCGCCAACCGTCACGCCGCCGCCTGATACGATGGCCGTGCCCGGCTTCTGGGATCCGCGGCGGCGGCCGGAACGGCCGGACCTGTCGCGCATCAACATTGTTCGCTTCCTCACCGAAACCGACTATCCGCCGTTCAATTATGCCGGCCCGGATGGCGCGCCGGCCGGCTTCAACGTCGATCTGGCGCGGATGATCTGCGAGGAACTCAAGGTTGCCTGCACGGTGCAGATGCGCCGCTTCGACACGCTGATCAGCGCGCTCAACACCAACAATGGCGACGCCATCATCGCCTCGATCGCGGCCACGCCTGAGATGCGCACGCGTCTCGATTTCAGCGATCCCTATTACCGTACGCCGGCGCGGTTCGTCGCGCGCCGCGACAGCCCGATCGATGATGTGCGGCCGGAAGCGCTTGAAAAGAAAAAAATCGCCGTGGTCGCCGGCACCGCGCATGAGGCCTATCTCAAGATACTGTTCACCGAGGCCGAGCTACGTCCTTATCCGGACGCCGATGCCGCGCGCTTCGCGTTGAAACGGGGCGACGTCGATCTCCTGTTCGGTGACGGCGTGTCGCTCGCGTTCTGGCTCAACGGCACGGACTCGGCGAACTGCTGTGCATTCCGCGGCGGGCCTTATCTCGAAAGCCGGTTCTTTGGCGAAGGCGTCGGCATCGCAGTCCGGCGCGGTAATGACCTGTTGCGGCAGGCCTTCAACTGGGCGCTGTTCCGGCTGTGGGAGAAGGGCCGCTTCACCGACCTGTGGCTGCGCTATTTCCCCGTGAGCCCCTTCTGAGCAGGGTCATTCCGGGGCGTCCGCCGCAGGCGGACGAACCCGGAATCCAGAGCAAAATGACGGCGCGCAGTATTGTTCTGGATTTCGGGTCCGCTCGCTTCACTCGCGTCCCGGAATGACGGGATTAGTTTGACGTGAATGCGATGGATTTCTAGTGTCCGCGGCCCGGAGATCATGATGTCCGCCAAAGATACCGCTGCGTCCTTGCGAGAAGTCGCCGAGCAATCGAATGCCTGGCCGTTCGAGGAAGCGCGCAAGATCGTCACACGTCTCAAGAAGCATCCCAAGGACGAGGTAATCTTCGAGACTGGCTACGGACCGTCCGGATTGCCGCATATCGGCACGTTCGGGGAGGTCGCGCGCACCACCATGGTGCGTCATGCCTTTCGCGTTCTCACAGACGACAAGGTCAAGACGCGGTTGATCGCCTTTTCGGACGATATGGATGGACTGCGGAAAGTGCCCGACAACGTCCCCAATAAGGACATGCTGGAGCAACACCTCGGCAAGCCGCTCACCAAGGTGCCGGATCCGTTCGGCACCCATGCGAGCTTCGGCGAGCACAACAACGCGCGCTTGCGCGCCTTCCTCGACCACTTCGGTTTCGAATACGAATTCCTGTCCTCGACCGAATGCTACAAGTCGGGGCGCTTCGATGCAGCGCTGCTCAAGGTGCTGGCGCAGTTCGACGAAGTGATGGGCATCATGCTGCCGTCGCTGCGCGAAGAGCGGGCGGCGACTTATTCGCCGTTTTTGCCGATCGACCTGCGGACCGGCGTGGTGTTGCAGGTTCCGATTCTGGCGCATGACGCCAAGCGCGGCACGATCACGTATGAAGAGCCCGGCACCAGCGAACGTTTCACCGTCCCTGTCACCGGCGGTCGCTGCAAGCTGCAATGGAAGCCGGACTGGGCGATGCGCTGGGTCGCGCTCGGCGTCGATTATGAAATGGCCGGCAAGGACCTGATCGAACTCGGTCAAGCTGTCGGGCGAGATCTGCCGCGCGCTCGGCGGCAGGCCGCCGGAAGGATTCAATTACGAGCTGTTCCTCGACGAGAAGGGCCAGAAGATCTCCAAGTCGAAGGGCAACGGCCTGACCATCGAGGAATGGCTGCGCTACGCCAGCCCGGAAAGTCTTTCACTCTTTATGTACCGCGAGCCGAAAGCGGCCAAGCGGCTTTATTTCGATGTCATCCCGCGCACGGTCGACGAGTACTACCAGTTTCTTGGCGGTTATGAGCGTCAGGACCAGCGCCAGCAGCTGTCAAATCCGGTCTGGCACATTCATTCGGGCAATCCGCCCATGATCGAGATGCCGGTCTCATTCAATCTGCTGTTGACCCTGGTGTCGTCGTCGAACGCCGAGAACGCGGAAACATTGTGGGGCTTCATCGGCCGCTACCGTCCGGGCGTTACGCCGCAGACGCATCCCAAGCTCAATGACCTCGTGCAATATGCCATCCATTATTACCGCGACTTCGTCCTGACGGAAAAGAAATTCCGCGAGCCGACCGCCGCCGAGCGCGCGGCCTTGAGCGACCTGCGCGATGCGCTGTCGCAATTGCCGGCCGATGCCAAGGCCGAGGATATCCAGAACGTGGTCTACGAAGTCGGCCGCCGCGAGCCGTTCCTGGACCAGAAGAAAAAAGCCAAGGACGGCAAACCGGGCGTCTCGCTCGACTGGTTCAACATGCTCTACCAGGTGCTGCTGGGTCAGGAGAAAGGACCGCGCTTCGGTTCGTTCGCAGCGGTCTATGGCCTGCAGAACACCGTCGACATGATCGACGGGGCGCTGGCGCGCAGCGCCTGACGACGTCCTAGACGAACCTCTCGACTTTACCCTTCAGGTCCATGAGCCCCATCTCGACCGCAAGCTTGGGCTGGCGTTCGCCGACCTGTTTGCGGAATTCCATGAGCGCGGCCTTGTGCGTCTCGGTCTCGATGCGCGGGTTGGCGACTTTCTCCTCGCCATAGGCAATCTTCGCGGCGCCGCAATCGCGATGGTTCATCGCGATCACCCGGTTGACCTGGTGCAGTTCGATCGTGGCGGCGAGATTGTCCCAGAACGTTTTTTCCCAATCCTTGAACGCGGGCGCCACCACGCCGATGGCGGCGCCGGCAAAGGTGAACTGGCTGTATTGGCCGACCAGATGGCGCCGCTCCATGTAGTGGATCGTCGGTTCGGGAAAGCGCGGGTCGATGCAGGTCAGCAGCATCGCCTCGTATTTTCCTTTTGCGGCAAAGGACAGCGACGGGAAGGCCGCGACCAGTCCGGCGCCTGCCGTCAAGTGAAGGAAGCGCCGTCGATCAAAGCGCGTGTCGAGCATGTCTGCGCAACATGTGCAGGAATGAGTCATTGAGGCCATGGTTTTGTATCCTTGGCTTTGTATCCTTGGCTGGTTTCTCGCCGATCGAATTTAGCCACTCTAGAAAGTGTGATATCGCACGGCCGAGCCGTAGCCCGGTAGCCGGAAAACTACTGACTCGCCCAGACGATGCGCGCGACCCACACGACGTCGGACATCGGCAATGTGCGGTCACGGTGCTCGGCATTGAGCGATTTGAGCTCGACTGACTTCGCGCTCTTGCGCTTGAGTTCCTTGACCATCACTTCGCCGTCCTTGGTCTTCACCACGACGCGGTCGCCTTTGCGCACGGTCGCGCCCGGCGAAACGATGATGACGTCGCCGGCGCGGTAGGCCGGCCGCATTGAGTCTCCGGAAATTTCCAGCGCGTAGGCATGCTCATCGGAGACCGCCGGGAAGGCGATCTCTTCCCAGCCTTTGCCGACCGGGAAGCCGCCATCGTCGAAAAAGCCGCCGGTGCCGGCCTGGGCGAAACCGATGACCGGCACGTTATTCATGGTCGACTTGCCGCCGTCGGTGATCAAAGTGACGAACGTATCGAATTTGGTGTTCGTGGCCTGCAGCGCCTTGGCGACCGATTCCGTCGACGGCCAGCGCGGGCGGCCTTCCGGCGTGACGCGCTTGGATTTGTTGAAGGTGGTCGGGTCGAGGCCCGCCTTCTTGGCAAGCCCGGACGGCGTGAGCTTGGCGCGGGCGGCCAGGCGGTCGAGGGCCGTCCAGATCTGGTTATGGGTCAGCATTGCCATGTGAAAACAGGCCCGTCTGCGGCTATGTCCGCGGATAGGAATTATAGCCTTGAGTCGCCCCCCCTCCGCAACAGTTTCCTGTGATAGCGCCTTGAATAAACCTCAACGGGACCGATAGGGTCGATTCTCCTTTACGTTCGGAGGCCGTCTGGTGATCGGTCTTTTCGACCGCCTGTCTCGCCCATTGCTGCGGGCGCTTGATCCGGAAGATGCGCACGCGCTGGCCATCAAGGCGCTGCGGTTCATGCCGGTGGTCAAGGGTGCGGCCGATGCCGACGAGCTTTCGGTGCGCGCCTTCGGGCTCAAGTTCCCCAATCCGATCGGCCTTGCAGCCGGTTTCGACAAAAATGCGCAGGTGCCGGATGCCCTGCTGCGCCTCGGGTTCGGTTTCGTCGAGGTCGGCACCATCACACCGCGCGCGCAAAGTGGTAACCCGCAGCCGCGTCTGTTTCGACTCGAGTCGGACGAGGCGGTCATCAACCGGCTCGGCTTCAACAACGACGGCGCGGCGGTGGCGCACATGCGGCTCGCCCGGCGCCGCAACGCCGCCGGCATTGTCGGCGTCAATATCGGGGCCAATCGCGACTCGGCGGATCGCACGGAAGATTACGCGCGGCTGATCGAGACCTTTGCCGGTGTCGCCAGCTATTTCACCGTCAATGTGTCGTCGCCCAACACGCCGGGCCTGCGCGACCTGCAGCAGGCAGCAGCACTCGACGATTTGCTCGGGCGCGTCCTCGAGGCGCGTGAACGGATCCGGGCGCGCGCCGGTCTTGTCCCGGTGCTGCTCAAGATCGCACCTGATCTGACGCTGCCCGATCTCGACGATGTCGTCGGGCGTTGCGCGCAAGCGCCGCGTCGACGGCATGATCGTCGGCAACACCACCATCTCGCGGCCTGGCTCGTTGCGTGATCGCGAGAAAGCGCGCGAGCAGGGCGGCTTGTCGGGCCGGCCGATGTTCAAGCTCGCGACCCGCATGCTGGCGGAGACCTTCGTGCGTGCCGAAGGCGCGTTCCCGTTGATCGGCGTCGGCGGCATCGACTCCGGGGCGACTGCAATTGCCAAGATCAAGGCCGGCGCCACGCTGGTGCAGCTCTACACCGGGCTGGTCTATCGCGGCATCGGTGTCGTGAACGAAATCAAGGCGGACCTGACGGCAGCGCTCAAGCGCGGCCATCGCAATTCGCTTGTTTCAATGGTCGGCACCGATGCGGCCGCAATCACGGCGGAAAGCTGGCCGGGGTGAACTAGTGGCTCACCGGCTCGTCCCCGCGACAAGCGGGGCTCCAGCGCAATGCTCAAATAGCTCCTGGACTACCCGGCCACGCGAGAATGAGCGGAATCTAGTTACTTTCCTCTTGGCGCGTTGAACAGCCGCATCAGGATCCAGACCGGGATCACGATCACCGCGCCGAGCAGGAAATACCGCCACAGCCAGCGGAACGCATCGAAGCCGAGATTCCAGAGGCTGCGAATCAGCCGTTCGATGCTGTGCACGATGTCGAAGGGGTCGAGACCCAGGGCCGAGAGGACCACGCCAATCAGGATCGACAACAGAATGAGGCGGCCCAGAACCGCCAGCGGCGATCCGCCGAAAACCTTGGTCACCGTGTCATTGCTCATAGTCCGATGCGTCCTCCTGCGGCGGTGATGATAGCACGCGCGCGCCGGTGACAGATATGCCCTAAAATCACGGCGCCAAGCTACTCTGAAGATCACGCCAAGAAACGCAAAGAAGCGGGAATTTGAAGTCTTGCAGCTCCAGCCGATCCACCTGTCGTCCGGCAACCTGATCGCCGACCGCCGCTTTGAATGGGCGCGCGACTGCGAAGCCAAGGGCGACCTTGCCGGCGCCGCCGATCTGCTGGTGCAGGCGCTCGAACTTGCGCCCGGTTACGCGCCGGCCTGGTTTGTGCTCGGCGAGCTGCGCGAAAAACTGGGCGACCACGCCGGCGCTATTGCGGCATTCGCGCAGGCAAGAGTGTCCGATCCGCAGGATCGTCACGGTGCCGCGCTGCATCTTGTACGGCTCGGCGCCGAACCGGCCGCCACCATGCCGGAAAGTTACGTGCGCTCGCTGTTCGACAGTTACGCCGCAGGCTTCGACCAGGCGTTGACGGAAGGGTTGAGCTACCGCGCACCCGAGCTTCTGTTTCGCGCGGTCGCGGCCGCGCAGGGCGGGAGGCGCATGAAATTCGGTTCGGTGCTCGATCTCGGCTGCGGCACCGGACTTGCCGCTTTGCCGTTCCGGCCGGTCAGCGACTGGATGGTCGGCGTCGACCTTTCTCCCGCGATGCTGGCGCAGGCGCGCGCCAAAGGTCTCTATGACCGGCTGGTCGAAGGCGAGGTGTTGCGTTTTCTCGCCGACGAAGCGGCGCTCAAAGCGCGCTATCATCTCATTCTCGCCGGCGATGTGTTCGTCTATCTCGACGATCTTGCGCCCGTGCTGCGCGCCGCGGCGCAGGTGCTGGCGCCGTCTGCCATGTTGGCATTCAGCGTCGAAACCCATAACGGTGACGGCGTCCTGCTGCGCGAGACCTTGCGATACGCCCATGGCGAAGCGCATGTGCAGGCCGCACTGGTTGCGGCCGGCTTGAAACCGGTCAGCCTCGATTTTGCCTCGACGCGCACCGAAAAAGGCGCTCCAGTCCCCGGGCTGATCGTCGTTGCCGCAAACTGACAGTCAATGGAACCTGCCCGCGATCTCTTCGATACCACGCCGCAATTGCCGGATATTTTCGCGCGCTGGTTCGCACAGCGCGGCTGGCAGCCGCGCGCGCACCAGCTCGCATTGCTGGAGAAGGCGCAAGCCGGGCGCTCGGCCCTGCTGATCGCGCCGACCGGTGGTGGCAAGACGCTGGCCGGCTTTCTGCCGACGCTGGTGGAATTGTACGAAGCCGGCGCGCGTCCGCGTGGGTTGCGTTCGACCGGCCGCGACGTGCGCCGCAGCCCAGGCCTCCACACACTCTATATCTCACCGCTGAAGGCGCTGGCCGTCGACATCGCGCGCAATCTCGAAGTTCCCGTGCAGGAGATGGGCCTGCCGGTGCGGCTGGAAACACGCACCGGCGATACGCCCGCGTCGAAGCGGCAACGCCAGCGTCGCGACCCGCCCGACATTCTTCTCACCACGCCCGAGCAGCTCGCATTGCTGCTGGCGAGCGCCGATGCGCCTTATCTGTTCAGCACGCTCAAGCGCGTGGTGCTCGATGAATTGCATTCGCTGGTCACATCCAAACGCGGCGACCTGCTGTCGCTCGGAATGGCGCGGCTATTCGCGCTGGCGCCGCAGCTCACGACCGTCGGGCTGTCCGCCACCGTTGCCGAGCCGGACGAGCTCAGCCGTTTCCTGATGCCGCAGCCGTTGCATGGTCAGGTGCATGCCGATGTTGTGGTTGCGCAGGCCGGCGCGCAGCCGCGCGTGACGATGCTCGACACCGAGGAGCATCTGCCCTGGGCCGGACACTCGGCGCGCCATGCGCTCGGTGAAATCTACGTGCTGATCAAGTCGCACAAGACGACGCTGATTTTCGTCAACACGCGCAGCCAGGCGGAATTCCTGTTTCAGGAGCTCTGGCGCACCAATGACGATAACCTCGCCATTGCCTTGCATCACGGCTCGCTCGATGTCGCGCAGCGGCGACGCGTTGAAGATGCGATGGCGGCCGGAAAGTTGCGCGCAGTAGTTTGTACGTCGTCGCTCGACCTCGGCGTTGACTGGGGCGATGTCGACCTGGTGATCAATGTTGGCGCGCCGAAAGGCTCATCGCGGCTGATGCAGCGGATCGGCCGCTCCAATCATCGGCTTGATGAACCGTCCGAAGCGGTGCTGGTGCCGGCCAATCGCTTCGAGGTGCTGGAATGCCGCGCCGCGATCGACGCGGTCGCTGAAAATGCGCAGGACACGCCGCCGTTGCGCACGGGCGCGCTCGATGTGCTGGCGCAGCACATTCTCGGCCGCGCCGTCGGTGCGCCGTTTCTCGCCGACGAACTTTTTGCCGAGGTGCGGAGCGCGGCGCCTTACGCCGGGCTCGCGCGCGCCGACTTCGATGCCGCGGTCGATTTCGTGGCGACCGGCGGCTACGCACTCAAGGCCTATGAGCGCTTCGCCAAGATCAGGCAAGATACCAGACCTGGTAAGGACGGCCGCTGGCGCGTGACGCATCCGCGCGTGGCACAGCGCTACCGTATGAATGTCGGCACCATCGTCGAGGCCGACATGATCAAGGTGCGGCTGGTGCGCTCGCGCCGCAGCGGCGCCGTCGTGCCGCGCGGCGGGCGCATCCTCGGGCAGGTCGAGGAATATTTCATCGAGACATTGGCGATGGGCGACACGTTCGTATTCGCCGGCGAGATTCTCAAATACGAGGCGCTGGTCGACGACGAAGCCTATGTGTCGCGGTCGAATGCCACCGACCCGAAGGTGCCGGCCTATGAAGGTGGAAAGTTTCCGCTCTCGACGTATCTGGCCGCGCGCGTACGCGAGCTTCTTGCTAAACCTGAGGCTTGGCGTGCTCTGCCGGAGCAAGTACGCGAATGGCTGGAGATCCAACAATGGCGCTCGCTGCTGCCGCGCGCCGGCGACTTGCTGGTCGAGACCTTCCCGCGCGCCGCCAAATATTATCTGGTCTGCTATCCCTTCGAAGGTCGGCTCGCGCACCAGACGCTGGGAATGCTGCTCACGCGCCGCCTCGAACGCGCGCACATGCGCCCACTCGGTTTTGTCGCCAATGAGTATGCGCTTGCCGTGTGGGGGCTCGGCGACCTCGGCTTGCACATCGCGCGCGGCGATCTCTCGCTCGCCAAGCTATTCGACGAGGACATGTTGGGTGATGACCTTGAAGCCTGGCTTGCGGAATCGGCGTTGATGAAGCGCACCTTTCGCAGTTGCGCGATCATCGCCGGGCTGATCGAGAAACGGTTCCCGGGCGAGGAGAAATCGCGCCGCCAACTCACAATTTCTACCGATCTCGTCTATGACGTGCTGCGCAAGCATCAGGCTGACCACATTCTCTTGCGCGCAGCGCGCGCCGATGCCGCCACCGGGCTGCTCGACATCAAGCGGCTCGGCGAAATGCTCTCGCGTATCAAGGGTCGAATCGTCCATAAAGCGCTTGACCACGTTTCGCCGCTCTCGGTTCCGGTGCTGCTGGAGATCGGGCGTGAGACGGTTTATGGCGAGGCTTCGGACAGTCTGCTGGCCGAAGCGGCGGATGAATTGATCAAGGAAGCGATGCAGTGAATGTTCCCGCTCATTCCCGCGCAAGCGGGAATCCAGAGCAAGAAAGCCTGGGTCCCCGCTTGCGCGGGGACGAGCGGATTGTGTTGTTGCCCTCGCCGACGTTACTCTTACCGCCGATCCCGAAGGCGCCCTCTACTGGTCGGAGCAGGGGCTGCTGGTGGTTGCCGACCTGCATCTCGAAAAAGGCTCAAGCTTTGCGGCGCGCGGCGTCCTGCTGCCGCCTTACGACACCGCGGCGACACTGGCGCGGCTCGCGCGACTTGTTGCGCATTATGCTCCGCGTTGTGTCATCGCCCTCGGCGACAGTTTCCATGACGGCAGCGGCCCGGCGCGTCTTGCCGATGATGACCGCGAAAGCTTGCGCATCATGCAGCGCGGCCGCGAGTGGATCTGGATCACCGGCAATCACGACCCAGAGCCGGCCACCGGCATCGGCGGTACCTTTGTTAATTCACTGACACTGGGTGCGTTGACGTTCCGGCATCTGCCGAGCGGGGCGGCCGGTGAAATCAGCGGGCATCTGCATCCAGTCGCGCGCATTTCTCATCGTGGCCGCGCGGTGAGCCGCCGTTGTTTCGCCGCCGACAAGACCCGCATGGTGATGCCGGCCTTCGGTGCGTTTACCGGCGGGCTTAACGTGCGCGATGCCGCGTTTTGCGATCTGTTCGGTACGCTGAAATTCAGTGCGCATCTGCTGGGCGAAGGCCGGCTCTATTCATTCAGTGCCAAACGCTGTCTGCCGGACTAGTTCCGCACGACCTTCATTGCCGTCGTGCGGGTCTTGATGCCGGTGCAGAAATCCACCAGCAGATCGGCCAGGCGCCGGACCGCCGGGCTGGCATTGTCGGCTGCGATGAGCGCCAGCTCGGTTTTTATGATTGGCCGGAAGCCATGCGTGGCGATGATGCGGTGCTCCGGCAGAATTCCCGTGTCGGACAGGATGCTCACGCCGAGGCCGGCCGAAACCGCCGCCTGGATGCCGTGCAGATTGGGACTCGTATAGGCGACGTGCCAGGCGCGGCCTGCCGCGTCGAGCGCATGGATGAGTTGGTTACGATAGAGACAGCCTTGCTCGGCGACCGCGAGCGGCACCGGATCCTGGTCGAGATCGACGGGGTGTTCGCGGCTGGTCACCCATTGCAGCCGCTCCGGCCACGTTGCGACGGCGCCCGGTAGTCCGGCCTCGCGCTTTATCAAAGCGAGATCGAGTTCGCCGGCATCGAGCGCGCGTTGCAGCGTTGCGCTCAAGCCGCAGCGCACGTCGAGGCGGAGTGTCGGCCGCGCGCGCTTGAAGTCATAAAGCAGCTCGGTCAGCCGGTAGGCGGCGAAATCTTCCGGGATGCCGAGCCGGACCACGCCGTCGACGACCGGGCGCGCAACCACGTCACGCGCCTCCTGCTCGAGCGCAAGAATGCGCCGCGCGTAGGAAATGAGCCGTTCGCCTTCCTCGGTGAGTGTCGCCTGTTTGCCGTTCCGCTCGAGCAGGGGACGGCCAAGCATGTCTTCCAGCCGCTTGATCTGCTGGCTGACGGTCGACTGTGTCCGGTGAACGCGCTCGCCCGCCCGGGTGAAGCCGCCGGCATCGACCACGGACACGAAACTGCGCAGAAGTTCAATATCCATCATGGTTTTCTGTCCATTCACAAAACCACTGATACGTATTCTATCATTTAATTTCCAAATAGGAAGGGGGAGGCCTATCTGTTGCGGTGCGAAAGGAAATTCCCATGCACCCAGCAGCCATCGCCTTACCGGCCCGTCGCCCGCTGTTCGCCGCCCTCTCGCTTCCGCTCATGGTCGCGGTCTTTCTTATGCTTTGGAGTTCGGCATTTTCGGTCGCCAAATTGGCGATCGCCGATTGCCCGCCGCTGCTTCTGCTTGCGGCGCGCTTCCTGATCGCGGGTGTGTTGATGTTCGGCATCGCCGCGGTCAGCCATGTGCGGTGGACGCTCAGCCGCCGCGACATTCTGCTGTTCGCGCTGCTGGGCATTGCCAACCAGGCCATCTATCTCGGCGTCGGCTACGTCGCATTACGTGATATTTCGGCCGGCCTGTCGGTTCTCATCTTCAGCGCCAATCCGATCGTCACTGCGGTCTTCGCAGCCTTGGTGCTCGGCGAGCGGATGACCTGGTCCAAGGCTGTCGGCCTCGTGCTGGGCATCGCCGGTGTCGCCTTCATCGTGCAGAGCCGCCTGGCGATCGGCTCCGATCATCTGCGCGGAATCCTGCTCACGGTGGTGTCGCTGCTGTCTTTCGTCGGCGGCACGATCCTGTTCAAGCGCTACGCGCCCAAGGACGGCCTGTGGATCGGCAATGGTGTGCAAAGTCTTGCGGCTGGCATCGCATTGCTGCCCTTCTCGGTTGGGACCGAGAGCATTGGCGACATCGTGCCGACTTGGCGGCTGCTCGCGTGCTTCGCCTTTCTTGTCCTGCTGGTGTCCGTCTTCGCTTACCTGCTGTGGTTCAAGATCCTGACCGTGTCGGGCGCCACAGCGGCGAGCAGCTATTATTTCCTGATGCCACCGCTCGGCATGCTGTTCGGGTGGCTGCTGCTCGGCGAGCACGTCGCGCTGTCGGATCTGATTGGAATCATTCCGGTCGTGCTCGGCATTTATCTCGTCACGCGGCCGGCGCCGGCGCACATCTGACATACGGAGAAACAATCATGAGCACTCCCCGTTTCACCTTGATCGGCGGCCCCACGGTTCTCATCGAATTCGCCGGTTTTCGTCTCCTCACTGATCCGACCTTCGACGAGCCCGGCGATTACAAGTTGCCGCACGTCACGCTGACCAAGACCGCGCGTCCGGCACTCTCGCTTGCGGATATCGGGCCGGTCGACGCAGTCCTGCTCAGCCACGACCAGCATGCCGACAATCTCGATAATGCCGGCCGCGAATTCCTCAGCAAGGCGCCGCGCGTGTTTACGACGACTGTTGGCGCGAAAAGACTTGGTGGACACGCCGAGGGACTGCTGCCCTGGCAATCGGCGACGTTGACGAAGCCGGATGGCAGATCGATCGAGATTACCGCCGCGCCGGCGCGGCACGGCCCAGCCGGCATCGAGCCGCTGGCCGGCGATGTGATTGGCTTCATGCTGTCGGTCAAAAATCGCGAGACCGGGCCGGTCTACGTCACCGGCGACACGGTCTGGTATGACGGCGTTGCCGAAGTCGCGCGCCGCTTCAGGGCGGGCATCGTGGTTCTGTTTGCCGGGTCTGCGCAAACGCGCGGACCGTTTCATCTCACCATGGATACCAACGACGCCATCGAAACAGCGCAGGCGTTTCCCGACGCCGTGATTGTGCCCGTTCACACCGACGGCTGGGCGCATTTCAAGCAGAGCGGGGACGACTTGCAGAAAGCGTTCAACGCGCTCGGCTTCGGGTCGCGCTTGCGCCTGCTGCAACCCGGCGTCGCCACGCCGGTCGCCCCGCTGCACTAGTCGCGCGCGAAAACCAGGCTGGCAAACCAGCCGATCAGCAGCGCCATCATGGCTGTCGCTGCCCCATAAAGCAGGCCGTAGTCGCGCGCGGCATCGGCGACATATTGCTCAAATCCGGTCTTGATCACTTCCAGCGCCGAATTGGTGCGCGCGACCAGGATGCCACCGGCGAACAATTGGACGTCAATCGCGTAGTTGCCGGTCGACACGGCCGCAGGCATCGGAATTGCGGCACGAAACACCGTGGGCGTAAGGAATGTCACGGCAGTGCCCGACTCGCGATAGAGACCCTGCTGAATTTGCAGCCGCACGAAGGCGCTGCGGAATGGATCGTCGCGGACGGTGTCGGCGAGGTCGGCGCCAATGCGCTGCGGCAGCAGAAAGTTATTGAGGCCGATCTGCAGCCGCCGCAACGTGTCCTCGCGGGCGATGTCGGTGACCGGACGATTGCTCAGCACGGCGAGATAAGTCGGCACGCCGACGAATTCGCGCGAGTCGACATTGACCCAGATGCCGGCCATGCGCTGCTTGCGCCGCGTGCGTAGCGTCTGGCGCGGCCCCGACACCGTGACGACGAGATCATAAGGCGGATGCAGTGGTGTCGCGGGGGAGTCGGGTTCGACGGTGCCGAACAGCACCAGTTCCTCGCCGACGAAATTCGACGTGACGGCGACTCGATGGTTCGACAACGACACCACAAGCCGCTCGGCGCTCGCAGGTCTGGTGGTGCCGGCCGCCACAAGAACCATGAAGATGAGCGCGAAACGGCGCATCAATCGGGCCTCACGTAACGAAGCGAATAAAGATCATCGGGCCGCACGACCAGTTCGTACGCAAAACGGCAACCGACCGCGAAGACCAGCAGACCAAGCAGCAGGCGCAGCCGTTCGCCGCGCATTTTCTGTCCCATGCGCGCGCCGAACTGGGCGCCGATCACGCCGCCAACCATCAGGATCAGCGCCAGCACCGCGTCGACCAGATGGTTGGTGGCCGCGTGCATCACCGTTGCGGACGCCATCGTGACCAGCGTCAGCACCATCGATGTGCCGATGACGGTCGCGGTCGGCACCCGCAGAAAGTAGATCAGCATCGGCACCAGCAAGAAGCCGCCGCCGATGCCCATGATCGCGCCAACAAACCCGATGATGAATCCGATCGCCCAGACCGGGATAGCGGAGACGTAGATCTTCGAGCGCTTGAAGCGGAGCTTGAACGGCAAGCCATGAAGCCACGTGTGGCTGCCCGGCCGCCGCAGCGTTGCCGGCTGTCCCTGGCGGGTGCGTAATTCCGCGCGCAGGCTCTCGTAGATCATCATGCCGCCGACGGCTGTGAGCAGGGTCACGTAGGAAAGGCCGATCATCAGGTCGAGCTGGTCGAGCGCGCGCAGTTCGGTAAACAGCCAGACGCCGATGGCGGTGCCGACGATGCCGGCGCTCAGCAGCATCATCGCGAGCGCGACATCGAGCGCGCGCCGGCGCCAGTAGCTGATTGCGCCGGTGAACGAAGACGCTGCAATGTGGCTGGAGACGGTCGCCACCGCCACGGCCGGCGGGATGCCGATAAAGATGAGCAGCGGCGTCATCAGGAAGCCGCCGCCGATCCCGAACATCCCCGAGATGTAGCCGACCGCGAGCCCCATCGCGAGCACGAGAAAGACATTCACAGGCAAGTCGGCGATGGGGAGATAAATCTGCAAGCGCTGCGTCCAAGGTTATGACCGGTGCGCGGGCCGTTCATGCCGTACACCGGCGCCGCTTCAAAGAAGTAAACACCATGACGCGCCGAAACGTCAGCGGTGTCGATCCTGATGACAGTCTTGAGACGAACTGAATCGAGGCTCAAGTCAACTTTAGCGGATGAATGCGCCGATGATCACGTCCAGATGCGCCTGGACCGCCGCAGTTCACAGTTTCCCCGAGTTGAAGGCGCCGATCGGAAGCGGACCGCCGGCCCGCGGCTTTTCCGGCGCGGGCGGTGTGCGATCCCAGCCACCTTGCGGCTCGGGGATCGTGATGGCTTCGGCCGGTTGGGCCTGGGCGGTGTAGCTTTTGAGGGCTTGCTGGATACTCGCCAGCGTCTGGGCATCCAGTTGCGTGGCGAGCTCGTCGCGCTTGCGGCCGGCGTCCTTGTCGCCTTGGGCAGCCGCCAGCGAGAACCATTTGTAGGATTCGCCAATATTGCGGTCCATGCCGATGCCACGCGCGGCCAACACGCCAAGATTGTACTGGCTGTCGGCAACGCCATGCTCTGCGGCCTTGCGGAACCATTGTGCCGCACTGGCATAGTCCGGCTTGCCATCAATGCCTTCGGCATAAAGCACAGCGAGATTGTGCATCGCCTTGGCGTGACCCTTGCCGGCCGCGGCCACGTAAAGCTTGCGGGCGGACTCAAGGTCCTTTTTCACGCCCTGGCCTTTTTCGAGCATGCTGGCGTAGCGGAATTGCGCCGGTGTCAGGCCCTTGCTCGCCGCCAGCTCGTACCAGTGCGCGGCTTCTTCGAGATTGGCGGGCACGCCGCGGCCCTCGGAAAAGCGCATGGCAATCTCGTAGGCCGCGCCGGCATCGCCGCTCAGCGCCGCGGTCCGTAAGCGCGGCCCCGCAATGGCGGCCGGCAGACGATCGGCGGCCGGTTGCGTCGCGGGCTGCGGCGGCCGGTTGGGCGGCGCGCGCGTGACCGAACCGGTCACATCGCCTTTCGATGCAGGGGGCAGGCTCAGGAGCGGTGCGCTCAAGGCCGGCATTGCGGTCACCGGCGGGTTGTATTGCGCCGCCTGGTTGATATTCAGCGGCGGCTGGATCGCGGGCATTGCCGGGGCGGTCGCTGGTTTGGCAGGAGCCGGGGCTGGCAGCGTCGGCGGCGCCAGCAAGGAGGCGGTGATATCCGCATTAGATGTCGGCGGTGCGATAGCCGGATTTTGTCCGAGTGCCGGCTGATTGTCGGCGAGGGCAGGCGACGTTCCGGTGTCGGCGTCGGCGGTGGCATTCGGTTCGTCGCCGGTCGGCGTGTCGGCGTCGAATTCCTGGGTGAGTTTGGCGTTATTCGAATCGAAAAATCCGAAGTTAAAAATGTTTCCGGCGAACTGAATCGACCCGATCACGATGGCGACAATGCTTGCCGCGAGGAACAGGGCTTTGACCCGCGTCGCCATCTTGGAGCGCAGCGACTTGCCATTGCCTTTAGACGCGTCGGCGCGCGGCGACCGAACCTTCGGATCCTGCCCAGCCGCCTGGGCTGCACGCCGGGCGGCGGCAATGAAGCTCGATTTGCTGCCGGTGGCCGTCGCAGCGGGCCGCACGCCGCCAAGGGCTGCTTCGGAGGCGACGATGCGTGCGCCCGCGTTCATGGTCGCGCGCGGCGGGCCCGAGCCGGGTTCCAGCGGCTGGTCCGCTGGCGTGTTCGTGATGACAGGGGCAAGGCTCGCCGCGGGCTGACGACTGATGACCGGGGCCGGTGCGGGCGGCGCTTCGGCCACAATCGGTGCCGGTTCCTCGGGCGCAGGCGCCGGCTCGGCCATGATCATTGCGGGTACCTGCACGGGAATGTCCGGCGCGGGTTGCGGCACGATCTCCGGAGCGTCGGCGGCAATGCCGACCCCGAGGTTTCCGGCGGGCTGCGTCAACTCGAGGATGTCGCTTTCAGGAGCGGCGGGCTGCCGGCGATCGCTGTGAATGTCCTTCTCGATCACGGTCAGGCGTTCGACCACCTGGCCGAGCGTGCCGTGCATCGCCTCGACCGTGCTTTGCGTGCGCGCGACGTCCTGCTTGAGCGCGTCGATGCCGGAGGTGTCTTCCGCCCGCAAGGCGGAGGACTGCTTGTTGGCGCGCAGGTCCTCGATATGCACGAGCAGGTCGGTCAAACCGCGCTCGACGCCTTCCAGGTGTCCGAGCCGGGCGTCCGAAGCGTCCAGCCGCTGCACCAGCGTGACGATGCGATCCTCGAGATGCCCGAATGCAACAGGTTCGCCGCGCGCCTGCTGCATCTGTTCGATCTTGTCGGACATCGATTGCATCAGCGCCTCAAGGCGTCCGGGCACGCCGTCATCCGCCTGCGGGCGCTGAGCGAGCGCGCGGCCGATTTCGTCGATGCGGCGCTCGAGACTGGTGAACGCTGCGCTTGCGCCGCTGATGGCGAGCTGATCGACCTTCGCGCCCAGCGACTGCACATGGGCGGCCAGGCTGTTCACGGTCTCATTGGATGCGACATGCGCCGCCAGCTCGCGCAAGGTGGTGATCGAACGCTCGAGCTGCATCATCGTCGCGGGGTCTTTCTGGGCGACGATGAGATCGACCTTGTGCGCGAGCGCATTGATGGCATCGGTGTAACCGACGAGATTTTCCGCCGGCGTCAGATCGCGCAAGGCGCTGCGCACTTCGGCAAGGCCGCGTTCGATGCCTTCGAGCGCGCCGCTGTTGACTTCGGCCTGGCGGCCTTCCGCGATGCGCTGGTTCAGTTCGTGGATTTGTCCTTCAATCGCTTCGAGGGCACGACGCGGCATCGCCTCGTTGAGCGTGCGTCCGATTGCGCCAAGCTCGGCGCGCAGCGCATTGATCGCTTCCTCCACGCCTGGACGCCGCAATGTCTCAATCTGGTTGGTGATCCGGCGCAATTCGTTTTCGAGGCCGGAAAAGTCCTGCGTCGGCATCGGCGCTGGGGCCGGCGCCGGCTCGCCGTTGAGCGCACGCCGACGCGCGCTGATTTCGGCAACCGCACGGTCGAGAGCAGGCGGCACCGGCGGCGGCGCGACCGGCATTGCTGCCGGGCCAGCCGCGGCAAATTGGTCAAACCGTTGCTCGAGGCGGGTGATCAGTTCGGCGACCTGGTCGGCTTCCTCGCGGTTGCGCTTTGGCGCGTAAGCCGCCGGCCCGCGGCGCGTCACCTGATCCATGCGGCGTGCGAGATTGTCGAGCCGCAGATTCACTTGTGAATAATTTTGTGCATCGTGGTCAGCAGAGCCGCTGGTGTTGCTACGCGCGAACGCATTGGCGGTTTGCCCGTTGACCTGTTGCAGGATGACGGCATTGAGCCATTCATTCACCGGCAGGCCTGCGCGGCGCGCTGCCTCGCGCGCTGTGTCGCGGGCTTCCGGCCGGATATCTTTGACGCTCCACGGGAAGCCTAATTTCATGCTCACACCCACGTCCGAGGTGGAGACGTTCAGAGTCGGATCGACTCTCGGAGAACCAGCGCGTTAACAGCGGGTGGATACGGGGCTCGGTCCTTCGTCCACACACCGACTTTTTGCCGGTTGCGGTAAACAAGCCGTTAACGTTTTGCGGACGCGCCCATGTTTCCAGCGAATTCCTGCGCTCGCGGCCGTCAGGCCACGGAATATTCCCGTCGGCCGGCTGTAATATTTCTGAGGCGGCTTACCCGAATGCCGCTACGCTTGCAGGTTGCAGCATTAAAATATACTCGATTCGGGATAGTGGGATTTTGAGCTGGAGGCCATGGCGAGCAACGATCGCACGCACGCTGACGACGGTATCGATCTACCTGCTGCCAATAGGGATTCCGCGGGCGCGCCGGTCGTGGGCGATGGACTCACAATCGGAGAGCTTTCCCGCGAGACGGGCGTGACGCTTCGGGCGCTGCGATTTTATGAAAGCAAAGGCCTGCTCGGCCGCCATGGCGGCGGCAGTGCCGCAAGGGTCTTCAGCCAGGCCGACCGCGACCGCGTCGCGCTCATCCTCCAGGGCAAGCGGCTCGGCTTTACATTGAGCGAGATCCGCGAACTGCTCGCTGCGCCGGCGAGCCGCTGACGCGAAGGTTCTGCCGATCGGCCGCCGCAAATGCGTCGACCAGATCAATTTGCTGGAGCGCCAGCGCCGCGACATCGATCAGGCGATCGCCGAATTGCGCCAGATCTATACCGAGATGCTCACCGATGCCGGCCCCTCGGGCCTCGCCCGCGTGCCCTGAACGCACTGGCAGCAGCGTTTCTGCGGCCCTTAACGCAGGTGTAAACCGCCTTCGTCATAATACGAACCGAAGTGGCCGCTAGATCAGCGCGCTATCGGGGAAGCGGAAACCGTTCGCTTCATATTCTGTTAACACCTCGCGGCGCGTTGCCGGGGAGAGAACCATGCCGACATATAAGGCGCCTGTGGACGATGCGTTGTTTCTGCTCAACGACGTCTTCCATCTCGACCACTACGGCAATCTGCCCGGGTTCTCCGATGCATCCCCCGATGTGGTGGAAGCGGTGCTGCGCGAGGCGGCCAAGTTCAGCGAAGAGGTGCTCACCCCGCTCAATCGCGTCGGCGACAAGGAAGGCTGCAAACGCGCCGCGGACGGCAGCGTGACAACGCCAACCGGCTTCAAGGATGCCTACAAGCAGATCGTCGAGGGCGGCTGGATCGGCATTTCGGTGCCACCGGAATTCGGCGGGCAGGGCCTGCCGGCGACCATGACCATCGTGGTCAATGAATTTCTCTGCTCTGCCAACATGGCCTTCGCGATGTATCCGGGCCTCACGCAGGGCGCCATCGCCGCGCTGCTCGTGCATGCATCCGACGAGATCAAGAAAAAATATCTGCCGAAGATGGTCGAAGGCGTGTGGACCGGCACCATGAATCTCACCGAGCCGCATTGCGGCACCGATCTCGGGCTGCTGCGCTCGAAGGCGGTGAAGCAGGCGGACGGCAGCTACAAGATTTCCGGCACCAAGATTTTCATTTCCGCCGGCGAGCACGACCTGTCGCAGAACATCATTCATCTTGTGCTGGCGCGCATCGAGGGTGCGCCCGCCGGCACCAAAGGCATCTCGTTGTTCGTGGTGCCGAAGTTCATGGTCAAGGATGACGGATCGCTCGGCGCGCGCAACGCCGTCACCTGCGGCTCACTCGAAGAGAAGATGGGCATCCACGGCAACTCGACCTGCGTCATGAACTACGATGGCGCAACCGGCTGGCTGGTCGGCGAAGAAAACCGCGGGCTCAACGCCATGTTCACGATGATGAACGAAGCCCGCCTCGGCGTCGGCGTGCAGGGGCTCGCGCAATCGGAAGTCGCCTATCAGAACGCCGCCATCTACGCGAAAGAGCGCCTGCAGGGCCGCTCAATTTCCGGCGTGAAATATCCCGATAAGCCGGCCGATCCGATCATCGTGCACCCCGACGTGCGCCGCACGCTGCTGAGTATCCGCGCCTTCAACGAAGCCGCGCGCGCGCTGGTGTTGTGGACGGCGCTCAAAAGCGACGTCGCGCATCGTTCCGATGATGAAAAGGAACGCCAGAGTGCCGACGACCACATGGGCCTGCTCACGCCGGTCATCAAAGGTGTCTTGACCGATGGCGGTTTCGCCAATGCGGTGATGGCGCAGCAGATGTTCGGTGGCCATGGCTACATCGCCGAACATGGCATGGAGCAGTTCGTGCGCGATGCGCGTATTGCGCAAATCTACGAAGGCGCCAACGGCATCCAGGCGCTCGATCTGGTCGGCCGCAAGCTCGGCAAGGATGGCGGCCGCGCACTGATGGCTTTCTTCAACGAGGTGCAGACTTATCTCAAGGAACGCGTCAACAATGACGCGATGAATGTCTATCTCAAGCCGCTGGGCGCATCGCTCGCGCACCTCGAGCAGGCGTCGATGTGGTTCATGCAAAATGCCATGACCAAGCCCGACAATGCCGGCGCCGGCTCATATGACTACATGCACCTCTTCGGACTCGTGGCGCTCGGCTACATGTGGTGCCGGATTGCCGAAGCCGCGATCGCTAAAAACGCCAACGGTTCGGCGCAGCGCATGAGTGCGAAGCTGGTCACCGCGCGCTTCTTCATGGAACGCATGTTGCCGGAGACGGCGACACGGCTCGCCCGCATCCAGGCGGGTGCGGCCTCCACCATGGAATTGCCGGACGACGCGTTTTAACTCTGTTTACCGCTCATCCCCGCGAAAGCGGGGATCCAGTGTCCGAATTTACTGATTTTCATTTCTGGATTCCCGCTTACGCGGGAATGAGCGGAGTACCCAAGCAAGCAGGCTTACACCGCCGCCAATTTCCCGCTGCTGTGCGAACGCCGCAGCAGCCAGGTCATGATCGACACGTTCAGCAGATTCCAGGCCAGTCCGTTCAGGAACGCCGCCCGATAGGACCCGGTGAGGTCGAAGATAAAGCCCGACATCCAGCCACCCAGCGCCATGCCGAGCAGCGTCGCCATCAAAATGAGACCGAGGCGCGTGCCGGCTTCGCGCGGCGAGAAATATTCGCGCACGATGATGGCGTAGCTTGGCACGATACCGCCCTGGAACAGGCCGAACAGCGCCGAGATCACGTAAAGCGAAACAAGTCCGTCGAACCAGAGATAGAGAAACAAAGCGGCGCCTTGCAGCACCGAGCCGAGCAGCAGCGTGCGCACGCCGCCGATGCGGTCGGCGATGAATCCCGAGGCGATGCGGCTGATGATGCCGAAGCCGAGCATCAAAGACAGCATTTCGGCGCCACGCGCGACGCCGTAACCGAGATCACCGCAATAGGCGACGATATGGACTTGCGGCATCGCCATCGCCACGCAACAGCCCACGCCGGCGATGCACAGCAAGACTTGCAGGGTCAGCGGCGAGAATGGCGCCTCGGCCTGACGCCGCGCGGCCGCCGCGCCGGCAGCGTCGCTGTGATGATCTTCGATGCGCCGCCGCAACAGGAGCACCAGCGGCAGCATGGCAACGAAGCAAAACAGTCCGATACCGATATGGGTCGCGCGCCAGCCATCGGCGGCAATGAAGTGTTGCACCACCGGCGGCCAGATCGTGCCGGCGAAATAATTTCCGGAGGCCGCGATCGCGACAGCGATGCCGCGCCGGCGCACGAACCAATGCGACATGTCGGCCATCAACGGGCCGAAACTGGCCGAGCAGCCCAGCCCGATGAGCCCGTGCGCGAGCGCAACCTGCCACAGGCTTGAAGACCATCCCGTCGCCAGATAGCCGGCCGAAGACGCCAGCGTTCCGATGGCCAACGGCACCGCAATGCCGAAGCGGTCGGCGAGCCGGCCCATGACGATGCCGCCGCCGGCAAAGCCGATCATCACCATGGTGAAGGGCAGGGAGGCATCGGCGCGGCTGACGCCGAAATCGGTCTGGATAACGGGCAGGGCCACCATGATCGACCACATGCCGACGCCGCCGACGGTGGACAGCACCACCGCTACGGCGAGGCGCAGCCACGCGGCCGTGGAATCGGTCGGCGATCCGCCCTGGCCGGCGGCCCGTTGCAACGAAGTCATGGTGATGACAAACCCGGCTGTTAAACGGCCCCGCTCCTAGCATCCCGTTGGGGCCGCGGCCACCCACGTTTGAGTGAGGGCCTCGCCGCCGGGTCCGCCCGGCTCTATGGTGCTGCTCAGAAGCGATTCGCCCGATGGACGCACTCAATATCCCGCGCCCGGCCTGGATGAGCGAAGACCTTGTCCTGCTCGAAGAGCAGGCGCGGCGCTTCATCACCGACGAGTTCGTTCCCCAACTCGACCGGTGGCACGAAGCCGGCATGTACGATCGCGATGTCTGGACCAAGGCCGGCGCGGCCGGCCTGCTCTGCGCAGCGATGCCGGAGGAATATGGCGGCGCGGGCGGAAGCTTCGCGCATGAGGCGGTGATCAATCGCGAATTCTCGCTGGCCGGCTTCGACACATTCGGCGCGCCGCTGCATTCCGGCATTGTCGCGCCCTACATTCTTCACTACGGCACCGAGGACCAGAAGAAGCGCTGGCTGCCGAAGCTCGCGACCGGCGAGATGGTCGGCGCCATCGCCATGACCGAGCCCGGGACCGGCTCCGATCTGCAAGGCGTGCGTGCGTCCGCGAAAAAATCCGGCAACGGATACGTCCTCAACGGCTCGAAGACTTTCATCACCAATGGCCAGCACGCCAATCTGATCGTCGTCGTCGCGAAGACCGATCCGAAGGCGGGCGCCAAGGGCGTCTCGCTGTTCGTGGTCGAGACCGACGATGCGCAAGGCTTCAGGCGTGGCCGCAAGCTCAAGAAGCTCGGCATGGATTCCGCCGACACCTCGGAGCTGTTCTTCGAGGATGTGCAGCTTCCGGCATCGAGCCTGCTCGGCACGGAGGAAGGGCAGGGCTTCTACCAGCTGATGAAGGAATTGCCGCAGGAGCGGCTGATCGTGGCCGTGCACGCGGTGGCGATGATGGAGCGGGCGCTTGCGCTCACCGTCGACTACGTCAAGCAGCGCAAGGCCTTCGGCAAGGCCATTATCGAGTTCCAGAACACCCAGTTCGAGCTCGCCGAATGCAAGACCGACACGACCATCGCCAAGGTCTTCCTCGACCACTGCATCGAGCAGCACGTCAAAGGCGAACTCGACACCGTCACTGCCTCGATGGCGAAATACCGGCTCACCGACACGCAAGGCAAAGTGATCGACCGCTGCCTGCAATTGTTCGGCGGCTATGGCTATATGGACGAATATCCGATCTCGCGGATGTATCGCGATGCGCGCGTTTTGCGCATTTATGCGGGCACCAACGAGATCATGAAGCTGCTCATTGCGAGGAGTTTGTAGTTCTTTATTCCCTCTCCCGAAGGGAGAGGGTGCCCGAGCGTAGCGAGGGCGGGTGAGGGGTTATGGCCTCTCCGAGAGGTTATAACCCCTCACCCGGTTCGTTGCTCGCTTCGCTCGCAACTCACCACCCTCTCCCTCCGGGAGAGGGAAGGAGAAGAGAAATGCCCGACGCATTTATCTACGACGCTGTCCGCACGCCGCGCGGACGTGGCAAGGCGGACGGATCGCTGCATGAGGTCACCGCGCTCAATCTCGCCGCCCAGACATTGGCCGCCGTGCGCGACCGCAACAAGCTCGACACCAAACTGATCGACGACGTGGTGCTCGGCTGCGTCGATCCGGTCGGCGAGGCCGGTGGCGACATCGCGCGCGCGGCAGCGCTCGTTGCCGGCTTCGGCGACGAGGTGCCGGGCGTGCAGATCAACCGATTTTGCGCGTCGGGCCTCGACGCCGTGAATTTCGCAGCAGCTCAAGTGATGTCCGGCCAGCACGAGATGACGATCGGTGGCGGTGCCGAATCCATGAGCCGTATCGGCATCGGCGCGTCGGGTGGCGCCTGGCCGGTCGATCCGTCGATTGCTGTGACGACCTATTTTCTGCCGCAGGGCATTTCCGCCGACCTGATCGCGACGAAGTACGGTTTTTCCCGCGATGACGTTGATGCCTATGCAGTTGAAAGCCAGAAGCGCGCGGCCAAGGCCTGGGACGAGGGACGATTCAAGAATTCCGTCGTGCCGGTCAAGGACGTCAATGGCCTCACGATCCTGGCCAAGGACGAACACATGCGCCCGGCGACCACGATGCAAACGCTCGCCGCCTTGCAGCCGTCTTTCGTGCAGATGGGCGACATGGCGGGCTTCGACGCGGTGGCGGTGCAACGCTATCCGGAAGTCGAGGCGGTCAACCACGTCCACACGCCGGGCAATTCCTCGGGCATCGTCGACGGCGCCGCCGCGGTGCTTGATCGGCAGCAAGGCGGCCGGCAAGGCTGCGGGCCTCAAGCCCCGCGCGCGCATCCGCCAGTTTGCCAATATCGGCTCCGAACCCTCGATCATGCTGACGGGACCCATTCCGGTCAGCGAAAAAGTCCTGAAAAAAGCCGGCATGACCAAACGGGATATCGACCTGTGGGAGCTCAACGAGGCCTTTGCCTCGGTGGTGCTGCGCTACATGCAGGCGCTCAATATTTCGCACGACAAGATGAACGTGAACGGCGGCGCCATCGCCATGGGTCATCCGCTCGGCGCGACCGGCGCCATGATCCTCGGCACAGTGCTCGACGAGCTTGAGCGGCGCGACAAGGAAACCGCGCTGATCACGCTCTGCATCGGTGTCGGCATGGGCACTGCAACGATTATCGAACGCGTATAGAAGAGACTGGAAATGCCGAAAATCGATATCGGAAAAATCCCAATTGATACCGCGACCGGGTACCCGCCGCCATTCAACAAGGTGGTGGAGGGCCGCAGCCGCAAGCGGCTTGCGCGGGCGGCCGGCCTCACGCATTTCGGCGTCAACATCTGCACGCTCAAGCCGGGCGCGGCGTCATCGCAGCGCCACTGGCACGAAAATGAGGACGAGCTTGTCTACGTGCTCGAGGGCGAAGTGGTGCTGCGCGAGGACGACGGCGAGACCGTGCTCAAGCCGGGCGATTCCGCCGCCTGGAAGGCCGGCGTTCCGAACGGTCATACGATTATCAATCGCTCCAATCGCGATGCGGTTTTCATCGAGGTCGGCACGCGTGCTCCATGCGAGCGCGCGCACTATTCCGACATCGACATGATGGTCGTGCGTGACGAAAAAGGTGCGCGTTACACCAAGAAGAACGGCGAGCCTTACCCGAAATAGGAGCCATCCCCATGGCGAACTTCAAACTCGACGTCGACGCCGACGGCATCGCGCTGGTCACCTGGGACATGGCCGACCGCTCCATGAACGTCATCACGATGGACGTGATCGCGGAGCTTGGCGCGGTTGTCGAGAAAGTTGCGGGCGATGCTTCGATCAAGGGCGCGGTCATCACCTCGGGCAAGGATGCCTTCTGCGGCGGCGCCGATCTCGCCATGCTCGAACGCATGGCCACGATATTTGCGGACCTGATTCGCACGAAAGGCGAGGAAGCGGCCGCTGCTTTCGTGTTCGAGGAAAGCCGTAAGCTGTCGCTGCTTTACCGGCGTATCGAAACCTGCGGCAAGCCGTGGGTCTGCGCGCTCAACGGCACCGCCATGGGCGGCGGCTTCGAGCTCGCGCTCGCGTGCCATCATCGCATCGCCGCCGACGAACCCAGGACGCGGCTTGGTCTGCCCGAGATCAAGATCGGATTGTTCCCCGGCGCCGGCGGCACCCAGCGTATTGCGCGCATGATCCTGCCGGCCGACGCGCTGCAATTTCTGCTCAAGGGCGATCAGCTCAAGGTCGACCGCGCCAAGGCGATGAAGCTGATCGACAATGTCGTGCCGGCGGCCGAGCTCATCAAGGCGGCGAAGGACTGGATCAAGGCCGGCGGCAAGGGTGTTGCGCCGTGGGATGTGCAGGGTTTCCGCCTGCCGGGCGGGCCGGTCTATTCCAAGGCGGGCATGATGACATTCCCCGCCGCCAACGCGATCTACCGGCGCGAGACCTACGACAACTATCCGGCGGCGCGCGCCATTCTCCAGGTGGTCTACGAGGGCTTGCAGCTGCCGTTCGACACCGCGCTGCGCGTGGAGTTGCGCTGGTTCGCCAAGATTTTGCGCTCGCCGGAAGCGGCGGCCATGATCCGCTCGCTGTTCGTGTCGATGCAGGATCTCAACAAGGGCGCGCGCCGCCCGCCCAACGAGCCGCCGACGTCGCTGAAAAAAATCGGCGTGGTCGGCGCCGGCTTCATGGGCGCCGGCATTGCGCAGGTCAGCGCCGCCGCCGGATTGCAGGTGGTGTTGGTCGACCGCGACCAGGAAACCGCCGACAAGGGCAAGGCCGGCCTGCACAAGGCGCTCAGCGACCGCGTGATCAAGGGGCGGATGAAAGGCGCCGAGCGCGACGAATTGCTCGGCCGCATCACGCCGACGCCCGACTATGCCGCGCTCAAGGATTGCGACCTCATCATCGAGGCTGTGTATGAGGACCGCAAGATCAAGTCCGACGTCATTGCAAGAATCCAGGCGGTGATCGGCGACAGCGCGATTTTTGCCTCGAACACGTCGACATTGCCGATCAGCTCGCTCGCCTCCGAATTCAGGGATCCGGCGCGCTTCATCGGCATTCACTTTTTCTCGCCGGTCGACCGCATGATGCTGGTCGAAATCATTCTCGGCAAGCAGACCGGCAACAAGGCGCTCGCTGCATCGCTCGATTATGTGCGCGCCATCCGGAAGACTCCTATTGTTGTGAACGACTCGCGCGGTTTCTACACCTCGCGCGTGGTCGGCACCTATATCCGCGAAGGCCATCTGATGCTGACGGAAGGCGTTCCGGCAGCGATGATCGAGAATGTCGGCCGCATGGCGGGCATGCCGGTCGGCCCGCTTTCGCTCAACGACGAAGTGGCGGTCGATCTCGCCTGGAAAATTCTCAAGGCAACCGAAGCCGATCTCGGCGCCAAGGCGATCGATCCCCGGCAAAAGAAACTGCTGCAGGAAATGGTCGAGAAGCGCGGCCGCTTCGGCCGCAAGAACGGCAAGGGGTTCTACGACTATCCGCAGAGCGGTCCGAAGAGGTTGTGGCCCGGCCTCGTCGATTTGCAGCCGAAGAAGCTGCTCGTTCCGGAAAAGATCGACATCGAGGAACTGAAGCTGCGCCTGCTCGGCATCCAGGCGCTCGAAACGTCGCGCTGCTTCGAGGAAAAAGTGCTCACCGACGTGCGCGAGGCCGATGTCGGCTCGATCCTCGGTTTCGGCTTTGCGCCGTTCTCCGGCGGCACGCTGTCGTGGATCGATATGATGGGGACGAAGAAGTTCGTCGCGCTCTGCCGCAAGCTCGAGAAGAAATTCGGGGCGCGCTTTGCGCCCAACAAGCTGCTGCTCGATCTCGCCGAGCACAACGAAACCTTCTACCAGCGCTTTGCACCGGTGAAGAAAAAAGAAGCGGCGTAGTACCGTGCCGCGTTCTCACTTTCCCTCTCCCCCTTGTGGGAGAGGGTGCCCGAGCGGAGGCGAAGCCGAGCGAGGGCGGGTGAGGGGTTGTACCTCACGAGAAGCACAGACCCCTCACCCGGCTCGCCTTCGCTATCGCTCCGGCTCACTTCCCCTCTCCCACAAGGGGAGAGGGGAAGTGAGCCTGCGTGGCAGACGTGCCAGACTTTGTGCTGTCGACATTTGAGTATCGCATGCCCTCCGAAGCCCGCTCTCTATTCCGTTGGCGCGAAATTCCCGGCAGCGTCTGGGCGCTTGGGCTGGTGTCGCTGTTCATGGATCTCTCCTCCGAGATGATCCATGCCTTGCTGCCGCTCTATCTGGTGACCGTGCTCGGCGCCTCGACGCTCACCGTCGGCTTCATCGAAGGCATCGCGGAAGCAACGGCCTCGATCACCAAGATCTTTTCCGGCGCGCTCAGCGATTACCTGGGCAAGCGCAAGCTGCTGGCGGCGCTTGGCTATGGCCTCGCCGCCTTCACCAAGCCGGTGTTTCCGCTGGCCTCCGGCATTGCCTGGCTGACCGCAGCCCGTTTCATCGACCGGATCGGCAAGGGTATTCGTGGCGCGCCGCGCGATGCGCTCGTCGCCGATCTCACCCCGGCCGATTTGCGCGGCACAGCCTTCGGCCTGCGGCAGTCGCTCGACACCGTCGGCGCGGTGCTGGGCCCGCTGGCGGCGATCATCTTCATGGCGATGTTCGCCAATAATTTCACCACCGTGTTCTGGATCGCCGTCGTGCCGGCTTTTGTCTCCCTGGCCATTATCGTTTTTGTCGTGCGCGAGCCGGAGCGGGCACCGGGCGCACGCGCGATACGCTCGCCGTTCTCGCGAAGCGAACTTGCGCGGCTCGATCTTCGCTACTGGATGGTAGTCGGCGTGGCGGCAATCTTTACGCTGGCGCGCTTCAGCGAGGCTTTTCTCCTCCTGCGCGCGCAGTCGGTTGGTATGGACGTCGCCATTGTGCCGGTGGTGATGGTGGTGATGAACATCGTCTACACAGGCTCGGCCTGGCCGGCTGGTGCGCTGTCGGACAGTCTCGGCCGCTTTGGCATTCTTGTTGTTGGATTTGCACTACTGATTTTTGCCGATCTCGTGCTGGCGTTCGGCAATAGCGTATCGACAGTGATGATCGGCGTTGCATTGTGGGGCCTGCATATGGGCCTGACGCAAGGGCTGCTGGCGGCGCTGGTCGCCGATACGGCGCCCGCGGAATTGCGCGGCACCGCCTTCGGCATGTTCAATCTGGTGAGCGGTGTGGCTTTACTGGCGGCCAGTATTCTCGCCGGCGCGCTATGGGACATGATCGGGCCGAGCGGCACATTTTTCGCCGGCGCGCTGATCACGGCGGTTGCGTTGGTGGTGCTGCCGTTCGCGCACAAGAGGGCGACACGAACCTAAATGTTCCGTTCGTCCCCGCGGAAGCGGGGACCCAGACTTTGCTAAGGTGTAAGTCCTTCACCTAAATCACGCCAATCCGGATTATGGCTCTCAATAAGTTCAAGTTTCCAAGCGCGATCCCATTTTTTCATCTGACGCTCGCGAGTAATCGCGGTCGCTCTTGACTCATGAGCTTCATACCAAACAAGACTCTTTACATGGTGGTTACGCGTGAAGCCGGGGATGACGCCATGACGATGTTGCCATGCTCGCTTTAGCAAATCGTCTGTCATGCCTATGTAAAGCGTGCCGTTGCGTTTGCTTGCGACGATATAAACAAAGAATGCCATGGGCATTTTGCGCTGGGTCCCCGCTTTCGCGGGGACGAACGGTTAAAATATCGTCCGTTTACACCACCACCGTCAGTTTCTTCGCTGCCCGTGTGACGCCGGTGTAGAGCCAGCGCTCGCGGCTGTCCGGAAACGCGAAGCTCTCGTCGAACAGCACGACGTCGTCCCATTGCGAGCCTTGCGCCTTGTGCACGGTCAGCACGTAGCCGTAGTCGAATTCGTCATAAGGCTTGCGCCGCTGCCAATCGAGCTGCTCGATGCCGCCGGTGAAGCATTCCGGGCGCACCGACACCTTCACGCCGCGCGTCGCGGTTTCGTCATCGGGCAACAGCCGCATCGTCATGATGCCGGTCTTGCGCGCGCCGCGGTCCTTCACCGACCAGAGGCCGCCGTTGAACAGGCCCTTCTTGCGGTTATTGCGCAGGCAGACCAGCTTGTCGCCGGCAGACGGCATGTCGTCCTCGAAGCCGCGCCGCTCGCGCATGCGCTTGTTGTAGGACCGGCGCGTGGCATTGCGACCGACCAAAACCTGGTCGGCATCGAGCACGCGTTCCGGATCGAGATCGGCTTTGCGGATGACCTCGGTCTCGCCATAGCGGCCAGGCTCGAGATACTCGCCGGCGCGGATGTTCATCGACAGCCGCACGATCGGGTCGTCCTGCGCCTGGCGGTGCACCTCGGTGAGCATCACGTCGGGCTCGGCCTCGGTGAAAAATCCGCCGCCCTGGATCGGCGGTAGCTGCGCGGGATCGCCCAGCACCAGCAGCGGGACACCGAACGACAGCAAATCGCGGCCAAGCTCGGCGTCGACCATCGAGCATTCGTCGATGATGATCAGTTCGGCCTTGGAGGCGGGCGCCTCGTCCCATAAATCGAAGCTCGGCACTTCCTCGCCGCTCTCGCGCGCGCGGTAGATCAGGCTGTGGATCGTCGAGGCGCCGTGGCAGCCCTTGCCGCGCATCACGGAGGCGGCCTTGCCGGTAAAGGCAGCGAACTTGACGTCACCATCCACATCATCGGCGATGTGCGTGGCCAGCGTGGTCTTGCCGGTGCCGGCATAGCCGAACAGGCGGAACACCTGCGGCGTGCCGTTGCTGCCGGGTTTGGATTTGAGCCAGGCGGCGACGACGCTGAGAGCCTGGTCCTGGTGGGGCGTGAACTGAGGCATGGGGCACGAATCAATAGAACAAGCCTGCGGCAACACAAAGAACAAAATATGAACGATACAGTTGACTTTATTCCTACTGTAGAATATAGTCCTACCCGTTCTGCGCGAGCGAGGGCGTCAACGAGAGGCGTCTTGGTGACGGAGCAGGTTGCGGCGCCCGCGGGCGGGGCTCGGCCCTCATCCTGAGGAGCCGCGCGAAAGCGCGGCGTCTCGAAGGATGACCACACGACTGGTTGGCCTCATGGTTCGAGACGCGCCGCTGCGCGGCGCTCCTCACCATGAGGCAAATAGGGGCCTGGCTGTTTGACAATTGAAGATGCGAAAAAGGCACGGAGGCCCGCAAATTCGCATGGGCCGTCTCACATTGCCCTTTGCCGGTTCCCATGTTTAAGGTCGCGACCTTTTTGCCCGGAACGGCTGCATGGCTCGTGACCAGATCGACATGACCCCGATCGAGACGCGCGACGAACTCGTCGCCTGGCTCGAAGCAGGGTGCAAGCCGAAGACGCAGTTCCGCGTCGGCACCGAGCACGAGAAGTTCGCCTTCACCGTCGATGATCACCGGCCGGTACCCTATGAGGGCAAGCGCAGCATCCGCGCGCTGCTCGAAGGTATGCATGGTCTGCTCGGCTGGGAGCCGATCATGGAGGGCGACAACATCATCGGCATGTTCGATGTCACCGGCGGCGGGGCGATCTCGCTCGAGCCGGGCGGGCAATTCGAACTCTCGGGCGCGCCGCTCGACAATGTGCACCAGACGGCCGCCGAGCTGATGGCGCATCTCGCGCAAGTGCGCGAAGTGGCGAAGCCGTTGGGCATTGGCTTTCTCGGTCTTGGCATGACGCCGAACTGGACGCGCGCCGACATGCCGAAGATGCCGAAGGGCCGCTACAAGATCATGACGGCCTACATGCCGAAGGTCGGATCGCTCGGCCTCGACATGATGTATCGCACGTGCACGGTGCAGGCGAACCTCGACTTCTCGTCGGAAGCCGACATGGTCAAGAAACTGCGCGTGTCGCTGGCGCTGCAGCCGGTGGCGACCGCTCTGTTTGCCAACTCGCCGTTCACCGAGGGAAAGCCGAACGGCTTTCTGTCGTTTCGCTCCGAAATCTGGCGCGACACCGACAACCAGCGGTCCGGCATGCTGCCCTGGGCTTTCGAGGACGGCATGGGTTTCGAGCGCTACGTCGACTACGCCATGGACGTGCCGATGTATTTCATCAAGCGCGGCGACAAATATATCGACGTTGCCGGCAAGTCATTCCGCGATTTCTTCGCCGGCAGAGCTGGCGGAATTGCCGGGCGAGCGCCCGACCATTTCGGACTGGGCCAATCACCTGAGCACGATCTTCCCCGAGGTGCGGCTCAAGCGTTATCTGGAAATGCGCGGCGCCGACGGCGGTCCGTGGCGGCGCTTGCCGTCGCTGACGGCCTATTGGACCGGGCTGCTTTATGACGATGATGCGCTCGATGCCTGTTGGAACATGGTGAAGGGCTGGAGCGCGCAGGAGCGGCAGAAGCTGCGCGACGACGTGCCGAAGCTCGGCTTCAAGGCGGAAATCGGCAAGAGCAATATCTTCACGCTGGCGCAGGAAACGCTGCGGCTATGCTCGCGCGGGCTCGCGCGCCGCAAGCGGCTCGACCGCAACGGCCGTGACGAGACGCGTTATCTGCGTCCGCTGGAAGAGTTGATCGCACGCGGCATCACACCGGCGGAAGAGCTGCTGGAGAAATTCCACGGCGAGTGGAACGACTCGGTCGAGCCGATCTTCGAGGATTATGCGTACTGACGCCTGTCTCCCGGCCAGCGAGCGTTAGCGACGCAGCCGGGACCCTACGCAGTCGCTCGATAAGGCCGGCTATGGCCCCGTGCAGGACGGGCAAGTTACTCCGCCGCCTGCGCTGCTTCCGACAGGTTGTCGAGCGAGGAGACGATGTGCTCGGCCAGCGCATCGGCGAGCGCCGAGCTTTCATGCGCGTTGCGCACCAGCCCGACGCGGCAGCTCGGTAAATCCGGAAAGCCGTCGGCGGCGGAGAGCACGCGCATGCCGGGACGCAAGCCCGATTCCGGCAGCACCGAAACGGCGAGTCCAGCGAGCACGGCAGCAGCAACCGCGCCGGCGTTCGAGCTTGAGTAAAGTACGCGGAAGGGACGGCCAACCGATTCCATCCGGTCGATGGCGATGCGCCGCCACGAACAGCTCGGGCGTCCGAGCGCGAGCGGAATGCGCTCTTCCAGATGCGTCGAATGCCGGTTCGACGTCACCCATAGCAGACGCTCGCGCCGGAACGTTTCCGATGCGCGCTTGCTTTCGCAATTGGTGACGATGGCGAGATCGATCTCGTTGGCGTCGATGCGCTCGAGCAGGTTGACCGAGGGTTCGCACAGCACCGACAGTTCGACGGCCGGATAGCCGTTTGAGAAGCGCGCCATGATCTCGGGGAGATAGCGGTCGGCGTAATCGTCCGGCACGCCGAGCCGCACGCGGCCCGAAAGTTCGGCGTCGGAAAATGCCGCCAGCGTTTCCACGTTGAGCTTGACGATGCGGCGCGCGTAATCGAGCAGGCGCTGGCCATCTTCGGTGAGCTTCGAGGCGCGCCCGTCGCGCGAAAAGATCGGCCGCTCCAGCCGCTCCTCCAGCCGCTTCATCTGCATCGAGACGGCGGACTGGGTCTTGTTCACCACTTCGGCGGCCTTGGTGAAACTGCCGGTCTCCGAAATGGCGATGAAGGTGCGCAACTGATCAATGTCGAGCATGGCGGTCATGGGCGTTCGTCCCTGAAATGCCGGCCTTTCGGGGCCGGGGAGGCCATATCACTATCTCTGATCGATCAGATTAAAAACATTCGTTTCACTAATCAATCCCCGCAGTGCAATATACCACCACTTCCAGAGGAATCGGGTGGGGGTTTCGGGTGGTTCTGGGCCGCGCCGCAGGCGATTTTGGCGCGGAAAGCGAACGAAATGGAGACTGCTATGAGCGCCAATTACCCCGTTTTACCCGTTGCTGGCAGCGCCCTGTTGCGGGTTTTTGCCTCGGTCCTGGCCGTGGTCACTCATTGGCTTAGGGAATTTGCGCGCGCCCGCCGTCACCGTCGCCAGGCCAATGTGCTGGCGGGCCTCGACCGCCAGATGCTCGCCGATATCGGCATCACCCGTACCGATGTGCGTGATGCTTTTTCGGAGCCCTTCTGGGACGACCCGACTGCGCTCCTGCGTGAACGGGCGCTCGAGCGGCGCCTCAGCCGAGCCGTGAGAAGCAAGGATGACGTGGTCGACAGTGGCTTCAAGCGGCCGCGAACAGACCGCGCCCGCGCGCCAGGCGATGTAACGAAACAAGCAAACGGCCGATCCCTCTCATCGGCCGCTCGATCCGACACCCGCGAATTCCCCTCTCGCGGCCGGATCCAGCGCCCGCCGGCCCCTCCGGCGGGCGCTCAATTTTTGCCCGGGAAATCTCTTCCGCGTTCTGAACGAATTCTTGTGATCGGCTGCACATTCGCCCGACCGCTGCGTTAGCATGCGTCGCGGGCGAAGCTTCACCGACTCTCTGGATTTCGAGCGGGCGCGCATGGTGTTTCCGATCCGGTTCTGGATGGCGCTTGCGCTGTCCGTTTTTGCGCTGGCCAATTCGGTGCAAGCGCAGAACGGCTACGATCGTCGCGGCGGCGACTATCTCAGGTTTGAAATTCGCAATGGAGATCCGGCTGACTGCGCGACGCGTTGCGAGCAGGACTCGCGGTGCCGTGCCTGGAGCTTTTCCTATCCGAGAACAGAAAACGCGGCCGCGGCCTGCTGGTTGAAGAACCGTGTGGCGCCGCGCGTCGAGGACAAATGCTGTGTCACCGGTGTTCGCGGCGCCGGTGTCGTTGAGCCGCGCAGAGGACCGATCGAATATTCAATCGACCGGCTTGGCGGCGACTATCGCAATTTTGACATTCCGCCAGATCCTGCCGGCGCGGCTTGCAGGGCAGCCTGCGAGGCGGAGAACAAATGCCGCGCATGGACTTATGTGCGGCCGGGCTACATTTCACCGACCGCGCGTTGCTATCTCAAGGACAGGCTCACGCGGCCGCGGCAAAAGCCGTGCTGCATCTCGGGTGTTGTGCGCTAGCGGCGCTTTAGTGCACGCCGGTAAAAAACCGCGACAGCCGCAAGCCGGACGGCCATTCCGTGAGCGGCTTGCGCTTTACGGCGAGATCCCACGAACCGACAACGGCATCGACGCGTCCGACAAGATCTTCGATCGGCAACAGGCCGACGCCGCCCGCGCGGACAGGCACGCGGCTGTCGGCGGAATTATCGCGGTTGTCGCCCATCACGAACAAATGGTCCGGCGGCACCACGACATCAGGCGTGTTGTCGAGTTCACCTTTGTCGACGAGTTTGAAGATCGGATGCTCACGCCCGCCCGGCAGCGTCTCGATGAAACGCGCGGCCGCGACGACGCTGCCATCCTCCACTTCGGATTCGCCGACGCCGGCTGGACGAATGCCGACCGGTGTGCCGTTGATCGATACGCGCCCGTTGCGCAGGCCGATGCGATCGCCCGGCAGCCCGATCACGCGCTTGACCCAGACCTGCGATCGATCGCCAGGCCAGCGAAAAACCACAACGTCACCGCGCTTGGGCAATGCGGACAGGACGCGTGATGTTTGCAGCGGAATGAGGAACGACGGCAGCGATGCGCCGCTGTAGCCGTAGGGAAACTTTGTCGCCAGCAATTCATCGCCGATCAGCAACGTCGGCTCCATCGAGCCGGACGGCACATAAAAGGGTTCGGCGATTGCGGTCTTTGCCGCCAGCACGATCAGCGCGATGACAGCGATATCGACAATGGTCTTGATCCAGCCGCGCAAAGTTTCCCGCACGTCAATTCACTCCGTCAAAGTTACGCCGTGCCGCCGACGGTGATCTTGTCCATGCGTAGCGTCGGCTGGCCGACGCCGACAGGCACGCCTTGGCCGTTCTTGCCGCAGGTGCCGATACCGGGATCGAGTGCGAAGTCGTTGCCGATCATGCTGATGCGATGCAGGTCGGTCGGGCCGTTGCCGATCAGCATCGCGCCTTTCACCGGTGCGCCGACCTTGCCGTTCTCGATCTTGTAGGCCTCGGTGCACTGGAACACGTATTTGCCCGACGTGATGTCGACCTGGCCGCCGCCGAAGCTGACGGCATAGAGACCGTTTTTTACCGAGGCGATGATCTCTTTCGGGTCGTGTTTTCCCGCCAGCATGTAGGTGTTGGTCATGCGCGGCATCGGGACGTGGGCATGCGACTTCACGCCGTCCATTGCCAGTCGGCTTCATATTCATCAGGCGCGCATTCTGGCGGTCCTGCATGTAGCCGACAAGAATGCCGTCCTCGATCAGGACCGTGCGATTGGTCGGCGTGCCTTCATCGTCGATCGACAATGAACCGCGACGATCCTGCATGGTGCCGTCGTCGACAACGGTCACACCCTTCGCGGCAACCTGCTTGCCCATCAGGCCGGCGAAGGCGGAGGTTTTCTTGCGATTGAAATCGCCTTCGAGGCCATGGCCGACAGCTTCATGCAGCATCACGCCTGGCCAGCCGGAGCCGAGCACAACGTCCATTTCGCCAGCCGGCGCGGGCACGGCGTCGAGATTTACCAGCGCCTGTCGAATTGCTTCGTCGACCGCGCCTTGCCAGGCATCCGGCGTGATGAAGCGTTGAAAGCCCTCGCGGCCGCCAAAGCCGTAGCTGCCGGTTTCCTGCCGATCGCCGTCGCCAGCAACCACGGCAACGTTGACGCGCACCAGCGGACGGATGTCACGATAGGTCTCGCCGTCCGCGCGCAGGATTTCCACCACTTGCCAGCTCGCGCCAACGCTGGCGGTGACCTGCCGCACGCGCTGATCCTTGCCGCGTGCATAGGCGTCGATCGATTCCAGCAGTTTCACCTTCGCATCGAAGGCAGGCGTTCCGAGCGGATTGTCGTCGGCATAAAGCTTGCGGTTGGTGCGGCCCGGGCGCTTCGGCATAGGTGCCGCTGTGGCCACCGTTGACCGCGCGTACCGCTTCGGCCGCGCGCGCTAATGCGCCTTCCGAGAGATCGGAGGCGTGCGCGTAGCCGACCGCTTCGGCCTTCACGGCGCGCAGGCCAAATCCTTGCGCGGTGTCATAGGTCGCCTGCTTGAGCCGGCCATTGTCAAAGGTCAGCGCTTCGGCCTGGCGATATTCCAGGAACAGCTCGCCATCGTCGGCGCCGTCCAGGCCATGACCGATCAATTGGCGCACTTTTCCGCGGTCGAGCCCGGCGCGATCGACCAGGGAAGAAATGGCGGGGTCCATTCGTTACTCCAGGATGAGGTCTTCTTACTGCACTAGATAAGGCGACCATGGCGATTCTGCGAGGACCCAAAGTGCCCGGTTAATCGCGGCTAAAGCGGATCGATACCTCGCCAATCGGCTCCAGCACGTGGACCAGTTCGGTCTCATCCGGCTCGATCACCAGCGGCGGCGTGATGGAGCCGGTGATGATCACGTCGCCCGCGGCCAGCTTTTCGCCGAAGGCGGCGAGGGTGCTTGCGACATGGGCGACAATGTCAGGCAGTTTGCCGGTGAGGGCTTCGGGATCGGTGGTGACGTTTACTTCCTTGCCGTGCCGAAATACGCGCGACGTCAAGCCGGACGTGTTCGCGCCCGCGCGCGTATTGCCGCACAAGACGACGTGCCGCTGGAAGATGTCGCCTTCGAGCACCGCGTCGAGATTGTCGATTGCCGGCGCCGGGTCGAGGTCGGCCAATTCGATCGCCGGAAAAATTTCTTTGACCGCGGCCGCGGCCTCATCGGCCGAAGCGCCGGACGGCAGATCGCGTGCCATCCGCACACAGATTTCCGGCTCCGCCACCGGCTTGATATAGCCGGCAAGCGATGCGGTGCTGCCCGACAACAGCAAGCCGCGCTGCATCAGAAACCCGACAATTGGCGCTGCAAGCTTCAATCTTTCCATTGTTGCTGGCGCGCCCAAACCAACCTTCCAGCCGAGTGGCTTCTCGCCCGCGGCGATACGCGCGCGCCGCTTGGCGAGCTGCGCCGTCATGCCTTTCTTGATGAGTGGAGCGTCCCAGACGTTCACTTGTGGCTCTCGGGGTGCACTTCATAGCCGGACGCTTCGATGGACCCGGCGTCCATCCATCCCCAGACAAGAACGACGTCCTCGTTCGATGTGTTGTTGAATCCGTGCCAGCAGCCGCGCGGCGAATACACAACGTCGCCTTCGCCCGATGGGACATCGCCTTTGTCGGTGTAGATGTGACCCTTGCCCTTGAGCACGATGAAGAACTCGTCGCAATTGTGATGGCGGTGGTTCTCGTGGCGCGCGCCCGGCTTGAGCACGGTCCAGCCAACAACGTGATCCGCGCCGGCTGTTTTCTTGTCGATCAGGAACTGGACCTGCATATCAACCCAGCCGTCGTCACGCTTGAGGCCTTCGACCTTCGGCACGTCGCGCAAATTGGTGCGATACATGGTTGGCGCGGGATCGCCTTCCTTCCATTTCGCCGCTGTGCCTCTGACGGCCCTTGCCAGTGCGGCTCCGATTTTTTCGCCGTGCGACGTCATGCTTGTCCTCCTAAGCGGCGGTAGACCTGATGGGCGACGACGAAATCGTTGCCGTCGATGCCAAGCCCGCGGCAGGCGTTCATCATTTCGTTGGCCGCAGCCGCCAGTGGCACCGGGCTTCCCATGGTGCGTCCGAGATTGAGCGCCAACATCATATCCTTTTGCTGCAAGTGACGTCGGCCAGCGGCACGGCAGGCATTTTCCCTTCGAGAATGAATGGCCCGCGATAGCCCGAGCACCGGCGAAGCCGCCACGCTCTTGAGGATGGCATCGAGCGCAACGTCGCGCGCCACGCCGCCTTTTTCCGCCAGGGCGACCGCTTCGCCGAAGGCGATGACTTCCACCATGAGCAGGAGATTTACGGCGATCTTCATCTGGCAGGCGAGACCATTTGCGCCGATGCGGGTCACTTTCGGTCCGATTGCAAGCAGCACCGGCTTTACGCGCTCGAAAGCCTGCTCGTCGCCGCCGATCATCACCGAGGCGTTGCCTTGCGTGACCGTGACCGGCGAACCGGAGATCGGTCCATCCAGCATGATGGCACCGGCCTTGGCGAACTCGGATGCGACCGCCCGGCTTTCATCCGGTTCGATCGTGCTCATGTCGATATAGATTCCGCCCTTGCGCAAGCCGGCGATGATGCCATCCTTGCCCAGTGCGACCGCGCGGACGGCCTTTGAGTTGGTCACGATCGAGAACACGATCTCGGATTGCTCGGCGACGGCGCGCGGCGTGTCCGCCCAGCGCATGCCGGACGTGATCAGCGGCTCAGCTTTCTCGCGTGACCTGTTCCAGCCGATGACATCGTGCCCTGCTGTCATCAGACGCGGCACGATCAATTGCCCCATGGCGCCGAGGCCGACAAATCCAAGTTTCACGCCGACTCTCCCCAGCGTCATGCCCGGCCTTGTGCCGGGCATCCACGTCTTCCTAGTCGAGCCACACTAAAGACGTGGATGGCCGGGACAAGCCCGGCCATGACAGAGGAAATATGAAGGCGAGGGTGGGCCGATTGGGCCTTACGGCAGCTTGTCGTAGCCTTCGCCGAAGCCGGCCAGGCTCATCGGGAAGCCGATGCCTTCTTCCGGAGTTCTGGAAGATAATGAAGGTCGCCGTTTTGCCCGTGCGTAGTTTCTTGAGCAATTCATCATCCATGATGACTTCGGCGATGCAGCCATTCGGCAGGCAACGGACAAATCCGGCGCGCCCGATATCGGCCTGGTCGATCTTCAGGCCGAGGCCGGACGGCAGCAGGACGCCAAGCGGGGCGACCACGCGCATCAGCCGGCTCTTCTGATCGGCGGTCTTGAGGACGATCACGGTCAGGCCGACATTGGCGCGGTCTTCCGCCGTCACGCTCTGGATCAGCGCGCACTGCTCGGCCTTGGCTCCGGGCGGCGTATCGCAGCGGATCTGCCAATCTTTATGCACAGACTTTACGGCACCCTGTGCGAGCGCGCGGCTCGCTGGTGCAGCTGCCAGCGTCGCAACCAGCGCCGCCAGCGCGAGCCCTTTCGCGCCGCTAAAAATGAGCCTGCGTTGCTCGAGAAGTCCCATCATTCGGTCCCTTGGCACCGGGTCGTCGCAGCCATTACACCGCGGGCAGGCTGGCGAATCGCCGTTCCTTTGGCATTTTAGGCGTCTTCGTTGACTCATGCCCGGTCAGGCCGCGTCAATCAAGGCATGGCTGGGAAGGGCCCCCTTGGCTCGGGCGGCGGCCAAAAAAGGCGGCGGCGGAGGCTTTTTGGGTACGCCGTTTGTCGCATGTGACCGACCATGAGGTGCATTGCGGCAGGGCTGGAATTATGGTTTGAGAGGCCGGGATTTTCCCCCGTCCCGCCGCACCGCCCAAGCTGCCACGCCCGTGGCAAATGCCGTGCTCAGCGGGGCCGCGCCGAACATCATGCCAGTGGTGGGCGGCAAAAGGGGCCTGGGCAAGGCCGTTTTTCTCGTCGAAGGAGCGCATTGGACAATGCTGGTGCTCAAGCGGTTGATCGCATTCATCGTCACGAGTGTGGCGGTACTCGGCACAGGCGCGGCGCTCGCCGCGAGCGGCCAGCCGGAACCGTGGCAACTCGGGATGCAGCAAGGCGCCACGCCGGTGATGGACAACATCATCTGGTTCCACAATTTCCTGGTCTGGGCGATTACGGCGATCACCCTGTTCGTGCTCGTGCTGCTGATCATCGTGGTGGTTAAGTTCAATGCGCGCAGCAATCCCACGCCATCGCGCACGACCCACAACACGACCATCGAAGTGATCTGGACGGTTGTCCCGGTTCTCATCCTGGTGACGATCGCGGTGCCTTCATTCCGGCTGCTCTTCTATCAGCTCAATGTGCCGAAGGCGGACGTCACGGTGAAGGCGACCGGCAAGCAGTGGTTCTGGAGCTACAGCTATCCGGACAGCAAATTCGAGTTCGACTCACTGATGGTGCAGGAAAAGGATCTCAAGCCCGGCCAGCCGCGCTTGCTTGCGGTCGACAATGAAATGGTCGTGCCGGTGAACAAGGTCGTGCATGTCCTTACCACCGGCGCGGATGTCATCCACTCATTTGCCGTCCCTGCGTTCGGCATCAAGATTGACGCGATACCGGGCCGTATCAATGAGACGTGGTTCAAGGCGGAGCGCGAAGGCATCTATTACGGCCAGTGCTCCGAGCTCTGCGGCAAGGATCACGCCTTCATGCCGATCATGGTGCGTGTCGTGAACGACAGGGACTACACGGCATGGATAGAGCAGGCGAAAAAGAAATACGCGACCGACGACAGCCACCCGACGGCGGTGGCTGCAGTGGACGGCGCGCACTGACGAATACGCGGGCGACAACGACGAGGTCGAAGGACAATATCGATGGCTAGCAACACGGCTGCAGCACACGGCGCACACGAGGCCCACGAGCACCATCCGACCGGATGGCGCCGTTTCGTGTATTCGACCAACCACAAGGACATCGGAACGATGTACCTTGTGTTCGCGCTGGTCGCCGGCGTGATCGGGGGACTCCTTTCGATCGGGATCCGGCTCGAGCTGCAGAACCCCGGCATTCAGATTTTCCCGACGCCGCACGAATTCAACGTTTTCGTTACGGCACACGGCCTGATCATGATCTTCTTCATGGTGATGCCGGCGATGATCGGCGGCTTCGGCAACTGGTTCGTGCCGCTGATGATTGGCGCGCCTGACATGGCGTTCCCGCGCATGAACAACATTTCGTTCTGGCTATTGCCGGCGTCGTTCGCGCTGCTGATCACGTCGATGTTCGTCGAGGGTGAGCCTGGCTCCAACGGCATTGGCGCCGGTTGGACCCTCTATGCCCCGCTGTCGACCAGCGGCCACCCGGGGCCTGCGGTCGATTTCGGCATTCTGGCGCTGCATCTGGCCGGTGCGTCGTCGATTCTCGGCGCCATCAACTTCATCACGACAATCTTCAACATGCGCGCGCCCGGCATGACGCTGCACAAGATGCCGCTGTTCGTGTGGTCTATTCTGGTGACGGTTTTCCTGCTGCTGCTGTCGCTGCCCGTGTTGGCCGGCGCCATCACGATGCTGCTGACCGACCGTAATTTCGGGACGACATTCTTCTCCGGTGACAATGGTGGCGACCCGATCCTGTACCAGCATCTGTTCTGGTTCTTCGGCCATCCGGAAGTGTACATCCTGATCCTGCCCGGCTTCGGCATGATCAGCCAGATTGTCGCTACCTTCAGCCGCAAGCCGGTGTTCGGCTATCTCGGCATGGCCTACGCGATGGTCGCAATCGGCGGTATCGGCTTTGTGGTGTGGGCGCATCACATGTACACCGTCGGCATGTCGACCGGCGCGCAGGCCTACTTCATCGCCGCCACCATGGTGATCGCGGTGCCGACCGGCGTGAAGATCTTTTCCTGGATCGCAACAATGTGGGGCGGTTCAATCGAATTCCGCACGCCGATGCTGTGGGCGATGGGATTCATCTTCCTGTTTACGCTTGGCGGCGTGACCGGCGTGGTCCTTGCCAATGCCGGCGTCGACCGCGTGCTGCAGGACACATATTACGTGGTGGCGCATTTTCACTACGTGCTCTCGCTCGGCGCAGTCTTCGCCATCTTCGGCGGCTGGTACTACTGGTTCCCGAAAATGAGCGGGTACATGTACAACGAGACCATCGGCAAGCTGCACTTCTGGGTCACCTTCATCGGCGTGAACCTGGTGTTCTTTCCGCAGCACTTCCTCGGCCTGGCCGGGATGCCGCGCCGCTACGTCGACTATCCGGATGCGTTCCATGGCTGGAACATGGTCTCGTCCTACGGCTCCTACATTTCCGGCTTTGGCGTGGTCATTTTCTTCATCGGCGTCATAGAGGCCTTCGCGAAGAAGCGGGTTGCCGGCAATAACCCGTGGGGCGTCGGTGCAACGACGCTGGAATGGACGCTGTCATCGCCGCCGCCGTTCCATCAGTTCGAAACGCTGCCGCGAATCAAATAGAGCGGAAAGCCGCACAACCCCATGTCGCTCGTCAGCGAAGGCGCAAATATCCGCGGTCGTCTTGTCGCCGATTCCGGCATCGCTGAGCCGAGTCTGGCGAGTGTGGGCGACTATATCGCGCTGATGAAGCCGCGCGTGATGTCGCTCGTGGTGTTCACCGCATCTGGTGGGGCTTGCAGTTGCTCCGGGTTCGCTGCACCCGGTCACCGGGTTTCACCGCGCTGCTCTGCATCGCCGTCGGCGCGGGCGCGGCCGGCGCGCTCAACATGTGGTACGACGCCGATATCGATGCGGTGATGACGCGCACCGCGCGCCGTCCCGTGCCGATGGGCCGCGTGCGCGCGGGTGAGGCGCTCGCTTTCGGATTGACCCTCGGTTCCTTTGCCGTGGTCGTGCTCGGCTTGCTGGTGAACTGGGTTGCCGCGGCGTTGCTCGCCTTCACGATCTTCTTTTATGTCGTCGTCTATACGATCTGGCTCAAGCGCTCGACGCCGCAGAACATTGTCATCGGCGGAGCCGCCGGCGCCTTTCCGCCAATGATCGGCTGGGCGGCCACGACAGGCTCGCTGTCTCTCGAGCCCGTGCTGCTTTTTCTCATCATCTTCTTCTGGACGCCGCCGCATTTCTGGGCGCTGGCGCTTTACCGCACCGATGATTACGCCCGCGCCGGCATTCCGATGTTGCCCGTGGTCGCCGGCGACATAAGCACGCGGCGGCAAATCCTGCTTTATACCTTGATCCTGGTGCCGCTCGGCGTTGCGCCTTGGCTATTCGGTTATACGGGCGCGCTCTATGGGCTAACCGCAATTGTCGCCGGCGCGATCATGATCGTGCTGGGCTGGCAGGTGCTGCGTGAACGCCCGCCTGCCGAAAGCGCCAGCCGCAAGCTTTTTGCGTTCTCGATTCTGTACCTGTTTCTGCTGTTTGCAGTTCTACTGGTGGAACGCGGTTGGGGCGGGCTGATCGCCCGGTTGGCGGCGTGAGTGTCGGGATCGCCATGACCAAGCAACCTGATGACGACGGCATCGTCCTCACCGAAGCCCAGAAGCGCGCGCGTCGGTCGCGCTCGATTGCGATCGCTCTGGCGCTCGCGGCTTTGGTCGTGCTGTTCTACGCCATGACGTTGGTGAAAGGACCGGGTGTTCTGATCCGGCCGATCTGAACAATACGCAATGACCGAGCCCACGCACCATCACGAAAAAAAGCCTCTACGGCGCGACGTCCTCGTCGCCGCGTGCTGCGGCGCGCTTGTCGCCGGCATGGTTGGTGCGGCCTATGCGGCGGTCCCGTTCTACTCCTGGTTCTGCAAGACGACCGGCTTTGGTGGCACCACCCAGGTTGCCGAAAGGGCGCCCGATCATATCCTCGGCCGCACCCTCACTATTCGTTTCGATTCAAACGTAACGCCCGGTTTGCCATGGAAATTCCAGCCGGAGCAGAATGAGATTCAGGTCCGCATCGGCGAAGTGGCGACGGTGCATTACAAAGTCGTCAATGAAGCGGCGCGCGAGATCGCTGGGCAGGCGTCTTATAACGTTTCGCCGCCGACCGTCGGCGCGTATTTCGACAAGATCAACTGCTTCTGCTTTACCGAGCAGCGTATGAAAGCGGGCGAAACGCGCGAGATGACGGTGGTGTTCTACGTCGATCCGTCGATTGCGAAAGATCACGACCAGGACGATCTCAACACCATCACGCTGTCCTACACCTTTTACCGGCTGCGCGAGCCGGAGCGGCCGGTCGCCGAGGCGCCGGAAACGAATTCGAGCAAGCTTTAGCGCCCATGATCCCGAAAAGTGGACACCGATTTTCGGATCAGATCATGGGCCAACTTTAAACGGAGACGAAGACGATGGCCGACGCTCACGCCAAGCACCACGACTATCACCTGGTCGATCCGAGCCCATGGCCGGCGGTCGGCGCGGTGTCCGCCTTTGTTATGGCTGTTGGTGCCATCAGCTGGATGCATCACATGTATGCCGCCGCCCCGCTGGTATTCGGCGTCGGCGTTCTCGGTGTGCTCTACACGTTCGTCGCCTGGTGGCGTGACGTCATCCGCGAGGCCCAATTCGAGGGCTTCCACACCCGCGTTGTGCAGATTTCGCACCGCTACGGGATGATCCTGTTCATCGCCTCCGAAGTGATGTTCTTCGTGGCGTGGTTCTGGGCCTATTTCAATACCGCGCTGTTTCCGGGCGACGCGCATGACGTCGGCCGGTTGGCATTCACCCATGGCATCTGGCCGCCGAAAGGGATCGAGACGTTTGATCCGTGGCACCTGCCGCTGCTCAACACGCTCATCCTGCTCACGTCGGGCACAACAGTGACCTGGGCGCACCATGCGTTGCTGGAAGACGACCGGCAGGGGCTCAAATGGGGCCTGATCCTCACCATTATGCTCGGTCTCACCTTCACCTGCGTGCAGGCCTACGAGTATTCGCACGCGGCCTTCCATTTCAGTGGAAATATCTACGGCGCCACGTTCTTCATGGCGACGGGCTTCCATGGCGCGCACGTGATTATCGGCTCGATCTTCCTGATCGTCTGCCTGATGCGCGCGCTGGCGGGCCACTTCACGCCGAAGCAGCACCTCGGGTTTGAGTTTGCGGCCTGGTACTGGCACTTCGTTGACGTGGTATGGCTGTTCCTGTTCGCCTGCATATATGTCTGGGGTTCGGGCGTGCCGCACCCCGAATGACCATTGCATATGGTTCATTGAAAGAGGGCGGCGTCACTGCGCCGCCCTTTTTTCATTGTGAGATGTGTTCATGACGGACCAGGAGCCTTCCAACAACCTACCGATCAGCCGTGGTTTGCGGGGTCGCTGCCCGCGGTGCGGCGAAGGCCGGCTGTTTCAGGGTTTCCTGTCTTTGAAGCCTGCCTGTGAGCGTTGCGGGCTGAATTACAGTTTTGCCGATGCCGGCGATGGCCCCGCCGTATTCGTGATTCTGATTGGCGGCGGCATCGTCGTATTTGCAGCGTTGATGACTGAAGTCGTTTACCAGCCGCCATACTGGCTGCACGCCGTGCTGTGGCTACCTTTGATCTTGATCGTGACCCTTGCTCCGCTTCGGCTGATCAAGGGCCTGTTGATTGCGCTGCAATACCATCACAAGGCCGCGGAAGGCCGCCTTGAACGTCGGGGTGACGTTTGAGCAAATCGCCACGCAAGCGCCGCTCGACCGTGCTTGACGCGACGGCAATGGCGCTTGTCGGGATTGTCATCCTCTGCGGCCTCGGCGTCTGGCAGCTTGATCGCAAGGTCTGGAAAGAAGATCTGATTGCGCGGCTGAACGCACGGCTGTCTCATGCGCCGCAGGATTTGCCGCCCCGTTCGGGTTGGCCGCAGCTACATCAAGATGGCGAAGAATTCCGGCGTGTGGCTTTCCCGGCGGAGTTTCTCGACGGCGAGGAAGCACTTGTCTACACCGCCGGCTCGCCTTTGCGTCCCGACGTGAAGGGTCCAGGTTACTGGGTCTTCGCGCCGGCGCGTCTTGCCGGCGGCAGCATCGTTCTCATCAATCGCGGTTTTGTGCCACCCGAGCACAAGGATCCGACGCAGCGCGGCGAAGGTTCACCGCACGGCATCGTTGATGTGGTCGGTGTCATGCGCTGGCCTGAGGCGCGAGGGACATTCACGCCGGCCGACGATCCGAAAAAAAATATCTGGTTTCTGCGCGATTCAAAATCGATCGCCGATTTCAAGAAGTGGGCGACCGCAGCGCCGTTCTATATCGATCAAGAAGGGCCGGTGCCGGCCGGCGGCTGGCCAAAACCGGGCAAGCTCGAAGTGCGTTTGCCGGACGACCATCTGCAATATGCCATTACATGGTTTGGTCTCGCATTGGCGCTTGCCGGTGTTTACGTCGTCTGGCTCGCGCGCCGCCTCGTCGGGAAGCACTGAGCATTTCTTGTGAAAGCGGGCGCCCGAGGCTACTGTGCGGCCGACAAAGCGGCCGATCTCAAACGATAAAAAACAGTTGAATCAATGCGTTATGTCTCCACCCGGGGCGAGGCCCCTTCGCTCGATTTTGTCGAGGTGATGCTCGCGGGCCTTGCTCGCGACGGCGGACTCTATGTGCCGGAGACATGGCCCTCGCTGAGTCGCGCGACGATCGAGGGCTTTGCCGGGAAGCCTTATGCCGAAGTGGCGGTCGAAGTTATTCGCCCTTTTGTCGGCGACGGAATTTCCGACGCTGATCTCGCGCGCATGGCGCGGGAGGCTTACGGCACGTTCCGTCATCCGGCCGTTGCGCCGCTCACGCAGTTAAATCCAAGCCTGTTCGTGCTGGAGCTTTTCCACGGGCCGACGCTCGCCTTCAAGGATCTGGCGATGCAGCTCCTGGCGCGGCTCATGGATCATGTGCTGCAGCAGCGCGGCGAACGGACGACAATTGTGGTTGCGACGTCAGGTGACACCGGCGGTGCCGCGATCGAGGCCTTTCGCGGCCGCGCGCAGGTGGACGTTGTGGTGTTGTTCCCGCAAGGCCGCATCTCCGACGTACAGCGGCGGATGATGACGACCGTGCGCGACGCCAATGTCCATGCGGTCGCCATCGACGGAACATTTGACGATTGCCAGGCCCTGGTGAAGGCGATGTTCAATCATCATGCCTTCCGCGATCGGGTGCGCTTGTCCGGCGTCAATTCCATCAACTGGGCGCGCATCGTGGCGCAAGCGGTCTATTATTTTACCGCGGCTGTGGCGCTTGGTTCGCCGCATCAGAAAATAGCGTTCACCGTACCAACAGGAAATTTCGGTGACGTGTATGCGGGCTATGTCGCGTCGCGCATGGGGTTGCCGATTGATCGCCTCGTGATAGCGACCAACGTTAATGATATTCTCGTCCGTACATTCGCCACCGGGACCTATGAGATCCGCGACGTGGTTGCAACGTCCTCGCCTTCGATGGACATCCAGGTTTCTTCGAATTTCGAGCGTCTGTTATTCGATGCATATGGCCGCGACGCAAAATCAGTGCGCGCGCTGATGGGGTCGCTCGCGCAATCACGGTGTTTCTCAGTCTCGGCGCACGCCCTGCAGGCGATGCGGGCGCTGTTCACTGCCGATCGCGCCGATGAGCAGGAAGCTGCCGCCGAAATTCGTGCGTGGATGCGCGAAGCCGATTATTGCATTGATCCCCATACCGCGGTTGCCCTGGCGGTTGCCGAAAAGGAAACCCGCGATCCCGCAGTGCCGATGGTGGTGCTGTCGACGGCCCATCCGGCGAAATTTCCCGATGCGGTCAAGGCTGCCTGTGGAATTGTGCCGGCGCTGCCGGAGTGGCTGGCCGATCTGCCAAAACGGGAGGAGCGCGTCACGGTGCTTCCGACGGATCAGGCAGCAGTAGAGAAATTTGTGGTGTCGGCCTCGCGGGCCGCGCGTGAAGGAGCAGCGGCATGAGCGTTGAAGTAACTCGTCTTCCCTCCGGCCTGACGGTGATAACCGATCGCATGCCGCATCTGGAAACCGCCTCGCTCGGTGTCTGGATCGGCTCGGGGAGCCGTAACGAAAATCCAGATGAACACGGCATTTCTCATTTGCTCGAACATATGGCCTTCAAGGGGACCAAGCGCCGTACCGCGCGCCAGATCGCTGAAGCGATCGAGGCGGTGGGCGGCGATCTCAATGCTGCGACGAGTGTGGAACAAACAGGATATTTTGCGCGCGTCCTCAAAGCTGACGTGCCGCTGGCGCTCGATGTCCTGTCCGATATTCTGTCGGATCCGACCTTTGACGCCGAAGAACTGCGGCGTGAGCAAAATGTCATCGTGCAGGAAATTGGCGCCACAGAGGACGCGCCCGACGATCTGGTGTTCGACCGGCTGCAGGAAACCGCTTTTCCGATGCAACCGGTGGGCCGCTCCATTCTCGGGACACCAGACACGGTTCGCTCGTTCAATCCAGCGCGCCTGCGCGCTTATCTATCGCGCAACTACCGTGGCCCTGGCATGGTCGTGGCCGCTGCCGGCGCAGTCGATCACCGGGCAATTATCGCCGATGTCGAGAAGCGCTTTTCCAGCTTCGCAGGTCCTGCCGCGCCTGCGCCGGAACCGGCGCATTTCCGCGGCGGCACTCGGGTCGAAACACGCGATCTCGAGCAAGTGCATATCGCCATGGCGCTGCAGGGCGTGCCGGTGCGCGACGAGCAACTTTACAGCCTGCAGGTTTTTACAAGCGTCCTCGGTGGCGGCATGTCTTCGCGTCTGTTCCAGGAAGTGCGCGAGAAACGCGGGCTCTGCTACACCATCCAGGCGTTCCACATGCCGTACGCGGACACGGGACTATTCGGGCTTTATGCCGGGACAGATGAAACTGACGCGCCTGAACTCATGCGTGTGGTCATCGACCAGATCAGCAGTGCCACCGAAACGCTGAATGACACCGAGGTCAACCGCGCGAAAGCCCAGATGAAGGCGGGGCTATTGATGGCATTGGAAAGCTCGGAGGCGCGTGTCGGCCAGCTGGCGCGCCAAATGCTGGCCTATGGCCGTCCCATTCCGCTCGAGGAAATCGTCGCAAAGGTCGAAGCCGTCACGGTAGAAAGCGCCCGTGCCGCTGGCCGGGCTCTGATCGGGCGTGCCAAACCCGCGATCGCAGCGCTCGGGCCGGGAAGTGGTCTTGCCAGCACCGCTGCGATCGCTGAAAGTCTGGTCAGGCGCGCGGCCTGACCCGCGGGCGCTCGACCGATAGTGTCCATGGCGTTCTTCCGGACTGTCAGCTTCAACGAAACGATGCCGGGCATCGCCGGCGCAGGCATCACGCTGCGCGCGCCACACAGTGGTGACTACGCCGAATGGTCAACGTTGCGCGAAAGCAGTCGTGAGTTCCTGGTCCCGTGGGAGCCAACCTGGCCGTCCGACGATCTCACGCGTAGCGCCTTTCGCCGGCGCCTCAAGCGATACGCGGAAGATCAGCGCACCGACGCCGCATATGCTTTTCTCATCTTTCGCAATGACGATAACGCGATGGTTGGCGGTCTTACTCTTGCGAACATCCGTCGCGGCGTGGCACAGGCAGGAAGCATCGGCTACTGGATTGGCGCGCCTTTTGCGAAAAAAGGCTATATGACCGCGGCGGTACGCGCCTTAATTCCATATAGTTTCACCGCGCTGCGGCTTCATCGGCTCGAAGCGGCTTGTATCCCGAATAACACTGCATCGATCCGTCTGTTGGAAAAGACCGGCTTCCAGCGCGAGGGCTATGCCCGGGGCTATCTGTGCATTAACGGCGTCTGGCAGGATCATTTGCTCTATGGGCGCATCAAGGACGATATCGATTGAACGCCTGCCTTTGGGTTGCCACGCTTGAATTGCTATAACGAGTGCGCGGGGCGAGCAGCTCTGAAAAACGCGAGAAAAGAAAATGGCTGGGGTGCGAAGCGGCTTAAAAATGCGGGCATGGCGGGCACCCGCACCGGTGTTGGCGTGCACACTGCTCCTTGCCGGGTGCGGCTCCACCAAGATGTTCAATACGTCCGCCCTGGATCTTTTCAGTACGTCGTCGAAAGCGACGACCGGCGACGCCGCGACCGGTGAGGAGTCCGCAACGGACGTCGAATGTCCAACTGTCGATGTGCGGACTGGCGCGGCGACGCTCATGATCGGCAGCAAGCCGGGCGAAGGCGAGCCGTCGGCACTCGACCTGCGGTATCAAGGCACGATTGTCCGCACCGCCCGCGAATGCCGTGTCAGCGCCGGCGTCATGACCATGAAAGTGGGAATCGAGGGACGGGTCATTACCGGCCCGGCGGGCGGCCCTGGCACGGTCGATATTCCGCTGCGCATCGCGGTGGTTCAAGAAGGGATCAATCCGAAAACAATCACCTCGAAATTCGCGCGCATTCAAGTTGGCATTGCAGGAGAGGTGGATCGTGTTCCGTTTACTCACGTCGATCCCGACGTTTCATTTCCGATGCCGACACGTGCCGCGGACATCGATTCTTATGTTGTCTATGTCGGATTTGATCCTGTCGGCGCGCAGCAGGATAAGAAAAAGCCTGCGCCCAAATCGAAGCCAAAGCCGAAATCGGCCGCGAAGCCACGTCAAAGCTGAATGAAGGCTACCAGCCGCGCAGATCGATGATTGCGCTCTTGAGTGCGCGCAGGTCCGAGATCACGGAACGGGCGCCGGCCGCACGCAGGACAGTATCGAGTTGACTGCCGGCATGGCTGCCGCCGACAAACCCGATCACGGTCATTCCGGCGGCGACGCCGGCAGCTACGCCGACGGCCGAGTCTTCCACCACAATGCATTCGCCTGGGTTCACGCGCAACGTGCCGGCGACGTGCAGGAACAGGTCAGGCGCCGGCTTTCCCTTGCGGACGTCGCTCGCCGAAAACAGATTGGGCTCGAAGAAGCGGATCAGTCCCGTGCTCTCGAGGCTCACACGAATGCGCTCGTGCGATGAGGATGAGGCCACGCATTTCGGCCCGCGAAGCCACGATAGGGCGTAGTCAGCGTGATGGGTTGCACGCAGTTCCCTGCGAAACCGGCGCAAGATGACGCTGGCGACTGTGTCGGCAAAATTCGGCGGCAATTTACGGCGGGCCGCATTCTCCACCTCAGCGAACATGTCGGCGGGGCGACGGCCGGTGAAATAGCGCGCAACAACCTCCGGCGTAAGCGGGAAGCCGGCGCGCATGAACTCCTGCGATACAATGGCTGTTGCCAACGGCTCACTGTCGACCAGTACGCCGTTGCAATCGAAGATGACCACGCGGGCCCCCGATGCCTCGGCCGGCAATTCCGGCCACGTCACGCACGGCTGACGAATCAGTCTGTCGGAGAATAGGGGCGGCGCTGGAACACGCAATGATGGCTGGCCGGCCGCCAGTGGTTTTGCACATGGTCAAAATGAATAGTGGGGAAAACTCGCTTCCGGACGCACTGTTTTAGGATTGTGGCACGGGGTTGCCGCGGTTAACGGGGATTTCAGAGCGCCGTCCCGCGACCTAGTTCAGCTTCTTGCGGACGTCCTCGATGCCTTTGGCGATCAGTTCGCCTGCGAGCTTACCTTGCGTTTCCGCGGTAAGGATTTTCTCGGCGGCAGCAATGGCGGCCTCGGCGGCGGCGCTACGCACATCGGCGGCGGCTTGCGCTTCGGCCTGGGCGATCTTGGTCTCGGCCATCTTGGTGCGGCGCGCGACAAAATCTTCAATCTTTGCCTTGGCCTCGATTGCCATCCGCTCAGCTTCGGCCTTGGCGCCGGCAATAATGTCCTGCGCCTCGCCTTCTGCGGCCTGCCGCTTGCGCTGATATTCGGCCAGTAGCTGGGCGGCCTCATCCCTTAGGCGACGGGCTTCGTCGAGTTCGGCCTTGATACGCGTCGCGCGGTCGTCCAGCGATTTTCCGAGCATGCGATGCACGCCGAGATAACCGAGCAGGCCCAGAAAGACGACGAAAGCCAGCGCAACCCAGGTTTCGGCCTCTTGCATCAGTTCGTGCACGTGCCGTCTCCGTTAGCGCTTGAGTGCGTCGCCGACCGCGTCGGACACCGCTTTGTCGGTTGGCGCAGTGCCGGTCAGGCGTTCGACAATGGCGCGTGCGGCGTCTTCGGCGATCCCGCGCACGTTGGTCATGGCGGCCTGCTTGGTGGCAGCGATGGTCTTTTCCGCGTCCGCCAGTCGGACGTTGAGCTGATCTTCGAGTGCCTTACGACGGGTTTCCGCTTCCGCGGCCTGGCGGTCGCGCGTCTCGTTGGCGATCGCCTGCGCGCGGCCACGAGCATCGGCCAAAGCCTTCTCGTAGGCGGCCGCCGCTTCGTCGGATTTGCCCTTCAGTGCGCCGGCCTCGGCAATATCGTCCTCGATGTGCTTTCGTCGGCCTTCGATGATTGCCGCGACGCGCGGCAGAGCCAGCTTTGCCATCAGCCCATAGAGCAGCACGAAGGCGATCGCGAGCCAGATCAGCTGGGACGCGAACGTCTGCGACTGGAATGGCGGAAAAGCGCCATGCCCGCCCTCGGTGTGCGCGGTGCTTGTGGTATGTGCCGGCTCGGCCATCGTCAGCTCCGGTGCGCGCCTGAACTCAGAGCGCGAACAGCAGCAACAGCGCGATCAGCAGGGAAAAGATGCCGAGCGCTTCGGTAATGGCGAACCCGAAGATCAGGTTGCCGAACTGGCCTTGCGCGGCAGACGGATTGCGCAGCGCGGCTGCCAGATAATTGCCGAAAATGATGCCAACGCCGACGCCGGCGCCGCCCATGCCAATGCAGGCGATGCCCGCACCGATATATTTTGCTGCCACTGGATCCATAACAAAGCTCCTTCTGGTTCTACTTTTCCGTTGGGGCCGCTAGTGGCCCGGGTGAATCGCATCATTAAGGTAGATGCATGTGAGAATGGCGAAGACGTAGGCCTGCAGGAACGCGACCAGTGTCTCCAGCGCAAAAAGAATGACGATCATCAGGAACGGGAGTACGCCGCCGATCCAGCCGACAACGCCGAGTCCGGCGCCGAGCAGGATAATGAAGCTGGCGAAGACCTGCAGCGTAATGTGGCCTGCCAGCATGTTGGCAAACAGACGCACGCTGTGCGAGATCGGCCGCGACACGAACGAGAGAATCTCGATCGCAATGATGAGCGGCAGGATGTAAATCGGCACGCCCTTCGGCACGAACAAGTTGAAGAAGTGGAAGCCGTGCCGGATCAGCCCGTAGATCAGCACAGTGAAGAACACTGTCAGCGCGAGCGCTGCGGTAACAATGATGTGGCTGGTGACGGTGAAGGAGTATGGGATCAAGCCAATCATGTTCAGCGTGAGCACGAACATGAAAATCGAAAACACGAAGGGGAAAAACTTCATGCCTTCGGAACCGGCGGTGCTGCGCACGGTTGTAGCCACGAATTCGTAGGCGATCTCGGCCGTCGACTGTAGCCGCGAGGGGATCAGCCCGCGGCTCGCGGTCGCGCCAATCAAAAAGAACGTGAGGCCCAGCACCGCGGCCAGCATGAAGGCGGCCGAATTGGTGAAGACGATTTCGGTGCCACCAATCTTTGCGACCGGGAACAGGCTCTGGATCTGGAATTGCTCGATGGGGTCGACGGCCATGATCGCTATTCGTTCAGATTTCTCTCGCGCACGACACCTGCCGCGCGCATCACATTGAGTACCCCGGCGGCAAAGCCGAGCAGCAAAAACACGATGAGCCCCCACGGCGAGATGCCAAGCCAGCGGTCGAGCAGCCAGCCGATCATCGCACCCACGAGTACGCCCGCCACCAGCTCTGTCGAAAGCCGGAAACCGCGGGCGAACGCCGAAGCATCGGCGGCCGAACGAGGACCGGAGCCGTTTTCGGATGGTCGGTTCGCAGTTGCGAGCCGTTCGCCGAGCCGCTGGAGCCTCGCGGAGAGAGCAGCCTCGTCGTCCGGCGGTTCTTTGCCTTCGCCTTTGCCCCGCGTGCCGTCAGCCATGCTTTCGACTCGCGTGGACTTCAGGTTTCGCGTGTCCCGCCGCCCTAAAAGCCGCGCGGACCATACTTATCGCGTATATGCGAGTCAAGGAACCGGCCCTGCGGCATAAGTGTTTGATACTAGGTAATAAAGCGCAGAATTTTCGATTCTGAATGGAGAGTTCCGCCATGCGCTGCAGCATGAATTTTGGCAAGAAACAGAGCGCCAATGTTACGCTGCGTATTCTCGGCATTGAGCCCAAGGACAACAACCTGGAAAATGTCATGCGCGTGTCGATGCTTGCCTTGGCCATGAGTCTGGTCTGTTTCGCTGCGCCCGCACCAGCACAAACAGTCATCGACGTCGAAGGCCAGAAGGCGGGCTCTCCACCGGCGTCTGAACCGAGCAAAGCTCAGCCTCCCAGTGATATTCCCGCTCCGGCGCCGGACAATCTGCCGGCCGTTCCGCCAAGCCGATTTACTTTCACCCGCGTCAACAACGGGTTTCTGCGGCTCGATAACGACAGCGGACAAGTTGCCTATTGCAGCACTCAAGGCCGGGGCTGGGCCTGCCAGGCGGCGTCTGAAAATCATCCGGCACTGGAGAGCCAGGTCGCTGACCTGCAAGACGACGTGACAGCGTTGAAGAAATTGGAAACGGAGATTGCCGCGCTGCAGGACGGCGTCGCTTCTGTAAAAAAATTGCAAACCGAAATTACCCGCTTGCGCGATGAGGTGTCTGCTCTGAAGAAGGAGATCGTCGCACTGAAAGAACCGCCACCTCCGCGCCCGCCAGCAGATCTTTCACCGCCGGCTGACAAGGGTGGCGATGTCACAATTAAGCTGCCAACACGGGAGGATATGGCGCGCGCCAGTGCTTTCATCCAGGATACCTGGCGTCGCTTCGTCGACATGATCAACACCGTGCAGAAGGACATGATGCGCAAGGGCTAAGCGGCCCTGTTCGTCAGCTTGTGTCCATGCCGGGTCGAATGTCCGCCATCGTTGAAGTCGCGCCGCAACTGATTGCCACGGCAACGTTACGCGTTGAAACAACGGGCGTCGGGTTTAGCGATATTACCGAAAATGCGGCTGGCTTCATCCAGCAGGTCGGCGCCGCCGATGGTGCCTTGTTGGTGTATCTCCGTCACACCTCAGCCTCGCTGACCATTCAGGAAAATGCGGACTCCGATGTGCAATCGGACTTGATTACCGCGCTTGAGCGCCTCGCCCCCGAGAACGCGTCCTGGATTCATGATGCCGAAGGTCCGGATGACATGCCCGCGCATGTGAAGGCGATGCTAAATGGCGTGTCGCTGCATGTGCCGGTGGTTGGCACCAGGCTGGCGCTCGGTACCTGGCAGGGAATTTATCTCGTCGAGCATCGACGCCGGCCGCATAGCCGTGACGTCGTTTTCCAGTTCATCGGGAGTAGAACGTGACGATGCCCACCTGGCAACGTGCGTGACGTCGTCGCGGCCTGCGGCAGCACCGGAGCGGCAAGCCGCTATAGTGCTGATAACAATAGTATTTTAGCAACTGTCCCGTAGCCTATTGATGCTCGCTCGAGGCAGCGGCGCATGATGGCATTGGCTTCGATTGAGGCGGCAATATTATATCTGTCCGGGCTTTGTGGCCGCCCAATCCGGTCGAAAGGTAGTTATTGTTGACTGAAACCGTGCAGTACCGGCTGGTCATCGCCGATGATCACCCTCTGTTTCGCGGCGCGTTGCGCGAGGCCGTGGGTGGTTTGCTCGAGCGAGTGGATATTGCTGAAGCGGGCACCTTTGATGAACTCGTCGGGCTGCTCGATCGGGGTAGCGACGTGGATTTGGTGTTGCTTGACCTTACGATGCCGGGTGCGCGTGGCTTCTCCGGGTTGATGTACATGCGCGCTCAATATCCGAGTGTGCCGGTGACCGTTGTTTCGGCCAATGACGATCCGGCGGTCATACGCCGTTGCATGGAATTTGGCGCCTCGGGCTTCATCCCAAAAACACTCGGCGTCGACGCCATGCGCGCGGCGATTTCACGCATCCTGGGCGGTGGTGTATGGACGCCACCAGATGTCGATCTTACGGCCGGGTCTGACGCCGAAGCGGCCGAGCTCATGACGCGCATGGCGACGCTGACGCCGCAGCAGGTGCGCGTGCTGATGATGCTGTCGGAAGGGCTACTGAACAAGCAGATTGCCTACCAGCTCGGTGTCTCCGAAGCGACAGTGAAGGCACACGTGTCTGCGATTCTCCAGAAGCTCGGCGTTGAAAGCCGAACCCAGGCCGTGATCGCCGCAGCAAAGATCGAAGCCGGCCAATGGCCGCAGAGCGTCGCCGCCGAAAACTAGCCGTCTTTCTTATTCCGCTGCCACGCGCAGGACGCGCCATTGCGCCAGCAAAGCGCGAAGCGCCGCCGGTTTAATCGGCTTGTGCAGGACCTGGACGTTTTCTTCGCGCGCTTGTTCACGCACGGCCGGTGAGCGGTCGGCGGTAATCAGGATTGCCGGCAAATCGCCATAACGATGGCGCAACGCAACAATGGCCTCGATGCCGTTGCCCTCATCGAGATGGTAGTCAACCAGAAGACCATTCGGCAGAGTCGCGCGTTCGGAGATCGCCGCCAGCGCGAACGCAAGGTCCGGCGCCTTAATCACGTCGCATCCCCATCCGCGCAGCAATGTTTCCATGCCGTCGAGAACCGATGGTTCGTTGTCGACGCAAAGTGCGGTTATTCCAGCGAGTTGGCTGGGGTCGACGCGGGCGCTCTCACGGGCCAGCAGTTCAATTGGCGCCTCGTTTGAAAGCGGTATTGTGACGGTGAAATGCGAACCCCGGCCGCTTTCCGATTCAAGCCCGATCGGGCAGTCCAGCACCCGAGCCACGCGCTCCACGATTGAAAGCCCGAGCCCGAGTCCGCGCGCAATTCTGGCACCCTGATCAAGGCGGTGGAATTCGATAAATATGTCGCGCCACTTGGACTGTGGAATGCCGACGCCGGTATCGTAAACGTCGATACGCAAGTCGGCGCCTTGTCGCCGGCAGCCAACCAGGACCCGGCCTTCGGGCGTGTATTTGATCGCATTGGAGACGAGATTCTGGATCAATCGGCGCAGCAAGCGCCGGTCGGACCGCACGACCAGGGTACATGGAACAATGATGAGATCGATGCCCTTCGACGTCGCAAGGGGAGCAAATTCGAGTTCGATCTGACGCATCAATTCATCGACACGGAAGCTCGCGAATTCCGGCCGCAGTGCGCCGGTGTCGAGCCGGGACATGTCGAGCAGAGCGCCCAATATTTCCTCGACTGCCTCGAGTGACGCGTCGATGTTGTCAACGAGGCGGCGATCGTCCTGCCCCCCGCGTTCGGTAAGGCTGGTGACATAGAGCCGCGCCGCGTTGAGCGGCTGCAAGATGTCGTGGCTGGCCGCCGCGAGAAACTTTGTCTTGGAAATATTGGCGGCCTCGGCTTCGCCTTTGGCATGGGCGAGCGCAGCGTTAAGGCGAGTCAATTCCTCGGTTCTTTCCCGCACGCGTCGTTCCAATGTTTCATTCGACCGCTCGAGGGCCTCGGCTGCCTCAACGCTAGGGGTAATGTCAGTGAACGTTGTGACGATGCCGCCATCCGGCATTCGGTTCGCGCGGACCTCTATCACCACGCCAAGCGCGGACCGCGCCAGGAACGGCTCACAACCTGAAATGTAGCGCTCAAGCTGTGCCCCGACGAATTCCTCGGTCTCATCCGCCGCGCTTTCGCCGCGCCTGCTGTTGAATCGCACAATGTCCGCAAGCCCGAACTCCGACCCGGATCAGGCTCGGCGGCAGGTCGAGGATCTCACCAAATTGCCGGTTCCAGCAGATCAGCTGAAGTTCCTTGTCGAAGACCGCGATGCCCTGGCGCACGTGATCGAGCGCGGTCTGCAGGATCTCACGGTTGTACTGAATCGCCGCGTTGGCATCGTCGAGCAACTTCAACGCGGCCTTGGTCGACACCGTGCGCTTGCGCAGCAGGAGTGAGAGCACCAATCGTGACGACGCGCCGCCAATTGCGGACGCGAGAATGTGCTCGGCATGCCGCACCAGTCGAAAATCTGCTTCGTCCTTCGGGTCGAGGCTGATGCGCTGGGTACTGGCGAAGCTTTCGAGCGACGAGCGTGTGCGATCCTCTCCGAGGTAGCGCGCAACGGTGGTTGTCAGCTCTTCCACCGTGACCGAAGAACGCCAACGCCGGAAGGTGGGCGAAATCGGCGTGAGATCCGAAGGCACGAACGTATTGGCCTGGATCCGCTCGATCGGCGTGGGTGCGCGTCGGAAGGAGAAGCCGATGTAACACGCGATATTGACCAGGAGGCTCCACACGACCCCGTGAACAAGGGGCGGAAGGTCGAGGCCAAGCAAATGCTGCGGACGCAACATGCTCAGGCCGGCCGGCCCGTCGGTGAGAATGCGCTCGCCGATCACGCCAATGTCGGAGAGTGTCGGGAGCAGTAAGGTATAGGCCCAAACGACAAAGCCGGCGGTCATGCCGGCAATGGCGCCGGCCGCTGTGGCGCGTCGCCACACGAGGCCTCCGAAAAAGGCCGGCGCCAGTTGCGCAATCGCGGCGAACGAAAGCAATCCGATCGAGGCGAGTTGTGCTTCTCCGGCCGACCGGTAGTAGACGTAGGCGAGCAGCAGGATCGCAAAAATCGAAATCCGGCGTACCGTCAATAGTAGCGATCCGACGTTTCCGCGGCCGCTGATCAGAGCCTCGCGCCGCTGCAGGACCAGCGGCATGATCAAGTCGTTCGATACCATGATCGAGAGGGCAACCGATTCAACGATCACCATGGCGGTGGCGGCGGACAGGCCACCGACGAAAGCAACGATGGTGAAAAGATTGGAGCCGCTTTGCAGCGGCAGCGCCAGTACGAACATGTCGCTGTCCACGCTGCCAGTCGGAAATGTCAGCAGGCCAGCAAGTGCAATCGGAACGACGAACAAATTGATAAGCACCAGATAGACGGGATATAGCCAGACTGCGCGTTTGATTTCGCTTTCATTGTTGTTTTCGACAACGGCCACATGGAATTGCCGCGGCAACATAATGAACGCCACGAACGACAACAGCGTCATCGCCACGAGCGTGTCGATGCGCGGCTCCCGGCTGAAGATGGCGGCGGTGGTCGGTCGTTGCATCGCCTCGTTGAACAACGCGACCGGGCCATCAAACATCCAGAAGGTGACGAAAATACCGACAGCCAGAAACGCCACTAGCTTGACGATCGATTCCGCGGCGACCGCCAGCATCAGGCCATCCTGGTGCTCGGTCGCGTCGATGTGACGGGTCCCGAACAGCACGGCAAATGTTGCCATCGAAAGTGCAACGAACAGCGCGATGTCACCGAGCAACGGCCGGGTGACATCCGTCGCCGGCGTGATGTGGGCAAGGATGGTTTCCAGCGACGATGAAACCGCTTTGAGTTGCAGCGCGATATACGGAATGGTGCCGACAATCGCGATGAGCGCGACAGTCGCCGCAACGGCCTGGCCCTTGCCGTAGCGCGCGGCGATAAAGTCGGCGATCGACGTTATGTTGTGCGTCTTCGCAAGCCGCACGACACGCATCAGCAACGGGCTGCACAGTCCGATCAGAAGGGCAGGGCCGATATAGATCGTGAGGAAGTCAAAACCGGTGCGTGAAGCGAACCCGACCGATCCAAAGAAGGTCCATGATGTGCAGTAGATGGCCAGTGACAAAGGGTAGATCAGCAGCCGTGTGCGCCCATCGCGGCCCAGGCCACGGGTACGGTCACCGTAGCTCGCCACCAGGAAAAGCAACCCGATGTACGCAAGCGCGGCAACGATGACCACCCAACCTTGCAGCATGTACTCTCCAGATCGGGACAACTTCCGATTGGCATTTTAGCGAGTCACGTCGTCTCAAAAAACCTGGCGCTGATGCGGCAGGCTCCGGCGGAGCGGCAATTGGCTGCGTGCGCGATCAAAACTACGTGCGGCCCCACCAAAGTACCATTTTGCCATCCAATCATACCATAAACAATTGTACCGCTTACATTTTTTAACTCGATCCCCGCAGCATGTAGTGCACAATATCCAGCAGCGTTGGATTGCATAACTCCGAGGCGGCAACCTATGGCTTTGCAGGACTTACCGACAGACGAGCTGTTCGTGGTTGACGACGACGTCATGATACGAGACGCGCTCTCGATCGTTTTTACCCTGGCTGGCTACCGCGTCACCGGATTTGCGGACGCCGAGACCTTTCTTGCGGCCGCAAGCAATCACACGCCCGCATGCATATTGCTCGATCTGCATCTGCCCGATAAATCCGGCGTAGAAGCGCTCAAGGAACTCAATGCGCAAAACTACCCCGCACCAATATTCATCGTTACCGGCGACGGCGACGTTGGCTGCGCCGTGGAGGCAGTGAAGAGCGGCGCATTCGACTATCTCGTCAAACCATTCGACGCCCGCTCGATTGTTATACGGGTGGCCGGCGCGATCTCTGCCTTCAGGAAACGCAGTGCCCACAGCAACGGAGGCAACGGCTGGCGGGCTGAATTTCCCGGCCAGACATTGCTGACCCCACGTGAACGCGAAGTGCTGGCTCAGATCGCGGCTGGTGCCTCAAACAAAGAGGCCGGCCGCAGCCTCGGCATCAGTCCGCGCACGATCGAGGTGCACCGCGCGCGGGTCATGGAGAAAATCGGTGCTCGCAATGCCGCCGACCTGGTGCGCATTGTGTTGAGTAGTGGCATCGGCCCCGCGACGGTGCCGCCCCCCGGCATGGTTGCCTGACAATTCCGGATCGCCAGACCCATTAGACATATTTGACGTGACGGCCCGCGCGCGGCATTGATCGCGCCCAACGAGCCGGGCCGCGGGTGCGCCTGGCTCACTGAGAGCCTTGGGCATTGTCCGCGCCATTCGCCGATAACCGTTTAGCGACCCTGCGCCACTTCGGCGAAACGCTTGCCATCGCGCTAGCGGGCGGGGCAGCGCTAGGGCTGGTCGGAGTGCCGGCGGGCTGGTTGTCGGGCTCGATCCTGGCTGTCGCTGGAGCCTCGCTCGCCGGCCGGCCGATGCTCGTTCCAACGTTGATGATGCGCGCGATATTTGTGCTGATCGGCATATCGCTCGGCGCGGTCGTGACGCCGGAAACGCTGCACGGTATGGCGACCTATCCACTCAGTATCGCCGTGCTGCTGCTGGCGATGGCGTTCATCTCGATCGGTGGCGCGGGCTATCTGCGCCTCGTCCATCGGTGGGGTAAGGTCGACGCCTATCTTGCGGCTGCACCGGGCGGGATGTCGCAGGTGTTAGCCCTCGGCGCCGAACTCGGCGCGGATCTGCGCGCGATCGCAATTGTGCAGAGCATTCGCGTGGTCGTTATTGCCGTCGGCCTGCCGGCGGGATTGTCACTGCTCGGCCTGGTTGGGCATGCCCCGCCGAGGCCGGCTGTAGCGCTCAACCTGGCGACGCTCGACGAGTTGGCGATTCTGGTTGCGGCCTCCAGTGTCGCCGCATTGATTGCCTATCGTTTTCGTTTCCCCGGTGGCTTGCTGTTCGGCGCGATGCTCACCTCGGCAGTGCTGCATGGCAGCGGGCTGATCCATGCCATCATGCCGTGGTGGGTCGCAAATACAGCAATGGTTGCCATGGGCGCAGTTACCGGGTCGCGGTTTGCAAATATGCCTCTGCGGCTGTTGATGAACTTTGTTGCTGCCGCCTTTGGCTCGTTTGCGGTGGCGGTGGTGATTGCCGCTGTTTTTGCGGCCCTTTTGATCAGCCTGTCATCGCTGCGTGTCGCCGAGGTCATGATTGCCTTCGCGCCTGGCTCGGTCGACGCAATGATGCTGTTGGCGCTGGCGCTCAACCTGGATCCTGTTTACGTCGGTGCACACCATCTCACGCGCATATTTTTCGTATCGCTCACCATGCCGTTGATAGCACGACGTAGCGCGCGTGATTTGAGGATAGGGGATGAGCCGTCAAAGCGGCCGTTGAAGCGGCCGCCATATCAGGACTGATGTCGCCCAGAGTGCGGTTTATTCCGCCGCCGCAGCGTGCTGACGTTGCGGCAGGCCAAGTCGCTCCCACACATCCACCAGCGCTTCGGCAAGCGCGTCGATCAGCACATCATCGTGGTAGGGCGAGGGCGTAATGCGCAGACGTTCCATTCCACGCGGCACAGTCGGATAGTTGATCGGTTGGATGTAGATGCCGTGCTCGGTCAGCAGCATATCGCTGGCTGCCTTGCATTTCTCCGCATCGCCGATCAGCACAGGCACGATATGCGTCGTGCTAGGCATCACGGGGAGGCCAGCGGCGTTGAGCACCGCCTTCACGCGGGCAGCGCGGTCCTGATGGCGGTCGCGTTCCCAGCTTGACGTTTTTAGATGGCGGATGGCGGCGGTGGCTGCGGCACATATTGCTGGCGGCAACGCAGTCGTGAAGATGAAGCCAGGGGCGTAGGAACGCACCGCATCGACAAGTTCTTCACTGGCCGCAATGTAGCCGCCAAGGCAACCAAAGGCCTTGGCCAATGTGCCCTCGATCACATCAACACGAGCCATCGCGTCGTCGCGTTCACAAATCCCTCCGCCGCGTGACCCATACATGCCGACGGCGTGCACTTCGTCGCAATAGGTCATGGCGCCATAGCGCTCGGCGAGATCGCAGATCGCATGCACGGGTGCGACGTCGCCGTCCATGGAGTAGAGGCTCTCGAATACGATCAGTTTAGGCCGCGCGGGATCGGCAGCTATCAGCAATTTCTCAAGATGTGCGGTGTCGTTATGTCGCCAGATCTGCTTTTCGGAGCCCGACTGACGTACGCCCTCGATCATTGAATTGTGGTTAAGCGCGTCGGACAGGATGAGACAGTTCGGCAGCAGCTTGGCGATCGTAGCGATACCGGTTTCGTTTGAAACGTAGCCCGAGGTGAACACAAGCGCTGCCGGTTTGCCGTGCAGGTCCGCAAGCTCGCGCTCGAGTTCGACCAATGGATGATTGGTGCCGGCAATATTGCGCGTGCCGCCGGCGCCGGTGCCCATGCGTGAGGCGGCTTCGACCATGGCGCCGATGACCTTCGGATGCTGCGCCATGCCGAGGTAATCGTTCGAACACCAGATCACGACATCGCGCTGGCCGTGCGGGGAATGCCAAACGGCATGCGGGAAGCGGCCGGCGATGCGCTCGAGATCGGCGAACACCCGATAGCGCCGCTCGTCACGCAATTTGTCGAGCGCCGTCGTGAATAGTCCCTTGTAATCCATTGTTCTTTTCCCGCCCGCAGTAACTACCTTTTAGAAGGGTTCCAGGGTAGTTGTCGAGACGAGTTTTGTCGCATCTCAAAACGGCGCCTTGATCAACATCAATTGCGCTGGGGCGGGCGGAAAACAGTCAAGTCGATATGGCCATGTATGCCCGCGAGCAGCAGGGCGCCGATATGTAATTGCAGCACAAATTCTTTGGTCAGAATAAGTGTGGCCAATTCAGCAGGTGAAACCAGCTTCAGTTCGATGCCGGCCTCGATTGCAGGCGCGGTGGTGGGGCCGGTCTCGACAAAGAACGTATGGATTTGATTCGATAGCCGGGCCGTGCAGGGCGCATAGCTGCCGAGCGCGTGCACCGTTTGTGCAGGAAATCCAGTCTCTTCGAGAAGCTCCCTGCGACAACAGTCCACCGGCTGCTCGTCTCGATCCAACATGCCCGCCGGTAGTTCCCATGTGAATGTCTCAAGCGCCGGCCGGTACTGTCGCACAATGGGGATCGTCCCATCCGGCGTCCGTGCCACGATGGCTACATAGTCCGTTTGGCTGACGGCGTGATAGATGTCTGGCGTCGCGCCGGGAGTGAACTCGACCCGGCGCTCGACGATTTCCACCCATGGCGACAAACGCGTCGTGCTGCGGCTCACAATCTTCGGCCAACCCACGTTTTTTGCGGCGCTCTCTGCCATTCTCGTTGTCCTGTATCAGGCCGCGTGCTTGCGGCGCACGCTTGCCGCCGGCCGCCGCAAATAAGTGGTGGCGAACGCGTAAATATACCAACGCAAATAGTCCGGAAGCCACTTTATCACCTGAAAGCGGCTGGCACCGCGCGTTCGCTCGAACCATTGGGCAGGTACTTCGCCGATACGCCAGTGAAGCCGATGGCACTTCACCAGCAACTCTATGCTGTAGCAGAAGCCGCGTTCCGACTCGATTTCGATCTCGTCCAGTACGCGGCGTGAGAAAAGACGAAAGCCGCTGCTCGCATCATGGGTCGGCAGGCGCGCGACATAGTAGAGCGTAAAACTTGCGGCGCGGACCAGAACTGCCTTTAGCCACGGGCATCCAACCATGCTCCCGCCGGCCATGAATCGGCTGGCGCAGACGATGTCACATCCTTTCGTGGCTTCCGCGACCATCGCGTCAATGATGCCGGCGTTGAAGTCGTCGTCCGCCGGGAATACGAGAATGAATGGAGCGGTACTGGCTGAAAATCCGGTCAGCACGGCGCCATGCGCGCCGCGGCCGCGGTTGCGCACAAATTCGATGGCGAGGCTGCCGAAACTTTCGCGATTATTCCTGATCGCCGGCAGCGTGTTGTCGTCTTCCCGATCGTAACAGATCAAAATCCTGTTTGGAGTTTTGACACTGCGCGCGAGCGCGCGCATCGTCGGCACTATATTGTCGCCCTCGTTGTAGACCGGGACAATGATATCCATGCGCGGCGTATTGTTGTTCATCGGGCGACATCGTTTCCTTTGAACGCGTTCATGGCCGGCCGGCCGATCCCGGCTTCTCTCCGCTCGTGAGCACAAAGGGACGGAACGGCTTTAGAATCGCCAGATTGAACAGCACATTGTCGATGAAATTGTAAATCGGCAGCAGCAAGCGCGTACGCCGCGAAGCAACATAACGATAAGCAAGCCCCGCCAGAAAATCCGACTGAACGCTGAATCCTTCATCGCGGAAAATTGCGGCCACCTGGCGGGCCAAAATCGGCCGCTCATTTTCCGTCACGCCCACCGAGCTGTAGAAAGGCGAGGAGCGATCGCGATAAAGCCACATGAACGGATTCATGCGGTTGGGATCGAAGGCGACGAACCGACCGCCGGGCCTGAGCACGCGTTCGACTTCTGCCGCCAGCCGCCGCGGGTCGGGAAAATGATGCACCAGTCCGCTTAACAGCACGCCATCAAGGCTTGCGGTTTCGAACGGAAGATTTTCGGCGTCACCTTCGATGAGTTCGAGGCCGGGATACTTGCGGCGTCCAAGCGCGACCAGTTTGGGGCTGATGTCGAGACCGACGCTGTTATAGCCCGCTAGCCGCAACAATTCCGTGAACACGCCTGAACCGCAACCGAGATCGGCAACGCGTGCGCCGGCCGGCAGGCCGCTCAATCGCTTGAAGGCCGCGATGAGGCGATCGTTGGCCTGCGGCGTGAAGACATCATATTCGTTGCTGTCGGCATGGGCGTCGAAGAAGGCGACCTCTTTGCCTTTGTCCTGCGTGCCGTTTCCATTCATCGAAATGACTGCCTACAGCACCCGCGGCACCGGCAGCGGCGTGATCAGCTGGCCGCGAAACCCCTTGGCCTTGAGCTTGGGCGCCAGTTCGTCGGCGATGTGCCAGGAGAAAATGACCGCGCAGTCCGGCTGGTCGGAATACAATTTTGCTTCGTCGACCACCGGAATCTGTGTGCCGGGCATATATTTGCCGATCTTCAGCGAGCCGGCGATCTCGCAGACATAATCGATCAAGCCTTCATCCAGACCGACATAGTTCACCAGGGTACTCGCGCGCGACGGAGCGCTGATGCCGGCGACACGCGCGCCTTTTTCCTTCAGGTCGCGCAGCATCGAGAGTAAACGAAGCTTGGAGAGGATGACGTCGTGCCGGAAGGTCGCCAATCGCTTGGCCATCGCTTCGCCGCGCGGTTCGGCAGCCAGCATTCGTCTGCACTCCGTCCTGTACTGTGTGAGCGCCGTGGCGCGCGGCGTAGACCCGGATCGAGCCGCCATGGCTCGGGATTGGCCGCGCATGAAACACCTCGAGACCGTGCATCTCGAAAAGATGCTTCAGGCTCGTCAGCGAGTAGTAGCGCAGGTGCTCGTGATAAATGGTGTCGTATTGCAGGGTCTCGAGCAGGGGAATGAGATAGTGCGACTCCGTCACGAATACGCCGTCGTCCTTCAACATCTCGACGACGCCGTCGACGATGGCGTGGACGTCCTCGATATGCGCGAAACAATTTGCGGCCGTAACCATACTGGCCGGGCCATACTCGCGTTTGACTTCGCGCGCCACCTCGGTCCCGAAATAGCGCTTGATCGTGGGAATTCCGCGCTGATTGGCGATGTCACCGACGTCGGTCGGCTCAATGCCAAGCACGCGCTGGCCGCCCTTCTGGAAATTCGAAAGCAGCGTGCCATCGTTCGAGCCGATATCGACGACGAGATCCTGGTCGCCGAGGCCGAGCATCGCCGCGCTCTCGCGCTGCAAATCGGCGAAGTTGTCGCGCAGCAGTTTGGTGGTGCCGCTGGTGTAGGGATATTCCGGCGGGAAGATAATGACCGGATCGACCGCGAGGCCGAGCTGGACCAGCTCGCAATTGCGACAATGCAACAGCGTGGTCGGAAACCAGGGGAGCTGGCGCGGGACCTGTCCGACCGGCACCATCTGGTTGACCGGCGGCATATAACCAAGCGAAAGCACGTAATCGAGCGGCGCATGGCCGCACACCTGGCAGCTTTCGATCGGAACGCTGGCGCCGGTGCCGGCAGCGCGCGCGACTTTGGTGGGGCGCAAGGCTTGTGATCTCCTTCGACGTCAGCTTGGCGCGAGCTGCACGTTGCGCCAGTACCAGTCGAGCGTTGGCTTCAAGCCGTCGCCCAGCGTGACGCGTGGCTTATAGCCCAGCTTGCCGAGTTTCGAAATGTCGGGGCAGCGGCGTGCTGTGCCGCCAGGTGCGGGCTTGCCGGCGACCAGGTCGATCTCGCGCCCGGCTTGCGCGGCCACGCGGCGCGCAAGGTCGGCGATGCTGACTTCTTCCGTCGTGCCGACGTGATAGATGCCGAGATGCTTGCCTTTTTCACGCATCACCAGGACGCCGGCGACGAGGTCGTCGATGAAGCAGAAGCTGCGCGTTTCCTGCCCGCTCCCCTGGATTTCGAACCGGATCGTGCCGGCCGGCTGTTTCTTTGCTGCGGCGTCGAGGCGCAAGGCGAGCTGGGGTACCACGTGCTCCCATCCCATGTCGGGCCCGTAGATATTGTGCGGGCGGAAAATGAGCACGCGCTCGAAATATTTGCGGCCGAAATTGATCGCCATCAGCTCGCTGATCAGCTTGCCGCCGCCATAGGAATAGCGCGGGTTCAGCGGGTCGGGGATGGTGAGGGGTGCGCTCTCGTCGGTCGGGATTTTCGGCGGCGTCTGATAGACCTCGGAGCTCGACGCGAGAATGAGGTTGCCGACGCTATTCTGGCGGCAAGCATCGATTACATTGATCATCCCGCGCACGCCGACGTCGAGCACCAGGTCGGGCTGGCTATAGAAGAATTCCGTGCCATTGATGAAGGCGAGATGATGCACCTCGTCCATCCCTTGCACGGCTTTGCTGACCGCGGCGGCGTCGCGAATGTCTCCGGCGATGAATTCTATGCTCTTCTCAACTTCGGCCAGCCGGCGTGGCGCGCCGCGCGAATTATCGTCGAGCACGCGCACGCGATGGCCGGCGTGCACCAGGGCTTTCACAAGTCCGGAGCCGATGAAGCCGCTGCCGCCGGTGACGAGAATACGGCTCACGCGCGAACCCCCTTCTTGGCGCCCGCCTGCGCGACGTCGATCCACGCGCCCGACTGGTGCGAGCGCCGGGCCGCGTCGATCAGCGTTTGCACGCGATGACCTTCGGCAAAGCCGGGCGTCGCCGGGCTGCCGCTTTCGATCGCGTCCAGGAAAATTTTGGCCAGCCGCGACACGGGCGCGATGCGCCCGTCCGGATATTTCGCGTCGACCGGGTCCTCGGCCGGAATGCGTTCGAACGCCGACGGCCTCTTTGCGTGAAACAATTCGAAGCCGCGCATGTAATCGGCGCCTGGATTGTGCAGCACGAGCGTCCCATCCTCACCGAAAAATTCGATACGGTGTCCGATACCGAGATAGGACGCGCAGCTCATCGACAGGCTCGCCAGCGGCCCTTTCGCGAATTGCAGCGCCATCGCGACCGTCGTTTCCAGCTCTCGGTCATCCGGCAAGCCAGCGACACGCGCTGAAAGCCCGTTGATCGGCCCGCAGAACCATTCGAGATAGTGGAAGCAATGTGAAATGAAATTGCCGAGCACGCCGCCGCCGTCGTCGCCCAAGGTCTTCCAGCTGCGCATGCGGAGCTGGATGGCCCGGCTTTCCACGTGCCAGTGCACGGCAACATGGCGGAGCGCACCAATTGCATTGGCATCGAGCAACGTCTTGGCGCGCTGCCAGCTCATGATCTGGTGGAAATTAAAGTCGATCACGGTCGGTTTACGGCTCGCCGTTGCTTGCTTCAGCATTGCGCTGGCATTGGCAAGATCGCTCGCCATCGGCTTTTCGGCGAATACCGGCTTGCCCAGCTCCAGCGCACGAATTGCGATCTGCGCCTGCAGGCTTGGCAGCGTGGCAATGGCGACCGCCTGGACGTCATTGTCTTCGACCAGTGCGCGCCAGTCGCCGTAGCCTTTGGCAATGCCTTCTGCCTTGGCCATTTCAGCCGTGCGCGCGGCATTGCTGCCGGCGAGCGCAATCACCTCGCAGCGGGGGTCGGCACGGAATGCAGGCAACTGGACGGTGCGTCCGTAATTGCTGCCGACGATGCCTACACGGATCACGGTTTCAAAGCCCACCAAAGAGGGATTTTGTCAGGCGCGGCATGGATTTGAGCCAAATCGACATGCTACGCAAGGGCGAATTGGCGCCGGGCCGGGACGATATCGATGACCGCACCGCACGAGGACGTTCCCGGCTCCGGGTGGCGCAAGCTCGCTGCGCTGGTGTTGTGCATTGTCGTATTCGGCCTGCCGGTCAGCAATATTTCCGACTACGCGCTGCTGGTGATTCTGGCAGTGGTTATTTTCAGTGGCGACGTACGGACCGGCGGCCGCGCATGGATGGCCGGCGTTGCGATCGCGGCGCTTGCCGCACTGGGGCAGGCGCTTTTGTCGCCGCCGCGCATTCAGGAAGGGCACAATGTCTTTTTGCCGAGCCCGGCGCTGGAGCGGGGCTTGCCGCAAGATGTCTACCGTCATCTGGCCGCTGCGTTCGATGCGCAGTATCCGGCCGGCAAACGGTGCAAGCCGGAAGAATTAGGCTGCTGGCAAAGCAACGGCCGTCCTGATTCTCCGTTTGCTTTTTCTGCGGACGGTATTTGGCACGCACCACAGTATTCGCGCTCCGTGAGCGCGCTCGATTTTGCCGATCCGGTCTGGCTGCATCTCGGGTTTGCTAATGAGCTTCGCTACAACTGGACCGGCGATACCGACGTGCGCCGCGCGCAACGTGACCGGCGCTTCTGGATGGGTTGGGATCGCTGGCACTTCACAATGCCATGGTTCGAGGTCATCAGCCTGCCTGCGGCCTACGTCGGGGGCGAATTGTGCTGGCGCGGCGAGGTGATGTGGGAAGGCGAAGACCAGCATTTTGCGCCGCTCGCCGGCGACAATTGCCGGACGATCACCGGCGCTGACGTTGGCAAGCGCATTGTCGGTGTCGGCATCAAGCCGGATACGCTTGCGATGCATTTGACGCCGCCGTGGAGCGTGCGCCTGCAAGATTTTGCACGCGGAATTTTGCTGTTGGCGGCGGCGATCGCGTTGATTGGCGTTCTGGTCCGCGTCAGGACCGGTCGGATGCTGGTCCCGCTTATTATTGTTGGCCTGTCCGTGCTGGTTATCGCGGTAGACGACGCCAGTTTCCTCGGCGGCCTTCGACCATTCGATGGCGGCGACGATGGCCTCTTTTACGATGGCGTCGGACGCGTGATTTTGCAGAAACTGCTGGCCGGCGATTTTTATGGAGCCTTGCAAGGCGGCGAAACGGTTTTTTACTACGGCGGCCCCGGGCTGCGATATTTCCGGGCGCTCGAGCATATTCTCTTTGGTGAGAGTTATCTTGGCTATCTCTCCCTGGTTCTTTTGCTTCCTTTTCTTGCCTATGCCTTGTTTCGTCGCTTTCTGCCCGAGCGATGGTCGCTGGCGCTGATCTTCATTTTTGTCGCCATTCCCATCGGCACTCTGTTTGGCACCAGCTTCGTGCAGTATGAACAATGGGCATCGCGCGGCTTTGCCGATCCGGCCGCTTACATCCTGTTCGTCGCCGGTATCGTTTTGATCGTACCTTCGCAGTCAGATGGGAGTCGAAATGCTCGTCGCGCGTTTTTTGGCGCGCTGCTGTTGGCGCTTGGAATTTGCATGAAACCGATTGTCGCGCCGGCCGCGGCCGTCTTGCTCGGCGGCGCGGGCATCGCCACACTTTATTTGCGGCAGTGGGGGCGGCTTGCCGGCCTGTGCGTCGGGTTTCTCCCGGTCTTTTCCATGGCTGCGCACAACTGGGTGTATGGCCATGTCTTTGTGCTGTTCAGCGCCAATGCCGAGCACGCAGCCGTGCTTGTGATGCCTCCGTCAGCCTATGTCGCGGCCGCGCATGAACTCGCGACATTGGCGTTGAACGGTGAGCACCTCAGGGCGTCTCCTTATTCAGATTGCGCAGTGGCTGAGCGGGCCGGCGGAATCTTATGCCACGATCCCGCTGCAACGCCGCAGGTGTTGCCATCCTCATCGCCGTCGTTGTTCGCGGACGCCAATTCGATCCATGGCTGCGCCTGATCGGGGCCGCGGCGCTCGCGCAGCACATTGTGGCCCTGTTCTATACGGCTGCCGTCGCGCGCTATCACTTTCTCACCTGGTTCCTCACCATGCTGGTGGCGGCGGTCTGGTTTCACCGGGTCGGAATTGACTGGTCGAAACGGCGTTTTCCCGCCCTTTCGCAGCAATTCGCCGTGCATCCGTGGTCCCGGCGGCTTGCATCCGGTCTCGCGTCGCTGCAAAAAGTATCGGCATGAGCAAAAAACCAACCGGTATCGCCAACGGTCTGACCAACTATGGCGACCGCGATTTCTCCCTCTACCTGCGCCGCTCTTTTGCGCGCTCGATGGGCTATTCCCAGGAGATGCTGGCCAAGCCCGTGGTCGGCATCGCCTATACGCCGTCGGGCTTCAATAATTGTCACCGCCATTTCCCCGAACTGCTGGATGCGGTGAAGCGCGGCGTGTTGGCGGCAGGCGCGCTGCCCATCGAATTTCCCACGATTTCGCTCGGCGAGGTGTTTCTCAATCCGACGAGCCTGAAATTCCGCAATCTGATGTCGATCGATACCGAAGAAATGGTGCGCGCGCAGCCGATGGACTCGGTGGTCCTGATGGGCGGCTGCGACAAGACGGTGCCGGCACAGCTCATGGGCGCGGTATCGGCCAACAAGCCTTCGGTCATGCTGGTGGCGGGCCCCATGATGACCGGCCGTCATCGCGGCGAACGGCTGGGCGCCTGCACCGACTGCCGGCGCTTCTGGGCGCAATATCGCGCTGGCAAGATCGACGATGAGGAAATCTCCGAAGTTGAAGGCAAGCTCGCCACCACCGCCGGGACCTGCGCCGTGATGGGAACCGCTTCAACGATGGCCTGCATCGCGGAGGCCCTCGGAATGATCCTGCCGGGGACCGCGGCAATTCCCGCCGTGCATGCGGACCGCCTGCGCGCGGCGGAAGCCACTGGCGCAGTTGCAGTCAAGCTGATTGGCTCGAATCTAACTCCCGATCGCATTGTGAACCAGAAGTCGGTCGAGAACGCGTTGCGCGTCCTTCTCGCTATTGGTGGATCAACCAACGCGATCATTCATCTCACCGCGATTGCCGGCCGCGCGGGAATCCCCGTGTCGCTGCAGCGCCTCAACGAGCTGTCCGATACGACGCCGGTGCTGGTGAATCTGAAGCCGGTCGGTAACGGCTACATGGAAGACTTCTTCGCTGCCGGCGGCGTCGGCGCGCTGTTGCGCGAACTCAAGGACCTGCTGCACCTCGATTGCATGACTGTGACCGGTGAGACGCTCGGTGAGCGACTCTCCCACGAAGGCGATGGATGGATTGACCGGACGATCATCGCGGAGCGCAAGAAGCCGCTCGAACCGCAGGGCGGCCTGGTGGCGCTGTTTGGAAATCTGGCGCCCGAAGGCGCGATCCTCAAGCGCTCGGCGGCCGATTCCACTCTGTTCGAGCATGAGGGGCGCGCCGTCGTCTTCTCGTCACTCGAGGATCTTGCGGCGCGCGTCGACGATCCGGATCTCGATGTCGAAGCCAAGGACATCATGGTCCTGCAAAATGCCGGTCCGCATTCGACCTCGGCAATGCCGGAGGCGGGTTACCTCCCGATCCCGAAGAAACTTGCGACCAAAGGCATCAAGGACATGGTGCGTGTCTCCGACGCCCGCATGAGCGGGACGGCGTTCGGTACTATTGTATTGCACGTGACGCCGGACAGCGCATCGGGTGGCCCGCTTGCATTGGTCCGCACGGGCGACCGAATCCGTCTTTCGGTGAGCAAGCGGCGCATCGATCTCGCCGTCGACGATGCCGAGCTCAAGCGGCGGGCAGCGGCATCGAAACCGGCCGCGCAAGCGCCCACGCGTGGCTATGCGCGGCTTTATGCGCAGGAAATTTTAGGCGCCGATCAAGGCTGCGATTTTTCGTTTTTGAAACCGCGCTGATCATCGTTCCGTCTCGACATCAATCAAACGCGCCGCGCGTCTGTTTACACGCGCGTAGTGTTAACGCCGGTTAACCATCGCCGCGATTCGAATTTAATACGGTCAAAGAATTGATCCGTCAGAATTGCAAAAACCCTGGTGGCTGCGCGCCAATGCGCCGCAAACGCCTCAGATGCGGGTTTCATGTTTCGCGGATTGAAATATTTCGACACGAATCGCGGACGGCGAAGAGCCATCTTTGCCGGCGTGCTGGCCATTGCTGCCACGCTTGCGATGGCAGAAGCCGTCTACGTTTTCTCCGTGCCCCCTGGCACGATTTTATTCACGCTCATCGCCGTTGCCATAGTGCTCGGGGTCTGTCTTGTCGCGTCGATGTCGGCCCGCATCCGGCAGAAGATGAGCGAGCAAAACCTGCAACTCGACGTCGCGCTCAACAATATGAATCAAGGTTTGTGCATGTTCGATGCACAGAACCGGCTGGTCGTGTGGAACGAGCGTTATCGGGACATGTACAACATTGATCCACGCCACATCTGGCGGGGATGCACCATCCGCGATCTGCTTGACGCGCGCATTGCAGCCGGGACCTTCCCGCTTGATCCTGCGCGTTACGATCAGGAACTGCGCTCTGCGCTGAAGGAGCGGACGGCTTTCACCCTCAATATTGAATTGAAGGACGGCCGCACTATCGCCGTCGTCAATCAACCGATGAAAGACGGCGGCTGGGTTGCAACGCATGAAGACATTACCGAACGTAAGCGGGCGGAACGCGAGCTCGAGCGTACCCGGTCATTCCTGGACACGATCATCGAGAATGTGCCGTCGCCGATCATTGTGAAGAACATTTCTGACTTGCGATATCTGCTGATCAACCGTGCCGCGGAGAAATACCTGGGTGTCGACCGCTCCGTCATGCTGGGCAAGACCGCGGGCGAAGTCATGCCGCGATCCAGCGCGGACAAGATCGAAGCCGAAGATCAGAAGCTGATTGAATCGGGGGAAGTCGCCTTCCTCGGCGAACACGCGGTGGCAACGCCGGCCAATGGCACCCGCATCGTCACCGCAACGCGGCTGCCGGTGAAGGACACGGACGGGATGCCGCAATATCTCATCAGCGTGATCAATGACCTCACCGAGCGTAAACATCACGAACAGCGTATCGAGCATTTGGCCCGCCACGACCCGCTGACAGACCTGCCCAACCGTACCGCATTCAACGATTGCATTGCTTCGACGATCGGTCTCGCCGCTGGATCACGTGAAAGCTTTGCCCTGCTGTGCATGGATCTGGATCGGTTCAAGGCTGTGAACGACGTGTTCGGTCACGCGGTCGGCGATGCCTTGCTGCGTGAGGTGGGACGCCGCCTTGGGGCGGTATCGCACGGCGCTTTCCTGGCGCGGCTTGGCGGCGATGAATTCGCCGTTATCACGCCCACCGGCGTGCAGCCGGCGGCGGCTGAGACGCTGGCCGAGCGGCTTTCTGCGGCGCTTGATTCCGATATCGAGATCAACGGCAACACGTTGCGTGTTGGGGCGACGATTGGCATTGGCATTTATCCGCAGGATGGCACTGATGCAGCGGCACTCATCGCGAACGCAGATGCCGCGCTCTTTCGCGCCAAAGCTGAAATGCGCGGATCAATCCGGTTCTTTGAGATATCGATGGACAAGCAGCTGCGCGAGCGACGCGCGCTGCAGCAGGATTTGCGCTCGGCGAGCGCGCACAACGAACTGGCGCTCCACTATCAGCCACAGGCGCATATTGACGGCGATGTCACCGGTTTCGAGGCGCTGGTGCGCTGGCATCATCCGCGCCACGGGCTGGTGCCGCCCGACACCTTTATCCCGCTGGCTGAAGAAAGCGGACTCATTGTCCCGATGGGCGAATGGATTCTGCGGACGGCTTGCCGCGAGGCGGCCTCGTGGCCGCGGCCGCTGCATATCGCGATTAATCTGTCGCCGGTGCAGTTCCAGCACGGCGATCTGCCGCGCCTGGTCCACCAGATTCTGCTGGAGACCGGACTTGCACCATCGCGCCTCGAACTCGAGATCACGGAAGGCGTGCTGATTGGCGATTTCACGCGCGCGGTATCGATTCTGCGGCGCCTGAAAGGCCTCGGTGTGCGTATTGCGATGGACGATTTCGGCACCGGCTATTCTTCGCTGTCGTATTTGCAGTCGTTCCCGTTTGACAAGATCAAGATCGACCAGTCCTTTGTTGCCAATCTCGGCCACAGCCAGCAGGCGGCAACCATCATCCGCGCGGTGATCGCGCTCGGACGCGGGCTCAATCTGCCGGTGGTGGCCGAGGGCGTTGAGACCGAGGAGCAGCTTCAGTTCCTGGCGAGCGAAAATTGCAACGAGAATTCAGGGTTATCTCGTGGGCCGGCCGCAGCCGATCGATGAATATGCCGAGCTTGTGGGCCGCGGGCGCGCGACGCGTCGGCCGCGACGCAAGCCGCTGGCCGCCGCAGGCTGATTAGGCGTCAGGTTCATTTCCCGGAAAAACTGGTGCGGCCGGAGGGGCGGTTTGCCGCGTCTTACTGCCAGCCCTGTTGCATTCAACGATAGCCCCAGCCGCCCGGCCAACGGGCATTGCCAGTTCGGGGGCCCCAACCGCGCTGAAAGAAGAACCCAAAGCCGTCGCCGTTCCGGTAGTTGTCGCCCGCAACGTAGGTCTCGGTCGAAGGCTCGCGCGTTATGAAGCCACCCTGGGGCTGATTGCTCAACACTGCGACAAACTCGGTGCGATAGTTGGTCTCGGCGCTCAGCGGCTCGTCCGAGACGATGATCGAGGATCGCGGCAATGCGGTCGGCCCGATGCGATCGAGCACATCCTGCGGGATGGTAATGCGGTCGAGCGCATCCTTGGCGTCGTCCGCGTCGTCGATCGTGACTGCGGTCCAGCGCAGGCCGGCGTCCGCCCGTGCCCAAGCCCGCGTCCTTGCGCGCCATCGCGGTGAACACATGCGTGCCGATCCGCTTTTCGGGATTGCGGATCGTGACCGGAACCTCAATGGTCGCATCGAACACCTCGCCGCCTCCGTCCGGCGCCGGCTTATGCGTGTTGCGTCGCACGTAAAGCTTCTGCGTCGCGCGGCTGATGTAGACCGAGACCGGTTCGAGCGCGAGCTTCGCATCGCTTGCCGCCTTGGCGGAGGCGACCTTCTTGGTTTCGGCCGCCTTGGCGGCGTCCTTTGCGGCGGCAGCGGCCTCGAGCTTCGACTTCGCGTTGGCCTTGGCGGTGTCGAGCTGCGTGACCGCTTCCGTGGCCTTGGCCGCGGCCTTCTGCTTCCGGTCCTCGGCCCGGGCCTTGGCTTGGTCGGTCTTTGCAGCGGCGAGCGCCCGGTCGGCGGACGCGAACTCGGCGTCAGCGCTCCTCTTTAGCATTTCCAGCTTGCGTAGCGACGATGTGAGCGATGCCGTTTCGCGTGCCGCTGCCACGGCGGCTTTCTTCGCCTCGACGGCCGCCTTGGCGGCTTCCGCGGCCTCGCGAGCGAGCGGCTCGGCATGCGCCGGCGCAGCCGCGATGGCCTCCGCGTTCGGCGTCAATAGCGCGGGGTGGGAAAACTCGACCGGTGCCGGGTCGTTCGGCGCGATGATGATCCGCATCCCGATCCGCGTCTTGTCGTACAGCTTCTCCGCAAAGCCGTAGGGCATTCGTATGCAGCCGTGCGAGGCCGCATATCCGGGCAGCGGCCCGCCGTGCAGTGCGATGCCATTCCAGGTGATGCGCTGCATGTTCGGCATCCAGGCATCGTCATACATGGTCGAGTGGTGGTCCTTTTCCTTCTCGATGACGGCGAAGACGCCGGCCGGCGTCTCGCGTTCCTTGACGCCGGTCGATACCGGCGCGCGAAAGATCCAGCCCTCGGCGTCGTAGAAAGTGACTTGCTGGGTCTTGATCGACACGATCGCCATGATCGGCTCGCCTGCCTCGCGCGGCGCCGTCGCCTCTTTGGGTTGCGCGGGGCGCGGTTCCCTGGGCGCCGCGTTGGCGGTCAGCGCCGTCAGTGCGGCCATCGTCGCGAGTGTCACAATGGCGGCGGCCCCCAGCGCCGCATAGCCACGGTAGATTGCGCGGTCGTCAGTCGATTTACCATGCCATGCCCGGTTGGAATGCTTGTCCGCGTTTACGTCGATCGAGTGTCAAATCGCGATGTTTGTATAACCAACAGCCAACACCATACGCCATCAATTCGTTCCTGGGGACTACCGCATATTCGGCGGGCAATTCTCTCACAGACGATAGCGAGCGTTCGAACGAAGGGCGGCTCGCGGCGGAAATTGGCACTTAGCGGACAATTCAAGCAGGGCCGCGAATGTCCGCTTTTGGGGTGAAAGCGGACATTACAAATGGGGAGGGGGGTACAGTGGTGCTGCCGGAGTGGATTGAACACTCGACCTCCTCATTACCAATGAGGTGCTCTACCACTGAGCTACGGCAGCATGAAAATGCGCAACGGAAATTGGCGCGGCGCGAATGCGGCGGAAACTGCCATACGGCTTCCGGTGGCGCAAGGCGATGACACGGCTTGCGAAACGATAAGACGGGCGGATAAATGCCCGCATGACGCGCCAAAGCAAAGATCAGGGCAAGGATCAGGACAAGACCAAAAAGCCGCCCGGTAAACCGGCTGGCCGCGAGGCACGTCTGGCAGCGGCGCTACGCGAAAACCTGCGCCGGCGCAAAACGCAGGAACGAGGGCGCGATATACCGGCCCAGCCGGGCCAGACGCCTGGTGGCGGGCGGGTTCGCTGAGGGAACCGGACTTTCGCCGCAATTCCGCGACGAAGGTGCTAGGCTTCCGGTGTGAGGCATTGTTAGTGGCGGTTGCGGCTCCATAAGTTGGGCGCAAAGGCCAGTACAAGACCGGTAAAAGTAATCAGGCGCGGGCGGGGCGGGCATGGATCGGATACGTATTGTCGGCGGGCAGCGCCTGAATGGCACGATCCCGATTTCAGGCGCGAAGAACGCGACCCTGCCGTTGATGATCGCCAGCCTGCTCACCGACGAGACGTTGATCCTCGAGAACGTGCCGCGGCTGGTCGATGTCATCCAGCTTCAGCGCATCCTCGGCAATCACGGCGTCGACGTGATGATTGCCGGCAAACGCGCGGGCGATGACTTCAACAACGGCCGGACCATCCATATCTCGGCCAAGCACATCGTCGATACCACCGCACCTTACGAACTCGTTTCCAAGATGCGCGCGAGCTTCTGGGTGGTGGCACCGCTCGTTGCGCGCATGGGCGAAGCCAAGGTGTCGATGCCCGGCGGCTGCGCCATCGGCACGCGGCCGGTGGATTTGCTGATCATGGCGCTCGAGAAACTCGGCGTGGAGATCGAAATCGAAGGCGGCTACGTCATCGCGCGAGCCAAAAAAGGCCTGCGCGGGGGCGAAATCGTTTTTCCGAAGGTTACTGTCGGCGGCACCCATACGGCCTTGATGGCCGCGGCACTCGCCACCGGCACCACGGTCATCGAAAATGCCGCGCAAGAGCCCGAAGTCGGCGATGTCGCGGACTGCCTCAACAAGATGGGGGCAAAGATCAGCGGCGCCGGCACCTCGCGCATTATTGTCGAGGGCGTTTCCAAGTTGCATGGCGCGCGTCACGCGGTTCTGCCCGACCGGATCGAGACCGGAACCTACGCGATGGCCGTGGCGATGACGGGTGGCGATGTGCTGCTGCAGAACGCGCGGCCCGAGCTGTTGCAGTCAGCGCTCGACGTGCTGGCGAAAACGGGAACAACGGTTACGCCCACCAACGAAGGAATCCGTATTGCCCGCAACGGTGCGCGACCTGAGCCGGTGGATGTGAGCACGGCGCCGTTTCCTGGATTTCCCACCGACCTGCAGGCGCAGTTCATGGCCTTGATGACCCGCGCCAAGGGCACCTCGCATATTACCGAGACCATTTTCGAAAATCGTTTCATGCATGTGCAGGAGTTGGCGCGGCTCGGCGCGCACATTCATCTCGACGGCGAGACCGCGACTATCGAGGGCGTCAATCGACTGCAGGGCGCACAGGTGATGGCAACCGATTTGCGCGCTTCCGTTTCATTGGTGATCGCGGCGCTCGCCGCCGAGGGCGAGACCATGGTCAATCGCGTCTATCACCTCGATCGCGGCTTCGAGCGCCTTGAGGAAAAGCTCTCCCGCTGCGGCGCGGCGATCGAACGGATCAGCGCCTGAACCCGTGCTATCCTGATATTTCAGATTTCGTCATGGCCGGGCTTGTCCCGGCCATCCACGTCTTGTTTTCTAGGCCATGAAGACGTGGATGCCCGGCACAAGGCCGGGCATGACGTCGATGGGCGGAGGAATTGGCTGTGACTTCAACGAAAGTCATGAGTGCGGGCGCCGTGAAATCGATGGTCGCCGCACTCGGCGCCGAGTTCGAACACGATACCGGCAACAAGCTCGATCTGAACTTCGGTACGGCCGGGTCGCTCCGTGACCGCATCAAGGGCGGCGAGGTGGCCGACCTCGTGATCTTGTCGGAATCCGCCATCGCCGAGTTGGGAAATCTCGGTCTTGTCGTGCCGGACAGCCGCGTCGATCTTGGCCGGACGGTCACCGGCGTCGTCGTGCGTGAGGGAGCGCCCATTCCGGACATATCCACGCCGGAGGCCTTCAAGCGCGCTTTGCTCAATGCGCGCACCGTCGCCTACACAGATCCAAAGGCCGGCGGCTCGGGCGGCATCATGTTCGCCGCGTTGTTGCAGAAGCTCGGAATTGCCGACGAGATCAACAAAAAGGCGGTCCTTGGAAAAGGCGGCCATGACGTGGCGGTTTCGATCGCCGAGGGCAGGGCCGAATTTGGAACTACATTCATCAGCGAAGTCCTGCCGGTGAAAGGCGCCAAGGTGATTGGCCCGCTGCCGGGCGAATTGTACAGCGCCAATACTTATTCAGCAGCCATTCACGCGCGCGCACAGGATCGCGCCCGCGCGTCTATCTTCCTGCGCAAGCTGACGGATCCGGCGACCCGTCCGCGCTGGACGGCAGCCGGCCTGGAGCCCGCGTTTCCTGACCGTTGACCATCTTGCGCCGTCTGACAGGCTTGCCTAACTACGCCGCAGGGGAGAGCGAACACCAATGGACCCGTTATGGACCCGCTGAAATTCGTGGTTCTCGACGAGGAAGATCTCGAGGTCGCTTCGGCCCACCTGCAAGACGCGGTGGTCAAGACCTCCGATATCCTGTGGCGCCCACAGGAAAACCGCGTGGTCGTTGCGCTCAATCGGTTCGATTGGGAGAGCGCGCAGGGTGTCGAGCCGGAATACCGGCGGCGGCGGGCAGCTTTGCGCTTCGAGCGTGTATTGTCCTGCAAGTGCCGGCAGGTCGACCCCGTTCGCAAGGACGCGGTGCTCAATCTTCTGGCGGTCGAATTCTCCGAAACTGAAGCGCCGTCCGGCGTGGTCATGCTGACTTTTTCAGGCGGGGCATCGGTGCGGCTCGAGGTCGAATGCCTCGAGGCGGAACTGGCGGACCTTGGTCCGTCATGGACGGCGTCGTCGTGTCCGGCCCACGCTGATGTCGATGCTGATGTCGGTGGGGCCAAGGCGAAATCCGCATAAACCGGTCATATCGGCCTCTCGTCAGGGCTCCGCCTTGCGGCGGGGCCTTTTTGTTTCAGGGCTCCGCGTGAGGGTTGACGCCAAGGCGCGCATCACCCATTGACCTGTCAATCCGGCTGCATGCCGGCGGGATCAGGCCATGCCCATTCGCTTGGACAGTCAGAGTGCGGAGTTTCCGGAGCGTTTTCGCAGCCTTCTCGCGATCAAGCGCGAGGCGGCGCAGGACGTCGAGCAGGCCGTGCGCGGCATCGTCGCGGACGTGGCGGCGCGCGGCGACCGCGCGTTGTTCGAGCTGACCGCCAAGTTCGACCGTGTCGATCTCGCAAAAATCGGCTTGCGCGTAACGTCTTCTGAAATCAACGCGGCGGAGAAGGCCTGTCAGGGCGCTGCGCTGGACGCGCTCAAGCTCGCGCGCGAGCGCATCGAGAGTTATCACCGCCGTCAGAAGCCAGTCGATGAACGCTTTAGCGACCCGCTCGGCGTCGAGATGGGCGCGAAATGGACGGCGATCGAGGCGGTCGGCCTCTATGTGCCAGGCGGCACCGCGGCTTATCCGTCGTCCGTCTTGATGAATGCGGTGCCAGCCAAGGTCGCCGGTGTTCCCAGGCTGGCGATGGTGGTCCCGGCGCCGGACGGCAAGCTCAATCCCCTGGTGTTGGCGGCCGCGAAGCTTGCTGGCGTCGACGAGATTTATCGCATTGGCGGCGCGCAGGCCGTGGCCGCTTTGGCCTATGGCACTGACACGATCGCGCCGGTCGCCAAGATTGTCGGACCCGGCAATGCCTATGTGGCGGCCGCGAAGCGCCAGGTATTCGGCAAGGTTGGCATCGACATGATTGCCGGGCCGTCCGAAGTTCTCGTGCTGGCGGACAAGACCGGCAATGCCGACTGGATCGCGGCCGACCTGTTGGCGCAGGCCGAGCACGACGCCAGCGCGCAGTCGATTTTGATTACCGACGATCCCGCACTTGCGACACAAGTCGAAAAGGCCGTCGACTCCCAGCTCAAGTCACTGTCGCGAGCGGATGTCGCCGGCGCGTCGTGGCGCAATTTCGGTGCGATCATCGTCGTACCAAAATTGGCGGATGCGATCGCATTGGTCGACCAGCTCGCGCCCGAGCACCTGGAAATTGTCGCCGCCGATGCCGAGCCGCTTGTTGCCCGCATCCGCAATGCCGGCGCAATCTTCATCGGCGCGCACACGCCGGAGGCGATCGGCGATTATGTTGCCGGCTCCAACCACGTATTGCCGACTGCGCGGTCTGCGCGCTTTTCTTCCGGGCTCGGCGTTCTTGATTTCATGAAGCGCACCTCGCTGCTCAAGTGCGGGCCGGAGCAATTGCGGGCACTCGGCCCTGCCGCGATCGCGCTCGGCGAGGCGGAGGGCCTGGGCGCGCACGCACGCTCGGTGGCCATTCGCCTCAATCAAAAATGAGCGCGGCAAAATCAACGCCTGCTGCCATGAAGCGGCGCCTCGTCGGGGTCGTTCTCGACGAGGAATCAATCGGCCGCTCCAATCCTGACGTCGAGCATGAGCGTCAGGTCGCCATCTACGACCTGCTCGAACAGAACTCATTTGCGCCGGTAGGGCATGGTGATGGACCGTTCACGCTTCATCTGAGCATCAACGGCAACCGCCTGGTGTTCGATATCCGGCGCGAGGACGGCACGCCGGTGGTCGCGCACTTGTTCTCGCTGACACCGCTGCGGCGGATCGTGAAGGACTACTACATGATCTGCGACAGCTACTATCAGGCGATCCGCACCGCCACTCCCGACAAGATCGAGGCCATCGATATGGGACGGCGTGCGATTCACAACGACGGCTCGAATATTCTGATGGAGCGGCTCAAGGGAAAAGTGGTCCTCGACCTCGACACCGCGCGCCGGTTGTTCACGCTGCTCTGCGTGCTGCACTGGAAGGGGTAGGGGTAAATTGGCTGCCGAGTCTCCTTCGCGGCCCCACGCGGTGCTGTTCGCCTGCGGCATGAATTCGGTGCGCTCGCCGATGGCGGCCGCGTTGCTCCAGCAGATGCTCGGAACCACGGTCTATGTCGGTTCCGCAGGAGTGCAGAAGGGCGAACTCGATCCTTTTGCGGTTGCCGCCATGGAAGAAATCGGCATCGACATCTCCCGCCACAAGCCGACCACGTTTGAAGAGCTGGACGATCTCGAAGGGCTCAATTTCGATTTGATCGTGACGCTGTCGCCGCCTGCGCATCACAAGGCCCTTGAAATAACGCGTAACATGGCAGCGGACGTAGAATATTGGCCGACATCCGATCCGACCGCGGCGGAAGGTAACCGTGAGCAGCGGCTCAATGCCTATCGCGAAGTGCGCGACCAGTTGGTGGCGCGCATCCGCGAGCGCTTCGGGCAGCCGGGCGGCGGCAATGAATGACGCCTTTGGCGTTGGTTCGGGTTGTGAAAATGGGTCTGTTCCGCTAGTTTCCGCGCCCATTCATAGCGTCCCTTAAATCATCGCCATCACGCCCACATAATGATCGGACGTCCCAAATTCGTGCTCGCTTCCGGTTCGCCGCGCCGGCTTGCCTTGATCAATCAGGCCGGCATCGAGCCGGATGCGCTCAAGCCCGCCGACCTCGATGAAACGCCGCGGCGCGGCGAGATTCCGCGCGCCTACGCAACACGGCTGGCGCATGCCAAGGCGGGCGCGGCGCTTGAGAACGTGAAGCTCGACGATGAATTGCGCGGCGCCTTTATCCTCGCCGCCGACACGGTTGTTGCCGTCGGCCGCCGCATTCTCCCGAAGGCAGAACTGCTCGACGAGGCGGCGCAATGCCTGCGGCTGCTGTCGGGCCGCAATCACCGCGTCTACACCGCGATCTGCCTGGTCACGCCAAAGGAAACATTTCGCCAGCGGCTCGTGGAAACACGCGTCCGCTTCAAGCGCCTGACCGAAGAGGACATCGAGGCCTATCTGGCTTCGGGCGAGTGGCGCGGTAAAGCCGGCGGCTACGCGGCGCAAGGCATTGCCGGTACTTTCATGGTCAAGATCGTCGGTTCCTACACCAATGTCGTGGGATTGCCGCTTTATGAAGTCATGACGCTGCTGGGCGGCGAAGGCTACCCGGTTCGCTTTGGCTGGCTCAACGCGGTCTAGCGCGAGGCGTTCGCGATGAACGAAATCAATCGCAAGATATCGCCCGGCCAGGGCTGCCCGATCTGCGGAAGGCCGGTGGAAACGGCTTTCAAGCCGTTCTGCTCCAAACGTTGCGCCGATATCGATCTCAATCGCTGGCTTTCCGGCGTCTATGCGGTTCCGGCAAAGGACGACGAGGACGAGGACGGCGAACGGCCGGCCGACGGTGAGGCGGGCGAGACATGAGCGCCGACGCCGGCAATTGGCCGGATCAACTGTTCGACACGCTCAAGCGCGGCAACATCCGGCAAATCGGCTATGTGCCCGATGCCGGGCACTCGCGCCTGATCGAGCGTTGCCGCGCCGACGGTGAGATCCGCGACGTCGTGCTCACCACGGAAGAAGAAGGTGTCGCCCTGGCCGCGGGCGCCTGGCTTGGCGGCGAGCGTGCCGCGTTGCTCATGCAATCGAGCGGTGTCGGCAATTGCATCAACATGCTGTCGCTGTCTCGCGCCTGCCGTTTTCCGCTGCTGATGGTCATCACGATGCGCGGCGAATGGGAGGAGTTCAATCCCTGGCAAGTTCCGATGGGCTCGATCGTCGAGCCGGTGCTCGAATTGTGCGAGGCGGAAGTTTACCGCGTGCAAACGCCGGGCGAGGTTGCCGGCACCGCCGAGCGCGCGCTGCAGCATGCCTTTGGCGATGAACGCATTGCCGCTGTCATTCTGTCGCAGCAGCTGATCGGACGGAAGGTGTGGACCAAATGAAGCTTGAGCGCCGCGCCGCCATGGCCACGTTGCTCGCCGATCGCGGCGACGACTTGCTGGTTGTCCCCGGCCTGGGCTCGACCGCATGGGACGCCGCCGCAGCCGGCGACAATGACCGCAATTTCTATCTGTGGGGCGCCATGGGTGGCGCCGCCATGATCGGTTTGGGGCTCGCATTGGCGCAACCGAAAAAGCGCGTCGCGGTGATCACCGGCGATGGTGAAATGCTGATGGGGCTGGGCGCGCTCGCGACCATTGGCATCCAGAAACCGCGCAACCTTGCGGTCGTCGTCTTCGACAATGGCGTCTATGGCGAGACCGGGATGCAGCCGAGCCACACGCAAAGCGGCGTCGACCTCATCAGCGTTGCGGGCGCCTGCGGCATTGGCACCTGTCTCGACGTGCGCGACGAGGCCGCCTTGGCCGACCTTGCCGGCCGCCTGAAGCGTCTCAATGAGATGCTCTTTCGCCCGTGTGCAAATTGCCGCCGACGAGCCGCCGCGCGTGCTTCCGCTGCGCGACGGCGTCGCGCTGAAGAACCGGTTCCGCGCCGCGATTGGCCTTAATCCATGATTCAAGAGGCTGCGGGCGGCGTTCTGGACAGTGTGGAGTCCAGCCTTTATAACGCCCGCGCTTCACTGATTGGTCCCCTTCTGGGCCAATCCGGCGCCCAGGTAGCTCAGTTGGTAGAGCATGCGATTGAAAATCGCAGTGTCGGTGGTTCGATTCCGCCCCTGGGCACCACTTCACGTTCGCGGATGTTCGCGAACGTTTGAAACAGCGCAATGTCCACTAGTGATCCAAAGCGGACATTCCACGTCTGTTCCCGTTTGACCTGAATCAAAGTGTGCTTCGCTCAATGCGAGCACTCTCCCGCGCCAAAGTGCGTGTATTCTCTTTTGGTGGCGCAGGGAGCTTTCGTTATGAAACTCAGTCGCAGCGCGCTTGCGGGCGCGGGTCTTCTCGCCCTTAGTTGCGTTTCGACATTGGCTCAGCAAGCCACAGGTGTCCCAGGTTCGCCCGGTGCCACCACCACAATCGACGGAAAACAACTTCCGCCCCCTGATCCGAAATTCGGCGGGGTGATCGAGGAGAAGGCTTCGGAGTCGAAGGCCTGGTGGGCGCCGCGCGTCGTGCCGCCGAAGGGCGCGCCCAACGTGTTGCTCATTATGACCGACGATGTCGGCTTCGCTGCGCCGTCCACGTTTGGTGGCGTGATCCCGACACCGGCGATGGACCGTATCGCCGCGCAGGGTCTGCGCTATACCGATTTCCACTCCACTGCGCTCTGCTCACCGACGCGTGCTGCGCTGATTACCGGCCGCAATCATCACTCGGTGGGTAACGGGGTGGTCGGCGAAATAGCGACGGGGTTTCCCGGTTACGACTCAATCATCCCGATTGACAAGGGCACCATCGGTACAATCCTGAGGGCGAACGGGTACGCAACCTCGTGGTTCGGTAAGGACCACAACACACCCTCTTATCCAGTCGAGCCAGGCCGGGCCGTTCGATCAATGGCCCAACGGAATGGGCTTCGATTATTTCTATGGCTTTGTCGGCGGCGACACCAGCCAGTGGCAACCGCACCTGTTCCGTAACACGACGCAGATCTATCCCTTCCAGGGCAATCCCAGCTGGAACCTGGAGACGGCGATGGCCGACGAGGCCATCCAGCACATGAAGCAGCTCAAGGAGATCGCGCCCGACAAACCATTCTTTGTCTATTACGTACCCGGCGCCACCCATGCGCCTCATCATCCGACGCCGGAGTGGATCAAGAAGATCAGCGACATGCACTTGTTCGATGATGGGTGGAACAAGCTGCGGGAGACGATTTTCGCCAACCAGAAGCGCTTGGGCATCATGCCCGAAAACGCCAAGCTGACACCGTGGCCGAAAGAACTGCCGCAGTGGGACTCCCTCAGTCAGGCTGGAGAAAAGACTCTTCATCAAGCAAGCGGATGTCTATGGAGCCTACCTTGCCTACGCCGACCATGAGATCGGCCGCGTCATTCAGGCCGTCGAAGACCTCGGCCAACTCGACAACACCTTGATCATCTATATCAGCGGCGACAATGGCGCGAGCGCTGAAGGCATGCTCAACGGCACGCCAAATGAGTTCACCACCTTTAATGGCGTCCCCGTGCCGGTGAAGGCGCAGTACCTCTGGTACCCGTTCTGGGGGTCGGACAAGACGTTCCCGCACTTTGCGGCGCCTTGGGCGTGGGCGATGGACACGCCGTTCAAGTGGGTGAAGCAGGTGCCGTCGCATTTCGGCGGAACGGCCCAGGGCGTGGCGATGTCCTGGCCCGGCCACATCAAGGACGTGGGCGGCATCCGCCGCCAGTTCTCTCACGTCATCGACATCGCTCCGACTATTCTCGAAGCGACCGGCATTCCGCAACCCGAGACGATCAACGGCATCAAGCAGAGCCCCATGGAAGGCACGAGCATGGCGTACACATGGGACAAGGCGAACGCCAACGCCCCAACCCGGCACACGACGCAATACTTCGAGATGCTCGGCAATCGCGCCATCTATCACGATGGGTGGATAGCCTCCACGACACCGGTGACTCTCCCGTGGGAGCTGAGCTCCGCCCCGCCGCCGGATGTCATCACCGGGTACAAGTGGGAGCTTTATAACCTCCAGGAGGACCCCACCCAGTTCAACGATCTGGCTGCGCAGATGCCGGACAAGGTCAAGGAGATGCAGACCCTCTTCGATTCCGAGGCGAAGAAGTACAACGTATTGCCGCTCGATAACACGACGCTCCCGCGCTGGAACACACCGCGCCCGAGCCTGACGGCGGGGCGAACGGTCTTTACATATTCCGGCGAACTGACCGGCGTGCCGGACAGCGCTGCGCCGGGCATCCTGAACAAGTCCTACACCATCACTGCCGAAGTCGAGATCCCCAAGGGCGGCGCGGAAGGCATGATCGTCACCGAAGGCGGGCGCTTCGGCGGCTACGGCCTTTTCCTGAGTAAAGGCGTGGCGGGCGTTCGCGCGGGAAAGCCGGTGTTCCTCTACAACCTGCTTAACCTCAAGCGCACGATATGGTCAGGGCCGGAGTTGGGCGCTGGCAAGCACACCATCGTCTTCGACTTCAAGTCGGATGGTCCCGGCTTGGGCAAGGGCGGTACGGGTGTGCTCTCCGTGGACGGTAAGGAAGTGGACAGGAAATCCATGGAACACACCACGCCGGTCACATTCGCGGAGGACGAGACGTTCGACGTCGGGCAGGACACCCGCACCGGGGTCGCGATGTTGGAGTATCGCTACGATCCTCCGTTCAAGTTCACCGGCAAGATCAACAAGCTGACGTTCAAGCTCGAACCGGAGCGAAAGACGGCACCCGAGTCCAAGGCTGAGCTTGCGCCTATGGCAGCACCGGAGCCGGATCCTATTGAAGCACCGAAGCGCTAGCAGTTTCGCGCCGTGACCAACAAGCGTCACTAGCGCGAGAGATTGAGTGAAATCGGGGCATGAAAAAGGTTTTGATCTTCGCCGCTGTCGCTGAAGCGGCTACCGGATTGGCGTTGCTGATTGTCCCGTCGCTCGTCGGGCAGTTGTTGCTGGGTGAGGGACTCACCGGCGTCGCCATACCGGTCGCGCGCGTGGCCGGCCTCGGTCTGATTGGTTTAGGGATCGCCTGCTGGCCGGGCCCGCCGCTAATCGGCATGTTGACCTACAGCTCATTAGTCGCGCTGTATCTTGCCTACCTCGGTATCGCAGGTGGGTTGGCTGGCGTCTTTCTATGGCCCGCGGTTGCGCTTCACGTCGTTCTGTCAATCCTTCTCGGTCGCGCCTGGCTCGCCACTGAGGCGAAATAACAGCAGTCGAATTTTCAGTCGTGATCGACATTGGAGATTGCAGAATGTCCGCTATTGGCACTTAGCGAACATTCCAACTCGCGTCGTCGAATGTCTGCTTTCGGGGGCAGAGCGGACTTATGTGGAGCCATCAGGCGGCCATCAGCGATGCAAGCATGAATAAGTGCGGACGAGTTCACGACTTGCCGCCGGGATCAGGCGATCGGCTGTGCTGTTTGCGGTCGCGGTCTCGCACGACAGCCAGAAGTACGCGTTCGTCGGATCAACGACGAGCCGGTTTGGTGCAAAGTTGGCGACGATCACCGAGAGATATTGCGTCGTCGAAAACCAGGACAGGCGATTGAGATCAGCATCGATGCGGCCGGACGAAACGAAATGTGGATCGCCCAGTGCCGGGTCGGATGCCGTGCCGATGGCGAGCGTCTTCACGGCCGCTTTGTAGTCTGTCCAGGCAGAGACGAATTGCCCGGTTTCGACGGCGTAGACCAGGGTCACAATCACAAATGCGCCGGCGAATACTTCGGCCGTAGTTGCGTTGGCAAAGGCAGTCATGCCGCGCGGCAGGCCGGGTATATGCGATGCCAGCCCGTCGGCGCGGAGTGCGTAGAATGCAGCTAAAATGCCAAGCGCTGGTGTGACGATCACCAGCACGGTGCGCATGTAATATCGGTGACCCGCAAGGATCGCCTGGTCAAACTCGAACCAGTAGATGGCGAGGATCGCCGTCACGATCGCTGCCGCCCAGAGATGTGCATTGCCTGGAACAAGCCGAGACAGGACGGCGAAGGCGAGGCGTACCCGGCCAGCGACGCACCCAGCAGAAGGATAATATTGACCTCGAAGGTCTCGGGATCGAAGAAGTGCAGCGCCGCCGCAACGAAGACGCCGGCAAAGTAATTGCCGGGTGGCAGCAACATTTTGACTTCCATCCAAGCCATCAAAACTGCAACCATTGCGCCCGCTGCGCGCCGGAACGAGGCATCGTGCGTGCCGCGGAGCGCGGTCGTGGCCACGATCGTCAGTGCCAGGACCAGGGCGCCTTCATGCGTCAGCGTCAGCGTAAGCAGCATCAAGAATACAAAGGCAGTACCGGCGAGGCCGCGTCGCGCGTAATGGGTCGCAGCGAGGGTCGGCCAGAAAAGCGCGTGCGCCATCCACATCTCGGTCGGGAATCCGAATACGAGCGGGCAGAGCAGGGCGGTTGAGAAACAGGCATAGGTAAAAATAATGCGGTTTTTCGAACGGTCGGCCGAGAAGGTCGCAAGCAGCCCGACCAGGGGTGCAACGTAAAATAGAAATCCGTAGGCCATGACGCCGTCCCAGGGATTTCCGGTCGCGCCGGCAAACAATTCTGCCGGCCATAGCGTGAGCAGAAAGACCGTCAGCCGGCCCGAAATATTGTGCCAGTGGAACGCCCAGACGTCTTGCGCCGCGACCGCATAGGAAAACATCGCGCCGTCGCCGTAGAGCTGCAGCTCGTACGTCAGCGCCACGATGACAAATGCGAGTGACCAGCAAAGTCCAACGATGACCACGAGCGCGCGAAGGACGTCGGCGCCGGACCGTGCGGCGTTCCATGACAGTGTTGCTGCGTTTTCCCTAAGTGCGGTCACGGTTCTGACGATCCAGAAGTTGCTTGAAAACACTGCCGGCGTTTTTCGCCACCTGTTCGAGCAGGCGTTCTCCAAATTCCGCGGAAGCGGCCTTTGGGTCGCCGATCGTGCCGGTATCGGCGATTTGTTTTTCGTTCGTCGTCCAGGGCCACGTGACGGCCTGGTCGAGGATGACCGTGCGCGCCGCGTCGGCGTCCAGCTTGATCTTTTGCGGGATCAGATCGCGGCGAACGAGATGTGGTGCAATCGCCAGCATCATCGACGTCTCGTTTTTCCCGCCATGGATCTCCGGTATAGCGGCGGCGTTGCCCGCGTCCGCCCAGACGGCGGGGTGCAGGATGCAGACATTAAGACCGAAGTCGGCACGCAGGTCCTGCGCCAGCGCCTCCAGGATTCCGCGATTGCCGCCGTGGCCATTGATGATGGCGAGATTGCGGGTCGGCAGGCCGCGCGCGATCTCGCGGCCAAGGTCGCGCACCAGAGCTGTCATACCCTGGATCGACAGTGACAAGGTCCCGGGCGCCCATTCATGCTCACGCGCAGAAACTCACCGTCAGCGTCGGTAGCTGCCACAGATCGTAGGTTGCGACCCAGCGGCCAATGATGCGGCGGGTGAATTCTTCCGCAAGCACGGCGTCGGTGTTGAGCGGCAGATGGGGGCCGTGCTGTTCGATCGAGCCGATCGGCAAGCAAAGAATCGACGTCGCGCCGAGACGCTTCGGAATCTCCTGAAACGTGAGCTCGCCGATCAACCGGCTTGGCACATTATTGGCCATGGCCGTTACCATCCCCGCCCGCGCCTATAACGTGGCGCTTGGCATGAGGATACCCAGTGCCATCGTAACTTGCCAGTCTCGGCCAAATGGCTTCGATCAGGAAGGGTCGCCGAGCGATGCCAGGAGATGATCGAGCCGGTGCCCGGCGCGCTCTGCCTTGGCCGTCATATACCGACGGTTATCGGCATTGATCGGTGCTTCAAGCGGCATCCGGCTGGCGATATCAATCCCGGCCTTGGCAAGACCCTCGAGCTTGGCCGGGTTGTTGGTGAGCAGCACGATGCGCGTGCAGTTGAGCATCTGCAGCATGCGCGCCGCGATACCGTAATCGCGCTCGTCATCATCGAAACCGAGCGTGGTGTTGGCATCCACGGTATCGAAGCCGTGGTCCTGTAACTGGTAAGTGCGCATCTTGTTGGCGAGGCCGAGGCCGCGGCCTTCCTGCGCCAGGTAAAGAATAATGCCGCCACCAAGTTCTTCGACGCAGGCGAGCGCTAGACGAAGCTGATCGCCGCAGTCGCAGCGCCTGGAGCCAAAGACGTCACCGGTCAGGCAGGCCGAGTGCAGCCGCACGGGGACCGGCTTGGTAAAATCAGGCTTGCCGACAATGATCGCGACCGAACTATCGCCGATTGCGTCGTGAAAAACCACAAAGCGCGTGCGCGTGCCGGAATTGAGCGGCACCGATGCTTCGCTCGCGATGGTCAGTGAATGAATTGCGTCGTTGGCAAAGCGCGCAACTCCGGCAGCCTCGACCGTGATGATGGGTGACGCGGATGTAATTGCGTCGGGAGCAACATTGGCGGCGAGCACCGCCGGCAGCCCCTGTGCCAATTTGACGAGCTGGATCGCGGCGGCTTCCCCGCGCCCGGCTGGAACGGCTTCCGGCACACGATCGCTGGTCGCGTCGGTTACGAATGAAAGGATTGTCTTCGCGTCGTGGGCTGCGGAGATAAGCAAGGCCATTGGCTCATCGGCAGGAATACCGAGCGCAAACGCACGCCGCGCAGTAACGATGAGACGTGGAACGGATGGCGCGCACAATGCCCTGAATTCGGCCAGCCGTTGCCGGTCGAGCCCTTCGACGGGCAGGGCGAAGATCGTTGCGCCGGCTCCTTTGATGAGCACCGGCCGCCGGCTCTGGAATTCGGCTAAACCGCGGCTGACGCTGGTATGTCCTCGAGTGCCGAATAGCGCTGAGCTAACGCTCGTCCCCACCGCAGTCATTACAAAATACCCTGCTTCTTATTGGCCGCAATAACAAACACCGCGCATTGTCTTATTAGTCCCGGTCGTAAATAGACCTGATTTATGCCAGCTTCATGGCAGCCACCGAAATACAACGCGCTGATCGTGCTTTTGGTCAACTCGTGTCATCAAAAAACTTCGTCCCACCAAGCGGCGGTAACCATGGCAACCAAGGGTCTGGCGACCCGTGGGCGGACTTTAGCAATATTTTCCGCTCTGCGGACCAGCCTTTGCCGCAACCCTGGGGCGCTATATTTGGCCCGCTGCGACAGGGCAGCGTGGACGATCTCGTGGTGGTCGGCCAGATCGGCCAATCCCTCGATGGCCGCATTGCGACCGAATCCGGGCACTCAAAATACATCAATGGTCCGGCCGGTCTCGCCCATCTGCACCGGCTGCGGGCGCTCGTCGACGGTATAGTTATAGGTGTTGGCACCGCCATCGCCGACGATCCGCAACTCACTGTGCGACGCGTGTCCGGACCGCATCCGGCGCGCGTGGTCATCGATCCCAAAGGCCGGCTGGGCCGCGAAGCCAGGGTCTTTGCTTCCGATGGCACGCGCCGTTTGCTGATCGTTGCGCAGGGCACGCGGTGCGCGCCGCCACCCGGCGTTGAAACAATCGTCTTGCCGGCAAATGATGGGCAGATCGCTCCCGCCGCGATCCTTGCCGCTTTGGCCGGCCATGGGCTTCGCCGGATTTTGATTGAAGGCGGCGCCGTCACGGTATCGCGATTTCTTGCCGCCGGTTGCCTCGATCGACTGCACGTGATGGTGGCGCCGGTCATTCTTGGTGCGGGGCACGCCAGCTTCACGCTACCGCCGATCGAACGCGCCGATCAGGCGTTGCGTGTGCCCATGCATGTCCATCAGATCGAGGATGAAGTGCTGTACGACTGCGATCTGTCGGCTCAGCGTGTCCCGATCGGCGCCGCAAAGACATCGACATGACCGACGCGGAGTGACGAGCGTCCGCTCGCGACAATGTCGCGGCGTCGTGTCAGCCAGCCCGCGGTGTCAGCAAGCGTGAGTGCATCAATCTCACGCGCGGCATGGGCCCAGCCCGCGAGAATTTCATTTTGTATGTCTTGATCATGCGGGCCTATGACCCAATCAGAGCGGCCGTGCTTCACCGAGTAGCCGAGCGATTCAAAACGCGCGATCGCGGCGTCCGCCGCAGCGGGTCCCAGCGCAGGGCCGAAGCCTTTATCCGTACGCTGGTGCGCATTGACGGCGGCAATGACGGTCGCATCGAGCGGATCGCGTGGGACGAACTTGATGCTGCCCTCAAAGCTTAACGCCGCATAGAACGGGATCGCGCGCGTAGCAATTTCGACGGCCAGACGCTCCAGCCATGCCTCGGAGACCAGATCGAGCAGCGCGGATGTGGTGACCAGATCGACGGGCCCATCGAGTGCCGCTTCGAGGTCACGATTGAGATCGAGTGGAATCCCGGTGACGACCACATTGTTGGAATGTTCTGTTGCCGTCGCGCGCGCCAGCAAGCCAAGATCATTGTCGACAAGATTCCAATTCTGCCGAAGTGGAAGCCGTGCGCTCAATGCGCGCAACGTCGATCCGGTGCCGCAGGCCAGATCAACGATGCGCGCCGATGGATATGTCGCGAGCGACGCAACGACTGCATCGAGAATTGACGGATTGCGCGCACGCATATCGAACGGCTCGCGCAGCGTCAGCCAGTCGGCTGAAAAGCCCGTCATGTCACGGTCTCCAGCGCCCGTGAGAACAGTTTTGCGGACTCCGGCCAGGTCGGGAGTTGACTCGCCGCACTTCGCGCCGCATCTGCAAATCGCCGCCGTTCGTCCGTGTTGCCGATCAAACGGCGTAGCGCTGAGGCAAAGGCCGACGCATCGTCTGGTGCGACGAGTAGACCGGCGTCCGCTGGTACGGTGCCCGGAATAGCGCCCGCGTTTGTTCCGACGACCGGCACGCCGTGCGCGATGGCCTCGGCGTAGGCCATGCCATAGCCTTCAAAGCGGGAGGCGAGGGCAAAGATATCGGCCTCCACATACAATTCGCCAAGCTGCTGCGCGGAGACCGCGCCGAGAACGGCCACGCGGTTGCCGAGCCCAAGGCGCTGAATGTCGGCCTTCAGTTGGGCTGTTGCCTTCGGGTTGCGCGTGCAATCACCGGCAATTGTCAGGCTCCAATGCAAATCGGGCAGCGTCGCCAGTGCGGCGATCAATACGTCATAACCTTTGCGCGGCACGACAGCGCCTACCGATAGCAATCGTACCGTATTGTCCGCACTGCGCGGCGCCGGAAGGACAGGGTCGGAGCCGGGCCGCACGACGGTGATGCGGTCTGCGGGAACGGCGTAGTGGGATGACAACTGTTGCGCCGTTGCAGCGCTGGTGACCACAACATGCCGCGCCGCGGACAGTGCCGCCTGTTCGCTGGCGCGCAAGCTTTCGGCTTGCTCGTTGCTGATTCCGGATTCGACCGCGAGGGGATGGTGCACCAGCGCGAGCAGACGATTAAGTACGCGCGCCGATTCAGGCAAGACGCCGAGCGCCAGCCCGTCGACGACCACGACGCGATCCGCGGGAATGGCGAGCAGGCGCTCGTTCGCTATCTTGCGCGTTGTATCGCTCGGAAAAGGAAAGCCTTGGCCAAGATCGACGATATCGATCTGCCAGCCCAGATTGCCGAGTTCGGCAATCATCCGCCGGTCATAGGCATAGCCTCCGGTCGGGGTTGAAAGATCGCCCGGAACCGCGAAGGCAAACCGCTTCACCACAAATCCGCCTCGTACCAGGCGCGCGCGACATGCGATTCCGACAGCGTGACGCGGATCGATTTGATCTCGCGCGCTGCGCGGCCGAGTTCGCCGGCACGCGCTGCGGCCGCCAGGCGGTCGAAAATATGCTTGGTCAGGAATTCGGTGGTCGTGTTGGTGCCCTTGAGCTCCGTCAGGTCGTCGAGATTGCGATAGTTGAGCGGCGTCAACGCGGCTTTCAAAGCTTCGTGGGCGCGGCCAATATCAATAACGATGCCATTGTCATCGAGCTTATCCGCAAAGAAAGCGGCATCAATCACGAATGTCGCGCCATGCAACGCTTGTGCCGGCCCGAAAATATCGCCGCGAAACGAATGGGCAATCATGATGTGGTCGCGAACTTCGAGAGCGAACACGGGAACCCCCTCAATAGGCAATGAGCTGGCAAAGCGTGCCGCTCTTCGGATCGAGAATAGCAGGAAGCTTCCTTGGCAGGTCCTGGAATGCAACCGCGGGCGCCAGCAAGGAATCGAGCCGCGCGTCAGCAAGCTGAGCGACGGCGGCGGCAAGCCGCCGCGCGTGCGTCCATCGCGGCCGATGCGACGGCGCAATCTGTCCGACCTGGCTGGATATCAGCCGCAGGCGGCGGCTGTGGAACGCGCCGCCAAGTGAAGCCGCCACCGACATGTCGCCGTACCAGCTCATTTCGAGGACCGTCGCCTCTTCGCCCGCCAGCGCGATTGCGGTGGCGAGTCCGGCGGCGCTTCCGCTTGTGTGAAACACAATGTCGCAGTCACCTTTCGCCGCCTCCGGCCGCGCAAAGCGAACACCGAGCTTCTCCGCTAATTCCCCACGCGCCGGGTTGATATCCACGAGCGTGATATTGGTCCCGGGGATCTTGCCGCAGAGAAACGCAACCAGTGCGCCGACCGTACCGGCGCCGACGATGGCTACATGGTCCGCAGGGCCGACACTTGCATCCCAGACGGCGTTAAGTGCGGTCTCCATGTTGGCAGCCAGCACCGCGCGTTGCGGCGGTACATTGTCGGGAACGACGACAGCGAGTTTGGCGGAGATATTGAACAGGCTTTGATGTGGATGAAGCGCGAACACATTGCGGCCGCGCAGATCGCTCGGGCCTTCCTCGATTTCGCCGACCGTGGCGTACCCGTATTTGACCGGGAACGGAAAATTTCCAGCCATCAGCGGTGCGCGCATGCGCTGATGTTCGCTCTCCGGCACGCGGCCGGCAAATACCAGCGCTTCGGTTCCCCGGCTGAGTGCGCCAAAGAGCGCGCGCACGCGCGCCTCGCCTTGGCCGACCGGCGCAAGCGCTTCCTGCCGTATTTCGGCCTGACCAGGTGCGATATACCAAAGTGCCTGAGCAAGCTTGTCGGTCCGGCTGGTAACCACTGTGTCTCTCGACCCGGATTGGACTATTGGGGCTGTTTCACGTGTTATATTACCAAACTTGCACGGTCCGCCGGGGATTAGAAGTCGTAATCGCGTGTTAAAGCGCCTTCCATCGCAACCTACGCAAATCGCCCTTGCCGGCAATTCCATGACCGGCCGGCGTATGCTGTTTTGCGTTTTATTTGCCGCCACGATGGCCGGGTCTCTGATGCTTGCCGCCCTGGCGCTGTCGCCGGGCGGCATTGGCGTCATCGATATCGTGCTGCTTGTGCTCTTTGCGATGACTTTGCCGTGGATGGTGGCAGGGTTCTGGAACGCGATGATCGGATTTCTGATCATGCGTTTTTCCGATGATCCGATTGCGGCGGTGGTGCCGATCACCGGCCAGCTGCGCGGGGATGAGCCGATCACCGCCTCGACTGCCATCCTGCTCTGCATCCGCAACGAATTGCCCGATCGCATGATCCGCAATCTCGAGCCGATGCTGGCCGGCCTCGCTGCTTCCGGATTTGGCGATCGCTTTCATCTCTACGTGCTGAGCGACACCGGCGATTCAGACATCGCAGCAAAAGAAGAGGCGCGCTTCGATCTATTGACCAATCGCTGGCGCGGCCGCGCCGCGGTCACCTATCGCCGGCGCAATATCAACACGGGCTACAAGGCGGGAAACATTCGCGACTTCTGCGAGCGATGGGGCGCACAGCACGAATTCGGCGTGACGCTCGACGCCGACAGCTTCATGACCGCGGACGCCGTTCTCCGCCTGATCCGGATCATGCAGGCCGATCCAAAGCTCGGAATTCTGCAAGGCCTCGTCGTTGGCCTTCCCTCAACCAGCGCCTTCGCGCGCGTCTTTCAATTCGGCATGCGGCTCGGGATGCGCTCCTACACCATCGGCAGCGCCTGGTGGCAAGGCGATTGCGGGCCCTATTGGGGTCACAACGCGGCGATCCGGCTCAAGCCGTTCATCGCGCATTGCGCGCTGCCGGTTTTGTCGAAGGATGGATCCGACGACCGGCACATCCTCAGTCATGACCAAATCGAGGCCGCCCTTATGCGCGCCGCCGGTTACGACGTGCGAGTACTGCCCGAAGAAGATCTGGGCTGGGAGGAAAACCCGCCGACCTTGATCGAGTTTATTCGCCGCGATTTGCGCTGGTGCCAGGGCAATATGCAATACTGGCAGTTTCTGGTGATGCCCGGCCTCAAATGGGTGAGCCGCTATCAGCTTGCGCTTGCGATTTTGATGTTCATCGGGTCGCCGGCCTGGATCGGCATGCTGGTGGTGGCGACGTTCTCGCTCGCCTTTGTCGAATTTCCAGGCCAGTACATTCGTGCCGATGCCGGCGTGGCGCTTTTCATTTGCGTGCTGGTGATGTGGTTCTCGCCGAAGCTCGCAAGCGCCATCGATATTCTGTCGCGGCCCACGCTTCGTCGGCAATTTGGCGGAACCGCATGCTTCCTGATCAACTACGTGATCGAGACCATCTACTCGATTTTGTTGTGCCCGATCCTGTGGTTTGGCCACACGATGTTCCTCACCGGCCTGCTGTTCGGCCGCGAGATAGGATGGATCGGCCAAACGCGCGACGATCACGCCGTGCCCTTCGAACTTGCGTTGCACAATCTCTGGCCGCACACGCTGCTTGGTTTTGCCACGCTCGGCACGTTGGCGCTCACGCACCCGGGTGCAATTCCATATGCGCTGTTCCTTGCGGGCGGACCTGCCTTGGCGATCCCGTTCGCGATTATCACCGCGTGGCCGTGGCTGGGGACTCTGTCCGCGCGTATCGGCCTCGGGCGATTGCCCGAAGAAATATCGCCGCCAGCCGCGTTGCACGCCTTGATGCTGCCCGCGATCGAGACAGCCAAGCCGTTTCCGCGGCCCAGTACGGTTTGACGCGGTGCTGGACGCTTTTCGGACCGTACGCAGTGTCATCCGTTCCCTGCGCATCTATTATGGCGATCGGTCCCATGCGCCGGCCATGGATCGGCTCTATGGCCAATTCGTCCAGCGTGGCGATCTGGTATTTGACGTCGGCGCGCATGTCGGCGACCGCATTGCCTCCTTTCGCCGCCTGGGCGCACGCGTCATTGCGGTCGAGCCGCAGCCGGCCTTCGCCAGATTGCTCGGATTGATCTACGGCCGCAGCCGCGACGTCGTGATCGAGTTGGTGGCGGTGGGCCGCGAGATCGGATCGACGCGCATCATGATCAATCCTGACAATCCGACTGTTTCAACGGCCTCGCCGGATTTTGTCAGCGCTGCACGCGATGCTCCGGGATGGGAAACCCAGCGCTGGACTCGATCGCTGGTCGTGCCGGTGACAACGCTGGACACGCTCATCGCACGGCACGGCGTGCCATCCTTCATCAAGATCGATGTCGAGGGATTCGAGGCGGAGGCCTTGCAAGGGCTGTCGCAGCCGGTGAAGGCGCTATCATTCGAGTTTACCACGATCCAACGCGCCATCGCGCTGGCCTGCATTGATCGCTGTGTTTTGCTCGGATTGTCGCGATTTAATGTCGCGCTCGGCGAGAGCCAAACGTTTGCTCATGACGGCTGGGTTGATCGTATCGCGATCCGCAAGCTGGCTCACCGCTTTGCCGCATGAGGCCAATTCCGGGGATATCTATGCCGTCGCGTGACAGTGCAAACGTCTGGCCGGCACGCCTCGCGGTCTGTGCGCTGATCCTCGCTGGCTATGGATTGACGCTGCTGGTTTTCTATCCGGGCGTCATGACCTATGACGCAAAATATGTCTTCGAGGACATCACCAAAAGCGTGCTGGGTGACTGGCAGTCGCCGGCGATGACTGTGCTATGGCGGGTCATCAATCCGATCGCGCCAGGGTCGGGCAGCATGTTCCTGCTGATCATCACCGCATATTGGCTTGCCTTCGGAACACTGGCATGGCGCTCGTCCGACGCACGGTCTGGCTCGCCGTACTGCTTCCGCTGCTGGCGTTGACGCCGCCGGCTTTCGTATTCGCCGGCATTATCTGGCGTGACGTTTTGTTTTCGGTCATCTGGTTGTTGGCCGGCTCGATCGCCTTTATTGCGGTTGAGCGCGCGACCGCCGTGCGCCTGGCGCTTCAAGCGCTTGCACTCGCACTGTGTGGCTTTGGCGTCTTGCTGCGCCCGAACGCGCTGATCGCGGCGCCGATGCTCGCCGCGTACACGATCTGGCCGAACCAGTTTAGCTGGAAGCGGACGGCGATCGTGTTTCTGCCGGCCATGGCGGTGTTTTTTGGCCTGGTGCAAGTTGTCTACTACGGTGCGCTGGGAGCCATCCGCCAACATCCCCTGCAATCGATCATGGTCTTCGATCTCGGCGGCATCAGTCATTTTTCCAGGCAGAACCAGTTTCCCGTCCGCTGGAACGAGGCCGAGACCGAGCTGCTCTTGAACGTTTGCTACAAGCCGACCGAGTGGGACATTTATTGGACCCGCACGCCATGCCAATTCGTAATGCAAAAACTGGAAAAGGAAGAGAAATTGTTCGGCACCCCGGCCATCACCAGCGCCTGGGTCAGCGCCATCGCGCACCATCCGGTTGCCTATCTTGAGCACCGAACCGCGTTCATGTGGAATTTTCTCGCCGGCTCCAACCTCACGATGTGGTTGATCGACGTCAACGATTCGATGAAAAGGCCATTTCCGGATCGTCCCGCCTTTGTCGCAGTAACGACGATCCACGACGCGCTCAAGCCGACGCTATTATTTCGTGCCGGCACATGGTTGCTGCTCTGCATTGCAATTTGCGCCTTTGGCTGGACCAGACGCGACAGGCCGGAAGGCGCCTATCTCATCGGCGTTTGCGGCTCGGCGGTGGCTTACGTGCTGACTTTCTACGCTGTCGGCGTGGCCTCCGACTTCCGCTATGGCTATTGGGCCGTGCTCGCCAGCCTGACAGGCGGCGTCGTTGCAGCCGCCAGCGCGCTCAGGCCTCGATCGGCAAAAACTGCGCCTTCGTCAGCTGCGTGAAGCGGCCGCCCAGCCGATGTAATTCATCGAACGTGCCCGACTCGACGATCCGGCCGCCGTCGAACACCAGAATGTGGGTCGCCTTGCGGATGGTCGCGAGCCGGTGCGCGATCACAAAAGTGGTGCGGTTCTTCATGACTTCATCGAGCGCGGCCAGCACGCGCTGCTCGGTCGCGGCATCAAGCGCGCTGGTTGCTTCGTCGAGAATAAGGATCGGCGGGTCCTTGAGCAGCGCGCGCGCAATCGACAGGCGTTGACGTTCGCCGCCGGACAGCGACCGCCCGCGTTCGCCGACATCGGCATCGAAGCCATCCGGATTGCGGTCGATGAAATCGAGGGCCTGCGCGCGCGCGGCGGCGGCGCGCATCTGCTCGTGGCTGGCGTCGGGCTTGCCGACGCGCAGGTTTTCCGCGATCGAGCGGTTGAACAGCAAGGCTTCCTGAAAAACGACGCCGATATTGCGGCGCAGGGCGCCGAGCTGCATGTCGCGCACATCCTTGCCGTCGATCCTGATGCAGCCCGATTGCGGATCGAAGCCGCGATGCAGCAGCATGAGCGCAGTCGACTTGCCGGCGCCGGTGGCGCCGACCAGCGCGACTGTCTCCCCGGGCTCCACGGTGAAGGTGAGTCCCGACACCGCCGGGCGGGTGCCATCATACGCGAAGGACACATTGTCGAACTCGACGCGACCGGCGAAGCGGCCGGGATCGATCGCGCCGGGCTTGTCGTGCATCGCCGGAATGGTGTCGAGCACCCGAAAGAATTCACGCAACTGGGCAGAATCGAGCGACATGCGATTGGCAAAGCTGACCGCTTGTTCGAGCCGCGTGATGACCATGCCGGCCAGCGCCATGAAGGTCACGATTTCGCCGATCGTGATCAGGCCGCGCTGAAACAACCACGTGCCGAGCCCGATAATGGAGAGGACCGCCAGCGTCGTCGACGCGCGCGTGAGAACGGTCACCACCGCCCACCATGACAGCACCGGGAACTGCGCCGCCAGCAGCTGTTCGCTGACAGACTGCAGCGCGCGCACCTCCGATTCGACGCGTGCAAAGCTTTGCACCAGCGCGATGTTGCCGAGCGCGTCCGACGCGCGCTCGGCGAGGTCCGAGTGATGCGCCTGCACGGTGTTTTGCAGCGTTTCGGTCTTCCGCAAAACCATGGCGGTGAACACGGCAAACAGCACACAGAGGACAATCAGCAGACTGGCCAGCCGCCAATTGAGCGTGAGCGCCAGCGGCACCAGGATGACCAACGACACGAACGAAGCGAGATGCTCGCGGAAGAAGCCGAGCCAGAAACCCCAGAGCGTATCTGTGCCCTGCAACATGATTTTCATCAGCCGGCCGGAATGCACTTCGCCGTGATAGGCGAGGGGCAATTGCAGCACGTGCTCGAAGTAGCTGGTCAGGACCGCCAGGCGCCGCCGGTGCGCCAGCCGATCGGCAAAAAGCGCGACAGTCGTTGCACAGAAAATCGTGAAGAGGCCAAAACACACCCAGGCAAGAAGCAGCAACCATAGATGCGCCCAATCCGCCGACGCCGGATTGGCCTGCGCGCCGGCCAGCACATTGATGACGCGTCCGAACAACACCGGCTCGGCGAACAACGCCATGGCCAAGGTGACGTTGGCGATCGCCAGGAACCAGCCAATGCGGCGGTCGGGCCCCAGCTGATCGAGGACGCGCCCGTAAAGGCGGACAAAACTCATAGCGCCATTGTAGCGACTTGGAGCGCTATTTGCTCTCGGCCGGAGGAGCCGGAGGGGATAGTGGTGCCGGGGGATTGGCTGCCGGCGGTTCAGCAGCAGGTGGCGGCGCGGCGGCCGGCGGCGGGGCTGGAGGCGCTGGCGGCGCGGTCCAGGCCTTGTACTCGGCATCCTTGACGCTCGGCAGTTTCTTCAAAAACGCAACCACCGACCAGATTTCATCATCTTTGGCGCCGGCAAGGGCAAAGCTCGGCATGCCGGTCATGTTGATGCCGTTCTTGACGACCCAGAACAGTTGCGCAGGCGTGCGGTGATCGACCACTTCCTTCAGGTCCGGCGGATCCGGGTGCAGCCCTTCCGAAAACTTGGCCCAATTGACACCCGGCGCGCCGTGGCAATTGGCGCAGCCCAGGGCGCTGTAGGCCTTGGCACCCGCTTGCACGCTGGCGGGGTCACTGATGTTGGCGGGCGGGACGTCAGTTGCGTAACGGTTGATCGATGCCGTGCGCACCTGGACCAAAGCCCATTTGACGATCCCAGGCTCTTCGGCGGTGCCGCCGACGCTGTAGTAGCCGCCAAAGAAGAAGACCGCCGCGCCGATGCCGGCAATGATCGCGAGCGCACCAACAAGAGTCAGAATACGCATGAATGGCCTCAATATTTCAAAACGCGTGAATTATACGGCTAAAGGATACACCGGATGCGGGCGTTTATTGCCTGAAATTTTCGTGAGGCGCCCTGACCACGACCGGAAAAAATTCTCCGTTGCCGCCGTGGCGCTGCTAAAATCCAACGAAGTCCGGCCGGGAGGCATGTTTTGACACGTAAAAACGCGGCCTTGGCCGATCTCAAGTTCGGCCGCTTTGGCGGCTACAAGATTGCCGTCCTCGTGCCTTGCTACAATGAGGAAAAGTCCGTCGGCAAAGTCGTCGACGATTTCCGGGCCGCGCTGCCGACGGCGGCAATTCTCGTCTACGATAACAATTCGACCGACAATACGGCGCGCGTGGCGCGCGCGGCCGGCGCCGAGGTTTTGCACGAGGCGCGTCAAGGCAAAGGCTTTGTCGTGCGCCGCATGTTCGCAGATGTGGATGCGGATATTTATGTGATGGTCGACGGCGACGCGACTTACGATGCGCCGAGTGTCAGGCGGATGATCGGGCGGCTGCTCGAGAAGCAGCTCGACATGGTCGTGGGTGCGCGTGTGGATCGTGACGTCGGCGCCTATCGCGCCGGGCACCGCGCCGGCAACAAGATGCTGACCGGTTTCGTGGCGCGCATGTTCGACTCAAAGCTCAACGACATGCTGTCGGGGTATCGCGTTCTGTCGCGGCGCTTCGTCAAGTCGTTCCCCGTGCTGTCAGGCGGATTTGAGATCGAGACTGAACTTACCGTGCATGCACTTGTATTGGGCCTGGCGGTGGAGGAAGTCGATACGCCGTATTATGCGCGGCCCCAGGGCTCTCTATCCAAGCTTAACACGTGGCGCGACGGTCTTCGCATCCTTCGCACCATCGGCAACCTGTATCGCGCCGAACACCCGTTGCCATTTTTCACCGGCGTTGGTCTGGTGCTGGCGTTGATCTCGGTCGGTCTCGCAATTCCGATCGTCACCACGTTTCTTGAAACCGGTCTGGTGCCAAGACTGCCGACCGCGGTTTTGTCGACCGGCCTCATGCTGCTCGCATTCTTGTCCGCCGCCGTTGGCCTTATCCTCGATACCGTAACGCGCGGCCGGCGAGAATTGAAGTTGCTCGCCTACCTGTCGCACGAATTGCCGGCGCCGGAATTGGTGGCAGCCCAAACGCGCGACAGTGCCCCCAAAAATAAGGTTCCATCCGGCCAGAGGGCCGCACGGAAGCGGTCATAGTCGCGGACTGCCGCCACCGGTGATTTCGGGCGGCTAGACTTGTTCAGCGTTGAGATAAGCGAGCCGGGCACCACAAAAGGCGCAAACCAGCCCGAGTCCGAGTGCGGACAGGCCCGCGACTACATCGACGGTGCCGCCAAGATTGCCGGTCTTGCTCATGATGCCTCCGGCGGTAGCGGCCACGAACACCAGCGCAATCAGGAAGCGTTGGGCCAGTCGGTAGACAAGTTCGCGTTCGCGCGCGGCGGCGATCAGGTAAGCTGCGGCAGCCCAACCTCCGACAAAGCCCGCGCCAGCGGTCGCCCACCAGGCCATCGCCGAGATAAATTGCTGTTTGTTGCCGGTGGCGCTGTCGCGCAGCACTGCGTCAAGGCCGAGCCCAAAAACCGTGAGCAAAATGTGCATGACCAGCGCCGCGAACACGCCAACGGCGATGGCTGCTGCATAATGGAGTTGGCGGAGGGCGTCGGTATCCATCGCGGTCGTCCGAATTGGGCTGCGGCGGAGCCGGGCCGCCAACGCACCATACCCGATCGTGCCATCGCGCGTGAACTGTGAATTTTAGCAGCCGATTACTGGCGCTCAACCGCCCGAAGATGAGGGCTCAGGCTTTGCGCGGGGGCCGCGCCGGTTTCCCGGTCGACGATGAAGCGAGGCCGTGATTTAGCCTCGAAATAAATTTTCCCGACATATTCGCCGATGACTGCAATCGCAAATGTTTGAAACGAAGCGATGAGCAGGAACAGCAGCATGACCGACGTCCAGCCCTGCACCGTCTGACCGGCCAGCCAGGTGCCAAAGACCCAGAGGCTCATTCCCATGAAGACGACGAATAGGATGATTCCCATCAGGGCAATCATGCGGATCGGGCGTACCGACAACGACGTGATTCCGTTGACGGCAAGGCCGACCATTTTTGCGAGCGTATATTTGGTCTCGCCGTGGAGGCGCGGAAGCCGGTCGAACTTGACTGTCGCGGTCCTGAAGCCGAGCTGGACGACGAGACCGCGCAGGAATATGTGAGTCTCGCCATAGAGCGAAAGCGCACGCAGCGCGCGATCTCCCATCAGGCGGAAGTCGGCATGGTGCGGGATGATATCGGCGCCGAGCCAATTGAGCGTACGATAGTAGAGATCGGCGGTACCGCGTTTGAACCAGCTGTCCGTGGATCGCCCGTCGCGCACGGCGAAAACAATCTCGGCGCCGTTGCTGAAGTGTTCAATCATTCGGGCGACGACCGAAATATCGTCTTGCAAATCAGCGTCGAGGGAGATGACTGCGTCTGCCTTGCCGATCTGACCGAGCAGGCCGGCCAGTAGCGCATTCTGATGTCCGACATTGCGCGACAACTTGAGTCCGCGAATGCGTTTCGCGTTCGCTTGAGATGCGGTCTCGATCAAACTCCAGGTGCGGTCAGTGCTGCCATCATCCACCAGGACGATATAGCTCTTGGATGAGACGGCCTTGGATTTTTCCAGCTTGTCCAGGTCGGCGACGAGACGCGCGAGCGTGTGCTGAAGGCCTGCCTGTTCGTTGTAGCAGGGGATGACAAACGCAATGGTGGGTGGTTTGACCGCGGTCATGTTCAAATTTCAGTCGCTGGCGTCCGCACTCTATTTTCTTGCCGCATCGGTTTCGGCGACCCGCAACGGCGGTTCCAGAGCTGATGAACCGAGGCCGCACGACCGCGTTGTGTCCGCAGTATGCCCGGGCAACGTTTACAAAGGTTTTATCGGCGTAAATACAGGTGCTTAGGGCCTGAAATCGGGCGGTTCCGCATTCCGGTGCACGGGGATTGATTGTATCGTCGAGGCGTCCTAATCCTCAGCGGGACGAGAGTTAGAACGATAAAATTGGGTGGAGGAAACTTTGCGGTCCGAACGTAGTCCGGTCGCGCAGCTGATCCGTAGTCTCACGCGTAAGCGCGACTTTTACGCCGGCGGGCTCGTCATCCTGTTTGGGCTTGTGATGGCATTGAAAGGTCCGAGCTATCGGCTCGGCACCTTGATGCACATGGGGCCAGGCTTTCTGCCAACGGCGCTCGGTATCATTTTGATCTTTCTGGGTCTCCTGATCGCGGGAACCGCAATGGTGACCCCGGAAAGCGATGATGAGCGTATCCTGCCTGAGCACCCTGAGTGGGTCGGCTGGGCCTGCATTCTCGCCGGGCCGCTGTGCTTCATCCTGTTCGGCAGCTTGTTTGGCCTCATCCCGGGCATATTCTTTTGCGTCTTTGTTTCCTCGCTTGGTGACCGCACAGCGACAATAAAAAGTTCGATTGTGTTGGCGACAGTGGTGACTATTTTCGGCGTTGGGTTGTTTTCATATCTGCTGCAGGTGCCGATGCCGCTGCTGACGTGGAGAGGCCTGTGATTGCAACTGCACTGACCGACCTCTGGTACGGCTTCGGAGTCGCGCTGCAGCCCCACAATCTGATGTGGTGCTTTATCGGCGTGCTCGTCGGCAACATGGTCGGCGTGCTGCCGGGCATGGGCCCCCTGGCGACCATTTCGATTTTGCTGCCGCTAACGTTCGGTATCAAACCGGTCGGCGCGATCCTGATGCTGGCCGGTGTGATGTACGGCGCACAATACGGCGGCGCCATCTGCTCGATCCTGCTCAATTTACCCTGTCATCCACCACACGCGGTGACGTGTCTCGACGGCTTCCCGATGACCAAGCAGGGCCGGGGTGGTGTCGCGCTCGGGCTGACCGTGATGGCGTCGTTTGTCGGCGCGTCCTGGGGCATCACGGAAATGATTTTCCTGTCGCCAATCCTGGTGCGCGTTGCGCTTGAATTTGGTCCGGCAGAAATCTGCTCGCTGATGTTGCTCGGCCTGTTGGCGGGCTCGACGCTGGCGCGCGGCTCGCCGCTCAAGGGCGTCGCGATGACCGTGCTCGGGCTGATGCTCGGCATCGTCGGCACCGATCTCGAGACTGGCGCCGAACGCTTCACGTTCGGGATGACCCATCTCGATGACGGAATCGAGCTGGTCGCGCTCGCACTGGGCCTGTTCGGCATCGCCGAGTTCATGAACAGCGTCAATCAGGTATCGCAGATCAATACGGCCTATACGAATGTTCGCTTGCGCGACATGCGTCCGAGCAAAGCCGAAATTAAGCAGGCGATCGCGCCGATGTTCCGCGGCACGCTGGTCGGCAGTCTGTGCGCGCTGATACCGGGCACGGGTCCAACCATTGCGTCGTTCGTCGCCTATGCGACGGAAAAGAAGATCTCGAAACATCCCGAGAAGTTCGGCACCGGCCTGATCGAAGGCGTAATTGCGCCTGAGGCCTCGACCCATTCGTCGGTGCAGGGCGACTTCATTCCAACCATGAGCCTCGGCATTCCGGGCGACGCCGTAATGGCGCTATTGCTCGGCGCGCTGATGATCCAGGGCATCGTGCCCGGCCCGCAGCTGATCAAGGAGCATCCGGATATCTTCTGGGGCCTCGTCGCCAGCTTCTGGATCGGCAACATCATGCTCGTTCTGCTGAACGTGCCGCTGATCGGAATTTGGGTGAAGCTGCTGACGATCCCGTACAAATATCTCTACCCGAGCGCACTATTCTTCGTCAGCATCGGTGTCTACGCCGCCAACAACGACATGTTCCAGGTCGGCGAGACCGTCGCCATCGGTATCCTGGGCTATGTGCTGCTGCGGCTCGGCTTCCATCCGGCGCCGATCCTGCTTGGCTTCGTCCTCGGACCGCGATTTGAGGAGAACTTCCGGCGCGCGATGTTGATCTCGCGTGGCGATATCGGCGTATTCGTGGAGCGGCCGATCAGTGCCGTATTCATCTTCCTGTGCTTCTTGCTGATCGGGTTGCAGATCTATGTCCGCCTGCGCGGACCCAAAGCGCCGATCGAGATACCAAGCGTGCTGGAAGGCGCCGAATAGCGGCCTAAATCCCAGCCAACTCGCGCATGATCCGGTAAAGCCGGGCCTGGCCCTCAAAGCCAATGCCCGGCCGGTCTGACAGCGATATCTCGCCGTTTTCGATGCGCGCATCGTCGGCAAAGCCGCCGAAATCGCCGAATACGCCGGGATAAGATTCGGCGCCACCGAGCCCGAAGCCAGCGGCAATGGACAGCGACATCTGGTTGCCGCCATGTGGAAACATGCAGGAACGTGGCCAGCCATGATGCGCGAGCATCTCAAGCGTGAGGGCATATTGCACAATGCCATAGGCCTGCGGCGGGTCGATCTGAATGACGTCGTTGCGCTCAGGACGTAGTCCACCGAAACGGACAAGATTTTCGACGTCCTGCGTCGAAAACAGGTTCTCGCCGGTCGAAAGGGGCGGACGGTAAGACGCGGCGATCTCCGCCAGGAGTGCAAAATCGAGCGGATCACACGGTTCCTCAAACCAGCGTAGAGCGAACGGTTCAAGGCCACGCGCGTAGGCGAGTGCTGCGGCGCGACCGAATTTCGAGTTGGCGTCAACCGCGAGTAGCGCGCCCGACGGCAAGATCGATTTGACCGCTTCAACACGGGCGAGGTCATCGGCCAGCGGCATCCCGCCGACCTTCATCTTCACCATTGTGTAGCCGGCATCGAGATGGCGGCGCATCTCGTCCTGTAGGTCTTTGGTGGTCTTGCCCGGCGCATACCAACCGCCACCGACATAGCAGAACACCTTGCTTGCCACATTGGCAGCATTGAAGCGTTCGGCCAGCACGACATGCAGCGGCTTGTCTGCGATCTTGGCGACGGCGTCCCAGGTGGCAACTTCAATTGTGCCGATGCCGACGGAGCGCTCGCTATGGCCGCCGGATTTCTCGTTCTGCATCATGACGGCGAGAATTTTATCCGGCGCGAAATTGCCGGCGCCGTCAAGCAAGGAGTCGGGCTTTGCCTTGAGGACACGTGGAATAAAACGCGCCCGCATCTGCGCGCCGCAGGCATAACGGCCGGTCGAGTTGAAGGCGAAGCCGCAAACCGGTTTGCCGGCACGCACGACATCGGTGATTACCGCGACCACCGACGTCGTCATTTCGGAGAAATCGATGCTCGAATTGGCGAGCGTCGAGTTGAGCGGAACCGCAGTCTCGCGGATATCGACAATGCGCATTTACGCGTGCCGGTCGCGGCTCACTGGATTTGCGGAATTTTTGCGTCCTTGATCACTTTGGCCCACTTTGCGACTTCTTTCTTGATGTAGGCAGCGAATTCGTCCGGCTTGTCTGCGACGGGATCGAAACCCAGCTGCGCACATTTCTCCTTGACGTCCGGCAGCGCCATCGCCTTGGCAATCTCCCGGTTCAGCAGGTCGACGATGTCCTTCGGTGTTCCCGCCGGCAGTAAAATGCCCTGCATGGTTTCGGACTCCTGACCGGTTACACCGGCCTCCGCCATTGTCGGGACATCCGGCAAGGCAGGTGACCGCTTGGCGGACGTCACTGCAAGTCCACGCAGTTTGCCGCCCTGCACCTGCGGTGCGGTTGGCGGCAACGCCGTGAAGGCGATCGGCGTGTGGCCGGCGACCGCCGACTGTATTGCCGGACCGGCGCCATTGAACGGCACGGTTGCGAGATCAAGCTTGAAGGTGAGCTTGAACAATTCGCCAGCAAGGTGCGGCGTCGTCCCCGTTCCAGGCATCGCGTAATTGTACTTGCCGGGCTCTTTCTTGATGAGATCGACCAGCTCCTTCACCGACTTGGCAGGGAAGTCGGCGTTGACGACCAAAATATTCGGCGAAGACGCGGCGAGCGTCACTGGCGCAAAGTCCTTGAAAGGGTCGTATGGATTCTTTGCGTAGAGGCTCGGGTTGACGACAAAACTTGAGCTCGCGACCAGCAGGGTATAGCCGTCCGGTGCCGCCTTTGCGACTTGTGTCATGCCGATATTGCCGCCCGCGCCGGGATGGTTTTCGACAAAGAACTGTTGCTTCAAGGCTTCCGAAAGCTTCTGCGCGATCAGGCGTGCCATCACATCGGTTGGGCCAGCCGGTGCGAAGGGCACGACAATCTTGACCGGGTGTTCGGGGTAGCCCGCGGCCGCAACAGGCTGTGTACCGACGACGGCCGCAAATAGCACGGCGGCGACGGTCAGGTTTTTTATGCTTACAGGCATGTGTCCCTCCCAGTTTTTTGCCATCGTAACATTGCGCCGCAGGAGCGCCAGTAGGGCTTGCATCGACCGCTCGCACAGGCTGTATTCCCGCGGCCTCCGCTTTTCCCTTTCGTCAGAGGAAATTCAATGCCGGCTCGAAAGATCACCCGTCAGGACATGCGCGACGCTGCCGAGAAATATAAGAATTGGGGCAAATGGGGTCCCAATGACGAGGTCGGCACGCTCAACTATACGACGCCGGAAGACATCATCGCCGCGACGCGCCTCGTCAAGAAGGGCAAGGTCATTTCACTCGCGCTCAATTTCGACCATACCGGCCCGCAAGGCGCGAAAAGCAAGTACCCGGCGATGGGGCGCACCAACCCTATTCACAGCATGCTTCGCACCGGCACCGACGCTTATTCCGGCGTGCTCGACAAGCGCGGTATTCGTGCCGCCGATGACATGGTGACCATGCCACTACAATGTGGCACGCAATGGGACGGCCTCGGCCACGTGTTTTATGAGAACTATATGTGGAATGGCTATGATTGCCGCGAAGTCACATCCGCCGGCGCGCAGAAATGCGGGATAGAGAAGACCAAGAACAGGATGGTAGGGCGCGGCGTGTTTCTCGATGTGGCGCGTTACAAGGGCGTCGAGTCGCTGGATGACGGCTACGGCATCACGAATGACGATCTTTACAAGACCGCCAAAAAGCAGAAGGTCGAATTCAAGCGCGGCGACTACATCATCGTGCGAACGGGCATGATGGAGCGCTGCCAGAAGGCCGGAAGCTGGGATGGTTATCCGGGTGGCGACGCTCCGGGCTTTTCATTCGAGACACTCGATTTCGTCAAGGACACCCAGCTTGCCGCGCTCGCCAGCGATACCTGGGGCTGCGAGGTTCGCCCCAACGAGAGCGAGGAGGGCATCAATCAGCCCTGGCACTGGATCACAATTCCCATCATGGGCATGACGATGGGCGAGATTTTCGATCTGAAAGAACTCGCTGACGATTGTGAACAGGACAAGGTCTACGAATTTCTGTTCGTCGCGCCGACGATACCCATTACAGGGGCAGTCGGTTCGCCGGTCAATCCACTGGCGATCAAGTGACGGCCCGTTGCCGTCATCCCTGGACGCCGCCAGCGGGTCCGACCCTCTTGGGTCGGCCCGATGACAGGCTCCGCGACGAACCCGGGATCCAGATGCGGCAATGAAATTGTTTCTGGATTCCGGGTTCGCACCTTCGGTGCGCCCCGGAATGACTGTTGAGGGAGAAGTGGCAACGATGGCAAAACAATATCCGGTCACTCACACCGAAGCGGAATGGCGCAAGCTGCTAACGCCTGAGCAATACGCAATCATGCGCGAACACGGCACCGAAATGCCCGGGAGTTGCGCATTGTTGCACGAGAAGCGCGCCGGGCACCTTTCGATGCGCGGCCTGCGACCAGCCTTTGTTTGTCGTCCAAGCTGAAGTTCGAGAGCGGAACCGGCTGGCCGAGCTTCAACGATCCGTTGCCCGGTGCGGTCGAAGGCGAGACGGACCATAGCCACGGCATGGTGCGCGATGAGGTTCACTGCAGCCGCTGCGGAAGCCATCTCGGTCACGTCTTCAACGACGGGCCGCCACCAACGCATTTGCGCTATTGCATCAACGGCGTTGCACTGAAATTCGAACCCGCGTGAGTACAGCATGGTAACGGTCGGACATAACGCCAAACGCCTCGGCGCTGAAGTTCTCGCGGATATGCTGGCGGGCTATGGCGTCACACATGTTTTCATGGTCCCGGCCGTCCTGCGGCGTACGTTCGCCGAAATGGAGCGGCGGACGAAAATCGCGCGCGTGCATTGTCACGGCGAGAAATCCGCTGCCTACATGGCCGACGGCTATGCGCGAGCGTCCGGAAGGCCTGGCATCTGCATGGCCCAGGTTATCGGCGCGCTCAACCTCGCAGCGGGCTTGCGCGATGCGCACCTGGCTCATTCCCCGGTTATTGCTATGACGGGCGGGCGCGATCCCAAAACCAAATTCCGCAAGGTCTATCAGGAAATCGACGACGTTCCCGCGTTTGAGCCGGTGACAAAGATGAACGTCACCATCGACGACGTGGCGCGCATACCGGACATGGTGCGGCAGGCGTTTCGTGTTGCGACAACAGGCGCGCCCGGCCCGGTGCACCTGCAATTTCGCGGCAATGAAGGCCAGGTCGACCTCGAAGAGGCCGAAATGGAAGCGTTGGTTGAAACGCAGTTCGCCAGCGTGCCGCCATTCCGGCCCGAACCGGAAAGCGCACACGTCAAGGTCGCGCTCGATCTGTTGCAGAAGGCTGAACGGCCGATCATCGTTGCCGGCGGCGGCGCGCGTGCATCGGGCGCGGGCCGCGAACTGGTCGCGCTCGCCGAAGCCTTGCAAATTCCGGTTGCCACTTCGCTCAACGGCAAGGACATCATTCCGGGCATACACCCACTATCCGTCGGTGTCGTGGGGAGTTATTCGCGGGAGAGCGCCAATCACGCAGTCAACCGTGCCGATCTCGTTTGTTTCATCGGCACAGAAACTGGCGGCATGACCACACATTTCTGGGCGGTGCCCAAAATCGGTACTCCCGCGATCCAGATCGATATCGAAGCAGAATCGCTTGGTCGAAACTATCCGTTGCAGGCGAGCGTCCTGGGCGATGCCAAAAGCGTGCTGGTACGCATGCTGGGCCAGATCGATAAATCGAGCGCCGCCAAGCGCGAGCCCTGGATCAAGGAAATTTCAGCGTTGCGTGGCGAGTGGTACGCCAAATACAAGCCGATGCTGGAATCGGACAGCGTGCCAATTCATCCGGCCCGCATCTGCGGTGAACTCTCTCAACACGTGCCGGACGACGCCATTGTCGTGGTCGATACCGGCCATGCCGGCATGTGGATGGGCGGCATGTACGATTTACGTAAGCCAACCCAGAGCTACATGCGCAGTGCCGGCCATTTGGGCTGGGCGTTTCCAGCGGGCATCGGCGCCAAGGCGGCATGTCCGGAGCGGCCAGTAGTGGTTTTCACCGGCGACGCCGGCTTTTGGTACCACATTGCCGAAGTCGAAACCGCGGTGCGCTGGGGCATCAATTCCGTCACTGTTGTGAACAATAACGGCGGCGGCAATCAATCGAAACGCGGTTTCGACCGCGCCTATGGCGGCGAGCAGACCGCGCAGGCGCGTGAGTTGTGGACCTACAATCCGATGAATTTTGCCAAGCTCGCTGAGGACATGGGCGCGCTCGGCATCCGGGTGGAACGACCGGCCGATATCGCACCCGCGCTGCAACAGGCCCTTGCCGCCAAGCGGCCGGCGGTGATCGATGTGGCGACCGATATCGAGGCGCTCGCTCCGACCGCGGTCGCGTAACGAAATTGGCTTGAAACACCGCTCAAGCCGGGGTTTTGACGAACACTAAATCGCTTCAAATTTTGACCCACGTCAAAGTCGGCGACCCCTCATCAAGGCTAGAGATGCCTTGTCAGCTCGTTCAAGGCAGAGGAGTGCCGGTGATGAAGTACGTTCGATTGCACGCCGACAAGAACGGCAATACTCATTTCGCACAGGCCACACTCGACCTCGATGAAGCCGACTACCGGCCACCGGCTCCATTGGCCTTCGTGTCGCACGTCTATCAAACTGATGGCGTGCAATTCTTGCGGCTACCGTCCGGCTGGGCTGCCGATTCACTTCATCCGCCCAAAAAGCAGTTTCTGATCTGTCTGAAGGGGCATATTGAGGTGACGGCGAGTGACGGCGAGAAGCGCAGCTTCGGTCCCGGCGACAGCGTCTTGATGGAAGACGTCGGCGGCAAGGGCCATCACACCCGAGTTAAGGGCGCGGACGAGTGCCTGGCTGCGGTTATTCCGATCGACTAATTTTGTGAACCGCCGCATTTGTCGCGGTGACGCTAGCTTAGCCTTCGCCAATTTCGCGCAGAATTTCCGCGCTGTGTTCGCCAAGGCGCGGCGATGGGCGTTCGGACGCCGCGCGCCAGCCGTCCATCACGATTGGCGTGCGAACGCCGGGGATTGTGCCACTCTTTGCGGCGCTGCTCGGAAGGTCGAGCTTCATGCCGCGGTGTTTGACCTGTGCATCGTTGAAAACCTGTTCGAGATTATTGATCGGGCCTGCCGGGACTCCTTGAGCTTCCAGCTTTCCGAGCAGTTCATCGCGTTTCATCTGCTTGGTCAGCGCTATCAATTTTCCGACCAGCTCGTTGCGATTTTTCAGCCGCCCGATATTGTCCTTGTACGCCGGGTTTTGCGCGAGCTCGGGCGCGCCCAGAACGTTGCAGAACTTGACGTATTGACTATCGTTGCCGGTTGCGACGATCACGTGACCATCGGCGACCGGAAATTCCTGGTAGGGCACGATGTTGGGATGCGAATTGCCGATACGCTTGGGGAGTTCGTTCGATACCAGATAATTGAGCGCCTGGTTGGCCAGCACGCCGACGGTTGAATCCACCAGCGCGGTGTCGACGTAACAGCCTTTCCCGGTTTTTTCGCGCTGCGCGACCGCAGCCAGGATGCCGATCACTGAATAGCAGCCGGTGAAAATGTCGGAGATCGCGACGCCGACGCGGGTCGGCGGGCCGTCCGCCATTCCGGTAAGGTCCATTATACCGCCCATGCCTTGCGCCATGAGATCGTAACCGGCGCGCTTGGCGTAGGGCCCATCCTGTCCGAAGCCGGTGACCGAGCAGTAAATCAGCCGCGGGCATTCATCCTTGAGGCTCTTGTAGTCGAGGCCAAATTTGGCCAAGCCGCCAACCTTGAAGTTCTCGATCAGTATGTCCGAGCGCGCCGCCAGCTTGCGCACGATGCGCTTGCCTTCCTCGCTCTCGAAGTCCATCTCGATCGAGCGTTTGCCGCGGTTGGCGGAATGAAAATAGGCAGACCCGATGTGCTTGCCGTCGGCGCCCTCAACAAAAGGAGGGCCCCAGCCGCGGGTGTCATCGCCAGTGCCCTTGCGTTCCACCTTGATGACGTCGGCGCCAAGGTCGGCCAGCATCTGCCCGGCCCAGGGCCCGGCAAGGATGCGGGCAAGCTCTAGGACGCGGAGGCCGGCTAATGGCTTTGGCATGTGAAGAAACTCCCCGGAAGAACGCAGAATAAATAGCGATGCCGGGGGGTTATAAGGTCATCGGTGCAGGCTGACCATAGTGCGAATTATCTATTAGTCGCATGCGGTTACGGGGAATTTTAACGTTGGGCCTATGGCGCTAGGTCGCACCTACAGCTAATCTGAAATCGGGTGCGGCGAGGGGATTTTGGTTATTGTTCAAAACCAACCAAACGCAGCGGTATCTCCGCTGCCAAAAAAGACCCCATGGAGGAACACACGATGAGAAAAATCTCGACATTATTTGCAACGGCGGCGGCGGTGATCATGCTGTCGGCGTCGGCGCAGGCGCAAATGACGATGAAGGCGTCGCATCAATTTCCGGGAGGCAAAGGCGACGTCCGCGACGACATGGTGCAAATGATCGCCAAGGAAGCGAAAGCGGCCAATGTCGGCCTCGATATTCAGGTCTATCCTGGCGCTTCGCTGTTCAAGCCGAATGACCAATGGAACGCCATGGTCAATGGCCAGCTCGACATCACACTATTCCCGCTCGACTACGCCAGCGGCAAGGTGCCGGTCTTCAGCGCGACGTTGATGCCCGGCCTGATCCGCAGCCAGGAGCGTGCCAAGCGCATCAACAATTCGCAGTTCATGAAAGATATACACGCCGAGATTGAAAAACGCGGCGTTATTGTTCTATCGGACGCTTGGTTCGCCGGTGGCGTCGCAGCAAAAGGCGGCTGCATCGTTCGTCCGGACGACATGAAAGGCCGCAAGTTCCGCGCGGCAGGCCCGACCTTTGCTGGCATGTGGGAAAATGCCGGCGCCAGCATTGTCAGCCCGCCGTCGAACGAAATTTATAATGCGTTCCAAAGCGGCGTCGTGAATGGCACCGACACCAGCCTCGGCACCTTCCAGTCGATGCGTTTGTATGAGGTCACAGACTGCCTCACGGCGCCGGGCGAGAACGCGCTGTGGTTCATGTACGAGCCGGTGCTGATGTCGAAAAAGAGCTTCGACAAGCTCGACAAGAAGCAGCAGGACGTCGTGATCGCCGCCGGCAAGAAGGCTCAAGCCTACTACGAAGGCAAAGCCGATGTGGTGAATAAGGAAGCCATCAAGGCGTTTGAGGACCACAAAGTAAAAGTGGTGACGCTGAGCGATGCCGACTACCAGGCGTGGCTCGATGTCGCGAAAAAGAGTTCCTACGCCGAATTTTCCAAAAATGTGCCCAACGGTCAGAAGCTGATCGACGAGGCGCTTTCGGTGAAATAGCCGCAATGGCCGGTCGGCGGGAGATTAACCCGCCGGCTGGCCTTCAAAGCGTAGTTGCGCCTCGCACGGTCCGAACTTTCGAAAAACTTGGAAAAGACGAGCCCATGGACGCTTACATTCGGGCTGTAAATTTTCTGTCGCGCGTTGCTGGCGTGACCGCGGCTTTACTTATTGCACTCGCGGTGTTCGTGATCTGCGACATCGTGGTCGAACGTTACATACTGAATTTGACGACGATCTGGCAGATCGACGTCGTGACATACTGTATCGTGGGCGCGACTTTTGTCGGCAGTTCCTATGTCTTGATGACGCGCGGGCACGTCAACGTCGACATCTTGCCGTTGCACTGCGGTCCTCGGGCCCGGTACTGGCTGGCCTTGTTCACCGGCCTTCTCGCGCTCGCTTTCTGCATCGTCATTTTCATCCTTTGCACCGCGTACTGGTATGAGGCTTATTCGGAGCGCTGGCTTTCCAACACCGTGTGGCGCGCGCGGCTCTGGATTCCCTATCTTTCGATGCCTGTCGGCCTGGGCCTTCTCATTCTCCAATATGTGGCGGACTTGCTCGGCGTGGTGACGGGGCGCACGCCGCCGTTCGGGATCAAAGATCAATTAGCCGCTGAAGACGTAGCCCGCGCGCAGGCGCAGGAAGCGCTGGGTGGCGCGCCATGAGCCCAACCACGCAGGGAACGCTCGTCCTCATTGTTACGTTGTTCATGCTCGTATCGGGGATCCCGGTCGCCTTTGGGCTCGGTGTGATCGCCATCTCCTTCCTGGTGTTTTTCCAGGGTTTTGATGCGCTGCATGTCGTTGCGGAGACGTTCTGGTCCGGGCTTGATGAATTTACGCTCGTAGCAATTCCGATGTTCGTCATGATGGGCGCGGCGATCGGGTCCTCGCCGGCCGGCAAGGACCTTTACGAGGCGCTCGACCGCTGGCTCTACCGACTGCCCGGCGGCTTGGTGATCTCGAATATCGGCGCTTGCGCAATCTTTGCCGCTCTTACTGGATCGTCGCCCGCCTGTTGCGCCGCCATCGGCAAGATGGGCATTCCGGAGATGCGCAAGCGAGGTTACCCGGACGATGTGGCGACCGGATCAATTTGCGCAGGCGGCACGCTCGGAATTCTAATTCCTCCATCGGTCACCTTTATCCTTTACGGCATCGCGACCGAGACATCGATCGGCCGCCTGTTCATCGCCGGCGTCTTGCCTGGCGTCATGTTGACCAGCCTGTTCATGCTGTGGACGTTGTTCATCATCTGGAAACGGGGGTTCCGCTCGCACGCGATTGATTTCCGTTATTCATGGAAGGAGAAATTCCAGTCCATTCCGAAGATCGCGCCATTCCTCTTCATCATCGCGGGCGTGATGTACGCGCTCTATGGCGGCGTCGCGACTCCGTCGGAGGCGGCCGGCGTTGGCGCCGCTTTGTGCCTGTTCCTGGCGATCCTGATCTATCGTCTCTGGAATCCCGATCAGATCTGGCACATCCTTCGAGACACCATGCGCGAGTCGGTGATGATTTTGACCATCATCGCGACCGCCGTTTTGTTCGGCTACATGCTGACGTCGCTTTATCTCACCCAAACGCTGGCCCAGGCAATCGCCGACCTGCACGCCAACAGATGGGTGTTGATGTTCCTCATCAACATCTTCCTTCTGGTTTGCGGGTTCTTTATCCCGCCGGCCGCCATCATCCTGATGACCAGCCCGATCCTGCTGCCCATTATTACGGCAGCAGGCTTTGATCCAGTGTGGTTCGGCGTGATCCTGACCATCAACATGGAAATCGGGCTGATCCACCCACCGGTCGGCCTGAACATCTATATCGTCAATGCCATAGCGCCCGACGTCCCGCTCGCGCAGGTCATGTGGGGAACGTTGCCTTATGTCATCTGCATGATGCTGGCGATCGTCATCTTGTGTATCTTTCCTGAAATTGCCACATGGTTGCCTGATCATCTGATGGGCGTTGCCATAGGGCCTAAATGAACACCTCGTTTTTCGGCGAGCTGCTGCAGACGATTTCCGAGCGCGGCCGTGCGTTGCTCGCGCGCGACCGGCGCGGCGAGGCGTCCGCTCACTCGGAAAGCCTCGTGGAACTATGCGAGGAATTGCTGTCTGGCCGCGGCGAGGCGTCAGGCGTGGCGCTCGCCCGCGAAATTCTTGCCCGCTACGCGACGCTCACCATCGGGCCGCGGATCGCGTTCTTCGAGGCGTTGGCGCAGCGCTTTGGCATCGATCCGGCCCGCATGGAGGAGGCGATCGCCGCCTGGCGCGCAGGACCGTCAGATTCGACCGCGACCGAGGTCCATGCCGCGTCGGAACCGCGCCGGCAGGAGTTGTTCCGGAGGCTCAACCTTGCGCCAGGCGGCACCGCCTCACTTGTGCGCATGCGCGAGCAATTGATGGATTCGCTCGATCATCGTGAAGACTTGCGCGCTGTCGACGACGATTTCGTTCATTTGTTTTCGTCCTGGTTCAACCGCGGCTTCCTGGTGTTGCGCCGGATTGACTGGTCGACGCCGGCGATCGTGCTGGAAAAGATCATCCGCTACGAAGCGGTGCACGAGATCCACGACTGGCAAGACCTGCGCCGGCGCATCGATTCGCCCGACAGGCGATGCTATGCATTCTTTCATCCTGCACTGGTGGACGAGCCTCTCATATTCGTTGAAGTCGCATTGACGCGCGACATCCCGGCCGCAATCGCGCCCATCCTCGCCAAAGAGCGTGAGGTCATGGAACCTGAAAAGGCCCGCGCAGCAACGTTTTATTCGATCTCCAATTGCCAGCGCGGCCTGGCTGGCGTTTCGTTCGGCAACTTCCTGATCAAACAGGTGGTCGAGGAAGTCAGTCGCGAAATGCCCAAGCTCTCGATTTTTGTGACGCTCTCGCCGGTGACAAATTTTGCCGACTGGCTCAAGCGGGAGCGCGCGGAGGAGAGGTCTGCGGCACTGAATGAGGCTGACAAAGCGGTGCTTGCCGTACTCGATCAACCCGGGTGGTGGACCAACGAGGAAACGGCTGGGCAGGTGCAGGACGCGATCATGCGTGCGGCCGCGTGGTATTATCTTCGTGCACGCAACAAGCGTGGCCTGCCGGTCGATGCGGTGGCGCGTTTCCATCTCGGCAATGGTGCGCGCCTCGAGCGCATCAATTGGCTCGGAGATACGTCAGAGCGAGCAATGGCGCAGGCCTACGGTCTGATGGTGAACTACCAGTACGATCTCGACGACATCGAGAAGAACCACGAGGCCTATGCGGAAGGCCCGACAGTCGTCGCTTCGGCTCTGTACAGCGCCTCGTGCGCGCGCCGCTCGAACTGGTGCCGATCACCGGCTAGGATTTTCCGTACACCGGTACGATTGCCCCGCGCGTGACACGATTGTCGGGTGAGGCGAGGAAGAGGATTGTCGCCGCAACCTCGTCGACTTTCGGCCAGGCTTCGAAATTCGCCTTTGGCATCGCCTTGCGATTGGCAGGCGTGTCCATGATCGACGGCGCGACCGCATTGACCAATATGCCGTCCTTGGCAACTTCCTCGGCGAGCGCCACCGTAAGCGCGGCGACGCCGGCCTTGGCGACTGTGTATGCGGTCATGCCCGCGCCGCTCCGCCACTCCAGTGCGGGCCGTGCGGCGACGTTGACGATGCGTCCGCCGCCGGCAGCCAACATAGCTTTCGCGGCAGCACGGCAACACAAAAAGCACGATGTTAGATTACTGTCGATCTGCGCCATGAGCGCCTTCTTATCGGTCTCCGTAACTTTGCCAGCCGCAAAGCCGCCGGCAATGTGGATTGAGGCCCAGGGCTTTAGACCCGCATAAACTTTGACGACTTGCGTCTCATCGGCGAGATCGGCGACTGCGATTAGCGTCACATTCGGATCGTCGCGGCTGGGAAAACTTTGCGCCTCAGCCTCGTGCACATAGGGAACGGTGCAGGTCGCGCCGGCGGCAAGCAGCCTCGCGACAACTGCGGAGCCCAACGCGCCTGTGCCGCCCGTCACCACAACCTGCTTGCCGGAAAAGTCCATCTCATAATCCCCTGCGCATGATCTTGTCCGAAAACCGGTTCCCACTTTTCGGGATCATGCGTTAGCCTCGGCCGCGCTTCACGCGCGTCGGCAATACCTGGAATTCAACCCAGTTGGCGACCTCGCTGACGCGCAATTTTTTGTCGAGCACATTCTTGCTCACGCCGTGCCGCCAGGCCAACCGCTTGCAGGCAGGATCGCAGTCGAGCGTGTCGAGATCATGCGCAAATGTTTTGATGTCTAACTCATCGGCAAAGAAACCTTCCTCAATCAGACGCGTGCCGATGCGTCTGACGATCGCCGCGACCTCGCGCAGCGGATATTCCGGATGATACTGCACCGCCCATGCGACAGAACCATTTGTGCGGATCTCGGCGCTCTGCACGTCCGATATGGCATTGGTGGCAAGCACAGTGGTGCCTGGCGCCAGTGCTTCCACCTCATCGAGATGAACGGTCGGCGCGTTGAACACGTCGAGCTTGCCTGCGTACATCGGGTGTTTGCGGCCGGCTTCGGTAAGCCGAATGCCGCGCCCAAAGCCGATTTCGCGACCTTTCGGGTTCTTGCGGACACTGCCGCCGGCTGCGGCGGTGATCACCTGCAGACCCCAACACGAGCCGAAGATGGGGGTGCCGGTCTTGAGCGCTGCGCGCACCAATTCAATCTGGCGCATCACCTCCGGACCGGCGTTGTAAACATGCAAACCCGAGCCGGTGATAGTGATGCCGTCATAGCCCTCCAGAGAGGCGCCTTCCGGCAATAGTGCGGCCGGATCGCCGGGATAGCAGATATCAACCTCGGCGCCAGGCAGAAGCTCGCGCAACAAGTCGGAGTAGCCTTTGCTCGCGACAGTGCCGCCGACCGCCACGTGATCCGCCATGGTTTCCGGGGAATTGCCTTCAATGACGAGCAGGCGGGGCGAGGGCATTGGCGTCGGTTTCATGTTCCCTGGAGTTGGCCAGGACGCGAACAACAAGGGCTGATTTGATTGATATGGCTGTGCCACGGCCATTTTGCAATCGCAGCGGATTTTTTTGCCCAAACGCGGGGTTAACGGCTTCTTGTTCTTGAGTGCGCTGCATAAGCCGCTCATTCTGCCTGACGAAAGCGAATCAGCGCGCAATGGCCGACTTCGATCTCGCCATCATCGGCGGCGGCATAAACGGAGCGGGTCTCGCCCGGGACGCTGCCGGCCGCGGCATCAGCGTACTGCTTGTTGAGATGAACGACCTCGGGTCGGGTACGTCTTCCGCCTCCAGCAAGATGATCCATGGCGGCTTGCGCTACCTCGAGCATGCGGCGTTCCGCCTCGTGCGTGAGGCCCTCAACGAGCGCGAAGTGCTCCTGCGGATGGCGCCGCATGTTGTGCGCCCCATGCGGTTGATGCTTCCGCCGCTACCGGGTTTGCGTTCGCCTCTTTTGCTGCGTTTCGGTCTATTGCTTTACGACTGGCTTGGCGCGCGCAAATTGCTGCCGGCGTCGCGAACTGTTGACCTTACTCATCACGTTGTGGGTCAGCCGCTGAAACGGGAATTCCGCTATGGCTTTGAATATTCCGACTGCTCAGTCGACGATTCGCGCCTGGTGGCACTTACCGCGCTTGATGCCGCTGAACACGGGGCCATTGTTCGCACGCGCACACGATGCACGCGCGCGGAGCGGCGCGACGAATGGGAACTTGTGCTCAATGCGCGCGGCCACCGTGACGTGAAGACCGCGCGTGTTCTCGTCAACGCCGCAGGGCCGTGGATCGGCGACGTGGCGGACACCATTATCAGGCAACCGCTTGCGCGACCGGTACGGCTAATCAAAGGCAGCCATATCGTTGTACGTCGTCAATTCGAGCACGACGACGGCTATCTCTTTGAAGCACCCGATCGGCGCGTCGTATTCGCCTTGCCGTTTGCGGAAGATTTCACCCTCATTGGCACCACCGATCTGAATTTCGTCGGTGATCTGAACTCACCGGCGCCTACTCCGGACGAGATTATTTATCTTTGCGACGCCGTGAATCACTATTTCCGCAAAAATATTACACCTGATGAGTTGGTGTGGTCGTTTTCGGGCGTGCGCGCGCTCTATGATGATGGCGCCGACAAGCCCGAGGATGTCACGCGCGACTACGAACTTGTGCTCGACAAGCGTGATGGCCAGGCGCCGCTGCTCACAATTTATGGCGGCAAGATCACCACGCACCGGAAGTTGGCGGAGGCAGCGATGGCGCAGATTGGCCACTTCTTTGAGGCGATGCCGCCGTGGACCGCGACGTCCCGGCTTCCGGGCGGCGAGTTTCCTGCCGAAGGGTTTGACGCGCTCGTGAGCGAATTAATCACGCGATGGCCATTCTTGTCGGGGCCGTATGCGCGGCGGCTGGCGCGCGCCTACGGCCGGCGGGTCGAGCGGTTCCTCAAGGATGCACAATGCATGGACGACTTGGGGCCGCTTTTTGCGGCCAATCTGACAGGCGCCGAAGTGCGCTATCTGGTGGAAAATGAGTGGGCACGATGCGCCGACGATGTGCTCTGGCGACGCAGCAAGCTCGGGTTAATAGCGACGCCCGAGGAGTACGTGGCGCTGGACCGTTTCATTGCATCGATGAGTGCACCGAGCTGAGGACAAAACGTGTCGACCGCTCTCATCGCTATCGATCAGGGGACAACGTCCACACGGGCGATCGCGTTTGACGCCGCCCTGCGGCCGACTCGCAACCGCGCAGCAGGAGTTGCGACAGATCTATCCAGTGCCCGGTGAAGTCGAGCACGATCCGGAGGAGATCTGGGCGGCGGTCGTCGCCACGGTTCGTGCGGTAATGGCTCAAGCCCGGATCACCGCAAAAGATGTTGCGGGCATTGGTATTACCAACCAGCGCGAGACAACCGTAATTTGGGATCGCGGAACCGGCAAGGCGATTCACAATGCAATTGTCTGGCAAGACCGCCGTACCGCGGATTTCTGCGAAGCGCTTCATCGATCCGGTCACGAGGATGAAATTGCTCGCAAGACCGGATTGCTGCTCGATCCCTATTTCTCCGCCAGCAAGATCGCCTGGCTGCTCGATCATGTGAACGGAGCGAAAGCAGCAGCCGAGGCGGGCGGGCTCGCCTTCGGCACGATCGATTGCTTTCTGCTTTGGCGGCTGACCGGCGGCAAGGTGCATCAAACGGATGCGACCAACGCCGCGCGTACCCTTTTGTTCGATATTGGAACGGGCGCCTGGGATGATGACCTGTGCCGGTTGTTCGGCGTGCCAAGGCGTCTGCTTCCAGACGTGCGCGATTGCGCGGCCGAATTCGGCGAGACGCTTCCGGACTTGTTCGGTGCGCCGATCCGCATATTAGGGGTCGCCGGCGATCAACAGGCGGCCACGGTCGGGCAGGGATGTTTCGCGCCGGGCATGATGAAATCGACCTATGGAACAGGGTGTTTTGCGCTGCTCAATACGGGTGCGGAGCGGATCGCCTCGCGCCACCGCCTGCTCACGACAATCGCCTATCAGCTCGACGGAAAGCGCTGTTATGCGCTGGAAGGCGCGATTTTCATCGCCGGTGCTGCTGTGCAATGGCTGCGGGACGGGCTGAAACTTATCGCAAAATCATCGGATATTGGCGCCCTGGCACAGAAGGCCGACCCGGCTGAGCAAGTCTATCTGGTGCCGGCTTTTGTCGGCTTGGGCGCGCCTTATTGGGACGCACAGGCGCGCGGCGCAATCTTCGGCCTGACCCGCAATTCGGGCGCCGCCGAGCTTGCGCGGGCGGTGCTGGAAGCGGTCGGCTATCAGACGCGCGATCTGCTCGACGCCATGCGCGCCGACTGGCCTGCATCGAAACATTCGATGACGGTGCTGCGCGTCGACGGTGGCATGGCTGCCAGTGATCCGGCGATGCAGTTTCTCGCCGATATGCTTGCGAGTCCGGTAGATCGGCCGGTGGTCATGGAAACGACCGCGCTGGGCGCAGCCTATCTCGCCGGTCGCACGGCCGGCGTATGTCCCGATCTCGACGGTTTTGCTGGACACTGGCAGCTCGATCGCCGTTTTGAACCGCGCATGGATTCGAATACGCGGGAACGCAAATATTCCGGCTGGAAACAGGCGGTACTGCGCACACTGACAGACCCTGCACGGATGGGTTAGCGATTTTGCTTCCCGGGTTGAGTGCGCTCGTGTGTCCCGCTAGCGTGCGCGCCACGACACGGGGAATCGATGGCGGACGACGGAGAAGCGGCGGAAAAACAGGCAGCGAGTGAAACCCTGCCGCTCGTCCGCTTCGAAGCGGTCGGTAAGCGCTTTGGACCGATTACGGCGGTCGATACGCTCACACTGGACATTGCCCAAGGCGAATTCTTCGCGCTGCTCGGCCCCTCAGGCTGTGGCAAGACAACGCTTTTACGTTTGCTCGCCGGGTTCGAGACGCCGAGCGCAGGCCGAATTCTGCTCGATGGCGAGAATATCGCCGCCGGTTCCGCCACACCGGCGGCCGGTCAACATGATGTTCCAGAGTTATGCGTTGTTTCCGCATCTCACGGTCGAGGGCAATATTGCCTTCGGGCTGCGCCAGGAGGATGTGAGCCGGGCAGACATCGCCGAACGTGTAAGCGAGATGCTCACGCTAATGCGTCTGCAGGGGTTTGCGGGCCGGCGCATCGACCAGCTCTCCGGCGGACAAGGCCAGCGGGTGGCACTGGCGCGCTCGCTGATCAAGCGCCCGCGCGTGCTTCTGCTTGACGAACCATTGGCTGCCCTCGACAAGAAGCTGCGCGCCGAGACCCAATTCGAGCTGATGGAATTGCAGCGGAAGCTTGGCACGACCTTCATCATCGTCACTCACGATCAGGAGGAGGCGATGATCGTCGCCGACCGGATCGCCGTGATGGATCGTGGGCGGCTGATGCAGGTGGCGACACCAGCGGAGATCTACGAACGGCCCAATTCGCGTTGGGTTGCCGATTTCATCGGTGAAGTGACTTTGATTGAAGGGCGGATGGCGGCCTCCGGCATTTTAGGCACCGCGCTTGGCCAACTGCGCGTTGCGGATGCTGGCGCGGTTAAACCTGGGGAGCAAGCCTGGCTGGCACTGCGCCCGGAGAAGATCAGTATGAGCGCGGAACGGCCGAATGGAGAGCTAAACGCAGCGGCCGGCACCGTATTCGAGATCGGCTATCGCGGTGACAAGTCGATCTACAAGGTTCGGCTTGCCGATCGCTCCCTCATGAAGGTCGCGCTTGCCAATATGAGCGCGCGCAGCAAGGCGCGTTTCGCAATGGACGACCTGGTATGGCTGTCGTGGCCGCCGGATGCTGGCGTGGTGCTGACGGGATAGGCAATGGGACCGCACGCTGACAAACGCAGCTGGGGCGCGCGAGTTGTTGTGCTTGTGCCTTATCTATGGCTTGCGCTGTTCTTTCTTGCGCCCTTCGTGATCGTGCTCAAGATCAGCCTGTCGCAAGCCGCGCTGGCCCAGCCACCTTATCTGCCGGTATTCGACCCGGCCGCAGGCTGGGCAGGATTAAAGGATTTTGCCGCGCAGCTCTCCGCCGATTCATTCAGGCTGCTGGCCTCCGACGCCATCTATTTTCTGTCTTATTTCAAGAGCCTCGAGGTCGCGGCAATCTCGACGGTTATCCTGGTCTTGATCGGTTACCCGCTTGCCTACGGCATCGCGCGCGCTCCGCGCGCCTGGCAGCCACTCCTTGTGATGGCGATTATCTTGCCGTTCTGGACTTCGTTTTTGATCCGCGTTTATGCCTGGATCAATATTTTGCAACGCGACGGGCTGCTCAACGACGTTTTGCTTCGTCTGCACGTCATCGACACGCCCGTTGCATGGCTGTCTTCCAACACAGCGATTTATATCGGCGTGGTCTATTCGTATTTGCCATTCATGGTGCTGCCGCTCTACGCCACGCTGGAGAAACTGGATGAAACCCTGCTGGAGGCGGCTGCCGATCTTGGCTGTCCGCGCTGGAAAGCATTCTGGCTCGTGACTTTTCCATTGTCGTTGCCGGGTCTCGCGGCCGGGGCGCTGCTTTGCTTCATCCCGATTGTCGGCGAATTCGTCATACCGGATCTGCTTGGTGGCTCCGATACGCTCATGATAGGGCAGACGCTGTGGATCGAGTTCTTTTCCAACCGTGACTGGCCGGTCGCTTCTGCAATCGCCATTGCATTGCTAATGCTGCTGCTGGTTCCGATCCTATTCTATGAGCGCTTTCAGCAACGGTCGCTGGAAGGAGACCGGTGATGCAGCGCGGCGCTTCACCCTTCAATATCGTGTCAGTCGCGCTCGGTCTGGCATTTCTCTATTTGCCGATCACTATCCTCGTGATCTTTTCATTCAATGCGTCCCGGCTGGTGACACTCTGGGGCGGGTGGTCGCTCACCTGGTACCGCGAGCTCCTGCACGATGACGCCTTGCTGGAGGCGGCCTGGACCAGCCTGCGCGTTGCCTTGCTGTCGGCGACCGCGGCCACAATCCTTGGCACGTTCGCCGCCATTGCTCTTGCCCGGATGGGCCGATTTCGCGGCCGGCTGCTTTTTTCCGGCATGATCTACGCGCCTTTGGTGATGCCGGAGGTGATCACCGGATTGTCTCTGCTGTTGCTGTTTGTCGCGTTCAATGTGGATCGTGGGTTCTGGACCATCGTTATTGCACACACGACGTTGACCATGTGTTTCGTTACGGTGATCGTGCAATCACGACTTGCCGACTTTGATCGCAGCCTGGAAGAGGCGGCCATGGATCTCGGCTGTCCACCGTTCAAGACGTTTCTGACCATCACGCTGCCGCTGATTGCGCCTGCAATCGCTGCGGGCTGGATGCTGGCTTTTTCACTGTCGCTCGACGACCTGGTGATTGCGAGCTTCACCACAGGACCGGGCGCGACGACCTTGCCGATCCGGATCTATTCTGAAGTGCGTATGGGCGTTAAGCCGGAGATCAACGCGGTGTGCACGATCATGATCGCGGTCGTGGCGTTCGGCACGATCGCGGCCTCATTGATGGCAAAGCGCGGCGCGGCTCAGCGCGAGCGCGCAGCACTGGGCGCGCAGGTTTGAAATATTTCCGGATAAAACCTTAGTCGCTGCTGCTCTTGCCGGGTGGCCGGAATAAAAAGACCAGGAACCAGATCGGCACAATCACCACCGAGCCGAGCAGGACATTCGGCCAGGCCCACGCGAGGCCCTTTCTTGCATACTCCTCGATACGTTCGGTCGAGAGCCCGAACGCCTGCATCAATTGATCGACCGTAATGCCGAAATGGGCGAGGATTGTTCCCACGACCAGCGAGGCGACGGCGACCTTGACCAGCGTTCGAAAGAGAGGATTCAGCATCCACAGCCCGTACGCGCCGGCTTTCCCGGCGGGTGATTCGTCTCGCGGGCGATAATAAAGGAATGATGGTCCGGCAGCACGTGCGCGGGGGTGCTAAGTCCGAGTTTAGCCGGTTATTGGGGCTTTTCGGACGTCGCGGCGGGCGCCGTCGATTGTTCGTTCGTCGGAATAGTACCCGAGGGCGGCGTTCCGCCGGTCAGGCGTTCGATCGCCGATCGCACCGAGTCGCGATCTCGACGCTCCCGTATGGCATTGAGCAACGGTGCGGCAGCGCCTGAGCGCCGGATAAGGGCTTCAGGGTCGGGTAGCATAATCGGATCGTCCCACGAGCCCTGCACAATGAATGGCAGTTCGAACGGTGCGGCGCCGGGTTTTGGTGGTGCGACCAGGGAGGCAGTGCCTTTGAGGTCGAGTTCTCGCGCTGGAATAGATGCCGAGCCTGCGAGTGCTAGTTTGACTGCCGCGCCCTCGATCTTCACGTCTTCAACGGTGACGGTGCCTTCCGCGATTTTCAGGGCGACCGTAATTTTGTCGTAGGGCGTCCGGCCGCTACGAAATTCCCCGCCACCTGATAAGGGCCGGCGCTCCAGGCGCCGCAGCAACTGCTCGACGTTCAGTCCGGCGAGCGCGCCATCTGTGCCCACCAGACCGGCGGTGCCATGCAGCGTGTGCGTCACCGCGAGCACGCTGTCACCGGTCCCTTCGACCGCCAGCGAAATATTGCCCTTGCCCTCGAGTCGTCGCAGCCCGAACAATTGACCGAGGCAGCTTTCAAGATCGACGTCGGTGAATTGCAATTGCGATTTGACGTCAACACCTTGCTCGAAATTGGCGAGGGCTAGCGACCCTTTGATCACCCCGCCGTAGGCTTGCGCTTCACCCACGGTTATTACCAGGTGGCTGTTGCGCAGGTTGGCGGCGATGGCGGTTCGGCCAAGCTTCGCATTCGATACCAAGACATTGGCTGCCGAAAGCCGCAGGTCGAGGTCGATGCCTGCCAGACCGTCAAGCGTGATGCGTCCGTTATTCCACGCGCGCTCGTTGGTCGTAAGCAGTCGGACTGTAGAAATATAGGGCGTCAAATCGAGCGTGTCCGCGGCTAGCGTGCCTTGCAGGGTTTGACGTCCGTCGGCTGCAAACGTGAGGACGCCTTCGACGCTGTTGCCGTCCAGTTCGGCGTTGACGCTCGAGAGGCTTATGGTTCCTCCCACGACATTGGTCCGCGCCTTGATCGAAAAACGGCCAAAGCCGCCGCCAGGGAGCGGCCTCTGTCCGGCCCAAGCCAATGTGTTCCGCAGAGACGTCGCGTCGGCTGCAAGCGTACCTTCGATTTTCAGGGTAGGCTTGAGACTGATCGCTCCTTCGAATGCGGCCTTCCCGGGTGAGCCGGCGAGGCGCAATTTCAATCCGCTGCGACTCCCAGCAAGCGCGGCCGGAAAATCAGCGAGCGCCAAGCTCGCGTCCATCGGTGAGTCGTGCCAAATGAAATGTCCGGTGGCTCCAAAGCTTTTCGAAATTGAAGGCCAGGCTAGCGAAAAATCTACTCCATATAATGTTTCGACAATCTTGCGAGCTTCATCGCGAATAACGACGGTGCCGCCGTCGATTCGCATCTCGGAAAAGGCAGCAAGGCGTTGCGTCGCGTTTTGGCTGCGTGTCAACGCCTCGATCAGGCCGGACCAATTGGATTGGCCGTTCGACTGCAGCTCAACGGCAATGTTCGGGTGATCCAACGAGACGTCCGCTATTTCGACCCTGCCAATCAGCAACGGAAAAAACCGCAGGCGCGCGGTCAAGCGTTCGGCAGTGAGGGCCGGTTGCCCGCCCTCGCCAAGGACCACGTCGGCGAAGCTGACGCTGCCGGTCGGAAACAGCGAGACGCTCGCTTTGCCCCGCAGCACCGGTTCGAGCCCCGTGACCGCGCGGATCTCTCCGACGACCTGTTGGCGTACCGCATCTGCTGAAATCAGGTATCCAGCCGTCGTGAGCACGACCAGGCTGCCCGCGATTACGGCGAGCAAGACAATTCCCAGGCGTTTTAGGCCGGTGGCGGCTGTCAAAGGGGGTGTTCCGGTAGCTTCAGCGTCTATGCCGACGGACTATAGCATCGGCCCCGCTGCCGCCATACCTGACCGGGCTATGTGACCCTTTCATGGCTGGCTATTCTCCCGGTTAAGCCTATCGCTGGAACGATCCGCCAAAGATCCGCCCTTGGCGGGCATCGGCAATTTCCGCAATCATTTTCTTCACGATGGCTTGTCCGAACGAATTGAAGTCCTTGGCCTCCAAAACAAAGCTGCCGGGCCCGCCTATGACGTTGTCCCGATAGTATTTGGTCAGGCCTCCGGGCGGATTGGTGTGCTCAGGATTCCAGGGCAGCGGCGTGTCACTGAGGATAACCAGCCCGTTGATCGTGATGCCGAGCGCCAGCGCTTCATCCCGCGCCTGGCCGACATCGCGGCCAGCATTATTCGTACCGTCTCCGGAAACGTCGATCGTGCGCCGCTCGGCGCTGAACGGTGCCCGCGCAAGCTGAGCGACGGCTGCATCGATACCGCCGCTGATAGAAGTGCGATCGGCGAATGAGCGCGGCAACTCGACCAACCGATCACCAAATGCCTGCGCCGCTTTCGGTCCGTCAACAAGCATCCAGTCAATCACGACTTTCTGGTTGCCAAATCCCGACCATTCGAGAAACAGCACGCCAATGCGGCCATTCCGACCGGCACGGATCGCGTCGAGGACGCGGGGATTGGCGAGTGCTGCGGCATAGCCTTCGCGTTGCAACTGGAACTTCTGGCTATCGACGCTTCGCGATACATCGGCCGCCAGAATGAGGAGCAGATCTACAGGCTCGGCTGCGCTCGCGCGCAAAGCGGGCGCGCCAAACGAGAACGCCAGCACGACGATCGCGCAGCGGAACCATTGGCTCATCCAGGGAGCCTATCCGATTTCGGAATTACCGCGCCAGCACTCGTGTGATCGGAAATGCCAATTCGACCAGCGTGCCGTCGTCGACGTGGCTGGTTATGCGGAAGCGGGCATGATTGGCCTCAGCCAGGGCCTTGGTTATCGGCAGGCCCAGCCCCGTCCCGCTCGAACCCCACCGTGCCGCGGTCGCGACTTGACGGAATGGTTCAAGCGCGGTCTGCAACTCCTTTTCGCTCATTCCGGCGCCGGTATCGCGCACGCGCAGCACGACTTCCTGGTCGTCAGTCAACGCCGTTGAGATGATCACCTGGCCGCCAGCGCCCGTGAACTTGATCGAGTTCGACAGCAAATTCAGGACTATCTGACGCATCGATCGCGTATCAGCGACAATCTGCGGCAAATTTGCGGGCAGCGACGTGCGGATGATTACGCGCTCGCGGTTTGCCTGTTCCTGCATGATGGCAACGCACTGTTGCGCCAGGTCGTTGAGGTTGACGCTCACGAACGTGAGTTCGAGCTTTCCAGCTTCGATTTTCGACAGATCGAGCAGGTCGTTGACCAGCGAGATCAGGTGGCCGCCCGAAGAATGGATGTCCTTCAGGTATTGCCGATAACGCTCGTTGCCGATGGGGCCGAAACGTTCGTCCATCATGACTTCGGAGAAGCCGATGATCGCATTAAGCGGCGTGCGAATTTCATGGCTGATCTTGGCGAGAAACTCTGACTTGGCCGTAGACGCCTGCTCGGCCGCCCGCTTCGCTCCGATCAATTCCTCTTCGCTACGTTTCCAGGCAGTAATATCACGCAGCACTGCGCAGAGCTTTTCGCCATCCTCGATGCTGCCCATGGCCATATAGAGCGGAACAAGCCCGCCTTGGCGGACGCGTCCGATGACTTCGTAGCCGGAATCGAGCATGCCGGCCCCTGCGCCTCGCGCGAGCCGGTCGAGATGTTCAAGCACGGCTTGCCGGCTTTCCGGCACCAGTAATTCGCCGACCGACAGCTCGGAAAATTGTCTTGCTTCGTAGCCGAACAATGCCTCGGCACTGCGGTTGGCCGAAAGCACGCGACCGGTGCGATCGAGCACCAGCACGCCATCGGTGGCTGTATCAAGGATTGCTTTTAGCTCGGTGTTTTCGCGGCGCAACGAATTGTCCGTCGGCGCGACGTCGGCTCCGGCCTGGGTGTTGATCACGAGAACCAGAGCGTTTTCTTCATTCCAGACCGCACCGAACAAACGACCCTCGACCGGCTTCTGCTTGCCGTTCACGGTCGCAATGGTGAGCGACTTGGTGCCGCTCCGCGCGTCCCTGGGCGGAGATTCGCTTTTTACGTCGATGAAAAGACTATCGAGGCCACCTGCCTCGCTCAGCGCTTCCAACGATGGATAGCCGGTCCATTCAAGGAACGCGCGGTTTGCGTAGATTAAAGAGTTCAGGCGGTAGACCAGAATACCAACAGGTAAGCGATCGAGAATTGGGCGGCTTTCCTGCGTGCTGCGGCCGGCCTTTGGCGGCTCATGCGGCGCTCGAGGCGGTTGGGCAGGCTCAGAATTTGGCTCGGCACCAAAATCGTCGGGAGCTGCTGCCTCGGTTTTGGCCGACGGTCGTTTCAGACGTTCGCTGAGTTCGCGCGCAAGTTCCTGAAACGCGCTGCGCTCACGGGCATTGAGCGTCGGCTTCTCTGTGGCGGGCGGCGGCGCGGGCGGAAACGGCAATACCTTGGATTCGGCCTCCGAAACGATCGGCGGTGGCTGCGATTGTGTTGCGCGGCGCCGCCGGATATCCCCCAGCCGAACTGTGTCTCGACAGATGCCAAAGCCGCGAAAGCCTTTGAATTGGCGGTCACGGTCGAACACAGGCAGTCCGGACATTTCAACCGCTATTCGCTCATCGGTTTGATCGGTCGGCCAGGAAACGACAATTCCGCTGAAAGTTTCCCGCGCCGTGAGCGCGGCGGCGATTTTCCCCTCCGGATCGAGATCGAGGGCCCGTGCCGTTTCGCGCCAACTTCGGTTGAGTGCAGCGGCAGTTTTGGGCCCAAGCAGATCAGTAAATTCCTGGCTCGCGAGCGTGAATTGCCCATCGGCATTGGTTTCCCAAACAAACCGAAAGGGAAAGGGCTGCGGCGCGGGTTTCGCTCCGATCGGGTTGGCGATGGAAGGCGTTGTGGGTTTCTGCGGAGCATCGGGCGCAATGGCCTGGTCCGCGGCGAAGACGAAGAGCAACACAAATGTGGCCCCGGCACCGAGCTTGCGGACGCTCACATGCCCGGCTTGTGTTTCGCCTTCGGCGGCGCCATTGAGGGTTGCTTCGCGGGCGAGTTTATCCGCGCCAAAGGCCACAAGATCGAGCTTGTTGCCCAGCCGCTCGCGCGCCGTCGGCCGCGCCTCGATCAACTCGCCGTCCGCAGTGAATATCGCCGCAGGCGCGGTACCGTTCTCGAGCAAACGGCGCGCTCGCTCAGGCAGGGCAAGCTCTCTGCCGGCGCGTTCGGCCGATACTACCAACACGGCAGTCCGATTGTCCGTGAGTGTGATGCGGGAGCACAGGCAGATCAGAGTGCCACCGAAGCTGGCGCCGAAACCGCGCAGGCGTTCCAATCGCGGAGCGCCGCCTTGGGGCAATGTTCCCGCAAGACGCGCGATCTGCACCGCAGCCACATGACGTGGCTCGAATTCTCGCGCGGCAATTGCGCCGGGCGATGTCGCGTCGAAGATTGCAGCACCAGTCGGGTTTGCCCAGAGAATACGATCGGCATTCGCGCTCCAGAGCCAGACCGGCGCGGGGTTGAGCGCGTGTGCAGCGAGCAGCGGCTCGCGCAAAAATTTGAAATGCAGATCGGATTCCGTCATCGCGGTGTCGCACAAGTTACGGCTAATGAAACCTTAATAGGGCTGCCGGTGAGCGACGTCCACGACTTGCCGGAGGTATCCGGCGGCAAGCCGCAATAACCTTAATGCTGCCGAGTTCCATCGCTGACGCGTGCAACGTATCGGCCCAGACAGGGTTAACATCACGGGCGCCGGATATGCAGGAGGCATTCATGGCAGGAGAAGATGGCCCGCGGTTCGAGATCCCCGCCGACATGCGCGCCTTGGCGGAAAAGAGCGTCGAACAGGCCAAACAGGCTTTTGATATTTTCATTTCAGCGGCTCAGCATGCGGTGAATACCGCTGAAACCCAAGCGGTCAACGCACACGCTGGCGCCAAAGAGATGGGCGAGCTTGCGATCGGATTCGCCGAGCGCAACATCGCGTCCTCCTTCGCCTTCGCCCAGAAACTGCTTCAGGCGAAAGAGCCCAAGGACGTCGTGGAGCTGCATACGGACTACGTCAACAGCCAGATCGCGACGCTCACCGACCAGGCGAAGGAACTGAGCAAGCGTGCGGCCAAGATGGGTGGCCAAGACACCCAGCACTGAGGCCGAAATCCGCGTTCGGAGCGTACATACGCCGGAACATCTTGCTCCGGCGCCGGGTAGGTATGCTCTTATTGTGCAATGCAATATTTTTTATTGCAATGCATCAAAAATTGAATTACAAGTATTTTATTCAGTCCACCGCGCGGCAAAAGATACTCGCGCCCGGTGGCATCGCGACAGCGCGGGCCGATTGTCGAGGGTGACGGCCCTGACGCGAACAGCGCCCTCCAAGTCAAGGATGACTGTCATGGCTGAAACCACTTCCACTGCGGCCGCCACGCCGAAAACGAAATCGAAGCCGGTTGCCGTCAATGCGCCCGCTTTTGACATGCCGAAGTTTGAAATGCCCAAGTTCGAAATGCCCAAGTTTGAAGTGCCCAAATTCGAGGTGCCGACCGCATTTCGCGAATTCGCGGAAAAAGGCATCGCGCAGGCCAAGGAAAATTACGACAAGGTCAAGAGCGCGGCCGAGCAGGCCACCGATGTGCTCGAGGACACCTATTCCACGGCGTCCAAGGGCTGCGCGAGCTACGGCCTCAAGCTGATCGAGACCACGCGCTCGAACAGCGATGCGGCCTTCGATCTGATGTCCGAGCTTATGGCCGCGAAGTCCTATTCCGAGATGGTCGAGCTCTCGAGCGCCTATATGCGCAAGCAGTTTGACGCTGTGATTGCCCAGGCCAAGGAGCTTTCGGAGCACGCGCAAAAGGTAGCTACGGAAACTGCCGAACCGATCAAGGAAAGCATCAGCAGCACCTTCAACAAGGCGGCCTGACGCGTTCGCAATAAATCGCCCTGCTTGGGGAGCAGGCTAGTCAAAGCCCGGGCCGCAAAGTCCGGGCTTTGTCTATACAGGCGCGCTGATTGCCATGCCCCGCTTGCCAAAAAGGCGGGCGGCACCTAGGTTCCGCCCGCTTGGATCGGGCATTGGAAGTAGCCGATCACGCATGCAGGCGTAGCTCAGTTGGTTAGAGCGCTGGTCTGTGGAACCAGAGGTCGGTGGTTCAAGTCCACCCGCCTGTACCATTTTGCCAATGACTATGGTCGAAACAAAACGCCGGCGAAATAATTCGCCGGCGTTTGTTGTTGACTGCAAACTTCAGGTTTAGCGCGCGCTATAGCGGCCGTTCCCGTTTCCGCGCGGGCTGGTCGGGACGTTACGCGGCGGGTAGGGGCGTGGGCTGCTCTGCGCGCCTCCGAACATCCAATCGAAGAAGTTCGAACCGCCGCCGCTGTAACCGTTGCTGTTGCCGCCATACATTCCAACCGGCATGCGCACCGGCTTGGACGAGGAATTCGGTGCGCGTTCGACCGCGAGGTCGGCAACCTTGCGCTCGCTGCTCTTGAGGATCGCGATCATTTTCCCGTCACGGCCGTACACGTCGTCACGGAGCTGCAGCTTGCCCGCATCATCCACGAAGGCCGTCTGGTACGTCAGATGAACCGGGATGAACTTCGGGAAGTTGATGTTGATTTCGCTGCCGCCAAACATGCTCTCCAGCCGCGCTTCGGTGTAATGCTCCTTCGGCAGCACCAGCGAAAGCAGCTTCTCGCCGTAGGTGAGCGGGTTCTGCACGCGCATGCAGCCGTGGCTGTAGGCCCGTTTGTCGCGCGCGAACAGATACTTGTCCGGCGTATCGTGCTGGTACACGAGGAACTTGTTCGGGAAATTGAAGCGGATACGGCCGAGCGCGTTGCCGGCGCCGGGCGGCTGCGAGATGTGAACGGTGCCATCCGCGTCTTGCGTCAATTTCAGCCCGATGCGGTCAAGCGCCTGCGGATCTTCCTGCAACGCCGGGAGATATTCTTTCTCGATGATCGACGGCGGCACGTTCCAGGTCGGGTTCACGGTGATGAACTTCATCTCCGCGCTGACCAGCGGCGTGGCTTTGTCGGGCTTGCCGACGACGATCCTGGTTTTCCAATAGACCTTGCCGTCGTTGAAAAGCGACAGGCTGTAGTCAGGGATGTTGACGACCACGTGCGGATTGCCGAGGTCGCGCGGATACCAGCGCCAGCGCTCCATGTTCACGATGATCGTATCGACCGGATTGGCGGACGGGCGGTGCGCTTCCTTCTGCTCGCCGTTGAGCGCGCGCACCGTGTTGGGGCCGAGATTGCCATCGACGCCGATGTCGCTTTCCGTCTGGAACGTCTTGACCGCGTCACGTACCGCGTCGTCGTAAAGCTGATTGTCCTTGTCGCCGGCAACGTCGAGCCGCTTGCGCAGGGCAGCAACGCGCGCGTCCTTCATGCCCGGGCGCAGGATCTTGCCTTCGGGCACGTGCACGCGCGGCTGCGCTGGCTTGTCCTCGGCCTTGCTGTCCGCGGTCTTTCCGTTGCGCAATTCGGCGAGCTTTTCCCTAAGCGCCTTGAATTCCGCCTGCGGCGGATTGAAGCCATCGAGCACCTTGCCCGCGTCGCTGCCGTCGGCGAGTTTCGCGAGAACGTCGGCGGGATCCGGCGCATTCAGATCGAATTGGATGTCGGCGCTGACGCGCGTGTAATGGATGCGGCCGATCTGCGCCTGGCGCGCGAAGGTGAGCGCGGAGGCGGTGAGCTTCAGCTCGGCCTCGGCCAGCGCGTCGGCATTCGAGGCCGACTTGAAATCGGGAGCCGGATAATCGCTCGGGTCAAGACCGACAGCATCGGCCTGGGCCAGGTAAGCGATTGCGGATTTCGCGCGGTCATTCGCGGCGTTGTTGCTGACCCAGAGTGGGGCGTAGTTGTGCGAGCTGTAATAGGCCTCGATGCCGGCACGGTCAGCCTTTCGGCTGACGAGACGATCGAACTGCTTGCCCGAGATCAACTCGCGGATCTTGTCGCCGACGCCGCCATCGGCGGTGGTGACCGGCGCTGCAGATGTTTTGGCCGGTTCGGCGGCAGGAGCGGCAGCGTCTTGCTTGGGCGCAACGGGGGCAACCTGGGGAGCGGCCGGCGCCGGCGCGGCCGTAAAGTCCTTAGCCGTCGGGGGCGGGGGGAGCGTGGTGTCCGGAACGGGTACCGCCGCTACAACGCGCGAATCGCTTTGCTGCGCCATGCCGGCATGGCTGGACAGGGCCAGCACCAGCGCGAGCGCGGTCGAGGCCAGCAGGCGGTCAAATCGAGCACTTTTCACCACGTATCTCCCAAAGCTGCGAGGGGCAGGCGCGGCCCCTTATATGTCCAAGCCATTGTAACTGATAGTGCATAGCCAGTTACGTATTTCCCAATAATCCACCCAGAACACCTGTGGACTGTGGCTATTTTGCACGACGGCCAAAACGAGCATTTCGTGCCGGTTTTGGCTGATCGTGGCCTAGAACCGTAGGGCAACAACGGACTGGGCCGGCGGTTCCTAGTCGGTTTTCAACGGTATTTCCTATGACTTTTGCGTGAGGCGGTGGCGGGCCACGAATGAACATGTAGCGGACGCATGGCGTTTGGATGACACATGGTCGAGGCTTGGCGCGGGCGTCGGCGCCTGCCGTCAGTCACGGTCCGGGATTTGGCGGTCGAGGGTGCCGCACTCCGTCCGCATCAGCGCGATCATCGAGCGGATGCGTCATCCAGCGGTCTTCACGGACATGAAAAAACCGGACCCCGTGTGGGGTCCGGTTTCAGTAATTGCCGGCGTGGGGGCCGGCAACATCTTCCAGAGGGGAACATGCTGCACACCGGCGATTCTGGGAGGATATCCGTCCGGCGCCACAGCGAGATCGTAGTATGCGAAGCGCATGCGAACTCGGACAACGCCAGTACCCGCATGACTGCCATGCACACGCGTCGTGAAAGTGTGCCCGTGGGGCACACGCCCACATATCAAGTCGTGAATATTTTATTGGTTTCGCGATAACGAAAATCAGAAATGCCAGCGTTGCGCGTTGGCGACGAGAAAGTCGCGGAAGACCTGGATGCGCGCGACCGACTTGAGTTCTTCCGGATAGACAAAGTATGCGTCGAGCGCGAGCGTGTCGGCTTCACCGAACAACTGCACCAAGCCGCCGTTTTCCTCCACCAGATAATCCGGAAGCACGGCGACGCCCAATCCGCGCTGGCACGCGCGCAGGACGCCAAGCACATTGTTCACTGTCAGATGCGGTGCGCGCGGGCCTTGCCCGTCGCGGCTGATCTCCAGCAGCCATCGCCGGTTCTGCAGATGCGCCGGCACCACGCCGCCGCCAAGCAGGATAATCCGGTGCTTGTCGAGTTCCTCGTGCGCGCGGGGCGTGCCGAATCGCTTGAGATAATCAGGCGAGGCGTAAGCATGAAAGTGAACTGAAAACAGCTTGCGCTGGATCAGGTCGGGCTGGGTCGGCTGGCGTAGCCGGATCGCGACATCGGCCTCGCGCATCGCGAGGTCCAGCTCTTCGTCCGTGGTGATGAGCGTGATGTGGATGTCGGGATACAGGTCGAGAAATTCCCCGAGCCTCGGGGTCAGCCAATGCACACCGATGCCTGGTGTCGTCGACACCTTGAGCTCGCCATTCGGACGTTCGCGGCTGTCGGTGAGTTTTGTGCGGGCGGCCTCCAGTTTCATAAAGACTTCGTGGGCGGTGCGGTAAAGCAATTCGCCCTGCTCAGTCAGGATCAAACCGCGTGCGTGGCGGTGGAAAAGTGAAACGGAAAGTTCGGATTCCAGCGCTGAAACCTGGCGCGACACTGCCGACTGCGACAGGCCGAGCCGCTCGCCGGCATGCGTGAACGAGCCGGCTTCGGCTGCGGCGTGAAACACCTTCAGCTTGTCCCAGTCCATCGATGTGTTTGTCCCGGCCATGGCCTATTCCGCAGCCGCGCGGTCATGTTCGTGCGCAGCCAGGAATTTCTCCGCCTCGAGCGCCGCCATGCAGCCTTGTCCGGCGGCCGTCACCGCCTGGCGGTAAATATCATCGGTGACGTCGCCGGCGGCGAACACGCCGGGCACCGAAGTCGCGGTCGAATGACCGGCGGTCACGATGTAGCCCGAAGACTTCATCTGCACTTGTCCGGTGAACAGTTCCGAAGCCGGTGAATGACCGATGGCAATGAAGACGCCATCGACACGGCGTTCGCTCACGGCGCCGGTCTTGACGTTCTTGAGCCGCACACCGCTGACTTTCAGAGGGTTGTCGCCGCCGACGACGTCGTCCAGCGCGCTGTCCCAGACCACCTCGATCTTGGGATGCTTGAACAAACGGTCCTGCAGGATCTTCTCAGCCCGGAACGCATCGCGGCGATGCACGACGGTGACCTTGGAGGCAAAATTCGTGAGGAACAGCGCCTCCTCGACCGCGGTATTGCCGCCGCCGATCACGACGACTTCCTTGTTGCGATAGAAAAATCCATCGCAGGTCGCGCATGCCGACACGCCATAGCCCTTGAACTTCTGCTCCGAAGGCAGATCGAGCCAGCGCGCCTGTGCGCCGGTGGCAATGATCAGGGCGTCGGCGAGATAGATGTCGCCGGAGTCACACGTCAGCCGGAATGGGCGCTGCGAAAGCTCGACCTTGCTGACATGGTCGGTGACGATGCGGGTTCCGACATGCGTTGCCTGCGCCTGCATCTGCTCCATCAGCCAGGGGCCCTGGATCACATCGGCGAAGCCCGGATAATTTTCGACGTCGGTGGTAATCGTCAGCTGCCCGCCCGGCTGGATGCCCTGGATCAGGATCGGTTCCAGCATCGCGCGCGCGGCATAGATCGCGGCCGTGTAGCCCGCCGGCCCCGAGCCGATGATGATGACCTTGGCGTGGGTGGTCTTTGCCATGATGTACGCCCCCCTGGATGGGCGTTGCGTGGCGCTTGTCGCGCGGGTGGCCGGACCCTTGGCCGGCTCTTTTGCCCTGCTCGATGTATGGCTTTCGGCCGAGCTATGCAAGATACGCAACCCCCCGGCCCACAGACTTGGCGGACTTGGCGCCCTATCACGATCATAAGAGCGCGCAATATTCTTTCGCGAAATAATATTTCGCGTTATGAATGTTCACGCCAGTGAACCCGCCAGAGGTGTTGCGTGCCCGCCCGTCTCGATGCCATCGACCGAAAAATCCTCAAAGAACTTCAGGATGACGGCCGCATCACCAATGTGGAGCTGGCGAGCCGGGTGGGGATTTCCGCGCCGCCGTGCCTGCGCCGAGTGCGGGCGCTGGAGGAGGCCGGTTACATCAAGGGGTACCGCGCGCTGCTCGACGAAAAGAAACTCGGTTACGAGGTGACGGTGTTCGCAATGGTGCACCTGGCGAGCCAGGCCGAAGCCGATCTGGTCGGGTTCGAGGAATTCGTGCGCTCGCAGCCTTTGGTACGCGAATGCTGGATGCTCTCCGGTGAAATCGACTTCGTACTTAAATGCGTGGCACCGGACCTGAAGACCTTCCAGGCCTTCGTCGAGAAACTCACCGCCGCGCCCAACGTGCGCAACGTGAAGACGTCGCTCACGCTGCGCAATTCAAAGGACGCGGCCATGGTGCCGATGGAATAACCGTCGCCAGGCGGCGGGAATCCGTACGATGCACCATCAACGCCATGGCCGGCCTTGTGCCGGCCATCTCGCTTAGGAGGGCAATGCCGTGCATACCTAAGGATCGAGATCGCCGGGACAAGCCCGGTGATGACGAGGTCTCGCAGCACTCGCAGCCGTCACGCAGCGCGGACGCGATTGAAGAACGTCGAGACTTTCGCTTCCAGATCCTGCGCGCGCGCGGACACCCGGGCGGTCAAATCGGCGATGTCGCTGAACGCCTTGCGCGCTGCGGCCCGCGGCCTGCTCGACCGACAAAATCTCGCTGGATGCGCTCGCGGTATGATCGGCCGCCGTCTGGATGCTGACGGCGATTTCACCGGTGGTCATGCTTTGCTCTTCGACCGCGGAGGCGATGCTGGTCGCGGCAACCGTCAATTGGTCGATCGAGCGCGCGATTGAGGAAATCTCGTCGACCGATTTTCGGGTGGCATCCTGGATGCTGGCGACCTGCTGCGAGATTTCGTCGGTGGCACGCGACGTTTGATTGGCGAGTGCCTTCACTTCGGAAGCGACCACCGCGAATCCCTTGCCGGCCTCGCCGGCGCGCGCCGCTTCGATGGTCGCGTTGAGCGCCAGCAAGTTGGTTTGTGATGCGATCGTCGAGATGATGCTGACGATCGAACCGATGCGTTCGGCGGTGTTGTTCAGCGAGCGGATCGCCTGCTGCGCGCGCTGCGTATCGCCCACGGCGGCCCTCGCCATGTCCAGCCCGCGCGTCGCTTCCTGGCCAATATGTTGAATCGACCCCGACAGTTCTTCGGTCGCCTGGCTGGTGATCATCACGCGCTGCGTGGTTTCCGATGCCGCCTTTGATGCCACGGCCATGCGGTTGAGCGTCTCGTCAGCGACCTCGCGCATGGTCGAGCAGGTCGCCGTCAGGGACGTGGAGGCATCGGTAATGGCCTTAAGCACGTCACCGATGGCGCTGCCGAAATCGGCAATGGCTTCGTCGATCGCCGTCCGCCGCACTTGGGTAGCCTTCGATGCCGCCTCCCGGTGCAGCGTCATTGCGTTTGCGACGTCGAATGCAATGGCCTGGGACAGCAGCTTTGTGCTTTCGGCGAGCTTGCCGGGCGCAAATCGATGTTTGCGTACAAGCGCGTCGATCGCCGCCCGCAGCACGTAGTTTCCCGCGGTGCTGCGCAGGCGCGCGTCGAACCCGAGCTTTGCTTCCTGTTCGACGGTTTCCCGACACGATTCAAAATAGGGAGCGTCAAGTTCCCCGTTGAGCAGCGCTTTCAGGTGCGACAACTCAAGCTGCTTGATCAAAACCCGGTGTTTCTTCGCGATGGCCGATACGGTCGGCAGATTCTCGGTGGCATCGAGGATCGCGTCGACTGCATTTTCGAGGTATGGCGCAATCGTCGGCCACATCCGCTTGATGGCGCTGCGGGCCTCGGCGTCGAGCCCGTAAAGCGCGTAGCGGGCTTCAACCCCGTGGATGGATTCACCTGGCGACATGATCCGCGGATCCAGAGGCCTGATCAAAAAACGAGCGCTGATGGACGGTATTACAGATTGGTTGTGCCAACCTTAACGATGGGTAAACCATCCGGAAACGCGATGGGACGGACCTGTCATTCCGCGTCGTCCGCATTGTCATCCCGGGCTGGCCGCAGGCCGGCGTGCTTTCGCGCGCCTTGCCTGCCTGTGATCTCGCTTCAGGTGCGCACGGAATTGCCATGACTGAATTCGAGATGGCCGGCACAAGGCCGGCCATGACGGCGCGCTAATGCGCGCGCCTACTTCCAGTCGACTTTCTTGATCTCGTAGCCCTTGGCGCCGCCGGGGGCGTTGACCTCGACGACCGCACCCTTGGTCTTGCCGATCAGCGCCTTGGCGAGCGGCGAGGTGATCGAAATGCGGCCCTTCTTGGCGTCGGCCTCTGGCTCGCCGACGATCTGCCACACCTTCTTCTCGTCGGTGTCCTCGTCGACCAGCGTCACGGTCGCCCCGAACGTAATGGTGTCGCCGGACAGCTTCGACACGTCGATCACGTCGGCGCGCGCGAGCTTGTCCTCGAGCTCCGCGATGCGGCCCTCGTTGAGCGACTGCTGCTCCTTGGCGGCGTGATATTCAGCATTCTCCGACAGGTCGCCGTGCGTGCGCGCCTCGGTGATCTGCTGGATGATGCGCGGCCGCTCGACCTGCTGGCAATGCTTGAGCTCGGTCTCGAGCGCCGTATACCCGGCGGCCGTCATTGGAATCTTTTCCATCGTCTCATCTCCTCCCGGCGGGCGCCCGAAATAACCAGAACGACCTTCAGCGCCACCAAGAACCTTTCACCGTCGAAGTTCCGTCCAATCGACTCGTAATACGACTCCGGCCACGGTCACCCGCGAAACCGGAGTCATGTGAACGAGGGCCGGTCAAAAAATCCGTCGCGGCCAGCCTCACCTGATGCCGCGACCATTAATTTTCCGGCCTCACTCGTGCCGCCATCCGGGGTCCGGGGACCAAAAAAAGGCCGTCAGCCCCGACCGCCGAAGTAGCTCTGCAAGGCGTGAACCTCGAGGTCGCCCTCAAGATAGGCTTTGATGCCCTGCGCCGCAGCGACGGCTCCTGAAAGAGTGGTGTAGTACGGCACTTTATGCAAGAGGGCCGCATTGCGCAGGGAACGGCTGTCGGCCAGGGCCGCAGCCCCCTCGGTGGTATTGAAAACAAGCTGAACACCGCCGTTTTTGATGGCATCGACGATGTGGGGGCGGCCTTCCAGGACCTTGTTGATCTTGGCCGTCTCGACCCCTTGTTCCGCGAGGTAACGCTGGGTTCCCGATGTCGCGATGGTCTTGAAGCCAAGGGAGGCCAGGAGCTTGACGGCCGGCAGGATGCGCGACTTGTCGGCATCCCGCACCGAGACGAACACCGTTCCGCTGCGCGGCAGGTTGGTGCCGCCGCCGATCTGGCTCTTGGCGAAGGCGATCTCGAACGACCCGTCGATCCCCATCACTTCGCCGGTTGATTTCATCTCCGGACCGAGCACGGTGTCGACGCCGGGGAAGCGCGCAAAGGGGAACACGGCTTCCTTTACAGCGCGGTGCTTGAGATGGAACGGCTTGAGGTCAAAGCTCTTGAGCGTTTCGCCGGCCATCACGCGGGCGGCGATCTTGGCAACCGGCAGCCCGATCACCTTGGCGACGAAAGGCACGGTGCGCGAGGCACGCGGGTTGACCTCCAGCACATAGATGTCGCCGTCCTTGATGGCGTATTGCACGTTCATCAGGCCGCCGACATTGAGCGCGAGCGCCAGCGCGCGGGTCTGCCGCTCGAGTTCCGCGAGCGTTTTCTTGTCGAGCGAATGCGGCGGCAGCGCGCAGGCCGAGTCGCCGGAATGAATGCCGGCTTCCTCGATGTGCTCCATGATCCCGGCGATGAAAGTATCCTTGCCGTCGGCAAGACAATCGACGTCGACCTCGGTCGCATCGGACAAATAGCGGTCGATCAGCAGCGGGCTCTTTTTCGAGACGACCAGTTCGCTCGGCCGATCGAGATCGGATGACAGGCGCGCGAGATAACGATCGAGCTGCGCCGTATCGCGCACGATCTCCATGGCGCGGCCGCCGAGAACATAAGAGGGGCGGATCACCACCGGGTAACCGATCTCCTCGGCGATCGCGCGCGCCGCATTGGGGGAGGTCGCGATGCCGTTCTGCGGCTGGCGCAGCTTGAGCTTGTCGAGCAGCTTCTTGAAGCGGTCGCGGTCTTCCGCGAGATCGATCATGTCGGGCGAGGTGCCGAGGATCGGCACCTTGGCCTTTTCCAGATGCTTCGGCGAGCTTCAAGGGCGTCTGGCCGCCGAACTGCACGATCACGCCGTGCAGCGTGCCATTGCTGCGCTCGGTGTCGATGATCTCCAGCACGTCTTCCGGCGTCAGCGGCTCGAAATAAAGCCGGTCGGAGGTGTCGTAGTCGGTCGACACCGTTTCCGGATTGCAATTGATCATGATGGTTTCGTAGCCCGCCTCCTTCAGCGCGAAGCAGGCATGGCAGCAGCAATAGTCGAATTCGATGCCCTGGCCGATGCGGTTCGGCCCGCCGCCGAGGATGATGACCTTCTTCTTGTCGGAGGGCGCCGCCTCGTCGGCGACCTTTCCGGCGAACGGCGTCTCATAGGTCGAATACATGTAAGCCGTCGGTGACGCGAATTCGGCGGCGCAGGTGTCGATGCGCTTGAAGACCGGCCGCACATCGAGCTTGCGGCGCTTGGCCATCACCGTCTCGGCATCGTTGCCGGTCAGCTTGCCGAGCCGCTTGTCGGAAAAGCCCATGGCCTTGAGCCTGCGGAACGGGCCGGCGGTCGTCGGCAGGCCCTTGGCCCTGATTTCGGCTTCCATATCCACCAGTTCGCGCATCTGGTTCAGGAACCAGGGGTCGATGCGGCAGGCATTGTGAATGAGTTCGTCGTTCGCCCCGAGCCGCATAGCCTGTGCGATCTTGAGCAGCCGGTCCGGTGTCGGCGTGCCGAGCGCGGCGCGGATCGCCGCCTTGTTGTCGGCATCATCGATGCCTTTCGCGGCATCGAAGCCCTCGATGGTGATTTCATCGAGGCCGGTGAGGCCGGTCTCCAGCGAGCGCAGCGCCTTCTGCAGGCTTTCCTGGAAGGTGCGGCCGATGGCCATGGCTTCGCCGACCGACTTCATCGACGTGGTCAGCACCGGCGAGGCGCCGGGGAATTTCTCGAAGGCAAAGCGCGGAATTTTGGTGACGACGTAATCGATCGTCGGCTCGAACGAGGCGGGCGTCGCGCCGCCGGTGATGTCGTTGGCAATTTCATCGAGCGTGTAGCCGACCGCGAGCTTGGCCGCGACCTTGGCGATCGGGAAGCCGGTCGCTTTCGAGGCCAGCGCCGACGAGCGCGACACGCGCGGGTTCATCTCGATCACGACCAGCCGGCCGTCGGCCGGATTGATGGCGAACTGCACGTTCGAGCCGCCGGTCTCCACGCCGATCTCGCGCAGCACCGCGATCGAGGCGTCGCGCAGGATCTGGTATTCCTTGTCGGTCAGCGTGAGCGCCGGCGCGATGGTGATCGAGTCGCCGGTGTGCACGCCCATCGGATCGACGTTTTCGATGGAGCAGATGATGATGCAGTTGTCTTTCTTGTCGCGCACCACCTCCATCTCGTACTCTTTCCAGCCGAGCACCGATTCCTCGATCAGCACCTCGTTGGTCGGCGAGGCGTCGATGCCGCCCTCGACGATGTCGATGAACTCCGCCTTGTTGTAGGCGATGCCGCCGCCGGTGCCGCCGAGCGTGAAGGACGGGCGGATGATCGCGGGCAGCCCGATGTCGTCGAGCGCTTCCAGCGCCTGCGGCAATGTCTTGATCTGGTGCGAGCGCGGCGTCGGCAGGCCGATCTTGGTCATCGCCTCGCGGAACAGCTCGCGGTCTTCCGCCTTGTCGATTGCTTCGGCGGTGGCGCCGATCATCTTGACGTTGAATTTTTCCAGCGTGCCCATCTTGCGCAGCGACAGCGCGCAGTTGAGCGCGGTCTGCCCGCCCATGGTCGGCAGCAGCGCGTCCGGGCGTTCCTTCTCGATGATCTTGGCGACGATCTCCGGCGTGATCGGCTCGATGTAGGTTGCGTCGGCCAGATCCGGGTCGGTCATGATCGTCGCCGGATTGGAGTTCACCAGGATGATCCGGTAGCCCTCTTCCTTCAGCGCCTTGCAGGCCTGCGTGCCGGAATAGTCGAATTCGCAGGCCTGGCCGATGACGATCGGGCCGGCGCCGATGATCAGGATCGATTTGATGTCGGTGCGTTTAGGCATCGGCTCCCGGAAAATCGGCACAAAAAAAGGGCGCGCCTATGCGCGTCCTCGGGGCTGGCGCAGAGGCACAGCCCCGCGCGCGAGGGGTGCTTAGACCAAATTCGACGGGCAGGGAAGGGCAGCCAGCGCATAAGCGGTGGACGGAAAAATCGCCGCAAGTGCGGGCGAATCTGACCGGGATCAGCCCGACCGCCTTCGCTCTGCGAGCTTCGGCGCGATCGCCTTCGCGCAAGGGGCATTCGCTGCGCCGAAGCTGCGCGAGCAGCGAAGGCGGAGAGGCCCGGCCTGGAATCGAACCAGGCTGGAAGACCTTGCATGGCTTCTGCGTCGCCACTCCGCCACCGGGCCGTTTGCAGCAATAGGATGTCGCCCTTGCTGCAAGGTGTACGGCGGCAGGATGCGCGGTGCGGTTAATGCGGGGTTAGTCCATGATGGACGCCAGACGCATTCCGGGGCGCACACAGGTGCACGTTACGCGCGTCCCGACGACCGCTAAGGTGCAGGGCCGCGCCATCCGAATGACGGCATCTGGATCCAGCCCGGCCTGCCGTTCGGAATGACGGCCAACGACGCGCGCCAGGAAAGTCATGCGCTGCTGATTGTGGCCGATATTGTGACCGGCGCGCTGGGCCGCGTAACCGGCGCGCTTGAGTCTCTCCAGCATGTCCGCTTCCGCGTAGTGCGACAGCCCGACCGTTTTCTTCAGCCGCAAATAGTCGGACACAAAGATCCGCATCAGTCCGAAGGTCGCCGCCCAGAAGAATCCGTTCGCCGCGCCGAAGCGCAGTAGCGCAAGCGCAGCTGCCGGCGCGGCCAGATGCGGCGGCACGATATCGCCGAGAACAAACAGTCCGCCCGGCTTGAGCAAAGAATGGAATATCGCGAGCAGCCGGTCGAGCTCGGCGGCACTCAGATATTGCGCGACCGAATGCATGACGATGAGATCGAACGAGCCCTTGGGCAGGGCGGCGGCCTGCTCAGCCGAAATGACGGAGATCTTTGGATGGCCGGAGTAACGTAGCGTGAGCGAGGCGCGCACATTGGGCGCGGCTTCCACCAGGATCAGTTGGGCGCAGACGGCAGCAACCAGATCGGCCGAGGTCGCCTCGCCGCAGCCATAGTCGAGCACATGCGCCGTTGGTGATGGCACGAGCTTGCGGATGTCCTCGGCAATGGTGCGGTAATGCACGTCGCGGTGACGCGCATTCACATAGATCACCGAATGCTTGAAATCGTAGAAGTCGATCCAATTGCTCATGCAATTTGACACTAACCTGTCATCACCGGGCTTGTCCCGGTGATCCCGCTTAGGAAGGCATGGTGCCTGTCTAAGCGAGATGGCCGGGACAAGCCCGGCCATGACGATGCATTCCGTCATTCCGGGGCGCGAGCGTTAGCGAGCGAACCCGGAATCCAGATGCCGGCACAGTGCTTGTGCCTGGATTCCGGGTTCGCGCCTTCACGGCGTCCCGGAATGACTAATCTGTACGCTAGCGCCGCCAGAGTAGCGTCAACGGTCCGTTCTTGCCGATGACCGGGTCGCTTGTCGGCACAGGCACCTTGGGGATCGTATGGAGCGCTTTGTCGCGTTCCGCCGGGTTGTCACCGCGGCAGAGATTATAGGTGCCCTCGGGCGGATAGGCATCGATGACCAGAAGATCGTCGCTGGCTGAAAGTCTCTGATGTCCTGTGCCCGCCGGCAGCACGACCACGTCCCCGGCCGCAAGATCGAACACCTCACCGTGATGTCCGCCGAGCTGCACTTTGGCGCGGCCCTGTGCGATGCCGAGCGCTTCGTGAATCATCGAATGGTAGGGTCATCGAATGGTAATGCACGAACGGATAAATGCCGTTGCGCCACTGGCCGTGACCCCAGCCATTGGCCTTGAAAAGGTCCTCGATTGCGGCAGCGGGGGCGATGCTTTTGTCCAGATCGACGGCGTTTTTGTACAGCAGCACGGGCAGCGCCGGATTGTTCGGCACCTTGCCGTCGTCCTTGAACAAGACGTTGAGAGGTTCGTTCGACATTGAGGATGAGAAACCGTCGTGTGTTCGGATCGTTCCGGCTGCGACGGGCCCTATCACTACGGTCATCACCGGGCTTGTCCCGGTGATCCCGCTTACGAAGGCATGGTGCGCCCCGTCCTTGCGAGATGGCCGGGACGGCCCGGCCATCACGATGAGACGGCTCACGCAATCTTCCGCTTATTGGAGTTCTTTGGCCTGCCGCATCATCTCGACGAAGCGCGTGAAGAGATAATGGCTGTCGCGCGGGCCGGGCGACGCCTCGGGGTGATATTGCACCGAGAACACAGGCTTGTCCTTGAGCGCGATGCCGCAATTGGAGCCGTCGAACAGCGACACATGCGTCTGCTCGACATTCTTCGGTAGCGACTCTTTATCAACGGCGAAGCCATGGTTCATCGAGGTGATCTCGACCTTGCCGGTGGTGAGATCCTTCACCGGATGATTGGCGCCGTGGTGGCCCTGATGCATTTTCATCGTCTTGCCGCCGACCGCGATGCCGAGCATCTGGTGGCCGAGGCAGATCCCGAAGGTGGGCGTGCCAGTGTCGATCAGCTTCCTGATTACCGGCACCGCGTATTCGCCGGTCGCGGCCGGATCGCCCGGACCATTCGAGAGGAAAACGCCGTCCGGCTTGAGCGCCAGGATGTCGTCGGCCGACGTCTTGGCCGGCACGACGGTGACCTTGCAGCCGGAGCCCGCCAGCAGGCGCAGGATGTTGCGCTTGATGCCATAGTCGACGGCGACCACATGGAATTGCGGATTGGTCTGGCGTCCGAAGCCGGTGCCCCAGCCCCACGGTGTCTCGTCCCACGTAAAACGTTGTCCGCTTGTCACCATCGGCACCAGGTCCATACCGACGAGACCAGGCCACTCCTTGGCTTCTTTCTTGAGGGCGGCGAGATCAAACTTACCGTTCGGGGCGTGCGCAATCACGGCATTGGGCATGCCCTTGACGCGGATCAGTGCCGTCAACGCGCGCGTGTCGATGCCGCACAAACCGATAATGCCGCGCGCCTTGAGCCAGTCGTTGAGGTTTTTGGTGGCGCGATAGTTTGATGACGCGGTAATCGCGCTTTGCAGGATGACGCCGCGCGCGCCCGGCGTGGCCGCCATGTTGACGGTCTCGATGTCTTCTTCGTTGGTGCCGACATTGCCGATGTGCGGGAAGGTGAAGGTAATGAGCTGTCCGGCATAGGACGGGTCGGTGAGGATCTCCTCATAGCCCGTCATGGCGGTGTTGAAGCAGACCTCGCCGACCGCGTGCCCGGTGGCGCCCAGTCCGAAGCCTTCCAGAACGGTCCCGTCAGCCAATACCAAAAGCGCCGTTGGCTTGGGCTCAGCCCAAGATTTCGCCAGAAGTCCCGGCGGGGGCGGCTTTCGTCTGGGTCATGGGCTCTTACTTGCGTATTATAGTGTGAGAGGCAAGGGGCCGCCGGGGGCTGCCCCCAACCAGGATTAAGACACCACGAAAGGGGTTCCCGTGCTGCGCGACGACATTAACAAGGCTCTCACTGAAGCGATGAAAGCCAAGAACGAGCGGGCGGTTTCCACGCTGCGAATGGTCAATTCGACGCTTAAAAATGCCGATATCGAAGCGCGCGGCGCCGGCAAGCCGGCGCTGACCGATGCCGACGTGCTGCCAATCCTGCAGAAGATGATCAAGCAGCGGCAGGAATTCGGTCGAGTTGTACCAGAAGGGCGGCCGCGCCGACCTGGTGAAGCAGGAGCAGGAAGAGATCGCCATCATCACCGGCTACCTGCCCAAGCAGATGTCCGACGCCGAGATGACGGCGGCGATCGAGGCGGCGGTGAAGGAAACCGGCGCTGCCGGCATGAAGGACATGGGCAAGGTCATCGGCGTCCTGCGCGGCAAATATGCCGGGCAGATGGATATGGCCAAGGCGAGCGGGATGGTGAAGGCGCGCTTGCAATAACAGTAGCCGTCACCCTGAGGTGCGAGGCGGTGAAACCGCCGAGCCTCGAAGGGTGGCGGCCGATCATCCTTCGAGGCCCGGCCTTCGGCCGGGCACCTCAGGATGACGGGGAGAGTCAAAAGCCAAAGTAAACTTAGGGGAGAACAACATGAAGAAATTTCTGGCCGCCACGATTGCCGGCGCTGCGCTATTCGCAACCTCGGCCCTGGCCGACGACTACCCGACCCGCCCGATCCACGTGCTCACCACGTCGAGCGCCGGCGGCATCAGCGACATCTTCATGCGCGTGCTCGGCGAGGAGCTGCACAAGAGTCTCGGCCAGCCGATCATCATCGAGAATCGTCCGGGCGGCGCCGGCAACATCGCCTCGCGCGCCTGCCAGGATGCGCAGCCGGACGGCTACACGATCTGCATCATCAATGCCGATCCGATGGTCTACAACCAGTATCTCTACAAGAATATTTCGTTCG